>NZ_DF968178.1 GCF_001047135.2 Fructobacillus tropaeoli | reverse complement strand
ACCAGCACCCAACAAAAAGAAACGCAACCACCCAAACTACTCGACTTGGCTTCGCTATCAGCTATTTTAGCCAAAGAAGGCTTTCAAGCCAAAGAAGTGGCATCTACTTACCAAAAGCTCTATGAAGCCAAGATTGTGTCTTATCCACGAACAGAAGATAAGACGATTACCCCTGAACAGTATGAAGATTTACGACCATT
>NZ_DF968177.1 GCF_001047135.2 Fructobacillus tropaeoli | reverse complement strand
TTAACATAAGCTTGGCCATCATAGTCAGCAATGACAATCTGACCAGATCGTGCTTCATGTTCCTTCTTGACGAAGATAATTTGCTTATCATCGAACAGTGGAGTCATTGAGTCACCATTAACGGTAACAGCAAAATCATGTTCTGGAACAGTGCCACTGTAATCAACTTCTTCTGGTTGATTATCGACCATGTATTCACCAGTACC
>NZ_DF968176.1 GCF_001047135.2 Fructobacillus tropaeoli | reverse complement strand
CAGTCGTCGTAACAAGAAAAACTAAATTTTATTGATTAATACGACTAGTTAACATAATGTGCGTTAACGAAAGTCAAAAAAAGCAGGCCCCGTTTTTGGGGCCTGCTTTTACTTTTCTAATAAGTCCACTTGCTCAATTTGGACCCCAACAATTGGTCTACTTCTCATAATCCCAATGGCAAGCCTTTTGACCTTTGTGAAAAAATCAT
>NZ_DF968175.1 GCF_001047135.2 Fructobacillus tropaeoli | reverse complement strand
GCCCTTAGAAGCTTGGACCTCTTCCACGACATAGTGTCCAAGAGGCAAGTCTGTCTTGGTCTTGGCATAGCCATTGGCATCCGTGGTCACTTCGTCAACGACTTCACCATTGATGGTGTCCTTATGAATCTTAAAGACGTTACCAGCCAATGAGTAGTTGGCATTCCACTGCTTTGTACCGGTTTCAGCACCAGTTTTTTGAATGGTAAT
>NZ_DF968174.1 GCF_001047135.2 Fructobacillus tropaeoli | reverse complement strand
AGCATATCGAGCCACTTTATGTTCATATTGAACTAAACGCGGACAAGACGGCTTATGTCTTTACGGTGACGGAAAAGGGACAGTCAGTTCCATTGAAAAAAATGATAGTGCCTGTCAATAAAATCAATGAAGGCACTGGCAATGTTTACCTTTCAAAACTGTTCTTGTTCGACAAGTCGGAAGACACGAGAAAATGCAATGGCGGTGGTAATAATCAACC
>NZ_DF968173.1 GCF_001047135.2 Fructobacillus tropaeoli | reverse complement strand
ATAGCAACCAGCTAGGCGGTCTCCTTTTTAGTTACTGTGACGGCTTTTGATTTCCTTAGGGCCGTTATCCTATAAGGCTGATACGGGACAGGCGTGTACCCGTAAGGAGGGAGGAAGTTGTTCCGTCCAAACCACGTCCAAAGGTTGCTTAGCGGGCAACTGGGCAATGAACAATTGGACATGGGTTAGCTCGCCCAGCAAGTGATTGGCAAAGTAGTGGTTCCTAGATTAGCA
>NZ_DF968172.1 GCF_001047135.2 Fructobacillus tropaeoli | reverse complement strand
AGATACTGCCAAGAATTGCCAAACAGGTATGCACCCCAAGCGTTGATATTCGGGGATGCTTGACCTGCTTGAGCTTCGATATTATGCCCGTTAATCAAATAATCTTTTGGGCTATTGCTCACCATCTCGCCAGTTTTCAGCATATAAGTGCCGTTCTTAAAGGCCACACGGTCGGTCTTTTGTTTTTCAAAGGGGTTATAGCTCTGTTGAGCCTGCACTAATACCGTCTTAGCCGTGTC
>NZ_DF968171.1 GCF_001047135.2 Fructobacillus tropaeoli | reverse complement strand
GGGTACGCAAAGTACTGTCCCTGATGTAAAGCCTAATAACACGTCAGCGTCATCAAACAATAGTGATAATCATCTTCCCGCAACAAGCGTTCAAAGCGAAGAGAAACACAACAAATTGCCAGATACAGCTAAAAAAGAGCAAGGTTATAGTATTACAGGACTTCTTGGTGTCTCGACAGTTCTAAGCTTATTTGGACTAAGCAGTCGTCGTAACAAGAAAAACTAAATTTTATTGATTAATACGACTAGTTAACATAATGTGC
>NZ_DF968170.1 GCF_001047135.2 Fructobacillus tropaeoli | reverse complement strand
TTGAATACCGTTGTAACCTGATTGGGAGCTACCTGATGGAGATTGCACGTATTTGAAGCCGTCAAAACTAAAGTTAATCACTTGTTCCTTCGAGGTTTCATTTTGCGTAATCACCGGTGTATCTTGGTCCTGATACTTGATGGCGACATTGTACTTTTGACCGTCCAATTGATACCCTTCAGGCGCCTTGGTTTCTTGCCAGTAATAGTCACCCAATGCTAGATGCTTAACACCTGCTTCATGCAAATCATCGTCAATTCGCAATGTCACTTGATCCCGA
>NZ_DF968169.1 GCF_001047135.2 Fructobacillus tropaeoli | reverse complement strand
AGAATGCTCTTTAAACGATGTTAGCGACTTGACCAAAGCGATGGCTCTTAGCTATACCTTGGAAAAGCCCTTAAGTATTCTCTTTTTTGAGATTTACCTAAGGGCTCTCTCTGCTCACAACAACTTGCTGCCCTTGTCAGGGGTTCGTGCGAAAGTCAACGAAAGTCTTTTGGTTTTTTAGAGAAAAAGGTTGAAACAGATTGATTGATAAAGAAATCCATTTCGGATAAAGAGAAAAACAGACCCTACGCTGTTTGCGCATGAAGTCGAAGACTTCACAGC
>NZ_DF968168.1 GCF_001047135.2 Fructobacillus tropaeoli | reverse complement strand
TGACCACTCCGTAACGTCCCATCACCATGTTGGGCATAGAAGTCTAACGCTTTGAGTTTTGCGGCTAAAGAGGCAATCACCGGTTCTTTTCGGATAGGTTGTTGACCGTTATAACGACTGAGCTGTTGGGCTAAAGTCGAGCCCTTAATAAAGCGCTTATCCCCTTGTCCTTTTTGTGGCCGCGTGATGTTGTAATAATCATTGTCTTTCACAAAAAAAGCATACTGGCCGTTTTCTAATTCATCTAATTGTGACCCATAAATCAACACTTGGGCTTGGTCATCAGA
>NZ_DF968167.1 GCF_001047135.2 Fructobacillus tropaeoli | reverse complement strand
TCTGATGACCAAGCCCAAGTGTTGATTTATGGGTCACAATTAGATGAATTAGAAAACGGCCAATATGCTTTTTTTGTCAAAGATAATGATTATTACAACATCACGCGGCGACAAAAAGGACAAGGGGATAAGCGCTTTATTAAGGGCGCAACTTTAGCTAAACAGCTGAGTCGTTATAACGGGCAACAACCTATCCGAAAAGAACCGGTGATTGCCTCTTTAGCAGCAAAACTCAAAGCGTTAGACTTCTATGCCCAACATGGTGATGGGACGTTACGGAGTGGTCA
>NZ_DF968166.1 GCF_001047135.2 Fructobacillus tropaeoli | reverse complement strand
AGAATGCTCTTTAAACGATGTTAGCGACTTGACCAAAGCGATGGCTCTTAGCTATACCTTGGCAAAGCCCTTAAGTATTCTCTATTTTGAGATTTACCTAAGGGCTCTCTCTGCTCAAAACAACTTGCTGCCCTTGGCAGGGGTTCGTGCGAAAGTCAACTACAGTCTTTTGGCTTTTTAGAGAAAAAAGATTGAAACAGATTGATTAATAAAGAAATCCATTTCGGATAAAAAGAAAAACAGACCCTACGCTGTTTGCGCATGAAGTCGAAGACTTCACAGCAAATAAGTAGGC
>NZ_DF968165.1 GCF_001047135.2 Fructobacillus tropaeoli | reverse complement strand
GCGTTTTGCTGACGAGGAGAATCAAGATATAATACTTTATCATTAGTGTTAAGGAGAAAAATTTTGCGAAAAAATTTATATCGTTATAACTGGATATTAATCATACTTGTTTGTTTATTATCAGTAATTAGTCTAGTCACTTTTTTAAAATATCCAGGGTCATTATTATCTGTTATTGTTAATATCTTGTTAGGTATAACTGCTGTGTTAATTCTTTTGGGAGCAAGCTATAAAAAATCTCATCAAGATTCTCAGAAATGATTTTTTCACAAAGGTCAAAAGGCTTGCCATTGGGATTATGAGAAGTAGA
>NZ_DF968164.1 GCF_001047135.2 Fructobacillus tropaeoli | reverse complement strand
ACAAACCAATAATAAGTACCCATGTAATAACGGAAGCCAGTGAACAGTTGACCATCTTCATACCAACGATAACCACCATTTGCCGATGAGCCATCCCAAACATATCCTTGAACTGGGCGTGAATAGTAAGTACCATCATCACCAAAGTTATAAACTTTACCATCAATCACGTGAGTGCCTTGAACGGCCCGACCATCTTGATCAGTATAGTAGGTCAAACCCCAAGCACTACGCCAGCCAGTGTTTTGTCGAACACCGTTAACAAACCAATAATAAGTACCCATGTAATAACGGAAGCCAGTGAACAGTTGACCATCTTCATA
>NZ_DF968163.1 GCF_001047135.2 Fructobacillus tropaeoli | reverse complement strand
CCAGTCAAGGCTTTGATGGGCTTGTCATTGCCACGGATACTGACCCTTCGGGGGAAGGGGACTTGCTCGCTTGGGAAGCCATTGACGCCATTAAATGGACTGGTCCAGTCTTCCGAGCAAACTTTGTTGATGAAAGTGAAAAGGGATTACGAAAAGCCCTTGAGAACTTAAAGCCAATTGCCAACTTTCAAGAGCATGGTCCTTTACAAAAGGGACTTGCCCGTAATCAATGGGACTTTGCCTCGATGCAACTCACACGCGGTGCAACCACGCTGACAAAACAAGCCGGTTATCCCTTTGTTTCGCGACAAGGACGATTAAAGTCGGCGATG
>NZ_DF968162.1 GCF_001047135.2 Fructobacillus tropaeoli | reverse complement strand
CCCTACATGTTTAATTTAACTGCCCTTATTTCTACCCGTGGCCGTTCTTTATCAATTTCAAATGACTCATAATATCCAGTTACATAATTCAGGCTGTCATTGGGCAAGAATGCTTTTCCCCGCACGTTCGCCTTCTGCATGCCGTCTAGAATGAATTTCTTCATAAACGCCCAGTTATCTGAATCAGTGCGCTTATTGGGCACGTACCACCTTAGCTCCAACATACATGGCCACTCGAATCGAACACCGTCTACCATGGCCTGCTGGACGACTAGCTGGCAGTAATTCGTTGCCTGCTTCTTCATCTTTGAGCCAATGTAACGATTCTTTCGTTCAGCCTGAATGTATTT
>NZ_DF968161.1 GCF_001047135.2 Fructobacillus tropaeoli | reverse complement strand
CCCTACATGTTTAATTTAACTGCCCTTATTTCTACCCGTGGCCGTTCTTTATCAATTTCAAAGGACTCATAATATCCAGTTACATAATTCAGGCTGTCATTGGGCAAGAATGCTTTTCCTCGCACGTTCGCCTTCTGCATGCCGTCTAGAATGAATTTCTTCATAAACGCCCAGTTGTCTGAATCAGTGCGCTTATTTGGCACGTACCACCTTAGCTCCAACATACATGGCCACTCGAATCGTACACCGTCTACCATGGCCTGCTGGACGACTAGCTGGCAGTAATTGGTTGCCTGCTTCTTCATCTTTGAGCCAATGTAACGATTCTTTCGTTCAGCCTGAATGTATTT
>NZ_DF968160.1 GCF_001047135.2 Fructobacillus tropaeoli | reverse complement strand
TCGGGTGCCCAATCAGGCAAGAACATGATTAACGGCAACTACACGTTGGCAGGCAACGAGTTCGATATTTTTGACGAACAAAACAACCTGGTTGATCATGTGACCACCGATGCTTCTGGTAAGGCTTACTCAAAGACGGACTTGAAGTTAGGTAAGTACACGGTGGTTGAAACCAAGGCCAGTCAAGGCTTTGTGAAGTCAGCGACCCCACAAAAGGTTGACTTGTCTTATGTTGGTCAAGAAGTACCGGTTGTCTTTGACACAGCCTATGAGACCAACCAAGAAGTCAAGGGTGGCATTACCATTCAAAAAACTGGTGCTGAAACCGGTACAAAGCAGTGGAATGCCAACTACTCATT
>NZ_DF968159.1 GCF_001047135.2 Fructobacillus tropaeoli | reverse complement strand
TCGGGTGCCCAATCAGGCAAGAACATGATTAACGGCAACTACACGTTGGCAGGCAACGAGTTTGATATTGTTGATGAGCATGGTCAGGTTGTTGATCATGTGACGACAGATGCTTCTGGTAAAGCCTACTCGAAAGAATCATTGCCACTAGGCACATATAAGGTTATTGAAACCAAAGCTAGTCAAGGTTTTGTCAAATCGGCCACTCCTCAGAATGTAACGTTGACATACAATGGTCAACAAGCACCTATTGTTTTTAACACAGCTTTTGAGACCAACCAAGAAGTTAAGGGTGGGATTACCATTCAAAAAACTGGTGCTGAAACCGGTACAAAGCAGTGGAATGCCAACTACTCATT
>NZ_DF968158.1 GCF_001047135.2 Fructobacillus tropaeoli | reverse complement strand
ACGTCTTTTGCAAATTGTGCTTGCTGCAAGTCTTGTTGAGCTTTATTGTTTGCAGACGTTGCGTCTGCTTCTTCACTTTGCTTTTGATTAAGTGTTTGTTGAGCTTGGTCTTCAGTCTTTTTGTTTGCATCAACATTGTTTTGTGCAGTTTTGATTTGATCAGGAAGTGTTAAATCTTGAGCTTGTTGCTTTTCTGCAAGGTTTGCTTTTGCTTGGTCTGCTTGTGTTGTTGCGTTTTGAACGTCTTGCTTTGCAGAGTCTACGGCTTGAATGTTATTATTAACCTCAGTCTGAGCTTGTTCAACGTTAGCTTTTTCTGTTTCAGCTTGATTGTTCAATTGATTTAACGTATCAGTATCATGAGATACTTGGTTTTGCGTTTGGT
>NZ_DF968157.1 GCF_001047135.2 Fructobacillus tropaeoli | reverse complement strand
ACCAAACGCAAAACCAAGTATCTCATGATACTGATACGTTAAATCAATTGAACAATCAAGCTCAGAATGAAAAGGCTGACACTGAACAAGCCCAAACTAACGTCAACAATGATACTCAAGCTGTTGAGTCTGCTAAGCAAGAAGTTCAAGATGCGTCAACACAAGCAGACCAAGCAAAGACAAACCTTGCCGAAAAGCAACAAGCTCAAAACCCAGAATTAGCTGAACAAATCAAGAATGCTCAAGACGATGTTACTAATCACAAGAGTGCTGAAGAACAAGCTCAAAAGAATCTTGATCAAACGCAATCAGACGAAACAACTGCAACGTCTGCAAACAATAAAGCTCAACAAGACTTGCAGCAAGCACAATTTGCAAAAGACGT
>NZ_DF968156.1 GCF_001047135.2 Fructobacillus tropaeoli | reverse complement strand
ACTTTGCGTACCCTTATTAGCATCAGAAGCTGTTTGAGTATCACCATTAGGCTTTACATCAGAATTAGTACCAGTGTTGTTATCAGTATTTTTGTTTTGAGCTGTATGTTCTTTATCATACTGATTTTGTAACTCGTTGTACTTTGAGACGGCATCTTGATGACGTTGTTGGGCTTGTTGGAATTCTTGAATTAATGTTTCAAGAGTTTCTTGGGCCTTGATTAGCGAAGACCAGGTTTCATTGAACTGTGATTGCTTGTGAGCAAGTACTGTCTTACTCTTTTCGAGAGCGTCTTGATCATCTGACAACTTAGACTTTGCTGAAGTAAGGTTGTTTTGAGCTTCAGTGACTTGGTTTTGAGCGTCTTGCAAATTCTTTAGTTGTTGGTTCATT
>NZ_DF968155.1 GCF_001047135.2 Fructobacillus tropaeoli | reverse complement strand
GTTCACAGGCCGCCAAGGTAGCAGATCTCACATCATACGTTATAATTTTGGTCCCTCTGTTGGAGCGGCCTTTTTTTCTTGCTGTTCATAGACATTCGTCATCTTGGCATGCACACCACGGTGATAGTCTAAATCATGAACTGCTTGTTCATATTGTTCATGCAATAAGTCACGGCTAATCGTCCAAGCATTTAATTCCTTTTGAAGATTTGCCCGGACTTTTGGGTCATCTAACCGCTGGGCCATTTCTTGTCGCAATTGCACCATTTTATCGTCAAGGTCTGCCAAACGTTCCTTCGCCGTTGCCATGGCTTTGACCAAGTTTTGTTCGATTTGCTGGGCCTGACCACTCCGTAACGTCCCATCACCATGTTGGGCATAGAAGTCTAACGCTTTGAGTTTTGC
>NZ_DF968154.1 GCF_001047135.2 Fructobacillus tropaeoli | reverse complement strand
CCGGGATTGCCCGCACAGCGGGGCTGAGCCACCACGTGGCGACAATCCCCCTTAACCTGTTAAAATTAAATTTTTGATGATTACATGTTTTTTTAAGGACGTAGAAAATTTGGAAACATGGTGAAATGGTTTTATGATTTTGACCGAAACACTAAAACGATTTTGACGGTTCATTTTACTTTTGGACGAAAACAAAAATTGCGAAAAAGAGTGCAATCAAAAAAATTATTAGCACTAAAATGCCCTAAAGTAATTTTTATTATTGGGCATTTTTTATTATTTTGGAGCAAAAAAATTTTCATTGTTGGCGATTTTTAACTCATGCAGTGAAAATAACTTTTCCCAGTGATGCCCTAAAGGTCATCTGGCCTACTTATTTGCTGTGAAGTCTTCGACTTCATGCGCAAACAGCGTAGGGTC
>NZ_DF968153.1 GCF_001047135.2 Fructobacillus tropaeoli | reverse complement strand
CAGAAGGCTGCTCAAAGTGGTTCTCAAGCATACCTTAACGGCCAAGCTCGCCCAGATGACTCAACGCCAACTGGTAAGGCCGCAGCCGCAGCCTATGACAAGGCAAAGCAGGGTTACGAAGATGCAGCAGCTGGTAAGACGACTGCCGCAGACCAAGATGACCCAGCATATCAAGCAGGTGAAAAGGTCTACAAGGATACTCAGACTGGTTACAATGGTACGAGTGCTCCAGCTGACAACGCTTCACAGCAAACGAAGGATGCCTATAACGGTGCAACTTCTGGAGCTGCTGATGCTGTTGCTGGTAAGGCAAAGCCAGCTGATTTGGCAACCAAGTCACAAGCTTATCAAGATGCTTATAACAAGGCTTATGACCAAGCTCAGAAGGGAATGGCTGATGCAACTGCTGGTACTCAACCAAC
>NZ_DF968152.1 GCF_001047135.2 Fructobacillus tropaeoli | reverse complement strand
GATACCCATCGGACTCATTCTATTTATCTCCTATAAATAGAGATGTTTTTACTGAAACAGAAATCATTGAAGCAGGATACAACCCAGACATGTTCGACCGGGAAGAGGTGGAGTGATGGAACTGACTAAAGAAGAGTACGAAGTGTTGCAAGGCGTAACTGCAATTATCTCTACAATGCCAATTGACGATGAAAGTGTTGAAGAGGTGGAGTGATGAAGATACTAAGTTTACAGAGCGTTGGATTAGGTGCCGTATTTCCAAGTGGTGATTATCTAGGTATCAACGAACCATATATTGTAAAAGTTGGTGAAAAAATAAAAGACGGACGTGGTTATGAAACTCAGGTAGATGTTACGCGTATCGAAGATGAAGACGAATGGTATAAAGTTTACACTTCAGACGGTCATTTTCGAATTTTTCCAGCAGA
>NZ_DF968151.1 GCF_001047135.2 Fructobacillus tropaeoli | reverse complement strand
GATGCCAGCGAGATTATCGGAATTGACGAAAAAGATTTAGGACGGATTGAAAAAGGAATCGTTAAGCCTAGCTTATTCATTCTGAAGCGAATGGCGTACAAGTACCGGGTAACTACCGATTATTTACTGGGGGTGAAACAGTGATTAAGAACGAAAAAGAACGAGTGGCAACAAAGGCTGTTGAAGCCATGGAACACACAGCACTATCTGGCATTACAGCTAACCAGCACATCGAAGTCGGCGGTCAGATTTATAAGTTAACGATTGAGAGGTTGTGAGATGTCGAAGGAAATTAGCGACAAGATGGCCAACCGTTTGTGGACGGCACGCCATAAGAACAATTTAACTCTTGGACAAGTGGCACGAAAGACTGGTGTTAGCCGAACACAATTGCATCGATTCTTTGGAGAAGGGCGACGCAACGTTTCTGATACAACTTATCAAAAATTGTGGCGGTTCGCTTATTACGATGAGTGAGGTGCCTGAATGGAAAT
>NZ_DF968150.1 GCF_001047135.2 Fructobacillus tropaeoli | reverse complement strand
TTTAGTTAATAATGGCTTGAAAACATTTGAAATTCGGAAGAATGATAGAGACTATCATGTTGGCGATTTGTTGGCCCTTTCTAGATATAACAGCGAGTTGAATTGTTATAAGCAAACAGACATTGCTTGGGCATCACAACCTTATAAAGCTAGTTCAGTTCATGAAGCCGATACGATTTTAAGAAAAATCATTTATATGACGGATTACGAGCAGAAAGATGGTTACGTTGTTTTGGGTATTGGTAAATATTAAACGGGGTATGTAGATGATTAGTACGGTTGGAATTTATTTGTTGGTACTGTTTGCAGCAGTACTGACGGTGTTAGCAGGAAGCGTAGTATGGGCGTTTATCTATTTGATGTTTAAGTATCTTCGTGATTTTAAATTTAATGGCCATGATTGAGTTCAATCTAAACGTTCTAAAATCATTTACTCTCAATAAATACATTCAGGCTGAACGAAAGAATCGTTACATTGGCTCAAAGATGAAGAAGCAGGCAAC
>NZ_DF968149.1 GCF_001047135.2 Fructobacillus tropaeoli | reverse complement strand
CCGGGATTGCCCGCACAGCGGGGCTAAGCCACCACGTGGCGACAATCCCCCTTAACCTGTTATCACTCACTTTTTGATAATTACCCTATCTTTGAAGGCCGAAGAAAATTTGGAAACATAAAGGAGCTGTTTTCTGATTTTGGCCGAAACACTAAAATCATTTTGACGGTCCATTTTACTTTTGAACGAAAAAAATTGCCAAAAAGAGTTCAATCAAGAAAAAGTTTTTTAGCACTGAATTGTCCAAAAGTAATTTTTATTATTGGACATTTTTTATTATTTTAGAGCAAGAAATTTTTCCGTTTTTAACGATTTTTAACTCATGAAGTGAAAATAATCTTTGATGAGTTGGAAAGGTTTGTTGCCATCAAACAAAAGTTCAAAAAGAGAAAAGTTGATTTTACGAATAAAATGCAAAATAACTTTTCCCAGTGATGACCTCTCGGTCATCTGGCCTACTTATTTGCTGTGAAGTCTTCGACTTCATGCGCAAACAGCGTAGGGTC
>NZ_DF968148.1 GCF_001047135.2 Fructobacillus tropaeoli | reverse complement strand
ACAAAATTGCCAGTCGCTATGGGGCGAAGATTATTGAACCGGGTATGAGATCCAGCCATCAACGTTATACGAAATGGCAAACGGAAAACTTATACCGAAAAAAAATCAAAGCACGCTTAGACTACTTGTTAGCCAATTCGAATTCCAAGATGGACTTCTTAGAAAAAGCGGCGGCCATTCATTTACAAGTTGATACAAGTGGCCAACATACCAAATTTAAATTAGCTGATAGTGACCAAATCAAATGGACTCGGGCGCGCAGTTTGGATAAAAAGCAGCCAGCATTTTATCAAATGACCAATATGGAAAAACGTTTAGCGGAAAATGATGTGCAAGTCAGCGTGGCCGAAGTCGTGCAAAACTATCAAGAAAGTATTGAACAAGAGCAAGAAGACTTTGGTTGGCGTGTGATCATTGAACCTTGGCAGATTTATTCCAAAACCAGTCAAGGCTTGTACGTGAATGTGGACTTTGGCTCTGATGACCAAGCCCAAGTGTTGATTTATGGGTCACAATTAGATGAATTAGAAAACGGCCA
>NZ_DF968147.1 GCF_001047135.2 Fructobacillus tropaeoli | reverse complement strand
TTGCAGAACGCGTCGATGATGTGCTGTGCTTTACGACCAAGGCCTTACAAGGCAAACATTTACGTTCTTAAAAAGACTTTTAAAAGAATTATTATAAGTGGTTTTTATGAACTGCTAAAATAATAGTAAACAAGGGTTTACGAAAGGAAATGTCGATGTCAAATGAGTTCGTTAATTACTATGATGAACTAGAGCTATCACAGCATGCTAGTCCAGAAATGGTTAAACAAGCGTATCGAACACTTTCAAAGCGATTTCATCCAGATCATAATCAAGAAGAAGGTGCTGAAGCCAAGTATTTTGCTGTACAGCAAGCGTATGAGGTATTATCGGATCCACCAACGAGAAGTCGTTATGACCAACAGCTAAACCAGTATCGTGATTTGTCGAATTTGACGGATGCGTTAAATCAACAAGAGGGAACGACTAATGTTCAAGAAGAGTCTTTCACAATAGAGCCATATCAGTATACCTTTAAAGATTATTGTTACTTGACGATGCGAGCCTTATTTTGGCTAATTAAAATCATCGGTCTAATGCTTTATTGGGCTTTCTTGGCGATATGCTGGATCATTACAA
>NZ_DF968146.1 GCF_001047135.2 Fructobacillus tropaeoli | reverse complement strand
GGTAAGCTTTACTACTTCGGTAATGACGGCACCTTCTTTATGCGGACAAACCAAGAAGTAAACGACAATGGTACTATTTACTATGCCAATGCGGATGGTAGCTTGACACCAAAGGAAGGCTACATCTGGGATGGTTCACCAGCAAACGGTGGCTATCGTTGGTATGAAGACGGTCAATTGTATACTGGCTTCCGTTACTACATGGGAACGTACTACTGGTTCGTTGATGGTGTTCGTCAAAATCAAGGATGGCGTCAAGCATGGGGTCTGACATATTGGACAGATGCCGATGGTCGAGCAGTACAAGGAAACCAAAGCATTGATGGTAAGAACTATTACTTCGGTAATGATGGCACTTACTTTGTGCGTTAATAGCTAATAAAGGTATTAAAGAAGGCTAAAACGACATGTCGTTTTAGCCTTTTTGTCTTATAAAAAATAAAGTATTACAGTTTTATTAAATGAAAATATAGAATTTTTACATGAAACGTCATATAATAAATATGTTTGCTTCACTTCAAGACATGTTAAATTTATTTAGGAGAGTTGGACTTTAGAATGAGAAAGAAATTGTACAAGGCAGGAAAAATGTGGGTGGCAGCCGCGACTGCGGCGGCAGGCGTTGGCG
>NZ_DF968145.1 GCF_001047135.2 Fructobacillus tropaeoli | reverse complement strand
CAACAAGACTTGCAGCAAGCACAATTTGCAAAAGACGTTCAAGATTCATTTGCAAAGCAATTGAATGCATATCGTCAAAGTAAGGGTGTCTCTCAAATGGTTTGGAATCAAGACATTGCTGACTTCGAATCAGACCGTGCAGAATCTATTGCAAATGGAACTCGCTCAACTGATTCTATCAAAAGTATCCATGAAGGTTCAAAGACGGGTATTGCATTGGTTATGGCTAAGCAAGGAAAAATGGTATTCAGTGGAGAAAACGAAACAGGATATGTTATCCAATCAAGCGACCTTTCAGCAGATGACATTGCCCAAGCACTTTTGAACCGTTGGATTCAATCAACCGGACATAACGCCAACCAATTAAACCCTGATTATCAAGAATTTGGATTTGGATTGGCATACGGTAAACTTGAAGGATACCCAGTTGTATATGCATACACTGGCTTTGCAGCACCATTTAACCAACAAGAAACGCATGGTGAAATTGACAAGTTCGGTACTTATCAAGACGTTGTTGATGAATTTGCTAAATATAACGCAAGCCCTCTAAGCAATGAAGCACTTGCACAATATCATGCCGAACCACACGTTGAAACATTTGATGACATTAAGGCCAATGCTGATGCA
>NZ_DF968144.1 GCF_001047135.2 Fructobacillus tropaeoli | reverse complement strand
TGCATCAGCATTGGCCTTAATGTCATCAAATGTTTCAACGTGTGGTTCGGCATGATATTGTGTGAGTGAAGATTCACTCAAAGGATTTAGTGACCAATTACTCCATTCGTTAACAGCGTCTTGGTATGTTCCAATTGATTTGATTGAACCGTCTGATTCAGTGTTAGGCGTATTATTGTCTAATGGGAGAGGTGTTGCAAATGCAGTATATGCATAAGCTACTCGGTATCCTGACAATTGACCAAAGGCAATACCAAATCCAAATTCTTTAGAATTAGGATTTACTTGGTTTTTATTGTGTAATGGTGAGTTGATCCAGTTATTAAGAAGTCCTTTTGCGACATCAGATGCTGATGTCGAAATTGGGTTTGGAAGTTGTTCCATCACGAGTCCTGATTCGTTTTCGCTGCCTTGTGCAACTTTTCCTTGTTTTGCGAGAGTCAAGGCGATACCTGTTTTTGCACCATCGTGTGCGGATTGGGCTGTTTGATCGGAACGTGATCCGTTGGCAATAGATTCTGCACGGTCAGATTCAAAATCAGCAAGATCTTGATTCCAAACAAGGGGTGATAGACCCTTACTTTGACGATATGCGTTTAATTGCTTTGCAAATGAATCTTGAACGTCTTTTGCAAATTGTGCTTGCTGCAAGTCTTGTTG
>NZ_DF968143.1 GCF_001047135.2 Fructobacillus tropaeoli | reverse complement strand
ACTTTTGTAGAACGCTTTAGTCGCTATGCGGTCTCAATGGTTATTAAGGATAAGTCCGCTTATACCGTCAGCAAGTCTATTTCAAAGTTCTGCGAAAAATATAAAGGTTGTGTGGACAGTGTGACTTGTGACCGAGGGTCCGAGTTCATTGCCTTGCAGACGCGACAAATGTTGGATCAGCATGGCGTGAAATATTATTATGCCCATGCGTATTCACCGTATGAACGTGGTTCCAACGAGAATTTTAATAAGCTCTTGCGGGAATATTATCCAAAGAAAACCGATTTCGCCCATATAAGCCAATCTGAGCTCGATAAAACGGTCATGAGTATCAACACTCGCCCGATGCGAACACATCGTTACAGGAGCCGATTACAAGCATTTAGACGGCATTGCCAATATCGTCAGGTCGCATTTGACCAACGATTCTTAAACCCATCTTAAAGAGCAACAATTGAATTTTTTTGAACCAGTCAGGGACTGGCTTTTTTGCGTTGATCTAAAAGTTAACGCGCTTGGCATTTGATAACAAGTACGTTATAATTCAAGAAGTTCAGCGAAAAAAGAAGCGAAAATAACCGATTCTTTTTCGACGATAGAAAAACCAAAAAACTTTTTAAAAATAAAAAAGGCCTTATACCAAGCCTCGGAGCGATTGTTTACTTACGTTGTTAATTTTAGGGTTGCA
>NZ_DF968142.1 GCF_001047135.2 Fructobacillus tropaeoli | reverse complement strand
GTTACCGTTGGTGTTGAGGTCACATTGGTCTTACCATCTTGTGTCTGTGCACCGCCAGTTACGTTCGCCTTGCCATCTTGTGATTGATCGCCCCCTGTCACATGGGCCTTACCATCTTGTGTCTGCGTACCACCAGTCTGCTGCTGATTTTCTTGTTGATGCTGTTGGCCACCATTAGAAGTGGAGTTGGTGTTTACCACAGGGTTGTTGTTAATAACGGGAGAATTGGCATTCGTATTCGTATTCGTGTTATTAACGTTAATGACCGGTTGATTATTACCACCGCCATTGCATTTTCTCGTGTCTTCCGACTTGTCGAACAAGAACAGTTTTGAAAGGTAAACATTGCCAGTGCCTTCATTGATTTTATTGACAGGCACTATCATTTTTTTCAATGGAACTGACTGTCCCTTTTCCGTCACCGTAAAGACATAAGCCGTCTTGTCCGCGTTTAGTTCAATATGAACATAAAGTGGCTCGATATGCTGGTAGCCCTCTGGGGCGTTTTCTTCCCACAACTCATAATCACCGTATGAAATATTGTTGAACTTGTAATAACCATCATAACCATTGGCATCCGTTTCAGTGGTAACGGTCTGCTTGTCACCCTTGGTGCCGTTAATTGGAATCAATGACAATTGAATACCGTTGTAACCTGATTGGGAGCTACCTGATGGAGATTGCACGTATTTGAAGCCGT
>NZ_DF968141.1 GCF_001047135.2 Fructobacillus tropaeoli | reverse complement strand
TTTTAGCTCAGAGCGGAAGTCTGGCAACACATTACCCGGAACAAACGGGAGAGTGGGCAGAATACTCTTTAAACAATGTTAGCGACTTGACCAAAGCGATGGCTCGTAGCTATACCTTGGAAGAGCCCTTAAGTATTTTCTTTTTTGAGATTTACCTAAGGGCTCTCTCTGCTCAAAACAACGTGCTGCCCTTGGCTGGGGTCAACGTGAAAGTCAAATGAAATTTTTTAATGTTTAAAAAGATAGGATATTAAAACAATTCATTAATGAATTGTTTTGTGTAAAAGAAATTATATATTTACAGTTATATTTGTTAGAATGTAATTGATAGTTTGTTTCAAATATTTAATTTATATTATGAGGAGATAAAAATGATATATAACAAACAAAGAATTTCTAAAGTTAAAGAAAAGAAAGTTTTACGGAAGGTTAAGAGTCAATGGATTGTTGTTTCATTGGTTACTTTTGGTATGATTGCTGGAGCAGGACTGGTTCAAACAGCATCTGCTAATGATATTAGTTCACAAAAAGTTGTAGCAACAGCACTTTCGAATACAAATCATGGTGATAATAGTTCAACTAGTCCAAGTAGTACTGATTCGTCAAATAGTTCAACTAGCCTAAGTAATACTGATTCGTCAAATAGTTCAACTAGTCTAAGTAGTACTGATTCGTCAAATAGTTCAACTAGCCTAAGTAA
>NZ_DF968140.1:370-703 GCF_001047135.2 Fructobacillus tropaeoli | reverse complement strand
AGAACCAATACGTATGGGGAGTTGACGAGTGGGCAAAAGGCCTATATGATTGACAAAAAAGGAAAGATTACCTTGACGGATAATGGTTTGGCGGCGGCGATTTTAGTACAAGATACTTATATTGCCAATCCCAAGACCACTAAGCGAGTCTTTGATATTTTTGATCAAGTCGGTCGTTTTGAGATGACGCCTGATGAGGCTTTACATTCTTTGAATGTGACGGTGGCTCATGATTTACCCATCATGGCTGAAAACGTTAAGCAATTAGAAAGCGCGATTGAGAAGCCAGCCAACTATGAACCCAAAGAAAAAGTAAGCGGTGAATGGCAAGGC
>NZ_DF968140.1:0-360 GCF_001047135.2 Fructobacillus tropaeoli | reverse complement strand
AATGTGACGGTGGCTCATGATTTACCCATCATGGCTGAAAACGTTAAGCAATTAGAAAGCGCAATTGAAAAGCCAGCCAGCTATGAACCCAAAGAAAAAGTAAGCGGTGAATGGCAAGGTGAAGAAGTGTCCTTTAATGCTTCGTTTTCGGGACACCGTTTTACGGCAGAAGAAGTGGCGCAGTTATTGGCGGGGGAAGTCATTTCCTTTCAAGCCATTAACAAAAAAGGGAAAGCTTACACCGCTAAAGGTCAGCTTGCCAAGAAACGTTATAAGGGCAAAAATTTTGTTGGCTTTGATTTAATCCTCGATAAAAAGAAGGCGCGGAAAAAATAAAAAAGTAGAGAAAAGTAGAGAAAA
>NZ_DF968139.1 GCF_001047135.2 Fructobacillus tropaeoli | reverse complement strand
GTTGGTGTTGAGGTCACGTTGGTCTTACCATCTTGTGTCTGCGTACCACCAGTAACGGTTGGGGTTGAAGAAGCCTTCGACTTACTGTCTTGTGATTGATCACCCCCTGTCAGTGTTGGGTTTGTTTGGGTTGCCTGATTTTGGGTACCACCAGTTTGTGTCACGGCACCACCAGTCTGCTGCTGATTTTCTTGTTGATGCTGTTGGCCACCATTAGAAGTGGAGTTGGTGTTTACCACAGGGTTGTTGTTAATAACGGGAGAATTGGCATTCGTATTCGTGTTATTAACGTTAATGACTGGTTGATTATTACCACCGCCATTGCATTTTCTCGTGTCTTCCGACTTGTCGAACAAGAACAGTTTTGAAAGGTAAACATTGCCAGTGCCTTCATTGATTTTATTGACAGGCACTATCATTTTTTTCAATGGAACTGACTGTCCCTTTTCCGTCACCGTAAAGACATAAGCCGTCTTGTCCGCGTTTAGTTCAATATGAACATAAAGTGGCTCGATATGCTCGTAACCCTCAGGCGCATTTTCTTCCCACAATTCATAATCACCATAAGAGATGTTGTTGAACTTGTAGTAACCATCATAACCATTGGCGTCCGTGTCGGTTGTAACGGTCTGCTTTTCACCCTTGGTGCCATTGATTGGAATAAGCGACAGTTGAATACCGTTGTAACCTGATTGGGAGCTACCTGATGGAGATTGCACGTATTTGAAGCCGT
>NZ_DF968138.1 GCF_001047135.2 Fructobacillus tropaeoli | reverse complement strand
CCTTCCGCCAGGAGATGACTACTACTCGCTACCAATTGCTTGGGTCTTGGCAAGCTAAGCGTGTCAGTGGAATTGCACCACCCTACTACTCGGACATGACCCCAGCGCTAAACTGTCTCAGCTAGACACGCATAATGCCAACCATTCCAGGCTGACTATTTAAAGGAGCGTAGGTGTTTCCGCACCCCGCAGAAATTCTTTTACAAAATTTCTATACTACAAATATACCACCTTTTTTTAGGTCAAAAGTCGCATGATAGTCGCATGTTTTCAGAGGGTCAAGTTTTCCACAGGCCTTGACCAATGAGACTTGTAATACTTCTCTTTAGCATGTTGTACATCACGAATGCACTGGCTCTTCGACTTATAGACCATCTCGGCAATCTTAGGCCACACATAATTCTTTTGTTCGTCGTAATGATAATCCAACATCGTGACGAGCTGTTGGTCAATTGTTTGCATAAATTGCTTAACCGATTCATAGCGAATGGTAAGCTGAATCATTTCCGGATCAGACTCTTCCCTAATAATCTGATTATCTAGGGCCCGATTGATTTCATTTTGCTTTTTACCGCCACCAACATTTTCATCACGAACAGGGTTGTCAAATCGCAATTCAAATCGTCGCCAAGCTATCTGCTTTTCGATTGTTCCGGAGAAATAATCAGTAAATAGCTGATCCACTGTATATTTCAAATCTGTCACCCCCTACATGTTTAATTTAACTGCCCTTATTTCTACCCGTGGCCGTTCTTTATCAATTTCAAA
>NZ_DF968137.1 GCF_001047135.2 Fructobacillus tropaeoli | reverse complement strand
GTTAGCACGGGCTGCCCACGTCTATCGTCAAGTTGACGACGAAGTCGTGGAAGAAATGATGACGACGTTTCAACACTTTCAAGAAGAACTGGATGACTTACAACGACAACTTCTTCAAAAAGATTAAGAAAGGAGCAACGCAATGGTGTATACCAAAAGTTTTGCCATTCACTCTTTTGATAATTTACGTCGTGCTGATCAGTATATTAAAAATAAAGAGAAAATTTCTAAAGCCAAACAAGCTGACTATTTGAAAAGTGCCTTAACTTATGTTGAAAATGCCGAGAAAACGAATGGGCAAGAACTGTTAAGCGGGCACTTGATTGGGAACTTGGCAGACTCGTATAACGAAATGTTAGCAACACAAATGTTGGCGTACATGGAAAAAGGGAAGGATTTAAACTTTGATGATCAAGGGCACTTGATTCCTTTTGAGTATCAAGATTTACAAAAAATCACCGGGCGGGGTAGTCCCCAGTTAGCCCACCATTTAATTCAATCCTTTAGTCCAGATGATCCATTAACTCCCGAAGAGGTCCATGAGATTGGCCGAAAAACGGTAATGGAATTAACCGGTGGAGACTATCAATTTGTGATTGCCACTCATTTAGACCAAGACCATTTGCATAACCATATTATCTTTAACCACGTCAGTTCACTGGACGGTTCCGCTTTTCGTTGGCAGAAAGGGACGGCGAAACAATATGGCGATATTTCAAACAAAATTGCCAGTCGCTATGGGGCGAAGATTATTGAACCGGGTATGAGATCCAGCCATCAA
>NZ_DF968136.1 GCF_001047135.2 Fructobacillus tropaeoli | reverse complement strand
GTTAGCACGGGCTGCCCACGTCTATCGTCAAGTTGACGACGAAGTCGTGGAAGAAATGATGATGACGTTCCAGCACTTTCAAGAAGAACTGAATGACTTACAACAACAACTTCTTCAAAAAAATTAAGAAAGGAGCAACGCAATGGTGTACACCAAGAGCTTTGTCATTCATTCTTTTGATAATTTACGTCATGCCGATCAGTATATTAAGAATAAAGAGAAAATTTCCAAAGCCCAACAACACGCTGACTATTTAAAAAGTGCCTTAACTTACGTTGAAAATGCCGAGAAAACGAATGGACAAGAAATGTTAAGTGGTCACCTGATTGGTAACTTGGCAGACTCATATAACGAAATGTTAGCAACACAAATGTTGGCGTATATGGAAAAAGGGAAGGATTTAAATTTTGATGATCAAGGGCACTTGATTCCTTTTGAGTATCAAGATTTACAAAAAATAACTGGGCGGGGTAGTCCCCAGTTAGCCCACCATTTAATTCAATCCTTTAGTCCAGATGATCCATTAACGCCCGAAGAGGTCCATGAGATCGGGCGAAAAACGGTGATGGAATTAACCGGTGGGGACTATCAATTTGTGATTGCCACTCATTTAGACCAAGACCATTTGCATAACCATATTATCTTTAACCACGTCAGTTCACTGGACGGTTCCGCTTTTCGTTGGCAGAAGGGTACCGCTAAACAATATGCCGATATTTCGGACAAAATTGCCAGTCGCTATGGGGCGAAGATTATTGAACCGGGTATGAGATCCAGCCATCAA
>NZ_DF968135.1 GCF_001047135.2 Fructobacillus tropaeoli | reverse complement strand
ACTGACCCAGATACGATTATTCGTTTGGCCACGACTCTTAAGCAGGAGCGACAAGAGAAGTTACTGCTTAAACAACGTGTGAACGAATTGCAACCGAAGGCTGATTACACTGACTCAATCTTACAGAACAAGGCCTTAGTAACCATCACATTTATTGCTAAAGACTACGGAATGAGTGGTGCAGCAATGAATAGGTTACTCCATGAATTGGGCGTGCAATATCGGCAAGGTGACACTTGGTTGCTGTACGCAACGCATCAGAAAAAGGGATGGACACAATCAGAAACGAAAGAAGTTCGGCGTGCTGATGGTTCAAAGAAGCTTGTGGCAAGTACTAAGTGGACACAGAAGGGACGACTTGGACTGTATGAACTTCTGAAAGAAAACGGAGTGTTGCCACTTATTGAGCAAGACCAGACGGCGTAAAGGATAGCAAAAATATAGAAAGGAAGGTGATTCCAATCGCATTTATAGACACAAAACTTTACACGATTAAGGAAATTCGTGAAGAGCTTGACGGTATCTCTTACCCAACATTCAAAAAATACTATCGAGATAACAAGAAATTTCCAAAAGCTGAAAACAAAAGTAAAACGCACCCCCTTTATCTAGGAGTGCGATTGCAGAATTACTTTAAGTGAGGTGATATATGAGCGACATTAATCAGTTATGGTCGATTGTAGCCACGCTGGTCACACTGGTACTCATCGTTGCAACAGCGTTTGAAATTGGCTACGAACTGGGACGTGATGACAAAAAGAAAGCAAAATAAAAGCCCGCTTAGCAGAGCGAGCTTAGGC
>NZ_DF968134.1 GCF_001047135.2 Fructobacillus tropaeoli | reverse complement strand
AGTTTGATTTTGAAACTTCCGCTTGTACCAAGGGTTCAGGGCTGTTTTTTTCATCATTTTCATCAATTGCTAAGCCTAAATATAGTCGATTGGGTTTGTTTAAACCTTGTCGAACTTCTTCTAAAAGGCCATGTTCCCCCAAGTCTTTCTTGATACCTAAGACCTTATTTTTACCGCAACTGAGCAAATCACCTAGAGCGGCAATCGTATAAACAAAATAAACATTTTGATCATCATCGACCCAACCATTGCGAACAGATAGTTCAAAGCGATCTCTCAAAATGGCGTAGGCTACTTTGGATTCCAGTTTCATATCGTTGTATTTTTCGGAAATAAAAAGGGCTTTTGGAATTCGATAAAATTGTTCAAATGCCTGAACCTGTTGAATTGAAATTCTTTGCACATTAGACCTCAAACTTTTCCATAAACTCCGATATAGTCATGCCCATTGCTCGAGCAATGCCCGCGGCATGAGTAGTGGTGACAGACTTAACTTGGCCCCGTTCAAGATTTGAGATGATTGTTTGTGTGACATCTGCCCTTTTCGCAAATTCTGTTTGCGACAACCGACGTTGATTGCGATATTCTTTAATGAAAATGCCAACATTTTGTTTCATGATTACCTCGTTTATGTATTTTTACTTAAAAAAGTGCAAAAAAATAAGCCAACGAATGTTGGCTTATCAGATATTAGCTAAAGTTAACTTATTTTAAGAAAGACAAAATAAAGAAATAAGCTAACGGAAGCTCGCTTATTTGACCGAGCAAAAGTCGATGAGACCCGTTGCTACATAAGCGTTTTAAGCACCTTCGTTACCTTTTATTTTACAAGTTACGTGCAACCC
>NZ_DF968133.1 GCF_001047135.2 Fructobacillus tropaeoli | reverse complement strand
TTAACATAATGTGCCTTAACCCAAGTAAAAAAAGCAGCTCCCAGCAATTGGGGCCTGCTTTTTCTTTTCTTAAAATGGCTTTTGCTCTGAACTGAAAACATTTCTCAGAGCCTCCTAGGTGCTAATCTAAGAACCACTACTTTGCCAATAACTTGCTGGGCGAGCTACCCCATATCCAATGATTCATTGCCCAGTTGCACGCTACTTCAACCTTCGGACGTGGTTTGGACGGAACAACTGCCTCCTTCCTTACGGGTACACGCCTGTCCCGTCTCAGCCTTATAGGGTAACGGCCTTAAGGAAATCAAAAGCCGTCACAGTAACTAAATAATTCATTATACAATAAACTCATAGACCTTATGGGAAGATTACTATATGTATCTTCGTTTAAAATATTCTCATTTCAAAAGGACTACGCTTAGAATATATTATAATTGAGAGGGGGGGGAATATTGTGAAACACTATAAATAGTTAACTAGAAAAAATTATCAAAACCATTAAACTTAATAATAAAATCAGAAAAGGATTATAATATGCCATTAAACCATACTACAAAGAACCATTTCAAGATGTACAAGAACGGAAAGTTCTGGATTATCGCTGGATTAGTGGTAAGCGCAGGAATGATTTCAGGACATTCAGTATCTGCGGATACTGTCACTAATCCAAATCAGCCACAACAAGCACAACAAGCTGACGAAACAAAGGCATCAACAGAAACCTCTTCTCAAAATTCAGAAAAGGATACTCCTAGACAGTCTCTTGAAGACCAATTAAAGGACGCTAAGCAAAACGTTGAACAGACACAACAAAATGTTGACCAAACGCAAAACCAAGTATCTCATGATACTGATACGTTAAATCAATTGAACAATCAAGCT
>NZ_DF968132.1 GCF_001047135.2 Fructobacillus tropaeoli | reverse complement strand
CCCTACGCTGTTTGCGCATGAAGTCGAAGACTTCACAGCAAATAAGTAGGCCAGATGACCCTTAGGTCATCACCTGATGTCATTCCTCTAAGATAGTGTTTATTCTAAATAAACTGAGCTGACCATCCTTTTTGCAAGTTTAGCATGTGAGTACTCACCATGCTGATATTCTAAACCAGGGATTTGTGTATATTCCCTGGTTTTTCATTTTTTGGGGTGTTGCCCCAATCCCTCAGTTTTAGAAATTACTTTTTTCGGAGTCATTTTTTGGTTCAAAAGGTCGACAGAGAATTTAAAATTTGGTTGAATTTTGTTGTGATTACAGTGGGTAAGAATTGCTTGCTTGGTTCTGATTCTTTTTTTAATCATAATCAAGATAGAGGAAAAAATAAATGGAATTTGGACAGCATTTAAAACAAGTTCGAACACAAAAGAAGATGTCTCAACAGACATTAGCCAACCTTCTTTTTGTCACTAGACAAACAATTTCTCATTGGGAAAATGGAAAAAATTATCCTGATTTCAATTTGTTGATTCGTCTATCGGATATTTTAGATTTGTCATTGGATGACCTGTTAAGAGAGGACGAAAAGATGAAAGAAAGTTTTACCGAGCAAGACGCTCAAAGACTGTTAAAGCCAATTTATCGTTGGCTCTTATTAATTGATTTATGTTTTGCAATAATTTTATTATTGGACGAATTCAACGTTATTCATTTAACGGTTTGGGGTGCTATTCCAGTAATGATTAGCCTTTTTGCTTTAGTTCATGTCTTAGTCAAACTGGCACGAATTGACCGATACTATCATTTTGGTATGCATTATTCTTGGCAAAACGCTATCTATAAGGTTCTCCACCCACTAAGTGGAAAAAATTTGCAAAAATAAAGTGGATAGAATGTCATAAAAAGTTCTCATCAAGGTTCTCAGAAATGATTTTTTCACAAAGGTCAAAAGGCTTGCCATTGGGATTATGAGAAGTAGA
>NZ_DF968131.1:680-995 GCF_001047135.2 Fructobacillus tropaeoli | reverse complement strand
CCTTTTTTGTCAATCATATAGGCCTTTTGCCCACTCGTCAACTCCCCATACGTATTGGTTCTGGTGGCACCAGTGCCAATATTGTATTTTTCAAGGAAGGTTTTCAACCATTTCCAGGTTGGTGCTGTTGGTTTCTTATTCTGTCCCTCGTAAACCAAACGTTGGGCCTGTTGGCCAACCCCTTGCGTAGAACGGTTACGATCTTCTTCCTCGTCTTGGTCTTGGTAAACCAAGTGCCACCCCTGACTTTGCGGTTGGTTAATCGTCGTCGTAAAGTTGGGTAATTCGGCTAACTGAGCTTTGACTTGCCTATAT
>NZ_DF968131.1:0-670 GCF_001047135.2 Fructobacillus tropaeoli | reverse complement strand
GCCATCATCGCTAAGTAGTTCTTGGCCAAGACTTCATAAATTTTAGCCGCTGAAGGACCATAAGCCATTAGTGCCTCTAGGGAACTGGGCACCACTGAACCCGGTCGATTGGCACCGTGCGCCCCTTTTTCTTGCACATGGGTCTTTCGTGGCTTTCGAACCGTCAGTAAATTGACGTCAACCCCTACTACTTTGGCAATGCCATCCACTAATGGTCGTAAATCTTCATACTGTTCAGGGGTAATCGTCTTATCTTCTGTTCGTGGATAAGACACAATCTTGGCTTCATAGAGCTTTTGGTAAGTAGATGCCACTTCTTTGGCTTGAAAGCCTTCTTTGGCTAAAATAGCTGATAGCGAAGCCAAGTCGAGTAGTTTGGGTGGTTGCGTTTCTTTTTGTTGGGTGCTGGTTACGACCGGTGTGGCCGTTTCTGGTAAGGTTTCTTGCGTTTGTGCCTCTTCTTGGCTGGCGTAACGAAAATCCGGGTCTTCATCCTTTTTAACCGTTCGCGCATACGTATGGCCATTTTCATCTTGGTAACGATTTTCAAAGAACGGCACCCGTTGATAATTTTTGATGGCTTCTAATTGTTGGTAGACACGTAAGACCATCGCCGACTTTAATCGTCCTTGTCGCGAAACAAAGGGATAACCGGCTTGTTTTGTCAGCG
>NZ_DF968130.1:387-996 GCF_001047135.2 Fructobacillus tropaeoli | reverse complement strand
CGCTGACAAAACAAGCCGGTTATCCCTTTGTTTCGCGACAAGGACGATTAAAGTCGGCGATGATCTTGCGTGTGTACCAACAATTAGAAGCCATCAAAAAATTATCAACGGGTGCCATTCTTTGAAAATCGTTACCAAGATGAAAATGGTCATACGTATGCGCGAACGGTTAAAAAGGATGAAGACCCCGATTTTCGTTATGCCAGTCAAGAAGAGGCACTAACGCAAGAAACCTTACCAGAAACGGCTACACCTGTCGTGACCAGCACCCAACAAAAAGAAACGCAACCACCCAAACTACTCGACTTGGCTTCGCTATCAGCTATTTTAGCCAAAGAAGGCTTTCAAGCCAAAGAAGTGGCATCTACTTACCAAAAGCTCTATGAAGCCAAGATTGTGTCTTATCCACGAACAGAAGATAAGACGATTACCCCTGAACAGTATGAAGATTTACGACCATTGGTGGAGGGGATTGCCAAAGTAGTAGGGGTTGACGTCAATTTACTGACGGTTCGAGAGCCACGAAAGACCCATGTGCAAGAAAAAGGGGCGCACGGCGCCAATCGACCGGGTTCAGTGGCGCCCAGTTCCCTAGAGGCACTGATGGCC
>NZ_DF968130.1:0-377 GCF_001047135.2 Fructobacillus tropaeoli | reverse complement strand
GCGGCTAAAATTTATGAAGTCTTGGCCAAGAACTACTTAGCGATGATGGCTGAGAATTATCACTATACACAAGTCAAAGCCCAGTTAGCCGAATTACCCAACTTTACGACGACGATTAACCAACCGCAAAGTCAGGGGTGGCACTTGGTTTACCAAGACCAAGACGAGGAAGAAGATCGTAACCGTTCTACGCAAGGGATTGGCCAACAGGCCCAACGTTTGGTTTACGAGGGACAGAATAAGAAACCAACGGCACCCACCTGGAAATGGTTGAAAACCTTCCTTGAGAAATATAATATTGGCACTGGTGCCACTAGAACCAATACGTATGGGGAGTTGACGAGTGGGCAAAAGGCCTATATGATTGACAAAAAAGG
>NZ_DF968129.1 GCF_001047135.2 Fructobacillus tropaeoli | reverse complement strand
GCTCAAACGGTTAAGGGTGATTCAAAAGACTTGAACTTCACGGTTAAATACACGAAGAACGCAACAGATTCTGATAAGCAAGACGGTACAAACACACCATCCAATCCAGATTCAAATAGTAAGAATCCAGCTTTGTCTGAGCGCACTAAACCGCAGACAAATAGAAATCCGTTACCATCTAAGCAACAACACACTAGTCGCTTAGACAAGTACAACAAATTACCAGATACAGCTAAAAAAGAGCAACGTTATAGTATTGCAGGACTTCTTGGTGTCTCGGCAGTTCTAAGTTTGTTTGGACTAAGCGGTCGTCGTAACAAGAAAAACTAA
The DNA here is from genome assembly GCF_001047135.2 of Fructobacillus tropaeoli. GTDB lineage: Bacteria > Bacillota > Bacilli > Lactobacillales > Lactobacillaceae > Fructobacillus > Fructobacillus tropaeoli. Next base: position 744 of record NZ_DF968129.1, on the reverse strand, counting down.
ATTTTATTGATTAATACGACTACTTAACATAATGTGCGTTAACGAAAGTAAAAAAAAGCAGGCCCCCTAAACGGGGCCTGCTTTTACTTTTCTTAAAACTGACTTTGCTCAATTTGGACCCCAACAATTGGTCTAGCTCTCATAATCCCAATGGCAAGCCTTTTGACCTTTGTGAAAAAATCATTTCTGAGAATTTTGATGAGATTGTTTTTTGAACCTTTTACTAACGATAAAATAAGCTGTCATCACAATGTTACTAAAAGACTTTTCGCGGTGATTGCCAGTCGAACGTTTTCATTGGTTGGACATTAACCCAATAATTAATTTGCTTTATTTATTGCTGTCTAATTGTTTCAATTTTACGTTCTTTTTTTATAAAACACCGAACATATCAATTCCACACTTAATTTTACAGTCGTACTACGGCAATAATAAAATTTCCAATAATTGTAAAAACCCTCAAGAGTGATGCCACTCTTGAGGGTTTCATTTATTTACTGTTAATTATTTCTTTTTTTGGACTTCTTGGTTAAGAAAAATCCAGAAATCATAATTCCAGTAATAGCGATTAAACTGCTTACAGATTTATTCGCTGCTTCTATTCCAGTATTAGGCAATACAGAATGTTTCTTATATATTTTTTCTCCTCGCGTAATAACACTCAAACCTGTTTGATGAGCGACATCAACGTTAGCGACCCCGGCACTTTGGGCGTTTTCAACACCTTGAGCATCCGTTGCCTGA
>NZ_DF968128.1 GCF_001047135.2 Fructobacillus tropaeoli | reverse complement strand
ACAACTTATCAAAAATTGTGGCGGTTCGCTTATTACGATGAGTGAGGTGCCTGAATGGAAATCACAGGTAAATTACTAAGTAGGCGAGGCAACGTGGTCACAATTGAATTAGCTGAGCCAGAGAAGCTCGTAGAACTCGATAAATTTGGTTCGAGTGTAGTTAGCCTGCTTTTCACAGACGGTCGCTCTGTGAGCCCTAAACAGCGTAAATTTGCTAGGGCGATTATGCGAGATATTGCCAACGCTGCAATCGGTGGAAGTGATGCTGATTATGAACAGCGCATATACGATCGATTCAAGTCTGATATGTCTACTTACTATGGCATTGAAGATTTCAGCATGTCCGATTCCAAAGGTAACATGTCCGACACTAATGTGCTGATTAATATGCTCTTGGAATTCTGCTTAATGCACAATGTACCACTTAGCAGACGGCCATTAGACCACTTGGACGACCCTGCAATTGCTCGTTATGAGTATGCCTGCCTGATAAACAAGCGGTGCGTGATTTGCGGAATTAAGGCGGACCATCACCATATAACGGGAAGCAAAGTCGGCATGGGAAATGACCGCACGAAGATTAACCATAGGGGACGGCGTTTGATTGCGCTATGTCGCCAGCACCATGATTTGTTTCACCACGAAGAAAAAGAACGAATGGCTGAATATCATTTGCAGGGCGTGCCTGTGGACGAAAAAATCGCACAGATTTATCACTTGAATTACTGGTAATAGAAATTGGTATAGGTAATATGTTTAGAAAATTAGAACCTGATAGCGAATTGGGAAAACAAGTTTCTACGTTTATTTCAAAAAATAAAGAGGGACAACTCATGACTAAAAAATTCACTGAAGAAGAATATCAGAAGATTGCTGATTGCTTCGATAAGGTAAACAAAAAATACAATATGGGATTGATGAATCCTAATGTGCTAAGTCAAATTGCAGATGAGCTGTTTGGAAAATTTAATTTTATCGACGATTGGGAAGGGATTTTTGCGATTGCTAATCCAGCTACTCGTGATGAGGCGCATGAGAAGTTTGTTGAGAAGGAAAATAAGTATTACTGGAAAAGCAAGAAACAGTATGGTGGAAGATTTAAAGTTTTGGTTAAAAGCTC
>NZ_DF968127.1 GCF_001047135.2 Fructobacillus tropaeoli | reverse complement strand
GAGCTTTTAACCAAAACTTTAAATCTTCCACCATACTGTTTCTTGCTTTTCCAGTAATACTTCTTCTCTTTCTCAACGAATTGTTCATGCGCCCATGCTCGAGACTCGTGTATTGCCAATAAAATAACGATTTCTTTAATTCGACTGAACGAATATTCATATTTATATTTTTCAGTAAGTTCGTAAAAAATAGGGCTTTCAGCAATACTTCTAATCGCTACAGTGAGTGTTGCCCCATCTCCCAACCAACCGTCAAACAAAGAAATAATTAACTGATATTCGTTTTCCGTAAATTTCTTTGCCACGTTTTGCTCCTTTTGTTGTGCGATAAATGCAGATACTTGTTTCCCTAATTCGCTATCAGGGTCTAATTTTCTAAACATCTTACCTATACCAATTTCTCTTTCTTAACAATGTGCAAGTGATAAATTTTGGCAATTCGTTCATCAACCGGCACGCCCTGCAAATGGTAGTGCTTCATGAACTTCTTAATACCCCACTCGGTTGTGTGCTGTTGATTGATGTGGTGGTCGTGACATAGCGCCATACCAGGCCAGCCAAGATGGTTCATATCCTTTCGGCTCATGGTGTAACCAATTGCCTTGCAATGTGCAAACTCAATACCCTTGCTAGTACCGCATATAACGCATTTTTTATTCAGCAGGCATGAATACTCGAAACGTCTTCCAAAGTCGCCCTCAAGCTCATTTATCGGCATTCTGGACAGTGCCACGTTGTGTGCCAGGCTAAAGTCCAATAACATGCTGATAAACTCGTTGGCATCCGTTCGATTCCCTAGTCGAGTTGACAGGCTCATATAGTCCAGGTCGTTATCCAGACAATACTGAGCTTTAAAATAGTTCTCAACCGCTTTGTTATCGCCTGCCCAGAATCCACCAATGTCAGATTTAGCAATGTCGGCCATAATTGCATAGGCAAACTTACGTTGCTGTGCAGTGATTGACCGTTCATCACGAAACACCAGTCCAACCGAGTCCGTGTAGAACTGTGTATCCACGTCATCATTTAATTCAATTGTGACCACGTTGTCACGTTTGCTGAGCAATTTACCTGCAATTTCCATTCAGGCACCTCACTCATCGTAATAAGCGAACCGCCACAATTTTTGATAAGTTGT
>NZ_DF968126.1 GCF_001047135.2 Fructobacillus tropaeoli | reverse complement strand
CTAGATGCTTAACACCTGCTTCATGCAAATCATCGTCAATTCGCAATGTCACTTGATCCCGATTCACTTTCTTTCCAGAAGTAATTTCAGGTGTTGGCTGACCAGGTTCTGACCACTTAACGGGTGTGCCATCAGCATGGTAAAGCGTATATTCAGCACCGCTAAACGTAGCACGACCTTGACTATTGTCACCAGTCTGCTTATCTTGCTTAATCACCGAAGTAGACCCGGTCACTTCTTGATTAGTGCCCGCTGCCATATCCGCCACCAAAGCGGCCTCTTGCCCGGCATATTTCAAGGTAACCTTTTGCGGCGTAAAGCTCTTGACATAGCCTTGGCTTGCCTTTGATTCGGTCACATAATAGTCTCCCAATGGCAAGTTGGCATCGGTTTCGGCGTGCCCATTTGCATCCGTCGTGATTTGAGCAACCACCTTACCTAACGCGTTGTCTTGATGAATATCAAAGACATTGCCGGCCAGTGAATAGTTGGTATTCCAAGGTGTCTTTTTACTTTCGGAACCGGACTTGTCGATGACAATCTTTCCCTTTACCTCTTGATTCGTACCGCCAGTCAAAGACAAGACGATTGGCACATTTTGACCTTGATAAGTAATATCAACATCTTGTGGCTTGAAGGTTTTGACAAATCCCTTTGAGGCTTGGGCTTCTTCGACAACATAGTGTCCAAGAGGCAAATCCTCACGAGTTTTAGCATAACCATTGGCATCCGTGGTCACTTCATCAACGACTTCACCATTGATGGTGTCCTTATGGATCTTAAAGACGTTTCCAGCAAGAGAGTAATTGTCATTCCACATCTTGGTACCAGTTTCAGCACCCGTCTTTTGGATGGTAATCCCACCCTTGACTTCTTGATTGGTTTCGTACGCCGTATCAAAGACAACTGGCACTTCTTGGCCAACATAAGACAAATCGACCTTTTGTGGCGTTGCCGACTTGACAAAGCCTTGACTGGCCTTGGTTTCAACCACTGTGTACTTGCCCAACTTCAAGTCAGTCTTTGAGTAAGCCTTACCAGAAGCATCGGTTGTCACATGATCCACCAGGTTGTTTTGTTCGTCAAAAATATCGAACTCATTCCCAGCCAACGTGTAGTTGCCGTTAATCATGTTCTTACCAGATTGGGCACCCGACTTATCGACAATGATTTGACCCTTTACTTCCTGGTTCGTACCACCAGT
>NZ_DF968125.1 GCF_001047135.2 Fructobacillus tropaeoli | reverse complement strand
GCTTAAGAGTCGTGGCCAAACGAATAATCGTATCTGGGTCAGTCAACGCTTCTTCAATCTTCGAGTCCGTCATGTAAGCACCATGCTTGCGAATGCTTGGCAGGACTTCTGATGTAACCCACTTTTTAAAACGCTTAGCACTATCTAATTCACTACCAAAGATAAGAGCGAACACACCAGACTCGTTAATCACAGTCATCTGTTGCTTTCCTCCAGGGGTGTCCAAAACGGACACCCCTTTGTCATCAACTTGGACATGCGTTCGAATTGCTTTAGCAGTTTGGGAATATCCTAAAGTCTCTGCTACATCTTTCCCTACAAACCATGCTTCGTTATCAATAAGTACAGTCCGTACTTCGTTACTTTCAAAATTGAAAGCTTTCACTTCATTTGCCATGTCGGCCTCCTTTATGCTGGTTGATTACGTTCTCTATTGGGAACGTTTGTTGTAAAAAAAATACCAAGTGTTCCTGAATCATAACCAAGAATTTCAGCAGCCTTAGCTAACTCATCTGCTCCAATTGGAATAATTCCTGATTCTCGTTTAGCATACGGTGAACGAGTTTTCCATCCCATTCGTTCTGCCATTTCGTCTTGCGTGAAGCCTGCTGCTACTCGCTCAGCCTTCAAACGATTAAGATTAACAATCATATCTATCCTCCTTTCCGTTCCCTTTCGGGTACACTAATATATTATTATGTTCGTTCTCGTTTGTCAACAATTTTGTCAAAAAAAAATATTTTTGTTTTTTTTATCAATATTATTGTATCCAAATGGGAACGGTGCTATAATTTGGTTATTGATTTGAGGGGTACATATAATGAGAACTAATCAAGAAATCATTTCTATTTTAAAAGATAGAACAAATGAAAAAAATATATCTATGAGTGAATTAGCTCGCCAAGTAGACATGGCTAAATCAGCAATTTCAAGATATTTCAATGGAACAAGAGAGTTTCCTCTTAATAGAGTTAATGATTTTGCAAGAGTTCTTGGACTTACTCCTGAATATATATTGGGGGTTGGCGTTAATCATAATGAGTTAATATCCGTTTATGAAAAGTTGAATCCAAATCGTCAGAAAAATGTATATAACTACGCTAACAATCAGTTAGAAGAGCAAAACAAAGTCGTTCAAATGCCAGCGACAAACACCGTTGATGTATACGGTGCTGTGTCTGCCGGTACTGGTGAATACATGGTCGATAATCAACCAGAAGAAGTTGATTACAGTGGCACTGTTCC
>NZ_DF968124.1 GCF_001047135.2 Fructobacillus tropaeoli | reverse complement strand
GGAACAGTGCCACTGTAATCAACTTCTTCTGGTTGATTATCGACCATGTATTCACCAGTACCAGCTGAAACAGCCCCATACACTTCAACAGTGTTGGTCGTTGGCATTTGAACAACTTTGTTTTGTTCTTCTAATTGTTCGTTAGCAAAATAGTATAACTTTTTTTGTCGTCCGTCATCTAATTGGTTAGCAATGTTAAATATTTTTTCAGGAGTGCTTTCGTTGGTCATAGGAACGTCTGCTCCAATTAGCCAACTAGGATTAACATTCAAAGCCTTAGCGATAATGAAAATTTTATCTTGCTTAGCAGAATATTGACCAGACAACCATTGGCTAATAGAAGATTTACCAATACCTGTCAACTTAGATAATTCAGCTGATTTTACTTTCTTATATTCCATTGCCTCTTTGAGGCGAAGATTAAAACTTTCCATATCTATGTCTTCCTTTATTAGTATAACCATATTATAAACAAAAGTTCAGACAAACTCAACTATTAAATGAAAAAGTTCAGAAAATCTTAAAAAATATATTGCAAAACCAAAAAAACGATGCTATTATTAGTTTGTTCAGAAAAACTGAACGAACGAAAGGAGGATTAGATGATTAAATTCAATTATGAACGATTGTATGGCCGAATGAAGTCTAAGGGTTTCAATCAAAGTTCTCTGGCTAGAAAAATTGGAATTTCAGCTGGAACAATGACAAACAAGTTGAAGGGACAACCTTTTAAACAAGATGAAATTTTAAACATTTGCAATGTGTTAGAAATTGCTGATGAAGATATGTCATCTTATTTTTTTACAATCAACGTTCAGAAAACTGAACATACTACAACATAAGGGAGGCCAGCATGGCAAATGAAGTAAAAGCTTTCAACTTTGAAAGTAACGAAGTACGAACAGTACTTGTTGATAACGAACCATGGTTTGTAGGAAAAGATGTTGCGAAGACATTGGGATATGCCGATGTTAACAAGGCAATTGTTATGCACGTTGATGATGAAGACAAAAAACTCAACGACAAAACGTCTCCGAGTTTTGGACAACGAGGAGCACATTTAATCAACGAATCTGGTGTTTATGCTCTTATCTTTGGTAGCAAGTTAGATAGCGCTAAGCGGTTCAAGAAGTGGGTCACATCAGAAGTCCTTCCAAGCATTCGCAAGCACGGCGCTTACATGACGGACTTGAAGATTGAAGAAGCGTTGACTGACCCAGATACGATTATTCGTTTGGCCACGACTCTTAAGC
>NZ_DF968123.1 GCF_001047135.2 Fructobacillus tropaeoli | reverse complement strand
CAACATGATAGTCTCTATCATTCTTCCGAATTTCAAATGTTTTCAAGCCATTATTAACTAAAACAAAATATTTTTCGTCTAATTTCAATTCATGTACTTTCATCACTTACTCCAGACTGACACGAAACGTCCATACAATGCAGTCATCAAGTAGAATGCCATTGTCAACAACATTGGCAGTGAGCTAGCGGAATACCCAGCAGATAGAGCAGTAAACCATAGCGCAATATTGACCACGTCCGCCATCAACCACAATGTGTAGCTGTCTCCGTAGCCCAAGAATACATACAACGATGCAAACGCACCTATTACCAACGTCAATGAGTCCCATGCTGGGTTCGTGTCGCATAACCATGTGTAGACAACAATAAGTGGAATCCAGATAATTAACATCAATGCCACTGTTGACATCCAATTTCCGAAACTCAAATGTTTCACACCGTTTTTAATACGGTGACCCCAACTCTTCCACGTGATAATCATCGGAATATCAATCAATGCCACGAATACTAACTGATCCAATACACTTGCATAGTGTCCAGCCGTCAAATTAACGTATATGAAACCTAGTGCGCTAATCAGTCCAAGCAGCCCATTGATAGGCTTTCCGATCATCATGTATACCGTACATGCTGACCCAACCAACGTGGCCACTAGCGTGATAATTGATAGACCAGTAATCGGCGCGACCATGAATAGTGCCAACTGAACGCCGACCATAAATGCCAGCATAACTGCACCAGCAGTGTTCAATGACTTAATTTCTGTACCTAACCATTTAACGTAATTTTTCATTGTTTTTTCTCCAATAATTCTTTGTTCTCGTGAATGTTTCCAATAACTTCAATGGTGTGCTTATCGCTAGCCGCCCAATACTCCTGACGTGCAATAGCTTTGCCAAAATTAATGCAGTAGCCAAACTTAGGACTATACTCAATAAACCCAACCTTGTCATCAGGCGACAAGATGACAACATGCAACTTGACGATGTCATCCTCATAGATTTCTTTACCGTTCTTGTCGTAAAGTCCAGTGAATTGTTCTAATTCGAATTCTGGAGCACGGTACTTATCATCATAAGTTCTGACATACCAGTTAAATGCGTGAATTTCCATAATTGGTAAATAACGTTGTTCTTTCTTGTGCCACGCCCTAAACTTAATTTCTCGCATGATTATTCACCAAATTCTGCAATGTATTTGTCTGCTGGAAAAATTCGAAAATGACCGTCTGAAGTGTAAACTTTATACCATT
>NZ_DF968122.1 GCF_001047135.2 Fructobacillus tropaeoli | reverse complement strand
CAACATGATAGTCTCTATCATTCTTCCGAATTTCAAATGTTTTCAAGCCATTATTAACTAAATCAAAATATTTTTCGTCTAATTTCAATTCATGTACTTTCATCACTTACTCCAGACAGACACGAAGCGCCCGTACAATGCTGTCATCAGATAGAATGCCATTGTCAACAACATTGGCAGTGAACTAGCGGAATACCCAGCAGATAGAGCAGTAATCCAAAGCACAATATTGACCACATCAGCCATTAGCCAAAGCGTGTAACTGTCACCGTAGCCCAAGAACACATAAATCGATGCAAACGCACCTATTACCAACGTCAATGAGTCCCATACTGGGTTCGTGTCGCCTAACCAAGTGTAGACAACAATAAGTGGAATCCAGATAATGAACATCAATGCCACTGTTGACAGCCAGTTGCCAAAACTCAAATGCTTAACGCCGTTAATAATACGGTGTCCCCAACTCTTCCACGTCACAATCAGCGGAACATCAATCAATGCCACGAACACTAACTGATCCAATACGCTGGCATAGTGTCCAGCAGTCCAATTGACGTAGATAAATCCTAGTGCACTAATAAGCCCAAGTAGCCCATTGATAGGCTTTCCAATCATCATGTAGACCGTGCATGCTGACCCAACCAACGTGGCCACTAGCGTGATAACTGATAGTCCAGTAATAGGTGCAACCATGAATAGTGCCAACTGAACTCCGACCATAAATGCCAGCATAACTGCACCAGCAGTGTTCAATGACTTAATTTCTTGGACTAACCATTTAACGTAATTTTTCATTGTTTTTCTCCAATAATTCTTTGTTCTCGTGAATGTTTCCGATTACTTCTGATTCATAAAAAGCAACGCTCAAACCCCTCCGCTGATGGCTATTTGAATGAACGCAGAACATAGCACAATCATTAAAATAGGCGACTTTCATTATAAAAATGTCATTAGAACCACGAGCAACGCACTTCATAATATCGCCCTCGTAGATTTCTTGGCCGTTCTTATCGTGCAGGCCCGTAAATTGTTCAACCACCGTGTTGTGAACGATAGATTCAACTAGTTCGTCGTCATCATATTCTCCTACATCGCCATTGTCCGCATAAATAACGTGTTCATCTTGGTTTAACCATTCTTCGCAATTCTCGTCCCAAATCCTAAACTTAATTTCTCGCATGATTATTCACTCCATTCTGAAATGTATTTGTCTGCTGGAAAAATTCGAAAATGACCGTCTGAAGTGTAAACTTTATACCATT
>NZ_DF968121.1 GCF_001047135.2 Fructobacillus tropaeoli | reverse complement strand
CGTTCCCTCTTGTTGATTTAACGCATCCGTCAAATTCGACAAATCACGATACTGGTTTAGCTGTTGGTCATAACGACTTCTCGTTGGTGGATCCGATAATACCTCATACGCTTGCTGTACAGCAAGGTACTTGGCTTCAGCGCCTTCTTCTTGATTATGATCTGGATGAAACCGCTTTGACAGTGTTCGATACGCTTGTTTAACCATTTCTGGACTAGCATGCTGTGATAGCTCTAGTTCATCATAGTAATTAACGAACTCATTTGACATCGACATTTCCTTTCGTAAACCCTTGTTTACTTTTAATCAGTGAACTGATTCAAAAGAATTTATTTTATAAATCTTCTGTTTGAAAAAGCTGATAACCTTCATAAGCGTATGATTGGTCAACACCCTTCATATAAACCTTACGATTGTGGACATCAGAACTTAACGACTCTTGCAAAAGTTGACTTAATTCTCTTGTACGAATGGGGCTTCGTTCCATGGCTAAAAGATAATCCTCTGGATTAACCTGCGACCAATCAACTACTTGCCCTAATGATTGCTTCAAGATTAAATCAAGCCATATTCTTGTGGCACGACCATTTCCTTCTCGAAAAGGATGGGCAACATTCATGTTTTATCGAAATAAATCCGAGTGACTACCCGTATCAATCAATTCGAGATATTGACCATGATAACGATAAACTAACAGCCAATCAGGCTTAATATGCAATTCACGTTCCGGAAAACGATTCACTAAAGCATGATCATTGTAATGCGCAGGCAGTGGCTGATGATTGACCAATTGATCCAAAACAATTTTAAAATCTGCTGGATGGTAGCGACCACCCCTCACAATTTTTTTAAAATTCTTTTTAAATTTGCTTTGTACTCTTACTTTATATTCATTCATCAGAATTTAAATACTCCCAAGCATCTTCGCTGGAATCAAAAGTAACATAATCATCACTACGAATAGCCTCTTGCAACCTCTCATTAGGTTGATAGAGTTCAAATGGTAGTCCTCTCACTTCTAACGACTTCTTCGCAAAAAGCCGAAAAGCGTCAGAAGCGGTCATGCCCATTTGCTGATACAATTCTTCAACTGCCTTCTTATCTTCTTCGTCCATCCGAAAATGTACTTGTTGTGTGGCCATATTTTTCTCCTTTTAGTGTGCATAAAAGACTCGCTACCATAATGGTACCAATTGACACATAAAAGTTCAATAGCGTTTTAAATGTTTGCCTTGTAAGGCCTTGGTCGTAAAGCACAGCACATCATCGACGCGTTCTGCAA
>NZ_DF968120.1 GCF_001047135.2 Fructobacillus tropaeoli | reverse complement strand
GCCTAAGCTCGCTCTGCTAAGCGGGCTTTTATTTTGCTTTCTTTTTGTCATCACGTCCCAGTGTGTAGCCAATTTCAAACGCTGTTGCCGTGATTAATACCAGTGTGAACAGCGTGGCTACAATCGACCATAATTGGTTAAATTCGCTCATTTTCCACCTCCTTACCTTTTTGGCTTGTATCTGGTGATACTACCTAAAAATTCAGCCACCTTGTACTCAACGTATATTGGCTTTTTACGTCCAGGAACTGGCGAGTACGGAAAGCCGGGCATGGCCATCAACAAATTAACGTTGTCACGAGTTGTTCCCATCGCTTCAGCCAAGTCACCGATCGTGTCAAAAATTCTTGAACCGTTTATCGTTAATGGTTCAATTTCATTTTTCATGATTTCAACCTCCTTTCTTTTGCTATCCTTTAACTACTGGCATTGCAGTGACTAGTAATTTGAAAGGAGAACACTTATGAGTGAAATTCAAGATCTTATTTTCAAGCTATTGTCAGATGATAAGTTGTTAAAGATTTCTATTAAGGTTTATTTAAAAATATCAATTGACCCTACGAGCTTTGAAATGGCCTCAATCATTTCAGGGCTCTTTTTTGTTTCTGCTTCGTTTAACACATCAATAACGAACTTTCCGATTTCTCCAACTACTGTTTTTTCTTCGTTCATTTGTTTCTCCTTAATTGGTCAGTTCAATTTTGAATTCAATTCCTTGTGTCATAAACCACACTCCGTGACTAAATTTAGGAATTTTAGGCGAAATTCCTCTCTTAGACAATTCTTTATCAAAGAGATTCTGAATAGCATCTGGATTAATATTGCCCCACGTTATAATGTGTCGCCTTCCTAACCAGTCTTTGTAGTAAATCACGGATTCTGTATTCATACTTCTCCTTTACGCCGTCTGGTCTTGCTCAATCAATGGCAACACACCGTTATCCTTCAATAGTTCATACAACCCGAGACGGCCCTTTTGAGTCCACTTGGTATTAGCGACTACCTCATTAGTTCCATCAGCATGTTGAATTCTTGTTGTTTCTGATTGTGTCCAACCCTTTTTCTGATGCTTTGAATACAGAAGCCAAGTCTTTCCTTGCTTGTACTGCACACCTAACTCATGAAGCAACTTATTCATCGCAGATCCGCTCATGCCGTAGTCTTTAGCAATAAATGTGATAGTAACCAATTCTTTGTTTTGCAAGATTGAGTCTGTGTAATCAGCCTTTGGTTGCAATTCATTAACACGTTGTTTAAGAAGCAACTTCTCTTGTCGCTCCTGCTTAAGAGTCGTGGCCAAACGAATAATCGTATCTGGGTCAGT
>NZ_DF968119.1 GCF_001047135.2 Fructobacillus tropaeoli | reverse complement strand
TCATGGGCCATCCAGGACTCGAACCTGGGACCTCTGCGTTATCAACACAGCGCTCTAACCAACTGAGCTAATGGCCCATCTCTTCGGCTTCTTGCCTAAGCGAATGACGGGAATCGAACCCGCATAGCCAGCTTGGAAGGCTGGAATTCTACCATTGAACTACATTCGCATCTTTTCTGGGTTCCCCCAATGGCGCTGGACGGAATCGAACCGCCGACACATGCAGCTTCAATGCATTGCTCTACCAACTGAGCTACAGAGCCAACTTTTCTTTTTTCAGAAAACGGTCACAACGGGGTTCGAACCCGTGATCTCCTGCGTGACAGGCAGGCGTCCTAACCAGCTAGACCATGCGACCAATTGCGGGAGTAGGATTTGAACCTACGACCTTCGGGTTATGGGCCCGACGAGCTACCGAACTGCTCCATCCCGCGATAATATTATTCTGGGCAACACCCGTAAGGAGAATGGGGGATTCGAACCCCCGCGCCGGTTTCCCGACCTGACGGTTTTCAAGACCGTTCCCTTCAGCCAGACTTGGGTAATTCTCCATGTTCTTTTAATCCACTTCCATGGACCATGTTGGACTCGAACCAACGACCGGACGGTTATGAGCCGTCTGCTCTAACCAGCTGAGCTAATGGTCCCAGCTCGAGTCATCGCGGCAGGGGGAATCGAACCCTCGACCTCTCGGGTATGAACCGAACGCTCTAGCCAGCTGAGCTACACCGCGATACTTTGCTGTAGTACTCACAGCGATCGGGACGACAGGATTCGAACCTGCGACCCCCTGGTCCCAAACCAGGTGCTCTACCAAGCTGAGCTACGTCCCGCTTTCTTTTTGGACTTCTTCTTTCTTTTTGGACTTCTTCGCCCTAGACCTTTTGGGGCCTTATGCACCTAGCAGGAGTCGAACCTGCAACCTTCTGATTCGTAGTCAGACACTCTATCCAATTGCGCTATAGGTGCATTATGCCGGCGACCGGGATCGAACCGGTACGATGTTTCCATCGCAGGATTTTAAGTCCTGTGCGTCTGCCTATTCCGCCACGCCGGCATCCAAGCGAACGACGGGATTCGAACCCGCGACCCCCACCATGGCAAGGTGATGTTCTACCTCTGAACTACGTTCGCATAATCATGCCGACTAAAGGATTCGAACCTTCGACCCCCGCTTTACAAGAGCGGTGCTCTACCAGCTGAGCTAAGTCGGCTGGATTGCCCGACGCGGCGTGCATATCTTGGCCTTCGCCAATGGACGATACAGGGATCGAACCTGTGACCCCCTGCTTGTAAGGCAGGTGCTCTCCCAGCTGAGCTAATCGTCCAAAATAAAAAAAGAAGTCCCCTTCTTTTTTATATGTATCGGCATCGCGTCGTCCTATCCTCGCAGCCAGCGTTCCGGCAACTACTTTCGG
>NZ_DF968118.1 GCF_001047135.2 Fructobacillus tropaeoli | reverse complement strand
CAATGGCTGCTGATGTCTTCTGAGTTTCCGCATCAATGGCTGCTTGCGCGGTTTTCTTTTGAGTGACTAAACTTTCTCCCGCAGTATAGTCCCCATTAATCGCCATGATTCCCTGATCACGCAAACTAGCTACGGATGAAGAATTAGTAATTTGACTTAACAAATCGGTATACTTCTTTTTATCAGACAATACTTTATTAATTTGATTATTATATTGATCCTCAGTTAGTGTATTATCCGACTGTATCTTACCAGTAGTTTCCTTAGCGGCATCACTTATAGCATTAATTGCTGACTGAATCGTTGCCTGTAGCTCAATTTTTTTTATTGCTTCAATACCATTATTCTGCGTTCCTGATATTTGGCTGGCTTGCGTAACAGACATTAAGTTTGATAATGTTGTCTGTTGCTGCATCTTAATCGCGTTTAATGCGGATTTTTTATCATCATCAGTTAAATTAACAAGACCTGAAACATTTGAAACAGACAAAGACGATTGATTATTTAAAGCTGATATTGAGCTTGATAAACTAGTACTATCAGCATGGAAAGCACTTCGTATAGATTGAATCTGAGAAGCAAAATCCCCATCAATTGTCACTGAATTTATACTATTAGTATAGTTCGATTTAAGATTAGTAGTAGAATTTAACGGGCTAGTCTGGTTTAAATCTTTCAGAGCATTACTCTTCAGTGATGAAAGCAATTGTGTATTAAAATCGTTACCAAATTGTTGATAAGTAAGACTTCGGGTAGCCGAGAAAGCAATTTCTGTACTAGTAGGTATAAGAGTACCATTAGAACGTTCACGATGAGTTGACATAAAGGCCGATACCCAGTCCCCATCAGTTACCTTCACAGGATTTACGTAGACAGATACATTAACATTGCCTCCGACAACTTTACCAACAGTATATTTTATATAATATGTCCCATTGTTATTTACTAACGTACGACTACCATCAGAATTACTAACAGTTACCTGTTGGACATTGTTGTTCAAATTTGGACTAGTCTGGAAAGAAAACTCTAAAACACGATTAACTCCGCCTGTCGAAGTAATTACTTTTGATCCAAACTGAAAATTAATAACATAATTTTGGGACGATTCATCATAAGAAACGCCTTGATATTGTAATGCAGTACTAGCAATAGCGTCCTGATAAATTTTACCATTTGCTCCTCCGGGACCACTAATATAGTTATTTTGGTCCGCAGGAGCATCTTGGGAATCATCTAACGTTCGATACATTAAACTATTTGACGAATCAGTACTACTTGGATTAGTTGAACTATTTGATGAATCAGTATTACTTAGGCTAGTTGAACTATTTGATGAATCAGTATTACTTAGGCTAGTTGAACTATTTAATGAATCAGTATTACTTAGGCTAGTTGAACTATTTGACGAATCAGTACTACTTAGACTAGTT
>NZ_DF968117.1 GCF_001047135.2 Fructobacillus tropaeoli | reverse complement strand
CTAGCTGGTTGCTATGCGATCTCCCTGTTTTTAAGGTTGATTATTTATTTCTCTGTCGGTAAGATAGACTTATAGAAATAAAAGCATGGCAACTGGGTTCAGCAGTTACTGTGCTGGCCATCACCTTCCCGGCAAGGAAGGTGATGGCCTTTTTCGTATTCAAATGTATTAGCTTTCGCTGATAGGCTAATCATATCACAGTTTTCTATTCTGCCAAGAGAAAAATTTAAATCGATTCAAAAGTGTCTCCTAATTTTGTCTCCTTATGAGATAATGAGACACATGAAAAAAGACACTTTTAAATTGACAACAACCGAGCTTGCAAATGAAGTTGGAATATCTAGGTCTTACCTTTATAAAAAGGCTAAAAAGATAGGGTTAGAGCTAAACGGTCGATATACAAAAGAAGACCTAAAATCCTTAAAAACCGGAACTGGTTCACGCAAAAAAAGTGTCTCCAAAAGTGTCTCCTCAAATGAAAAGAGACACACTAAGGAGACACTCAAAGGAGACACTTTTTCGATAACAGAAAAAGACCTTAGAAACCAAATATCAGATTTACAAAAACAAATAGCAACACAAAACGAACAACTAAAAATCAAAGATGAACAAATAAAAATGGCCAATCAACTTGCCGACCAATCTCAAAAATTACAAGCTTCCCTTCAAAGCAAAATAGTTAAAAAACAAAAATTATTAACTACTCATAAAAAAAATTTTTGGTCCAGAATGTTTGGTAAACAAAAATAAGTTCGTGAAAGGTCTAAACTAAAAAGATTCACTGTTCAACACGTTCCATCTCAACAACACTGTATCAGATTCATCAAACCGTTTATTGTTTTGCAAATAGTCTTTAGCCTTCAAAACTAAGGGGGATGAATTTGTTTCATTTAGTTTTTCTAGTGGCATAAAAATAGATCCTAATGAATCTTGTCCCGGAAATTGTAGCGGAATCTTTTCGATGTTGCCCGAATATTTTTGAATATCATAAAATACTGCAATATGCTGATTAAAGTGAAATTTGAGATAGTCCCAAGGATATTTAAAACTAGTAATACCTATTTGGCGAGACTGTAAAACAACCAAGCCTGTTTCTTCGTTTATTTCTCTTTTAATCGCAGCACTTAATTCCTCACCGTCTTCCAAACTCCCTCCGGGTAAATCAAGTCTATTAACGTACGGTCCTCTATTTTTTTTTATAACCACCAAACCCTTATTTTTAGAGTAAATAATACCGTATAGTCCTAATGCACGATGATACTTTCTCATTTTATTCATCTCTTTCTATAGTTGGCATACCACTTTCGTCAAGGTAGATTATGTTTGTCTACAATTTTACAACATGGATGCTGTTTTCAAGTTCATGATTTGGTATACCCTCTTTCTGTATATCGTAGATAAAAACAAAAAAATCCTAGTTAACATAATGTGCCTTAACCCAAGTAAAAAAAGCAGCTCCCAGCAATTGGGGCCTGCTTTT
>NZ_DF968116.1 GCF_001047135.2 Fructobacillus tropaeoli | reverse complement strand
CTTGCCTCACTCTTACCAGCGTTATAACCAGTCGTGTAACTTGGGTCAGTTGATGTTGCAGCCTTACCGCTCTGGCCATCAGTGTAGCCTGATTTAGCAGCATCGTATCCGGCGGCAGCTGCCTTACCATCTACGGTACTATCATCTGGACGACTACCACCATTGACATAAGCTTGAGCTCCCTTGGCAGCATCAGCCTGGGCCTCTTGTTCTGCCTTTTGATAGGCGACCTGAGCCACTGGGTTCATCGTCTTGATTTCATCAGAAGTCTTGACGGTGTTGTTCTTCACATCGTTGAAGGCTTCAGTGGCAGCTGCTTGGGCGGCCTTTTGAACTGGGTCAGCGGAGCTACTATCATCTTTGCCATCCACGGCATCTTGATAACCCTTATTGAAGGAGTTGATAGCATCTTCTCCAGCTTTATTACCACTGGTTGGGTTGTCAATAGTCTGACCATTGACCGCAGCGTTCAATCCGGCTGTATAGTCGCTAGCACCTTGCTTTTCGGCATCACTGGCCGTAGTTGCTGGGCTTGTTCCTGCCTTGGCATCTGTAATTCCGGACTGATACTGCTTCTGCAAAGCATCCATTTCAGTCTTATAAGCGTAGTTAGCGAGTGGATCAGTGCTGTTCAAACTGTCAGAAGCATCTGGGTTAGCCGTAAAGGCTTTTTGAGCTGCTGTGATTTGAGCTGAAACCACTGTTGACTTAGCAGATGAAACCGTTGCGCTTGGTGATTGGTTGGCAACTGTATCATCAACATAGGTCTGATCATTTTTGGCGGTCGTAATACCACTTGCCTGAGCATCATTTGGACTCGTTGGTGTTGTAACACCAGAGATGGCTTCAGCATAAGCAGTTTGAGCATCGGTATAAGCTTGTTGCGCTACCGTTTGTACATCACTATTAGCAGAATACTTATAACTTGAACCATTGGTTTGACCATGGTCATTATCAGCATCCTGGTAAGCGACTTCACGGGCTGCGTTCGTGTCCTTAATAGCTTGGTCATAAGCTACCTGGTATGGAGCATCACCGTTGGCTGCCGTAGCGTTTGGCGTATTCACACCGGTCTTGCCTGTGGCGATAACGCCATCATGGTAGCCTTGCTGAGCATCACTATAGGTTGTCGAATCAGCTGAACTGCTTGCATTATTTTGACCATTTTGGTCATCAGTAATGGCTTGCTTTGCTGCTTGACCAGCGTTGTAACCCTTCATATAAGATGGGTCGGCTGCTTGGCTAGCACTTGGTTTCGTACCATTTTGGCCCGCGGCGTAACCAGTATTGTAACCATTTGTTGCATCCTGATAAGCCTTGGTATAGGCATCCTTATAGGCTTGCGACTGAGTTGAGTTATCTGCTGGCTGCTTACCGGCAATACCATCAGCTGCTCCAGCTTTAGCTGCATTGTAGGCATCCTTTTCAGCTTGTGACGCATCTGCTGCTGGGGCCTTCTGGTCATCATAACCGCTTGCCTCACTCTTACCAGCGTTATAACCAGTCGTGTAACT
>NZ_DF968115.1 GCF_001047135.2 Fructobacillus tropaeoli | reverse complement strand
AGCGCGACAAATGTAGCGAAAGTTCCACAAAGCGCGACAAATGTAGCGAAAGTTCCACAAAGTGCGAAAGCTCATGTGCTAATGCACAACAATTGAAACATTTGATATAATTTTAGGGACGTTGCTACCGTACGTCACTTCCATTTACGTCTAGGCCCTGGCCGGACGTTTTTTTATTGTGCCATGACTTCCCCCTACGCCGAGGAGTGGGGGGCCTTACTGTTAGATCCACTATGAGCCAAAGCGAGGAAACAAACAATGGGCCAAACGCATTTAACCCTGGATATTCGAGTTCGAATTGAAACCCTGATCCGCGAAAAATACACACTCAGTGATATTGCCAATCAGATTGGTTATTCACGTGCTGCCATTACCAAAGAAATCCAACGAGCGACAAACCACGCCACCATGGGCATGAAAGTGAGTACGCGTATATCGAGACGCATGTATAATGCGCTTGAGGCACAGACATTAGCTGACCAAAAGCAACGAAACAAAAAGAAATCACCGAGTAAATTAACTAAACGACGTCAAGAGCTGATTAAGGACTATATCGTTAACAAGAAATGGTCACCAGAACAAATCGCCAACGGCCCATTAAGAGCGGGTGTTTGCTTTAAAACCATTTATAATTGGGTTAACCGGAAAAAAATTAAAGGACTCGACTATTGGTCTTTACGGGATAAGGGTAAACGGCAACGTTATCACAAAAGAGCACTTAGTTGGAGTGAACGAAAGAGTCTTTATCTGAAAAAAGAAGATCAGAAACGAGCCACACACCAATATTCAATTGATTACCGGCCTAGCGTAATCAATAATCGTCACCGGTTTGGTCATTGGGAAATTGACGGTGTTGAGTCCCGTCAATCCAGCCATTTATTATTAACATTCGTGGAACGTTTTAGCCGATACGCTGTTTCAATGGTTGTGAAGAACAAGTCTGCTTATACAGTTAGCAAAGCCATTGAGCAATTCTGTATAAAATATCAAGGTTGCGTCGATAGTGTTACTTGTGATCGCGGGTCTGAGTTTATCGCTTTACAAACTAGACAGGTTCTAA
This sequence comes from Fructobacillus tropaeoli, assembly GCF_001047135.2. Classification (GTDB taxonomy): domain Bacteria; phylum Bacillota; class Bacilli; order Lactobacillales; family Lactobacillaceae; genus Fructobacillus; species Fructobacillus tropaeoli. The sequence continues at coordinate 545 of NZ_DF968115.1, read as the reverse complement.
ACAAAAACAAGGTCAAATATTACTTTGCCCATGCGTATTCACCATACGAACGTGGATCCAATGAGAACTTTAATAAGCTCTTACGCGAGTATTATCCAAAAAAGACAGACTTCGCTAAGGTAAGCCAATCTGAGCTTAATGAAAGTGTCATGAATATCAACACACGCCCAATGCGTATCCATCGTTATATGAGCCGTTTACAGGCTTTTAAACGTCATTGTCAGTACCGCAATATCGACCTAGCAACGATACTGAACTAAAGGCCAAGCAACACCAATACATACAGAAAACCCAGTCAAAGATGGCTGGGCTTTTTGCGTTGGTAATCCGAACAGATATTCGATATAATAAGTTATTCCAAGCGATAAAGAATGCTTATATAAAATTCTTTATGGCACCAAATTTTCACTCAGTTACAAAAGAGTGTGACAAAAAGCCCATAACACAGGCATTTTAAACGAATAATAAAAGTTGTTAATTTAGGGGTTGCACGTAACTTGTAAAATAAAAGGTAACGAAGGTGCTTAAAACGCTTATGTAGCAAC
>NZ_DF968114.1 GCF_001047135.2 Fructobacillus tropaeoli | reverse complement strand
CAACAGAGGGACCAAAATTATAACGTATGATGTGAGATCTGCTACCTTGGCGGCCTGTGAACAAGAGATGGAGAATGATATGAAAAAAATGATGAATTACTTAATGAGGGTATTAAACTACTTCGTTTGGCTAGTAAAATGGTATTTGATGATTCTTGGATACGTGGGTCTCATGTATTCAGCGCTGGTTCATAAAATAATCAATATTTATACCGTAACTGGCACGATTTTAGCTATTATATTATTTGTTGCGTATTTACTCATTTTGCTATTGAATAAAATTGTTACGATATTAGTTGAGAGGTATCGGAATCGTCACTGAATATAAATTTTTCCCAAAAATTAAAAAGACAATGATTACTATATATAGGAGGAACGAATTAAGACGAAGTAAATTATGCTTTACAACGATTTGGTAAAAGCTCATCAAAGATGAATAAAACAAAAAGATTATTGTAATAGTAAAAATTAAGGCAAACAGTATGGATCCTATGTGATCTTTTACGGTAGGCAATAAATTGGAAATGTTAATAGTAGCAAAAAGATTTAAATGTTCTTGAGGAATAGTGACACGTTGTAAAAAGTATTGAAGAAGTAACGGTATAATCGATTGAATGGTCGAAAAAATACGATCATTAATCGAATGGCTCTGTTTATAGACTGAAAGAATGGATATAAATCCTAACAGCCCAATAAATAAATATTGAAAAAGGGAATATTCTTTATACGCGTCAAAGATAAATTTAAACTGATGTAGAAAAGGTATAACTAAAAGCAGAGATGAGGTAAAAATCGCTTCAAAAGCTGTTTCACTTGGCGATTTGGGTGAAGAATTAGTATTAATATTGGTTCTAAAATAATAATATGATAAGTTTTGACTATTATCTTGATATTGAATCTGATTATTTCCGTATTTTGAATGTTGCTTTAATTTTGCTTTTGACATAAAAACTCCATTTCTACCAATCACGGCACAAATGGAGCAAATCTTTTTTCAAGCATCTTGAAAAACCTTATGTATGTCGTTATAATAAACGCATAAGGTTTTGCTCCATTCACAGTTACCGGCTAAAGTAAATGTATGTGACTGGATTTTCTTATTTGTGAGCAAGTTTAGCATACCCCTTTGGGTTTTGCAAAACGTGAAAGAGTCTCGTGTGAGGCTCTTTTTGCTTTTTATATAACGAAATAAACAGACAGGCGTCCCAAGGGCGTCTTTTTATTTGTCTCAATTGATGAATCAACAATACGAAAGGAAACTTTACCATGACAAAATATTTAATTATTACTGAAAAGCCTTCTGCACGAAAGAACTTTGAAAAGGCACTTGGTGGTCTCACTGGGCATTTTGCGAATTTTGACTATGAATTAACCAATCTCAGAGGCCACGTGATGACCTTGGCTGAACCACAAGACCAAGTCCCCGAAGCGCTTACGGCCAAAATGAAGTCCTGGGACCTCAAAGACTTGCCGTGGGACTTAAACCAGTTTGATTGGAAACGAACCTATATTGTGAGTAAAAATCCGCGAACTGGTCAACAAGAAAGTACCAAGTCGCTTTTAGATGATCTTAAGAAAAAAGCCAGTCAAGGCTTTGATGGGCTTGTCATTGCCACGGATACTGACCCTTCGGGGGAAGGGGAC
>NZ_DF968113.1 GCF_001047135.2 Fructobacillus tropaeoli | reverse complement strand
GTTGGTTGAGTACCAGCAGTTGCATCAGCCATTCCCTTCTGAGCTTGGTCATAAGCCTTGTTGTAAGCATCCTGGTAAGCTTGTGACTTCGTTGCCAAATCAGCTGGCTTTGCCTTGCCGGCAACAGCATCGGCAGCACCAGAGGTTGCACCATTGTAGGCATCCTTCGTTAGCTGTGAAGCGTTATCAGCTGGTGTAGTTGTACCGTTATAACCAGTTTGACTATCTGTATAAGCCTTTTGACCAGCCTGATATGCTGGATCATTCTTATCAGCATCCGTTGTCTTACCGGCTGCGGCATCCTCATAACCTTGCTTTGCCTTGTCGTAAGCGGCAGCTGCTACCTTACCAGCTGGAGTACTATCGTCTGGACGACCAGTACCGTTAGTAAATGCATTTTGTCCTTGCGTTGCAAGTCCCTTAGCATCATCCAATGCCTTTTGGTAAGCAGCCTTTGAAACTGGGTCCATCTTGTTGATGTCATCCGTTCCCTTAGGGCTACCATTTGCATAGTCAGTGAGGGCTTCCTTTGCGGCGGCTGCGGCGGCCTTTTGAACTGGGTCGGTCACATTACTGTCATCGGTTCCCTTTTCACCATCGGTATAACCTTGGTTGAAGGACTTAGCAGCATCTATTCCAGCCTTTTCACCTGAAGTTGGGTTGGCAATCGTTTGACCATTAACAGCGGCTGTCAAGCCCTTGCTAAAGTCATCAGCACCTTGCTTCGTTGCGGCATCAGCTGAAGAATCAGTTGCCTGAGCCTTGGCTGCGTTAGCAACACCGTTGTCATACTTTGCCTTAGCATCATCAAATGCTTGCTTGTAAGCGTAGTTTGCTAGTGGGTCCTTTGAATTCAATTCATCACTAGCATCTGGGTTAGCGGCAACTGCAGCTTGGGCAGCAGCTACTTGAGCCTTGATGGTCTGAGCAGAGTCATCTGAAACCGTTGCGCTTGGTGTCTTACCAGCAATCGTATCGGCAACATATGACTTGTCATTGTTAGCGGCAGCTGTTCCGGCAGTCTGGGCATCATTTGGATTAGTTGGTGCATTACCAGCTAATGTGTCCGTCAATGCCTTTTGTGCATCGGCATAAGCTTGCTTTGCAGCAGCTTGAACCGTTGGGTTAGCTGAGTAAGACTTCGTTGGATCAACATCTTGATCATGACGGTCACTGGCATCCTTGATAGCAGCTTGACGAGCAGCGGCTGTATCGTTGATTGCTTGGTTATAAGCAGCCTTGTAAATAGGATCAGTTGACGTTGATGGGTCAGTCTTACCAGCTGCGGCGGCTGTGGCACCATCGGCATAAGCCTTGGCGGCATTTGTATAGGCGTCAGGGTCGGCAGTCTTAGCCTGGTGGTCAGTGTTGCCAGCTTGGGCATCTTCTGTGGCTTCCTTTGCAGATTGCGCTGCATTGTTACCCTTCACGTAAGCTGGGTCAGCCTTTTGAGCATCCGTTGGCGTTGTGTTGTTTTGACCATCCGTCAAGCCAGTTGCAGCTGCATCATGTGCCTGCTTATAGGCAGTTTGATAAGCTGGTGACTTCGTTGCCAAATCAGTTGGCGTTGGGTTACCTGCAATGGCATCCTTAGCTCCAGCTTGTGCACCTTCATAAGCATCCTTTTCAGCTTGTGACGCATCTGCTGCTGGAGCCTTCTGGTCATCATAACCGCTTGCCTCACTCTTACCAGCGTTATAACCAGTCGTGTAACT
>NZ_DF968112.1 GCF_001047135.2 Fructobacillus tropaeoli | reverse complement strand
GCTGTGAAGTCTTCGACTTCATGCGCAAACAGCGTAGGGTCTGTTTTTCTCTTTATCCGAAAAAGGATTTCTTTATCAATCAATCTGTTTCAATCTTTTTTCTCTAAAGAACCAAAAGACTGTAGTTGACTTTCAAACGGCCCCCAGCCAAGGGCAGCAAGTTGTTGTGAGCAGAGAGAGCCCTTAAGTAAAATCTCAAAAAGAGAATACTTAAGGGCTTTTCCAAGGTATAGCTAAGTGCCATCGCTTTGCCAATCACTTGCTGGACGAGCTAATCTATATCCAATTATTCATTGCCCCTTGATCGTCTTTAGTATTTACTCAAGGTTTGGACGTGGTTTGACCGGAAACTTTCACCACCTCTGACGACTACATGTCTGTGCCTTGTTAGCTGTTAGGATAACGTCCCACAGCGAAGTAAAGGACGGCAAAATAAAAGACACCCAAGTAACCTAATCCTTGCGTGTCTTACGTAAAGTTATCCTTTTTTTGTTTGACTGGCCTATATTAACTTAATTATATTTAATGCCTAATCCCATATTCTAAATATGTTTCAATTGCATTTTTTGCATTTTGAAAAGTACAACCAGCCCCATGATTTTTTTGAACAACCACAATTTTCTCTTCAGGGACTTCTGATATATCATTGTAATCCTGAAAATCATTATTAGAGTTTTTTTCTAATTCTTCAAATATCACTTGTTCAATGTCATCGCGATGTTTTGAATTCATATCTATCACGTTAAACTTTTCTTTATCATCATTGAAAGTTTTACTTCTTTCTAGTTTACGCAAATATGGAATTACATTATTGATAATAATTGCATTAATTTTTTTCTGTTCCTTTACAGTTGGGCTCTTATGTTTATTAAACATCTTCAACATAAATTCATAATTATCCTCAGAATCATAATTCTGATCTTCAAATGCTCCCCTATCAAATAAATATTTTAGCAATTTTTTTGAAAAAAACTTTTTACTTAATGTAATAAAATTTTTATTTTCCAAAGCATGCAAAAGCTTTAATTGCTTTTCTAATGTTTCTACTTTTGCATTCAAATCTTCACGTTCAAACTTTTTTATACAACTACTACCTATTGGTGAAAGTTCATTACCATTCTTATCGTTACGAATCGTGTAAAGGTAATATAAATTATCTTGTCCACAAACACATTCTCCATCGGCGTTTCGGGCAGTATCAAATCCAACTACTGACCATTCTTTTACGGCTTCATCCCAATTACTAGCCTCAGAATTTTCAATAACCGTCCAAATAAGCTGTTTAACATAATTATTATTTTGCAATAGACTAACCTCCAATTTCACAAATAAGCATACGCATAATCTAAAACTTAACAACAAATGAACTTTTTAACATTTAATATATAACTTTGTATATTTCACATCAACTGGATCAGTAGCTTCACCGATATTTGAATATCCTTATTTCAATAAGGATATTCAAATAGTATGCCATACAAAACCCATTTTGCGACATCATGGGACGAAAGTTTCTTCGCATCAATACGATTTGGATTGAGCTATGTTATATTGTTTTATTTTCGCCCCCCTACCAAGGGCAGCAAGTTGTTTTGAGCAGAGAGAGCCCTTAAGTAAAGTCTCAAAAAGAGAATACTTAAGGGCTTCCCCAAGGTATAGCTAAGCGCCATCGCTTTGGTCAAGTCGCTAACATCGTTTAAAGAGCATTCTGCCCACTCTCCCGTTGC
>NZ_DF968111.1 GCF_001047135.2 Fructobacillus tropaeoli | reverse complement strand
GATACCCATCGGACTCATTCTATTTATCTCCTATAAATAGAGATGTTTTTACTGAAACAGAAGTCCGAGAAGGGTGCTACAACCCAGACATGTTCGACAAGGAAGAGGTGGAGTGATGAGAATAACTAGCAGGCAACGTGAGACATTATTCGAGAATGAAGATTATTTCAAGAAATTAGCCGAGATAATTGGAGATGTTCCTGTAACAGTTAGTTATCACATTGAGATTGCGCCTTGTGAAGAAATGCCTGTTAAAGGATATGAATTAAAAATTTCTCCATACGATGCACTTAAGCTAATTGCTAATCCTGAATTGATTGAAGAGGTGGAATGATGAGTAAACAAGAGCTAATTGGAAAACTCAATATGCAACGGGACATCTTAATGTCCTTGTATCAAGACCCAAATATTGATGTTGACGTGTTAAAAAGTTCATTATACGGGGCGTTTTGTATTAGTGGATTAGCAATTGACGTGTTGGAAGAAGTTGATGAAGAGGACGAGTGATGGTAAGCAAGATTGAAGAAAAGTTTTCACGTTCGGATTTATTAAAACGAATGGTTGGCGACGTTTCTTTTCACGGGGAAACTAATCATGACAACGATTCGTTTGACAATTTAGAAGTATTAAACAGTTTTATTGGAGAATTGGTAGATATTAGTTTTGACGTTTTAAGGCAGACTAACGGTAGAAATGAATCAAGTGCCAAAAATCTAAATGATAAGGTAATCAATATTTTGAGGGGAAATAAGGAAAGTATTGATGAACTAATAGAGATTTACGGAGCCGAATAAATACAATGTAGAATAGGATAAATTGATGGATTATTCAGAAAAATTGAAAAATACGAGAAAACCGGATTTAAGGCCATTTGAAACTTTTACCATGACAGGACCAAGGTCTTTAAACGGCTACGTTGTTATTCCCGAAAATTACCCGCTCGACTATTTAAGTGATTTCTATGCCGAAATCGACACTAAGCCAGTTAACGGACTAACATTCGGCGGGTATTTAACAGAAACTTATGGTAAAAGAGGACTGGTGTATCTTGACCAATCGCTTTCCTTTGATTGGGAAAAATCAACGGAAGACGAAAAGAATTACATTACGTCAATGAAGAAATTATCAGTTAGAGTGTTAGGATTTGATAACGACCATATTCACCCCAATGAAATGGGTGCAAAAGAAGGTGCTGAATATTTAGCTAAACAACTTCGAAAATTAAGCAAGGAAGAGGTAAAGTGATGGACTATTCAGATATTGCACGAAAAAAAAGAAACCAGCGTTAAAGCCGTTTGACACGTTTACTAAAGTTGGGCCATTTTCCGAAAATGGTTACGTGGTTATTCCTGATAATTTCCCAATTGATTATACAGATGATTTTTACAAGGATATTGATACAAAACCAGTTCACGGCCTTACTTTTAGCGGTTATATATCAGAGCTTGATGGGGAACAAATATGGTTGCTATTGGATCAAAACCCATTCTTTGATGATAAAAAACGTGCAGGTTATGACTTAAAAGGAATGGAAGCTATGAAACAAAAATCAGTTAAGGTAATCGGATTTGACGATGCTCATAGTGTTCCAAATGAAATGGGCGCAAAAGATGGTGCTGAATATTTAGCTGAACAACTAAAGAAATTGAATGAAGAGGTGGAGTGATGAGAATATTAAATTTACAAAGCGTTGGATTAGGTGCCGTATTTTATGATGGTATAGGTGTCAACGAACCATACGTTATAAAGGTTGGTGAAAAACTAAAAGACGGTCGTGGTTATGAAACTCGTGTAGAGGTCACACGTATCGAGGATGAAGACGAATGGTATAAAGTTTACACTTCAGACGGTCATTTTCGAATTTTTCCAGCAGA
>NZ_DF968110.1 GCF_001047135.2 Fructobacillus tropaeoli | reverse complement strand
AAAAGTAGAGAAAAGTAGAGAAAACGCTACTTTTGGAAAGGTGATTGCGCATGTTACAACAGGAATATGAACGAAAACTCTTACAAGAGCGTGGGTCTCTTTATCAGCGTTTACCCAGTTTGGAAGTCGCTATGAAGGTGGCTAATTTAATGGTCAAACGCTTCCCAGAAGGTCTTGATTTATCTCAAAAACGCCATTTAGCTGACCAACTCTCCATCACGGATAAAAGCTTAGAAAGATTGCTTGACTTGTTATTTGAAGACGGTCGCTATGAGCCCATTATTCCTACTACAACCAATGAATAACAGTTCGAGATGAATTTGTTTAGAATAAATATTAGAACCGTTACCAAAAAAACTTTTATAAAGTATTGAAAAGGCCAATATTAATGACAAAATCCTGATAAACGAATGTTTAGACAAACAGGTAGTGTCTAAAAAAGTAGAGATTTCTCTACTTTTTAATTAGAAAATATATTATAATAGAAATATCCTGAGGAGTTTCAAGGGAGTGAAAAAGAAACATCGTCTCGATTAACTTTTATCAAATACTGCTTATTTGATCGACATACGTGCTTAAAACTTTTTCAAAATGAGACGATCCTGCTGAATCCAGTAGGCTTTTTTATTTATTATTTATTCTGACATTTTTACTTGACACTTGCCCGTGACCAGGGTATAAAGAAAGTAGCTCAAAAATATTTTTGAGTGATTAGTTAGATAAAAGGGTTTCGACCACCGCCTGAGCGTTGCGTTTCTTTTTGTTATTACGTTACTCCTGAATCTTAAAACACTCCTTAATGTTGTCAGTCGGTTGATCGTCTAAATCAATCGGCGGTTACTCTCTTAAATCTACAATAGTATCATTACAAATTCATTTTAACTTATTAAGTATCTTTCTTAACGGCGGTCCCACTGTAACAACAGTGGGCTTTTTTATTGTTTTCTTAGCGAAAAATAAAAACCAGCCGGTTCGTCAGGCTGGTCCTTATTGTCATATGGAAGTTGGTCATGGTGATCCCAACAGATTGATTGTATCCGTCATCGTGACGATAAGTCAACGTCTAAATCAAAATAGTCGAAAAGTAGAGAAAAGTAGAGAAATCTCTACTTTACATAATATCGTTTTGCTATAATTCCTCTGTATGAAATCATTAGGTTAGGTTGTCGATTGAACGTCAGATAACAGGAGAATGAGGATGGGACAAAAGCATTTACAATTGGCGCAACGAGTTCAAATTGAAACGTTACTAAAAGAAGGTCATAATTTAAGTTTTATTGCTAATACCTTAGGTTACTCAAGAGCAACCATTACCAAAGAAATTCAACGAACAACGCTACATGCTACAATGGACAGAAAAGTAAGTGCACATATATCAAGGCGTATGTACAGAGCCATCGAAGGACAAACGCTAGCTGACCAAAAGCAACGGAACAAAAAGAAGTTCCCAGCGAAGCTAACGGCCAGACGAGAACAGCTCATCAAAGAATACATCCTCGAACACAAGTGGTCCCCCGAACAGATTGCAAAGGGGCCGTTACGAGCCGGTGTGTCCTTTAAAACCATCTACAACTGGGTGAATCATAAAAGAATCAAAGGTCTCGATTACTGGGCCTTGCGAGATAAAGGCAAGCGGCAACGGTATCATAAGCGAGCGTTAAGTTGGAGCGAACGAAAAAGTCTTTATCTGAAAAAAGAAGATCAGAAACGAGCGACACACCAGTATTCCATTGAGTTTCGACCAAGTGTGATTGAAAATCGTAACCGTTTTGGCCATTGGGAACTCGACGGTGTGGAGTCTCGTCAATCCAATCACTTGTTGTTAACTTTTGTAGAACGCTTTAGTCGCTATGCGGTCTCAATGGTTATTAAGGATAAGTCCGCTTA
>NZ_DF968109.1 GCF_001047135.2 Fructobacillus tropaeoli | reverse complement strand
ACTGGCGGTGCACAGACACAAGATGGTAAGACCAACGTGACCTCAACACCAACCGTTACTGGCGGTGCACAGACACAAGATGGTGGTCAAGCAAAGGCTGAAGTTCAACAGCAGTCAGCGTCAAAGGCACAGCCACAAAACAGTGGTGTTAAGGTTCTTGAAACGAAAAATGACGTGACACCTGACAACACTTGGAGCCCAAAGCAGACAACGCCTTTAGATAGCTCGGTACCAACAAAATCAAGTTATAGTCTGCCACGAACTGGACAAAAAATGCTTAATGAACACGGTGTTGAAGTGGTCAGCTTGGCAGCCCTTGGTGCATCATTGGCCGCTGGATTAACTTATACTGCACGAAAAAAGAAAGAGGTTTCATAAAAAAAACAAAAAAACAATTTGCCAATCTATTAAAAGTCTCCTAACGGGGGCTTTTTTGTTTTGTTAAAAATAATAGCAATCAATCAAATTATTCCGATTCCAAGGACCAATACACATATTTTTCTAATACACATAATTTTTATGAGAGTAAATCAAACCTATCAACGACAAATGCAGACTTTGGTATAATCATTTGTTGACAGTGAATAAAATATTTACTTAATCATACTTAATTTTTAGGAAGATGGAGAACAATCTGAATGGGACAGAAAAATTTGAAAATGGATCAACGTATTCAAATTGAAAAAATGATACAGGAAGGAAAGTCGCTCAGTGAGATTTCTACCACCTTGGGCTACTCAAGAGCCACTATAACCAAAGAAGTCCAGCGAGCCACACAACATCTAACCGGTGGGCGTAAAATCACGACCAACAAGTCCAAAAACTTATATAAAGCCGTGACAGCACAATCTTACGCAGACCAGAAACGAATTAGCCGGATCCAGAAAAGGCACCAGCTACATCGTGACCGCAGTCTTAAAGTTCGGCAAAACCGCGATACTTGAAAACCTTGATGCAGGTCGTTACAATAAACGCATAAGGTTTTGTTCCATTCACAGTTACCGGCTAAAGTAAATGTATGTGACTGGATTATTTTATTTAAAAGAGGTCTCGTTCGAGGCTTTTTTTGTTGCCTATTAATAAAAGTCCTTCCCCAAAGCCGCCCACGTTCAAGAAAAGGCAAGGGGATTTTTTAGAATGACTTCCTACTTTGCTATAATTTTTCTGTATGTAATCGTGAAAACAGGTTTTTTGCCGTTAAATAACAGGAGAAGGATGATGGGACAAAAACATTTACAATTGGCACAACGAGTTCAAATTGAAACGCTACTAAAAGAGGGCCATAATTTAAGTTTCATTGCTAAGAACATTGGTTACTCAAGAGAGACCGTTACCAAAGAAATTCAACGGACAACGTTACATGCTACAATGGACAAAAAAAGTAAGTACACATATATCAAGGCGTATGTACAGAGCCATCGAGGGACAGACGCTAGCTGACCAAAAGCAACGGAACAAAAAGAAGTTCCCAGTTAAGCTAACGGCCAGACGAGAACAGCTCATCAAAGAATACATAATCCACCACAAGTGGTCACCCGAACAGATTGCAAAGGGGCCGTTACGAGCTGGTGTGTCCTTTAAAACCATCTACAACTGGGTGAATCATAAAAGAATCAAAGGTCTCGATTACTGGGCCTTGCGAGATAAAGGCAAGCGGCAACGGTACCATAAGCGAGCGTTAAATTGGAGCGAACGAAAAAGTCTTTATCTGAAAAAAGAAGATCAGAAACGAGCCACACACCAGTATTCCATTGAGTTTCGTCCGAGTGTCATTGAAAACCGTCACCGTTTTGGTCATTGGGAACTCGACGGTGTGGAGTCACGTCAATCCAGTCATTTATTGTTGACTTTTGTAGAACGCTTTAGTCGCTATGCGGTCTCAATGGTTATTAAGGATAAGTCCGCTTA
>NZ_DF968108.1 GCF_001047135.2 Fructobacillus tropaeoli | reverse complement strand
CTTCTTCTCCATTTTTGCCCATTTACTGCGAACTGCGGTAGATGGGCTTTTTTGTTTCTTAAAACCTTAAATCCCCTTCATATCAGTGTTTAAAGTTACCTTCTTTGTCAAAGATTGTAAAACGTTATAAAAGATTATCGAATAAAAATTGAATTGAAGTGCTACAAAAGTGCTACAAATTCTGCAACAATCTAATCGTTTTATCTTTTTCCTTAAAGCGCTTTTCCTTCATCAAATGAGCGTACACCTTCATTGTAATATCGACTCCAGCGTGTCCTAGTCGTTCAGAAACGTATTGAATATCGACATCATTAGCGAGCAAATAACTGGCATGTGTGTGGCGTAATCCGTGCATTTTTATTTGTTTTGCTCCCAGTTTTTCCAATAACCAGGCTAGTTTTTTATTGCAAGCATTGTCAGTCATCGGGTATCCTGTTGTACTTTGAAAGGAGTAATTTCCTGACATATTCCATCCTTTGGCAATATTCATGAAAGAAGTGGGCATGTCAATTATTCTGTTTGATGTATTTGTTTTTGGCTTTTTTACAGCCTTTTCTTGCAGCGACCATGATTTGTTGACAGTGATTGTATTGTTTTTAAAATCAAAATCGTTGGCATTCAGTGCTGCAATTTCAGAATAGCGGCACCCAGAATAACAGGCTGTTAATATCATTTTTGAAGTAATGTCATTTTGTTCATTTGCTAATTCGATTAATTTTAAAAATTGGTCATGTTCTAAAAATTTAGAATCACGATTGCTTCCTTGCTTTTTGGAAGCAACCACTATATTTCTTGAAATATCTTTAGCAAGCATGCCTTCATCGACAGCATAACGACAGAAAGCGCCAATCATATTCTTTATATGAGTTACGGAAGACTTAACGTGATTTTCTGCATATTGATTGATTAGCAGTTGCAGTTCCTTAACAGATACGTCAGACATTTTCATATCTGACCAGTTGTCACAGATAAGACGGTAGGTGGCTAAATACCAGCTTTTTGTATTTTCATCAATATGGGGCTCTTTAAAAATGGTATACCACGACCAATATTCATCTTTGAATAGCTTTTTGCTGTATGGTAGTTTCCCTGTATTTTTCTGTTCTTCGACTGATATGGCCCACTTATTGGCTTGTGTTTTAGTTAAAAAGCCAGATTTTGTTTTTCGCTTACGTTGGCCGTCAACAGTGACTAATATATTTGCGGTCCAAGTCTTGCCTCGCTTGTAAATACTTGCCATATTAACTCCTTATCCAAAAATAGGTACAAATAAAAAGGCCTAGGGCCTTAATCGTGTATGTATGCCCAAAAGGGCGGATGTTACTTAACTAGTGATGCGTTCGTAAATGAAACGTCATTTACCCACTTAGGGTCGCCATTATCGCCACCCATAATTGTTGCATGGCTGAACTTACCTTGAACTGTGATTGTTGATCCAGCTTGGATAGACAATGCTTCGTCCTTTTTTGAACCGCTAAAATTAAATGTCAGTGACTGCTTTTCAAATTCATTTCCAGCTACTGTACCAGCATCAATTGTGACATCATGTCCACTGATTACGCCATCCTTAACATCAGTAACCTTACCAGTAACTTGAGTAGTCTTTCCCTTGTAAATAGAGTCGGCTTGTGATGAAGTCTTAGTTGTGTAGTTATTGACAATTTCTTCAGGCGTTGTCTTAACAACATCAGCCTTTGCTGACTTAGATGAATTTGTAGACTTACCAGATTCGCTATCCTTTGATGAGCTTCCAGCACTAGCTCCACCAATAATGACTACTAGCAATACCAGAATCCAAAACCAGACCTTCTTATAGAACGGTTTCTTCTGGACGAATGTATTGCCATTTTCGTCTGTAATCTTCTTGCTCATAATGCTTCTCCTACAGCTTTTAACGTGGTTCAGACTTGCACGTAATATGTACACCGCTTGTGCGGTTTATAAAATAACGATTCCGAATATTGAGAACTCATGCTGTTCATTAACTGGCATGTCATTGTATTTCTTATTGAGTGATACAAGATGGCAACCGTTGTCGTCAGCAACGAACTTTTTAACATAAGCTTGGCCATCATAGTCAGCAATGACAATCTGACCAGATCGTGCTTCATGTTC
>NZ_DF968107.1 GCF_001047135.2 Fructobacillus tropaeoli | reverse complement strand
GTATGATAAGGCTGGAAAGGCATTATATGTTTTTGCTCGAGATTGTCAGCCTTTATAGCGCGTAATGGTTTAAAGGTTGTTATTATAGCGGTCTGTTAAAAAACAGGGCTTATCAAGATGAGTGCGGACTACCGTTAGGGACGGCACAAGCGAGTATTGATAAGCCCTATTTTGGTAAATAGTACGTTAATAATGCCGTGTGTCAACATATCGCAGGGCGATAGCCCGAGAATAAGCGTTGACACACTAACGCATGCCAAGACGCTAACGGTATGGCAAAAACCATTTTTTGCCTTGCCATTCAATGGCGAAATTGATGGGGTCGAGCAACCATTGCTCGCGGGTCTGGGCTGGCCCAGGAATTTGGGGGCGTACTACGACGCCCCCAAAGAGTTCAATGTGCAATGGGAAATGTTGATATATGGGCGTTTATAGCAATGAATAAAAAAAGTCGTATGTATAAATTATTTATGTTGTACTTCTAGTTATGTATGATATACTGTTAATGTATGTATGTTTGAAAGGACTTTAAGTATGGTAGAAATCAAGAAAAAGAAAGTTACTCTTTCCTTGCCTGAAGTGACAAATGAAAATCTGGAATTACTAGCAAAGAAATCAGGTATGACTAAGTCTGGTTTGGTTAATTTTTTGGTAAATCAAGCAAATGAAAATGGAACAATTTACAAATAAGAAAGGAAATCAAATGGATTTTTGGGCAAAAAAAAAGACATCTCCCGCAAAGAGAACGTCCTATCTATTTGAAATTATAGCATATGACAGAAAATAAAAATCAAAAAGGTCGTGATTGGTCTTTTATCCTTTATCCTGAGTCTGCGCCAAAAAATTGGCGTGAAATTTTAGATGAAACTCATATGCGTTGGGTTGAAAGCCCTTTGCATGATAAGGATGTTAATCCTGATGGTGAAAAGAAAAAGCCTCATTGGCATATTCTTTTAACTGCTGATGGCCCGATTACTTATCAAGCTGTTAAAAAAATTATTGAACCGTTAAATGCTCCCATTCCGCAAAAAGTGGGCTCAGCCCGTGGCTTGGTTCGATATTTTATCCACATGGATAATCCTGAAAAGTATCAGTATTCAATTGATGAAATTGTTGGGCATTCGGGTGCTGATGTTGGTTCATATTTTGAACTGACGGCAACGAACCGTTTAACGGTTATGAAAGATATGGTTCAGTATATTTATGATAATGATGTTATGAATTATGCTGATTTCTTAATAACGTGTATTGAAAAGTCAGATGATTGGTTTAGTGTGGCGATTAATAATAACACGCTTGCGATTAATAAAATGATTGATGGTGTTTGGCAATTGAAGCACAAAGATAAATAAAAGAAATAAAGGACTGTATATAATCAGTCCTTTTTCTTTTTTTGTTTTAAATAACTATTTAGTTGATTGATTGTGTTAAAAACACAAAAATATCGCATTTTTTATTTGACAACCTATACCATCTGTTATATAATTAGTATAATAGGATATTTGAAACTATTTTTATATAATGGTATAATTGTATTGTAAAAGAAAAAGGAACGACTCGAAAATCGTTCCCGTGGTAATCAAATTTGATTATCAGTCTATGCAATGCTGATTATATCATTTTTTATTTGTTTTCTTTTACAAATAAATTAAGAGGTACTAACTTCGATGAAGTATAGTTCAATGGCAGGATACTCGCCTGAAATGTATCAATTAGTTTTTGGAAACGATAATCGTTTTGTTTATCTTTGTGGTGAAGGACCACGTGAAAAGCGCTCATGGGATAATGAATCACATTCATATGGTGATGTTGAAGCATTAGTGGTGGAATTATATGCACCTGGTAAAGGAGTAGTGCGAGTTAAACTGCCGGTTTCTACTATTGTTGATGTAAAGGATTTATCGTGGGTATCATTGATTAATCCGGAAGCTTTTGTTGACGGGAAGAAGAAAGATGTTTACTTAAGAGCTGATGGATTGGAGGTATTAGCATGATAAAGACTGGTATTTATTCAATGGAAATTATTATTTATAATGATGGGTTTGCAAACGAACTTTATGTTTCTGCTGATAATACTTATCCGCTTGATACTAGTGTTAGTAAGGGATACACAGATGATTACGGTATGTCGGGTATTGTTCTTTACAATATTGAGGATATTATTGCATGGGCTAAGGATATGCAAAAAGTTTTATATAAAGCTGTGTCTGAAGATTTTTATCAATTGAGTGAGTGGTATGATAAGGCTGGAAAGGCATTATATGTTTTTGCTCGAGATTGTCAGCCTTTATAGCGCG
>NZ_DF968106.1 GCF_001047135.2 Fructobacillus tropaeoli | reverse complement strand
GAACATGAAGCACGATCTGGTCAGATTGTCATTGCTGACTATGATGGCCAAGCTTATGTTAAGAAGTTCGTTTCTGATGGTAACGGTTGCCGTCTTGTATCTCTCAACAAGAAGTACAAAGATATGCCAGTCAATGAACAGCACGAGTCCTCAATTTTTGGAATTGTTATTTTATAAACCGCACAAGCGGTGTACATATTACGTGCAGGACGGAACCACGTTAAAAGCTTTCAGGAGCGTTTTTATGGAAACAATCATTCAAGGTAACGTTAAAGTAAACAAGATTAACAAGCATGTTTTTGTGTGGGTCTGCAACTTCTTAGTCGGCTATTTAGGCGTTGACCGATTCGTTCGTGGTCAAATTGGTCTTGGAATCTTTAAGTTGCTTATTGGTTCATGGATTACTCTTGGAATCTGGCCATTAGTTGATTTCATTATTTCAATCGTAAAGGCCTATAGCACTTATTCAGATACTCAAGACATCACTTTCCTTAATGGTCGGTACTCAAAGTAATACAAGCCCTTTCGGGCGTACATAAAAGGAGTTCACAACATGAAAAACAAATTTGATAAATCAACCCTGTCTGAAATGACAAATAACATAAAAAACAATGTAGAAGATATCAAAACTGGTGTCAAAGACGTTAAGGAAAATTTTAAATCAAAAACTGGAAAATTATTCGATCATACCTCTTCAAACTTCGAACAGTTCAAACAGTTTATGTTCGCGCCATTTTTGTTAACATTTGTCATTTCAATCGTGATCGGGTACAACTTTAGCGACGTAATCAAGAGTTTAACAAGCTTTATAGCAAATCTTATCGGTTACATTTTTAAGTGGATTTTTGAATTTAATGGTAACCATTCTACGAACGCCCTAGAATCGTCGTTTTCATCATTACTTCAAAACTCGCTAACACTATTCTTCATTTCATATATTGTTTTCTACCTCATCAAGACAATCAACAAATACTTAAAGAAAAACAGAGAACAGCAATGGGGATACGATCAGGCTCATGAAGATGCAATTAAAATCCAAAAACTTCAAGAAGAAAATATTAAGCTTCAAAAACAATTAATTGAAAAACTTGATAATTTGAAATAACTATAAGCCCTCTTGGGCATACATACACTTATAAGGCGTAAGCCTTTTTATTTGGCCAAAAATGGAGTAACTATGGCTAGTTTTGTAAAAATAGCCCCTAACAATTGGCGGGTATTCACATCTATAACTGTAAATGGCAAGAAAAAACGTCCAAGTAAACAGGGATTCAAAACAAAAAAAGAAGCTCAACTGTGGGCTTCTTCTATCGAATCTGGCGTTATTGAAGTAGAAAAAAATCAATATAAAGACATGTTGTTGTCAGACTATTTCGAATCTTGGGTTGATACTTACAAAAGCAATTTGGAAAGTGGAACGCGCCACCAGTATCAGAATACGTTGGATAATATCATTAAGTATTTGCCAAATGCTTATTTGCTCGAATTTACTCGCTCTGACTTCCAAGCGTTTATTAACGAATTTGGCGAAACGCACTCAAAGCAGACTGTTGCGAAGAGAAAAAACCACATTAGCCAGTGCTTGAAAGATGCCTACGCTGACGGCATACTTGATAAAGACCCAACAGTGAGAATTCAACTGACAGGCAGTAACGGTAAGCCAGCAACTGAAAAATTTTTAGAGGCTGATGAGCTGGCGAAACTTGACCAACATATCAGACAACAATTAGATAAAAATACACAGGATGGCGCTTATTTAGCTATTTATATTGCTATTCATACCGGTATGCGAGTAAGTGAGATTATGGCACTCACAGCAAATGACGTTGATTTTAAAAAGAAGACAATATCTGTCAATAAAGCTTTAGATCAATTTCGTCGTATCAAATCAACAAAAACAAAATCAGGAAATCGCATTATCACAATTGATGATAATTTATTGGCACAACTAAAAAACGTTAAAGGCCGTGTGTCTGATGTTAGTTATTACAGTGTGCGAACGTTACTTCAAAAAACAACTCACTCACTTGGAATTAAAGACATATCATTCCACGGCTTAAGGCATTCTCACGGTAGCTTATTGTTATCCAAAGGTGTTGATATTAAGTACGTTTCAAGAAGATTAGGACACAAGAATATATCAACCACAATAGGCATCTACACGCACCTTTTGGAAGCACAAAAGGAGACCGAAGAAGAAAAAACAAATAAAATAATGATGTCTATTTTTTAACGTGTAAACCGTGCAAAAACCGTGCAAAAAAATAATAAAATCGTCTGAAAACGTCATAAAACGTCTGAAATATATATATTTTAGACCAATTAAAAATAGCTATATATAAGGGTTTAACGCTGTTTTACAGCGGTTTTCAATAATTTTTATTAAAAACATATAATACCTTTTACCGG
>NZ_DF968105.1 GCF_001047135.2 Fructobacillus tropaeoli | reverse complement strand
CTCCCTGTTTTTAAGGTTGATTATTTATTTCTCTGTCGGTAAAATAGACTTATAGAAATAAATGCATGGCAACTGGTGCGACAGTTACTGTGCAGGCCATCAACTTCCTTGCAGGGAAGTTGATGGCCTTTTTCGTATGTATTTGTTAATAAGAATATAGCATAATAAAATGCAGAAGAACAATAAAAATCAAACGACAAAAGAAAATAAGAGACTTTTTATGTCCAAAACAATTAAAGAATTAGCCGACGAGTTGGGAGTTAGCAAACAAACAATTCAATACCATTATCAGCATTTGCTAGCAAATAACCGACAAAAGGATAGTCGGGGTTTTAACGTTGTGAACCATACAGCCGAAAGGGAAATAAGGAGTAAGGTAGCAAAGAATTTGCCACCAAAAAACCGACAAAGAACCGACAAAGAGGTAGCAAATAATCAACAAAAAACCGACAAAGAAAAAACATCTATACACGCTGATTTAAAGATGCAAATAGAAGATTTAAAGCGACAAAGAGACCGACTCTTTGCTAGCAAAGAAAAGGAGATTGCTAGCAAAGACCGACAAATAGAAAAATTGAGTCAACTACTCGATCAATCGCAACAACTGCAGCTTTTAACACAAAAGAAAAATGAGCAACTAGAACACAAATTAGAGATAGAAACCACTAAAAAACCATTTTCTAAGAACGAAAATAAAGGACGCAAATGGTGGCCATTTAGTAAAAAGAAGGAAGAAAAATGATTTATGATTTTATTGACCGATAAAACTTATTAGGTCTTTTTTGTTTCCTTGATTATTAACGTTCAAGATAATGTTATATTGTTGAGGAGGTAAAACAGCTCATATCTTAATATGACATACAAAAATTTCAGTCTAATTAATATTGATGATGCCCGTATCAATGAAGTTTGCGATGCTTACTTCAAGTGGAAAGACCTAAACACATATATCAAGAGCACTAATTCCCGTGGAATTAACATGCCCGATGCTATCTCAGAGCCTATGGCTTGCTACTGCCTTAACCTTAGTTGGAACCGTGGTCCAGCCGTTGGAGATGCAACTGCTAAAGATGGGACACGTGTAGAATGCAAGGCAACGTCTAATTTTAAAGGGGACCTCTCGTCATTTGGTCCAAAAACAATCTTCGATGATTTGGTGTATTTACGTTTCAATCTTGAAGAAAACAAAGTTTATATGTATGACCTCAAGATAAACTCAGAAGATTTTGGTAAGTATCCTGCTAACAAAACGCAGACTATCCAAGAACAAAAAGACGCAGGTCGTAGACCACACGTTAGTCTACAAAAATTATTTGTTGATGCTAACAATATGGAACCCACACTCATCTTTGATATCAGGCGTTGCGAAGTTATTAAATAAAGTAAAGGAGGAGAGCTGTTTTACCTTTTTTATTCACTCAAACTACTGCGGCGCGCCGCACCTTTTTGGTATAATACCAAACATAGGAGAATACATATGGTTAACAAAATAGCTTCATTTTTTGCTGGTGTTGGTGGAATTGATAGGGGGTTTGCCGAGGCTGGAGATTTTAAAACAATATATGCAAACGAGTTTGACAACTACGCTGCTGATACATTTTCATTAAACTTTGACACTGAGGTAGATCGTCGTGACCTTACGACAGTTCCATCCACTGAAATTCCAGACTTTGATGTTTTGCTCGGTGGTTTCCCTTGCCAGGCATTTTCTATTGCTGGTTACCGACAGGGATTCAATGATGAGCAAGGACGGGGAAATCTATTTTTTGAATTAGTTCGTATTATCAAGGCTAAGCGTCCTCGTGTTGCTTTCTTTGAAAACGTAAAGAACTTGGTGTCACACGACAATGGAAACACGTTCCGAGTAATACAATCAGAGTTGGACAAACTAGGGTACAAGTACTTGTTCCAAGTTTTGAACGCATCAGAGTTCGGAAACATTCCACAAAACAGGGAGCGTATCTATATCGTTGCTTTTCGTGATGCAGAAGATTATGCTAACTTCTCATTTCCAAAGTCAATTCCTCTCACAACAAGTATTCATGATGTAATTGATTTTCAGTCAAAAGACATGGACGATGCCTTTTACTACTCTGCGGAAAAAAATGTCTTTTACAAAGAGCTTAAAGATAATATGACGAGCCATGACAGTGTTTATCAATGGCGGAGAAAGTACGTTCGTGAGAATAAAAGTCATGTTGTACCAACTTTGACCGCGAATATGGGCACTGGTGGACACAACGTTCCATTGATCCTTACGATGGACTCTCGAATTCGAAAGCTCACACCTAAAGAGTGTTTTAATGTCCAAGGGTTTCCTACTGATTTCAATCTTCCTAAGCAAAGTAACGGACGCTTGTACAAGCAGGCTGGAAACAGTGTTTGTGTTCCCGTCATTAAACGGATTGCAGAACAAGTTGATAAGGCAATGAAAACAACAGATGCCACAAAATAATCACTACTTAACATAATGTGCCTTAACCCAAGTAAAAAAAGCAGCTCCCAGCAATTGGGGCCTGCTTTT
>NZ_DF968104.1 GCF_001047135.2 Fructobacillus tropaeoli | reverse complement strand
AAAATCAAACCCTAATGATACTGAGTATAGTGATACTGAATTTAGTGATGATAATGATGACGTAATTAATCATACACGTGTGAATGATTTGGATTTGCTAGTGGACCATTACCAAAAAGAAACTGGTCAGCTTCCCAATTCAAATCAAGCCAGTCGGTTGGAGCAATTAACCAATCTTTATGGTGCTTTGCTCGTTAGCGAAGCTATTACTCGTTCGGCGGAGAACAATACCAGTAATCTTTTGTATATCGAGAAAGTAGCGCAATCGTTGCATAAAGCACAACAAGAACAGATTAGACAATTAGAGCAACCCCAAGTACCTATGAATCAGCTTAGTGAGTTGGTGTGGAGGGTATCAATATGATCATACTCGTGACACTATCTTTAACATTTCTCATTATTCAAATCGTCTTTTGTTGGTTTACAGCCAAGCAGACTTCAGCTATGGAAAAGTATGAAGAAGATTTGGAAGACAAATAAAGAGCACATCATTGCCAGATTAACCGGATTGCATAAGTAAATTGGTGAACTCTAAAACCTCTGTCCTCGGCAAGACGTTAAAAGGCCTTGCACATTGACAATTGATAAAAAGCCACGTCCTGATTAGCAGACTAGGGATATACGAATAGGGGAGTGGCTATACTTGTGTACAACAAGACCCGTCTACACTGGTTTCAGACCATAAGTGAAGGTGATTTAGGACTGAAACACTTGCATAAAAAACGCTGTCGCTCTTCGCCACTATAAGTGGCAAGAAGCAAGCACAACGCCATAAATGGCCGTACAAACCTAAGGGGGAGAAATGTATGTATGAATTAACAATGAACGACCTACGTCGGTTAGGGAAAAAAGGAAACGCAACGGTTCTTTTAGTGAATGGGAAGCGCGGCGAATTAAGGCCAGATGGCTTATATTACACGCGTCATAATGCCATCATTGGTGGTGTTTATACCGATGCCAAGTTCCGCATAGACTTTCAACGAGCAATCGCCAAAATCAAGCATGTTCGAGTTGCTGATAAGCTGGTTGCTAAACGCTCTTCACAAAAGCTAGTCGCGACTAGTTTGTATGAGTTTGCCAAAGTTCCTGACCAAGCCGACAAAGGAGTTCAACGAAATGAAAATCATCACGATTAATGTCAATAAAGGTGGCGCTGGTAAGACAACACTGGCTTATAATTTAGCAGAATTTTTGAAACAAAATCATCGTGTCTTACTGATGGATTTTGATGATTCAGCTAATTTAACACACCGTTATGGACACTTTACGAATTTAAATCAAACCGTTATTAACTTATTTGAAAATGGTGATGTGCGTCCAATTCAATTAAAAAGTAATCTTGATTTGATTGCTGGGCATCGCACTGTTGAACAGTTAAAAGAACGCTTAAATACTCGCCGACAACGCGAAATTATTTTTGGCAAGTGGCTGGCGCAAAATGAGCAAGAACTGACTGAACAGTACGATTATATTGTGATTGATACTGAAAATGATGAAGGCATCTTAACGCAAAATGCGTTAATCGTATCTGATTTAGTGATTGGCGTAGCAGAAGCCTCAAAGGACTCTTTTGTAGCGTTACTGGACTTGAAGAAATTTGTATCAGATTTGAATCAAGATTTTGACGTTCAAGCAAAACTGGCTTTTATAGCCAACAAGATCAATTTGTCGGAAAATGCTTCCAAAGACCTGTTAGAGGAGCTACAACAATACGAAGAATATCGCGGTTATTTGCCGCGAAGGACCAAACTAGCAGATGATATGCCAATCATTGACTGTGTTGACCAAAATCTGATTAAGCAGTTAACAGCAGTCTTTGAGGAGGTATTGTCATGAGTCGCTTTAGTCGTTATAGTAGTGAAGAAGAAAACTTACACCAGCGGCGGGTTGTGCCGAAAACGCGAGGCACTGCCGATCGACCTCAGCTTGAAAAATCAATTAAAATTGATTTGGAAAGCTATCAACACTTGATTGATTTAAAAGATCGAACTGGTCTCTCAATGAAACACCTGTTACACGAATCAGTCGCTGGTTACTATGAACAGGAGACTGAACATGACCGATGAAATAATGGTGGGCTTAAAAGAATTGCGACGATTTGCCACCGTAAGTAACCAAGTAGCGACTGCTAAGATGAAAAACCACGAAATCTTAGAGCTACATCCCAGAGCGTTATTGGGTCCTGAGAAAAAAGCACTGATTGATGGCCAAAACTATGTTGTTCGGCGAAAGCATGATTTGCAAAAAGGACTGTATGATATTCAAAGTATTCGCGCGGGTGATCGCTTATTAGCGGAGCGGGTGAATGGTCAGTTGATTATTCGGGATAAAACGTTTATCAATCGTAGCCTGCCTTTGTCTGAAAAGACTTTTCAATTGCTGAAGGAATATGCGGATGCCCATGGCGTTACGCTAAATCAAGCACTCGACCAAGTGGTTACTTCTTATACACAGGAGCAACGTCATGAATGAGTCGAAACGTGTCCGTTATCGGAGCTTAAGTGATTTTGTCAAGGAAAGCCCTCAAACACCAACAGCCATTTTAAAAGATGGTCGTTTGTTTGAGGTCTGGCCGAATGGTCTGATTGGCGAGCCTAAAACAATTGAGGTTGAAGGCAAACAACGAGAATTTCGTGAAAAGTTTTCTTTAACGCAAGGTATGCAACAGATTAAGACGATGAAAGTTGGTCAGATTTTGGTTGCAGAACGCGTCGATGATGTGCTGTGCTTTACGACCAAGGCCTTACAAGGCAAACATTTA
>NZ_DF968103.1:2684-3093 GCF_001047135.2 Fructobacillus tropaeoli | reverse complement strand
TTTATGGCAGCCGTTGGCTTTGTCATTATTTTAGTAATTTTCAACTGGATTACGACCGGTGTGGCGCCTTCACTATGAAAATAGAACGATGAAAAAGGCTCAAAATGGCTTGTCCGTGCCCAGTATTTGTTATAATAGACCTGTAAAATTGATATGGTTTAGCAACAAGAGCCCTAAGGAGGGAACCAAAATGAAATTGAATAAAATGTTACTTATCAAGAGAGCATCGTTGATGGTTGCAGGTGCTGCAGTAATTACTTTGAGCGCTAGTGTGGGCGCTCAGGCCGCTGACAAACAAGCTAATGGTTATGTTTATGCACCAGAAGTTTCGCAAGAAAATGGTGGCTGGAATTGGTTGGAAAATGGCCAACCTTATACAGGCTTCCGTTATTACATGGGCACTTATTAC
>NZ_DF968103.1:0-2674 GCF_001047135.2 Fructobacillus tropaeoli | reverse complement strand
AGCTAAACCAGTATCGTGATTTGTCGAATTTGACGGATGCGTTAAATCAACAAGAGGGAACGGCTAATGTTCAAGAAGAGTTTTTCACAATAGAGCCATATCAATATACCTTTAAAGATTATTGTTACTTGACGATGCGGGCCTTATTTTGGCCAATTAAAATCATCGGTCTAATGCTTTATTGGGCTTTCTTGGCGATATGCTGGATCATTACAATCTTAGCCATGATACCTGGCTTGATTATTGGCGCACTTGCTTTTCTTTTTATGGCAGCCGTTGGCTTTGTCATTATTTTAGTAATTTTCAACTGGATTACGACCGGTGTTGCGCCTTCACTTTAAATTAGGAGTTAAAACGTTATGACAAATATTTTCAATAAAATCGCCAACAGTTCTTCAAAGGTGAAGTGGCTGATTGGTGGTGGGACTGTGCTAGTTGTTGTCTTAGTCGCTGGCGGCATTGCCATGGCTAGCAGTCACAAGTCTTCTACAAGTACCACACAGACTAAGTCTGAAAAAGCGCATCATAGTACTTCGACTAAGAAAACCGAAGCAACACAGAAATCTGATGATGGACAAGGGAATCAAACAGCGTCTGATAATCAAAAAGATAACGCTGATCAAGGTAGCCAAGGGGCAACTTCATCTGATAACAAGAATGATGCCAAGCCAAGTAATAACGCTGCCGCGTCTACTGGCAATAGCAATATCTCTAGTGACTCTTACCAGGCCCCAACAGCAAGTACCAGTGGCAGTGGCCAAGGAAGTAGCGCACCTGCAGCTAAAACTTATCAAGCACCTGCCTCATCTGGAAACGGCGGCAGTTCATACCAAGCACCGTCACAGCCAGTTGCTAGTGCACCGGCAAGTCAACCAACGACGCCTTCGCAACCTGCACCGAATAGTGCAAAGCAAGCTCAACCAACGCCGTCAACACCAGCACGTACTTTTACGGGTTGGGTTCAAAATGAAAAAGGCACTGTTATCTGGAAGAAATCTGACTTTTCATCCATGAAGGAAGCATTTAATACTGCCGCTAAGTACATGGATGATCATGTATGGGATCAAGGCGATATGACACCAGATAGTTACGGTGCATATTAAAAATATTTTATTTTATGATTTAAAGGACACTTTTATTGGTGTCCTTTTTTATTGATTTGAAAGGAACTTTGATGGAAAATATTAAATCACATCAACATTATAAGTTGTATAAGTCTGGAAAATTCTGGGTTACCGCCATGGTGTCAGCTCTTTTCTTAGCAACAATGGGGGCGACAAATGGACATCATGTTCACGCTGATGAACTACCAGCCGATGGTCGAGTATCTTTTGCCAGTCCTGACCCAATTAAAGGCCATATTACGTTTTCAAACGGACGAGTTGACCCTGTTTTAAATATCCGTGTAAATGATCAAGTGGTCTTTTGTATTAACCCATTCGCTCACTTAAGAGGCGGTGAGTACGCTTCTTCGGCTCAGGGGCAACAGGATCTAACCGCCTCATATTGGAAATCGTTGACAAAGCAACAACAAAACCTGATTAACAATGCCGCTTATTTAGCGCAAGCACAAGGAGCTGCCACAGATAGTGAAACATACTTTGCCGGTCAATTGGTCGTCTGGTCATTGATTGCTGGGCAGAATGGTATTCCAGGAGTTATGAATGGCTCGGACAAAATTGATTCAAGCGACTTGCATAATGCAATCGGTGCGACAATCACTGGGTGGGATTCTAATGTTGTTAGCTCTGGGGCGATTGACAAAGCTGAACAGATTTTGCAAAACGCTGCAGCGATGGGCCAACGCCCTGACTTTTCACCCGCGCCATTGAACATTTTGGCTGGCCAATCTGCCACAGTAGCGGATAAAAATGGTGTGTTGCAGAACTTTAAACATGTTTCTGGTACTAATGGTATTTCTGCCACAGCCAGTGGAAATTATTTGACTGTATCTGCCAATGATACTGCAACGTCTGGAAATGTAAAATTAGTAAATACGAACACTAGGGACGACTCAGAACAGCCATATTATATCTATGGAACGTATGAAGGGAACGATTTATCCAATCCCCTGCAACCAGTATTTGCAGCTAAGGACCCAAGTCGTAATTTGGCAGAACTACAAGTTAATGTCAAAAAAGCCAACTTGAAAATTGATAAGTCGATTTTAAAGAATGGTGGGATTACAACCAAAGACCTTACAAATGGGAACTATTCATTGTCTGGTAATGTCTTTGAAGTGCATAAGGACACCGCAGATGGTGAGGTCGTAGCAACCGTTACAACTGATGCTAATGGTGATGCCGAAACCGGTAACATTCTGGCAGCTGGTAAGTATGTGGTGACTGAAAAGCAAGCCAGCCAGGGCTTGGCTCGTACCTTCAATCCAGTGACCGTTAATGTGGACTCGGTTGACAATTTGGATGTAAAAGCCTCTGGCTCAAATTCGGAAGTTACCGGTGGCATTACCATTCAAAAGACGGGTGCCGAAACAGGCACTCAAATGTGGAACGACAACTATTCCCTAGCTGGCAATATCTTTAAGATTCATAAGGACTCGATCAATGGTGAAGTCGTTGATACAGTCACTACCAATGATAAAGGACAGGCACAGACCAAGACAGACTTGCCTCTTGGACACTATGTCGTGGAAGAGGTCCAAGCTTCTAAGGGC
>NZ_DF968102.1 GCF_001047135.2 Fructobacillus tropaeoli | reverse complement strand
TATGAAGATGGTCAACTGTTCACTGGCTTC
Organism: Fructobacillus tropaeoli; assembly: GCF_001047135.2. Taxonomy (GTDB): domain Bacteria; phylum Bacillota; class Bacilli; order Lactobacillales; family Lactobacillaceae; genus Fructobacillus; species Fructobacillus tropaeoli. The sequence continues at coordinate 3,409 of NZ_DF968102.1, read as the reverse complement.
CGTTATTACATGGGTACTTATTATTGGTTTGTGGATGGCGTCCGCCAAAATGCAGGATGGCGTCAAGCATGGGGTTTGACCTACTATACTGACCAAAATGGTCGGGCCGTTCAAGGTCAAGTGCCAATGTATGGTACAACTTATGACTTTGGAAACGATGGTACGTATTACCTGCGGATTCCTGGCACCAAAACACCAACCACACCCGGTTTTGGTGGTGCATGGACCCCTGGTCGTACCGAACCAATTATTCCAGACGAAAAGCAATATCAGCAAGCAATGGATTCATCAAGGAATGGCGGTAGCTCTTACCAAGCACCGTCACAGCCAGTTGCTAGTCAACCGGCAAGTCAGCCTGCGACAAGCACGCCAGTTGCATCGTCACAACCGGCAGCCAGCGCACCTGCACAACAAGCCCACAAGTGGACTTTTGTTGCGTATGATGATAAATATAAAGCTATCTACACAAAGGGTGGCTTTAATAGCCAACAAGAAGCTATTAATGCTGGTGCTGATTACATGGACTCACATGATAATGTAGAGAGTTATAGCTATTATTAAAATTAACTAAATCTAAAAGAGCTGATACAGCTCTTTTTTTTATGTTTTTTAACGTTTTATTGAAAGGAAATAAAAAGTATGGGAAATTTGAAAGAAAAAGAACGTTATAAACTTTATAAAGATGGGAAACATTGGGTTACGACAATGATTGCCGGCGCAATGTTGATTTCAGGATTAGGACTTATCAGTCAACACAATATCGTATCGGCGGATGATTTGGCTAGTGGTGGACAAGTGTCATTTGCTGGAAAAGATGGTACTGTATCGTTTTCGGATGGTTCCAACGAACCAGTCATGAACATACGAATGGGCTCTCAAGCTACATTCTGTATCAACCCCTTTGTCATTGTTCATAGCGGTGCCCTAGCTACACAGGTTGGTCAAAACGATGCAAGAGCAGCTCTCTGGTCTCGCATGACTTCGTATCAAAGAGGACTGGTCAATAATGTTGCCTGGGTTGGCCAATCACAGGGTGCAGCAAATGATCCTGCTACTTACTATGCAACTCAGGTAGCAATGTGGTCGCTTCTAGCTGGGCAAAATGGAATTCCTGGGATGGTCGATGGAAATAGCAAAATCGACTCATCTCAACTCACCAATGTATTGGACGGTCGAACGGTTACAGGCCAAAACTATACAGGCGCGGGTGATGTAGCTTCCAAGGCTGCCCAAATCTTGGATAATGCCGCTTCACTCTCGCAAAGCCCAACTTTTAATCCAGCGCCATTGAATATCGTGGCTGGAAAATCAGGGGTAATTGATACAACGAATGGTGTTGATTTAAGTAAGTTTCAACGTATCACTAGTGATAAGGCTGGAGTAACAGCCTCTGCCAATGGCACACAGTTAGTCGTGAATACTGATCAGTCGGCACAGGCAGGGAATGCTACCCTCACCTTGAACACTGGCCGTAACACTAATGGTGTTAATTATATTTACGGTACAGTGAACCCTGACGATTCAATCGGCCAGACACTTGATGGTTCTGGCGATCCTTCGCGAATGAAAGCTAATGTCAGCGTTAATATTGTCAAAGCTAATCTCAAGATTGATAAAAATGTGCTACAAGACAACGGTCAGGTGAACAAGCATTTAACCAATGGTAATTATTCTTTGGCGGGCAATGTCTTTGAGGTTCATAAGGACACTGCTGGCGGTCCTGTGGTCAAGGAATTGACGACTGATGCCAATGGAAACGCTGAAACCGGTTCTGTCATGGACTATGGCCATTATGTCATCACTGAAAAACAAGCAAGTCAAGGGCTGGCCAATACCTTTACGCCGATTGCTGTTGATCTAAACGCTGATGGACAAAACGTGCAAACGGTTACTGCTACCAATAAGGAAGTAACGGGTGGGATCACCATTCAAAAGACGGGTGCCGAAACAGGCACTCAAATGTGGAACGACAACTACTCATTGGCTGGCAATATCTTTAAGATTCATAAGGACTCGATCAATGGTGAAGTCGTTGATACAGTCACTACCAATGATAAAGGACAGGCACAGACCAAGACAGACTTGCCTCTTGGACACTATGTCGTTGAAGAAGTTCAAGCTTCTAAAGGCTTCTTGAAGACCTTCAAGCCTCAAGATGTTGATATTACGTATCAAGGTCAAAATGTACCGATTGTTATCTCAGCTACTGGTGGGACCAACCAAGAAGTGAAGGGTCAAATCATTGTCGATAAGTCTGGTGCCCAATCTGGTAAGAACATGATTAACGGCAACTACACGTTGGCTGGGAATGAGTTCGATATTTTTGACGAACAAAACAACCTAGTTGATCATGTGACCACCGATGCTTCTGGTAAGGCTTACTCAAAGACGGACTTGAAGTTAGGTAAGTACACGGTGGTTGAAACCAAGGCCAGTCAAGGCTTTGTGAAGTCAGCGACCCCACAAAAGGTTGACTTGTCTTATGTTGGTCAAGAAGTGCCTGTTGTCTTTGACACAGCCTATGAGACCAACCAAGAAGTTAAGGGTGGCATTACCATTCAAAAGACCGGGGCTGAAACCGGTACAAAGCAGTGGAACGACAACTACTCATTGGCTGGAAACGTCTTTAAAATCCATAAGGATTCTATCAATGGTGAAGTCGTTGATGAAGTCACAACGGATGCCAATGGTTATGCTAAGACTCGTGAGGATTTGCCATTAGGTCACTATGTCGTTGAAGAAGTCCAAGCTTCCAAGGGCTTTGTTAAGACCTTCAAACCACAGGATGTCGATATTACTTATCAAGGTCAAAATGTGCCAATCGTCTTGTCTTTGACTGGCGGTACGAATCAAGAGGTCAAGGGAAAGACTGTCATTGATAAGTCCGGTTCCGAAAGTAAAAAGACACCTTGGAATAGTAACTATTCTTTGGCAGGCAATGTCTTTGATATTCATCAAGACAATGCGTTAGGCAAGGTGGTTGCTCAAATCACGACTGATGCAAATGGACACGCCGAAACCGATGCCAACTTGCCATTAGGTGATTATTATGTGACCGAATCAAAGGCAAGCCAAGGCTATGTCAATAGCTTTACACCACAAAAGGTAACGTTGAAGTATGCCGGTCAAGAAGTTGCCTTGGTAGCTGATATGGCGGCCGGAACGAACCAGGAAGTAACTGGTTCAACTTCGGTCATTAAGCAAGACAAGCAGACGGGTGATAACAGTCAAGGACGAGCTACCCTTAGCGGTGCTGAATACACACTTTACCATGCCGATGGTACACCGGTGAAGTGGTCAGAAAATGGTCAACCAACACCTGAAATTACGTCCGGTAAGCAGGTTAGTCGGGATCAAGTGACATTGCGAATTGACGATGATTTGCATGAAGCAGGTGTTAAGCATCTAG
>NZ_DF968101.1 GCF_001047135.2 Fructobacillus tropaeoli | reverse complement strand
ACGATTCCTTTTTCAATCCGTCCTAAATCTTTTTCGTCAATTCCGATAATCTCGCTGGCATCCGCCAACTTTAACTTGGCACGCAAGCGTGCTTTCTTGTATGTCGTTGTCATTTTAAAATTTCCTATAAATGTGTCTTCCTGCCGTTCAGCAATGCCAACAAATCATCTGGCGCTTCTGCTGGTTGTTCATCTTGTGACTGCGATTGCAGCTGAACATCAGCATTCTTAGTTATTTTTGGCTCTTGCTTTTTAGTCGTCTTCTTTGGTCGCTTGCCATCTCGATAACCAAACTCACTCGCTTTATCCGAATACTGATCAAATTTCTTAACAAGCGTTGCGCTAGAAAACTTGGCGATAATATCTTCTGACCAGTTATCCATGATGTAATTCATCACGTCCTGAAATTCTTGGACTGAAATGTTTTTAAAAACAAGTTGGCCAAAAATTCCTGAATTATTTAGCTGGCGATTTGTTGCTGCGTTGAAAATTTTCAGCATATCCTTTGCAGGATTTACTGATTCCATTTCGCCATAATCTAATGGAGTAGTCTCTTGGTTATTCTCTTGGTAGTCTAATGGTATTGGTCGGGTCAAATTGACCTGTTCTGATGGTGTCAAATTGACCTGTTCAGAACGTTCCAAATTGACATCTTCCATTGGGTCAAATTGAACTGTTCGATTGGACGTTTTGTTTTTATCGATTTGTTCATATTGAACTAATGCGCTGTTAAGGCGTTCATAGTCGATTGTGTACCATTTTGTCTTGTCGAATTTCTGTTTGTTGTAATTTCCAGTGATCAAAAAATTTTCGTCTGTTAGAAATTTTAAAGTACGTTTTACAGTGCTTTCTGACATCCAAATGAACTGATTTTCCCAATCTCCAATTGTGTTAAATACCCATGTTTTTCCATCAAAAGATTTTCCAGATCGTTCCATCCAGTAATGTATTTGTTGCAAAACAATTGCTCTGTCTGAACTTCCTAAAATCTTCGCCAAACTTGGTTGGAATTGCATTGGGCTTTCTTGAATTAATAATTTAGAACTTCCCATTTATTGCTCCTATACCAATCAGAATGGTAGGTCATCATCTGAGATGTTGATTTCCCCATTATTTGCTGCTTGCTTAGCAAATGGATTGAATCCAGTCTGCTCTGGTTGCTTATTTGCAAACGCATTACTTGTTGGTGCTTGTTTCTGTGGCCCACTATTCTTCGCCTCAAACATGTCACGAGTGATTCCATCAGGCTTTGATCCATCACTATCTACATGAGTCTTAGCTCTAACTGTAAGGTTAGTTTTGCCCGTATAATCGCTTGTCTGCCATTCAACTTTGACATTGATCGTCTTACCAATCATTGATTTCACGTATTGAGCAAGTGAGCTAAATTGAACACCGCTCTTAGCTCCTGCAGCGATAGCCATGTTGTTGAAGTTTTTGGTTGAGCGTTCGGCTTCTTCTGCGGTACCATCTTTCCAAACCATGTTGTCATATCGGACTTTTCCGCCCTGATATTCGCCATCAACTACTTCATAATCAAAGACTGCCATCTCACTTCCAGTTGATGACGTTTTAGCCTCTGATGAATCCAAAATCTTCACGTTGTAAGTACCTGATTCTTGTACTGATTGACCAAATACGTTGTTCTCGTCTGTTGTAAATCCAAATGCCATAGTCTTATGCTCTCTTTCCTAATTCGTTAGCTACGTCTGCTACTTGTTCTTCAAATGTCTTATCGGCCTTTTTAGGCGCTTTATGTGGCTTGTCAGTTGGTAATTCTTGCTTATCGGCAGGTTCTGCCAACTCATTTGCCTTAATCAATGTGCGTTCGTCAATTCTGTTCTTGCCGTGATTTCCTTGCTCTGGATCAAAGTCGATAAATCGTTGACCATCTTGCTTGTAGATACGGCCAACAACATCAAATGGAGCTGACAAAGCATTAAACGTCTTTTGGTTCATGTCGGCCTCAAATCGTCCCTTACCGTCTAATCCGCTTGCACCGTTATCAATCTGGTGAGCAGTTACGAGAACTGTCTTTCGGCTCTTACGCAACTTCATTCCCAAATTTCTGAACCAAGACTGCAACTTTTGATAATTCTGTCGACCGTCTTTGCTTCGACCATCAATGTTATCTAGCACCCAGTTTTGAAGAGCTGTCACATTGTCTAAGATGATGATGTCAAAGTTTGGGCTACCAATTGCTGAATCAACATAATAGTCAACCTGTGACTGTATATTTGGCGCATCAGAATCATCAAATGCGAATACAAATGTGTCTGTGGTATCTGCTAATGCGTTATATGATCCATCGAAAATGAAACTTACTTTGTTGCCCTTAAACAGCTTAGAAAGACTTGTTTTTCCTGTTCCACCGTCTCCATATACGAAATACATATTCCCAGATGGAATTATTTTTCCTGGCTGAAATTCAATCATAATTTGTCTCCTTTCTCACTTTTTGAAATTAACTTTTTCAGTTTTTTTAATAACCGTCACTTCATCAAATTCTTCTTCGTTGAGAATTTTCTTAAGGTCTGTCACACCCTTGAATTGAAGCACCTCTAATCCATATGCCTTCAAATACTTGAGCATAAGTTCTGGATCATTAACGACTACTCGTCGACTGACTTCACCCATTTCAATGTCGTCAATTTGGCCGCCATCAATCATGTATTCTCGTGCATACTTCTTGAACTTCTTGATGTTCCCTTCCATCTCTTGGATTTTGAAATATACTTCGCTTTTCTGACTGGGCGACAATGATTTGAAAAAGTCTTCATTTCCCAAATCAACTGCTGATGTGATTTCTCCGTATGGATCTACGATTGATAAATTGTTTGCCATTTATTTCTCACCCTTAATCGTTATCAAGTTGTTCCAATTCTTCCTGGAGCTCATGTGACTCGCAATTCAAGTCGTCCCATGCTCCCATGTGGTAATCCATTTGTTCTTCTATTTCATCAATCTTTTCTAATATTTCATTACGTTTTTCTTGTTTTTGTTCCAATTCAGCTTCTTGACTCAGATGTTCATCTAAGCCGTCTGCAACCCAATTACCTGTTGTTGGCATGTTTAGTCCTCCGCTTTCGAAAATCCCGAAACAACTACATCGTTAGTTGACTGGTCTGTTAGGGACTGTACCAATTCACTAAGTGTGCTAATTAACTCGGATTGTGAACTAATAACGTCCGCCTGTGATTTAATAATCTCGATATACTTTTCTTTGTCCATTAGTCCTCCCACCCCACTAGATATGCTGGTGTCACGCCGTAGAACTTAGCTAACTTTTCCCATGTTGCTAGTTTTGGTTCACGTATACCGTTTTCCCAATTTGATAAGGTAGCTGATCCAATCGTTTTAGAAAATCCATCAGTCTTTCTTAATATCAAGGACAACTGAACCATTGACAGACCTTTTTTATTTCTTAATTGAGTTAATTTGTTTTTACTCATACGTCCTCCGTGGTACAATGGAGGCATAAACTATTTTTGTTGGAATAATTTATGCCTAAGCTCGCTCTGCTAAGCGGGCTTTTATTTTGCTTTCTTTTTGTCATCACGTC
>NZ_DF968100.1 GCF_001047135.2 Fructobacillus tropaeoli | reverse complement strand
AATTGAGCAAGTGGACTTATTAGAAAAGTAAAAGCAGGCCCCGTTTAGGGGGCCTGCTTTTTGTTACTTTCGGTAATGCACATTATGTTAACTAGCTAAAATTTTTCCTAGTTAATGCTTGCGACGATAGCTTTTTGTTACGAATAATCCAGTCAATGATAATCCAATCAATCCTGCAAGGCTTTTTTGATGATTATATTGCTTTGCTGTGTCTGGTAGAACTGACTTAGATGAATGAGTGACATTACCGTCGTGTCTTGAAACAAATGTTAATTGTTCTGTTTCAGGATTATAAACTAGACTAGGGTTAACAAGATCTTTTTTGACAATTTTACCGGTTGTATTATCATAACGATATTCAGCATGATTAAACTTGTTTTCCAATGAATCGAGGTAAGTCAATGAAGCAGCTTGAGCCTTACCAAATGCTTCCTTATTGCTTGCCACCAATGCGTCATATTCAGATTGCAACTGCTTCTTGTAATCTTCCAACTCTTGGTTCATCTTAGCAGGGAAGTTAGTCAAATCTTCAGCTTGCTTAGCTACAAATTTAACACGAGCAGCCTTACGAGCATTTTCGGCATCATTCAACTTCGTTTGCACTTCATTCTTGAAGTTTGCCAATTCAGCATTCTTATCAGCTGTAAATTTACTCAATTCAGCTTCAACTGATGACTTAAACTGAGCCAATGTGGCAGCATGACGTGCGTCACGTTCAGCAGGATTTTCATCATGAAGAGTAGCCAATGTGTCCACGTAAGTCTTTTGATGAGCATTCTTAGCATCATTCAACTTAGTCAATGATGCTGACTGAAGTGCATTGAATGTTGAATCTGCTTGACTCAACTTGTTGTCCAATGTGGACTTGGCAGAAACTGTATTCTGGTCAAATGTCTTCTGAGAATCGGCGAGCTTAGTAGCCAATGTAGCGTCGGCAGATGAACGGATTGCAGACAATGCAGATGTCTTTTGAGTCAAGTCGGCTGCTGCACGGTTAGCTGCATCACGTTGTGCTTGTGTAGCTCCATAAGAATTCTTTGCATCTTGAATCTTTTGAGCAGCTGTTGAAGCTGGAGCCAACGTCTTATCCTTAGCGTATTGACCAGTGGCATCAACGAAAGTGGAAATAGTAAAGTCATAGTTATAACCTCTACTGTAACTATCACTAATGTCCGGGTCAATATCATGAGTGAAAGCAATGGCAACATACTTCAAATCTGGAGCTTCAAGTGACTTCTTGTGACCATTCAAGGCATAACCATCATCGAACACCATACCGGCAATTGTTTCTTGAATGCCAGTCTTCAATTCAGCCATTGTCCAGTAACCCTTGTCACTTTGTTGAGTCAAAGCACCCAAATCTTCACCAGTATACTGAAGTCCATACTTATGAGCTTCATCATTGATGGTTCTATAACCAGTAAGTGTTTTGGAAACATCGTCAACGACCGGCATTCCATTCCACTCGGTCTTACCGAATGTAGGTCCAGCGATTTGTTGACCGGTGTTGAGATCATAATAAGTGGTGTGAGTGTAACCCATCTTCTTAGAAGCACGCAGGTTAGAGATGAAATCAGACATAGACTTTGTATCAGTCACATTGACAACATCAGACAATCCCAATGAACGACGGTGGTTGTTTAACACAGTGATGAAGTAATCATTCAATTCATTGAATTGAGCATCAGTCATTTGACCATTCACAACATGTTCTGACTTATCAGTACCGTTATCTTCATACTTCAATAGAGCATGTAGATTATCACGAACTGAATCAGGTTGACCTGCAAACGGGTCATTGACAGTCAATGGAACTTCAGCTTCGTTATGAACGAACATATCCTTTGGCCACGTTGAAGGATAAAGCGAACCCTTATCATCACCGTTCTTAGAAGTGGCAGGAATTCGAGCATCGGCATCCTTCACAACTTGAGCTGTTTCATCGGCAGTCTTTTGAGCTGCATCCTTGGCATCTGTAGCCGACTTGATAGCATTGTCATGTTCTGACTGAGCAGACGTGTCACGAGCATCCTTAGCCGACTTTTCAGAAGCAACGCTTTGGTCGTATTCTGATTGAGCTGAAGACTTGGCAGAATCACGATTGGCAGTTTGTGCAGCTGTTTCGTCTTGATAAGTCTTATCTGATTGAGCATCAGCATTGTCACGGTCAGACTTGGCAGCTTCACGTTGAGCATCAGCTGTACGAGCAGGGTCGGCATTCAACTCAGTTTGCTTATCGGAAATTGCTTGATTTGTTTCAGCAGTCTTATCAGCAATAGCCTGATTAACTTCAGCAGTCTTGTCTTGAATTGACTGATTAGCACTGGTTTCATCAGCTTGCTTATCAGAAGCTTGTTGAGAATCAAACTTTTCTAAATCTTGCTTTTGTTGAGCAGGCAAATCGGCTTGTTGCTTTTCAAGTTCAGCTTTCTTAGCAGCTTCATCTTGAACGTTCTGTTCTTGCTTATCCTTTTCAGCATCTTGTTGCTTTTGTTGCAACTCGCTCAACTTTGCATCCTCAGACTTCTTAGCTGCATCTTTGGAAAAACTTGTAGTTACTTCAGAAGGATTAGATGGAAGTGAATCGGCACTTGCTGTCTGTTCGGTTAGGATAACTCCCCCAGTAATGGTTGCTGCTGCAATAGCTAATCCTAATGTCTTATTTTTATTATCCATAAAAATTATTATACCTTTCTCTACTTTGCATAATACTTAGTGTTTGAATATGCAATTAATAAGGTAGAATAATGATTTTATTATTCTACCTTATTAATTGTATGAGATAGTTTTTTCTCTGTCCATATTTATTTTTAAACCGATACACTATATTAAGTGATGATTTCCTGATTTAGAATTATTTTTTATTTTGTTTATTATTTCGATGCTTATTAATAAAAACAAATGTTCTAATAGCACATAGAGTTATACCAGCCAGTGAAATAATTTTTTGAGCTAAACCTGCTCCGTTGTTAAGGATTGTCGCAAATCCAATAATAATAATGGATAGTGTGTCACATTGAGAAAGCACAAATATCGATAACAAATAAGTCATGTTAAATGTTATGTTATATTGATGTTATGGATAACAAAAAAATTAACAATGATATAAAATTTAAAAATTTAACAGAGTTGGGCTTATATATAGGTATTAGTCGACAAACAGCCTCTAATCGATTGAAAATAAGGGGTTGGAAAGGACGCCTTTCCTTTACAAGTGATGAACTTGAATTGTTAAAAGGCAATACCAAACAAAATGTTAATGTTAATGATCGACAATTGTTAATTGCTCTTAACAAACAAATTGAGGCACAAAACGAGACAATCAAAAGTTTGAACGAACAGTTAATTAATAGTCAAAAGTTGCAACTTATGAGCCAACAACATGCCGAGCAATTGACAAATGAACTTCATGATTTGAAAAAGATTGAAGCGCCTAAACAAGGATTTTGGGCAAGGATGTTTGGAAAACAAAAATAGACCGACTAATGTTTGGTTTCTTTTTTGTCTAAGTATGCTAATATTAGTGTATCGGCGAAAGCCAAACACATTTAAATACGAAAAAGGCCATCAATCGTCTGGGGAGATGATTGATGGCCTGCACAGTAACTGTCGCACCAGTTGCCATGCCTTTATTTCTATAAGTCTATTTTACCGACAGAGAAATAAATAATCAACCTTAAAAACAGGGAG
>NZ_DF968099.1 GCF_001047135.2 Fructobacillus tropaeoli | reverse complement strand
CCTAGGTGCTACCCTAGAAGCCACTACTTTGCCAATCACTTGCTGGGCGAGCTAACCCATGTTCAATGATTCATTGCCCAGTTGAGCGCTACTTCAACCTTCGGACGTGGTTTGGACGGAACAACTTCCTCCCTCCTTACGGGTACACGCCTGTCCCGTCTCAGTCTTATAGGATAACGGCCTTAAGGAAATCAAAAGCCGTCACAGTAACTAAAAAGGAGCCCGTAAGTTATTTACTTGCGACCTCCCAAAACAATGCTTTTTGGTTGATATTTTGTTTTCTTACAGTATAATAATAACTGATGTTGAGGATACACTTTATTAGCTGTCCTCTATATAAAAACAAATGCAAGTAACTGGCCTTAACAGTTACTGTGCAGTCCGTTCAATCCCTTGCTGGGGACTGAACGGACTTTTTTTATTCAATTCATGCTTCATTTTACCAATCAAATCATCGATGTCAATAATTTTATAAAATTATTGACATATTCATTTAATTATATAATTATAAAGTTATAAATATCCAATATTATATAATTATAAAATTATAAATATGTAATATTATATATTTATAACTGTGTTTATTTTACGTTCTCATTAGCAATAAATTCTAATTTTATATATAATTATACTTTTATAAAAATATAATTATATGATATTATAAATATACAAAGTTATAAATTTATATATTTATAAAGGAGAAAGAATTTGGCTAAAATCATTACTACTGGTAATTTTAAAGGTGGAGTAGGAAAAACGACAAATTCTGTTTTGCTTTCTTACACACTATCTCAATTAAATAAAAAAGTTCTTTTAATAGATTTAGACCCTCAAGCAAATGCTACTGACTTATTATTTACTACAATGTCTAATATCTTACAGAAAAAAGTAACTTTCAAAGAAACACTTTTTGAATCCATTAAAAATAACAATCCAAATGAGGCCCTAATTAATGTCAAAGAAAATTTAGATTTATTACCTTCTTTTTCCGATCTACAAAATTACGAAAAATATTTATACGATAACTGGTCAGATGATTACTCCCAAGACCATCATCTAACTAATTTTATAAAAGATATTAAAGAAAATTATGATTATATTTTCTTAGATATTCCTCCACAGCTAAACAAATTCACAGACAATGCACTAGTTGCCAGTGATTTTGTAATTGTTGTGCTCCAAACACAGGAACGATCACTTAAAGGGGCAGAAAAGTATATAGATCATCTATTATCTTTACAAGATGACTATAGCTTAAATATTGACCTACTAGGAGTTTTACCGGTACTACAACAAAATGGGTCTGAGCTTGATCTAGATGTTTTACAAGATGCTATTGAAACATTCGGAGAATCTAATATATTTAAAACACATATAAAACAAATGAACCGTTTAAAACGATTTGATAGAACAGGAATCACTGATAATAGTAGTGATATACACGATAAAAGAGTTCATGAAATTTATCGAAATTTAGCTGAAGAAATGCAACAAAGAATAAATCTATTTAGAAAATAAGGAGAAAAAATGAATACCAATAATATGGGATTAGACTCATTTCGAAAGAAAAAAACTGAACGTCCTCAAAATATCCCCCCTGAAGTTTCGGAAGAAATAGAACGCTCTATGCCAGAGGATCTTTTAAAACTTCCAGAAACTAGGATGACTAGTAAGGATTTACCAAAATCTATCAGACTTCCCTTAAATACGCATACTGCAGTTACAACAATTGCAACATTACAAAGTAAAAAAATATACGAAGTCATTAACGATATCGTTGAAGATTATATTTCTGAACTTCCTATTGCTGAAAAAAAAATAATAAAATCTAGTATTGAAACAGTCCAACATAGTCAAAATAATTACTAAACTAAATAATAAAAAATCAGTATACAATATAAATTAAGAATAAGAAAAAGAAGTAATCTCTCAGTTGAATATTGGACATAATAAAGCATATTTCAATAAAAGTTATGGTTATTTATACTATTTTTTACCGTATATTTTTAATTTATAACCATTTCTTTTCTTTTGGTTTTTTATCGAAATATAAGAAGGTAGAATGAATACATCAAGTGATATGGAGATCAAATTGGATATGGAAGTACAGTTACATACTGATATTAATAATAAACAATCATATATTACGGTTAACGCTCCATCAAAGACTCCTTACGTTGAATATGTAATTAATAAAATCAAGAAGATATTCGTGGAAGATAAATTTACTGTCAAAGACAACAACGGGTATACGTCTGTTCCCATTTCAGAAATTATGCGTGTATATACTGAAAGAAATAGTGTTTATTGTGAGTTTCAAGGACGTAAGATAAAAATAAAAGAGCGTATTTATCAGATGAAAAACCTATTACCTGATGATAGTTTTTTTCAAGTTTCACAAAAAGAAGTAGTGCGAAGGCAACCAGCGAAATTTGGTTGTTTTTTATAAAATACCCGTGTTCAAGTTTTTTTATAGAAACAGACACTTATATTTTGATAACACAATTTGAATGTGATTTGAGAATTTAGCTAATAATGTGTCAATTGTAACTGTAAGAAAATTAAACTATAATTGACCAAATAATATAAATATGATGACAGTTGTAAGTAGATGTATTATGGAAAATAAAAGAAATTATAAATTATATAAATCTGGGAAATTCTTGCTCACTGGCTCAATTGTTCTTTCGGCGACTTTATTGTTGTCGACATATCAAGCAAATGCCAGTGATGCAACAACAGTAAGTACTCAACAAGTAACGGCGGGGGCTGATAACCAAACAACTGGAACATGGGGAACAGCTACTTTTACCTTTAATAAAAGTACTGGTATTTTAACAGTTAATAGTGGAACTATTACAACAAACAATAAACCCTGGGAATCGAATGGAACGTTCAACGGCAATGATATTAAGGAAATCCATATTAGTGGAAATGTTGTATCCCCTGAAAATGCCTCTGGACTGTTTGCCAATTTGTCCAATCTGAAAAGCTTTATCCTTGATAATGGAGCAAAATTTGATACAACTCAAACTACAACAATGGATAATTTTTTCCTAAACGATACTGCCTTGGTAACGGCTGATGTAAGTACATTTGATACAAGTAAAGTAACAAATATGCAGGCGTTTTTTTACAGGAATTTATCACTAACCACAATCAAAGGCATTGAAAATTGGAATGTTCAAAATGTTAATAACATGGCCTTAATGTTTACGCATACACACAGTTTGAATAATTTATCTGTAGCAAAGTGGAATGTTTCAAATGTGAAGAACATGAGTGGAATGTTTTGGGAATATGGGGGTTTAGATGGCGCAAGTAATAGGGCCCTCGATATTTCTGGCGAGTTTGCTCAAACTACAGGTAATGTAACTAATATGACTTATATGTTTTGTGGTGCTGCTAACCTGGTTCAACTTAAGGGAATCGGTCAATTGAGGACAGAATCTGTCAAAGACTTTTCTTATATGTTTAATGGAGATTCTTCACTGGAAGGAATCGATGTTTCAGGATTTAACACAACATCAGCCGAAACATACCAAAATATGTTTAGTTGGACAATTTCAAATAACGAATTGAACTTAGCTAGTTTTGATACGCGTGGGCGAAATACAACAAATATGCTGTCAAACCTTTATTATGAAGTCGGAAATACCACATATGGAACAAGTAAAATTACACTTGGTGATAGGACTATTCTGAATTCAACGGTTGGTCTTTTAGACCCCGTAGTTGGCGATTTAAGGACAACTGATTCTAAGAAGGTGACCTCTGCTAATTGGCGTAGTAACAATAATGATGTTAAAACGGCCGCACAATTAATGGATGGTAATACCCATGCTGGCGTATGGCAATGGGACACTTATTCTGCTCCTGTTGCTACAACAGATACCAAGACTGTTAAGGAAACGATTCATTACCAGTACCCTGATGGTACAGATGCAGCAGACACTTATACCAAGTCACTTACCTTTACTCGGACTAAGTACACCGATTCTGTTACTGGTGAAGTAACTTATGGTGCTTGGTCAGCAGATCAAAGCTTTGAAGCTGTTAAGAGCCCCTCAGTGAAGGGTTATACACCTGATCAAACTGAAATCGCCGCTCAAACGGTTAAGGGTGATTCAAAAGACTTGAA
>NZ_DF968098.1 GCF_001047135.2 Fructobacillus tropaeoli | reverse complement strand
TTTACTTCTTGGTTTGTCCGCATAAAGAAGGTGCCGTCATTACCGAAGTAGTAAAGCTTACCGTTGATGTTTTGAACACCTTGAACTGCCCGTCCATCTGCACCTGTGTAGTATGTCAGACCCCAAGCTTCATGCCAGGCATTATCTTGACGCAAACCATTTTCGAACCAGTAGTAAGTGCCCATGTAGTAGCGGAAGCCAGTATATGGGTTTCCACCTTCATACCACATCCAGTTTCTACCGTCATTCAAGTAGCCACTAGCTGGTCCCTTTACATTGAAAGTTCCATCGGTACCAAAGTCGTAAGCGTGACCGTCGATAGCATGAATTCCTTCAACCGTTCGACCATCATCACCAACATAATACTTCAATCCCCAAGCAGTTTCCCACTTGTTTTGTTGGCGAACACCATTTTCAAACCAATAGTAAGCGGACATGTAGTTTTGGAAACCGGTATAAAGTTGGCCATTATTGAACCACATCCAACCTAAGTTACTGTTCAAGTAACCTGATGGGCGTGACTTTATCGTATAAGTACCATCTGTTCCAAAGTCATAAGCTTGGCCATCAATAACCTGAACACCTTGGACAGCCTTTCCGTCATTACCAAAGTAATATTGGTTTCCATAAACGGTTTCCCAGGTATTTTCGACGCGAACACCGCTGTTAAAGTAGTAATAGCCGTTTTCGTAAGACTTGATTCCGGTATAAACAACACCATTTTCGAACCACTTCCAACCTTGGGCATCCTTATAATAGCCAGTTGGGCGGGACTTCAAATTATAAGTGCCATCTGTTCCAAAGTCATAAGCTTCGCCATCAATAATTTGGAAACCTTGTACAGCTTGTCCATCGTTTCCAACATAGAATTCGGCACCATCTGATCGAGTCCAGAAGTGGTTTCGCAATTCAATCCCGTTAGCAAGGAAAATATACTTTCCACCGTTAATCGTTTGGTCACCAGTTACCATGTAGCCATTATTATCGAAGTAGTACCAGTTACCCTTTGAATCTTGAAAAAAGGCGTTCTTAGCTTCGTAACCGCTATATGAATAGTACCTGATTCCCTTAGAATCTTCTTCGAATCCAGAAACAGAATCTTGATTCAACAATTGCATTGGCAAGAATGAACCCGAACCATCTTGGATAAGGAAGTAATTACTTGTTGCTGAATCACGAAGTACGAAACCTGTTCCACGGCCTAAGATATTCGTTCCATTCAAGTATTTTGCGGACCATTGCGTAATGCGCGTATCACCAACAATTGGCTTACCCGTTGAAATTTGCTTGGTCTCAAATAGGCTTAGATACAATGCTTTCAACTTTGCTAAGAATGCACCACCATACTTAGATTGGTAATCCGTTCCACTACTCATTGTATTCGCAATATAAACTAAGTTATTAAAGTTTGATCCTTGAACCGCAGTACCTTCGCCATCTGTACGAGTGGCCGTTACTGCTTCTTGGCCTGGTAGGTTATATAACTGATCTGGAACCCAGTCGGCCATTGCTTGAATACCGACTGCATGAACAGCCTTAATTGCTTCGCGCAATTGCTCATCAGTTCCATATTTCGTTGGATTTGGTGTACCGTCGGCGTTATTAAATCCTAAGTCATAACGATCAGTAAATGAATAACCATTCTTGATAATCGAATCCAAAAAAGTACTATCTGTACTTGAGCGATATTGTGGTGCAAATTGGAAGCTTGTCACTCCCCATGACTTAAACAAGTTAGCATTCTGTGCAATCTTAACGTTCGTATACTCACTTGTCTGTGTTGGCATTGCTTGGAAGTTTGAGAAACCTTCATAAATGACATTTGAATCAAGTGCCGCATTTGAATGCAAGGTCTTGCCATCAGTTGATGTTGCAGAATTTGAAGAATCCGTTAATGAACGAGAATCTTGATCAGCAGAAGCACCAACGGGTACCCAAACGGCTAAATAACCTGATACTTGCGGATCGCTAACACCGTATACCCACGTTGAATCAAAAATCAGGTCACCGTTAGCATCCGTCATCATAGTTGGTGCACCACTATCTGATGAATAAACCTGCAAACCATTCTGCGTTGAAAGCAAGGCAGCACGGAAAAGCTGGTTCTTGTGAGAAGCACCCATGTGGAGGACAACCTTCTCATTAGCACCCAATTGCAAGTTTTGGTTATTACTTACAATGACACCAATTCCATCAGTTCGCTGTGTATTTCCGCTAGCATCAACATCAGTAGCGTTCATTAAATCTTTACCGTAACGAACCGATGTCAAAATATCAGTTCGCTCAGTATTTTTATTGGCTGCCCCATCCCATGAACCTGTTGCCATTGTTTGTCCACCGGCAACATACTTCACACGATCTTGGAGCAATGTGCTAATGGCATCATAATATGGCGACTTGGTAGCCATGTACTGGCCATCATCAGTATACAGGTCACCATAGTAGACGCGAGGAATCGTATCTTTATTCGTCAACAACATTGCGTAAGCGGCAGGCACATTGTACATTGTGTACCGCTTATTGGTTGACTGTTGGTCGGCATCGTAAATCTTAAATGCCGTTGCTAACTGATCTGCAGTTGGACGGAATCCATCGGCGCCTGGATAATAATCATTAATGATTTGCGCAATGATTGTTTGAACTTGACTATCATGGGCACGCAAGAATGAATAATTTGGGACAGCCTGATTTTCAGTATTATCGTTACTACGATCAACGTTATACCATTGCAAGAAACGAGCCATGTTATCACGTTGTGTTGGGTTTTTGGTCAAAGAAGAAACTAACTGAACTTGGGTTTTAAAGTCCATTGTCAATTGGTTAGCACCAGTATCACCACTGTACTGATAATCATTGTAATCCCAATCTTCCAAGATTGATAAATGCTGGTTTGCGGTAGCATTGTTTTTATCAACACCGTAAGCAGCCTTCATATATTCAGCTGCAATTTGTAGCAAATCAGCATCAACGTTATCAACCGCATCAATTCGGTAACTATCAAAGTTGGCACTTGGATCGTTTGCCGTAATTGAACCGAAGTTCAATAGATAGTACAACCAATTCAATTGTTCTGCTTGAACAGTTGGATTCGAGTTATCAACATCGTTAGCTAACAAGAATTCGTAACCACCCAAATAGCTATCTGATCCAGTTTGGTTAGAAGGGGTACGGTTCAAGTAGCGATAATCTGAATTTGCCCAAGGAGTATTCGTACTATTGCTGTATGCTAACGTTCCACCTTGCAATCCATCAGTCGCACTTGGAGATTCACTCGTGATGTTCCACTGACTTTGAGTAGCAATGAATTGAGTCATCAAAGTTTGCAGCCAAGTAGTTGAACCACCTTGAGCCGTAATCTTCTTTTCAATCGCAGCTTGAATCTGGTTAGCAGCCGTATTCAAATCAGCCTGTGAGGTTGAAGAGGCATCCACCTTTGCACCACTATACAGCTGCTGTGAAATCATAAAGTTAATATAGGCTGCCTGTGTTTGCTTATCTGGCCACCAAGTCATCAACAATGGGCGTCGATCAGTTGATTGTGAGGCCACCCAAGTTTGTCCATCTTGCAAGATATCCTTAGGTTGGTACCAAGAAGCAGCTGTAATATAACCATCGACGTTATCGATAGCTGATGTAGAAACAGAAGCTAACTGATTATGGGCCGTGTAATCATTTGATGTTGATGTAACACCAGTATCAAATTGTTGTTGATTGGCAATTGTGGCGTGCCCATCATTACGGTCAAAGTAATATTGCACACCATTGATGGTCGTTGGGCCGTCCCCGCCCTTCGTTACTTGGCCTTGGTTATTAATTAAATAAATCTTACCATCGACCGTTTGAAGTCCAGTCGTGGTATTGCCGTTGGCATCAAAATAGTAAATATTATTATTAGAATCAGTGACAAAGCCGTTCTTTACCTGCTTATAGTCATCACCGAATCCATAAACTTTACCATTGATGACTTGAATTCCCTTAGCGGCATCACCAGAACCTGCATCAAAATAGTAAGTATCGGAACCAATCGTTTTGATACTGCCTTTAAGTTGGTCCCCAGTACTTTCATCAAAGTAGTGCAAAGCACCATCAATTTGACGTAAGCCGGTCAATGGCTTTCCAGTACTTTTTAGGATAAATTGATAACCACCGTCTGATGATGGCTGGTAACTTCCATCAACCCCACCGATATAATTTAAAATTTGTGGTGTTGTGTTGCCACTCGTCGTGATGGTTGTAGTGGATCCTGTGGTATTGGTAATCGTTGAGGTATTACCACCTGTATTAACTGTAACCGAGTTATTATTGTTATTATTCGAATTTAAAGGATTCGTTGATGGTGTTGATTGATTATTTTGGTTAGTTGTTGGTGCAGTAACCGTAGTTGTAGTTGTATTTGTAGTCGTTGAATCAGCAGATACGAGTGTCGTGCCACCTACGGCAACGGCTGCCCCC
>NZ_DF968097.1 GCF_001047135.2 Fructobacillus tropaeoli | reverse complement strand
GACGTGATGACAAAAAGAAAGCAAAATAAAAGCCCGCTTAGCAGAGCGAGCTTAGGCATAAAAATTCCTGGATGAATATTTATTCCTCTATTTTATCACAGAAAAGGAGTCACTATGCAAATACTCGCAGTTATTATCATGACAGTTGTGGTGATTGTTCAGATTATCGATTTAGTTCTTAGAATTAAAAACGACGAACGATTTTGATTTATAAAGTACACGAATTCGTTTATCGGTGATCACTTTAATTTTAGTTGGTTGGTCAGTTACTAATGTTTTGATTTTCATTTCTTTGTATGGAGAAAGAACGGTTGGATTGAAAGGTGTGAGTTTATCATCATCTTTCAGAAAATCAGCGACAGTTGAACTTTTTTGTTTGAGTATTTCACTCAGATTATTTTGTAGCATGATTTTGTCTCTTAGTTGAGTATCGACTTTTCTTTCACTAATCATAATGTCATTTTTTAAAAAAGTAATGTTTTCAATCTTTATAGCTGATGGTGAATCATTGTAAATCGTAAAAGAAACCCTTTTCTCATCATATTTTTCATTAAATTGATAGTCAACAATATTAATCTTAGCTTTCGACCGAATCCATGTATAGAACAGGGAGGTCAATGCAATTATTAAACTGAAAATCGAAATAATTATAGAAAAAATAGCCATTTGTTTAGGTTTTCCTTTTTAAATAAATATACCACGGAGAAAATAATGAACGAAGAACAATATATCAAAATCATTAAGTCGCAGGCAGAAGTTATCAGCAATCAATCAGGGTTAATCAATGATCTTAGCAAATTGGCACATGATTTAACAGATAAAGTAGCCGCAGATGTAGTTGTTTCGGGATTTTCAAAAACGGAGGGCTAATCGTGACAACAGGAAATCGAGTAGCAGACGGCCTTGACCAACATTTACGTGAATATGATGAATGGGTCAGCAAGAAGCAGTCAGAGACTCATATCAACGTTTGGCATCACGGCGAACTAAGCCTTGATGAAATTGAAGAGTCGAACTTGGGCCCTTTTTTAAAGTATATCAAGAAGACGGGATATCCATTTCAATATGTACTTGATGCTGATTTAGGAGAGTTCTTAGACTCTGATGACTTAACTAGTTACTCAGTAACAACGATTTATTTCTAATGATAGAGGATATTTTATGCCAGAAGTACATGATTTAACGTCACTGACAGAAGATGGCGAGATATACACCTATAACAGACTAATGAGCTCTGATACACAACATGAGGTATCGCCAGAACAATTTGATGACATCTATACCAACGTTATTGAGCGCATGGATAAAATTGTAACCGCTTGGAAGAAAGAGCGTAAGAACCGACTTAATGCAGGCGAACACCTATCTGGTTATTACAACCGAATCGATAAAGATAAAATCCTAGTCAACAACAAAGCCAACATCGATTATATCTATCGCGAGAAAGGCTGGTTAGGTCTAAAAGTACCAACATACAAGCAACTAATCAAATTATTCCCAGAAATGGAAGAAGACGAAAACTTACAGGTCATTGAGCAAGATAAAACAGTGGTAGCGCCACGAAAGGGAAGGGAGTAAATAATGACAGAAAAGTCAGTTTTTAAAACACTAAGTGAAATTGATGTCAGTGATCACGTTGATAAAAAGGGTAATTTCAATTATTTGTCGTGGCCATGGGCTATCTCAGAAGTTATGAAGAATTACCCTGACACAACTTATGAGGTTAAAGAAGCCGAAGATGGCGGATATTTATTCGGAAATCCTCAACGAGGATACTCGGTTAAGACGTCTGTCACAATTCAAGGGCGCACGCTTGGTATGTGGTTGCCTGTGATGGATATGCGTAACAAGTCACTGATGAAGCCTACTTCAACAGACGAGAATAAGGCTGTTATGCGGTGTCTTGTAAAGAATTTGGCTATGTTTGGTCTAGGCCTTTACATCTATGCAGGAGAAGACTTGCCAGACGTTGAACCTGAGAAGGTTTCAGAAGAACAGGTCAACATCTTAAAAATTACGATTAGTAATGCCGAAAAGTTGACAGGAGCAACACTGACTAAGTACGTCAATGAGCATCTAAATGTTAGCAACTTAAATAGCCTAACAGTCAATGACTATCCACGGGCAGAAGCGTTGGTGAACGACTTATTAGAACGAGCTAAAGCAAAGGCAGAAAGAACAGATAAAGAGGAGGAAACAGCATGATTAATCGAGTGGTATTGATTGGACGAATGACTAAGGATGTTGAACTGCGGTATACACAATCTGGTACTGCGGTTGGCTCGTTCACATTGGCAGTCAATCGTTCGTTTAAGAACAGTGATGGTGAACGAGAGGCAGACTTTATCAACGCTGTTATCTGGCGTAAGGCGGCTGAAAACTTGGCTAATTTTACAGGAAAGGGTGCAATGGTTGCAATCGAAGGACGGTTGCAAACACGTAACTATGAAAATAACCAGGGCCAGCGAGTATATGTAACTGAAGTAGTAGTCGATAACTTCTCACTGCTTGAATCAAAGGCGGAATCTGATAAGCGACGCGCAGAAAATGGAACGTCACAACCTGCACAGCAATCACCAGCACCAGCAAACAACGGTGGAATTGATATCAGTGATGACGACCTGCCTTTCTGATTGGTATAGGTGTATTAAATGGCAAATAAAAAATACTTTTGGATTAAATTGAGACCTGATTTCTTCAACGATCCTTATATCAAGTTATTAAGAAGAATGGCTGGTGGAGACACTTACACCATCATTTACTTAGAAATGTTAATAAAGAGTGCCTCGACAAACGGCATGATTTACTTTCAGGGAGCTGGAGAGGATATTGCCGAAGAATTAGCGCTAATGCTTGATGAAAACGTTGAAGATGTTCGAGCGCTGCTTGCTTACTTAGAAGCAAAAAAGTTGATTACTCACCCTGAAATAAAACAAGATTTATTCTTGGTGGCAAGCGCTGATATGACTGGATCAGAAGTGGATTCAGCCAAAAGAGTTCGTGAATTTAGACAACGCCAAAAACAAAAAGCGTTACAAAGTAACACCGAAGTAACGAATGGTAACGATAAGTTAGAGATAGAGAAAGAGTTAGAGAAAGATATAGATACCCCCCTTACCCCCCGAGGGGAAGATGAAGTGGTATCTGTAAATCCTGCCAAAGAAATGTTGGATATCTTTAATAACTCAATGAATCGAACTTTAACAAATTCTGGAATCTTTGGTCAGCTAGTTATGAAGAACATTTCAGTTCAGGAATTTCAAGACGTAATGAATTACATCGTTGATAACTGGACAGAAGATATTATTTCAAATTTCTCAAGTTCAACGCTAGTTAATAAATTTGATAAATATTCAGACAAAGCCAGTGAATTTGGTTATCGAGATGGAAAACGTCCCAACAATAAGTCTAAAGGCAACCAAGACCTAACAAAGACCTATGGTGATTGGGACTTCTGATTGGAGGTAACAGATGGACAGCTTATCAACAGCGGTTAAGAAAATGGATGAGGACCTTAGTAGCGTTGAGGCTTACAAGAAGGCTAAGGAACATCTGAGCGGTCTAACTCCAGAAGAAAAGCAGGCGTACATCAAAATGCGTGAAATGAAGGTTGACCAAGAGGCTTATCTAAAAATGATGGCTACTAAGCGCAAGACTTTTGATACTTGGAGCGTTTGGGGTGGCTCTGGCCGACAAAAGTTCACCTTCGATTTGTGGGACCCAAGCCAACAGTCGAACCAGGCCAAAGCGGCAGAGTTGAAATTACACGCTAGGAAGCTCGCTAAGCGCATTATTGATGGTTCTGGTATCAATGTACTCCTGGCTGGAAAAGCGGGAACAGGGAAGACGGCAATGAGTCTGGCGATGGTTGAGGCACTACGGGGGTATTCAGACAAGACAGTGATGTTTGTCAGCACAATTGCTCTATCTGATAAGATCCACAACTTCTACGACAAGCAGGTCCAAGAACAAGTGTCTTACACCAAGAAATTGATGAAAGAGGTTGATGTCCTGGTGCTTGATGATTTCGGATCAGAAGCTGGAGGAATGGGTAACACTGATAAGTCAGCTAGTGAACCACTGCAGAAGTTTTTCTTTGAAGTTGCTGATGCACGTCAGGCCAAAGATGAATTTGGCAAGCGGACCAAAACAAACATCGTGACAACTAACCAGAAGATTACAGGCGGGAACAACAGCCTGGAACATTCTTATCACGAAAAAATTATCAGTCGCTTAATTGCGAAAAAAGAAGCCAATCAACTTATCTTTGGTGGAATGGAGGACTTGCGAGAATGAACGAACCAAAAATTGCCAAAAATTCTGAATTGCAGGATATGGCCAAAAAGCAACCGCACGACAGCAAAGAAGAATTGATGGCTATGTTGATTTTCAGAAAAACACATTTAAAGGAATTTTTAAAATGACAACGACGTACAAAAAAGCACACTTGCGTGCCAAGTTAAAGTTGGCAGATGCCAGCGAGATTATCGGAATTGACGAAAAAGATTTAGGACGGATTGAAAAAGGAATCGT
>NZ_DF968096.1 GCF_001047135.2 Fructobacillus tropaeoli | reverse complement strand
TTTACTTCTTGGTTTGTCCGCATAAAGAAGGTGCCGTCATTACCGAAGTAGTAAAGCTTACCATTGATGTTTTGAACACCCTGAACTGCTCGACCGTCTGCACCTGTGTAGTATGTCAGACCCCAAGCTTGATGCCAAGCATTATCTTGACGCACACCATTTTCGAACCAATAGTAAGTATCCATGTAGTAGCGGAAACCAGTATATGGGTTACCACCTTCGTACCACATCCAGCTCTTGCCATCATTCAAGTAGCCACTAGCCGATCCCTTCACATTGAAAGTCCCATCGGTACCAAAGTCATAAGCATGACCGTCGATAGCATGAATTCCTTCAACTGTTCGACCATCATCACCAACATAATACTTCAATCCCCAGATATTTTCCCACTGGTTTTGTTGACGAATACCATTAATAAAGTAATAGTAAGCACCCATGTAATTTTGGAAACCGGTGTAAAGTTGACCATCATTAAACCACTTCCATGATGATCCATCATTCAAGTAGCCTTGCGCCTTCTTATTGGAATCATTCTTATATACATAAACACCATCACTATTTTTTGTGATATCTGTTGGCTGATTGGTTGTACTCTGTTCATTCGTAGTAGTTGTTGTTTGCTGTGGATTTACATTACTCATATCACTAGTTGAAGTCAGTTCCCCTGAGTTCGCATCATAATATGACCATGTACCATCAGCATTTTTACCCCAGCCACCTTTAATTTGGACGCCATGGTCATCAAACAACAATTGCTTGCCATCGATAGTTTGACTTCCAGTGACCTTTTGACCACTTTTTGCAGATAGATAAGACCAGGTTCCATCACTATTCTTAATCCAACCAGTAGTCTTATTTACAGCATTGCTACTACTTGAAGGATTTTGATTGCTCTTATTCCCACTATCTTGAGTAGATGATGAAGTTCCATCATTTGAGCTATTTGCAGGGACTAAATGTCCGTCATTAGCATCATAATATGACCAAGTTCCATTGGCATTTTTCTGCCATGAATTTTTAACCTGAATACCATTACTATCGAATAGCAACTGCTTTCCATCAATCACTTGCACCCCGGTTACTCGATCACCAGTATCGGCATTGTAATATGACCAAGTTCCATCAGGGTTTTCATCCCAACCGCCCTTGATTTGATTTCCTTGATTATCGAAAAGTAAATTTCTTCCCCCAATCAATTGATTGCCTGTTACTCGGTCACCGGTGTCAGCGTTGTAATATGACCATGTACCATCAGAGTTTTCACCCCAACCGCCTTTCACTTGAACTCCCCGATTATCAAACAATAATGTTCTTCCATCAATTACTTGCTTTCCCGTTACTCGATCACCGGTATCAGCGTTGTAATATGACCATGTACCATCATAGTTTTCACCCCAACCGCCTTTAACTTGAACTCCCTGATTATCAAAAAATAGAGTTCTTCCATCAATTACTTGCTCACCTATTACTCGATCACCAGTGTCAGCATTGTAATACGACCATGTACCATCAGGGTTTTCACCCCAACCACCCTTAATCTGGTTTCCTTGATTATCGAAAAGTAGGGTTCTTCCATCAATCACTTGTTTCCCTGTTACTCGATCATCAGTGTCAGTGCTGTAATATGACCAAGTGCCATCATCGTTTTGATTCCACCCAGTCAAGGCAACCAATGATTGTGGAAGCGTTGTATCAGTTCCTGATAATTTGAAATAGGCACCATTATTCCAATCTTTAAGAACATATCCCATACCAAGTCCTAAAATGTTCGTACCATTCATATATTTAGCCGACCATTCTTTAAGCGGCTGATCAGATGGAATCGCCTCTCGAGTTGCTGTAGCTGTTGTCATATATGCTGGTCCGTGGCCATTATCAGAATAATTTTTCAAATAATAATCGTAAGACTCTGAATCAAATAAAGTTGGATATTTTTCTTTAATAATGTTTAAGAAAGCACCACCATATTTCTTCTGATACTCACCACCACCGGTAGTATTGACCACGTATAGCTGTGTTCCAAAAGGCAAATCTACATCATTTCCGTAAACACCCGCACGACTAGCTGAAACAACTTCCTTTCCGTTTAAGGAATATAACTGATTCATTACGACATCAGCCATCACCTGCATGCCATTTTGATGAAGAGCCTTGATTGCGTTCCTTAAATCTTCATCAGTACCATATTTAGTAGGCGTTCCAAATCCCAAATCATAGCGATCTGAAAAAGCATATCCATTATCAATTGTTGAATCTAAGAAACTATGATCCTCTGATGAGCGATACTGCGGTGCCATTTCAAAACTAGTAATACCCCATTTAGCGAATTGACTAGCATTTTGACTAATCACAACATTTGTCATCTCATCATGTGTAGTTGGCATTGGTTGGAAATTAGAAAATCCCTCAAAAATAAGGTTTGAATCCAACGCAGCTCCCGTATGCAATACTTTCCCATCATTAGTACTTTGAGTAGATGGTGCTGTTCTAGCATCTTGATCAGCACTGGCACCAACCGGAACCCAAACAGCAAGGTAACCCGAAACCTGTGGATTCAAAGTTCCAACAATTTTTGTGTTAGCTTGACCATTAATATCTTGATTTGAAAAAGTCAAGATTCCATTGTCATCTGTATATACAACTGGTGCATTTTCATCACTATCGTAAGTTTGAATGCCATCGCTTGTCGTCAAGATTAATGGACGATAAGCTTGGTTTTTATGAGCAGCACCCATATCCAAGGTAACTGTTTGACCATCCGCAACCTTCACTGATGGATCATTACCAATAATGACACCAACACCTTCTGTTCTTGTTTCAGCATCACCTGTATCTTGAGCAGTCATTGCGTTTTTTCCAAAACGTACACTCTTTAATAACCCATTTTCATCAACGCTCATTGTTTGACCACCAGCGACGTATTGCTTTCTAGCAGTCATTAGTGAACTAATGGCATCATAATATAGGCTTTTTTGTTGCATATACTGACCATTATCTTGATACATATCTCCATAATATACTCTTGGAACAGTACCCTTATTTGTCAGCATTAAAGCATATATACTTGGTAAATTATAAATATTATACTTTTTGTTGGTTGACCGTTGATCTTGATAATATAAATCAAGGCCTTGTTCTAATTGTTCGGTAGTAAAATTAGTCCAATCAGCCCCTGTTGCAGCAGTAATCGCTGCACCAACGTTTTCCTGAATTCCTTTATCATGTGCATGAATAATAGAATAATTTGGAATACCATCATCAGTAGAAAAATTAGCATGATCCGCAATCACTTCACCACTATCGACATCCTTTATTAAGTTTGACAGTGATGCATTTTTACCTGGAGCGTTAGTTAAAGAATCAGTTGCTAACGGACGAATATTTGATTCAATTAAGCCATCGCTATTATAAGTGGTTGTTCCAGCATCAACCCCTGCTTCCACTAATGATAAATGTTGATTTGCAGTAGCTTCATTTTTCGTTAAATTGAATGCCTGTCTCAAATAATCGTATGTTCTTTGAATAGCGTCATTATGAATAAAATCAACAGCATCTAATCGAATACTATCAAAATTGGAATCATTATCTAAACCATTAGTCGTAATAGAACCAAAATTCATCAAATAATATAGCCAATTCAAATCCTCAGCCTGCACAATTGGATTTTGATTATCAACATCATTAGCTAACAAGAAATCAAAAGCATTTCCTGCCTGGCGGTAATTTGAATTACTTGTAGGCGTCATAACACTATTCCCGTATTTCAAATACCCACCCTGGAACCAAGCGTCACCCTGCCATGGAGATTCAGAATCAGAATTCCAAATAAATTGTTGCTTAACAAATGAAGGATGGCTATCATCACCACCAAATAACAGCGTATTTAACCAATCTGTGCTACCCTCTGACTTAATTCGCTTTTCAATTGCAATTTGAGCCTGATAAGCGGCTTGATTCAAAATAGCCTGATCTGTGAAAAGATCATATTGAACCGTACTTGATAGCAAATTATTATTTTGCATTAATTTCAGATAATTAACTTCAACGTTTTTATTAGGCCACCAATTCATAATGAAAGGGCGATACTCCCCTTCGTTTGAAGCGCGCCAATTTTCACCATTATCCAAAATATACTTTGGTCGATACCAAGTATCAGCCGTTAAGAAGCCATCAACAGTATTCGTATAATCCTTAGTATCAGTACTATTTACAGCATTGTGTTGTGAAACATCATTAGCCGGTGTATTTTGTACATTGGTGAACAAATATGTTCCAACACCACTATCATTGAAATAATACGTTGCACCATTTGTAGCCACTTGCTTATGCTTAGCTTGTTCACCAGTTGTAGGATCAAAGTAATTTAACTGACCATTAACGGTTGCCAATCCTCGAATATTAGCATTTTGAGCATCGGATACTTGATCAATTGTTGTTGTAAGTGTTCCTTGACTTGGTTCAAAATAATAACTCTTATTACCAATAGTAGCCGAGCCACCTTTAACTTGGTTACCAGTATTCTCATCAAAATACCTAAGTTGACCATCGATATTTTGAATTCCCTTAACAAGTTCCCCATTACTATTCTGATAGCCCCAAGCACCAGTATTGCCAATTTCCGTATAATGGCCGTTACTTTGAGTTGGAACCAAATGTCCCTCGCCACTATTTTGATCAAAATAATAATAAGTACCATTAATACTTAAAAATTCACCTTTAACTTGAGTACCATCAATGAAATTAAAATAGCGCAGCTGACCTTGGCCATCTTGGTACATCCCTTTAATTGCAACACCATTGACTAAATAATTCCAGCTTTGCCCACCATTTGTAGTTGAATATTGTCCACCAGCTGGCAACGCAGTTGTTACTTGCGTTGACTGAATCTGAGTTGATGATTGTTGTGAATCATCTGCTTTAGCACCATTATTCCCCACGCTAATAGATAACGCGGAAAAGGAGATGGCAACTGAAGCGGCAACCCACATTTTCCCTGACTTATACAATTTCTTTCTCATGAATACTTACTCCGTCTCAATTTCATCATACAAATAAATACCCCATAAGTTTAACTGAAAATTAAATGCTCATCAACCTTATTAGCCTTTTAAATTATAAAAAATTAAATTTAATTAGAAAATCATCCAAATATAGAATAATAAATTCAGTAAATAAAAAAGTATAAATATTTTATTTTTTAATAAAAATAATTAAAAAATAAAGATATCTATATCTTATATAAGTTTTATATATA
>NZ_DF968095.1:0-2500 GCF_001047135.2 Fructobacillus tropaeoli | reverse complement strand
GATGTTTCAGTTCACAGCGTATTCCTTCTCATATCCTATGTATTCAGATATGGATAGCACTTCTATGTGCTGGGTTTCCCCATTCGGAAATCTCTGGGTCATAGCGTACTTACCGCTCACCAAAGCTTATCGTAGTTAGTCACGTCCTTCATCGGCTCCTAGTGCCAAGGCATCCACCACGCGCCCTTATTCACTTAACCACAACTTTTAAAGTTGGATCAGTTTTATGAGTTGGTCTTAAAAGACCTGCGATTAAACCGTTCTTATTAAAGAACTTGTGTTGTTTCTCGGTTCATTTAGATGATTCACCTCTGAATCATTTTAAAAGAATTTCTTGATTATTCAGTTTTCAATGTACTAGCTTTTGGCCAAAAGGCTTTCTTCTGGCCAATGGAGAATAGCGGGATCGAACCGCTGACCCCCTGCTTGCAAAGCAGGTGCTCTCCCAGCTGAGCTAATCCCCCATACGCTGGTTGTGCTTCACGCACTCAAAACTAAACAAAACTTTGACACAAATCAAATTGACACTTAAGTCCCTGTAACGCTCCGATTATCCTTAGAAAGGAGGTGATCCAGCCGCAGGTTCTCCTACGGCTACCTTGTTACGACTTCACCCCAGTCATCTGTCCTGCCTTAGACGGCTCCTTCCAAAAGGTTAGGCCACCGGCTTTGGGCATTACAAACTCCCATGGTGTGACGGGCGGTGTGTACAAGACCCGGGAACGTATTCACCGCGGCATGCTGATCCGCGATTACTAGCGATTCCGACTTCATGTAGTCGAGTTGCAGACTACAATCCGAACTGAGACGTACTTTAAGAGATTCGCTTACCCTCGCGAGTTCGCTGCTCGTTGTATACGCCATTGTAGCACGTGTGTAGCCCAGGTCATAAGGGGCATGATGACCTGACGTCGTCCCCGCCTTCCTCCGGTTTGTCACCGGCAGTCTGTCTAGAGTGCCCAACTGAATGCTGGCAACTAAACATAAGGGTTGCGCTCGTTGCGGGACTTAACCCAACATCTCACGACACGAGCTGACGACGGCCATGCACCACCTGTCACTTTGTTTCCGAAGAAAACAGCACTATCTCTAGTACCTTCAAAGGATGTCAAGACCTGGTAAGGTTCTTCGCGTTGCTTCGAATTAAACCACATGCTCCACCGCTTGTGCGGGTCCCCGTCAATTCCTTTGAGTTTCAACCTTGCGGTCGTACTCCCCAGGCGGAACACTTAATGCGTTAGCTTCGGCACTAAAGGGCGGAAACCCTCTAACACCTAGTGTTCATCGTTTACGGTGTGGACTACCAGGGTATCTAATCCTGTTTGCTACCCACACTTTCGAGCCTCAACGTCAGTTGCAGTCCAGTAAGCCGCCTTCGCCACTGGTGTTCTTCCATATATCTACGCATTCCACCGCTACACATGGAGTTCCACTTACCTCTACTGCACTCAAGTTCGACAGTTTCCAAAGCACTTCCACAGTTGAGCTGTGGGCTTTCACTTCAGACTTATCGAACCGTCTGCGCTCGCTTTACGCCCAATAAATCCGGATAACGCTCGGGACATACGTATTACCGCGGCTGCTGGCACGTATTTAGCCGTCCCTTTCTGGTATGGTACCGTCATGTAAAGATCATTTCCTACCCTTACCGTTCTTCCCATACAACAGTGCTTTACGACCCGAAAGCCTTCATCACACACGCGGCGTTGCTCCATCAGGCTTTCGCCCATTGTGGAAGATTCCCTACTGCAGCCTCCCGTAGGAGTTTGGGCCGTGTCTCAGTCCCAATGTGGCCGGTCAGTCTCTCAACTCGGCTATGCATCATCGTCTTGGTAGGCCTTTACCCCACCAACTAACTAATGCACCGCGAATCCATCAAAAAGTGGTCCAAACGGACCTTTTAACGTTTTGTCATGCGACAGCACGTTTTATACGGTATTAGCATCTGTTTCCAAATGTTATCCCCTGCTTTTCGGTAGGTTATTCACGTGTTACTCACCCGTTCGCCACTCGCTTGAAGAGTGCAAGCACTCTTCGCTGCGCGTTCGACTTGCATGTATTAGGCACGCCGCCAGCGTTCATCCTGAGCCAGGATCAAACTCTCATGTTAAAAGTTTGAAGATTGCTCTTCGATTAAACTGACTAGTTGCTATCTCTCGATAACGCCTATCCGTTTATTGTTTGTTACGAATTGACTTCGCAAATTTGTTTGCGACTACTTACCAAGTAGCCACCGTTACAGATTTGTTTGTTCAAAGTTTTGTTCAGTTTTCAATGTGCGATGCCTTGTTGGGCAACTCATTTAGTTTACCATAGCTGTGAACCAAAGTCAACAACTAATTTGGAAAGTTATTTGAGCTGCTTTGTTAGGGCAACTTGATTAGTTTATCAGGAATGTTGAACGCTGTCAACAACTTTCTGAAAAACTTTTATCAACTGCCGGCTATCCAAGATAACCAGCGCCTCGCTAGAAGCACGTTTGCTTCGTAACGAACAATAA
>NZ_DF968094.1:5225-7470 GCF_001047135.2 Fructobacillus tropaeoli | reverse complement strand
AGTGCTACATTATAGCTTGAAATGCCTATAAATAAGCATGGTAATATGCACTTCTTCTCCATGAGTACCATCAGGAGACGTCAAGAGGCGTCAAAAATCCCAGTCTTAAGCTATTTTGATTTTTTGAACGTCACTGAACGTCACTGACAATCAACAAAAGTAGCGGAAAAAGTAGCGGATAAATTAGAGGATAAAAAACACTTGCACCCTAGCAATGTGACGGCTTTTATAGCCGTTTTTATTTTGGCCAAAATATGCCAGAAAAGGCGAAAAGTAGCGGATAAAATCAGATAAACGGATAGAAAACGCCAGAAGTACCGAATCAGTACCGCAAGTAATGAACAACAACACGGCTTAAAACTGTAGCGGAAAAGTAGCGGATATTTTTGTATTGTCCAGTAGTGGACAACTAACAACCGTGTTTGCAAGCACGCTTGTTGGACTGTGATAGCGTGGATACATTCACACCATGAACAACCGTACTCACAGGTACGCCTGTTATAGTTTGCTCTGTGGATACATCCACGCACCTAAATCTACGTACTGATTTTGGGGTGTGTTTATAAGCACACCCCTATAATCTCCGTACTTGTAAGTACGCTGGTGCACTGATTTAGTGCGTCAGGTCTTCCTGTATAATTGTCTTAAAAGCACTTGTGGGGGATGACATGAAGCAAAGGCATATAATCGGGCATTACTTTACAGGCTATGCTGATTGGGCGCTAAAGGGTCTTGAATATTTAAAGCAAGAAGAGGGCGGACATTTTAGCAATCGTTACGCTGAAGAAAACTATAACTTTTGGATAGAAGTACGCCGAGTGTTTGACGACTATACCGCAACGCTACCGCCTGAAATTGTGCAAATGCAACATGACCACTATAAGCGCCGCAAACCATTTGGCGAGTATTACAACATAGTAGCGCCTACTGCTGTGATACAAGAGGTCAATAATGAACTGAACAGGTTAGCCAAGTCGATAGAACAGCCAGAACGTATTAAGCAATTTAGTTAGTGTTAAGTATTTGACTCTAGTTATAAATACGCCATATAAAGCCCGTGGAGGCTTTTTTGTTTGTTCTAGTATGATTGTACGTAAACAGAATAAAAATAAAACATACCCCCGCCCCTGTCCGTCTGATGAAGAGAGCGCTCGCATATCGTCGCCTTGTGTCAAAGTTCAATTTTTGAAATTTTTAGGTAGGGGGGGTACATCCCCTAAAAGCCTAGTAAACAGGCATTTGATAAAAATATTTAGCTGTTTTTGTCGGGTTTTTAGGGTGGGTTTATGGGGTGCTTTTTAAAAATACAAATGGCCACGCAGGAACGCTTGGCGGTTAATAACAACCCCAGAAAAAAACTTTTGAAAATTGGTGCGTGACACAAGGTGACGATATATGTGTGCTTTGATAAATAATCAAGATAGGGGGGGGCGGTAATTTGCCGACTCCTTTGCCAAAAGTGGCGAAAACAAAAAGGAGTGTCCAAAATAGACACCCCCTTGACAACCGTGGACACATCCACACCCTGCCATCCTGCCATAACAAAACGTTACCCCAGCTTTCTGCCAAAAGTGGCAGACCTGATACTGTGATTTACCGAGTCAGGTCAGGAAGGCAACCTGTCCCTACATGTAGTCGGTGCAGGTCACGACCTAGATTAAACCTAGGCCGACATAGGGGAGTAACGAAACGGGACGCCCTAAGTTGAACTTAGAACGTTCCCCAGCAGTGGGGAAACATTGCCAGAAGTGGCAACGTTACAAAGTAGCAAGCATGTAACGGGGATGGGTACACTTTAAACTTCGCTATTTGTATGTGGGCCAACATTGATATTTTTTAATGTTTTTTGGCATATTTTTAGCATAAAATCCGTATATATCAACGTTTTAAGAAGTGGGCCAAGTTAGCACCTTGGATTTAAGGTGCTAAGCCGTACTCCTTACTGGGCATTAATAAAACATCCCGAATAAGAAAAGCCTTACTCAAACGAGTAGGGCTATTTTTGTACTGAGGAACCTGCTAAAACCTGCCTTAAAAGCCTATTAAAACCTATGCCTAAACCTCAGAAAACCTCAGTTATTTTTTACTAAAAACTTGACAAAACTTGACAATAAAAACCTAACAAAACCTAATATGAAAACCTGTTAAAACCTGTTATAAAAACTATGCCTATACGATCAAGAACGCACTTAAATAGTGTTTCAACGTTGCAAAAGGTTGCACCCTAAAAGTTACATGGTTACAG
>NZ_DF968094.1:2102-5135 GCF_001047135.2 Fructobacillus tropaeoli | reverse complement strand
TAGACTAAAGAGCTTTAAAAAGTGTGCAACAAGGTCACAAAATTTGACTATTGTTTTAGACATAAATTGAGGGTTGCAATGCAAAAGGTCACAAGCTATCCAAAATTAAATATCCAACAATTAAACTTTAGAGAACATCCCCGTGCTAATGGTGTGAACTGGCAGGGTCACAAGATAGCTTTAGCAACTACTAAACCTAATTATGGCGGTGTACGGTATTGGTTTATTTGTCCTTACTGTGAGAAACGAAAAGGCGCACTATATCAAGTAGGGCGGGCAGTGATATGCCGAGTATGTGCGGGGTTGTATTATGCTGGGCAAGATAATAAAGCCAGACGTCACACTTTCACTAAAATTATGGCATTACACGATAAACAGCTAAATCTTATTAATAAATTAGACCCCGTTCTATATAACAGTTACTTGGGATTAGGCCATTTATTAGCCTGTGACCTAGCCTATAGAATGTATATAACACCAAAACGGCCAAAGGGGATGCACTGGACGACCTATTACAAAAAAATGGACGAAATATGTAGCATAGGACGACAATTAAGCAATCTATATGAACTTTACGGAAAGAGAAAGGAAGCGCATGACAAGGCCATTAAAGCGCAATGGTCGGAAGCAATAAGAGTACATGGTAAAAAGGTGTATGAAAAAGATTAAAACGGTCACACCTAAAAAGGTCACAAAAGGTCACAAAAGGTCACAAAAGGTCACACCTAAAAAGTCACAAACCACATCCCCAAAATAGGGTAGTGGTATGTGCAATTTTTGCACTAGTTGCTACTTCCTATAAACCCTTGCATTCTTTACGAAAACCCAAAAAGGGGTGCAGTAGCAAGCGCTGGTATGTAAGGCTATATGCTCTTTTTGGCTCTGCACCCTTTTCGTAAATAGGTGCATTTTTTATAACCCCTGCATTTTATCGAAAAAGTCCAAAAGGGGTGCAGTGATAAATAGCGTTATATAGGCGTTTATAGTTGTTTAGAGTTTGCACCCTTTTTCAAAAGAGGTGCATTTTGTATAACTCTTGCATTCTTTACAAAAACTATAAATAGGGTGTAGTGATAAACGTTGCCACATAGCCACATTTGCCTATTTTGTCTTTGCACCCTTTTTGTAAAGAGGTGCAGTGATAAAAGTAGTAATTGTGTACATCCCCAATATAAAAAGCACCAAGGCACATACAGCCAAGGCGCTTTTTTTATTTGTCATCATTTAGAGCATCAAACTTTTTATAGTCGTTAAACATGTTTAAGTTATTTTCCTCTTGCAAATTAAATCTAGCAATATCAGACAAATATTTATTTGTTTTCTTATTATTTGTTGCCGAAAAAATCCCAGCGGTTTTTATCATGCCTAAAGTGAAGAATGCCAGTCTTCTTTTTTGCATCACGTCTAATTTTTCAAGAAAATCATCATCAATGTTTTTAGCTATGGAATCAAAAAAATCATCATAAAAACTTGCCAACATCATTATTTGCCAATCAATATTTTTTAGTAGCTCTTCTTCTTTCTCACTATCAAACTCATTTTTATCCATAAAAGACAAAAAAGCCTCATCCTCATTTTTAAAATTGGTTAAGCCTTGTAAATAGCCGACATCAACGCCAAAAAAATCAGAAAATTTCTTCCAAGTTGCCATTCTCGGCTCTCTTTTGCCACGCTCATATAAAGAAATAGTTTGACGAGAAACCCCGGCCAGTTTGGCCAACTCCTCTTGTGAAACTTTTTTTTGCTTCCTTATTTTTTGTAAATTGTTATGTATATCCATAACACAAATTATAGTCAAAGTGACATAAAAAGCAACATAACATATTATAAAAAATAAATAATAGTGCAAATAGTTGACAGTTTCTGTTTATGTGCTACTATATTGGTACAAATAGTTGCGAAATATAAAGGGAGGCAAATAATGCCAGTGATTAGTAACAACATGGCCAAGGCCATCAAGAGACAACGGGGTGAACTTAATTTAAAAGTGAGTGACCTAGCAGAACAGACAAACTTGTCACGATTTACCTTGTATCGAGTGTTAAACGGTACAGGCGAATACGTGACGGATAAGACTTATAACGCACTTAATGAGTGGTTATATCAAAAGTTATAAGGAGGTAAGGAACAGAACATGGAACAAACAACGCAGACGGTCACAGAGTGGCCTAGGTGGCTGAATTTAAAGGACTCGGCCAAATATGCCGGGTGTTCGTCTAACACGTTCAAGCGCCATTTAGTGAACGCTGGGCGAGTGAGGGCACACGTCACAGGGTACGGCACAGTTTACGACCGTGACGAGATTAGCAAGGCCATTAAAGAATGGCACTAAGGGGGATGACATGGAAGTTTGGAATATATTGACAACGCTTGTCACTGTGGCCGTTGTGGGTCTTGGTGGCGTAGAGGTTGGCTATTACTTAGGAACTAACGAAAAGTAAGAAGGAGACAGGATACCAACGGAGGGAATACATGGAACTGGTTTATTACAAGGGTTTGAAGGAAGAACCTTATACGACAGCGGAAGTGATTGCAGAACATACGGGTAATAAATATAGGTCTGTTAGCGATTTGATTAGAGATAATCAAGATGACCTAAATGAGTTTGGAATTTTGCGATTTGAAATCGCTAAAATACCAGGACGGGGACGACCTAAAAAGGTGTATCAACTCAACGAGCAACAGGCAACATTCTTAATCACGCTGTTAGACAATACACCGCAGGTAAAAGAGTTTAAAAAGGCATTGGTCAAGGCCTTCTACAATTTGAAGCAGGAACTAGACCAAGCTAAACTAAGCCGAGAGCTTAACAAGCGGGCAAACATTGATTTGGCCGACACGATCAAGGCAGAGTTGCCTAACGACCCGCACGCTTATAGCAACTACCACCAACTAGCCTATAAGTACGCCACGGGGATGACACCTAAGCAACTGAAGAAGGCTAAAGGAGTCAATAAGCCAGAAGAGGCGCTAGATAATGACCAAAAAGAACGGCTAGAACGAGCTAAGCAACACATTGCCTTATATCTTCTA
>NZ_DF968094.1:0-2000 GCF_001047135.2 Fructobacillus tropaeoli | reverse complement strand
TTTGCTGATATTTAAGAAAGGAGAGCCGAAAGCATGAAAAAGGCACAAAAAAAGACATCCCCCGAAGTTTGGCGACTAGATGGGAATGACTTGAGAAAAAACGCCTTTTAAATGGCTATTTGGCTATATTTTAACATGAACAACACACAAACAGTAGTATTTGACGGCTTTTGTTCGCCAGAAGTGGCGAAAGTTGAGGAGCGACAGTACAGCCCTGTTGATCATTTACGCAACCACCTTATCTTTTTAAAACGTCTTATCAGCACGCTAGAGCCAGACACCAAGGCTTTTTACATGGTTGATATGCAGATTGCCAACTTGACAGCAGACATTGAAAGGGGATTTAATGGCTAGAAAATTTTTAATGACAGTGGCAGAGGTCAACACTTTAAACTCTTTGTGTGATTCCCCAGCGATTGCCATAGATAGCGAAAAATATACTTTTCATATTGCTAACTTGGGTGAGTATAAAAAACTGATGCAGAAAATAGACGGGAGGGAACTGTAATGACTAACGTAAGACACCAAGACCAACTAACAGCACGGGAAAAGGCAGTATACATGGCCTTGCCCCAAGGACAAGAGAACGCTATTAAAGTGCCTTTATTGGCCACGAAAGTGGGTATACCAGAAAGACGACTATACACCATTTTGAGCCACTTAACAGACCAAGGCTATTTGGTTGGTAGTTTGAGAAATGCAAAAGGTGGCGTGTACAAAATTGTAAGCAGTGACGAGTATTTTTATACGCTGAACATGATGAAGAACAACGCTAAGAGCTACCAGAAACGTGTAGCAAGTCTTGAACAACACAGGGGGCGCTTTGAATGAATGACAGCACAGTAAAAGCGATTAAGGCCTACATGGGTCTAGGCGCTTTTGTCTACATGGCACTGCCTAATACGAAGTACAACGCTGAAGAGGGTGGCTATAAAAATAGCTTTAATCACTGGGAAGAGTTGGCCGAATGGTTAGAAGAACATCCAGAATACAAGGGTGGTAATGTTGGCATTGACCTAGACCGTTCGCCTCTTGTGGTGGTAGACGTTGACCAACATGGAAAAGACGGCCTGCACAGTTTAAAGGTCTTCTTGAACAGTCGAGGGGTTGACCCTGCCACCATATCAGAAACCTACCTGGAAAAGACCGCAGGAGGTGGCTGGCACGTTTTTTATAAGTGTGAAGATAAAGAGACTAAGCAACGACTAATAAGCGCCATGGATGGCCTAGACCTGTTAAATAGTGGTGGTGTAATTGTTGCCCCGTCTGTCATTGATGGCAACGAGTACAAAGCCACTACTGGACTAGCAAACATACAAGACAAACCGCAGTGGGTGGACGAACTAGACCAAGATAAAACCAACAACAAGGAACAGAACAGCCAACGGCATACCCGCTATAGTGTTGAAGAGCGTTGGGGAATGATTGCCAACGGCTTTGAAAAGGGACAACGCAACGACCAAGCGACAAGCCTTATTGGTTGGCTACTGTCCTACCAGTTACACCCACGCAGGGCCTTAGAGATTGCCGAGGTAGCCAATGACCGAAGCCTTGAACCACTTAGATATCAAGAACTAGAAAAGGTCTATACAAGCGTTTTAAAGCGTGAGATTGCTAAGGCAAAAAGAAGGGAGGCAAACGATGGCTAACACAGAGCAATTAGAACAGACCTTTTTAGCTGAACGGACAGACAGGCCTAAGTGGTTGATATGCAATGAAGAGGGCAAGCCTACCGCAGTCAACTATTTAAAACTTGCTGACACAATCCTAAAAGATAACCCTATGGCCGTTGTGCCTTTTGGGGATGACATGAATTACTATCTGTATAACGGTGTGAACTGGGAACAGGTCAAACGTAACAGAGCCTTAGAGCAAGCGAAGCGGGTGGCTTTTCACTTTCTTAAGGCGGAACAGTTTTATACTGTCCGAAAGATGGAGGACACGGCTAAGACGGTATTAGTGCAGGCTCAACAGAGCTATAACCCCTTTGAAAAACAAAA
>NZ_DF968093.1 GCF_001047135.2 Fructobacillus tropaeoli | reverse complement strand
GTAGAGAAAAGTAGAGCTTTCTCTACTTTTTTATTTGGGAAGGAACTTTTATGGAACAAAAAGAAGCACTGCATAAATTTACGAACAGCGGGCAAACCACCGTTATCCAAATCTTAAAAGCCTTTAGTGTGTTGACGGGGGAGTCACTGCGACACTATCTGGCCGATCGTGCTGCTCAGTACCGGCAACGCACCGGTGAACTCGGTTATTATCAATTTATGGCTGAAAAATCAGGAAAGTCCATCATCACGTTACCGTCCTCTTTCAATCAACCGGTTAATCTTGAACGTTTACGAGAAGTCCTGGCTGAACATGGCGTGGCCTTTGCCTTTCGTCAATATGATGGCAAAACTGATTTGCTCTTTCGTTTTCAAGACAAAGAGGTCATTAACAAGGCCATGGACGATTTGCTAAAGGACATTCATGATCCCGACGCCAAACTTTGGCAAGATATAGTCAAAGATCCTGATTTGCGTTCTTCAGTCGCCGAAGAGTTCAAAAAATCAGACAAGCAAACGGCATCCACGATGCAAACACAAGCACAAAACATGGCGAAAGCGGCACCCGCTGCTGGGAAAGGAAGAACACGCTAATGCAACGATATAAAAAACAGATTGTCCCGCATCTATGGCTAGGTCTATTCTTGGCCATTTTATTTTCTTTTTTAACGAATTGGTTTTTCGCCATTCCTTTGAACAGTTTTGCAGAAAAAGAATTTGCTTTCATTACTTACAGTATCGAATCACAAAAAGCCTTGCAACATTGGCCACTTTTTTTGATTCCTTCTTTATGGTCACTTTTAGCTGCCCTGATTGGCTTTTTGAGCGCCATGCTGTTATATATTTATCACAATGATCCCGGTATTTATCGGGCAGGAGAAGAACATGGATCAGCCCGTTTTGCCACGATTACTGAAATGGCCAAATATGCAGACCAGGACTTTGACAAGAATACCTTACTCTCACAAAATGCGCAGATGGGGCTGTTCAATGCGCGCTTACCAAGGCCCGTTCAACGTAATAAAAATATGGTGGTGATTGGTGGTTCTGGTTCTGGAAAGACCTTTACTTTTGTCAAGCCCAATTTAATGCAAATGAATGCCTCCATGGTCGTAACCGACCCCAAAGGCCTTTTAGTTCATGAAGTTGGCCAAATGTTGCGGGAAGCGGGCTATCAAATTAAAGTCTTTGATTTGGCGAACTTAAGTAACTCCAATACTTTTAACGTCTTTGCTTATATGCCCACCGAATTGGATGTTGACCGCGTGCTCGAAAGTATCTCGATTTCGATTGCGGGTAATGAGCAGAAACCTGATTTTTGGAAGTTAGCTTCGGACATGTTGTTGCGCTCATTGATTGCCTTTTTATGGTTTGATGGGCGCGATAACGGCTATTTGCCACATATTGGCCAAGTCGCTGATTTATTGCGGAACATTATACGCGTCGATAAAGAGGAACCCAGTCAAGTTGAAAAATGGATGATTGAATTGGAACAAAAACACCCTGGTAACTATGCGGTTAAACAATGGCAGAATTTTGAGACCACGGGTGGTGCAGCCGAAACCAAGGCTGGGATTGTTGGTAATGCGGTGGCGGTCTTTGCTTCTTTTGATCACCAAGCTGTCCAGCAAATGATTGAACATGACAGCATGGACATTGGCTCTTGGAATGAAAAGAAGACGGCCGTCTTTATTTCAATTCCAGAATTAAGTAGTTCGTATAACTTCCTGGCCTCGATGTTAGTGGCCACTTCAATTACCACGTTATCGAAGAAAGCCGATCAGGTGAACCAAGGGCTTTTGAAGACTCAACAGCCCTTACAACATGTGCGCTATTATTTGGATGAATTTGCCAATATTGGGAAGTTACCCAACATTGATAAAGCCATGGCTACCTTGCGGAGTCGTGAAATGTCGATTGTGGTCATTTTGCAGGCCCTGGATCAATTGAAAACGATGTACAACAAAGGTTGGGCCAGTCTTCTGGCGACCGCTGATACCTTGCTTTTCTTGGGTGGTAATGAAAAAGAGACCACTGAATATTTATCACAACGCTCTGGAAAGCAAACCATTTCCATTCGTAATCATTCCGTCAGTTCCAAGGGAGGCGGTTCTGAAAACCGCCAAACACAAGCACGTGACTTACTAACACCGGATGAAATTGGCCGGTTAGATAATCAAAAGGCACTAATCTTTATTAACGGCGAAAATGTCTTGATGGATCAAAAATATTCCACTTTTGACCATCCCAATGCGAACCAATTAGCCAATCAACCGACCGATGAGAATTGGTATGAGGTGGTTCGGTATGCAACGCCATTCGCTGAAATGTGGCGTGCTGGTCAAGAAGAAGGCATTCCACTGATTGATCATGGGACTCTGTGAGGCTATCTTGATAGTCAAACCAACATAAAAGTAGAGGAAAGTAGAGAAAAGTAGAGGTTTCTCTACTTTTTATTTCATTGAAAATAGGAGAAAAAACATGATGACTTTAGTCGCACAGGTCCGCCATTCAAGTGGTGGTGAAAATATCATTCAAACCATCTTAAATGGCATTATCCGCGGATTTTCATGGCGCATTGGCTCCAACATTGGCCGTGGTATTCCTTTTGGCGTTTGTCTGTTAATTGCTGGAGGCGCGGCCGCCTTGGCTTGGTATTTTTATCGAAAAAACAAGTAAATGACTGGCGCTCAGAATCTAGTGGCGGTCATACTTGGAAAAGTAGAGAAAAGTAGAGAAAACTCTACTTTTTGGAAAGGAGAAGTATATGAACATCGAAGAACGGGCACAAATACTCGAAAAAGGGCGCCAATTAGCGATGGTTGACGTTGCACATGCTCTTGACATGTCGTTAAAGCCTGCAGGAGCTCACTATACGTGGACGGAGCATGATAGCTTGGTGATTGATACGCGGAAGAATATGTTTTATTGGAACAGTCAAGGTTTTGGTGGCGATAATATCAAACTGATTCAAACCGTTAAAGATTGTGACTTCAATGAAGCGCTTTCTTTTTTAGATCATGTGCAGGGGAAGACGTTTCAAGCCACCCCTTTGCAACCCAAAGAGTTCACGTATCGACTAAAAGACCATCAAAAATTTAATTTAGCCAGTCAATACTTACAAGAAGAGCGAGGCTTGAGTGCCGAGACGATTCACTTTTTTAAAGACCAAGGGCTCATCAGTCAGGCGAGTTATTTAACGGATTATGAAAACAAAAAAAGTGAACCAGTGATTGTTTTTAAAAATAAAGTGAAAGACGACATATTGGGCATCAGTGTCCAAGGAGTTTGGCAGAAAAAAGAATACGGGAAACGTGGTCATCTTAAAAGAACGAAGGGGAATGGGTTTGCAGGGTTTCAAGTCGTATTGGGCAAAGTACCAACAAAACCAACCGCTCATGATCCGCTACGAGTGATTGCCTTTGAAGCACCGATTGATTTGTTGTCCTATTATGAGTTGTATCATCAAAAATTAGACAATACTGTCTTAGTCGCCATGAATGGCCTCAGAAAAGGCACGATTAGTCAAAGCATTGCCAATCAAATTAACCCTGAGATGGCCCCTGAGAAGAAGCCAGAGTTAATGGATTTTTTGGAAGGAAATGAAATTTTTGACCAAAATGCGATTCAAGTGATTCTCGCTGTTGACCATGATGAGGCTGGTCAGAAATTTATTGATGATTTTCATTATCAGCATATTCAAGTGGCCCCACATCAACCACCGAAAATGGCGAGCCAAGAAAAAATGGATTGGAATGATTTTTTAAAAGGAACCAAGGGTTTACAGACTGATCACCGGCCGAACTTTCAAACAAAATATGAAACGCAAAAGACTGTTGCATTGAGTAAGCAACAGTCTTTTTCAATGCACTAAAAGGAGTTGATATGCAGGACAAAATGTATTACGGCAGCGTTGAGGGCTTGTTTCAGGAGCCGAGTTGGCCCGCACAAGGCTTTCCATTATTTAACCAGGCTGAACCCGCTATCAAGCGAGCAGGACAGGACGGTTTTTTGTACGAAGTGAGTACCGAACCCTTGCTTTTTTTAAA
The DNA here is from genome assembly GCF_001047135.2 of Fructobacillus tropaeoli. Lineage (GTDB taxonomy): Bacteria > Bacillota > Bacilli > Lactobacillales > Lactobacillaceae > Fructobacillus > Fructobacillus tropaeoli. The sequence goes on along the minus strand of NZ_DF968093.1, from coordinate 3,702 downwards.
TGCTTTACGACAAGATCGGCTGAGTTTTTCCAAAGCGGAACGAGAAACGTTGATGGCTTTTGCGCCAGCTACGGAGCAAAAGCAGCTAAATGAGTCCACGAACGATTTGGACTTGGTGCGTCAAATTATGGCTCAGGTCCCAATGGGTCAGCGTCAAAACGTTGCGCAGTATTTAACGAAAATCAATTATGGTTATGCCCTCGATCAAGGTCAAGTTCTTTTGTTTGATGGGCAGTATTTGGATATTTTACGTGAACAAAGCGTCCGTGACTTTCAACAAACAGCCATTGAACCCAGCCGGGTTGAATGGAAACAAATGAAGCAAGAAATTGTGTCCGAAAGTGCCTTGCAAGTCGGCTACTTGGCCGAAGTGAAAGCAAAAATGTTGGCGTTAGACTCTGATATTTTTCAAAAAGTCTTCGCTAACAATTCGGATGCGATGGGGCAGTTGTTACAGCATGCTAGTGAAGAATCACCGGAAAATATTGGGACTTTCGATAACCTTCTAGTCACCGAAATGGTACGTCAGTTGAACTATCAAGACTTTAAAGAAGTTGCGCCATACTTTTTCAATTACCAGCAAGTGTTGAATCAGCATGGTGAAACGGAATTTGTGGCGGAAGAATTTGAAACAGTACCTGCCTTGCAAGAAGCCTTGGCGGCTGGCGCTTTGCAAAGTGTGAATGGTTTTGATGCACGAGCATTGCAAGAAAGCTATCAAAATCTATTTCAAAGCTATTTTGAGCCGGCCACTGTGGCCAGCATTCAAAACGGGTTGGATTGGGTCAAGCTGTTAAAAGATGACCAGCAGGCATTTGAGCAAAACAAAGCAGCTGATGCGACTTTTAGTTTGGCAGATTATCAAGCATTCATCCAAGAGGCCGATCCATACGGATTAATTAGTTTTTATGGGCATGAGGAAATACAAGCGTTGGTGGCAGGTGATGAAGAGCAAGTAGAACAAAGTCAGGCTGCCGAAACCAAAGGGCCAAAACTATAAGGACAATAAAAAAAGCCGGGTTTCCCCGACTTCTCTCATTCTCATGGCACCAAAAAAGGAATAAATAGCCTAATCTATGGCGCAATTTCGGCTCACGCGTGCCTGTACTACTTATTCCTAGGGACTATATTAGGAGAAAACAAAATGGAAGTCAAGTATTTAAATCCAAAATTTTTAGCAGAAGAAATGGCTCGCACTGGTTCTTATCAGTTTGATTTAAAAGCTAACCGTTTGTATGTTGGCATTTATGATCAAAAAACAGGATGGTTTATTCCTTTAGAAGGACGTCTTTCTTCAAGAGCCCCACGTGATGGTGTCTTTGAAACACCGTTTCCCAACCACAACCCTCATCTTAAAAGGCCTGGTTTGAATTTGCAAAAAGCTATTTTTATAGAAAAAGAAAGTGCATTGATTGGTATCGATAACACGTTGCCTAGGGATCAATATCAATTTATCCAACAACATTTAACGCAAATTGAAGCGCAACTCAAGGCTTATACCAAACGAATTATCCAACTGCCTAATCGACATCCAAATTTAACCATGAGTACTGTGCCATTCTATCCCAAAGGCATTGAAAAACTATTGCATCAACGCGTCGATCGTTTTGGCCTGGAAGGTCCGGTGACACATTATCACGAAGCTAATACCACATCAAAAGAGGAAAAAAAGAATATGAATCAACGTACCCAAGACACTGACCCCAAACAATTAGCAAAAGACATTTTAGCAAAAGTCCAACAAGAACCAGAACAAAGCGGGGATTTAGTGCTCGATAATCAAGACGAAGAACTGGATGATAACTTACAAGAAATCATTCAAGGAAAAGATACCAAGCGTCTGAATCGTTATTTAAAACGAGGCCTTTCAAAATATCGCCAGTCTGATTATTTGAAAAGTTATTTAAAATTTGCCGCACAATTCCCGCAATATTCAAGTCGTAACCAACGGTTATTACATGAACAAGCCCCTGATGCCCGACAAGTTGCGAGCTTCCAGCAATGGAAAAACATGGGGAACCCCATCAAAAAAGGTGCCAAGTCATTACGCATTTGGGCACCCGTAACGGTCATTCAAAAAGACCCAGAGGGTCAACCTGTGCTCGATGAAAATGGTCAAAAGAAACGCGATACCTATTACAAACTCGTTCCTGTTTTTGACCAAACCCAAGTGACTGATCCTAAAAAAATCATCCAGCCCGTCAAGCCAATTGAAGGGGAACTAGACACCCCTAATCATCCCGATCGTTTTGAAAAAGCCATGCAAATTGTCACTGGTTTGACAACAGCGAAAGTGGCTTTTGGGGCCATGCCACCGAACCATCCGCAGGCCAATGGCTATTTTAATACCGCACAAAAAACCATTGTTTTAAAGAACGGGTTAAGCCAAAACCAAACCATTCATACGTTGTTACATGAAGTCGCTCACAGCCGTTTGCACCAAAATGAAACGGCTGAATTTGGTAGTGAAGCTTACCAAAGAGGTGAGTTTGCGGCGGAAAGTGTGGCCTTTATTTTGTCCGAAAAGTTAGGAATTGACACCCAAGAATATAGTTTTGGTTACCTGGATAACTGGACACAAGATGATCCAAAACTCGAAAAGCTAACCGATGTTTTTGAACAAATTAGTTCTGAAGCCAAGACGTTAGCTGACGAAATTGATGAACGTTTAATCACTTTACAAACGCAAAGTGAACATCAAAAGATGTTACAAACTGTCGTGCAACCAAACCTTGAAAAGACCAACGAAGCCCGAAGTGAAGTCACTAAAGAACCCACACCCAGTGAAAATTTAACCCAAGCGACGGGGCCAAAGATGTAAAAAAACCGTCGCATTTACAAAATAAAAGTAGTGGCCCGCAAATGAGTATGCGCCAAAAAATGAATCAATCTGCTAACACAGGAGAAGAATAAGATGTCGGATGACCAAACCATTTATGAAACCATTTTAGCCGTTTTAACGGATGACTTTACCAAAGAACTGACACGTGAAGATCTCATTTTAGATCCCATTGTCATGATAAAACGCGTTGAAACGCTGCAAAAAAGTTACGAGGAATTAGCACAAGAAGACCAACTAGCAGACTTGGATAAAACGTTAAAATGGCTAAAAAACAATCAAGGAAAACCAGCTTATCAGTCACTTTTTGATGATTTAAGAATGGCTTATTTTGACGAAAAATAATTACTTTGTGAAAGAATTTAACCGGGGATTGGGGCAGCGCCCCAAAGTTTACCCCCTTTATCTGCGAGCAGAAGAGGGGGTAATTTCGGCATTGTGAGTACTCACATGCTAAACTTGCAAAAAGGATGATCCTCTTTTTTAGCCAACAGGTGTTGTCTTTTTTCTGTTCCCCTTGTTTTTAGGCTGATGCTTAGTTACCAGATTTTATTTCACAAGAAAGGAAAGGAGGGATTAGATGGTTTTGAACAACAATCGTAAACGCAAAAAACAAAAAAAGCTTTATTTAACGGCACAAGAAAATCAACTTTTAAATCAACGTGTTCAGGCAAGTCAAAGTCCTAGTTTTCAAAACTTTGCTTTGCAAATGTTGTTAACCGGGCAAGTCGTCCATCGGGATTTTTCAGAATTAAAACAACTACGTTTTGAGGTCGCTAAGTTAGGGGCCAATGTCAATCAGTTAGCACGGGCTGCCCACGTCTATCGTCAAGTTGACGACGAAGTCGTGGAAGAAATGATGA
>NZ_DF968092.1 GCF_001047135.2 Fructobacillus tropaeoli | reverse complement strand
ACTGGCGGTGCACAGACACAAGATGGTAAGACCAACGTGACCTCAACACCAACGGTAACTGGTGGTACGCAGACACAAGAGCGTCAGGAAAGTATGAGTGTTAGCCCAGTATCAGGGACACAATCTGAACAATCTCCAGTCTCGACACCAAGTAAGGTGGCCACGGCCTTACCGCAAACAGGCATGAAGACAGCTGAAAATCCAACAAAGCTTTACGTTGCTGGTTTGGTAGTCTTGGCTGGTGTTGGTCTTGGCACTTGGCAGAAGGTTCAAAGTAACAATCGTAAGCGCAAGCGTTTAGCAAAAATGTCAAATGATCTGAAGCAAAGCGCTGTTTCATAATCGTGAAAGAAAAGTAGAGAAAAGTAGAACTTTCTCTACTTTTTTATTGTTAAAAAAATCAAACAAGCATATAGAAAGAAGGAAATGATGGATATTTTAATTAAGTTAGTCGGTGTTGTTGTAGCTGTTATTGTCGTGATCGGTTTGTTTAGTGTTTTGTTCGGCTTTAATAAGTTCACTAAAGGACGCAAATCAGAAGATACACGTATGACCGATGAAGGAATTGAAGGCATGATTTGGGGCGCGGCTACTGCGGCCATTGTTGGTGGCGTAGGTGCAGGAATTATTGCCGCCTTGTCTAAAATTTCGTTTTAATTGAATCATTAATCGACGTTGGCGTAACCAACCGAATGGGGTGAAAAGCCCATTAGAAAGGATTTAATATGAATGGTGTTGTTTTAGATAAAGACAAGCTTAAAGAATTAACACAATCCCTCAGCTCTTGGAATCCCACGGCGAGTAGTTGGGTTGACAATATCACTCACGGACTGATGTTTATTGGTTTTGCCATGTTAGGCATTATGTTTCTATTAGAATGGGCAAAAACGGCGCAACGAATTCGTGAGTCGCAAGGCACGCCATTAACCTCGGATGTGATGATTAATTTAGGATTACGTTATTTTATTGCCACCCTGGTAATTGGTTTGGCACCGCAAATTATTGATGCGATGTTATACCTAGCAAATGCGATTGGCCACACCATTGCCACGACAGGTGGATTACATAATCAAAGTAACGGATCGAATGCCGGCCTTTGGGACATGTCACGCGTTGATTTGGCTTGGTATCAAAAAGGAATCTTTGGCTTCATTTCTTTTTTGAACTCGCTGGGGACAACCGTGATTTCAATGTTGGTCACGGTGATTGTCTTTATGCGTTTTTTGACTTTATGTGTGTATAAAATTTTGTCACCGATTATGTTAGCAGCCTCGTTGCATGAAGACTATCGCTCAGTGGCGATTAATTATTGGAAACAAGTGGCGATTGTTTTGTTGCAATCAGTGGTTTTAATTATTATCTTGAAGCTCGTCCCAGCTTGGCAAACGGATTCCGATTTTCCTTTAACAGGGAAGGTTTCCTATGGTACTTGGCAAATCGCAGCCGGCTTAGCGTTAGTGAAATTGTTTGTCGTAGGCTGGGCAGTGATGGGCTCACAGAGTATGACACGTCGTTTGATTGGAGGATAGAAATGGCTAGTAGCGAATTTTATACAGATTTATCAAAATGGGAACCAACGATTGCCAAAGGATTGTTAACACGAAAGCAGGCTGTCCTGATTGTAAAAATGTTGCCGGGAACCTTGCTATCAACTAGTGCTTTTATTTTGATTCCTGGCTGGTATGGTTGGGTCTTAACGGCTGTGTTAGTTGCTGTTTTGGTCGTTCCTTTTTTATTACGATTTTTCGACTATGATCGAACGTTTAAACGTTCCATTACCTTTTATTTAACGGAGAAGAAACGTACTTATCAAAAAATTGGAAAGGAGTAAGGCATGTTTAAGAAAAAGAAAAAACTATCGGTTGCCGCCCAAAGAAAAGCAGACCGTTTAGCGCGCTTGGGTTATAGCACGCAAGATACGCTTAAGTTTCAAGATTTGAACGATGAGGGATTAATGAAAATTGATGATGATCATTATTCCCGCGTCTATGAATTAGGTGATGTACCTTTTGAAGCCATTGGGGCAGAAGCCCAACAAGAAGTCATTGTTTCTTATGGCGAAGCCATTAACACTTTAGATGCCAAAAGCCACTATCAGTTGTTAGTCGTTAACGAGCGCGTGGGTGAAAATGCCATCGAGAACTTGTTAATGCCAATGGCCGGAACACCGGATGATGTCTATCGCAAAGAAATCAATGATTTGATGAAAGCACGCTTTTCATCAGAGGATAACGAATTTCAAGTGAAGCGTTACGCCATTATAACGACCGAACAAAAACGAGCTTCTGCGGCTGAAATTAGCCTGTCAAAAGCAGCTTTAGCCTTCCAAGAGCCTTTTCGTAAGGGAGGGGTTCCTTTAACGTTACACGGTTTAAGTGGAGAAGAACGAGTGAATCTGATTAATCAGTTCACGAATCCGGGCATGACGATGTCAAAGGTTGACTTCCAGCACCAGAACGCCAAAGATTTAGTGGCGCCGAGTTTTTTAGAACTTGATAATAATCAGATTCAAATCAATCAGGCGCATACACGGGTCTTATATGCTAAGTATTACCCCAAGGTGCTAGAAGATGATTTAATTAAGAACTTGACGGCTCTTAATCATGAAATGGTGATTTCGTTACATGCTCAACCATATAACATGCGTGATTTGCAAAAAAAGATTCAAACCATTTCGCAATTCAATAAGATTGATCGCCGCCGCCAACAAAAAGACAATGCAAAAGACGGAGTCTCCTCTGACTTTGTATCAGGCCTGTCAGAAGATATTGGCCAAACAACGGATGCCTTGAAGGAAGACTTTTCAAAGTACGGTCAAAAATTATTTACTGGCACGTTAACGGTGATGGTTTCGGCCAAAAACAAAAGCGAACTGCGAGCAATCACCGACGAAGTTAAGGGGGTTGGGGAAGCAGAGGGTGTCTTTTTTGAGAGTGCTTATAACTATCAAGAAGAAGCTTTCAATACCACTCTAACGCTAGGCTGGTCTTTTTTGAACGAGGATCCCGATACCTACCGGGATATGACAACGTTAAATATCGCAACACAGCGCCCCTTTACTTCGGTCGAACTACAAAATCCGCATGGTGAATTTTTCGGCCAAAACCAAATTACCGGGAATGTCATTACGATTGACCGCAAGGATAAGCAAGACTTATTGACACCGTCTGGCTTGGTTTTAGGCTCTAGTGGTTCTGGTAAGTCGGTGGCAGTGAAATACCAGTTACTGAATACTTTGCTCAATCATCCAAAAGACCGTATCATCATTGTGGACCCTGAAAGCGAATATATAGAAATTGGTCGTCAATTAGGGGCACAAATTTTAGATATTTCGACTGGAACCAACAATCACCTCAATCTGATGGACTTAGCGGACCGCACTAAACTGCGAGAAGAAGATAAAAAATTGGATTTAATTAAGGAAAAGTCAAATCTGTTAACCACCATGTTTGATAAGGTGCTGACCTTATCGGATGCACAAAAAGGTGTGATTGATTTGGTCACACATGATACTTATGAGCAATATGAAAAGCCAACATTAGTCAATTGGCAAGCCGTTTTAAAAAGTCGTCCTGAAAAAATTGCGCAAGAATTAGCTTTGTCCACGAGCCCTTATACAGTCGGTTCCCAAGATGTCTTTTCTTATGAAACTAATCTGGACTTAAGCAATCGCTTTTTAATTTTTAATACCAAGCATTTAGATGAGAATATGAAGCCCTTTGCCATGCAGGTTATTTTGGATCAGATTTGGAAGCAAGTTGTCGCTTCGCAAAACATTGTTTCCACCTGGCTTTTCTTTGATGAAATTCAAGTGAATTTTCAAGATCAAGACAGTGCCAATTGGTTTGCCAATCTTTGGGCCCGTGTGCGAAAGTATGGGGCAATTCCGACTGGGATTACGCAAAACATTAGTAACATCATGCAATTCCAGGGTGGTCGGAATTTAACTTCGAATACCGAATTTATGATGTTGTTACGCCAAAAGGCACCCGATCTCAAGATTCTCAAAGAAGAATTGGGTTTTGACGAAAATGTCTTAGACCAGTTTGTGAATGAGCGTGCAGAGGTTGGAACTGGTCTCATTCGTGTCAATGGGATTATGGTACCCTTTAAAAATCCAATTCCAGATCATACAAGATTGTATGAATTGCTAAATACTGATGTGGATACCGATAAGGAGTAAAAAATGTTTAATCTAAAAAAAATGAAAATTAAAAAGCGGCTCACCATTGCCGGCTTACTAATCTTAGGGATTATGCTGGGTATTGGTGTCAAAAGTATTTCGATGCCGAAAGTGAATCAAACGATTCAACAAACGAGTTCACTGACTAATGACCAACCCACGATCAAACAAGGTGACGTGCAAAAATTTTTGATTGCTTATTATACCAAGAAAGACTTAGGCGAAAATCAAAACCGTTATCAAGGCTTTATGACGCAAGCAGCCTTTCAAGCCGAAACGGCCAAGGAGGCTAAGCCTGAGAACCAGGCCTATAAGGGTTATGTCGTCAATCAGGTGTTTGACGATGCCAAGATTTATATTGATCAAAAAGATCAACAAGTCTTAGTGACCGTTGATTATCATAATACGCAATTGGTCAATAAAACGGATAACCCAAGTCAAACTGCTAGTACCAGTAAGTCTGAAACGTTGTTACTGACGTATGCTACTGAAAAAGGGCAGGCGCTCGTTAATAATATTCAACGTAAAACATTGTCGGATGCTTCGAGCAGCGACCAACCACAAGATTTAAATCAAGTAAGGAGTGCTCACTATGACCAAAACTGAACGTTTACAACAAAAGAAAAAGCGTCTACAAACAGAATTGAAGACGCTCAATGAAAAAATAACTGATAAGAAGCAAGCCCTTGAACAAGTTGACCAAGAATTGTTGGCAGTGACCATGAAAGATAATGGCATGAACCTATCAGACTTGGTAGCTTTAGTGCAAAAAGAAGGCGATCAACATTAACGTTCTTATTTGTCCATGATATATAAAAGGAGTACAAACGGATGAAATTTTTTAAGCATTTATTCCCCTCGCACAAGCCTGAAAGCCATTATGGCTATGAAGTGCGGGCCGGCCAATATGTCGAGTCTGAGGTTTTTCATGAAACCGAAGACTTCTTAAACTATGTGGACCAACAAAGTCAAGAAGTTGAACGCCGTGGCGTGACCGACAAGATTGGCTTGTTAAAGACGGCGCCTTCTGGTGAGTATTTATTCGCGATGATTTTTGACTTACCAGCTCGAGGCGATTTGGATAGTCAGTTAGCCGATTTTTATACCAAAAAGAAATTACCTTATGACACCGATATTTTTAACAAAATGAATCAACTGCACGCGAAGATGGCTGATTCATCATCACCAGTTGATCAAGATGAAGCCCATGAGGATGAAGTTGCGGTTACTGCTGAAAATGATGATTTTGTAGTTGCACCTGATTCATCAATTGATCCCGCACCCTCATCAATTGATCCCGCACCCTCAACTGTTAGCCAGACACCTGATGTGCAGGTGACAGAACAACAGGTGGTAGAACAAGCACCAGTTCCTACGCCTGAACAACAAGCACCAGCTCCTACACCTGAACAACAGGCACCAGCTCCTACACCGGAAGAAGTAGTTGAGCAACCAGTAGTTGTAGACCCCAAAGACTTGGAAATTCAACGACTAAAAGCGCTGTTGTTGCAGGAACAAAAGGCAACGGTTGCACCAGAACCAGAAGTTGCGCCAACTGTTAATCCGGCATTGGAGGCTTTACAAGAAGATGTTTCTTCTTCCGTAGTAACGGTCTTAGAAGAAAAACAAGGCAGATTATCAACCCTGCTAAATGAATCGGATCATTCAGGTACCATTCGACGAGAAGTCCAAGAAGAATTTGACCAAAAGCGTGTCACACTTTTAGCACAAGTTCAAAAAGCCGCTGCCCACGATTTAGAAGAAGCTAAGCAACGTGAACAGCAACGTTATGAACAAGCGCTACGGGAGTTAGATGAACAGTTTGATAAGACCCAGGCTCATCTAGTCGTTGAGGTCGAGCAGTCCGTGCAGCAGGAGCATGATCTGACGCTTCAAAAGCGACTGGAAGAGAATCAAAAGCAATTGGAGCAATTATTGAGTGCCCGAGAAGATTTAACGAAAAAAATAAACCAAGCTAAGCAGCTCTTTGCATAAGCAGTCAGGACTCTGGCTGCTTTTTTTGAGCAGTCAAGAGGAGACAAAAAATGCGGATTGATCCAGATAAGTTACACGAACATGATGGCATGGGCCACCGGGCGGCCCGCAAATATACCAAGAAGGCGTATAAGAAAGCGCGGAAGAGTTATAAGCAAGCTTTTAAGCAAAAACAAAAAAGTAATGGCTTAGACACCGCTAAGCGCACCTTAGCAGATGATAAAGTCGAAGTAAAAACTTTGAAAAAGCAGTTTAAGCATCATCAAAAACTCGATCACACCAGCTTACGAAATCGTACCCGCAGAACGGTTAAAACTGGTGTGAAAGGGACCGTTAAAGGTCGGGTTCAAAATGGTTTACGCCAAAAGTTACAAGAAGACGACTTGATGGCTCAGCATGTTAAAGCTAGTAATACCATCAATCAAGCTCGTACCTATGGCCGTAATTTGAAAACCGGTGGCCGTTTGCTTGGGAAGACAGCAGGCAATATTGGCATAGGCAGTTATCATGCACTTAATCGAAGCAAAAACGCCCTAATGGGTCGTGGCTTCTATAAGACCCCCTATGAGCAGCAATGGTTTGGTGGACGGAAGCGACTGGGTGATTTGGGGCGGTCTGTTAAAAAGAAAAGCAAACGGCAGATGCAACGTTTTGCGGGACGCTTCAAAAAAACCACTCGTGTTAGCCGCTTTTTAGGAAAAAGCCTAAAAAAAGGGGTGAAATGGTTAAATCCGGTTTCGTTGAAATTTAAAATTTTAGTCGGTATTCTGGTTTGTTTGCCGTTACTGTTAGCCTTTATGGTAGGGGCCATCAACCAACCTGGTTTGAAACAAGACAATCATGAAATTAATGATACTTGGCTCTACATGACCCAACTGGATGCCCAAAAGTCCGATGATCAGCACCAATACTATACGGATTGGGCACCGTTTATGTTTTATAATAACGAGCTGTTGGAGGATTTTAATATCCATGACCAAAAGCAAAGTTTGCAATTGCCTTTTGGGGTTATCAAGTATCAAGATGTTTTGGCAAAGCAATGGGATGCCGTGCATGTCAAAGATTCGGAAAAAACGGTTGATGAGTTGATGAGCGGTAACAAAGTTGCGACTGAAGATGACTTGCATAACCCTTGGATTTTAAAAGAGAGTGAACAGCAAGATGTGAAAATCAGTCGTGATGAAATTGGTTTTGATGTTTTAGGGAATCAATTGGAAAATTTGACGGATGATGGCAATGTGGTGATTAGTCGCCGACTGGGGTATGAGAAACAAAACGGCAAGGAAGTTAAAAACGATTGGTCAACCATCGATATTGCGAAAGGGACGATGCTAAAAGTGCCAATGGGTGGAACGGTTCGTTTCGTGAATGACCATACCGTGCAGTTGACACAGGACCAAGCAGTTTTGACCATTGATGGCGTCGACTTGAGCCGCTTACAACAGGGTGCTAATTTGAACGCTGGTGATCTACTTGGAAATACTTTAGGTGATCATATCAATTTACAATATCGTCTCTTTGATGATTTAGAAAAGCAGTGGTTTGACGCCAACCCTGGATTTTACTTTAAGAAGGTTCGTTATACGCAGTTTACAACCACGACTGATGAAAACTTTGACCCTTCGAAAGATAAGTCTCAAAATGCGCAAAAAGTATACGATCAACTGACCAAAATGGGCTATAAGAAAGCGGGTATTGCCGCGATGCTGGGTAATTTTGATGTGGAAAGTGCGATTAACCCGAAGCGAGCAGAAGGTGATTATCTGAAAGCGCCCGTTGGCAAGTATGACGGTTCTTATGATAAAGATGATTGGCTGAATATTGGCGGTCCTCAAATCTATGATGGGCGTTTTGCCAATATTATTCACCGCGGTTTAGGATTGGGACAATGGACAGATGTCGCGCCCGGACCTGGCGGTCGCCATACGGCTTTGTTAGACTATGCCAAATCTCAAAACAAGAAGTGGTATGATTTGGACTTGCAAATTGATTTCTTAGTGAATCATGATGGTGGGCACTCCGATGTGGCCAAAGCCATCTTGTCCTCAGACAGTCAAGACGTGAAGGATTTAACCCAACAGTTTTTGACACAATGGGAAGGAAATCCTGGCAATAAAGTGCAAGAACGAACCAACGCGGCCTTAAATTGGTATCAATATCTTGGTAAGACCAAGGACCAAGAAAAGAAAGACGCTGATGAGAAACGAGGTAATGAGATTGCCAAGGACTATGGTGGCAACCAATCTACTTAAAAAAGACTGGCATCTAAATCCAGCAGCGGTCATACTTGCAAAAGTAGAGAAAAGTAGAGAAAAGTAGAGCTTTCTCTACTTTTTTATTTGGGAAGGAACTTTTATGGAACAAAAA
>NZ_DF968091.1 GCF_001047135.2 Fructobacillus tropaeoli | reverse complement strand
GTCCCCTTCCCCCGAAGGGTCAGTATCCGTGGCAATGACAAGCCCATCAAAGCCTTGACTGGTTTTTTTCTTGAGATCATCTAAAAGCGACTTTGTACTTTCTTGTTGACCAGTTCGCGGATTTTTACTGACAATATAGGTTCGTTTCCAATCAAACTGGTTTAAGTCCCACGGCAAGTCTTTGAGGTCCCAGGACTTCATTTTGGCCGTAAGCGCTTCGGGGACTTGGTCTTGTGGTTCAGCCAAGGTCATCACGTGGCCTCTGAGATTGGTTAATTCATAGTCAAAATTCGCAAAATGCCCAGTGAGACCACCGAGTGCCTTTTCAAAGTTTCGGCGAGCGCTAGGCTTTTCGGTTAAAATCAGATATTTTGTCATGGTCATGTTTCCTTTCGTTTGGTTGATTTATCGATTGAGACAAATAAAAAGACGCCCTTGGGACGCCTGTCTGTTTATTTAGTTATATAAAAAAGCAAAAAGGGTTAAGCTAAAATCACTTATAAATCATTGATAAATCAAGGCAGTAATCTATAAAATTTATTAGAATTGCTGTTCAGAGTTGTATCAAGATTATTGGTTTATGATTTAAAGAGTCCACCCAGTAATTCGTTCCACTTGGATTGGATCATGATGATCAAAAAAAGCAGTTTCGTTTCTGTTCAAACTTTTTATTAAGTTCATATCGGATTCTGAAAGAGAAAAATCAAAAATATCCATATTTTCACGCATCCGTGATTCACGAACCGATTTTGCCAGAACCACAATATTTCTTTGAACTAACCACCTTAACACAACTTGTCCAATCGTTTTGTTATATTTATTACCAATTTCCTGCAAAATCTCATTGTGAAACAAATCTAACCTTCCTTCCGCAAACGGTGCCCATGCTTCAGGTTGAACGTGATACTTTCTGTTCCATTCTTCATCATTTTCACGCTGATTCCAGGGATTAAATTCGAGCTGGTTAACTTGTGGCGTTACTGAGACTAATTTGGCAAATTCGACAATTTTGCCCGAATCAAAATTTGAGACCCCGATTGAACGCAATTTACCAGCATTTAAAGACTTTTCCATTGCACGCCAAGCGCCATAAATATCCCCATAAGGTTGATGTAGTAATAGTAAATCCAAATAATCGAGTTGCATCTTCTGCAAACGATCGTTAATCGCCTTTTCGGCATGTTGTTCATTGTACTCGCTTACCCAAAGTTTGGTTGTAATAAACAATTCTTCACGTTTAACAATTCCTGCTTTGATTGCTTCATTAACAGCCTGTCCCACTTGGACTTCATTTTTATAAGCTCCAGCTGTATCTATTAAACGATAACCAATTTTAATTGCGTTTAAAACGGCTTCTTTTGTTTCATCAACAGGAATTTGATATACACCAAACCCTAATTTTGGCATTTGGACACCATTGTTCAAAATTGTATACTCCACTGTGCTTCTCCTTCTGTAAATTCTAATACTATAAATTTTAATACTATTTTTAGTGTTCTTTATGATTTCAAAGTCATGAAAAATACCGCCTTTCTGACCGAGTAAGGGCTTCAATTATTTCAACGTCAATATTATACAGTTCCTAAACTGCCGATGTCCGATGATTCTCAATCATTCTTATAGTTGATTTTTGGGAAATAAAATAATAGTTCATTATTCATAAACTGAGACAGAGATACTTTTCAGTGTTTAACTAACAACAAATGCTAAAACTGCACCTTATCAATATTTGAAAAAAATCAATATCCTGTAAGTCTTTAGCCAGCCATTGATTATACCACTCAAAGGAGATGTTGCATATTTATTTAATTCTGACTATATTGCTTCTCTTAACAATTAGGAGAACTGATTATCGGGATCAATGACCAAAGATTCCGAAAGCAGAATCTCACCATATATTTCATAACCCAGTTCATCACTTATTGTTTTTGAATGAATTAATAATTTAATGTATTCTCTTTCCGCTTTAAAAGCAAGCATCAAAGCTTGTTTTTCTTGTTTAATTTCTGCTTTTTCAAATAACATTTTCCTTGACTGATTACGCCATTCTTTTACAAAATCAAGTAGCGTTGTTTGGGATATTTGATCTAGTAAGTCATATTTTACACGGCCCTTTACATAAGTTTCGATTTTCATCTCTTCAACAACTAAAAGAGCCTGATGTACCATATTTTTTTTAATTTTTTGTTTCGTATCCTCATCGAATTTCTGTTCTCCATCATTTAATTTCAGAATATAGCGAACTACAATAGCAGGAACTGTCATACTAAGTATAATAACAACAGTTGTTGATAGTAATATTAATGCATAATTCGATTGAACAATGGAAGTCGATTCACTAAGCAAAGAAAAAGTTAGCGACAAAGTAACTGCACCATGAACACCACCGAATGCAAATACAATAGCGTCGAATCCATTGTATTTGGACAAAAGTGCATAAAAGAATCTTGCAATCAAGGAAACGAGATAAACACTTATTCCCACCCATAACCAGTTAAAATTATGTAGAGCATAATTCCGCTGATCCAAAAAAATCCTGCATAATGTAACCCCGAGTATCACAAAGACGAAATTACTGAGTATCTCGGAAATAAAATTAATATACTGCATAGAGACATGAAATTGTCTAGGTACAGAGAATCGACTACGCTTAGCTTCACTATTATGAACTAAACCAGCGGTTACAACAGCAATAATACCTGAAATATGAATATGTTCCGCCACAACATATATTATAATTGGTGTCAATAAGTAAACAAGTAATTGCGAGGATATAACATTTATATCTGATCGAATCCATATTTGACGAATGATGATAATAATAAAAGCAGCTGTACCACCAAATAATGCTCCACCCACAGCCGATACGACAAAGTGTTCACTATTCTCAATCACAAGTAACTTGCCAGCCGATAACCATAATATTGCAGCCTGAAGTAATACAATGCCTGTTGCATCATTAAAAAGAGATTCCATTTTTAAAGTATTATTCAATCTTGACGATATATTTTTATTACCAATAACCGCGCTAAGTGCCGTTGCATCGGTAGGTATATTAACAGCAACAATCATCGCAGCTAAAGGCAAAATCAATGAAAACTTCCAATGCAGTACCACTGACAACACTACCATGGTCACAATTGGTAGAAACAAAACAGTGCCTATAATCGATTTTAATTCCACTCTAACAACATGATTACTAGTATTCTGACCTTCAAAGAAGAGCAATGGTGCAATAATAATTAACATGAATAGTTCTGCGTTAAAACCAAGTATAAATTTATTTGTCATAGGGAAAATTACCAAAATAATACCTAAAGTGATATTGATATAAGAACCAGGTATCTTTTGAAAATTTTTTTCAAAGACGTTACTAATAGCAACAGTAACGAGTAAGATAAAAATTGAATTAAGCATTTAATCTCCAGACTTTCTTGATTCCCTATGCTCATATTACTTTTAGTTCTATAAACCGAACAAATTTAATTATTGTGCACCGAAATCTGCTAATCCTCATTTGTTCTCTGCAAACAATTCAGTATTCGTAACTAACTTGAGTACTCAAAATGGCACACTTTGCCCTGAGACAAAAACCTCATTTATACGGATCACCTTGTTGACTGATAACATATTCAATTTTATCGTGATCAATCCTGATACCGCCAATAATTAATCAGATTTAATGGCGGCCGGGAGACCATTCTTTACCTATTAAATATTCAATATCAAAACTCACCAGAATCTTCACTGTATAATCATCAAGTATTACTATATATTACTTGAATCACATTATTATCTCTCATAGCTAAAATAACATTTTTATTTCCGGTATTTTTTGAAGCTTGGTTGCTAGCGAGCAGAGGAATTACTCCCTGCCATGTCGTTGCTTCTTCTATGACTATACTATAATCTAAACTACCTTCAATAAAATCTTAGTATGCTGAAATTTGCACCATTACATTTGATATTTTTTCTACAATTTCTAAAGCCATCGATAAATTGTAGACTCTACTATAAAACAAATCCTTGGACAAACCAATTCAACACACCATTACTTCCACGTTCTTCTGGTAAATTCGGGTCATAAAAAGACTGTATCCATAATTTTTCTTATAGTTCATCACATTTGTAGGTTCTCTACAGAGACCTACTGTAAATAATTTAGCAGTTTTTCTCTAATTTATTTTGCTGGTTTTTTAAGCCATAGTAGAGATTCCTAGAACTGAGATTTCCAAATAATTTTAATTTTTTGGACAAAATCCTAAAGTCAATTTTATTGAAAAACCCAAAAATATGTAGTTTGCTAAATTAAATGAACACCCTGTACAAAAAAATTCAGAAACTTTAATGGTAGTTGACTAAGGTCGGTTAACCATAAAGAATCCTCGGTTTATGTCTGCTAGTCTAGTATTAAAACACCGCTTCTTGATGTGCTTTGTTGCCTACTCATGCATCAACAATTTGTTTAGTTAAATAGTTGTTAATCTGCGTGTTAGCAACTATTTTCATTTGGAATGACAAAGCATTCCTTTTCTTTGGGGACACAAGAGGGGTCCACAGCAAGGCCGTTAAACGGTGACTAACCTTACTAGTTATTAAATAACCATCAGCTCGTCAAAGTCGAAATCGTCATTTTTTTGACTTAATTTGATTGGGTCAATCACAATGCCGATAAACATTAGAATAAGCATTCCAAATGCTAACAACAATGTTATGGCATCTTTTGCGAACATCAGGCTTCTCCTTTCCTAGGATTGTGTGGGTTATGATTTTTAAATCATAGGCACCACCACCTCTCCAGGATAGCCACCATCTTCACATGTTTGCATGTGCTTACTATATCGTAAAGCGCCTTAACTATGCGGTTTTTACGGTTTACTTTGCAGGGGAGACGGTCAACGATTCACCCGTACAAATTTCTTTTGAGTTTTGATTTCTTCAAAACCAAGGTGTCGATAAAAGGCGTGAGCACTTTGACGATTTGCACCAGAATTAAGCCGGAGGGTGTAAATATTTCGTCTTGCACCAGCTTTCTCTAACCATTCGATTAATGCCGTGCCGACTCCCTTCCCCTGCGCCGATTGACTCACTGCTAATGCTAAGATATTTAACGCAGAATCAGCATAAATTTCCTGGTAAACTTCGGCATGCAGGTAACCTAGAACATTATGTTGCGAATCTTCGACAACAGCCATCAGATGGTGACGAGGGTCTTCCAACAATTGCAATAACTGACTTTTTGCCTTTTCAAGAGGATAATCATAACCAAGTTCATTTGTGTTGAGAGTATGAAGAGCTATCAAATCGTGCAACGTTGCCTCACGAGTAAAAAATTTTGTAGTCATTTTAGCAACGTCCTTCCTGTAGATGATTAACTTCAACATTTTAAGTTAATAAATTTATAACACGGCCTGCTAATTCTATCAAGTAACGATGATATCGATTTGTAATTTTAACGATTGATTGATACAGTGATTCCTTTTTCAATTTTTATCAACCGAACCGCTGCTAAAACTGTTTCTACTTCCTCACTTGGATAACTATTAATGGCTCGTGAGGTGGTTGCTCTTCCTAATCGATGCCATTCAAAAAATAAATTAAGCGTGTTGTCAAATTGTGGCAACACGACCCGTACCCCATACAAGGTATTTGATTCTTTTTTCCAAAGTGGCTCAATAGTATTCATGATTTCCAGTTCAATCTCTCCAACAGTCAATTTTTAACCTCCAAGTGGCGAATTGATGCAAACGCATAATACTGATTGCTTGCCCACAAGCCATTTTCGTTAAATGAATGAATTGCGATCAGTATAGGCGCTGGCGCAAGTCGTTCAGAAGTGGTGCTGTTGAGCTGCACCAGGATGAAACGATAATTGACAAAGGCTTCTTGACAGGCTCGTTGCATTTCATGTACTGGGGTCTCATCAAGCCATTCGTGAATCGACGCTCGGTCTTTTTTACTTTGATTGATTTTCTGAGTATGATCGGATAGAAAAAATCCATTCCATTTTATCTTACCCCGCTCATGGTAGTCTTGTTCAAAAAAAGTTTTCGCACGTTGAATAACCTCTTTATTCATAACTATTCCCCCCGTTGTGTCCACCGACTAAGTTACCTCTTTCCAGGGCAGTACCACCTTTTTCATGCGAGATGCCTCTCATAACTGCGGTGCTACCAAATTTGGCTCGCATCTAATCGAGTAGCTTCTCAACTTTTTGACTAGACTCTGGTACAGTTGAGTTAAAAAGGTCTAACTGTTCTTGATGATCATCCAATAGATCCCCATAAGCAACATAAATATTACGAATAGTTGCCCCTGGCCAATTCTTGCGGAAAATACTCAAGACAGTTTTTATCAAAATATGGCTGTGATTGCTGGGTTCTATGCGCACTGTTTGATGAAAGCCATGTGTCCCCTCCTCTTCAATACCCGAATAGGAGTAGCCAATATCAGGGTGACGAGGCGGGCCTGTTTCTTGTGGTGCCGAATTCGAGCAGCGACTTGCTCAGCTAACTCACTAAGCACCACCTCAATTTCTTCTTGTTTACGATAGTTGCGTGGTAGAACTTGCGAATTACTGTATGACTTATTTTTGACTGTCATCTTTTCAGTTAATTCAGAACGGTCAATTCCCCAGGCTAAAGCATATAGCTGTTCACCCATCAAACCCATTTTTTCTCTTAAACGATAGGGATCATAGCTGGCTAAATCGCCCATCGAGTTAATTCCCCAATTATTTAACTTTTTAGCCGTTCGTTTTCCAATACTCCATACATCAGTCAAATTGGTGATTGGCCATAGTTTTTCAGCAACATCTTCATAGTGCCAAGTCCCTTTTAAATTTTTGGCATGCTTGGCTTCAATGTCTAAGGCTAACTTGGCCAAAACAGGACTATCACCAATCCCAACAGTTAAGTAAAGACCCATGCGTTGACGTGCTTCTTTTTGGATTTTCAATGCCACTTCTTCCGGACTACGACCAAATAAGTGCCAGAAACTAGTCATGTCTAAAATGGACTCATCAATCGAATAAGGTAAAACATGGTCTTGATCGACAAACTCCAAAAAGATCTCGTTTAAGTCCAGGTTCTTTTCGATATAGAGGTTCATTCTCGGATTGACCATAAATAATGATGAAGTGTTAGGTAAATCTCGTTTACGAGTAACATTACTAATTCCTAGGTGCTTTTTAGCCATTGGTGAAGCCGCTAAAACCAATCCACCGTTAGTATTTCGTTGTTCAGACAAAACTACAAGTTCCGCCTTTAAGGGATTCAATCCACGTTGTACACATTCCACGCTGGCATAAAAACTCTTTGAATCAATTAGAAAGAAGACGCGTCGTGCTTCCTTTTCAAAGACTGTTTGTAATTGTGCAACACTCATCTTGTTCACCTCATGAAAACCTAAGAGTAGTATACGAACATTCGTTCGCATTATCAAGTAAAAAAATTTATGAAATCAAAAGAAAAGACCCCTACTGTTTCAAATAGAGAGCCTTGGCTTATTGGGAAGAATGTTTGTCTATTTTGTTTAATGAATAATACGAGAAGCATGGTTTTCAAAAAGAACCAGTGTGATTAAATTACAATAAACCAAATACCCGTATACCATGCTAGTAAAACGTATTAAAAATAGCAGCCTTCCCTATTGTGAAGGTAGGAACGGACTAGTCATTTTGTCAAGATGTGCCAGACAATTAGTGATTAAACATTAATCAGTCGGCCAATGGTGCTCTTATACTTAAAAAATGGACTATTTTTATTCAGTCCGTAAAATGAAAGTATAGGAGTATTTTTATGTCAATTCGTTATTCACAAGATTTCAAAGATTCATTGGTTAAACTTCACCAAGAAGGCCGTTCACTCAAATCATTAGCAGAAGAATTTGGACCATCAAAAGATGCTATTGCTATTTGGGTTAAACAAGCTATCCCAATCATGATCAAGGGTCAGTCAAAGACTTTAAAAAACGTTAAGCAACTAGAGAAGCGCCTCGCTATTTTGCAGGAAGAAAACGAAATTTTAAAGCGAGCGGCCATCTTACTAGCCAAAAAATAGTCCGTAATGTGGGATTGCCACTAGTTAATCAATTTTTAGCACAAGGCTACGCGCTTGTGCGTATTTTAAGTGCACTTAAAATCAAATCTAGTACCTATTACAACTGGCGCCATTGGCAGCCCAGTCGGCAAAAAAAGCGTAGAGAATCCCTAAAACCTTATATTTTAGACGTTTGGAAAACCTTTAAATTTTATGGCTATCGTCGTATTGCTGCTTATAGTCAACTAAACAATGACTGTCCAATAATATCCTGAATATATGACACTCAAATTAATACGTGAATTAGGGATTAGATCACGCATGCAAAAACGTTATCGCAAACCCAAAACTGTTGTGACGGTTGATCAAAAACCCAATCTGATTAGACACTTGCATGATTTGAGCGGTATTTGGCAAACAGATATCATTTATATTCAGTTGACTAACCACAGATGGGGCTATTTAGCGACCGTTTTGGATCCTGAGCAGAGAAAGGTATTGGGCTATAAAATTGGCGATACAATAACAGCCGAGCTAGCCACAAGTGCCTTACAGATAGCGTTAGATAAGCATCGAAAGCCACTCATTATTCATTCAGATATAGAGTCACAATACACGAGTGCTGAGTTTAATACTAAATGCCAAAATTATGGCTTGAAACATTCATATTCACTCAAAGGACATACGTACGATAATGGCCGTATGGAAGCATTTCATTCAATATTGAAGCGTGAAGAGTTTTATGTGAAGGCATACCAAACATTAACTAAAGTCCAAGCAGGCATTGGTTGGTATATCAATTTTTATAATCGCAATCGTATCTCAAATGTCGCCTAATTAACTGAATAAAAATAGTCCAATTTATTGACTTCTGAGCAATTTTCAATGCTTTTATCTCCCAGTATAATTTTTGTACCAGAACCAACTCGTCTTGCAATTGCTAATGAAATTTGTCCTGCTCCAACTACCAACATTACATCTGTTGTCATCTTTTACTTTCTCCTTTATCGATCATATCGAGATATCAATATTTACTCGGGTCGATTAATGCCTCAATTCTGGTTATCAGCTTTTATTTGACCATCCACAATCTTTACGACCAAATCAGCAATGCTCTGTCTTGACACATCATGTCCACCAAAAGGGTCACCTTTTTTGGTTATTTGGTAGTCTGACACGCTACCATCATCATTGTTATCAAACCAACCTGGTCTGATAATTGTGTAATTGATGTCCGATTCTTCAATCGTGTCCGCTGCCATACGATATGACTCTAGCATCGGATTTGATGAAAGATTACCCTTGGAGCCAACGTGGTCTGGAATTTCATTATAAATACCCATTGATGTAATAAAAATTAATCGTTTAACATTGGTTATGTGCATGATATCAATAACTTTTGATGCCATTTTTGGCAAATCACCACTAAGGCTGGCAAAAACAACATCAACACCTCGCATGGCAGTGGTCAATAATTTTGTATCGAACAAGTCACCCACAAAACTAGTTTCACGACTATTATTTAACTTGGTAATCTTATGACGACTCAACGTTACAAGATCAAAATCTGTATCATTTAAAAATCTATTTCTAACGACGCGCCCAATTGATCCTGATGCACCCAAAATCATTACTTTTGTCATGTTAGTCCCTCTTCTTTTTTCAGTAACCTAGTGGTTTGTCACCATCAGTATTGGGCTCCGCAATCCCTAAACTGCAATTTTCATATAAGGATGGTATTTTAATTACTTCAACAATTAAATCTGCAATTGATGCTCGAGATATAATTGTGCCACGAAATTCCTCACCTTTCTGAGTCAATTCATAATCAATTTCAGGATTGTTATTCATATAAGCAGCGCGAATAATTGTCACGTCTCAATCACTATTCTCTAAAATTTGAGCAGCTTTACGAGTGTCTTCCATCACCGAATGACCAATGGATTGTTCATTCCACTGCTCAAATTTTTGAGGCAGTTCATGATACAATCCTAAACCAGTCACCCAAATAAGTCGTTTAACCCGATTAAGTTCCATTGCCGTTTTAACAGCCTGTGCCTGTGGTTCAAAAACGCCAACTAAGTTGGCATAACCCAAATCAGCATCTTTCAATGTATTACTTAGTTTATCTGTATCATTAACATCGCCTTCAACAATCTCGACACGTTTTGAATCTGGATTAGTTAGTCGGCTGGCGTGTCGTAAATACCAAATCATATCTGTATCGCTCTCGCTCAATAATCTATTTTCAACTAAACGAGCGATTTGACCGAATGCGCCTAAAATAACTACTTTCAATTTATTCTCCTTCGGGAAAATCCGTAGACTTAGCAACCTGAGTTTGCATTTTAAAATCAGCAATACGTTCTTCTAGCGTTAAGATAGTATTTTCTAACGCTTGAGAACCTAGTACCAATCGCAGTGGCGCGGGCGTCACTTCAACACTTTCAATAATTCGTGTCACCATTTTAATCGGATCACCAATAGCTAAACCGTTATCCGGATTAAGCATTTTTAAAAACGCGTGCGTGTCACTGTCATCATATTCCGGCATTAAATTAGCAACATGCGCGCTGCCATAACGGAATTCTGTGCGTGCTCCACCAGGTTCAACAATTGTCACGTCAATATTGAAAGACGATACCTCTTTAGCTAATGATTCTGTAAAGCCTTCAATTCCCCATTTGGTAGCATGATACAGTGAATTTCCTGGGAAGGCCACTTGACCACCATAGGAAGAAATTTGAATAATCCGACCACTTCCCTGATTCCTCATGATTGGTAAAACGGCACGAGTCATTTCTATTGAACCCGTCAAATTTGTAGCAATAATATCATTGACTTCTTGCGTACTTAATTCTTCTGCTGCCCCAAAAAGACCGTAACCCGCATTATTAACTAGTACGTCAATATGATTGTATTGCTTGACTAAACTTTTGATTGCCGATACATCACGAACATCAAGAATACGTGCATCAAATTCATCTGGATATTTTGAAATTAAATCGTCAACCTTGTTTAAATCACGTACTGTACCAATAACCTTATTTCCTGATGCTAACAATTGTTTGGCCATCTCGTAACCAAAACCAGAACTAACACCAGTAATTAACCAAGTTCTTGTCATCAATTATGCCTACTTTCGTAAAATTTATTTTAATCCATTACCAACAAAGATTTAATGGCTTCTCTTTTGTCCATTTCTTCATAAGCTGATTGTACTTCGTCAATACCGAACTTCTTTGTAAATACTTTTCCTGGATTGATTTCATCATTCAGGACGGCATTTAACAGCATCTCTTTGTCATAAGTGGTAACTGAAGCAATTCCGCCACGTAAACCTATGTTTTTCCAAAATAAATTATTGGTATTCATATCTGACTTTTGAGGTACACCTACACGACCTATGATTGCCCCTGGACGTCCTAACTGAACCGCAGTATCAACAGCTTCTTCTGTACCAACACACTCAAGGACAGCATCTGCTCCACTTTTCGTTAAAGCCATTACTTTGTTAACAGCTTCTTCACCGCGTTCTTCAATAATGTCAGTGGCACCAAATTCTTTAGCCAATTTTTGACGATCCGCATGGCGACTCATGACAATGATTCTTTCAGCACCCATTAATTTTGAAGCAATAACTCCTGAAAGTCCAACAGCACCGTCACCCATAACTACAACTGTATCACCTCTAGACACTTCAGCAGTTCTTGCGGCATGATATCCTGTGGCCATAACATCAGCCAGGGTCACAAAGGAATTGAGTTGGTTTTCAGTATAATCTGATGGTTGCCCAGGTATTTTAACAAGTGCCCAATTGGCGTTGGTGAATCGAATAAACTCAGCTTGAAAACCTGAACTTCCCATTTCTGTTTGATTCAGACAATTACCATCAAAACCCGCTAAACAAGCAGCGCAGTGTCCACAACCGTGCGTGAATGGCGCAATAACAAAATCGCCTACTTTAACATTTTGAACATCTGCACCAACTTCTTCGACAATACCAATAGCTTCATGTCCAACTAATGTGTTTGGCTCACGCTGGCTAATCCCTCTAAAGAACCACAAATCAGATCCACACACACTAGCTCTGACCACTTTGATGATCGCATCATTGCTATTTTGAATTATGGGCTTTTCAACTTCTTGTACTTCTACTTGACCAGGCTTAATAAAAACTGTTGCTTTCATAATATACTCCTTATTAATTACTTGATTTTGAGATAACTACTAAATATTGTTTTACTCTTTATTATCACTAGCTAACTGACGCGATAATTGGATAGCAAAGATACTTGCTAAAAACAAACCACTAAAGGTGATCCAAGTCATCGGAATCGGGTGATTAGAATTCCATATTGACAACAATAAAGACGAAATAATGCCACTACCATATTGAAATGAACCCAATAGAGCTGAGGCAATCCCAACACTGTTGCTAGAAACATAACTTAAAGCAATTGCATTAGTAGCAGAGGCGATAATACCATTACTACTAAAAATAATGAATATTGGCACGGCAACACTTAACAATGACTTATCATTCAGTGAATTCATGATTAACATGACCAAACTAATTAAGAATGAGATTAGTATAGTTGTTCTGACCAATCGAAATAATGGAAATCGATCAATTAAGCGCCGATTAAATACACTGACAATTGTCAACCCTAAAACATTAATCCCAAATAAAAAACCATAGTAGCGTGAGTCAACATTAAAGTGTTCAATGTAAACTGACGGCGATGCAGATATGAAGGCATATATGGCCAGATAAAAGCTGCTGACCACTAATGCCGATAACATGAACATTTTGTTTTTTAAAATTCCAAAGTAGCTTTTAAAAATTCCAGAAAAGTCATTTCTTCGGTTTGATTTACTTAAAGTTTCTTTTAAGAACAACGTGCTAATAAACAAGGCTAAACCAACGATTGCCATAAAGGTAAAGATTGCTCGCCATGAAAAAAATGATAACAATTGACCACCAATTAATGGCCCCACTATGGGTGCGACTGACATAATAATCATTAATACATTAAATACTCTTGCCGCTTTGATTCCTGAATATAAATCTCTTACAATTGCTCGTGCAATCATTGGCCCTGTACAAGCACCAACCGCTTGAATTATTCTAAAAATTATCATTACAAACATATCATCAGCTAAAGCACAACCGATTGATCCTATGATGAATAAAAAGATTCCTGTTAACAAAGGTATTTTTCTACCATATTTATCACTGATTGGCCCCCAGAACAATTGGGCGACAGCAAAGCCTATTAAGAAGCTGGTGATTAGCAATGGTGCATGTCCTGACAGATCATGAGAGATTTCTGGCATGGCCGGTAAGAAAACATCGGTTGATAAGGATGTAAAAGCCATTAATGATCCTAACAGCAAAAGTAATTTGACTGACGATTTTTCTTTTTGATATGCCACTAGTATACGATTACCTTTTTCAAATTTTATCTTAACTATTCTTAAACAATGATGAACACCATCACGTTATTTATTGCCAAATCTCTTTAGCACGACTAAAGGCCGACCATGCTTTTGGCCAACCAACATAAAAAGCCAAATGCGTAATCATTTCTGATACTTCTTGCTGTGTAATCCCGTTTTTTTTGCCTAGTTTTAAGTGCGCTTCTAATTGTTCTAGATTACCGCCTGAAATAATCGCTGAAATAGTAATCATCGATCTATCATGAGCAGATAGCTCATTTTCTCTTGACCATACTTCACCAAATAAAACATCATCGTTTAATGTCGCAAACTTTGATGCAAACTCACCAAGAATATCATGTCCAGCTGTTTGTTTTTCTGCCATTTATTTATTTTCCATTACTATTTTACCTGCTTCTGCATCCGCATACTGTTCATCATCGACTTGTCCATTCCATGTCGTTGATCCAGGCGCAATTGCAATATGAACGAACCAAGAATTTGAAGTGGCACCATGCCAGTGATTAATACCTGCAGGAATTACCTTGATATCGCCAGCTACTAATTTTTCAGCAACTTTACCCTCTTCCTGATACCATCCTTCTCCGCCTGTTACCAAAAGTGTTTGTCCGATTTCGTGTACATGCCAGTTATTGCGAGCTCCAGGAGCGAAAGTGACGTTTCCCGCTGCACCCGTTGATGCTGTGGGCTCTGGAATAATCATGTCTAAATAGGCATCTCCAATGAAAAAATCATTCGTAATTTTGCTGTCTACTGGGAAAACTACACTTTTTGATAAATCTTTTTCTACTGTCATTTTTACTTTCTCCTTCTGACTATAAGATGCTTTCATTATCTAGTATCCTTATTTTTATGTAAAATACTTAATCTGTATCAGTAACTATGCTTATTGTGTATAATATAAGTATGGAAACAAGAGTATTAAAATATTTTTTAACAGTCGTCCAGACTGGCAACATTTCACGCGCGGCGGAAAAATTACATATCACCCAACCAACACTTAGTCGACAACTTCAAGATTTGGAAAAATCGATGGGGACCAAATTGTTTAACAGAGGTAAAAAGGAGATTACCCTAACTAATAATGGCGTTATGTTTGCTCAAAGTGCGAAGCAGATTATCCAAATGATTAATAAAACGCGTCAGCAAATTAATCAATCAAATATTGTACCTACTGGAACAATATCGATTGGGCTAGTTGAAACAACTATCTCAGAGTGGTTTTTCAAAACTATTAAATCTTTTAGAGCAATGTATCCACAAATAGTTATCAATATTTACAATGGTGATGGCGATGATTTACGTGAAAAATTAGATGACAACTTCATCGATTTGGCATTTTTAATAGAACCAGTGGAATCTGCCAAATATCACGCTAACGAAATGGGACCTTTAGAGAAATGGGGAATAATAGTTAAAAAAAGTGACATTTTAGCTAATAAAAATAGTGTCAACAAAAATGACTTGTACAATAGGCCAATTATTTTGTCTCGACGCTCAATTGTTACCGAAAGCATACTAGATTCATTAAAAATTAATAAAGAAAAACTGAACGTCATAGGAACACATAATTTATTGACAAATGCAATTCCCTTTATAAAAGAATACAATACTATGACTATCGCCGTGTCAGGAGCGTTATCCATACGTCCTGATTCCGAATTGAAATTTATTCCTTTTGAAGAAAAATTAGAAAGCAAACATATTTTAGTTTGGCGAAAAAATGTTGCACTCTCTTTGCACGCACGGCTCCTGTTAGATTTTTTTCATGCCAAGAAATGATTGGGACATATGATTAAATTCACTAAAGATTAACATACGAGCATACCAGCTACATGTCAGTTGGTGGTAAGTATAATCTGACAGTTCGTTTGCATAATTCTCGTCTGGAATATTAGTGAGGAAATAGATTTCTGGCTGTTTGGCGGCCTCTATGAACCAGTGAATTTGATTGAGTTGTTATTCTTCTGATAAATAGAATTGCTTCTTCACAATCGCTCCTTTCGATCAAAAAAAGGCCACTCAAATGAGATGGCCTTTGCTTCGTTTATAAAATTTTTTTGGAAAAGTTTGCCCTCAGTGACGATTCCGATACCTCTCAACTAATATCGTAACAATTTTATTCAATAGCAAAATGAGTAAATACGCAACAAATAATATAATAGCTAAAATCGTGCCAGTTACGGTATAAATATTGATTATTTTATGAACCAGCGCTGAATACATGAGACTCACGTATCCAAGAATCATCAAATACCATTTTACTAGCCAAACGAAGTAGTTTAATACCCTAATTAAGTAATTCATCATTTTTTTCATATCATTCTCCATCTCTGGTTCACAGGCCGCCAAGGTAGCAGATCTCACATCATACGTTATAATTTTGGTCCCTCTGTTG
>NZ_DF968090.1 GCF_001047135.2 Fructobacillus tropaeoli | reverse complement strand
ATGCTGCATGCGCATCTAACCCGTTTGTTTCGGTTTGAAACGGTCAGCAGGGTAGCTCCCTGTGTACATAACGAACTGTTGCAAATTATGCAACGGTTCTTTTTATTTGGAGGAAGATTATGCCAAATAGGATAAAAGAAGTAAAAGATTATGCTACTTCAAAAGAAAAAGTTATCGAGTATTTGATTGAAAACTTAGAAAATCCTACCAGGTTAAAAATACAAAACTCCCTATATTTGCTATGGGCTTTTTATGCAGGAAGTTATGGAAATGTAGATAACGAATCATTCGGTGGTAATTATCCTCATAGTTTGTTTGAGCCCAATTTTTATGCTGGAAAATATGGAGTTTATGATCCAGATGTTGATCGTTTAGTTAAAGAAAAAGGAATTAAATAATTTTTATTTGGAGGAACAAAATGTACGAAGACAAAGAAGTCAGAATGAAACGTCATAAGGAACAGGCGACTGCTGTTAATAAACAGTTCGCCACAGTAACAGATGAGCAACCAGACAAGCATGATTATCGCCACGCTAATATGCGGGCTGGATTTCGAAACGGTGCGATTGATTACCATAAGCATATGAGGTGGCTATATGAATAATGAACATTATCATTTCTGATATAATTGGGTATGCAGATAAGTTATTGTTTTGGGAGTTGGGTTCGATTCCCTCAGCCACCATGCAAGAATTCCATTACAATAACATGTCTGAGGTACTACGCAGCTTATCTAGCAGTTTCCTTTATGAGGTGCTGACAATGATATTATTTAGCTCGAAAGGATGTGATTTTATGAAATATAAATTTACAGTCTTGGTACTGGGAACAGTATTTTCATTAGTATTTGCTTTTTGCCGGTGGCCCATGGTTGGATTGCAGGCAGATTGCTGATGCAATGATGGAGCACCTATTCTTGGGTGCTTTTTTAGTACATAAATAAAGAAGGAAGGAGGAGTAGCGATGACATGACAAAACGTGATGAAGCTAAGCGAGATTATTTAGCTGGTATGAAGTATAAAGACATTGCTGACAAGTACGGTGTCACAATAAACACTGTTAAATCTTGGCGGACACGTCACTGGAATAAGGGTGCACCCCCAAATGGAAAAAGGGTGCACACAAAAACAGAAAAGGGTGCACACAAAAAAGAGGTGCATCCGGCAATTCAAGAGCTAGATGAGAGTGACCTTAATGACAAGCAAAAGCGCTTTGCTAGTGAGGTAGTGAGACTTGCCAATCAAACCCAAGCATATATGAATGCTTATGATTGTACCTATGAAACTGCTATGGCCAATAGCTATAAGTTACTCAGAAATACTCAGATTCAAAGTGAAATTAAACGTCTACGTCAGGCTCGATTAGCAGAGCTAGGCATAGGCGTTTTTGAGTTGATTGATGGTATGACCAAAGAAGCCATGGCGGACGTTCGTGACTTCGCCGATTGGGGTTCGGATGAGTTTGAAGCGATTGATGAAGAAAGCGGAAAACAATATACCAGGCATAAGTCATGGGTAGCACTTAAGGACAGTGACAATGTTGATAGCTGGGCAGTCAAGAAAGTTACAGTAGGTAAGGATGGCCCAATTGTTGAGTTACATGATCGCAATAAAGCGCGTGACAAGTTGTTAGAGTATCTATTGGCTGATGGTAAGATTTCGACCGAATCAAACAAACAACGCAAGGACAAAGCTGAAGCAGATTTGATGGAAGCAAAGGCTAAGGAGTTGCAAGGCGGTGGTGACAATCAAGATGACATGCTGCGAGGCATTGCGGATAGCTTAGGAGGTGTTGAATGAAGTTGACAACAAAACAACACCAAGTAATTGCTGATGTGAACCGTACTTTAGGCGAATTAAAGTTGCTTATCTTGTACGGGGCCAAGAGAAGTGGCAAGACATTCTTAGATAATCTGTTGTTTATCATGCTAGTCGCCAATGCAAAGAAGAACGCTGATGAGGTTGGTGTGACTAACCCGCAGTACATTCTGGCTGGGTATACAATGGCAAACATTCAGCGAAATATCATTGCTGAACTGCAGAACATGGGTATCAGCATTCAGATGAACAAGTATAACGAGTTTGAATTAATGGGCGTTCGTATTGTGCAGACTTCGACTGGTTCAATTTCAGGTATTGGTCGCATTCGTGGTATGACAGCATTTGGTGCATATATCAATGAAGCAAGTCTGTGTAATAAGGTCGTCTTTGATGAAATTCGTTCCCGTTGTTCTGGTAAGGGTGCTGTTGTTATCTGTGACACGAATCCTGACAACCCAGAACATTGGTTGTTGAAAGACTACATTGAGAAATCTGGCCATGATGGTATTCAGGCATATCACTTTGAATTTGATGATAACGAAATGCTGGACGAAGGATACAAGCAGAATTACAAGGCCACTGTTCCGCCTGGCATGTTCTATGACCGCTATATCAAAGGGCTATGGGTCAGCGGAGAAGGTGCTGTCTATCCTGAATTTAACAAGGACACAATGACTGTTACTCGTAATAAGGCGTTTGAACAAAGCTATGAGCGATTTATGGTTGGTGTCGATTGGGGATTCAATCACCCGACTGCATTTGCTGTCATTGGATTTAAAGACGGCAAATACACGCTGATGGAAGAGCATGTTGATAGTAAGAAATCGATTGACCATTGGATCAACGTGGCTAAAGATGTCCAAGACCGCTATGGCGATATTATCTTCTATTGTGATACTGCCAACCCAGAACATATCTATGACCTGAAACAGAATGGAATTAGGGCATTTAAGGCCAACAAGAATGTAGCTAACGGTATCGAAGCGGTGGCTGATAAGATTCACAACAATAAGTTCAACGTAGTCTATGACGACTGCCCGACATTTAGGAGCGAAATATACCGCTATGTATGGGGAAAGAATGGCGATGTAGTGAAAGAGAATGACCACTTAATGGATGCTATCCGCTATGTAATTTATAACGACAAGCTAGCCATGGAACAAAAAACAATGGATATTACTGATTTGGCTAAGCTGAAAGGATATATGTAATGGCAGTAGTTAATAATTTTGAAAGGGATATTAAGTCGATTATGAACGGTGAGTCATTCCCGTTTGATACGGCAAGTAATATCAATTATCTGGTCAGTTCGTTAGATGACCTAACTAATAATAACTATCTAATGCTTGGTAAGATTATCAAGCATTTTTTAGACAATCAAATTCCACGATTGCAAGTGTTGGATGAGTACTCAAAAGGACTTAATTCAACGATTTATAGCCGTCCTAAGCGCCAGGAAGAAAATAAAGCTGACTATCGTAGAGCGCACAACTTCGGCAAGATTATTGCCCAGTTCGTTGCTGGTTACACAACGTCCGTTCCTGTTAAATACACCGTTGGAGATGACAGCGAGCAGAAGTTAATTGATACGTTTAATCAGTACAACGATGTTCAAACACTTGATAACGAACTGATGTATGACGTGGCTAAGTATGGACGAGCATATGAATTGCAGTATCGTGATGAAAACTCGAACAACAACGTTAAGCTGTCTAATGTATTCGAGACGTTCGTGATTTACGACAACACGATTGAGCGTAATCCGTTGGCGGCCGTTCGGATGGTAGAAATTGATACGTTGGATAATAATCAGACACAGTACAGTGTCAGTTTGTACACGGCTAATGAGATTATCACATTCGCTAACATCACACATGCTGTTGGTGCGTTGAAGGAAACAGATAGCACACCTCATTTTTACAACCAAGTGCCAATTATCGAGTATTCAAGCAATCGATACCGCACAGGGTGGTACGAGGACGTGATTAGTCTGATTGATGCCTATGATGCCGTTAATTCTGACACATCAAACTACATGACTGACGTGGTTAATTCATTGCTGGTCATTAGTGGCGACTTTCAAGCTCCTAATGGCAAGGATGGTGTAAGCCAGCTCATCAACAATATTAAGCAGTATGGTGTTCTGGCATTGCAGTCAGGAACGGACAGAGAAGGTAACAGTACCAGTATTGATGCCAAGTACATTAACCCAGAATTTAATTCAACGGCTAGTGAGAATTATCAACAACGCTTATTCAAAGATATTTTCATGATGTCCAACGTGCCTAATCTGGCTGATGAATCATTCGGCGGCAATGCTAGTGGCGTTGCAATGCGCTATAAGATTTTTGGATTTGAACAGGCAATCGCCCAGACGATGAACTCATTCAAACGATCACTTGGTCGGCGGTATGAATTGTTAGGAACACTAACTTCTAACTTGAAGGGTGGCTTGTCTGACTATGTTCCGGTCAATGTCACATTTACACCGAACTTGCCTTATGCCGTCAGCGAAGAAGTACAAATGTTGAAAGATGCTGGTGTACCGTTATCACGCAAGACAATGTACGACCAGACCCATTTCACTGATGCAAAAACGGAAGAGAACAACCTAGCCAATGAGAAAAAAGAAGGATTTGACCAGTTAGATCCTATGAATAATATTAAGTTCGACTCCGATAAAGGAGATGAAGTAGATGGTGGACAAGAAGAGTAAATCATATTGGGTGCAGCGTGAACTAGACCATGCCGAAGACATCAAGAAGTCTTCTGGTGAACAGCTTAAAGTGCTTAACAAGCTATATGACCAAGCGCTTAATGATATTACCGACGATATTAACCGTAACTTCATTCGCTACGCCAAAGGCCGAGGAATGACAATGAACGACATGATGGAGTTGGCAGATAAAACTGACGTGACTCGATTTGTTGACAAAGTGAAGCAATATGTTGCTGACAAAGACTTCTCAGAACAAGCCAATGCTGATTTGAAAATCTACAATCTTAAGATTCGTGTTAGTCGGCTTAAGTTACTTCAGCTTGAGATGTCACTTGAAATTGACAGATTAAATGGACGAATAACAAGCAGTACAGAAGATTATTTAACGCAACAAGCTATTGATGAATACAAGCGCCAGTCAACAATACTGGGGCAAAGTGTTGCTTACAGCGTTCAGTCAGCAAAACAACTTGTTAATGCCGCTTATTCGCTTGCTGGAGAAGGTTCTTACACGTTTAGTACAAACATCTGGAAGAACACAGAACAGCTTAAAAATAAGCTAAATGAGACGTTGAATAAGGTTATTTTGCAAGGAAAGAATCCTAACCAATTCAACAAGGAATTTCGAGATGTGTTCGATGTTCAGCCATCACAATCAGGGCGCTTGTTAATCACTGAGACGGCCAGGGTACAAGGTGACGTTCAGCGTGACTCTTACAAGCAGTCAGGAATTGATAAGTACGACATTGTGTATGAACGAAGAGCTTGCCAGACGTGCATTAGCATAGCAAAAGCAGGGCCATATAAATTATCGGAAGCGGAGGTTGGGACGAATATGTACCCGTTCCACCCGAATTGTATGTGTTCTATTATGCCAATATTAGGTGATTAATAACGCGACCTGAACACGTCCTAAAACTGCTCAAATAACAATTATCGTGTACGGACTAGTATTTGATAGCAATAAGAATTTAAAGACGTGTATGGGGCTCAATTAGTCGTGTATGGGTCTTTTTATTTTGCCCTCAATTAGGTGTGTGCGGGAGGAGTAAAAAAATGGAAAACAACGATTCACAAAACGAAGTTGTAGAAGAACAGAACGAAGATAAGCAAGCTGAAACCAAGAAAGACGGCATTAGCTTTGAGTCTCAATCTGAACTCGATAGCTTCATGGACAAGAAAGTGTCCAAGGCAATTGAAACGGCCCGCAGCAAGTGGGAAGAAGAAGCAAAGGAACGAGAAGACAAGGCTAAGAAGTTGGCCCGCATGACAGAGGCTGACCGAATTAAGGCAGAACAAGCTGATCGTGACAAGGAATTGTCGAAGCGTGAGCAGGAATTGAAGCGACTCGAATATTCAATTCAAGCCAAGTCTACATTGGCTGAAGCTGGCTTACCTAACGAGGATGAATTGGTGTCGTTGATTCTAAGCGATGATGTGGAGACAACCAACAATAATATCAATTATCTCAAGAAGGTGATTGCTGATTCTGTCAACAAGCGAGTTGATGAACTTTCAAAGCAGAAGACACCTAACGCTTCATCTACCAAGCTAAGTGGTGCTGTTTCAATTTCAGAATTGGCACAAAAAAACCGTGTGATTAAATAAAGGAGAATAAAACATGGTACAACAATTTAACCCTAACAACGTGATGACCACTCAGTCTGTTCCATCAGATGTGGCCACTACTATTATTGACCGCATTATGGGTCAATCAGCTATCTTGCAAGTTGCCAAGAATATTGATATGCAGGGTAAGCAAACAAAGAAGTTTTCATTCATGACTGGTGTAGGCGGAGCCTACTGGACTGGGGAAACACAGCGTATTGCTACATCAAAGCCTACTTTCATTGAAGCTAAGTTGGAAGCAAAGAAGTTGGCAGTGATTATTCCTGTGTCTAAGGAATTCTTGAACTATTCGTACTCTAACTTTTTCGCAGAAGTAACACCATTGATTGTTGAACAAATGGACAAGGCAATTGACTTGGCAGTTATCAAGGGAATTAACACCCCTTACGCTGATTCATTGGCTAACGCAGCCGAGGCAAATGAATCTAATTTAACTGGCGCCATTAACTATGACAATATCTTGGCATTGGAAAACAAGCTGTATGACAAGGGCTTGCAAGGTAACGCCTTCTTGTCAACGTTGACGAACAACCCAGCATTGCGTACTTCTATTCAAAAGGATGCTGGATTGTATCCAGACAAGTTGTATGATTCAGCAGCAAAGACATTGGACGGCATGCCTGTTGTTGACACTCAACAAGGTGTATTGAACAAGGGTGACTTGGTATTTGGTAACTTCGACTACTTGTACTACGGTTTGCCAGGAAACTTGGAAGTGGAAATTGACAAGTCGGCTCAATTGTCAACGTTGACGAATGCTGATGGTACACCTATCAACTTGTTCGAGCAAGAAATGGTCGCTATGAAGGTGACAATGGACGTTGCTGTATTGCCAGTTCGACAAGACGCATTTGCAACTTTGAACGTAACAACTGGTGATGATGTGCTTGGTGCCGTTCCTGGAGAAGGAACAGACTCTAGTGACAAGAACGCAAAGGCTAACACTAAGGCAAAGCCAGCTACTGAATCAAAGTAAGGAGGCCTTAAATGACTGATAAGCCAAGTGTCCTTGATACAGTCAAGACATTGGCTGGCATTAAGGACAATTTACAAGATTATGTGATCAAAACGCTAGAAGTAATGACTCGCGACCAATTGGCCATGATGGTAGATGAACAGTCTGTCCCAGATAAGCTGGAACCAATTGTTAAGAATGTAGTACTTGCTCGGTTCAACCGATTGGGTAATGAGGGCTATTCTTCGTATTCACAAGAGGGAGAGTCAATCAGCTATCCAAGTAGTGACTTTGACGAGTATTCCTTAACAATTTCTCGCTATATGGCCGAGCAAAACCGTGGAAAGATTATCATGTGGTGATTATATGCGGTATAACAAGCGATTACAGTTCATTGATGACAAGTTGGTTAAGCAGCAGGAATTATACCCAGTAAATGTCACGAGTATGGGCATTAAGGCCCAAAATCTAGTGTTTGGCTCATTCAAACAGGGACGAATTGCGGTTCGATTCCAAAACAAGGTGAATGTGCGGTCAGGGTACATGGTGATTGATGGCGATAATTTCAAGATTGAGAACAGCACCTATACTGATCGTTCTTCAACAATTTACGGGGTGGAATATCGTGGCAGATTTTGAAATAAAATTTGATGGATTTGACGACTTGATTAAGCGAATTGATGAAGTTGGCAAGATGCAGGAAGCCAAAGAAGCTGTCAAAGAATCAACAGTCAATGTTGCAAGAAAGAGTTTGGAACTTGTTCCTGTTGGATATGGCCAGCGATACCATGTTAAGTCAAAGAAGCCAAAAGGATATGTAGGTGGAACATTAAAGCGTAGCCAAAAAGTAACGATTACTGACTACACTGGCATGATTTCATTCAATACTGATTATGCAGCTTATCAGGAATATGGTACCCGTTATCAAACTGCCCGTAAGTATCTTGGAACACCATTCGTAAAAGAAAGAAATAGCTTCATCTCAAAGCTAAAGAGGTTGGCGAAATGAGCAACCCGTACAATGAAATATTTCAGACAGTTATTAAGCTGTCGAAGAAGAAAGGATATGACACATTCGACTATTTGCCGGATGAAAACCAGTCATATCCTTTTGTTTTTGTCGGAAATCAGCAAAACACAGATATTCCAACTAAAGGACGGACGTTAGGCACTACACACATTCAAGTGGATGTGTATGCAGAGTTTAATCACCGTTCCGAAGTGCTGAATATCATGGATGATTTGCAAGCAACAGTTATCAATTATCAACATACAGATAATTTCAAGTATCAAGTGACCAACACCAACCAGCAAATGATTGCTGACCAATCAACGGACATTCCGTTGTGGCATGGAGTGCTGGAACTTGATATTCAGTATTTATAAGAAGGAGATTAAGGAATGAATACACCACTTAAGGGTAAAGACAAGGTCTTGATGTTCCGCTTGTTCCAGGATAAGGATAAGGCGAATGCAACACGATTGGCCTTGCAAACGACTCATTCGATTAAGAACAGTCGTAAGGCCGACTCAACGGCAACTAAGGACGGTAATATTGTCTCTCCAGGAACATTGGAGACAACCATCGACATTGAGGCCATTGCTTCGGATGATTTGACAAATCAAGTTTTGGCTTATGCCCAAAAGAAGGGCCTAGAAGTTGAAGTATGGGAAATTGACTTTTCTCAAGATCCTCAAAACGGTAAGTATGTGGCGCAATATGGCGTCGGGTACTTGTCTGATTGGGAAGTTCCAGCAGAAGTTGACAGCAATACTACGATCAAGACGACTTTGACAATTTCTGGTGAATTGGTTAAAGGTCTTGCTACGGTATCAGCCGTAGATGTGGCCACGGTTAAGAACTTCTTCCGTGACACAGTTAAGAATCCAACAGAAGTTGCCCCAATCGATGAAGCGCCTGATTACGGTTCTTCATCAAATTCATCAACTACTACACCATCTAAGTAAAATAACTAAATGTCGCCAATAAATGCACAGTACCTTAGGGGGCGGCCTATATGAAAGGGATTTATTATGTCACAAACAACTATTACTATTAACGGCAACCAATATGATTTGAAAGTAACGTTCAAGTTCTTGGCAGCGTTTGGAATTGTTAAGAACGATTTTGAAAACAACATCGAAAAGATGGGAAATATTGTTATGGGTATTGTCGGTGGTGATCCATACTCTTTGGTTAAGGCATTGTCAGCAATGTCAGGGAAAGATGAAGCAACAGTGCAAGCTGATATCGAAAACGCTGATGACTTGGACCAAGTATTTGAAGCAGTTGAAAATTTATTAGTAGCAAGTCCTCTGACGAAGACAACGGTATCCAAAATTATCAAGCCAATCAAGGACACGTTCGACAACATGGACAAGAAGATGGAAGAAGCGATGACAGACAAGAGCCTGACAGCAAGCTCAAATACTCCAGCTTAATTCGCAGGGCATTCTATGTGTGGCCTACTGCTACCATAGATCAGATTGAAATGATGACCATGGAGGAGCTTCATTTAAGGGAGCAAGCCCATGATTTGCGTTCAATTGATGAACATGAGCTGTTAACTAATTTTGCTTTTGAAAATCGAGCAGTACAGGGAGCTGACAAAGACGGTAATTACGTTGTTAAGAACCCTTCTCAAATTATTGATTTCAAAAAGATTCGAAATAAGATTACTGGAGAAATCGAAAAAGAACAGGCCAAGGTTAATCAATTAAAGGAACTTTCTGACCGAGCTAAAAGGGCCCGTGAAGAAGCGCTACAAGAATTAAAGAAAGGAGGTAATTAATGGCAGATAGCTATTCAATCAACGCTACATTTAGTCTTAAGGATATGTTCTCAGCTCCATTGGACAAGATTAAGCGGAACATGCAAGAGACTGCTGAACAACCTAAGAAGTTGACGGCAAGCTTGATGGATATTGCTAAGGGTGCTGGCGCTTTTGCAGTCATTAGTAAGGGATTAGACGTTGTTAAAGACAGCATTGGAAGCGCTGTTGGACGGTTCGACACCTTGAACGCCTATCCAAAAGTGATGAAGCAGATGGGATATTCTACCCAAGACACGCAAGAGTCGATTAAACTTTTGAAAAAAGGTATTGATGGCCTGCCAACTTCGTTGCAAGACATTACGAAGAACGCCCAGAGCTTTGCAATCTTAACTGGTTCTGCAAAGGGTGGTGCTGAAACTGCCAACGCATTGAACGATGCTTTCTTGGCATCTGGAGCGAGTGCGGCTGATGCTAGTCGTGGTGTGCAACAGTACAGCCAAATGTTAGCCGCTGGTAAGGTTGATATGCAGTCATGGCGGACGTTGACTGAAACAATGCCATATGCGTTGAACGAAGTAGCCAAAGCGTTTGGATTTACTGGCAAATCAGCGCAGAAAGACCTATATAATGCGTTGGAATCTGGCAAGATAACCACTGATCAATTGAATCAGAAGTTCATTGAGTTAGATGGAGGTGTAAGCGGATTTGCTAACACTGCCCGTACCGCTACTGGTGGGATTGGAACATCATTTACAAACATGCGAAACGCTGTTGTCAATGGTCTGGCCAACACAATTACAGCTATTGATAACGGCATTAAGTCTGCTGGTGTTAATGGTGGTATTGCTGGCATTTTTAATCAAGCTAAAGTCTCGATAAACGAAAGCTTCAAGACGATTAATTCAACGATTCAGGGCGCTATGCCAATGATTGTGGGAGCGATTAAGCAAGTTGGAAGTAGTATTTCAACTGTGGTTAATTTTGTTAACAGCAACAAAGATTGGATTATGCCATTAGTCGTTGGAATTACTGCTGGAGTTGTTAGCTTTAAAGCTATGATCACCACTGTATCATTAGTCAAAACTGCATTCGCTGAGTTAAAAATGATTGGTACAGTTGTTAATCTGATGAAGATGATTTCCAGCGGAAGCGCTATGGCCCGGGCCTCTCTTGCGTTATATGCTCAAACAAGCAAAGTAGCAGCAGCAGCACAGTGGGCTTTGAATGTTGCACAATCTGCAAGTCCGTTAACTTGGATTATTGCTGCAATTGTTGCGGTAGTGGCAGCGCTTGCTTTTTTCTTTACTCAAACTAAGACTGGCAGGAAAGTTTGGCAAGGATTTATTAGTTGGCTAACACAGGCATGGAAGTCAATCGTTAATGTAGCTACCACGGTATGGAATGCTGTTGTTGATGTTTTCAACACGGTAGTTGATTCTGTAAAAACAGCATGGAGTGGTATTTCGTCATTCTTCAGCGATTTATGGAATAGTATTGTTGACGTTACCAAATCTGTATGGGAATCTGTTGCTGATTTCTTTAATGGATTGTGGAACGGTATTGTTGATGTTTCTGTAAACATTTGGAACGGATTCATCGAACAAATATCTCCAATTATTGATGGTATTAAAAATTTGTGGAATTCATTAGTTGAATTTTTCAAAGTTATTTTTACAGCGATTGCTATTATTGTTGGTATTGCATTAGCACCAATTGTTGGAGCTGTAGTTGTCATTGTTGGCGCTATTAAGGTTTATTTCAGCTTCTTAGTTGGATTTTTCTCAGGGTTATGGAACGTCGTTGTTATTATCTTTAATGGTGTTTGGAATTTATTAGTAACAATTGTTAGCTCGCAAATTAATCTAATTGTTGCCTATATACAGGCAGCATGGAACATTCTTGTAGCTGTCACAACAACGATTTGGAATGTGATAGTGGCTATTATAACTGGCGTTTGGAATATTATTTCAGCGGTTGTAATGACGGTATTGAACGTATTGTGGACGATTATTACCACTGTTTGGAACAACATTGTAGCAACAATTACTGCAGTAATGACAATCATTTGGACAGTTATTACCAACGTATGGAATATCATAGTTACAGTAATTTCAACGACATTGAATATAATTTCAAATGTAATTAATCTGTTTACTTCCCTATTGACTGGAAATTGGTCTGGTGCTTGGCAAGCTATTCAAAATATTGTTGGATTAGCTATTAATGGTGTTATGTCAATTATTGGTAGTGTTCTTAATATGATTATTGGAATAATCAGTTCGCTATTAGACTGGATTGGAAGTCTATTCAGCAATTCATGGAATGGAATAGCGAATATCACTATTTCAATTTGGAACGGAATTGTTGGTGTACTTTCCGGAATTGTTGGAGCTATTGTTGGCGTTATTTCATCACTAGCAAACGGGGTTGTCAATATCATTAAATCTGTATGGGGTGGACTTGTAAATATTGTTGGTTCTATATGGAATGGCATTAAAAATACAATCTACGCAGCAATGAACATCGATTTGCTAGGCGCTGGTAAAGCAATTATTGATGGATTTATCAAGGGTCTTACATCAGCCTGGGAAGCTGGCAAGAAGTTCGTTAGTGGTATTGCTGACTGGATTAAGGAACACAAAGGGCCAATAAGTTATGATGCTCGGTTGCTGATTCCTGCTGGTAATGCCATCATGGACGGTCTTAATCAAGGTCTCCAAGAATCGTACAAGGACGTTCAGTCCAATGTATCAGGTATGGCTGATGACTTGGAGAGCAACTTCAGCGGCCAATTGAACGCCAACGCAACGCAAACCAGCCGCAATGTTAGCCAGATTGAAGTGACTGCTAATAATTCAACCAACGGACTGTTGCGAGAGGTAGTTAATGCCATTCGTGAGGGTCAAATCATCACGATTAATGGTAACCAAATGATTGGGGCTACGGCTAATGGATATGATGGAGCGTTGGGAGATATTATGACTGATAGGAGGCGTAACCAACTATGATTGATATTGTTGAAAAAATACAATTTGGTCAGTTTGACTCTAAAGAAGAAGGTTTTTATTTGGTCGAGCGGGATGCTCCCACTCCTTCTGAGAAAACTATTACCGAGAATTTAAGCTACGCCAACGGTATTCTTGATTTTTCAAACATTACTGGAGAACGATTTTATGATCAGCGTTCTATCACTTATCAATTTACAATGCCGAACGTGTCTTATTCTGAACGTAAGCTAGTCGAAAACAAAGTAAAGCGAATGATTATGACACCGTTCGAACAGCGTTTGTATGATAGCCACGACAAGGGCTATTATTGGGTTGGAAAAGCCAAGAGCGTTAAGGTTGATGATGACCAAGCTAATAACAAGTTGGTTTTGAGTATCGAATTTGACCTATACCCGTTCGCCATCAAGAACAACAGTGGCATTGATAACTATGATGATTGGGATACCTTTGATTTTGCTAACGATTTCATTCAACCGTTTTCTTATGAAGTTGATGGAAAACGTGAACTCGATTTGATGAATGTTGGTGAAAATAGTTTGAGTCCAACGGTTGTAGCGAGCGATGCCATTGAAGTGATCAAAAACGGTCAATCCTATCAGTTTGGACCTGATAAAGCAAAGGATTATCTCTTTTCTCTTGAACGTGGTAACAATCATGTGACGATTAAGGGCAAGGCAACAGTTCGCTTTGTCATCCAAAGTGAGGTGTTGCTCTAATGTATCGAGTGATTGTTTATAAGAACGCTAATGACCAAGTAGGTGAGGTACTTCATGAACCACGGAACTACGGCAACAAGGCCATATCTGGTGACTTGGATATGCAGTTCAATGGTGTATCAACAGCCTCGTTTACGATTACAATGCAAAACAGCCTCTATCGTCAGTCAGAAGCCATTGCCAACCTCGTTAAGGTGATTGACACCAACACAGGTAAAGTCGTCTTTGACGGACGTGTGGTAAAGGTAGACGGGTCGTTTAGTGGTAGTCATACGCAAACGCTACAATGTGAGGACTGCCTAGCTTATTTGCACGATAGCACGCAGGTTTATCGTAAGGTTCAAAACACCACGATTCGAGATTTCTTGCAAATGATTGTCGATGAGCATAATCGGCAGGTAGAGTCCTATAAGCGTTTCCAGTTGGGGCGTGTGACTGTATCGAACAGCACAGATAATGTCTATCGATACACAGATGATGCTCAAGATACATTCGATACAATCAAAGACAAATTAGTAAGTCGCTTAGGCGGCTTTTTAATTTGGTATCGCGACGGAAATGGCCAACTGGTGTTGGAGTACTTGGCCAGCGTTGGAGAACATATCGATACACCGATCAAGCTGGGTAAGAACCTAAAGAGTGCTAAACGTGAGTATGATGTCCGAGATATTATCACTCGTCTAGTTCCAATCGGTTCGCCAATTGAACAAGGACAGACAGAACAGTCTAGTGATGATACAGCAACAGCTCAACCAAAGACAACGATTGAATCAGTCAATAATGGCATTCGCTATTTAGACGATACGGCCTTAATTGGACGTTTTGGAATTATTCAGAAGGCAGTTGAGTGGAACGATGTAAAAGTTCCTAGTATTTTGAAATCTAAAGGCCAGGACTATTTGCAAAATCAGCGAGTCGGTTTGCTAACTTGGTCCGTAGATGTAGTCGATATATCGTTACTAGATAAGACTTATAAATCATTTGAAATGGGTAACTTTTACCCAATATATGACCAGTTCTTAGGTCTGGTGGAAGATTTACAAGTAGTGGCTAAAAAGCTAGACATCACGCAACCACACAAGATGTCACTCACGATTGGGACGAAGAATCGGACACTATCACAATATCAACTGGATTATCAGGCAGCCATGCAGTATGCCCAGCAACAACGGCAGAACGCACAGCAGACCGCTAATGATTTGAAGAACAGAATCAAGGAGCTATTGACAGTCACCAACCGTATTCCTGAACAAGATAAGGAGATTGCTGATTTGCAAGCGCGGCTGAATGAATTGGAAGGACAACAGTCACAATACTATGATGGCGTGATTATTGATGTGTCCGAGTTCCAGGGTGATATTGATTGGAATAATGTCAATAGTGCTGGACTTGCGCTGGCCATTGTAAGAGTCCAGTACGGTGCTAATCGTGCTGACTTGAAGTATCAACGAAACCTATCAGCATTAGGCAATCTAGGCGCTAATTACGCCGTTTATTCCTACATGACCGCTAGTAATACCGCTATTGCTGAAAACGAAGCACAGGAGTTCTATAACAGGACACAGCAAGCAATCAACGGCAAGCAACCTCGATTCTATATGATTGACGTTGAAGAGGTCACAGGAAGCAACATGCGGGGAATTGTTGAGGCCTATATGAATAAGTTGAACAGCTTAGGTGTTCCTGACAGCAAGATTGTCCTGTACATTGCCAATCAGTTGTACAATTCGTTCAATTTGAACGTTGGACGTGCTGGTTCAATTATGATTCCTGCCTATCGTTCAACGCCACCAGACCATGCTTATGATTTGTGGCAGTACACCAGTTCTGGTTCAGTAAACGGCATTAATGGAAACGTTGACATGAGTAATAATTACTCTGACAGATTTAAGAATCAGTATTTAAGAAAGGAGTAGTAAATGGCAAATGATAATGGCTTCGTGGATATCACGCCACAGGCTGGTAACGGCGATCAGTACCGTGACCCGACTCATATCCCAAGTGAAAATGAGTTTTC
Source organism: Fructobacillus tropaeoli (assembly GCF_001047135.2). Lineage (GTDB taxonomy): Bacteria > Bacillota > Bacilli > Lactobacillales > Lactobacillaceae > Fructobacillus > Fructobacillus tropaeoli. Next base: position 5,962 of record NZ_DF968090.1, on the reverse strand, counting down.
GCAAGACATTAATAATGGCGTTGTTGATTCCAAAAGTCGAACGCTATCTAAATGGTTGCGTGAGAAGCAGTGGGGGACTGATACACGAGAAGCGCTGGCTTTGTTTGTTGAATGGCTATCAACTAAGTGGCATAGCAATAAAGAATTGATTGATAGTAATTCTAGTCGTCAGTCACAGGTCGAAAAACGGCAGACTGATTTGGAGGGTCGATTTACTGGTGTTCTTAGTGGCGCTACCAAAGATAGCGAGGTAATCGATGCTCGAAACAGTCAGACATACGGCCAGTTCGAAGTGTTAGACAAGCGATTTGAAAACATTGAGAATCTGCTGTCCAAGTACGTGCCACAAGGATTCGAAGTGACAATTAAGCACAATTTGAATCGAATGCCAACAGTGTCTGTATTCAGCTACGAATGGGCAATTGGAACAGCCCCTAATGGTTTCGGAACAGAGCCAGATGGTCTATTTGGTGGGACTAATCCAGTATCAGTAGCCAGTAATGTGGTTTATTCAGATGCTAACACTATCAAGGTTGTTCTTCCGCTTGATTACAAGATGTTGGGTGAGTTAGAACAACACGATAATAGCTGGTACTTAATTGATGGAATTAAGACATTAAAATTCACGCTTGATTACTCTAATCAGGGGATTCATGTTCCGAATGCGAATTTGGAGAAATTAGGAAAGGTAGGTGAATGATGGCTGACATTGATTATGGATATTTGAAAGATGACGATGGTCAGCGTTTCTATCCAATCACTAATTATGAAGTGCTAACGAATAAGCCTGATTTGAGCGGTTTTGCAAAAAAATCGGAAATAAAAACAAACAGTGCAGATTTAGCTAATAAGTTTTCAAATTTGAAAACTGACAAGGCTATTTATAACCCAAATGATGTTGTTACGTTCAACCTTACATTGAATCAAAGCATTGCCAAGGTTCTCGTAACGAAGTTCAAAAACGAGCATAATTTAGGTTCAGAAGTCGTGTATGGATATGGTAATAACTTCGAATATCAATGGCAGGTAAATGGCGACGACAATGCCCAATATCTGGTTAAGTTCTCTAATTTAGACGGCAACGGGAATGTTGTTTTTAGTGATTTTATTGCTGTTAACGTCAACAGTAACCCTGGTGTGTTCCCAATTATGGGATTCTTGTCGAAATACAATAATTATGACCCCAATGGGCAACAGAAAATCATTGATTATCTGAACCGCTTACACATCAATTACGTTCAGTATTATGACTGGTTCGAGTATCATGACATCCCACTGTACACAGGTGATCGTAACCAACCATCAGCGTATTGGACTGATTTTGCCAATCGGCCAACTAGACTGGATGTTATCCAAAAATATCTGGAATTGTGCCATGAGCGCAACATGAAATCAATGGCTTATGGTCTAATGTATGGTGCAAGCACAAATCAAAACCAAAATGGCTGGAACGAGTCATCGTTCTTATATAATTCGCCAACCAGTTCACCAAATCCAGGAAATGTGGCGGTCAACCCATTGCCACACCCCATGTTCAAAAATGACATCTATATTCTTAATTTTTTAAGTGATGATGTGAAACCAAAGATTTTCAGTGCTTGGCAGAAAGTATTTAATGCATTGCCATTTGATGGTTGGCACATTGATACGTTGGGCGATTTCGGAACAAAGTACATTTACAATTCTGGTTCAGTTGATAGCAATTTCTTAGCCAACGTTGGTTATAAGTATTTCGTGATGAATGCCCGCAACTATTTTGGTAGTGGTAAACAACTGGGCGTGAATGCAGTGGCAACTTATGGATATGATGCGGTTGCTAGTCAAGATGTAAATTATTTATACAGTGAACAGTGGGATTTTGAAGCCAAAAGTTATGATGACTTGCTTCAAAAAATTAAGCAAATGCGGTCAAATCGAAACGATATTGGGCTGATTATTCCAGCCTATATGCATAAGAACAAAAATTGGTGGAACACAAACAACCAGTTCAACACTGATGGCGTTAAATTGGCCAATGATGTCATCATTGCTGGCGGTGCTAGTCATCTAGAAATGGGTGAACACATGTTAAGTCGCGAGTATTTTCCCAATTCTGACATTTCCATGTCACAAGATTTGATTGATTATTTGCCAAAGCAATATGATTTCATGGTGGCCTATCATCGGGAATTGTCTATCAAAAACCCGACTGATTATTTCGTGATGAACACTCACAAGAACAGTAAAAATTACGTTAATACATCCATGTTCACGGCTATCGAGAACAGCGACCAATGGATAACATCAGTGTCCATTATCAACACAAACGGATTAAACGGTAACGACTGGCAAGACGCAAACGCTGACAGAAAGCTACCTGAACCTGTTTACAACGAGCAGGCTAAGTTTAACTCTAAATTTAGTCACGTCTATTGCGCAACAATCGAAAATCCTGATCCTATTGAGCTATCACAAGACCAATGGGGCAATTTCACAATTCCAGAAATTAAGAATTACACATTAGTATGGGGTGTTAGATAGAAAGGAAACAAAATGAAACATATTTTCAAAGGAATGGCGAACGATAGTATCGACACCATCAATAATAATTTTGACGAATTATCAGACCCTAAGCGTGATGTGACGGTTAATGATTTAACAGTTAATGGTCAAATCAAGACGAGCGGTGGACTAGAAGTTAGCGGTGGCTTAGTTAATCATGGATCGGCAAACTTTCAGAACGGCTTAGCGGTTACTGCTGGTGATGCAGTTTTTTATGGTGCTGGTTATTCCAAAAAAGTAGCTGATGTAACCGTATGGGATAACGGATTAAATGCACATATTTATCGAGTTGGAAATATTGTTGTTGTTCAAATTTTTGGCAGCATTCTTACTGACCACGGTGCTTTTACAACAATTGGTTGGAAGATTCCAGCTGGATATAGGCCAGCATATGAATCACATGGGATAGCTTCCGCCGGTTATACCAAGACCATTATGAGGTTTCATACAAGTGGAGATGTCAATATCATTGATAGTCCCCTTAAGGCTTCTGATAACAATGGTGGCGATAATTATTCATATGGATTCGCTGTTTGGGCAACCGCTGATGACTTCCCATCGTAAGGAGGAATGACAAAAATGGAAAATAACCAAGATTTAAATTCATTGCAAAATGGTAATGATGAGAACAAGACATGGTTCTTTGAGTTTGACGCTACAACTAAGAGTTACACACGAGCCGTTTATGCCGCTACTAAACCAGAAAATACAACATCAATTGACCCAAACGGTGTGATTAATCCAGTGTGGAATCCATCCACTAACTCATGGATAGGTCAGTCAATTGATGACTACTTGGCAGAACAAAAGGCAAATGCTAAGCAACAGGTAGACCCCGTTCAAAAACAAATGGCATCTATTGTGCAAATGTTGGTCGCACAGAAAGCTGACAATATGGCGTTAAAGTCACAGATTGCAACATTGTCAAAGCAAGGAGGTAATACGAATGCTTGATTTTGCTAAGCAGTGGTATCCAGTTGGAATTGTATCAATTGATGATTTGAAACAGTGGGTAAAAGTTGGTTACTTGGATAAACAAGGTTTCCAAGAAGTAACTGGAATTGATTATGTAGAATAGGAGAAATTATGCAGAACTGGACAGTTGACCAGTGGGCTAGTTTAGTAACTGTTATTGGTTCATCAATTGGTGGTCTATCATACGGACTTAAATTAGTTGTTATTAAGCCGCTTATGGCAACGATGGACAAGTTGAATGACAGCTTTAAAGGGCTGGACTCAACCCTTAAATTAATGCAAACAGATATTGACCACATTGATGAACGAATTGACAAGCACGAAACTCGTATCACTGTATTAGAAACGATTAACAGGAAAGCCGACTAACGTTGGCTTTTTTATTTGGAGGAAATTATGAATCTAACTGACACATTATTACTAGTGGCTACATTATTGACGATTGCAGCGCCAGCGGAACACGCTTTGATTCGTTTGTTGCGCACCAAGACTAAGAATGGAAACTTGCAATTGTTGCTAACATGGGCAGACCAAGCTGTTGCCTTGCTTGAGAAGAGCGATCTAGCTGGTACGCAGAAGAAACAACAGGCCATTGATTATGTAGCAACTCGATTGGAAGCTAACAAACTGGCAGGAAAGTTCTCACAAGAACAGTTGTCAGCAGTTATCGAACAAGCAGTGGCACAGTTGAACGCCACTGCAACTAAATAAGGAGGAGTACACATGACAGTATCAGGATTAGCGACACCATTTGGATTCCAGTCATTCCCCAATTTCACTCAGGGACGTCAGGGTAATTCAGTTAATAAAATCGTGATTCACCACATGGCCACGACTGACTATGATTCAGTACCCGGAATTTGGAACAGCCGACAAGCATCAGCACACTATGGAATTGGCCAAGATGGACAGATTCGTGCCTATGTTGACGAAGATAACACAGCATGGCACGCTGGTGATTGGGGTACTAATCTAACGAGTATTGGAATCGAACACGCTAATGTTAATCTAGCACCTAACTATGACATCGCACAGGCAACGATTGAATCTAGTGCTAAGTTGGTAGCAGACATTGCTAAGCGGTATGGTTTCGGCCAAGTTGTACCATATAAGAACCTATTCCCGCACTCGCAATTTACTAGCACTGCTTGCCCAGGTCAGTTGAAGGATAAGTTGCAGGAAATTGCTGATCGAGCTAATACCATTAACAATGGTGGCCAATCAGTTCCAACGCAATCAACGACAACTGAACAACCTGCACAACCAACCTCAACAGGTTCATCTGCCATTGATAAGTTCAAAGCAGGGGGCGACCGCTTCGTGTTGCAGGGTTCATTTATCAATAACACTTGCGAATTGCAATATGGCATCTATCAGGTACGGTCACAGGAGCTGACAGCCGAACCATTTTCCTGGCGAGACAATGGTATTCCAACTAAGTTGTTGGAAGATTTGGACGACCCACAGGGACGTTCATTCAATGATGGTGGACGTGTAGCGTTCAAGAAGGAATATCAGCGTGGCACTATTGATAAGTACTCTGAGAACGCCAACGCAGTCGGAATTGATTTCTTGGACGGAAACGGTATCATCTGGTTTGATGCTGACAAGTTCTGGAATCATGCTTAATAAAAAAGCCCCTTTGGGGCGTACATAATCAACAAAAAAGATAAATTTTTAAAAATAGATAATATAATGTTAGCTCCTATTTTAAAAAAACGACTATTATTTAAAATAGAATAGAGGGGACGAAATTCTATCTTTAAAAAACATTCTAAATTGTCCAACTGCGACAAAATGTTGCCAACCACGGCCAAATGTTGCGCACCGCAGCGAACCGTACATGATTTAAATTATTTCGTGAGGTTTTCCGTCATGAATTTAAAGAAATTCTAGAAAGTCAAGTATACTTGTACAATGAAGAGCCAAACGGTGACGACAAGGTGCTGTTTCATTTCTTGCGGGACGAATTTAAGAAGACACTAACTGATCAACAGGCCATCTTTGAATTAGCAGATTATGTGAACCGAACAGAAGAGCCTAGCCAATCGCTAATTGATGAATTATGATTAAATGTGGGTATTATGAGCGAAGAGAGCAATCGAATAGCTAGAGATATTTATAAATTGGTTGAACCACTTTGGAAAAAGCAGCGAAATACACTATACGAACTACGTGTAGTTATGCCTAAATTCCAGCATGGTATTAATGTGTTTTTCGAGTGGAATAAGCTTGGAAAGTCTACCACTTCTCGAGCAATCAAATCGTATAAAGCAATCGAAAAAGATGAAGTGCTTGAAGCGGTCGAATTTTTGAAAAAAGAATACAATTTAACTGTAAAAATATATGATTAGCTTTTGAATAATTATATATAGTGCTACAAAAGTGCTACATTATAGCTTGAAATGCCTATAAATAAGCATGGTAATATGCACTTCTTCTCCAT
>NZ_DF968089.1:21344-23997 GCF_001047135.2 Fructobacillus tropaeoli | reverse complement strand
TTTTGTTTTTCAAAGGGGTTATAGCTCTGTTGAGCCTGCACTAATACCGTCTTAGCCGTGTCTTCCATCTTGCGGACTGTATAAAATTGTTCCGCCTTAAGAAAGTGAAAGGCCACCCGCTTAGCTTGTTCTAGTGCCCTGTTTCGCTTGACCTGCTCCCAGTTAATACCGTTGTAGAGGTAATAATTCATATCATCCCCAAAAGGCACAACGGCCATAGGGTTATCTTTTAGGATTGTGTCAGCAAGTTTTAAATAATTGACTGCGGTAGGCTTGCCATCATCATTGCAAATAAGCCACTTAGTCCGCTTTGTTTGTTCAGCTAAAAAAGTCTGTTCTAATTGCTCTGTATTAGCCATAGTTTGCCTCCCTTCTTTTTGCCTTAGCAATCTCACGCTTTAAAACGCTTGTATAGACCTTTTCTAGTTCTTGATAGCTAAGTGGTTCAAGGCTTCGGTCATTGGCTACCTCGGCAATCTCTAAGGCCTTGCGTGGGTGTAACTGGTAGGACAGTAGCCAACCAATAAGGCTTGTCGCTTGGTCGTTTCGTTGTCCCTTTTCAAAACCGTTGGCAATCATTCCCCAGCGCTCCGCCACACTATAGCGGGCATGTCGTTGGCTGTTCTGTTCCTTGCTGTTGGTTTTATCTTGTCCTAATTCGTCCACCCACTGCGGTTTGTCTTGTATGTTTGCTAGTTCGGTGGTTGCTTTGTACTTGTTGCCATCAATTACAGACGGGGCAACAATCACACCGCCACTATTTAACACGTCCAGTCCCTCCATGGCGCTTATTAGTCGTTGTTTAGTGTCTTTATCTTCACACTTATAAAAAACGTGCCAGCCACCTCCTGCGGTCTTTTCTAGGTAAGTGTCTGATATGGTGGCAGGGTCAACTTTTCGACGGTTCAAGAAGTCCTTTAAACTGTGCAGGCCGTCTTTTCCATGTTGGTCAACGTCAATCACAACAAGAGGCGAACGGTCTAGGTCAATGCCCACATTACCGCCCTTATATTGGGGATGTTTTGCCAACCATTCAGCCAACTCTTCCCAGTGATTAAAGCTATTTTTATAGCCACCCTCTTCAGCGTTGTACTTCGTATTAGGTAGTGCCATGTACACATAAGCGCCTAAATCCATGTAGGACTTAATTGCTTTTGCTGTGGTGTCATTCATTCAAAGCGCCCCCTGTGTTGTTCTAGGCCTGCCACTCGTCTTTGATAACTCTTGGCGTTATTTCTCATCATGTTCAACGTATAAAAATATTCGTCACTGCTTACAATTTTGTACACGCCACCTCTAGCATTTCTCAAGCTACCAACCAAATACCCTTGGTCTGCTAAGTGGCTCAAAATGGTGTATAGCCGTCTTTCCGGTATTCCTACCTTTTTAGCCAATACAGGCACTTTAATAGCGTTCTCTTGTCCTTGAGGTAGTGCCATGTATACTGCCTTCTCTCGTGCTGTCAGTTGGTCTTGGTGTCGTACGTTAGTCATTACTTACCCCCTTCAGATACTTCGTTATTTTCGCAATTAAACCATCAAATACTTCTTCGTCTGCAATGGCAAAAGTCTGCTTTTCCTTGTCGATTAAAAAGGCTGGCTTGTCTGTCAAAGAATTCAAGTGTTCAATAATCTCAAACGGTAAGGCTAGCTGGTTATCTTTTGTCATTTAACCAACCTCCTCAATGTCTGCTGTTAAGTTGGCAATCTGCATATCAACCATATAAAAGGCCTTGGTATCTGGCTCTAACGTGCTGATAAGGCGCTTTAAAAAGATAAGATGGTTGCGTAAATAGTCAACAGGGCTGTACTGTCGCCCCTCAACTTTCGCCACTTCTGGCGAATAAAAACCGTCAAATACTACTGTTTGTGTGTTGTTCATGTTAAAATATAGCCAAATAGCCGTATTAAAAGGCGTTGTACTCAAGTCATTCCCTTCTGGTCGCCAAACTTTCAGGGGATGTCTTTTTTTGTGCCTTTTTCATGCTTTCGGCTCTCCTTTCTTAAATATCAGCAAATAACTTTGCTTTGATGTCTTGGTAGTCGTTACCGTCTAGAAGATATAAGGCAATGTGTTGCTTAGCTCGTTCTAGCCGTTCTTTTTGGCTATTATCTAGCGCCTCTTCTGGCTTGTTCACTCCTTTAGCCTTCTTAAGTTGCTTGGGTGTCATCCCCGTGGCGTACTTATAGGCTAGTTGGTGGTAGTTGCTATAAGCGTGCGGGTCGTTAGGCAACTCTGCCTTGATCGTGTCGGCCAAATCAATGTTTGCCCGCTTGTTAAGCTCTCGGCTTAGTTTAGCTTGGCCTAGTTCCTGTTTCATGCTGTAAAAAGCATTTACTAAGCTATCTTTAAAATCTAAAACCTTCGGCGTGTTTCGTAAGTAAGTGATGAGCACGGTTGCTTGTCGCTCGTTATACTTCCAAACTTTAGAAGAGCGTTGCTTACTTAAAACGGATTTGAAATCCGTTTTATCTTCCAAGACTTTAAGCGAATATTTTAGCTTGCCAAACTTCTCAAGGCGTTCTTTGTGTGTTCGTGTTAGTCGGTTAATACTGTCCAAATCAACCCCACTAAATTCAGCAATTACTTCCGCTGTGGTGTAAGGTTCTTCCTTCAAACCCTTGTAATAAACCAGTTCCATGTATTCCCTCCT
>NZ_DF968089.1:19140-21334 GCF_001047135.2 Fructobacillus tropaeoli | reverse complement strand
GGTATCCTGTCTCCTTCTTACTTTTCGTTAGTTCCTAAGTAATAGCCAACCTCTACGCCACCGAACCCTACAACGGCCACAGTGACAAGCGTTGTCAATATATTCCAAATCTCCATGTCATCCCCCTTAGTGCCATTCTTCAATGGCCTTGCTAATCTCGTCACGGTCGTAAACTGTGCCGTACCCTGTGACGTGTGCCCTCACTCGCCCAGCGTTCACTAAATGGCGCTTGAACGTGTTAGACGAACACCCGGCATATTTGGCCGAGTCCTTTAAATTCAGCCACCTAGGCCACTCTGTGACGTTCTGTGTTGTCTGTTCCATGCTATTCCTCCTTAAGTAGCCAATCATTTAGCTTATCGAACGTTTTTTCTTGCAGTGTCTCGGTCTTGCCGTTGATGATATTAGACAAAGTTACCCGATTCACTCCTGTAATCTTTGACAGCTCTTTATAAGTTAGGTGCTCCTTTGCTTGTTTAACAATCAAGGCATTTCTAAAATTATCTGTTAAAACTTTCATGTCTCCTCCTTGACAATTTTTAATTGTCTTTATGCTTGTAATATTAGACAATTATAAATTGTCTGTCAACTATTAATTGTCTAATTTTATTAAATAATCTATAATAATCAGTGCAAACTATATTGAGAGGTTTACCGTCTATGAATAAAAAAGCTATGGAACGCCTTAAGTATGAAAGAATAAAAAAGAATAAGACCCAAAAAGACATTGCTGACTTTTTAGGATTAACTAAACAAGCTGTTCAACGATATGAAGCTGGGTTGAGCACGCCAAAATTAAAAACCTGGCAAAAACTTTCTAACTTCTTTAAAGTTAATATTTTATATTTACAAGGGCTTTCTGATATTCGTAACGATTCCCAAGCATTTTCTAATATAGATTCTTTAACTTCTATGGATAATCTTAGCCGTGATGATATGGAACAGTTATTAAAAAATCACGGCATTGTCATTGCTGGAGAGGATTCTTTCAAAATGTTAGAAGATTATCTTGATGATTATAAAGAATCATTTACCGTTCAACAGCAAAGAGATATTGGTACGATTTTAAATTTTTTTAGTTCGCTAATTACTCAATTACACAACAATGATGATGAGTTACATTCTTTACTTCTCGATATTTATACAATTTTGGAACAATACAGCCAAAAAAACAGAAAATAAAAAAGCCCACTTGAGGCTTGCATGATATAAAGCAGTCAAACGTCAACAACGAGAATGATAAAAGATCACATAAAGGAAAAAATATATATGATTACCGAAACAAAAATAAGAGATGATTTATCAACCGTCGTTAAAAAACTACAAACACAATATAAGTACTACAAAAAAATATCATCAATTCTAGGCATGCTGACCATCGCATTATCTTCTAGCATACCGATTATCATTTCGTTATCTGAAAACAATGTACACTTGCTCATCATTGTTTCAGTATTTTCAGCCATCATCACACTCATTCAAACTACTAATTCAACATTCAAAATTGAAGATAAAAAGAACTTAATAGGAAATACTCTAATCGCAATCAAAAAAGAACAATTACTCTTTGATATTCACGCTTCCCCATATAATCAAACGGACGATGAGAATGTAAAAACACTAGTTCAAAACATTATTAACTCGTCTGAACAATCATTTGACGACTTTTTTGATTCTGTGAAATAATAAGTATTTTCATATTATCCACATTGTAACTATGTACACTGGAATCAAACATCCGGTATACGGGAATTAGGAGAAGTATTTATGAAAACTAAAATAGTACAAGCAATCTCAGCGAGTGGACTAGAGAAGAAACTAGACGAGGCTATTCTTAATATTGAACAACAAGGTCAAGAGATTGTGAGTGTGACACCTTGGTCTGTAACATATCGGGCGTTGATCTTGTATAAATAAAAAAGCCCGCTTGGGCTTGCACGAAAGATTATTGATATAATTTAATTGTTGTAGCTACCGCACAACTTCCTAAATAAGCGCTTTGGTTGCCATATGGTTTACCAAGGTGCTTTTTATATTGGGGATGTACACAATACTACTTTGATCACTGCACCCTATTTATAATTTTTGTAAAGAATGCAAGAGTTATAAAAAATGCACCTCTTTTGAAAAAGGGTGCAAACTCTAAACAACTATAAACGCCTATATAACGCTATTTATCACTGCACCCCTTTTG
>NZ_DF968089.1:18231-19060 GCF_001047135.2 Fructobacillus tropaeoli | reverse complement strand
AGATTTTTGCAGACAGTAGCAATTACTATAAACCACTGCCCTATTTTGGGGATCTAGTTTGTGACTTTTTAGGTGTGACCGTTTTAATCTTTTTCATACACTTTTTTACCATGCACTTTTATTGCCTCCGCCCATTGCGCTTTAATGGCCTTGTCATGCGCTTCCTTTCTCTTTCCGTAAAGTTCATATAGATTGCTTAAGTGCTGGCTGATACTCCAAATCTGGGTCAGTTTCTTATTGTAAGTAGCCCAGTGCATCCCCTTTGGTTTTCTGGGGGTTATATACATTCTATAAGCTAGGTCATAGTCTGTTAATCTGTCTATCCCATTGTCGCTGTCATACAAATCTGGCTCTAATTTATTAATAAGGTTTAGTTGTTTATCGTGTAATGCCATGATTTTATCGAACATGTTGCGTCTGGCCTTGTTATCTTGAGCAGCATAATACAACCCCGCACATACTCGGCATATTACTGCCCGCCCTACTTGATATAGTGTGCCTTTTCGTTTCTCACAGTAAGGACAAACAAACCAATACCGTACACCGCCATAATTAGGTTTAGTTGTTGCTAAAGCTATCTTGTGACCTTGCCATTTAACAAGATGAGCACGGGGATGTTTGCTAAAGTCTATTTCCTTGATATTTAGTTTTGGATAGCTTGTGACCTTTTGCATTGCAACCCTCAATTTGTGTCTAAAACAATAGTCAAATTTTGTGACCTTGTTGCACACTTTTTAAAGCTCTTTAGTCTACTATCGTTATTATATCAACCTCTATAAGCATGTAACCATGTAACTTTTAGGGTGCAACCTTTTGCAACGTTGCAACG
>NZ_DF968089.1:0-18221 GCF_001047135.2 Fructobacillus tropaeoli | reverse complement strand
ATTTAAGTGCGTTCTTGATCGTATAGGCATAGTTTTTATAACAGGTTTTAACAGGTTTTCATGTTAGGTTTTGTTAGGTTTTTATTGTCAAGTTTTGTCAAGTTTTTAGTAAAAATAACTGAGGTTTTCTGAGGTTTTCTGAGGTTTAGGCATAGGTTTTAATAGGTTTTTAAGGCAGGTTTTAGCAGGTTCATCAGCACAAAAATAGCCCTACTCGTTTGAGTAAGGCTTTTGTTATTGGGGATGTTTTACTCATTCCCACATACAAATAGCGGAGTTTAAAGTGTACCCATCCCCGTTACATGCTTGCTACTTTGTAACGTTGCCACTTCTGGCAATGTTTCCCCACTGTTGGGGAACGGTCTAGGTTCAACTTAGGGCGTCACGTTTCGTTACTCCCCTATGTCGGTCTAGGTTTAATCTAGGTCGTGACCTGCACCGACTACATGTAGGGACAGGTTGCCTTCCTGACCTGACTCAGTAAATCACAGTATCAGGTCTGCCACTTTTGGCAGAAAGCTGGAGTAACGTTTTGTTATGGCAGGTCAACTTTGAACACTGTAAGTCAAAATACAAGTGTGGATACATCCACGGTTGTCAAAGGGGTGTCTATTTTGGACACTCCTTTTTATTTTCGCCACTTTTGGCAAAAGCGTCAGCAAGTCACGCACTATACCATTTTAAAAGGTCTCGAAAGCCCTGATTAAAACAGTCATTTATTTTTATCAAATGCCTGTCTAATAGGCTTTTTTGGAATATACCCCCCTACCTAAAAATTTCAAAAATTGAACTTTGACACAAGGTGAAGATATGTGTGTACTCTCTTCATCAGGCGAGCAGGGGCGGGGGTATTTTTTATTTTTATTCTGTTTACTTACAATCATACTAGAGCAAATTAAAAAGCCCCCACGGGCTTTATATGGCGTATTTGTAACTAGAGTCAAATACTTAACACTAACTAACTTGCTTAATACGTTCTGGCTGTTCTATCGACTTGGCTAACCTGTTCAGCTCATTGTTGACCTCTTGTATAACGGCAGTAGGCGCTACTATGTTGTAATACTCGCCAAATGGTTTGCGGTGCTTGTAGTGGTCATGTTGCATTTGCACAATTTCAGGCGGTAGCGTGGCCACATACGGGTCAAGAGTCCGGTGTATTTCTTCCCACAAGTTACAGTTCTCTTCTGCAAAACGATTATTAAAGCCTGCCCGTTTTAATTGTTCGATGTTCTCCAACGTCCAGCCATTGCAACCGGTAAAGTATTCTCGGAGTATTTCCCTTTTGTTCATGTCATCCCCCCACAAAGACTTTTAAGACAATTATACAGGACGGCATGACGCCCTAAAACAGGGCCCCAGCGTACTTTTAGGGCAATTATACAGGAAGACCTGACGCACTGATTTGGTGCACCAGCGTGTTTGAAACCACGGAGGTCTGTAGGTACGTGGATGTACCCACACGGCAAATATAACAGGCGTACCTCAAAGTACGGTTGTTAGTTGTCCACTACTGGACAATATACCGATACTGCTCGAAGACGTTTTTTCGTTGAGTTATGGCAATATAAAAATATCCGCTACTTTTCCGCTACAGTTTTAATCCTTGTTGTTGTTCATTGCCTGCGGTACTGATTCGGTACTTTAGCGCTTTAATAACAATTTATTCGCTATTACCCGTCTTTTTCCGCTACTTTTCGCCTATTCTGGCATATTTAGGCAAAATAAAAACGGCTATAAAAGCCGTTACATTGCTGGGGTGCAACCTTTATTTTATCCGCTACTTTTTCCGCTACTTTTGTTTATTGTCAGTGACGTTCAGTGACGGTCAAAAAATCAAAATAGCTTAAGACTGGGATTTTTGACGCCTCTTGACGTCTCCTGATTCCCTAAATAGCCCCAGAGGGAGTCGAACCCTCGATTCCGCGCTGAGAACGCGACGTCTTAACCACTTGACCATGGGGCCATGGTCAACAATACTTAAATAGTTTACTAGATTATTGGCCACTAGTCAATTAGTTTTTTCGCTCTTTCTAATTAAGTCCACTATTAAAACTGCTAACAGAAAGAATAATCATTCCTTCTAATTGTTTATAAGTCTATCCAGCATATCAACCCACACCCATTCTAACCATCTTCAACTCTCGCCTTCATCAGATTCGAACCCCGAGGCAAACTGTGAGATAATGAGGATATTCGAGCAAATGCTGAATTCTGATTTTTTGCACTAACTAATTAACGTCTGCCCCCAACCCGAAGCAACGGCCGAGCACTCTTAGTTAACGCAAACGATTAAACCCTCTTCATTCATTTTGCTCATGTACGTTAGGAGCTTTATCATGATTACTCTTTCCCACCTATCAAAAGCATTCGGCGGCCACCAAGCTGTTTCCGACCTCTCCTTTACCCTCCAACCAGGTGAAGTTCTCGGACTAATCGGGCAAAACGGTGCCGGTAAAACCACGACTTTTCGGATGATTTTAAACTTTATCCAGGCAGACGACGGCACCATTTCCTGGGATAACCACCCAATCGACGATCATTTGCGTCGGAAAATCGGCTTCTTACCCGAAGAACGCGGTCTCTATCAAAAGCAAACGGTTGAAGAACAGGTCGTCTACCTGGCCCAACTTCACGGCATGGAGAAGAAGGCTGCTAAGGCCGCCCTCAAAGACTGGATGGACCGATTACAAGTCGTCGGCGAACCAGGTGACTTAGTCCAATCTCTGTCAAAAGGGAATGCCCAGAAAGTTCAAATGATTATGGCGCTGATTTTCGAGCCTGAATTTATCATCCTCGACGAACCCTTCTCAGGTTTAGATCCCGTCAATGCCGCCATTTTTATGGACGAAATTAAGCGTCTAAAAGCCCGCGGTGCCATGATTATTTTTTCATCGCACAATATGGACAACGTCAGCCAAATCTCGGATCAATTGCTGATGCTCAAAAAAGGTCGAACCGTCCTTCAGGGTCCCGTTCAGGCCATTCGTGAGTCTTTTGGTCGGACCCGCCTCTATGTTGAAACCCCTCATTTGACGAAATCAGACTACCTGGCGATGGCCGGGGTCATTCACGCTGAACCAAAGGACGGTGGCTATATGCTGACACTTGCCTATGAAGCAGCCGGACGACAAATTTTTGAGGCGGTAACTCGAAACGGCTACATCCCCGCCTTCTCACAACAGCCACCAACCCTGGCCGAAATCTTTAAAACGGAGGTCAGCACCAATGACTAATCCAACACTCCTAGTTGCCAAGCATACCTACCTTACCCGCCTGAAGAAAAAGTCCTTCTGGTGGTTAATCATTTCACCGATTCTTTTAATTGCCGCAGCCGGTCTCCTGGGTTATGGTATTAGTTACTTTTCAAACGACCAACCAGCCAAGGTAGCCATCATTGGTCCCAGTACCAGCCGTGAAGCCATTAGCCAATCGGCCAACAAGATGAACATCAAGGTCTCATCAATCACCGATGAACAATCCGCCCAATCGGCCTTGAAAAAGCAGACAATCGATGGCATCTTGACCCTAAATGATGGTCAAGGCACATTAGTCACCCAGCAAAAAGCCCCAAAAATTGATAAGGATCAATTACAAGCGGTCCTCAGTAAACTTTTCTTGACCACTCAGGCTGAGAATTACGGGCTAACTGCAAGACAAACCGCAGCACTGATGACGCCCTTTAGCCTCAAGACAACGATCCAAAACCAATCAAGCCAACAGGATGCCGATAATAACCAAGCTGCAAAGGCGGTCATTTCAGTTGCTGTCACCATTATCGTCTTACTAATTGTTTCCACCTATGCTTCCCTAATCGGTAATGAAATTGCCAATGAGAAGTCATCACGAATTATGGAAACCCTGTTAGCGGCTTCATCAGCCCAGGCGCAATACTTTGGCAAGCTCCTTGGTATCACCGGCCTCTTGGTCACCCAGCTCCTTTCCTATGTCGTCCTAGGGGTAGGAGCCAACCTCTTCGGTCAACAAATTACGATGGTTAAGCAGGCGCTTTCCTACCTAACCGCCTTGACCCCAGCCTTTTTGACTTATACGTTTGTCTTCATCATCGTAGCCACTGGCCTTTACCTGATTTTGGCAGCGATTGCGGCTTCATTAGTGAACGATACTTCACAGGTTTCCCAAGCAATGGTCCCTGTGACCACCCTGGCCATGATTCCCTATGTTGTTGGACTGGCATCCGCTTCAAACGGTGGCAATAACGTCGTCGTCCGGATTTTTGCTTACATCCCCTTCATGTCGCAATCAACGATGCCCAGCCTCCTCGCCAACCAATACGTTAACTGGTGGCAGGCTCTTCTATCACTGACCATTTCACTGATTGCCCTCGTGGCACTTGCTCAATACGGCCAAAAGCTCTACGCTAAGAACGTTTTGTCCTACTCAGATGAAAACATCTTAAAGCAGCTCTTAGCCTCCTTCAAACGCTCTTAAGCGGTCAAATCAGCTTCGCCATCGAGCATCCAACAGCACACACAAAAAGCGACCCAAGCAATCAAATTGATTACTTCGAGTCGCTTTTAATTTGCCGTCAGACCGGAGTCAAACGATATTAGTCTTGTTACTTAAACCAAGCGTTAACTTGTGACTTATGCGAGCTAATCCAATCATCGGCAGCCTTTGTAGGCGTCTTACCGTTTTGAATATCAAGCATCACTGTCTGCATATCATTTTGAGTCCAGTGGAACTTCTTCATGACCTTGTAGACATCGGGGTTCGTCTGCTTCAAGTTCTTACGAACAACAGTATTAATTGATTCTTGTGATCCCATCGTTCCCTTTGGATCAGCCAAGTACTTCAACTTATACTTGTTGAACATCCAATGTGGTGACCAACCAGTCAAGATAATTGGTTGCTTAGCCTTGTAAGCCTTATCCAATGCTGAAACCATTGCACCAGATGATGATGCCTGCAAATTCCAACCAGAAAGGTTACCGTAAGAATCAATCGTCTTTTGTGCAGCAGCCATAACACCGGCACCAGGCTCAATACCAGTAATGGTCTTGTTGGCCTGATTTGTCAAATCAGCAATCGAGTTAACATTCATGTAGTCTGGAACAACCAAGCCTAACTTAACACCCTTCAAGTTAGGGCCAAGCAAGTCAACATCGTTCTTATACTTAGCGTACAAGGCCTTGTGAGTATTTGGTAACCAAGCCGAAACAGTTGCATCGGTTTGCTTGTTAGCAACTGATTGCCAGTTCACGGCGTTATCAAGTGGCGTAATCGTCACATCATAGCCGTGCTGACGCATTGCTTCAGCCAAGACGTTCGTTGAGGCAACTTCAGAATCCCATTCAACATAACCAATGTTGACTTTCTTTCCTGAAGCTTGATGAGCAGTGATGCTGCCGGCAATACCGGAGATAGCAATCACGGCCAACATTGCCCAAGTAGCCAACTTACGCCACTTTGGCAACTTTGGTGCGGAAACGGGTTCCGTGTTCATTCGTTGAACAAAGCGGTCGATGATGATGGCCAAGATAACCAAGGCAATTCCATTAACGAATCCTGATCCAACGTCAGCGTGTTGGACGGCTGATAAGACGCCACGACCAAGTCCTGGCGCACCAATCATCGAAGCCGTCACAACCATTGACAGTGCCAACATAATGGTTTGCTTAGCACCGGCAATAATGGTGTTCTTCGCATTTGGCAATTCCAACTTGAACAACTTTTGCCAAGTCGTTGCTCCAAATGAGTCAGCGGCTTCAACCAAATCAGTTGGCACCTGTTGCAAACCAAGATAAGTAAAGTTAACAACTGGTGGCAAGGCGAAGATGACGGAGGCAAAGGCCCCTGGCACAACACCGATACCAAAGAAGGCAACGGCCGGAATCAAATAAACAAAGGCGGGCATGGTCTGCATAAAGTCCAAGATGGGCTTAATGACCATGTAGGCCTTCGGCGACTTAGCCGTCCAAATCCCCAATGGAATTCCAATAACCAGAGAGACAACCGAGGCCATCAAAACCAGTGTCAGCGTCTGCATCAAATCAGACCACAATCCTTGGTTGGCAATCAAGGCTAACCCAATCAAGATAAAGAGTGGCTGACCGTACTTCTTAGGCGTTAACAGCAATGAAATCAACGCCAAAGCGATAATAAAAATTGGCATTGGAATGGCTGTTAAAAAGTTCGTAATGCCATCCATCGTAGTGGAACCACTATTTTGAATGGCCGTAAAGAATCCAGAAAGATTCTTTGTTAACCAGTTAACCCCATCGGTTACCCAGGAGTCGATTGGGAGTTTGGCAACTGATAATAAATTAATCATTATTGTCTCCTTCCGTTTGGGCTAACGCTTCAATCACGGCACCACGAATGATAATGCCGTGAAGCTTCTGATTTTCATCGACAACGGCCACTGGTGTGTGGGCGTCATAAATGATTGGCATAATGTCTGAAACAACCGTATCAGGCGTTACCGTTGGCATTTCTGTGATAACATCACGCAAAGTCAACTTTTCGCGACGAGCGTTCACGGCCGCATCAGATGTCACGTACCCGACAAACTTACGGTTACCATCCACGGCAACCAAACCAGAAACTTCTTCTTCTGACATCCGGTGCAAGGCAACGTTCGGCCCATCGGTATCAGCGTTGACCGTCAAACCAGGAATCATGATGGATTCCGCATTCAAAACCTTTGAACGATCAACATCTTCAACGAAGTTTTCAACATAATCGTTGGCTGGATTAGTCAGAATTTCTTCTCCAGTACCGATTTGTTGTAACTGACCATCCTTCATGATGGCAATCCGGTCACCCAAACGCAAAGCTTCGTTCAGGTCGTGGGTGATGAAGATAATCGTTTTCTTCACATTAGCCTGCAAATCCAAGAGTTCGTCTTGCATTTCGTGTCGAACCAATGGATCCAAGGCAGAAAAGGCTTCATCCATTAAGAGAATGTCAGGGTCATTCGTTAATGCCCGTGACAAACCCACTCGCTGTTGCATCCCCCCAGAAAGCTGTGAAGGATACTGGTCCTTAAAGGACAAAAGTTTCGAATTTTCCAAGGCCTTTTCGGCACGCTCGCGCCGTTCTGCTGCTGGCACACCTTGGATTTCCAAACCAAATTCTGTGTTTTCCAGAATGGTCCGGTGTGGGAATAAGGCGAAATTCTGGAAGACCATCGACATTTTCTTGCGACGAATATCAAGCATTTCCTTCTTATTGTAATGGGTAATGTTTTTCCCATCCAAAAAGATTTCCCCACTGGTTGGTTCAATCAGGCGGTTTAACAAACGAATTAACGTTGACTTTCCCGAACCTGACAACCCCATGATGACGAAGATTTCGCCCTCATTTACATCAAGGTTAATGTCGTAAACACCAACCGTTGAGCCAGTCTTTTCAAAGATTTCGTTCTTAGATTTATTTTCTTCAACCATCTTCAAAGCGGCCTTTTGGCGCTTTCCAAAGATTTTGGTTAAATGCTTAATCTGAACTTTTGGCATAAACCCTCCTATGAGTTGACTATCCTGCTCATTTAAAATAAACTAAATAAGTGACCACCGTCGTGGATTTTAGCGGTGGTCAATAGTGACCACTCTACTATCATACACTAGTGGTCACTTTTGTCAAATTAGAATATTTATTCACTAATTTTTTTCAAAGGACGCCGGTTATGCCGAAAGTTAAAGAACCTCGTTATCACCAAATCGCTCAGGAAATCGCTGAGCACATCGTTAATAAACAATTCCTCGTTGGCGAAAAGCTCCATGCTCGGTCAACCTTGGCCGCAACCTTTGGCGTTTCCGCTGAAACCGCCCGCAAGGCGATTTCAGTGCTAGCCGATCTCGATATCGTGAAGCCCGTCCATGGCTCTGGCGTCGAAGTCCTCTCTCGGGAAAAGGCTCGTGAATTTCTTGATCAAGCAAAAGAAAGTCGCGACTTACAAACCACCCACAGCGAAATTAAAAGCCTAATTGCCAAGCAAAAAGAGGACTTAGCTAATTTAGACGAGGCCTTCTCACTCCTATTGGATCAAACCCAACGAGTGCGCAAAAATAATCCCATGTCGCCTTACGAATTTATTCCCGAGGCCGACTCACCGATGCTCAACCAATCAATCGGTTCTTTGAACATTTGGCAAAATACCGGAGCAACGATTATCGCCATTCTCCACGAAGACGAGATTATCTTGTCACCCGGCCCCTATGCCAATATCATGCCCGGTGATACGATTTATTTCGTTGGCTCCGATAAAACGGTTGAAGCCATTCATCAATTCTTTGCTGTCTAATAAAGCATTCTCTGTAAAAATCAGCGATTAACGATTGAATAACAGCGCACCACTTAGTCAATTAGACAAAAAAACTAGAAACCCATTCGCCTTCATGCGCGAATTTGGTTTCTAGTTTTTATTTTGTCTTACTTTAAGCGGTCGTGGTAGACCTTGCTTTGTTCTTCATAGCCTGGCTTATCCAAGAGGGCAAACATGGCCGTCTTATAGGCTTCAACACCTGGTTGGTTGAATGGGTTGATGTTAAAGAGATAACCTGAAACACCAACAGCTAATTCAAAGAAGTAAATCAATTCACCCAAACCGGCTTCATCTTGACGGTCCAAGTGAACGGCCAAGTTTGGCACACCGCCATCGACGTGAGCCAAGACAACGCCGGTAGCAGCTGTCTTATTGACTTCTTCCAATGACTTTCCTTCCAAGTAGAGCAAACCATCCTCGTTATCACCGGTCTTTGGAATTGGCAAATCATGCTTTGAATGGTCAATGCGGACAACCGTCTCAAAGAGGTCACGACGACCTTCTTGGATATACTGACCAAGAGAATGCAAATCAGTTGAATAGTTTGCCGAAGAAGGATAGATACCCTTCTGGTTCTTTCCTTCTGATTCACCCATCAACTGCTTCCACCACTCTGACAAGTACTGCAAAGATGGTTCCCAGTTAGCCAAAATTTCAGTTGTGTAGCCCTTATCATAGAGAATCCGGCGGTAAGCCGCATAAGCTAAGGCTGGGTTTTCATGGACATCATCACTGCTATAGGTCTTCTCAGCTTCCGCTGCACCGGCCAAAACATTTTCAATATTGATTCCGGCAACGGCCATTGGCAACAAACCAACAGCTGACAAAACGGAGAACCGGCCACCAATACCATCAGGAATAACCAATGTTTGGTATCCTTCAGCGGTTGCCTCATTCTTCAAGGCACCCTTCTTGGCATCAGTCGTCGCAACGATACGCTCCTTAGCGCCCTCTTCACCATACTTGGCAACCAAGCGTTGCTTAAGGAAACGGAAGGCAACGGCTGGTTCCGTTGTGGTTCCTGATTTTGAAATCACGTTGACGGAAAAATCTTGGTCCCCGATGACGCGGTCCAATTCATCCAAAGCCATTGGTGACATCGCATTACCGGCAAAGTAAACCTTGACCTCATCGCCCTGGACTAATTCGTTATGCCAAGGTGACCTCAAAAAGTCGATGGCCATTCGAGATCCCAAGTAAGAACCACCAATGCCAATGACTACCAAGACTTTAGAATTCTTTTTAATTGCATCTGCCGCTTGATGAATTGGTGCCAAACTAGCTTGGTCCTGGATCGATGCCCAGTGGAACCAGTCGGTAAAATCAGCCCCCGCACCGGTCTTGTTCACCAATGTCTGATGCGCAAAACGAACCTGATCCTTAATTTCATCTAATTCGTTGTCTGCAACAAAGTTCTGTAAACCGTTCGAATCAAAATGGATTGCTGCCATGAAGAATACCCCTTTCTGTCCGGAAAGTAAACGCTTTCACTGTTTTTATTATAGCACTCTTTACGGTAATGTTAACGCTGTTACTAAAAATTAGGCAAACTTTTTTTAAACTATTTCTTATCTGTTGCCGTTAAAACTTGTAAAGGAATTTCCTTATCCGTGTCAGACAGGCCTGGCAGGAAGGTTGCCTTCAATTCCGGCTTGGCATAAGTCACCACGTCGGTACTCTTTTCATCGGGACGAGACTTCAAGTCCTTCAACGACTGAATCTTTAACGACTTTTTCGGACTAGTCCAATATGTTTTGCTTGTTGCCACTTGTACGTCCACTGATTTACTTTCCCCATCAACACCAACAGTCTTGTGGTTCGTCAGTTGCTTACCGGCGGTATAGGTATGGGCTTTCTTCTTGGCCAAAACTTGGTTGACCATGTCGATTGTCGTTTGGAAGCGTTGCTTTGTATCCGTGTAATCGGCGGCATTGTTGACGACCGTCAAGAACTCATGGCCTTGTTGGTCAACGACGTAACCGGTGAAACATGCACCAGCTTCTGGTGTTGAACCAGTCTTCAAACCAAGGATTTTCAGTCCGTTTTCGTTATCTAAACCTTTGACAATGTTGGCAAATCCTTGGCCAAAATCAGAAGTTTCCGTCACCTTGACGGTCTTGTTTTTGGTATAGGTAATCGTTGGATTAGCCGTCACCGTCTTCAAAGTCGGATCCATCGTCATAATCTTCTTGGCAATTTCTGCCACCTGCATCGCTGATGCATGGTTTGCAGCCGAATCAGATGCGGAGGTAACTTCGTTGTTGTTATAAGAGTCACCGTTTGTCAAACCAGCACCGTTATACCAGACAGTCCCCTTTAAGTTCAGGTCACTGGCCAAAGACTCGAGAGTTTGTTGGGCCGTTTGTCCGGGCTTGGTTAAGGCTGCCGTTAAAGTCAGCGCAGCATCATTGGCGGAATTAGTAAACATTGCCCAGTACAGGTCGCGCACCGAAAGCTTATCGCCCGTCTTCATATTCAAATGCGAAATAGCATCCGCATTTTGTGCCGAAAGGTCTGCACTAGCCGGCACCGTCACCTGGTCGGTCCACTTCAATTGATTGTTTTCAATGGCCTTCAAGACACCGTAAGCGACCAACATTTTACTCTCAGAGGCAATTGGTGCTTGCTTATTAGCATCCTTTTCACCCAAGACTTGGCCAGAGGTCAAGTCAATCACCACGGCCGAAGTGGCATCAACATTTAAGCTTACCGGTTGGTCCTTAGTTGCCTGAATCGATGACTTCACATCATCTGGTACCAAGAAATACAGGCCTGCGCCGACCATGGCCAACACTAGAACAAGGATGGCAATAAGGATGGCCCAAAACCGACCACGTTTCTTCTTTCGATTGGCGGCCTGTAACCGATACATTGGCTTTTCACTCATAACTCTATTCTTCTTTCACTTGTTTCAGCGGGAGGGTCATGACGAATGCCGTGGCCGTCTCATCTGATTCGACTTTTACGTGACCGTTGTGCTGGTCAATAATGCCCTTCACGATAGCAAGGCCTAAGCCCGTACCACCAGTCTTGTTGTTACGCGATTCTTCCACTCGGTAAAAACGCTCAAAAATATGGTTGGCCGAACTAGCAGGTATAGCAGGACCATCATTAATCACCCTGATTTCTACCAATCCATTCTCCTTGACCTGGCCAGTTAATTTAATAAAGCTAGCACCTTGACCATATTTTAATGCGTTTTCCACTAAGTTAATCAAAACCCGGGCTAATTTGTCCGAGTCACCTGCCATCACAATCACACGTGGGTCTAAATTAGTAGCAAAGCGCAGATGGCGATTTTCCGCCTCCATGGCATAGTTCGCTAGGACTTGATCAAAAAGGTCGCCCAGCGAGAAATCAGTAATATTCAAGCTCACCTGCGTTGTTTGTAACTTGGCAAACTCAAAGAGGTCTTCAACCAGTGTCTTCATCTGGTTGGACTTATGATAGGCCGTCTTTAAATACTTAGCCTGGTCTTCTTCTGATAAGGGCGAATTGGGCGTGACCACTAAGCCCAGGTAACCAATAATGGCCGTTAGTGGCGTCCGTAAGTCATGAGAGATGTTGGTCATCATCTCATCCTTCGACTTTTCAACGGCTAACTGCTCTTCATGAGCCAAATTGAACTCGGCGACCACACGGTCAACTAAGGCCGTTAACTGCCGTGCTTGATTGCTATAAGTCGGTAACTGCCGCTTTTCCTGGTTTTCAGGCAAGTCCGACTCATCATTGCCATCCGTTTTGTAATCAAGGTCAGGATGGTTGGCAAGGGTGTAGAGTCGTTTCGTCAGGTTTAGCAATAACAACCGTTCTCGACTACGCCGCCACAGAGGAACCAACCAAATAATCAATAGCAGTAGCCAAACAATGTAAAAAAAAGGCCAGCTTTCCCGAGCTGACCAATTCATTTTGTCTTTTAAGAGGTCAAAGGCCAATGCCCAGGCAAGGCCAAACGAGGTCAAGGTGGCCAAAAGTAAGGACAAAACGGTTTGCGCCAAAATTGTACTTTTTTTGACCATGATTAGCTCACTTCAATCTTGTAACCAACACCCCAGACAGTCTGGATAACCTGGTCACCATGTGTTGCTTCTTCTAATTTATCACGCAAATGGGAAACATGGACCATAACCGTCTTAGCAGAAACAACAGATTCCTGTTGCCAGACGCGCTCGAAGATATCATCCGCAGAGAAAACGCGGTTTGGATGGGAGGCCAACAGGTATAAAATTCCAAATTCTAAGGCCGTCAAATTAACCAAATCGCCACTGGTTGTTTTCACCTCGTGGGAATCCTTGTTAATCACCAAAGAGGCTACCGACAGCACATCCGGCTTTTGCTCCTGGACCATGTTTTGGGACCGCCGCAAAAGTGACCGAATTCGAGCCATCACTTCCAAAGGATTAAAGGGTTTTGTGACGTAGTCGTCGGCACCGGAAATCAGTCCCTGAATCTTGTCCATATCAGAAGACTTAGCCGAGAGCATCAAAATTGGAATATGTGTGTCCTTGCGAACAGCCTTTAACACCTCTAAACCAGACATATTGGGCATCATAATGTCCAATACCATTAAAGCCACATCCGGGTTAGTATTTAACTTCGAGAGGGCTTCTTTCCCATCTTGTGCAATCACGGGTTCGTAGCCTTCGTTTTTCAAGTAAATTTCTAATAATTCAGCGATTTCTTGATCGTCGTCGACAACTAAGATTTTCATCCCTTACTCCTTTTGATTTGCCTCATCTACCCGTGCTTGCTGAGACAACTTTGAGATGGCCAAAATACCACCGTGTTCCAATCCAGCATGCTTTCGATTCAACAGGTATGCTAACCAAGCCAAAGCCAAAACCAATACATTACCAAAGAGCGGCAAGATTGGGTTAACTACTGTCGGAATAAACATGAAGGCCGTAAAGCCGGCAACCCAAAGGATGGCAACAACAATCAGCAACAACCAAGTTGGCATCTTCTTCTTAGGGTTCTTATCCTTTGGATTAGGCACCAAGCGTTGCATTGCGAAGGTATAGATAGCACCACCCCAGAATGACAACAAGAGCATTGAGACAACGCCAATTCCTTGGCTTTCACTTGAACTCTTGCCAAAACTCATCGTAACGGCAAAAAAACCAGACAAGAACATCACCAAGACCAAGGCCGTATCAGTGGCTAGGAATGTAAAAGAGTAATCGTGGAACTTCTTAGCTAAACGACGAGGATTCAAATACTGCTGCAAAAGTTGGGCCGGTGACCCATACATTTGTGCAGCCGTTTTCCCTGCCTTTTGACCAGTGTAAAGCTTTTCAGAAACCGTTTGCACGATTTCTTCCTTGCGTTCATCAGTTAGCTTGTCAGTTTCCGACAAGCCCTTCTTAAATCGAAAAATAAAGTCTTGGTTCTTCTTGCTTAATTGGGGATCT
Source organism: Fructobacillus tropaeoli (assembly GCF_001047135.2). Classification (GTDB taxonomy): domain Bacteria; phylum Bacillota; class Bacilli; order Lactobacillales; family Lactobacillaceae; genus Fructobacillus; species Fructobacillus tropaeoli. The sequence continues at coordinate 4,526 of NZ_DF968089.1, read as the reverse complement.
ACTTGAGTCATCTTACTGTCTTTCGTCCTTTAAATTTATTATACGTTGAAACGGAATTCGATAATATCGCCGTCCTGAACGTCGTAATCTTTTCCTTCTGATCGTAACTTACCAGCTTCTTTAACCGCCTTAACAGAGCCGTATTCGTCCAAATCAGCAAAGGCAATCGTTTCTGCCCGGATAAACCCACGTTCAAAATCAGAATGGATAACACCGGCAGCCTGAGGTGCCTTGTAGCCAGCCTTAAAGGTCCATGCACGCGTTTCTTTGCCACCAGCGGTAAAGAATGTTCGCAAGTCTAATAAGTGGTAAGCAGAGCGAATCAGCTTATTCAAACCAGGTTCCTGAACACCAGCCAATTCCAAATAATCGGCCTTTTCGTCATCATCTAGCTGGGCAATTTCTTCTTCGGCATTTGCTGACAAAGCAATTACTTCTGCTTTTTCAGAATCAGCAAAATCCTTAATCTTTTGGTAGTAAGGTGAGTTGGTTGGGTCCGCCATATCGTCTTCTGCGATATTGGCAACATAAAGCGTTGGCTTTGATGTCAACAAGAACAAGCCCTTCACGACCTTGTCTTCTTCATCTGAGAAGTCAATCGTCCGGACAGCCTTACCAGCTTCCAAAACAGGCTTAATCTTTTCCAATACAGCAGCTTCTGCCTTGGCAGCCTTGTCAGATCCCTTGGCAGCCCGAGCAACCTTAGCATAGCGCTTATCGACCGCTTCCAAATCAGCTAAGACCAATTCGGTATTAATGGTATCGATATCATCAAGTGGATCCACTTTACCATTAACGTGAATGATTTCATCGTCATCAAAGGCACGAACAACGTGAACGATGGCGTTCACTTGGCGGATGTTTTCCAAGAACTTGTTTCCAAGTCCTTCACCCTTAGAAGCACCCTTTACGATACCGGCGATGTCGGTAAATTCAAATGTTGTTGGAATAATCTTATCAGCTGGTTCAATTTCTTGAATCCGAGCTAAGCGATCATCTGGTACTTCAACAATCCCAACGTTTGGTTCGATGGTGGCAAATGGATAGTTTGCCATTTCCGCACCAGCCTTTGTGATTGCATTAAAAAGTGTTGACTTACCAACGTTAGGTAGTCCAACGATTCCAGCTGTTAAAGCCATGTCTGTTTATCCTTTCGTCTTGGACCGTAAAGATTAATCTTCTTCGGCCTTTTTTAAGACTTTTTTCAAGCGTTTTTCAAAGTTAAACCGGGTCAACATAATTGTCCGGTTACAGTTCGAACAGGTAATTTTAATATCGGCCCCAAGGCGGTTCACCACCCAAGCGTTGGTCCCGCAAGCATGGGGCTTCTTCATTTCAACTAGGTCGCCTAGACCATATTCAATTGATTGCGCCATCTTAGTCTACCTCAATTGACAAAATACTTAAGATTCGAGCCAGGTCTTGTTCTGAAAGGTAGGCGATTTCAATCTTTCCAGCACCCTTTGAACCAGTATTGACCTTAACCTTTGTTCCAAATTTATCTTCTAACCGATTTGCTAAATCCTTAGCAAATGGTGATTCAGCCTTTTTAGCAGGCTTCTGGTCACCGGCGTTGACCTTCTTGACCAGTGCTTCGACCTGACGAACATTCAACTGTTCTTTCAAAATTGTTTGAACAACCGCATTCATCTGGCCTTCTTTTTCTAAGCCAAGTAAGGCACGGGCTTGCCCCATTGAGAGTTCACCAGCTTGAACCAGGTCTTGCACCTGATTTGGTAACTTTAACAACCGCAAAGCGTTGGCAATCGTGGTCCGTTCTTTACCTAATTTTTCGGCCAGTTGAGTTTGGTTTAAATCCAGCTGGGCCATCAAGTTCGCATAAGCACGTGATTCTTCAATCGGGTCCAAGTTATCGCGTTGCAAGTTTTCAATCAACGCCAACGTCGCCATCGTGTCATCATTGGTTGCCCGAACAATCGCAGTAATTTCCTTCACCGGCAACGTCTTCGTTGCGCGGAAACGACGTTCACCAGCAATGATTTGATACTTAGCACCACTTTGACGGACAATAATCGGCGTCAACAAGCCATTTTCTTTAATCGACTGAGCCAGCTCTTTTATTGATTCTTCATCAAAGTGCAACCGTGGTTGAAACGGATTGGCTTCAATTTGGTCTAAGGGAATCGAAACTACTTTTTCCCCCGCCTCCGGGTTGCGGCTAATTGTTTTGGAATGGGCCAAAGCTTCCTTTGAAATACCATTAGATCCAAAGAGCGAATCCATGTTTTTACCCAAGCCACCTTTTTTATTAACCATATTGCGCCATGACCTCCTTCGCAAATTCGGTATACACCCGCGCACCAAGTGACTTTGGATCAAAATCAATAATCGCCTGGCCGTATGAAGGTGCTTCCGATAACCGAACTGTCCGTGGAATGACTGTATGGTAAACCCGGTCTTCAAAGTATGTTCGTACTTGTTCAGAAACCTGCTTTGCTAAATTAGTTCGGGTATCAAACATTGTCAATAAAATACCGGCCATTTCCAAATCAGGATTCAGACCTTGGCGGACAAGTTCAATCGTATTGAGCAATTGTCCCAACCCTTCCAAAGCGTAAAATTCGGTTTGAACAGGGATCAAAACCGCATCTGCTGCCGTGAAAGAATTAATTGTTAAAAGCCCTAATGAAGGCGGATTATCAATCAAAATATAGTCATATTGGTCGGCCAGCGGTGCAAGTGCATCCTTTAAACGAAATTCTCGTCGAGGAAGATCAACTAATTGCACTTCACTTTCTGACAACTGAATCGTCGTCGGTAAAATGTCCAGGGTATCCGCTTTGACAATAGCATCCTTAGCAGCAACTCCGTTAATCAAAACTTCATAAGCATCATTTTCTAATTCTGATTTGTCAACACCAACACCAGAGGTTGCATTCCCCTGTGGATCGGCATCAACTAACAAAACCTTCTTACCAGCCTTCGCCAAGGCAGCACCCAGGTTAATACTTGTCGTTGTCTTGCCAACCCCACCCTTTTGGTTGGCTAAAGCAATAATCTTTGCCATCTGCTGGCTCCTTTTTCTTTTATAATGGCTTTTTGCTAGGTGTACCCGCTTGTCTTGGATACTTCTTTGGTGTCTGTTGTACCTTATCGATAATCTGAATCATTCGTGGATCCTGATTTGGTAGAGTGAAAGTAAAGCTTTCCTTTAATTGGCCACCAAGTGTCTGTAAAGCTTTTTTTCCGGCCTTTAGTTCATCTTCGCCAGCAGAACCCTTCATCACTAGAAGTTGTCCACCAAGTTTCACAAACGGTAATGTGTACTCAGCTAAAACCGCAGTTCGCGCTACTGCTCGAGCCGTCGCGTAATCAAAGCTTTCACGCATTTTTTGATCTTGGCCAAAATCTTCGGCACGACCATGCAAAACCGTCACGTTTTCTAAACCAAGGTCTGCAACAACCGTTTTCAAAAAATTCACTCGCTTGTTCAAGGAATCAACCAGTGTTACCTTTAAGTTTGGTAAAGCAATTTTTAAAGGGATTGCCGGGAAGCCAGCACCAGAACCAATATCAATCAAAGTTGGTTCTGCAACCTTTAATGCTGGTTGGTAAAAAGCCAAGGTCAACGAATCATAAAAGTGCTTTAAATAAACCTCATCATGATCTGTAATGGCCGTTAAATTGAATTCCTTATTCGTCTCAACCAACAAAGAAAAGTAACGGTCAAACTGATCAATTTGCTGGTCTGATAGTGTCAAGCCAGCTTCTTTTAGGCTCTTTACAAATGCTTCTTGGTCCAAAATCATCCTCCAAACCAGGTCCTATTCCACCTAGTTTACTCTTAACAAGAATACCTAAAAAACGGGGAAAATTCAAGGTTTCACCCGCTTTATGTCCAAAGAAAAAACCTGGACAAAAGTCCAGGTTTTTCGTTATGCCCTCGGTGGGAGTCGAACCCACACGGTGTTGCCACCACTGGATTTTGAGTCCAGCGCGTCTGCCAATTCCGCCACAAGGGCAATATAAAGTATAAATACTTTATTAGGGCGGTAGAAGGGGATCGAACCCTCGCATGCTGGATCCACAAACCAGTGTGTTAACCACTTCACCACTACCGCCATGGCAGGGATAGAGGGAATCGAACCCCCATCAACGGTTTTGGAGACCGCTATTCTACCATTAAACTATATCCCTAAGGTATTAACAATCAGCTATCGCCGAAATAACATGATGAGGACTTGCACCCCACAAGGTTACTCTAACTCATGTTTGAAAACAAAAAAGAGGGCGTAGCTTAATGGACGATACAGGGATCGAACCTGTGACCCCCTGCTTGTAAGGCAGGTGCTCTCCCAGCTGAGCTAATCGTCCAAAATGGAGAGAAAGGGATTCGAACCCTCGAAGCAGCTTTCACCGCTTACACGGTTTCCAACCGTGCTCCTTAAGCCTGACTCGGACACCTCTCCGGAAAACTCTCTTTTGTTTTCAATATAATATGTACGGCATCGCGTCGTCCTATCCTCGCAGCCAGCGTTCCGGCAACTACTTTCGGCGCTATAGAG
>NZ_DF968088.1 GCF_001047135.2 Fructobacillus tropaeoli | reverse complement strand
ATGCTGCATGCGCATCTAACCCGTTTGTTTCGGTTTGAAACGGTCAGCAGGGTAGCTCCCTGCATTACATAATGCAGATAGTGGTTGTTTCCAAAATGGAAATGGCCACTTTTTATTTGGAGGAATAATATGCAATTCGTCATGGAACACCCATTCTGGTCATTCTTTTTCTTTTGTCTAATTGCCAGTATATTTTTTGGAGATAAAAAATGAAAAATAAAATTATAAAAAAATTAGGTAAACCGTTTGAATGGCTGTGTGTCGGTGCGCTGTATATGGTAGCAGGTGGCTTGTTTGTCGGGTCAATTGGGATTATTACACTAGGGATTAAGATTGCCTGGTTTGGAGCAACGTTCTAATGGTGTATGAAGATAAAGAAACCAGAATGAAGCGCCATAAAGAACAGGCTACTGCTGTTAATAAGCAGTTTGCTACTGTGACAGATGAGCGCCCAGAGAAACACGATTATCGGCACGCTAACATGCGGGCAGGATTTCGAAACGGTGCGATCAATTACCATAAGCATATGAGGTGGTTAGACAGTTGATATTTGAACACATGTTCGATTGGTGTTTTTTTATAATTATTCTTATTGGAGGAGTAGTTATGATTAAGACTTTACGGCACTTTATTTTTAGGTTATTTTGGTTTATTAAAAACGGTAATAAATATAAACAAAAGACAATTGATTTTTCTGATTTGGAATACAGTAGTTTTGAACGTATACAATTGTCTGCCTATTTATTAGGTGCTATTTTATTTCAAGTTGTTAATATATATCAAAATGGAGAAATATTTAACTTAAAAGGTATGATTTCCTCTGTGGCTTCGTTTTCTTTTGCCAGCACATTATTGAAAGTTAACAATAATTACGAAATTTATCTTAAAAATTGGGAGGAGCGTTATTACATATCGTTTCGCTTTATGGCGCTTGGATTTTCTGTATTTATATTTAACTGGTGTCTGGTTTGGTTAACATTGCATGCAGAAGATTTTGTTCAACCATTAGGAAATTCGATTGAAAGGTGTATTCAAAAAATTGCTGTGCTACTTGCAAATATTGCTTTGTCAATGGGCTGGGTATTCAGCTCAATCGGCCTCTCGTTTTTGTTTATTAACATAGTTATTTTGTTTGAGAAAGTTACCAAAAAACCTAAAATAGGAAAGGAGGATCGCCAATGACATGACAAAACGTGATGAAGCTAAGCAAGATTACTTAGCTGGTATGAAATATAAAGAGATTGCAGACAAGTATGATGTTAGTCTAAGCACAGTTAAGTCTTGGAAGTCTCGTTATTGGGCAGATGAAACCAAGGTTGCAACCTCTGATAAAAAAGTTGCAACCAAGTCGCAAAAGGTTACACCTAAAACAGAGTTACATCCAGCTATCCAAGAGCTAGATGAAAGTGGACTGAATGATAAACAAAAAGACTTCGTTAGTGAGTATGTAAGGCTTTCAAATGCAACACAGGCATATATAAATGCTTATGGTGTTGAGTACAATACAGCAATGGTACAAGGGTCTATATCCCTAAGAAACCCTAAGATAAAATCAGAAATAAAACGTCTACGTCAGGCTCGATTAGCAGAGCTCGGCATAGGCGTTTTTGATTTGATTGACGATATGGCCAAAGAAGCAAGGGCAGACGTTCGAGACTTCGCCGATTGGGGTTCTGATGAGTTTGAAGCTATTGACGAAGAAAGTGGTAAACAATATACCAAGCATAAGTCATGGGTTGCGCTTAAAGACAGTAACAATGTTGATAGCTGGGCAGTCAAAAAGGTTACAGTCGGCAAAGATGGGCCAATGGTTGAGCTACACGATCGAAATAAGGCCCGTAAGGAGTTGTTGGAATACCTAAATGGCAAGGGTGTGTTTGCTGGAACTGAGGAAGAACAGCAGGTAATCAATGATGATAACTTGTTGAATGCTATTAAGAAGAGTAGTGAGGGGGTATTTAAAAATGACGATGACATCGAGTCTTAATGTTGTATTCAAATTTGCCCCTTTTTCTTTACGACAATTGCAGGTTCTGACCTGGTGGACGCCAGATAGTCCCTATCATGATAAGGATGCCATCATTGCTGACGGTTCAGTTCGTGCTGGTAAAACGGTTGTGATGTCACTTAGCTATGTTATTTGGGCTATGAGTACCTTTAATGGCCAAAACTTTGGCTTAGCCGGTAAGACGATTGGATCGTTGAGACGGAACGTGGTTGGACCACTGCGAACAATGTTGATATCGGAAGGCTTTGGTGTGCAAGAAAGGCGCACTGAAAACTGTATTGATGTTACTCGTAATGGTAAGACCAACCGCTTTTGGTTGTTCGGTGGAAAAGATGAAAAATCTTATGAACTGGTACAAGGTTTGACCGCTGCAGGATTCTTTTTCGATGAGGTTGTCCTCATGCCTGAATCATTCGTTCAACAAGCAACAGCTCGTGTATCTGTCGAGGGTGGCAAGTGGTGGTTTAACGGTAACCCGGAAGGTCCATATCACTGGTTCAAGAAAGAATGGATTGACAACCTTAAGGATAAGAACGCCATTCGTATTCACTTCTTGATGAAGGATAACCCATCACTATCGAAGAAGGTCATTGAGCGCTATGAACGTGCCTATTCTGGTGTGTTTTACCAAAGATACATTCTTGGTCAGTGGGTCGTGTCGGAAGGCGTTATCTATTCGATGTTTGATAAGAAAACGATGGTTACTGATTTACCTGTTGATACTGCTTATGAAGAAACGTATGTCAGCTCTGATTACGGTACACAGAACGCCACGGTATTTAAGCGCTGGTCGCTCTACAAGGGCGTTTGGTATTGCGTTGACGAGTTCTACTATTCAGGACGTGAAAGCAAGCGTGAGAAGACTGATACGGAGCTTAGAGAAGACCTTGATGACTTCTACTCACGTAATAAGTTGGCAAAGACAGTCCCGATTATTCTTGACCCTGCAGCCGCTTCATTCAAGAAGGAACTTCAAGCGCATGGCTATTTCGTCAAGCGAGCCAAGAACGATGTTGTCAACGGTATTCGAGCAACGATGTCAGCTATGCAGAACGGTCAGATTAAATGGTCATCGAAATGCGTGAACACGTTTCGTGAAATGAACGCCTACATATGGGACAGCAAATCGGCAGATAGAGGTGAGGACAAACCCGTCAAAGAACATGACCACGCACTCGATGCGGACCGTTACTTTGTCTACACCATCTTAGCCAACAAATCAGGATTCGTGGCATGGTAAAGGATTAATTATGGAATTAACAACAGCGGCAAACATTTTTAAGAGTTTGGATGCACAACTAAATAAGACAGAACGTGATTATGCTGTTTCATTGCGCTATTACCACAATCAAAGTGACATCACGAGGAAGAACAATGGTGAGTCGAAGGCGAACGGTAAGAAGCAAGGCGAAGAGAAGCCACTACGCAATGCAGACAGCCGTATCTCGTCTAACTATCATCAATTACTGGTAGACCAGAAGGCATCCTATACCGGCGCTAAAACGCCGACAATTGATGTCCATAATGACGACATTAACAAGAAAATTAATGATGCACTGGGGGACCGCTATGGTTCGACGATTACTAAGTTAATTGTTGATGCCTCATTAGCTGGTACTGGTTGGCTACACGTCTGGAAGGATGAAGATGGCCAATTCCGCTATGGTGTTGTGAAGCCCAACCAAATCACACCAGTATATTCAGACACAGTTGAGCGCAAGTTATTGGCAGTCAGACGAACGTATGAAAAGCTCGATGAAGAGTCTGGTGATGTCTATATTCATGATGAATATTGGACGGAAGAAGAGGCAGTGTTCTTTAAGCGCAAGTTAGGAGATGGATATGAGTCCATGATTCGTGATGACAGTATTTTCACAACCGACTTGAATAGCGGTGACATTGTTGCAGCCGATAACGTTCTTCACCATGATATGGGTGATGTGCCGTTCATTCGATTTGCTAATAATGCTGATGAAACAACTGATCTGTCTCAATATAAGGGTCAGATTGATGCCTTTGACTTGACGTTAAACGGATTTGTTAACGACGTGCAGGACATTCAAGAAGTGTTCCTTGTCCTCAAGAATCTAGGCGGACAGTCGCTTGATGAATTCATGGGCAATCTGCGTGATTATAAGTCGATTAAGTTCGAGACTGACGGTGATTCAGCAACTGGAGTCGACACCCTTCAGATTGACATCCCAGTGGAAGCTCGTGAAAAGTTGCTATCGATGTTGAATGATGCCATTTACACATTTGGTCAAGGGCTCGACATTACAAAGATACAGCTTGGCACTTCAGTGTCTGGGGTTGCAGTCAAGATGATGTATAGCGCTCTCGAAATGAAGGCAGCTAAGGTACAAGCAGAGTTCGAGCCAGCCTTGAACCGCTTGGTCCGCTTTATTCTTCGTTACTACGGTCTAAAGGATGACATGGACATCACACAGACTTGGAAGCGCTCAATGGTGTCAAACGATCTAGAGCAGGCGCAAGTCATCAGTAACCTGGCGAATGTGTCATCTGCGGAAGCCATTGCCAAGAACAGCCCAATCGTCTCTGACTGGCAAGAAGAAGTGCAACTGAGAGAAGAAGAAAACGCAGGTTCGGACAGTTTCGCCCCTGAATGAGGTAAGCCATGACTGATAATTATTGGGAAGAACGCTCACTCGAACAAGCCAGGTCCGAATTGTTGAGCGCCAAGGAGTATGAACGGCAATTCAAGCAACGCCTATCAGTTGTGCAAGGACAGATAATTGAGAGAATTGATTTATTTGTTGAAAAGTATGCCCGACGGCATGAGTTATCCATTGAATCTGCTGAAAAGCAGTTAATCGATAGCCACGAGTGGCGTGATACTCTTGAAGAATGGAAGAAGATGGCTAATGACAGCCATTACCCTGAATTGTTTAAAGAGTACATGGATATCGAATTCGCTAAGTCACAGGCGAGCCGTATGGAGTCGCTTTTAATACAGACGAAACTGATGATGGCTGACTTTGCAGAACAAGAAACGCCTAAATTTCAGGACAGTTTGGAAAAGTCGTATGAAAGCACCTATTATAAGTCAACTTATAATATTCAAAATGGTCTGGGTACGTATCAAGCCAACTTTCAACAGGTTAGCAAGGCCGACTTGTCCGCTGTGGTGAATCAAAACTGGCAGAGTAGTAACTTCTCCAAGCGGTTATGGGGCAACATGGTGGAAGAGATACCAGGGACACTGGACAAGGTGTTGTCTAAGGGTGTGGCCCTTGGATATAGTCCTGACCGCATGACCCGAGAGGCAAAGCAAGTCTTCAAAAATGCCAATGATTATCAAGTTCATCGGCTTATTTTGACCGAAAAACGTCACATCTCTGAAGAAGCCACCATGTCTTCGTATAAGGACCAAGACGTTGCGCAATATCGTTATCTGGCAACACTTGAGAAGCGGACATGCTCAATCTGTGGTGGTTTAGATCATGAGATTTTCAAGGTTAGCGATATCAAAAAGGGACGCAACTACCCTTTGATACACCCGCATTGCCGATGCACAACAACACCTTACTTTGACGGTATTGATGAGTTTACTTCTGGCAAGCGTTGGTCGCGCAATCCATTAACTGATGAAAAAGAGTTAGTGGATAGGATGGATTACAGTGAGTGGATGGAGTGGTTGAGGGGTGCTGAATCACAGAAGCTTATTGGACAAAAAACATCTGATGGAATTAAAATTAATAATGTTTCAAAACACATAATGGACCGCACTTTGGAACGTGGTGAAAAAACTGCGGATATTATTGATGCTATCAATAATCCTTTGAAGATTTCTGATAGGGGATTAGATGAGAATGGTCGCCATTCAATTCGTTATACCGGTGAAAAAGTTCAGGTACTTGTAAATCCAGTAAATGGTACACTAGTGACAACATTTCCAACTAGTCATAAGTTAGCTAGAAGGTTAAGGAGGCACAATGATGATATCAAAAGCAATTGATAGTAAAGCGATTGAATATTTAAAAAAATTTATTATTGTTCCCGACGTTAACCGCAAATTAACAGAAGATGAGTGGTTTGATTTGCAAGATCAAGTCATGGATTTGTGCACTCAACATGTTATGAATCAAGATTCTGATGCTAACTATTTAAATGATATTGCTGACAAATTGAACTTATATTATTAATAATTAAGCGCTGCCAAATTGGCTAGCGCTTTTTTTGTACACATTTCGCCCTGAGCATGGCGTTAAAAGGCTTATTTTTAATACCTTCAATCGCCCTCGTCAGGCGTAAAAAATGACGAGAAGGAGAAGATACATGAAGCGTGAAGATTTACGTGAGCTGGGCTTAACAGACGAACAAGTGGATGCTGTGATGAAGCAACACCATGTGGAGCTGGACAAAAATAGTGATGCCGTTGATAAGCTGGCTACAATCCAAACAGAACGTGATCAATTGCAAGAACAGTTGAAAGAACGTGACAAGGATCTGGCTAAGCTACAAAAGCAGAGCAAGGACAACGAAGAAGTTTCCACACAGCTTGCTGATTTGAAGTCAAAGTATGACGAGTCTAGCAAACAATGGGAAGCTGAAAAGAGTCGGATGAAGCTTGATGTCGCTCTTGAGTCACAGTTAAGCCAAACGAACGCCAAAGACACCGCTGTGTTGAAGAAGTTGTTGAACATGGATGAGATTAAGTTAAATGATGACGGGCATCTTGATGGCCTGCAGGACCAAGTAACCCAATTATCAAAAGAAAATCCTTATCTGTTTAACGGTCCCACACAGCAAGGGTATCAGCCAGTAGGCGGTTCTACTGTCTCTTACCCATCAGATTTACAGGCTGCTATGAAGCAACCTGATTTTAATTTAACGAAGTTCATGGAACAAAATAAGGGGGATTAAGATGCCATCAGAACTTACTAAGATTTTAGATGTCGTGACACCAGAGGTGTTCGAACAATACATGAGTCAATACTCGACTGAAAAGTCAGCATTTATTCAATCAGGGGTAGCGGTTGCTGACCCTCGTGTATCAGCCAACATTACTGCTGGCGGTACGCTGGTTAACATGCCATTCTGGAACGATTTGAATGGTGACGATGAAACGTTGGATGACGGCGAGAATGGCCTTTCAACGGGTAAGATTACCGCAAGCAAGGATATTGCCAATGTCTTGTACCGTGGACGTGGTTGGTCAGTGAATGAATTGGCCGCCGTCTTGTCTGGTGATGATCCATTGGGCGAAGTGATGAAGAAGATTGGTTCTTACTGGTTGCGCCGTGAACAACAAGTGTTGATGTCAACATTGAACGGCTTGTTCGCTAAGGGTGGACCATTGGCTAATAAGTCAATGCAACACTTGAATATTGTTGATGGACCTATCTCAGCATTGAACGTGATGGACACAAAGCAATTGTTGGGTGATGCTTCTGATAAGTTGTCAATGATTGTCATGCACTCAGCCGTTTACACTGAGTTGCAAAAGCAAGACTTGATTCAGTTCACAGCAGTGTCACAACAGGGACAGCCTATCCCGACTTACCTCGGTTACCGAGTAGTTGAAGACGATGCCTTGAAGCCAACTTCTGACGGTAAGTACCGCACTTACTTGTTGGCTGCAGGTTCGTTTGGTCGTAACACTGGAACGCCTGCTAAGATGACTTCTTTCGAGACTTCTCGAGATGCCGCCAAGGGTAACGATAACGTGTTTACTCGCCGTGCATTCGTGATGCACCCATATGGGGTTAAGTGGACGGACAAGTCTGTGGCCGGTGAAACAGCAACCAATGATGAGTTGGCTAAGAAGGAAAACTGGGAAGCAGTCTACGGCTCAAAGAACATTGGTATCGTGGCCTTGGAACACACCATCACTGATGGTGCTAAGCCATTGGTTGATGGAACAACTGCAACTGCAGCTAAGTAAGTTAGGGGCTAGCTATGGCACTTAAAAAAGACAAAGTTTTGGAAATGGTTAAGGGCCTGATGCCCAATGATGGCGAAAATACAATGTTGCCAATGCTTATTGACGAACTATTGTTGGAGGTTGAATCTTACACACATGTGGATTTAGATGAGCTGCCAGAGTCTCTATCAAAGTCATTAGCGCTAGCACTTTATGAGTGGGCAAAAGATACTAATGCGTTTAATCATGATGTGGAGGGACCAGTGTCATCGATTGAGGCGGGTGATGAGACGGTTAACTTTGCCGTGAGTGCCAAAAAGGAAGTAATGGCTAGTGATACTAACTTATTATCGGACAAGTTGAAGCGAGTGTTGAATCGGTACAGAAAGTTGGTGTTTGATTGAGTAAATTGAATCAGGCCTATGAACGGGCAAGAGAGGCCGTTACCTTGCTTTACCATGAACGTGCGACCATTTATGCTAACCAAAATGAGGGGCCTGTCAGAGGCTTTTCGGATGGCAAGAAGGATAGACAAGCCATTGCCGAAGATGTGCCAGTTAAGGTTAGCAAAAGGCAACTCGATCCAATCGATGGTGTTAGTTATTCAACTGGCCAATACGCTGCGATTATTTTGATGGATAATTCAATCAAAGTACCTGCCGGCGCTATTTTTGAGGTTACTGACATGCATGGTGTTAAACGTGTTTATCGACAAGCCAGCGAAGGATATACTGCCTATCCGACTCATCAAGAAGTGGCTGTCGAGTATAGTCAACAAGTATGAGTAAATTTGGTGATTTTGAGTTTGATGACTTCAAAGAGATGGCCGCTAATTTCCAAAAGGCAGTGGATGCGGATATCATGCAAGAGGTCATTGATTTGTCACTGAAGCAAGCAGGCCAGATTATCCTGACAGATGTTAAGGAACGTACCCCAGTTCGTAAAATTAATGGTGGAACGCTTCGTGGTGACTGGCGATTGTCAAAGACTGACATTAACGCTATTCAACTTAGTAATAACATTGAATATGCACCATTCGTTGAATATGGGCATCGTCTTAGAAATGGTGGTTTCTTCCCTGGGGTGTTCATGTTACGGGATACCATTAATGACTTTGAAGAAAAGTTTCAAGTGCTTGTTGAACGTAATTTGCAGAAGAAACTAAAGGAGTACGGATTGTTATGAGTACACCATTTGAACTGGTGGCTTACACGTTGAATCACTTTCAGCCGGATATTCCGGTTTATCGTGAGAACCAAAAGGACGGGACATTGAAGTTTCCGTCTTTTTTTGTACAACAATTGGCCACCCAAGCACACGGTAAAGTCTCTGATGAACAAATCAGGCGCTACAACTTTGATGTTGTGTATTTAGTTGACCATACCTTGCAGATTGGGTCAGAGACACCATTACACCAGATCGACAAGATGAGTGAGTTGGCTTTGTCCGAGCTTGAGTGGCTTGTGAATGAAGATGGAAAGCCTGTTTCGGGGTTAAAAAATCTGTCTACAGAGATACAAAATGGAGACCTTCATATCTTCTTTAGTTTTGTTACTCGAATGGGTAAGGAAGATGAAGGTACGAAGATGGCCTCCATGCAACAGAAAGGAGAATTAAATGGCTGATACAAAGTCAAAAAATGATGACCAAAGTAAGTCAACTGATAACACAGTGGCGAAAAGTGAGTCATCAAAGCTGGCAAATTCAACCAAGGATGAAGTGGCGCCAACTGTACCAGTAATGAAGTACACAAAGCGGCAGTTCGTTAGTTTGTCTTCCTTTCCAGGACCTAAGCGAGACCTTTTTCAGATTTCGCTTGAAGATGGCAAGGAATATACGTTGGAAGAAGCAAACGCAGCAGTTGCTGCAGTGATTGAAAGGATGTGGATGTAAATGGCTGGAGGAATTTTTAACGGTCAAAACAAGACGTTACCCGGAGCATACGTCAATGTGAAATCAATGCCATCAGCGATTGCCCAATCGGCAGGAGAACGTGGCGTCGTCTTTACGGCCTTAATGGGTCAAGGTTGGGGTGAGAATGGTTTGATTGAAGTTACTGCCAGCTCTGATTTTATCAGTAAGTTTGGAATGGACTTTGATAATCCAAAGTTGATTGGATTGCGGATGATTTTGAACAACGCCAAGAAGGCCTTGGTTTTTAATGCCAATGATGGCAGCAAGGCGACGGGGACTGCTTCTTCGTTGCCTTTTAATATCACTGCCAAGTACAACGGTGACAAGGGAAATAACATCACGGTAACGGTGGCTCCTGACTCTAATAATGCTACTCAATTTGTTATTGAAACAGTCTTTGGGACGAAGTTAGTCGACAAGCAACGAGTAACCAAGGTATCTGACTTTAACTCAAATAGCTTTGTTGAGTTGTCAGTTAAGGATTCAGAAAAAGCTGATGATGGTGTGACCGTCTTGTCAAAGTTGACGAATCCCGTATCGGTTAAGTTGTCTGGTGGTACGACTTCAGTATCTGCTACAGCGATGACTGACATTCAGACAGCGATGGAAACCAATGATTTCAATACGATGGTTGCGGCTAACGTTTCCGATACGTCAGCTTTGCATTCGTTATTTGCGACCGCAGCTAAGCGATTGCGTAATGAAGAAGGCAAGAAGGTTCAAGCAGTCGTTCCAGCGGCAGCCGCTACTAGTTCAGACGACGAAGGCGTGATTGTTGTTGGTAATGCGATTGTTCTTGATGGTGATATTGAATTGACTCAAGCACAATCAGCTGGGTTTGTCGCCGGTATTACGGCCGCTGCTTTGCCAAATGAATCGATGACCTACCGTGTGGTTACGGGAGCCAAAGATATTAAGCCACGTTTGTCAAATGATCAAGCAACAGAAGCATTGAATAAGGGTCAGTTTGTCTTCACGTACAGTCGAGGTTCTGTGAAAGTCTTGCAAGATATTAACTCATTGCATACCTTCACTGAAACTCATGGTCGTGACTTTTCTAAGAATCGTCCATTGCGTGTCTTGGATGATATTGCCAATACGCTTCGCCGTACTTGGGAAGATTCGTTTATCGGCAAGGTCACCAATGATGCTAACGGCCGTGATTTGTTCAAGGCCACGGTTGTTAACTACTTGACGACTTTGCAAGGAATGAATGCCATTCAAGCATTTAGTGTCGATGATGTTGTCGTGCGAGCTGGGAATACTAAGGACACTGTCCTGGTTGATTTGGCTGTGACGACAACGGACTCAATGGAAAAGATGTATATGACGGTTACGTCTAAGTAAGGAGGAAAAGCATGGCATTTACTAAACCAGGCGATGTGATTAGCAGTAAGGAAGGGCGTGTTGTGGCATCGATTGATGGCAATAACGTCTTGCTTGCGGAAGTGGAAGAGTTTGAAGCCAAGCTCGAAGGAAACGTTGAAGAGATCGCACTGCTAGGCCGGCGTATGAAGGGTCACAAGATGACCTCCATGGAAGGGACTGGATCAGTCACCCTCTATCATATTTCTAGCCGTTTTGCAGAAATCGCTGATAAATGGATTAATCAAGGAATCTATCCCGATATTTCCATCACCGTAACGGTCGAAGACCCGTCATCGGCAGCAGGAAAGCAAGTCTTTCAAATCATGGGTGTGACTTTTAAGGATGCGATGTTGGCTTCCTTGAAGGCCGATGATGGTCTGTTGGAGCAAGATTTCGATATCACCTTTGATGACTTCCGAATCTTACAAAAGTTTAACGATTAACAAGAAAAAGAAAGCGAGTATATAAAACATGGCTAACGTACAAGATTGGTTTATCGAACCAGCAGAATTGCACCAAGAAGTTGAAATTAAGGCTAGTGACAAGTTGCCAGCCATCAAGGTTAAAGAATTGACTGGTGAAGACTTGAATCGCATTCAACGTTCAGCAACGAACAAGACGCGTTCAAAGAGTGGCCAAATTGTTGAAAATTCTGACTCCTCAAAGTTCATGGATGGTTTGATTACTGAATCGGTTGTGGAACCTAATTTGAGTGACAATAAGTTGCAGGAACATTATGGAACTATCGGTGACCCTGCAGGGACACTTCGCTCAATGCTTTCTGCTGGGGAATATGGCAACTTTATGTCTAAGTTGCAAGAAATCAACGGCTTTGATGAAGCCGAAGAGGTAGAAAAAGCAAAAAAGTAATCAAAGCTAGTGGCAACGAAGATTATATCTACTGTCGTTACGCAATGCATGAGTTCGGTTGGAAGCCAACAGAATGGACAGCAATGTCTGTCAAAGAACGAGTGCTTGTGATTGGGATGATTCAGACTCAACAAGAGGATGAAAAGGCGCAACAGGAGAAGGCTGAGCGTGAAGCTAAAAGCAAAGCTCGTCGCCACTAGCTTCATGTCAGGCTTGTCCTGACGTACATAGATAAATCAAAGAAGGGAGGCAATATGGCCGCTACAATTAAGTCCACGCTGACTTTGTATGACAATATGTCAGCAAGCTTGAATAAAATTAACAATATGGTGCAAAAGACTGCCAGCACGATGAGCAAATTGCAAGGTTCGATGAGTGGTTCAGCAGCACCAAAAATAAAGGTCCCCGATGTCGATATTAGCAAGCCGATTCAGCAAGCTGCTAAGTTGCAAGAAAGCATTAGTAGACCGATTAAGGGTCCTGATGTGATGGTATCTAGCACCATTAGTAAAGTGGATTCGCTTAGATCTGCGGTGACCAAACCAATGGCATCACCCAGTGTGAGCTCATCAGGAGTCAAAAATTTTACTAATGATATTGAGTCAGCAAAGCGATCATTGAATGCTGTGCCCGCAACTGCAGAAAAAGCTGGCAATTCATTAACCGGAATGAGTAACAAAGCTCAGGGAGCAGGGAGTCTGATCAAAACAACGCTTGGTGCGGGTGTTATTTCAGCCGGTATTCAAAAGGGCATGGGCGTTATTACCGGTTCGATAGGTAGTGCTGTTGCACGATTTGATACCTTGAATCAGTACCCCAAAGTCATGCAACAGATGGGGTACTCGAGTAAAGATGCGGGACAGGCTGTAAAAGTTATGAAAGCCGGTGTTGATGGACTTCCTACGTCTTTGCAAGAATTAACTAAGAGTGCACAGAGCTTTGCTATCTTACAAAATAGTGCCACAGGCGGTGCTAAAACAGCCACCGCCTTGAATGATGCTTTTCTGTCTTCTGGTGCAAGTGCCGCTGATGCGAGCCGTGGTGTTGAGCAGTATAGTCAAATGTTAGCTTCTGGAAAGGTTGATATGCAGTCTTGGAGAACGTTGACTGAAACAATGCCTTATGCCTTAACTAAGGTTGCTAAATCATTTGGTATAACAGGCGATTCGGCAAAACAAGATTTGTATGACAAACTACAATCTGGCGACATTACGATGAAACAATTAAATGACCGTTTCATTGAATTAGATGGTGGTGCAACCGGATTTGCTAAAACTGCTCGAGTTGCTAGTCAAGGGATTGGCACATCGATGCAAAATTTAAAGAATTCAATCACTAGTGGTATAGCTAGTTCAATTACTGCTCTTGATAACGGTATTAAAAAAGCTGGAAAAGGTGGAATAGCTCAAATATTGGATAGTGGGAAAAGTGCAATAAATAAGTTCTTTGAAACTTTTAATGGATTCATTGAAAAAGCAATTCCCAAAATCATATCATTTTTGAAAGCTGCTATGCCTATCCTTAAATTCTTGGGCAGTTTTGTGGTTGCGGCTGGACCGGTTGGTGGTGTGATGTTGGTAGCTTCAGGAGGAATGTTGGCGTTTAATAAGGCCCTTGGTGGAATGAAGAGTGCCTTTGGAGCGGTCACGGCACACCCACTTATTGCTGCAATTTTTGGATTAGGAACTGTACTTGTTTGGGCTTATCAACACCTAGATTGGTTTAAAAAGGCAGTAGATGGTACATTCAAGTTTCTGGAAAAGCATAGCGATATAGTTGGCAATACTCTTCCAATTGCTTTGTTTGCGATTGTGCCAATGGCTATTTTAGCTGCAAGTAAGATTTCAAAACTGAAGTCTTCGTTTGGTAACTTATTTAAGAAGTTAACTAAGTCATCTTCTGCCTTGAATGAATCTAAGAAAGCGACGGAAAATGCAGCGAAAGGCGCTGAATCTCTAAAGAAAGGTCTTAACGGTCTGATGAAGCTCGGAGGGATTGCGTTAGTCATTGCCTCACTTGCTCTATTGGCCATGGCTATTCAGCCGCTTGCTAATACTGGACTGAAAGGGGCTGCTGCAATGCTTGCTTTTGGTGCAGCCGTTGGCATAATGGCTATTTCTCTTGGATTAATGGGAGACAAGTTAAGCAGCGGTATGCCGGGTATCTTGGCCTTTGCTGGTGCGGTGTCAGTGATGGCGCTTGCCATGGTGCCACTTGCTAATACTGGTGATAAAGGTATCGGGGCTATGTTAGGATTTGCGGCCGCGATTTCAATCTTAGCTGTGGTTCTTGGCCTAATGGGAAGTCAATTAACTTCTGGAATTGTTGGTATTGCTGTGTTTGCTGCAGCAATTAGTATGATGGCTCTTGCAATGTATCCCATTGCCTCAACTGGGACACAAGGAGCAATTGCTATGGCAGTCTTTGGGGCAGTTATTGCTGCCCTCGTGATTGTGTTTGCCATATTTGGTCCGGCCTTGACCACCGCTTCGGTTGGAATGCTGGTGTTTGGCGTGATGGCTCTGATGGTCGGAGCGGCTGTATTAATGATTGGCATCGGCATTATGATTGCCATGGTTGGTTTGACAATGTTTGCCATGACCTTACCCATTATTGCAGCATTTGGCCTGCAGGCGGCTATTGCCATCTTAGCCTTTGGCGCTGCCTTAATCGTATTTGCTGTCGGTGCCTTGTTAGCAGGAGTTGCTTTAACTGTGTTGGCAGTTGGCTTAGTGATTTTCTCGGCAGGACTATTTGTATTAGGCGCCGCAGCTTTGTTTGCTGGAGTTGGTTTAATGCTTTTAGGTGCAGGTCTCATCATTGTTGGTGCTGGATTTAGTGCAGTTGCAGAAGGTGTATTACAACTTTACGTCACGGTAAAAATAATTTTCACAGATATTGTGAACACAATTTCTAATGCTATAAATAATGCTAAAAATGCGGTAAGCGATGGTATCAGTAACATGGTATCTTCTGTTCAAAATGTTGGAAGTAGTCTAATAGATGCTGGTAAGAACTTCGTTATGGGCTTTGTCAAGGGTATTACTGGCGCAATCGGTGCTGCTATTGATGCCGCTAAAAATATGGCAAAAGGTGCTGTTAATGCAGTGAAGGGATTCTTGAATATTCATTCGCCTTCTCGAGTAATGCGTGATCAAGTAGGACAATACTTTGCTGAAGGTATGGCAGTTGGTATTGATAAGAATGCCGATATTGCTGCCAATTCCTCGGCAAACCTTGCTGCGGGAGCTGTTGAAGCTGCTAAAGGTTTTGCACTGCCTGATATTCAAGCAGGTATGCTACCAGTGAACCCTGGTGATTTAATGGCCAATGGTTTTGATAACGCTTTAGCTTCACTGAAGGGCCTCTTATCGACGATGAGAAGTGCTGATGGGACTTCTCTCAACGTTAATCAGAACGAGAGTAGCACTACAGGAAGCTTTGACACCGCTGCACTAGTTGGTGGCAATACGAACAACTCGACGAAGAATACTGATAATTCTCAAGTTGTGACGATACAAAGTGGTGCTATTCAAATCAATGCAAGTGGTAACTCTGATGATGGTGAAATGATTGCTCGTAAACTTGAGGCGTTCTTACATGATGTTTCTAATGGCAGTCTTGGCAAGGCATAGGAGGTAATATGGCCAGTAATATTCGTTTTTATATGACCAACTTTAAGAATGAAACCTTTGAGTTTCCGCTTAATCCAAGTGAACTCGAGTTTAAACGATCTTCTGGAAATGATAAAGAGAAGGTCGTTGCCCTGGGTGAAATTGTTCGTTTGGCAAGCGGGGTTGAACTTGGTCAAACGAGCATCAACTTCACTTTGCCATTAGATTTATCCAGACGAAAATCTTATTGGACTTCTGGTAACTTAACTTGGCGAGGGACTCGGGGTGGAGAAGCCTACTTACAATTCCTTGATGATGTTTTTCAAAATCATGAGATTGTGCGCGTTGTATTTACTAACACTGCTTTTAATGACCTTTTTGTCATTGACGATTTCAGCTATAAGTTATCTGGTGGCGGTGATGAATATGAAGTATCGATCACCCTGACACAGTGGCGAGACTATTCGCCTATGATTGTGAAGCGAAATTTACGGGTTCGTGATAATGGCCAGGAAAAGAAAGTAGAGCAACAACAACGGCCGGCACCGCCTGCTGAAATTGGTCTTGGGACCGTGGTCATTGTTAACGGTCAGCTCCATCGTGATAGTAATGGTGGTGGACCTGGTCAAACAGAAGTCAATGCTCGTCGAAAGGTGAATTTCATTGCCGATGGTCGGCAGTGTCCATACCATGTAACGGATATGGAAGGTGGTTGGCGCGGTTGGGTAACAGCCGAGTCGGTGCGTGCAGAATAAAAGAGGAATCAAATGAATGCCGAATCATACAAAAATACGTTCACCAGTTTATCAATCTGGGGTCGTAATTCAGAAGATGGCCGTAATGTCACGAATTCTGCCAGCAATATTACTTGGAAGACAGATATTGGTGCGGCCGCTCAGTTGGATTTTAGTTTTCCAATTGGAAAAGACGAATACCTGCCAAATAATGGCGATCAGGTTGACTTTGTGTGGAATGACAAAATGTTATTCATTGGTCACATTTTCAAAAAGAAAATCGATAACAACGGTAACATCAGTATCACAGCGTACGGCTACAGTCGGTATTTAAAAGGTACTGGCACTTATGTGTGGCCAGCAACGAGTTCGGCTGAACGCTTTGAACGTATTCGTAACGACTTATCGATTAAGTCAGAGATCGTTGACTGGCCAAGTTATCGGGTCCCAGAAGAAATTACGGATGCGACAACTTTTTTCGATATGATTAAGAACGTCATGAACAAAACCAAGGAAGCAACGGGTGAAGAATACATGTTGCTTGATGATACGGATGTGGTGAAGCACATTAATATTAAGCGTATGGATACTGACTTAGTTCTTGGTGATGGGGACATGTTGACCTCTTGGTCATGGGAACATTCAAGTGAAGAAATGGCAACGGTTGTCCAAGTAACCCATGAAGACAATCAAAGCAAGGCCAGGGAATTAGTAGCCGCTAGAAGCGATGACGGTATCCGCAAATACGGACCTCTGTACCACACAGAAAGTATATCTGGTGAAGTCAATAGTGCTCAGTTACAAGACAAAGCGAATGCTTTGCTAAAACAAAAGGAACATCCTGAAAGCACCTTAAAAATTAAGGCCCTGGGTGATTCGAGAGTGCGTGCTGGGACGTCTTTGTATGTTGCCATTAAAGAAATAGGTGGACGTGGTATTGAAGAACGGCAACGAGTTCGGGTTAAATCATGTACACACAATTTCGAAACAAAGTGGACGATGGATTTGGAGGTTGAATTAATATGAGCAATCTACCAGGACACTATTTACTAGACATGATGAACCAACGTGGTGGAAATGACTCAGAATACACTGATGAAGTCTTTGGCCGTGTGCAGTCTACGAATCCTTTCGTGATTTGGATTAGTCAAGATTTGCAAATTCAAGGAAATTTTATTGAGTTAACAACCGAGGCGAAAGGCCTAAAAATTCAAGTATCACTTCCTATTAGTGGCGAAGAAGGCAAGTATGCTAAGGGAGAGATTGAAGTTTTTAAACCACTTAGCGTTGGTGATCGCGTAAGAATGTTGCGTGTACAACAAGGACAGCGTTTTATTGTGTTAGGGAGGGCGTGATGGCAAGTGAAACAATGAAAGAAGAACTACTGCCCAGCCGAACTTATGAGGTCTTAAATGGACGAATAATGAATCTGATTGATGGCCAAGAAGCAATGCGACAGGCAATTGAAAAAGCCTTACAAACACAAAGATACTCAGTGGCTTGGTTATCGAAGAATTATGGGACCGATTTAGAACAATTGGTGGGTAAATCACTGGATTATGCTAAGTCAGAGGTTAAGCGCATGATTAGTGAAACCTTTGCGGCCGACAAAAGGATTATTGATGTTGAGGTGACCAATATTGATGAAATGAACAAAACCGACCTAGCGGTTTACGTCAATATATCAACTAGCTTTGGCAAAGTAGCAGTAGTAAAGGAGGTCACAACGTGACACCAACAGATTTGTTAAAGGAAATCGAACAACAAGACTTTGAATATTTCATGGCGGAGATGTTAAATCGTGTGCCGGATACGCTGGATAAGCGAGAAGGAGCAATCATATATGATGCCATGGCACCAGTAGCCTATAACATGGCGGAAATTGTTCATCAGTTTCACACTTTAATCTTAAATACGTACACGCAGACAGCGGTTGGAGAGTTCTTAGATTACCGAGCTGCTGAACGTGGTGTCAAACGGAAGCCGGCGACGAACAGTATTGTTCTTGCGGGCTTTTTCGATGCAAACGGTCAGGATTTCAATGTGGATTTGGGGAGCCGTTTTGCCTCGGTAGGTGTGAATCCTATTTATTACAAGGTGACTGAAAAAATTGTGGATGGTAAGTTTCGATTAAAAGCGGAACAGCCTGGTCACACAGCAAATCGCTATGTTGGTCAAATTCTGCCGATTAGTAATATTAATGGATTTGGATATGGCGAGATTAAATCAGTTGAAATCCCGGCTAGAGACGATGAAAGTGATGACGATTTGCGTAGTCGTATTCTTCAGTCCAATGATTTCACTGAATATGGTGGCAATGTCTCAGACTATATCAGCATGATTCGAACCATGAAAGATGTGGGCGCTGTGCAAGTCTACCCAACCTGGCAAGGAGGCGGGACCGTCAAACTGGTCATTGTTGATAATGATTATAAATTGCCAAGTAGTAAGCTGATTGCCAACACCCAACAAATCATTGATCCACAGGATTCTTCAGGCAACGGTTACGGGATGGCCCCAATTGGCCATACAGTAACGGTGGCAGCACCAAGCGCCCGAACATTGGACTTTGATATTGAAGTTGAATTAGATGATGGCATCAGCCAGTCAGATGTCAGGCAACCGGTATTTGAAGCGGTGAATCGCTTTATTGATGACGTTAAGAAAACAAAGTGGGGGACGTTAAAAAATGAGCGGGTCTATCAGGTCAACATTTATGTTAGTCAAATTGTTGCTTCTATTCTAAAGGTTCCGGGAATCTTGAATGTTCCTAATCTAAAAATTAATGGCAACACCAAGGATGTTCAATTGCAGTTTGACAACAATGTGCAAGAACTGCCTGTTATTGGGCGGGTGACTGTTAATGGCTAAGTTGATTCGATTAAATGAGTTAGTGCCGTCCTATTACACTGACGTATTAGAAATGAACACACTGATGCGAGTAGAGCAGTTGCAGATTGACAACCTACTCGATTCCATTAATCATTTTGCAGGCAATCAATTCGTGATGACTTCGGATAAAGATGGGATTGCTGTTTGGGAAGAGTTTGTTGGCATTAATGTTCGACCTACTTATGATTTGGAAACACGCAAGTATGATGTCTTAGCTCGATTGTTGCCAGCAAAGCCAATCACGATCAGGTATTTGCGTGATGTGATTAGTGCATTGAATATTGATGCGAATATCACAGTTGACCCTGCTAAGTTTCACGTTACGGTCAACCTGTTTACAACGGATCCCAATGCCGCTAAGCGCTTGCAAAGCCTGCTGAATGGTATGTTACCAAGCAATATGACCTTTACGGCGTTAAATTACAATGTGGCGACAAATGAAGGGGAGGCCCACGCTGCCATCGGCGCACTTAATGCGGTCAAGTATACAAGTAAAGGAGGAAAAGTATGAGTGTATATAAACCCTGGTATTTAACCAAGTACCTCGCATCAGCAATTCAATCGGCCAATACATCAAACAATAAGATTACATTCAAATACATGTTTGGCAGCTCTGATTCGATTGATGAGAAGGACTATACAGGTCTAACTAATGACTTATTGAAGTCAATCAAATTAGAGGATATTGCCAAGATTTCATCAAATGATGTCAGCAATACCGACACCACCGTCGTGGCAGTATTCACGAATAAGGGAGTCGTAAACGACCACACGATGAATACTATTGGAATCGTGGCTGAGTACAACGGGAAAGAGTTCTTAGCGGCTATCTGTTCGGCGAATACGCCTTATCTGATGCCCAAGGAGAGTGACAACGAACATGTTGAGTATACAATTCGGGCGGTCCTTGGCATATCTAATACCGGTGTTGTTTCCGTCGTAATGGACCCGAGTGCGGTGGCTACAAACGAACAGTTGGATAAGGTGCGAACGAGTCTTAAATCAACAGACGACAAGACCATTATTAATCAGAAGAATATCGCAGACATCAAAGACCCTAATTCGGGCGTTAAGGTGGCTAATGCCTCTCATGCGGATCGTGCTGATGATGCAAATTATGCCGGTGAAGCAGCTATCGCCAATTATAAAAATAATTTGCTAAAAGATGGTTCGGACATTTCATTAATCGAGACGAGTGGTTATTATTATGCCCGAAACGCTAGTGGCATAACCGGTGTTCCAAAAGACTTCAACAGCAAATACTTTGATGTGACGACTTGGGTAAATGGCAGTAATGGCTTTATGTTCATCGTCGATGACTTCAATAATCTTTATTATCGGAAACGTCAAAATGGAGTTTGGCAAGACTACACACCAATGCCTCTGGATGCCAATAAATTTACTCGTAACGATCGACGGGAAACAATTCATGAGGAATGGACATTTGAAAAGCAACTTCATGCCACAGTGGACTACGCTTACAGAAATATTTTAATTAAGGTTAACGAAAATTATTCGGCTGACAATTTGACAGAACCCGGCACTTACTGTGCTGAAAATGGGCATTTGGTTGGTCTTCCTGCTTACCCTATTTGGGGCACATTAGAAGTTATGAAAAATATAGAAGGTGACGTTATCCAGCGATTCAATGTGACGAACGGAATGACTGCTTACGTCATCCAACGTATTAAAAATAATGGCGGTTGGCAGCCATGGCGCACAATCGCGTGAATTCTAGGAGTAAAAATGAAAAGACATTTTATTAAAAATAGCCAGCTTATTTTTATCGCTGTTGAACAAATCTTTATGGGCATTATTATCTTGTTGCAATCGGCAAAACTCCACAACGAATTACCGGCTATCCTTGATTGGACGGACGATGTAGTTCCTGGCATGGTCTATCTTGTACTAGGGGCATTACTGCTGGTTAATTCGTTGTGGGATTTCTACTGGTATCGTATTCGAATTGTTTTGTTAGCCTTTTCAGCGTTCATGTGGACGATGTTAACGCTTAGCTTCGGCCTCGATATGATTTACTCGCAACATGTCGAAGTGATGCCGTATTTATTCTTGGTTATAACGCTGCGTATTATCTATGCCGCTTGGCAAGAACCACCACATAAAATGAGAGGCGGTGAGCATCATTAATGAACTAATGGTTGCGGTTATCAGTGCGATTGTCGGACTGGGAACTGCTTATATTGGGTTTCGAGGAACTCACGAAAATACGATCACCTCCGTTTTGTCACAGATACGGCAAGATAATCAGGAGCTGAAAGATTACAACCAAAAAATCCTGGAAGAAAATAGACAGTTAAGTAATCAGGTTAATAAGCTCATTTTTCTGGTAAAGGAAATGAATAGCGACTTGAAACGTTACGGTCAAGACTACAGTGAACAAATTGAAGACATTACTAAATAAGCCCTTGGGGCTTTTTTATTTGGAGGGAAGTATGACATTAACAGACGTATTGATTCTAGCAGGCACATTGCTAGTCATTGCCGCACCAGCAGAACATGCCTTGGTTCGTTGGTTGCGCACCAAGACGAAGAACGGAAACTTGCAATTGTTGCTCACGTGGGCAGACCAAGCTGTTGCCTTGTTGGAAAAGAGTGACCTAGGAGGTGCTCAAAAGAAGCAGCAAGCCGTTGACTATGTAGCAACTCGATTGGCCGCTAACAAGCTGACAGGCAAGTTCTCGCAGGAACAGTTGTCAGCAGTTATCGAACAAGCAGTGGCACAACTTAACAAGGAGGCCAAGTAATATGGCATATAACGCACAAAAAGCAATCGAATTGGCACGATCACTAAAGGGACGTGTTACTTACTCGATGGATTGGGACAAGCGAGATGGGATGGCCTATTTTGACTGTTCTGGTCTTGTTTACTATATTTTGTCAGAAACAGGCGCTATTGATAAGTCATACTTGAAGCGTTCACATTACACTGGAACGTTGAAGCGTGATTTGGAAGCAGCGGGTTTTGTTGAAGTATCTGGCGATCAAACGCAAGCAGGAGACGTGTTCATATGGGGCGGTAATTATGGGGAGGCAGCAGGCGGTGCTTGCCATACTGGCTTCATGACTTCAAATGACACTGAAATTTCAGCTTGTTACTACACATTGGGACAGGCCGGAACAGCAGTACAGGAATTGAACCACGACTACTATTGGGCTCTAGACGGCAAGCCAGAATACCATTTTTTCCACTATGTTGGTGGCACACCAGCAAACGTTACGCCACAAGATGACAGTAACCAAGAAACAGCGGTTGCTTACCAAGAGGCCACTTCTATTGATAAGTTCAAGAATGGCGGAAACAAGTTTTACATTGGTGGTTGGATGAACGTTCAAGACGTTCAGCAAGTCAACGATATTTGGCAGGTTCGTATTGACGAATTGGCAAAAGAACCATTTGACTGGACTGACAACGGTATTCCATGTGTCGTCCTCGATACAGAGAGCGGAGCTCGTAATTTTGAAGTTGGAGACCGTGTTAAGTTTAAGGACGACTACCGTTCTGGGACTATTGACGAGTATGACGAAGCCGAAAACGCTATCGGAATCGACTTTATTAAGGGATACGGACGTATCTGGATGGACGCCGACAAGGCATGGCATCACGAATAATAATTTGAGACCATCATCTTTGATGGCCTCAAAAGCCCTTCGGGGCGTACATAAAAACAGTGAGGAAAATTAGCTGATATTCGACATTTTTATAAGAGATAGGGCTTCGGCTCTGTACATAATCAACAAAAAAATTAATTTTTCAAAATAGAGTATATTATGTTAGTTTCTATTTTAAAAAAACGCCTATTATTTAAAAATAGAATAGGTGGAACGAGATTCTATTTTTAAAAATGTGCTATAATTCGAAAATAGAAATGATAAAGTATTGTCCTATCGGAGAAAATATGACATATATTGAATTAAAAAAAGTCGCATATAAACTACACCAAAATAAAGAAGAGATTTATAAAGAATACGATAAAAGAATCAATTCGATTGGAACTATTAAAACGGGACTCTTTCCAAACTTAATGAATCGTAACGATCCATCTAAACAAAAGTGTGAATTATTTGTTGTTCCTCTACCGGAAATTTATACGACCACTGAAAGAATCATGAAAAACTCTGGAGTAATTGAAAAACTTTCAAATGAATTACCACCAATGGCAAGTATGCAGTTTTTCTTTGATACACTCACGAACGAAATTATTAGTACAAACGAAATTGAAGGTATTCGTTCAACCAGAAAAGAACTAAAAAAAGCCATTAATGCAGTTGAAAATAAAAAAACTAAGAATGTAAGATTAGCATCTACTGTAAAAATGTATATGGCTACTTTTGATGATAGAAATATTCAAATAAAAAAATTGTCTGATATAAAAAGTATATATGACAGATTGTTAGATAATGAAATCGATAAAGATGATCTGTCAGATGGAAAATATTTTAGACAAGATTCTGTTAAAATCATTAATGATAGCGGAACATCAATTCATTATCCACCAGTAGGTGAAGATGAAATAAATAATAGGCTTGAAAAATGGATTGACTTTATAAATAATAAGGACATCCCATTTTTAATTAAGTCTTTGGTCGGACATTATTATTTTGAAAACACACATCCTTTTTATGATGGTAATGGAAGAACTGGAAGGTATATTTTATCAACATATCTTTCTAGAAAATTAGATAAGTTCACAGGAATGAGCTTATCTAAAATAGTAAATGCAAAAAAATCAACATATTATGAAGCTTTTAAACTGACCGGTGATGCAAAAAATTTTGGTGAGGCGACATTTTTTGTAACTGAAATGCTTAGATTGATTGAAGAAGGACAACAAACAATTATAGAATCGTTGTCAAATAAGAGGGAAAAATTAGTAAGTGTAGAGAAAACTATTAAATCAATCTACGAACCTGACAGCGTTGAAAACTTTATACTTAGTCAACTAGCACAAGTTGCTCTTTTCTCTGATGATAGGCTGAATGATGTTAAAGATATGGATATTATTGAATGGGCAAAAAAGAGCAACTTATTTAACACAAATTCGATTAAAAAAGGTTTTATTAAATTGACTGAGCTTGGGTATCTAGTTCAAACATCAAGAAAACCTTTGAAACATCACATTTCAATTGATTTTATTGAATAATAAAACTTGCCTGCATAATTGCAGGTCTTTTTTTGTGCAAAAATATCCCAAATTTATTGACAATCATATATAATCATGATATTATATAAGTATAGAGAAAGGAGGAAAAAGATGAGTAAAATAAAAAAACCTAAAGAAGTAACATTTGAGTTAGCAATCAACATCTACTTCTTTAAGCTTAAATTTGCGATTAAGTGGTAAAAATACCACGGGGCGCAAGCCCTTTCGCGTACACTCATCTTAACATTTATGAAAAAAGTAATCAAAACTAAGAATGGCAAAGAAATAACAGTAGAGGCTCAAAAGACAACTAAGAAAGAAAAACGACAATTCTTAATCGCTCTTTCTATTGTTGCAATAGTAGTGCTAATTTGGAGAGTGTTTTTTTAATGACAGATAAAAAAATGGGACGACCTAGAATTTATGAAAGTACAACTACGGCACAAAACGAGGCCAATAAGCGTTGGGCTGAAAAGAACAAGGAACATAAAAAGTATTTAAATTACCGTTCAACATCACGATCGTTCATTCGAAAGTTAGCAACAGAAGATGACCTCAATGAGTTAGAACAACTTATTCAGGAAAGGCGAGCCAACACAAACAATGATTGACGAGCTGTGATATAATTTAGTCATCAATAACAAAAATTATCCAAGAGATAGCCAATCAATTTTGCCTGGCTATTTTTTTGTTTGAAAATAACGCACGGTATTTACACGTATTTTTGTTTAAACGTTGATATATAGGCATTTTGTGTTCCGGTAAAAGGTATT
>NZ_DF968087.1:24827-37504 GCF_001047135.2 Fructobacillus tropaeoli | reverse complement strand
CTTGCCTCACTCTTACCAGCGTTATAACCAGTCGTGTAACTTGGGTCAGTTGATGTTGCAGCAGTGCCGCTCTTGCCATCCGTGTAACCTGCCTTAGCAGCATCATATCCGGCGGCGGCGGCCTTGCCATCTACCGTGCTGTCATCTGGACGAGCACCACCGTTGACATAAGCTTGAGCTCCCTTGGCAGCATCTGCTTGGGCCTCAGTCAAGGCCTTTTGGTAAGCAACCTGAGCCACTGGGTTCATCGTCTTGATTTCATCAGATGTCTGGACGCTGTTGTTCTTCACATCGTTGAAGGCTGCCGTTGCGGCTGCTTGGGCTGCTTTTTGAACTGGATCAGTTGAAGTACTGTCATCCGTACCATTCTTGGCATCTTGATAACCCTTATTGAAGGAATCAATAGCGGCTTCTCCAGCCTTCTGACCACTTGTTGGGTTAGCAATCGTTTGACCATTGACCGCAGCGTTCAATCCGGCTGTATAGTCGCTAGCACCTTGCTTTTCGGCATCGCTGGCAGTAGTTGCTGGGCTTGTACCTGCCTTGGCATCGGCGATTCCGTTCTTGTACTGAGCCTGCAAGGCATCCATTTCAGTCTTGTAAGCATAGTTGGCCAGTGGGTCGGTACCATTCAAGCTGTCACTGGCATCTGGGTTTTGCTTAAAGGCGGCTTGCGCTGCTGTGATTTGCGTTGAAACAACCGTTGACTTAGCAGATGAAACGGTTGCGCTTGGCGTTTGGTTCGCCACTGTGGCATCAACGTAATTTTTATCATTGGTACCTGCTGCTACACCACTTGCCTGAGCATCATTTGGGCTCGTTGGTGTTGTAGCACCTGAAACGGCTTCAGCATAAGCAGTTTGGGCATCAGTATAAGCCTGTTCAGCGACTGATTCCACATCCTTATTTGCAGAGTAAGTTGTACTTGAACTCTTAGCTTGGCCATGATTATCGTCAGCATCCTGGATGGCCTTTACTCGAGCTGCAAGCGCATCTTTGACCCCTTGGCCATAGCTTACCTGGTATGGCGCATCTCCACTTGGTGCAGTAGTTGAAGTGCTTGCACCATTCTTTTCCACGGCCATAACCCCATCGTGATAGCCACTTTGGACATCATTATAGGTTGTTTGATCCGTCACACCACTTGGATTGCTTACACCATTTTGAGCATCGGTCAAAGCTTGCTTTGCTGCTGTACCGGCATTGTAACCCTTCATATAAGATGGGTTATTAGGTTCACTTGGCGTGCCGCCGCCTTGACCGGCCGCATAACCAGCTGGATAGCCAGTTTGGGCATCCTGATAGGCCTTGGTATAAGCATCTTGATAAGCTTTTGACTGAGCTGAATTATCGGCTGGCTTCTTGCCTGCAATACCATCAGCTGCTCCGGCTTTTGCACCGTTATAAGCATCCTGTTCTGCTTGCGATGCATTCGTTGTGGGCGCAGTCTGGTCATTATAACCGCTCGTCTCACTCTTACCGGCGTTATAACCCGCCATATAGTTTGGATTATCAGTCGATGCTGCAGTCTTGCCACTCTCACCGTCACTATATCCTGTCTTAGCATCATTATAGCCGGCTGCCTGTGCCTTGCCGGTTACTGTACTTGTATCCGGACTATCCTTACCATTGACAAAGTCTTGAGCACCTTGCACGGCATCCGCCTGTGCTTCTTTAACTGCCTTCTGGTAGGCAACTTGGGCCACTGGATTCATCGCATTAATTTCATCAGTGGTTTTAACTGACTTGTTTATTACGTCAGCAAAACCTGCACTGGCAGCCGCTTGAGCGGCCTTTTGCACTGGATCACTCGAATTACTATCATCCGTACCACTTTGGGCATCTGCATAACCCTTCTTGAATGAATCAAGGGCATCTTCTCCAGCTGTATTACCACTGGTTGGATTGGTAATGGTCTGACCATTGACCGCCGCATTCAATCCAGCCGTGTAGTCACTAGCCCCCTTCTTTTCAGCATCGCTGGCAGTGGTTGCTGGGCTCGTTCCAGCCTTACCATCGGCAATTCCGGCTTGGTATTGCTTCTGCAAGGCATCCATTTCGGCCTTATAAGCGTAGTTGGCCAGTGGATCAGTGCCATTCAAGCTGTCACTGGCATCTGGGTTTTGCTTAAAGGCGGCTTGTGCTGCTGTGATTTCACTTGAAACCACCGTTGGTTTATCAGATGTAACCGTCACATTCGGTGTCTGGTTAGCTACTGTTTCGTCAACATACTTTTTATCATTGTCAGCTGTTGTAATACCACCTTGCTGAGCATCATTTGGACTCGTTGGTGCACCACTACCAGAAATTTCGGCAGCATAAGCACTTTGTGCATCCGTATAAGCCTGTACATTGCTATTCGCTGAATAACTATGACTCGAACCCTTGGTTTGACCATGGTCATTTTCCGCATCCTGGATAGCTTGAGTTCGCGCACTAGCAGCATCTGCCAACGCCTGATTATAGGCTGCTTGGTATACCGGGTCAGCTGAT
Source organism: Fructobacillus tropaeoli (assembly GCF_001047135.2). Lineage (GTDB taxonomy): Bacteria > Bacillota > Bacilli > Lactobacillales > Lactobacillaceae > Fructobacillus > Fructobacillus tropaeoli. The sequence goes on along the minus strand of NZ_DF968087.1, from coordinate 35,011 downwards.
TTTGATGATTGAGTATTGTTTGATTTTGCAGCCGATGCTCCGTCTGCATAAGCATTCTTCGCATCGGTGTAAGCTGCTGAATCATTGGCAGAACTCTCTTGATTTGTACCGTTCTTAGCATCGTCTGTTGCTAACTTAGTTGACTGACCAGCATTATAGCCGGACGTATAGGCTGAATCATAAGATGTATCAGGTGATGTAGCTGATTTACCAGCATCCCCATCAGCAAATCCTTGTTGGGCACTAGCTTGTGCTTGGCTTGTGATGTAAGAAATCGTATCAGTACCAGTAGGTTGGGCAGTACCATTCTTAAAGTTTTGAATACCCGCTGCTGCGGCCTTCTGACCATCGCTATAACCCTGTGCAAAGGAAGTTTGGCCGGCAGTTGATTCAGCATCAATCCCCGTTGGTGTCGCACCCTTGTTATTCTTATAGGCGTTCAAACCATCTTGGTAAGCCGAAACGCTCACGACCTTTGAATAACCAACCTCTTCATATTGGTTTAAGCCACTGTCCGATTCACTCTTCAATGCAGCATAAGCACCGTACTTAACGTAGCGATCGAAGGTAGCATCTGTTGTTCCACTATCGGCTGGCAAAGATTGTGCATTTGTAGTCTGTGCTTCAGTGCTAGACGAACCGTTAGCCGTAGCCGCTGCAACCGCCTGCTTAGCAGTATTGTACCCAATCTGAGCTGCAGTCAAGTTATTCATGTGGCTGGCAGTAGCATTTGGTAATGACTGTGACAAACCACCATTAATTAATGACTGGCCATATTCAAAACCAGCAACTTCAGCCTTGGTAGCATTGCCATCCGGATCATCGGATGTCGGACTAACCGTCATAGCCTGGTTATAGCCGGTTAATGCAGCATTGTAAGAAACTTGCTGGTCTGCACTCAAGGCTTTGTAGTTCGGACTAGAAGTGGTACTAGAAATATTACCAGCCTGTTCATCTTTAATAAAGGCTGCCACCCCTTGGGCATCTTCGTATCCTTGAGTCTGTGCTTTGGTTGCGCTAGTAGATAACGAAGCAGTTGGGTTGCTTAATGCGTTGGTGTAAGCCGTATTATATTCGGTTTGAGCCCGTGTATAATCTGAGTTCGTTGAATTATTTTGGCTCAACTTTGCATCGTGCAAACCTGTGTCATACGCGGCAGCATTATAACCTTGGGTAAAGGCGGTTGGGTTACTTGAATTTTTGTAGGCATCCGTCTGGGTGTAATCTTGATTAGCAGTCTGATTTGAATAAGCCTTATAACCAGCTTGAGCACTAGTATAGCCGGCCACATAATCATCGTTTGTCTGCGTATTAAATGGCTCACTACTCTTTTGGGCGCTGTTATTGTTTTCGGCATCCGTAATACCGTCTTGGATACCACTCTGACCCATAGTTGTTGAGCCAGTAGCAACCACCATGTCGCCATTAGTTGTATCCTGTGTCACTTTGCCAGGATTGCTTGGATCTGCCTTAAATCCTTCCTCAGTAGTACTGTAAGCAGAAGGAGTCAGAATCGTGCTGACAGAGTTAATCCCATAATGGAAACGCATACCGACATAATCGGTCGATGTCCCAGCTGGAATATTATAACTAACCTTCAAAAGGCCACCAGTATAGCCTTGCGTTGAGACCGAGGTCGTGTAGGTATAAGGGTCAGCGGATGAATAAGCATCCGTCAAATTTTCCCCAGTAACTTTATTAGTCAAATCATCATATTTCGATCCACTTGTTCCAGTGGCCACGCCAACATAAAGAGGACTATTGTTTAATTCTGCATAATTGGTTAATTTAACAAATCCTGTAACGGTAGTCGAGCCATCAGAATTTGATGTCTTAGTCAACGGACCAACAACCTGAACAGCAGGCACATCCGCAATATCCAAGGTATTACCAGATATTTGTCCAGTGACTGATTTTCCATTCAAATCAGTTCCGGTATAGGTCGTAGACCCTGATGGCAAGTTAAAGTAATACAAATACTGCTTAGTTCCATCACTTTGTGTAATGGCACTGTATAGGCAGTAATAGCACCACCGGTCGCTGTATCATTCGTTCCAGCTGTTGTTTGGAAAGACTTGGCCGCGGTCGGCTTAATCATGATCACGTGTGTCCCACCAACAGAGTTAATGTTGATTGGGCCATAGTAAGGAACGCCGGCATTTGAATCGGAATTCGTAATACCAATCTTCAAACTACCCTTTGAACCGACGTTAAAACTACCGTTATTAGGGTTGGCAACAATACCGTAATAAGAAGTTAAATTATTTGAAGAGGGAATACTGTCCACAATGGCCTGTAGCAACCCGCCATTAAAGACGTTGATGACGTTGTTTGAGTGGTACAGGTCAATTGGTTCGTTGTAGGAACCAGAGACTCCATTTTCTCCTTCATAGTTTAAAGAACCACCATCAATGTTAATCGTGGTATTTCCATTAGCAAAAACACCACCTGCAAGGACGGTTGAATTACCATTTTAATGACCGGGAATAATGTTAACGGTCGCATCCTTCTTGATGTTCAAGGAAGCGTTATTACCCATCAACATAATTCCGAAAGCAGAACCATCTTGGCTATTTTCAGGGCCTTGACCTCGTGGCACTATTGTCATTTTGGCTCCAGTATCAACTGTAAAGTTACCTTGAACAATAATACTGTTACCACCGACAACAGGTGAAGTCGTCCCAAAGTAATGGGCACCAGCTTGCAAGATGAAGTTGTTAACTTCCAAGTTTTCCTGATTTCCACCACCTTCAAGGGGTACATTTGACTGGAAAGGCGAGTTGTAAATGGCCGAGTTATTATTGGGCGTAATAACGTTAACATTACCAAAGAAGTAGGCATCATTACCACCAGAGCTTAACAACTCTGAACCAACATAATTCAAATTACCGTAGTGAATAGCTGCTCCACCAACCGCGCGGTATGGACCATAATAGTTAGCCCCGTACAGCGTTTGGAAGTTTTGTACATAAAGGTCTTTCACATTATTGATGGTGTAATCCATGCCGTGGTAATCCATCATGTGGTTTTGACCATCAATCGTGAAAGTACCGACGTTAGCATTCGTTGATTGATCATTTTCACCGTTGCTGACATTCTTGAAGTCAACATCATTTGCTAAGCGGATTGTATTGATTCCACTGGCAACATTTCCGCCACCACCGATACTAGCATTCCCTGTCAAAACAGCCGAGAACTGATTCCCATTTTGAACATAAGCAATCCCATTTTTAGCCTGGTTGACGACATCGTTGTATCCTTGGTCGTAGTAAGTATTGCCAGTCGAAGAGGCAGCAACGGCAGTATTGCCCTTGTAGTTATTGCTGCCATCAAAGTATGCATTCATCGCAGCAACAGCACCACGATAAGCCTGGTCATAGGGATTACTTGTATCATTCGCTGCACTAGCGAGGTACTGGTCCTTGGCTGCGCCATTAGATCCAGAATAAATTCCTTGCCATTTTCCACTTTCGGCATCTTCCTGACCTAACTGACCAAAGGCGTAGGCCACACCAGCATCAAAACTGGCAGCCAAATTAGTATCACTTTGGTAACTAGTCCGTGCATTGACGATTGATGTCGTTTGGCTTGTTGGAATACTAATAGAAGAGGATGTTTTAACAGAAACGTTTGTTTGAGAAGCCAGATTATTATTTAAAGTAGTTTCATACGTGCTAGCACTAGCAGAGGCTTCTTTCGGGTTATCCGCTCCACCTTGGTTGACATCATCGGTGCTACCATCTTGTTGTGGTTTTCCACTGGTATCATTTGTTGTGGTGTGCGTGGTTCCATCATCATTCTTCTTGGAGGCGGTATTGCCATAGTAGGTATAATCTTGTGTTCCCGCTCCCTGTCCTTGAGTGGCAGCATTGTAAGCTGCCAATGCAGCCTGAGCACCACTGTAGGCGGCGTTGTAGTAATTTACCGCCTGACCCAATTCAGAAGAAGAAGCATTAGCTTTCCCTTGAAAGGCGTCTTCCATCCCCTGTTGGGCTGCGGCTTGTTCAGCAGGTGTCTCAGATTCTGAGGTTGACGATGCCACCACATCGCTTGCCCCAAGATTAACTACAGGTGTACTTCCTAGACTAGCAGTTGCCACGTTCGTTGAACCAAAATTGTTTGTTGTTGAACCCGAGTCGCCCGTGGTTGCAGCTGAATTACTTGCCGCTGAGCCTGAATTACTGGTGGCTGTGGTAGAGTTGCTTGCCACTGAGCCAGAATTACTGGTCGTTGCAGTAGCTGATGCGCTTGCAGACACGCTTGTTGAAGCACTCAGAGATGTACTTGTCGATGCGCTAACAGACGCACTTGTTGAAGCACTCGTCGATGCACTGGTTGAAGCGCTGACAGACGCACTTGTTGAAGTACTCGTCGATGCACTTGTTGAAGCACTCGTCGATGCACTGACAGATGTGCTTGTTGAAGTCACCGAACTGCCACTAGACGAACTGCTTGGGGTTTGCGAGGTTGTTGTAGCAGCAGGTTGTGTCGTGGTATCAGCCGAAACTCGTTGGACGGCCGTGACACCTGCTAACAAACCAAAACTAGCCAATGAGACGACAACCCATTGGCTCATCACCTTTCGCATGATTTTTTTATCTTCTACTTTTCGAAGAGTTCTCTTGTTATATAACATAAACACTGACCTTTCTTCCTACCCTTAATGTGGTGGAAAACACCGGACTTAGAAATTAGTAAGTATCAGCACCGTTCTTATTGTTGGCTATTCATGCTAAAACAAATTTTAAAGCTTCTAAAAGCGTCTTAAATTAAGCTAAGGCAGCCCTCAAAATGGATTGAAATTTGATTGGTCACTTTCCGCTTCCTTTCTAATTTAACTTTCGCCTGCAATATACGATAAGTGTTGAAATTCACAGAAAACAAAACAAACAGTACAGCGTATTTATATTGTTTTTGTGCCCTTATATTAGCACAAGCGTTTCTTTTATATAAAATAATTCTAATTACTTTCTAATAATTATTTTTATGACATTTTTTTGAAGTAAACTAATCTTTAAAAATTATTAAAACTGTTTTCTTTAAAAAACGGACTTATTTTTTACTAAATTAAAACGAAAAATGGCACTGTTCCTCTTATATAGAAATAAAAAAGTCGAACGCCGTTAAGAGCCGTTCGACTTTTTCTATTTTCCCTTTTGTTTCCTTCTCAAATTAGAACAAAGAATTTATTGTCTAAATCACACTATTTTTTAACGAGAATTTTTCTAATTTGACGTCTTTATATGACCATCGACTAATTCATAAATCCGATCAGCATCTTCTTTTAACCGTAAATCGTGTGTCACAACGACCACGGCCTTATTTTCACGCTGGGCAATTTCTTGAAAAAGTTGCCCAACTTCCGCCACTCGCTCGCTATCCAAAGCGGCTGTTGGTTCATCAGCCAAGATAAAATCAGGATCCGTGTACAAAGCCCGAGCAATCGCCACCCGCTGGGTTTGCCCACCAGACAGCTCACCCGGATACTTGTCCAATAGCTGCGTAATTCCAAGCCGCTTTAAATAATCATCCATGACCGCTGGCGTCAGATTCTGTGTCTTTTTAACCTTATCCACCAGACTAAATTGCTCCTGCACCGTCAGGTAAGGTACCAAATTATAGGACTGGAGCACAAATCCAATATGATCAAGACGGAAACGGTCGGCTTCTTTACCGGTCAATCGACTAAGATCTTGATCATTAATCAAAACTGACCCATTAGTTGGACGCTGTGAGCCACCCAAAATCGTCAGCAGGGTACTTTTCCCAGAACCTGATGGTCCCAAAATTAATGTGAGCTCACCACGGTTGGCGACAAAGTCGACGTCCTGCAGTGCCTGAACCTGATTTAACCCATGACCGAAGGTCTTATTCACTTGTTTTAATACTAAACTTTCCATGCGCTTACCCTCCAATCACTGTTACTGGGTCAATTTTGGCAATCAGCCGCATCGGAATCACGGCGCCCAAAAGGCCCATAACGACTAGGGCCAAGCCTGTCAAACCAATCAAATTGAAGTTGAAGAACATTGGCACCGCTGCCGGCATAATGGCGCTCGTACCGAGAGCCAAGCCCATACTGATAACGACCGCCACGGCCATCATCAAAACCGTTTGCGACAAAGTATTCAGGACTAAATAGCTAACCGGAATTCCCTGCGCCCGCAAAACGGCAAAGTTTTCCATCTTCTGCACCGTCAAAATGTAGAGGAAAATGGCCACAATCACAACGGAAATCAGAATCAAAAAGGCAATCATCAGCACAAAAGTCTTATTTTGCGCACTGTAACCCGGCATCTTCTCAAACAAGGCTGCCTTCGTTGCCACCTGCAAATTGCCCCCACTCACGGTCAGCTTTTGGCGGCTAACGAAACCGGATCCAACAAATTGATTCGTGGTCCCCTTAATGGCTGCCCACTGCGACCGGTCACCATAAACAATTGGCGCCATATTATATTCCGCATTTTTGGCAAAGCCGACCACCGTTAGGGGCTGACTTTGCAAGCCTAAGGTTATTTTTTGCCCCAACTTTATCCCCTGATCGGCCAATTTGCTAGAAACGACCACTTCATTTTTCGATTGCCACAAACGGCCTTTTGTCAGTGAGATGGTTTGGGCCACCTGACTATTTTTACTAAGGCCAACAAACATTGCCGATTCACGCTGGCTTCCCTGCTTTAAGATACCTGGGGTTAAGGCGAGTAAATCAGCCTGCTTTTCCCCAACCTGATTTGCATCGGCTTGGGTTAGCAGGGACTGACTCAGGTCGCCGTTGGCATCTTTGCTCAGCACCACTGATTTCGTCTGCCAACTATTCACCGCCGCCGTATTTTCGTTGGCCAACCCGAGCGCCAAAGCACTCAAAATAAAGATTAAGTAGGCAATCATCGCGATAACCGCTACCACCAACCCATAACGCAACTTTTCTTTTTTAATTTCATGCCATGCTAAGAACATCTTAAGCCTCCTGCTTGTGCCAACCGGCCAGGGCATCCAATAATGATAGAATCTGTTCCTTATCGGTCGGCGCTAAAAAGTATTCCCGAATCAAGTGATGGACGGCAACGTCGGCCAGCCACTGTGGCAAATCAGCAGTCGCCTTATCCCAGTTTGTGCTGCTGGTTTCCTGATGATGAGCAGCCAAAATGGCTTCATCAACAACGTAATAGTTGCTCAAAAAGGCGTAATACGGATTTTGCTCGACTTGGTCAATAAAGGACCTAGTCGCTTGAAACGGGTTATCCCCAACAAAGCCCTCGTGAATCGTTGCCATCACCTGGCTCAGGGTGTATCGGTAGGCATCGTCCAAGTCAGTAAAGTAAGTATAAAAGGACCCGCGAGCAATTCCGGCCGCTTTCACAATATGGTTCACATTAGCATCCAAGAGCGAATAGGTCGAAAATTCTTCTAAAAGAACCTGACTGATTTTTTCCTTTTTAGCTGCATTTAAGTTTAAAAATGTTGCTTTTGGCATTTTTGTATCTCCTTGTAATGACACTGTGTCATTTCTTCACTCCCCAGTTTACTCATTTATGACACCATGTCAACATATAGACAATAAAAAAATCCCCAAAGGGATTTTTTGATAATGAAATTAGATAACATCCAAGTGCGTTTGACCACTCTTAACAAAGCCCATCTTCAAGAAGACGCGGTACATCAAGAAGGACATCAAAGCAGGCAAAGCAACTCCGAAGACCAAGAAGGTTCCCAACATTTCGGGATTCTTCGTTGCCAAATCAAGTGGCACGATCAATGAAGTCAAGCCCATTCCTGCCAAAGAGAATGGTACTGTCAAATGGAAGGCAACCGCGGCGATTGGTGCACAGACAGCTGCTGAAACAACTGGTGGCACAAAGAGCCATGGATTGCGGACCAAGTTTGGGAATTGGATTTTAGGCGTCACAAAGGCTTGTGCGATAAAGGTTCCTGGCTTGTTTTCGTGGAAAGACATTGCAGGATAAGCCGCAAACATAGCAGCCGTTCCAACTAGCATAGCACCAGCACCCATTGGTGAACTAACACCGGTTGCACCGATGGCCACCGCTAAGGCAGCAGATGAAGCCGGTGTCATCAAGAAGACCGCGAACAACATGGCAACCAAGGCCGTTCCAACAACTGGGCTCCAGCTAACAGTAGCAGCGATGCCCTTTCCCATGCCAACCAAAAGTGGTGTTGTCACACGAGCCAGGTAGTAACCTGAAACAGTTCCAACTAATGTTGTTAATGCCGGCACGATAATCATATCCAACGGTGTCTTACCGGTCAGCCATTTTCCAAAGAGAACGGCCACCACACCGGCCATAACAGCTGAAATTGGTTGTCCTGTCGTCAAAACGATTGAACCTGGTGCTTGAACACTCGCAAAGCCAGTGACCGTTGACAACTTCATCGTTGAAGTCGTGAAAAAGGCTGCGTTAGCCCCAACTGTTGAAGCGGCCATCGCCGAAAACATGACCATGGTATTGGTCTTTAACTGTGAGGCGATTGCCACACCAAAGGCTGCCGGCAACATGACCTTAGCAGTCAACCCCAATTGCACTAACACTGGCCAATGAGTCAACCCACCAATCGACTGCATCAAGAATCCCATTCCCAGCGTGACCAGGATGGCATTTGAAATCGCCGCACTGACGTTATAAACCTTCTCTTTTAATGTTTCTTGATCCTTTGGAGCTGTTTCAACAGCTGTTTCTGATTTCTCAAAGTCCAAAACGTCTTCTTGAACTTTGTCTCCCGTTACTCTTGCATCCATATGCATCACTCCCCTTTTCTTCTCTTGACCAATCACAAATAAAAAAGGTCCTAACGCTAAGCGTTAGGACCTTCAACACTCAGTTACTAAGAACTAGTAACTGGTGCACTTAAAACCAACCTACTAGTTTAATTGTTTAGTAAGCTGACAATAATAATGACTTGTGATTGGGCCTGATTTGTTTGCATTAACTTGTACATGATCATCACCCTCTTTTCTTTCTGCTCTTCTTTATATGATAAATTAATTATAACATTAGAATTTGATTAGTCAACACTAATTTTTATCATTTCATTAAACCATCTCCAGATGGGTCTGACCTGACTTGATCCAACCAATCTTACGCATGATGCGATACAAGATGAAGGAAACCACAACTGGTACCGCCACCCCGAAGGCCATGTATGCAGCAAAGACTGTCATCCCCTTACCGAAAAGTGCCAAAGGAACGATGAAGGAGTTAAAGCCAATTCCTGCCATTGCAAATGGTACGCTAATATGGAAACCGATTGTTGCAATTGGTGCCGCAATCGCTGCGCCTACCATTGGGGGAATCAGCAACATTGGGTTCTTAATAATATTTGGGAACTGAATCTTCGGCGTAACGATTCCTTGAGCAATCGTTGCTCCAATCTTATTTTCATGGAAAGACATTGCTGGATAAGAAACGAAGACAGCGGTCGTACCAATCAAAATGGCACCAGCAGCTTCAGGTGAACTAACACCGGTCGCACCAATCGCTACCGCTAAAGCAGCGGCAGAAGCAGGCGTCATCGTCAAAGCCCCGAAGACCATGGCCACGCAGGCTGTTCCAATAACGGGGTTAACTGCAATACTTGCTGTAATCATTTCACCCATCTTAACCAGGATTGGTGTGGTCACAATGGCTAAGTAGTAACCGGATACCGTTCCAACAATCGTCGTCAAGGCTGGCACAATTACCATATCCAATGGCGTTTTACCAGACAACCACTTGCCAAAGAGAACAGCAATCAAACCGGCCAAAACGGCTGAGATTGGTTGACCAGTCGTGATCACCGTTGAGCCAACTGCTTGTGCACTCGAGAAACCTGTGACCGTCGCCAACTTCATGCTTGAAGTGGTGAAGAAAACGGCGTTTGCGCCAACTGTTGAGGCAGCCATGGCTGAAAACATCACCATCGTATTCGTCTTCAATTGTGAAGCAATCGCAGCACCAAAGGCGGCTGGCAAAATGATTTTTGTGATGGATCCCAACTGAATCATTGGTGCCCAGTGAATGAAGCCGGCAATTGTTTGCAACAACAAGCCCATCCCCAAAGTCACCAAAATGGCGTTGGAAACTGCTGCACTAACGTTATAAACCATCTCCTTCACGGACTCTTTGTCCTGCTTACCTTCATTTTGATTAACCACTGTTGCTTCGGCTTTCTCAAAATCAGCTACGTCT
>NZ_DF968087.1:0-24693 GCF_001047135.2 Fructobacillus tropaeoli | reverse complement strand
GGGGGCCCCTTTTGCCCAAGCAGCTACTGGAAGTTTCCTCCCAGTAGCTGACAAACTCAAAAATCAACTTACTAGGAGTACATTAGCAAGCTGAGCAACAACGCGAATTGAGATTGAGCGATTTGACTTTGATTCATAGTATTCTTCATAAGTGAAACCGCCTTTCTTTCTTCGTCTTGTTTAATGATGATTTTATTATAACATGAGAATTTGATGAGTCAACACTAATTTTATTTTTTTATTAATCTGATGGGAAACGCTGCGAACCTCTCATTCAATCTCCCGCATAAACACTAGCGCCAGACATAAAAAAAGATTTCTGAATAAATTCAGAAATCTTTTTTATTGATAACATCCCTGCTTTTTCAGCCGTCGCCCTCTTCAAGGCACGACAATGACAACCAAAAACAAGAACCTTTAATTATTCATATTATTAGAACAAACCAGTAATCTGCCCGTTTTCATCAATATCGATGTCCAAGGCGGCTGGATGCTTTGGCAAGCCAGGCATGGTCAAAATTGACCCGGTCAGAGCAACTAAGAACCCTGCACCTAACTTGGGCACGAACTCACGGATATGAACCGTAAAGTCCTTCGGTGCACCTAATTTCTTCGGATCATCAGAAAGCGAGTATTGCGTCTTCGCCATCACGATTGGCAACTTGTCCCAACCGTATTGCGCAAAGTCCTTCAATTGCTTTTCCGCTTTAGCAGATAGTTCGACAGCTGCGCCGCCATAAATGTTTTCAACAATGGCCTGCAACTTCTCCAATGCAGGCGCATCTTCTTGGTACAGTGGGGTAAAATCAGCATTCGCCTGGTCGATAGTTTCAATCACCGCCTGGGCAAGGTCCTTGGCACCAGCACCACCCTGGGCCCAAACATCAGCCCAGAAGACCTGGGCATCCAGTGTCGCCACAAAGTCTTCAATCATCTTAATTTCAGCGTCGGTATCAGCCGTGAACCGGTTCACCGCTACCAAAACTGGGCGACCATAGCGTTGCATGGCCTTGATGTTTTGGCCAAGGTTTTCCACCCCAGCCTTTAAGGCTGTCAGGTCTTCTTGGTTCAAATCAGCTAGCGCGGCACCACCGTGGTGTTTCAAAGCACGAACGGTCGCAACAACCACAACCGCATCGGGTGCCTTGCCCAGCTTTGGCACCTTGATGTCCATAAACTTCTCGCCACCAAGGTCCGCACCGAAACCAGCTTCCGTGACAACGTAGTCCGCTAATTTCAACGCCGTCTTCGTTGCCAAAACGGAGTTTGTTCCCTGCGCGATATTGGCAAATGGACCGCCGTGAATAATAGCTGGTGTGTGGGCCAACGTCTGAACCAAGTTGGGCTTAATCGCGTCCTTCAAGAGAACGGTCAAGGCGCCAGCAACACCCAAGTCAGCAACCGTCACCGGCTCCTTATCATAGTTGTAAGCCACGACAATCTTTTTAATCCGCTGCTTCAAATCTTGTAAATCAGTTGAGAGGGTCAAAACGGCCATTAACTCGGAAGCAACCGTAATATCAAAGCCATCCTCGCGTGGCACACCTGAAGTTGGTCCACCAAGACCAATCGTCGTGTGACGCAAAGCACGGTCATTAATATCCAAAACCCGCTTCCACAAGACGCGACGAGGATCAATCTTTAATGGGTTGCCTTGGTAAATACTGTTATCCAGCGCTGCCGCCAGTGTGTTGTGAGCACTCGTCAAAGCGTGGAAATCACCAGTGAAATGCAGGTTAATATCAGCCATTGGAATCACTTGCGAGTAACCACCACCGGTCGCCCCACCCTTGAGGCCCATCACTGGGCCAAGGGAAGGTTCCCGCAAGGCGATCATAGTCTTTTGTCCAGCCAAACTCAAGGCATCCGCCAGGCCAACCGTTACAGTTGACTTTCCTTCACCAGCCGGTGTCGGATTAATCGACGTCACCAAAATCAGCTTACCTAAGTCTGATTTACGATCAACACTTTTATCCAGGTTAATCTTGGCCTTATCATAGCCGTAAGGCTCAATTTCATGCGCCTGCAAGCCTGCTTTTTCAGCAATCTCGCTGATTGGTTGAACAACTGCTTCTTGTGCAATTTCGATATCTGTTTTCACTGGCACATCCTCATTCTTTCGCTAAGTCAACCGCCCAATGACCGATGTCATGACGATAAACTAAGTCACCATGGGTCTTATCCAAAACATCATATACTAAGGCCTGCGCACTCACCGTGTCCTTGGCATGGCCAACAACCGTTGCCACGCGACCACCGCTAGCGACCAAGCCATTTTCAGCAAGTTTAGCACCAGCGTAATTAACCGTCAATGGTGACAAATCAGCTGCCGTTGGCACCACGCCCCCCTTCTCGGGTGCCTGTGGATAGCCCGGCGCTGCCAATACAACCCCTAAGTAGACATCGTCTTCTTGCCACTGTACTTCTGGCTCTTTTCCTGCCAACAAGTCCAAAATTAATTGATAAAAATCAGATTGGAGCTGAGGCAAAACCACCTGGGCCTCTGGATCACCAAAGCGCACGTTGAACTCAATCACCTTTGGTCCTGCTGCAGTTAACATCACCCCGGTATATAAGACACCGGTAAAGGGTGTCCCCCGGTCAGCCATAGCAGCTAACATTGGTGTTACTAATTCATCAACTGCCTGCTTGGCATCCGCTGGGCGCAACCAAGAAAGTGGGCTATACGCCCCCATTCCACCGGTATTCGGTCCGCGGTCATGATCGTAACGGCGCTTATGGTCTTGTGCCATTGGCGCATGGACAACCTGGCCATCTTGACCCACCAAAGAGAAGATGGAAAATTCAACCCCGTTCAAGAATTCCTCAATCACTAATTTAGCGGTTGGGTCCTTCTTGTACAGGCTCTGCAGGTATTCATCGGCACTCGACTGGTCTTCGATAATCGTGACACCCTTACCGAGCGCCAAACCATCCAGCTTAAAGACCATTGGCCAATCAAAGCTAGCAATCGCTGACCTTGCTTCGTCTTGGCTTGTCACCGTCACAGCCTTGGCCGTTGGAATTTGGTTAGCAGTTAAAATTTCCTTGGCAAAGGTCTTTGACCCTTCCAACTGTGCGGCAACGGCATTTGGACCAAAAATCTTCAAGCCTGCGGCTTCAAAGCGGTCGACAATTCCTAAAATCAAAGGATCTTCGTTGCCGACAAAGGTCAAATCGACCTGTTGATCTTGAGCAGCCTGAACTAAGGCATCTAAGTCGTTTGCCCCAATGGGTAAGCGAGTCAAGTTTTCTTCCTGCATGCCATCGTTCCCAGGAGCCACGAAGACTTCATCAACCTGGGGACTTCTCAAAAATGTTTGGGCAAGCGCATGTTCACGCGAACCTGAACCAATTACTAATACCTTTGCCATAACGATTGTTCCTCTTGCTTAATGCTTGAAGTGACGACGACCTGAGAAGACCAAAACCAAGCCCAATTCATCGGCCTTATCAATTGAATCTTGGTCCTTGATGGATCCACCAGGTTCAACCACTGCCTTGATGCCGTTTTCAGCGGCGTAAGCCACTGAATCATCCATTGGGAAGAAGGCATCAGATGCCAAAACAGCATCTTCAAAGCCAGGCTTTGCCTTGGCCTTTTCGATTGACATCTTTACTGAGTCAATTCGGTTTGGTTGACCGGCTCCAACACCCAATGTCTGACCATCGCGGGCTACCACAATGGCGTTGGACTTCGTGTGCTTAACAGCCTTTTGTGCAAAGACCATTGCCTTCAACTGTTCGGCAGTTGGTTGTGCCTTTGATACGACCTTAAAATCAGCTTCCGTTTCGGACAACAAGTCACGGTCCTGGGCAACAAAGCCACCCAAGACAGAAGTTACTTCAGTGTGATTTGGCACATCCGTTGTGAATGGCAAAGTCAAAAGACGCAAGTTCTTCTTCTTGGCCAAAACTTCATAAGCTTCCTTGGTAAAGCTTGGGGCAATAATGATTTCCAAGAAAATCGCGTGCATCTTTTCAGCAGTTGCCAAATCAACTTCGCGATTCAAGGCCACGATACCACCAAAGATTGAAATATCATCGGCAGCAAAGGCTTGGTCCCAAGCTTCTTCAATCGTTGCGCCCTGACCAATACCAGCTGGGTTCATGTGCTTAACCGTTACGACTGTTGTTTCATCGTATTCAGCAATGATGCGCAAGGCTGCATCAGCATCGCGAATATTGTTGTAAGACAATTGCTTACCGTGCAAGATATCAGCATTCAAGATTGAATACTTTTCAGGCAATGCACTTGTATAAACGGCAGCGTTTTGGTCTGGGTTTTCACCGTAACGCATGTCATCAAACTTTTCACCAGAAATTGTCAATTGTTCTGGGAATTCCTTGTCAGTCAAATATGAGGCAATCAAGGCATCATAAGCGGCAGTGTGTTGGAAGACCTTCGTTGCCAATTGACGGCGGAACTTTTGGTCATCTTCGCCACTCTTCAAGTGGGCAATCACTGCTTCGTAATCCGTTGGATCAACGACTGGCAAAACAGCAGCAAAGTTCTTGGCTGCTGAACGCAACATTGATGGGCCACCAATATCAATGTTTTCAATGGCATCCGCATCGGTGACGTCAGGCTTCAAAATCGTTTCCTTGAATGGGTACAAGTTCACAACCACCATGTCGATTGGTGTAATGTCATGTTCCTTCAAAGTTGCCATGTGTTCAGGCAAGTCGCGACGGGCCAACAAAGCACCGTGCACGCGGGGGTGCAAAGTCTTCACACGACCATCCAACATTTCTGGGAAGTTCGTGACGTCTTCAATGCCAATGACATCCAAACCGGCATCGGCCAAAGCCTTGTGTGTACCACCCGTTGACACCAATTCAAAGTCTAATGCTACTAATTGCTTGGCAAAGTCTACCAAACCTGTCTTATCGGAAACGCTTAACAAGGCCCGTTTCATTGTAAAAATACCCCTTTTTCTAGTAAATCAGCTAATACTGCTGGATAAAGTTCATGTTCAACTGCGTGAATTCGTTCAGTCAAATCTTCCAGTGAATCTTCTGGCAATCGTGGCACTGCCTGCTGGGCAATTGCTGGTCCAGTATCAATACCGTTGTCGATGAAGTGAACAGTCACACCCGTTTGCCGGACACCGGCCTCATAAGCATCTAGGATACTATGGCGACCAGGGAACTTGGGCAACAAGGCCGGGTGCAGGTTAACAATCTTTTGTGGAAAGGCGGAAAGCAGTGTTTCCGTCAAGATGCGCATATAGCCGGCAAGCAAAATCCCATCAACTTGGTGTGCCTGTAATTCTTCTACAATGGCTTGTTCGGCTGCCGCCTTACTTTCATAGCTTGGGTACCGCACTTTGAAAACCGGAATATTCCACTTTGTCGCGCGCTCGATAACTGGCGCGTCTTGGTGATCAACAACAACCAAAACGATTTCTGCCGGTAAGTCTTTGTCAACAATTGCCTCTTGCAGGGCAGAAAAGTTCGTTCCTGTCCCAGAAGCAAAGACGGCCAACCGGGCCTTTCGTTGCTTTACTTGGCTGGCCATGGCGCATCCCCCTCAAAGAAGACCGCTTCACGATCTGCTTCAGCTGGCACAATTTCACCAATCCGATAGGCTGGTTCATCGCGTTCTGCTAACTGGTCTAAAATAGCGTCCGCCTTGTCAGCAGGGACCGTCAAGACCATGCCCAAACCGTTGTTAAAGGTCAACAACATATCATCGAGGGATAGGTTACCAGCCTCTTGCAACTTCTTAAAGATTGGCAAAATTGGCCATGTGCCCCAACTGATTTTTGCTTGGACGTTCTTTGGCAAGGCTCGTGGCAAGTTTTCAACAAGGCCACCACCCGTAATGTGGGCGGCTGAGTGCACCAATCCCTGTTCAACCAATGGCCACAAAGCGTTGGTATACAGCTTTGTTGGTGCCAAAATTTCTTCTTGCAAGTAATCTGGCAAGTTGTTGAAGGCATTGGCATCATCATGGATACCCAAGACCTGGCGAACCAAAGAATAACCGTTGGAATGAACACCAGAAGATGGCAAACCAATCAAAACATCACCAACCTGGACGTTCTCGTTTTGTAGCAACCGACTTTTTTCGGCCACACCAACCGCAAAGGCAGCGAGGTCGTAGTGGTGTGGTTGGTACAAGCCAGGCAACTCGGCGCTTTCACCCCCAACAAGGGCAATCTGTGCTTCCTTGGCTGCCTTGGCAATGCCCGTCACGATTTCGGCGGCAACTGCTGGTCGCATCTTGTCGACGGCCAGATAGTCCAGCATAAAGGCTGGCTTGGCACCCTGAGCTAGGATGTCATTGACGACCATCCCCACCAAGTCCTGACCAATCGTGTTATGCCGGTTAGCGGCAATTGCTAAGAGAAGCTTGGTCCCAACGCCATCAGTTCCGGAAATCAGGACCGGTTCCTTCATGCCCGCATCAAGGGCGTAAACAGAACCAAAACCACCTAGTCCGGAGACAACGTTTGGTGTGTAGGTAGCCGAAACGGCGTCAGCCATTAATTCAACGGCCTTGTTCCCCGCTTCAATATCAACCCCAGCTGCCTCGTAAGCGTTGTGCTCTTTTGCCATTTAATTTGCTCCTTCTACTCGCTGATCTTCTGCTGGATTTTGCGGAACATACAAGCTGGTTGGCTCTTCATCAAAGGTTACCTCACCACTTGCCTTGGCTTCAGCCATTTCTGGGCTGTAGTCATAAATCGGACTTGGGTAGTGACCGCTAAAGTAGGCAGTCGTTAAGCCGGTTTCACCATCTGGCATCTGCAAACCAATTGATGCCACCAAAGCCTCGTTACTCAAAAATTCCAGTGAATCCGCTTCAATTAATTCGGTCATTTCGGCCAAAGTATGGTTGTTTCCCATCAATTCGGCCCGGGTTTGAACGTCAATCCCGTAAAAGGCTGGGTACTTAAAGATTGGGCTCGCAATTCGAACGTGGACTGATTTTGCCCCAGCTTCTTTGAGCATGCGGACAATATAACGACAAGTTGTGCCGCGAACCAAGGAATCATCGACGAGGACAACATTCTTGTCCCGAACGACGGCTTCAACTGCTGATAACTTCATCCGTACGGCGCGTTCACGCTTATCTTGGGTGGCCTCGATAAATGTCCGAGCAATGTACTGATTTTTGACCAAGCCCATTTCGTTTGGTAGTCCGGCGCCTTCGGCATAACCGCTAGCGGCAGACAAACTTGAATTTGGTACCCCAACAACGATATCGGCACCAGGAACTGGTTGTTCCTTAGCCAATGCAACCCCCATTCGCTTCCGCGCTTGGTGAACATTGATTCCGTGAATATCAGAATCGGGACGAGCGAAGTAAACATATTCCATCACATCGACGTTCAATGTCGTCTTGTCTGTGTAGTGGGTGATGTTCATGCCATCCTTGTCGATTCGAATCAATTCACCTGGTTGCACATCGCGCACGTACTTAGCCCCAACAACATGGAGAGCAGCCGTTTCGGAAGTAACCACGTAAGAACCGTTATCAGGCATTTGACCGATAACAAAAGGTCGGAAGCCGTGTGGGTCCAACATGGCATACAGGGCGTGTGGTGTCAGCAACAAGAAAGCGAAGCCACCACGCAATTGATTCAAGGCATCCTTGATTTTTTCATCAAAGGTTTCGGCCTGTGACCGACGAATCAAGTGCAAAATAATTTCAGAGTCAGATGAGGACTGGAAAATCGCCCCATCTTCTTCCAACTGGTTGCGCAAAGTTTGCGCATTGGTCAAGTTCCCGTTGTGGGCCAAGGCCAATTGTATATCATGGAAATTAGCCATCAAGGGTTGGATGTTTTCAATCCCATGCGCTCCAGCCGTTGCATAACGCAAGTGGCCAATCGCTGCCTGCCCCTTTAGGGCTTCCAAACGACGTGGGTCACCAAAAACTTCGGCAACAAGACCGATGCCACGTTCCTGCCACAGGTGACCCTGATTGTTCGCAACAATCCCGGCTCCTTCTTGACCACGGTGCTGCAACGCATGCAGACCATAGTAAGTCAAATTGGCCGCATCATCACGACCCCAGACACCAAAGATGCCACATTCTTCATTTAATGATGAGTAAGCCGCTTGTTCGGTCACTTCATTCACATATTGATTCATTGGTGTGCTCCTTATTCAGCCATCAATTGCGGAATCGCATTTTGATAACTTGCCTTGGCGGCCTTTTGGTCAACCGTTACTTGGCCATCCTTTGTTTGGATAGCAATGACTGCGTCCTTTGTTACTTGACCCAACTTGGCAACTACTGCCTTTGTTTCGGTCATCTTTTGTTCAAATGCAGCTGCTTGTTCGCTTGGTACGGACAAAACAAAGCGTCCTGGCACTTCTGCGAACAATTGTGCAGTCGTTCCTGCAAAATCAGCTTGCAAACCAAAGTCATTTGGGAAGGTTGCTTCAGCCAAAGCAACGCCCAAACCACCTTCGCTCAAGTCGTGTGCACTGGTAACTAGACCGGCTTCGATTGCCTGCAAAACAAAGTCTTGATTTGCCTGAGCAGCGTCAACGTCAAAATCAGCCAATTGACCGGCGATTTCACCAGTCTGCATCTTTTGAATTTCGCTACCGTTAAAGGTATCCCCGATAGTACCAACTAGGTAAACCTGGTCGCCATCGTTTTGGAATTCGGCACGGGTAATGTGTTGGTTGTCAGCAATCAAACCAACCATTCCAACCATGGCGGTTGGCAAGATTGCCTTGTTGTCCGTTTCGTTATAAAGACTAACGTTTCCAGAAATCACGGGGGTATTCAAGCGCTTGGCCATATCCGTGATTCCTTCAACTGATTGATGTAATTCGTAATAAACTTCTGGATTATCGGGTGAACCAAAGTTCAAGCAATCCGTCATCCCGATTGGCAAGGCACCGGTTGCGACCAAGTTTGAGGCAGCTTCGGTCACGGCCATTTGACCACCAACAAATGGGTTCAAGTAAGCGTAGCGACTGTTCACATCGGTCGTCATGGCCAAGGCCTTCTTCGTGCCGCGAATTCGTGTCACACCGGCATCCCCACCTGGCTTGACAACCGTGTCGGCGCGGACTTGGGAATCAAAGTGCCGGAACAGGCTTGCCTTTGAAGCAATTGTTGGCTGTGCCAAAAGGTCAAGCAAGACCTGGTTGGCATCTGCGACGTTTGGCTGGTATTGACTAGCACTGGCTTCCTTCAAACGAGCAGGTTCTTCCTGGGCCAACTTAGGTTCAGGTGCATTCGTCAAAAAGTCAATGTCCACGTCAGCCACTGTTTCACCGTGGAAGTTCAAACGGTAACGACCGTCGTCTGTCACCGTACCAACTGCAACGGCATCCAAACCGGCCTTTTCAAAGAGGTCGATTACTGGTTGTTCCTCGCCCTTTTGGACAACAAGCAACATCCGTTCTTGTGATTCGGACAACATCAATTCGTATGGCGTCAACGCGGCTTCACGTTGTGGGACCAAATCAAGGTTCAATTCGATTCCAGTGCCAGCCTTTGAGGCCATTTCAGAACTTGATGACAATAAGCCAGCAGCACCCATGTCTTGGATACCAATGATGCTCTTACCATACTTCTTAATGGCATCAATCGTGGCATCCATGACCAACTTTTCCAAGAAGGGATCCCCAACCTGAACAGCTGAACGGTCGGATTCTTCTGTTGATGAAAATTCTGCTGAGGCAAAGCTGGCACCGTTGATGCCGTCTCGACCAGTCTTAGCACCGACATAGATAATCGTGTTTCCTGATCCCTTAGCCTGACCAACTTGCATTTCATTTTGGTTAACCAAACCAACGGACATCACGTTTACCAGTGGGTTTCCTGCGTAAGATTCATCAAAGGCAATTTCCCCACCCAAGTTTGGAATCCCAATGGCATTGCCATAACCGGCAATGCCGGCGATGACACCATCAACGATTTGACGTGTCTTGGCATTGTCCAATTGACCAAAGCGCAAAGAATCCAAAACGGCGATTGGTTGGGCACCCATCGAGAAGATATCGCGCAAAATACCACCAACACCAGTCGCAGCCCCTTCATAAGGTTCAACAAAAGAAGGGTGGTTGTGACTCTCGGCCTTAAAGACCACGGCCTGGCCATCACCAATATCTAAGATACCGGCACCTTCACCAGGTCCTTGTAAGACACGTTCGTTTTTCGACCAAAACTTGCGCAAAGCAGGCTTTGATTTCTTGTAAGAACAGTGTTCTGACCACATTCCGGAAAAAATTCCGGCTTCGGTATAATTTGGGCGGCGACCAAGGTGGTCAACAATCAAATCGTATTCATGGTCTGTTAGACCCCAATCGGCATAAATCCGCTTTTCAGCGATCATATCTGGGCTTGGCTCATTTGCCATTGGGTTAGTTTGTTGGGTACTCATCCAAATTCTCCTTTAAAACGGATGTGTTGATTAGGCGCGGGCTTTTTGATCGACTGCGTGTAACAGGCTTTCGAAGAAAGCACGACCGCTGTCGTTACCAGTTAAGGCGTCAACTGCTCGTTCGGGGTGAGGCATCATCCCATAAACGTTACCGGCCTTGTTGGTGATACCGGCAATTTTATTCATCGATCCGTTAACATTTTCTTGGTAGCGGAAAATAACTTGATGGTTGTCTTCCAATTCCTTGAGAGTGGCTTCATCAGTAACATAATTCCCTTCACCGTGAGCGATTGGGACCTTCAAGACATCACCCTTGCTCATAGTGTTGGTAAAGTTACTATCAGCATTTTCAACAACTAAGTTGACTTCATCGCAGATAAAACCAGGTTGTTCGTTGACCAGAAGTTGGCCGGGCAACAAACCGGCTTCCGTCAAAATCTGGAAGCCATTGCAGATACCAACAACCAACTGACCGTTGTCAGCAGCAACCTTAACGGCGTCCATCGCTGGTGAAAACTTAGCAACGGCACCTGAGCGGAGGTAATCACCGTAAGAAAAGCCGCCTGGAATAAAGATGGCATCGTATGCTGAAAGGTCACTGACCTGGTCGTCTAATAAATCGACATCAACATCGAACGATTCCAAAGCGTGATACATATCCATATCACAGTTAGAACCCGGAAAAGTAATGACAGCAGCTTTCATGGGTGGTCTCCTTTTTAAATTTCTTCCAAATCGTAAGTATACGTTTCGGTATTGTGGTTAATTAATAATTCTTCAACCAAGGATTCAACTTCCTTGGCAACGGCAGCCTTATCGGCACCAGTTAACTTCACTTGGAAGTACTTTCCTTGGCTAACGTCCTCGATGCCTTGGTATTCCAAGCGCTTCAAGGCTGACTTAATAACGACCCCCTGCGGGTCCAAAATTGAGGGCTTGTAGGTTACGTAAATTTTTGCCAAATACATTTTTTCTGTACTCCTTTTACTTCAACGCGTCTTGCAGGCGTTGCAATACATCCTGGTAGCCAACACGCAAGTCACCTTGCTTCTGGCGGAAAACGTCTTTATCGAGGGACTTGCCCGTCTTTTGATCAACCAAACGCATGTTGTCTGGTGAAAGTTCATCGGCTAAGATGATTTGTCCATCAGCTAACCGACCAAATTCTAATTTGTAATCAATCAAAGTAATGTCAATCTTGTTAAACAAAGCAACCAAGAGCTCGTTGACTTGGTCAGCCAAGCCGTAGACCGTCTTTAAATCAGCTTCGCTGGCAAAGTGCAAAGACACCGCCTGTGAATCGTTCATAAAGGGATCATCGAGCTCATCGGACTTGTAATACAGTTCTTGCACACGGGGTGACAACTGTTGCATTGGCTCTACCCCAAAGCGAGAAACAAAGTGACCCGCCGTATAGTTACGAGTAACAACTTCCAAAGGAATGATGTCAACCTTCTTCACCAACTCATCGGTGGCAGAAATTGATCCCAACCAGTGATGTTGCAAGCCTTGATTAGATAAGTAAGTAAAGAGGAGGTTTGAGATGCTTGAATTCAACTCACCCTTACCACTGTATTCTTCCTTCACCTTCCCATTCAAAGCAGTTACCTGGTCCATGTAGTGCATCCAGATAATGGAAGGGTCGTTGGTTGCAAAAACCTGCTTGGCCTTTCCTTCATAAAGCAAGTCACCACGGGTAAGTTGCTGTCCGCCAAATTCAACTGTATTTTCTGTCATTTTTCCTTACTCTCCTGATTAAATGGTTTGGAAATATGTGCTTAAATCTTCGATCGCCGGTTGACCAACCACCGTAAGGTGGCCCATCTTCCGACCGGGCTTGACGGCTGCCTTTCCATAATCATGGAAATGCCAGTCGGCATGGTCAGGGAAGGCCTGACGCGCCTTTAACAATTCATCCCCCAACAAATTGACCATCATCGCGCGGTCATGGAGCTTAATTTCTGGAATTGGTAGGCCGACGATACTGCGAATATGTCCCTCAAACTGAGAAATATTGCAGGCTTCAATCGTGTAATGACCAGAATTATGTGGCCGTGGTGCTAATTCGTTGACCCAGACCTGGTTGCTGTCCTGGTCGACAAAAAGTTCGATACCCAAGACACCGCGTAAATCAAGCTTGTCGGCAATTGTCTTGGCAATTTCGTGGACTTGGCTATCCAGGTCTTTGGTAATCGCTGCTGGAATCATGCAGGTCTTCAAAATATGATTTTGGTGAACGTTTTCAGAAATTGGCCACGTTACCAGTTGTCCCTGCTTCGTCCGGGTTACCATCACGCTGACTTCCTTGGTAAAGGCAATCTTTTGCTCTAAAATCAGCACGCCACCCGGCCAGTTGGCCTTGAGCTTTTCAACATCAGCGGCAGTGTTTAAATCAAATTGGCCATGGCCATCGTAACCACCACTGACCGTTTTCAAAATGCCTGGCAAGCCAACCTCAGTGACCGCCTGATCTAAGTCCGCTGGGCTTTCAACCCGGGCAAACTTAGCAACCGGCACCTGCGCTTCATCGCGGATAAAGGCTTTTTCCGCCAAGCGGTTACTGGTAATTTCTAAGAGACGGACACCCTGTGGTACATAGGCATCCTTCAAGTCCTTTAGAGCCTCTTGGCTGACGTTTTCAAATTCATAAGTCAAAACATCTGACCGGTCCGCCAGCTCCTGGAGGGCCTTTTGGTCGTCATATTCGGCCACGATTTGATCATCACAAACCTGAGCAGTTGGGCAAGCTGGCGTTGGATCTAAGACAATCACCTTATAACCCATTTCCTTAGCCGAAAGGGCCATCATTTGCCCTAGCTGACCACCACCGATAATCCCGATGGTCTTCCCTGGTTCAAGGTAACGATTAGCCTCTGTCATTGCAACTCCCCCTCGCTTTCAATTGAGCTAGCAGTTTGCTTAGCGCGGAAATCAGCCAAATTAGCGGCAATCTTTTCATCTTGTAATGACAAAATCGAAGCGGCATAGAGGGCCGCATTCTTAGCGCCGGAATTACCGATAGCCATCGTGCCGACTGGCACCCCTCCGGGCATTTGAACAATACTCAAAAGTGAATCAAGACCGTTTAAGTTACTGGACTTAACTGGCACCCCGATAACGGGGATTGTTGTGCTGGCGGCTAACATGCCAGGCAAATGAGCTGCCCCACCTGCTCCGGCAATAATAATCTCCAAGCCATTCTCTCTGGCTTGTGAACCAAACTCCTGTAGTTGAACTGGCATTCGGTGAGCTGAAATTACGTGCTTCTCTGCTGCAATTCCTAAGTCTTGCAACAAATCAAAGGCCAGCTTCATTGTTGGCCAATCACTTTTAGAACCCATCACCACTGCTACGCGCGCTGTCATGCGGTACGCCTCCTGTATTGTTCGTGTTTTATCGATATAGAGCCACTTTCAAAAAGTTCAGTTCGCTTTAAACACATGATAACAAAACTGACGCGACTTGTGTTCGCTCTTTAATAATAATTTTCTCATATAAAAAGGGTTTTCTAGACTAAAGGCGAACAATGGGCAGAAACCCGCATTTTTCCTATGTATTATCTGTAATAAAAAAATGCCAGAATGTTGAAAAACATTCTGACATTTCTAGTGAAATTAACTTAATTTAGATTTTGCTGCAGCACGACGGTCACACCAGTTCAAATAAATCTTAGCCGTTGACGATGACAAGGCCACCGCAAGGGCAAAGATAATCAAAGCTGAATAGTCCAAATGACTGATTTCAAAGACCATAAACATGGCCATCAGTGGCGCTTGCTGGGAGGCTGCCAACAAAGCAACGGCACCAATCAAAGCGAACTGCCAAGGTGAGATGCCTGGGAACAGTGGTGCCAAAGGCACGGAAGCAACCAAGCCCAAGACACTTCCCAATGCAATCGATGGTGTCAACGTGCCACCCGTTCCACCGGCGTAAAGACTCAAGAAGGTCATCACAAATTTAGCTAAACCAAGGGCGATGAAGAAGTATAGCAAGTGATGGTCCGTTTGCAAAAAGGCATACTGGGCAGTAGCACGACCATTTCCCATCACGTAAGGGAAGGCCCAGGCAGTTAACCCAGTGACGACCCCGACCAAAGGCATCGTTAGCCAAAGCCACTTTCCCTTCGCCTGATATTTCTGCGCCCAGGCAAAGGCTTGCTTTGCCCATGCCCCAAAGATACCGGCAATTGGGCCGATGATGAGCGAAACAACCAGTAAAATCAGCGAGAAGTGATCAGCCTTTGATAAGGCATAGTAAGGATCAAAGCCCTTCACAATTGCCCCCATCAAAGCAGCAATCGTCGACATAATCAAAGACACCGAAATCGTTTTCACGGATGCCTTCTTCAACAGCAATTCAACGGCAAACAGCATCCCCGTAATTGGCGAGATATAAACGCCGGCAAATCCGGCCCCAGCAGCGGCGGCCAAGAGTAATTTTTGATCCTCCTGGCTCAACTTCAAGAACCGCCATTTGGCAGTCTTCTTTTGATAAACCTGGGCTAGCATGACCCCGGCTTGTCGAGGCGCTAACTCCCGACCAACGGACCCACCCGTTCCAACAAAGAACATCTGAGCCAAAACGTTTAAGGCCGTCTTAATCGGTGGCATTTCGTCACCTTTCAAAGCAGCATTAATGCCAACAATTTTGCGTCCACGGGAACGAATCGCCCACCAAACAAAGCCGGCAATGGTCGAGCCGATCACAACCGATAGAAAACGTCGCAGTGGACTGGCGCTGTTTGGGCTATAGTGGCGGAACGATTCATGGAAGTGCAAGAACAAAACTTCCACATGTTCCAAAAAGAGTGACAACAAGAGTGCGGCAAAGCCGATAACCACCGCCAACACGATTGTTGCAATCCCCAGTGACCAGAAGGCGCTTTCCTCTTCTTTAAATTCAGCCGCTAGCGACTGTTCATTTTGATTAGCCATAATTTCCCCTTTAGATAGGTAATCGGATTATTTGAAAACATTTAAATTCTGACAATTTCATTGGGCAAATCAGGGTCTCCTTTTTGGCCGAAAATGGCTCAACCATGCGCAGAATAAGCGGTAAATAACCGCATACTAATGTACATAATTTGGCCAAAAAATGCAAGAAGCTGGTTAAAAGTCTTTTCTGCCAAACCTCGCGCTAATAACAGCCTGATTTTCACCCGAAGTCAAATTCTTGACGATTACAAAGAAAAAGAAACTATACCAATCATTGAAAAATCAGCCCTAATTCTTTGTTGTTAAAGGGAAGAATTAGCATCTTAAAAAGCGCACTATTGCCTTTTTATCAGCTTTTTTAGCTAAAATCATTTTCATTGATTTTTTAAATGAAAGCTCAAAAACTTGCATAATATTAGAATTTGTTTTAAGTTAGACCGGTAAAGAAATAAATTCGTTTTTAGAAAGGAAGTTCTTTTATGGCAGACGACTTTGACAAGAACCGTCACATGAATCACGACAACCATGAAGAAAACAGCAAAACAGACATGGCTCATATGAATATGAGCCACGACCATCAAGGTCACGACGGCCACATGAATATGGACCATGGTCAGATGAAGATGGACAATTCTCATGACGACCACGGTGACATGAGCGACATGGATATGAGCCATGATCATCAAGGGCACGGCAACCATATGCAAATGGACCATGGCCAAATGAAGATGGATCACCATGCCCATGACGGCCACAGCGACATGGGCAACATGGATATGGGAGGCTCCCATGAAAACCACGGTGACATGGGGCACATGGATATGGGGCACGACCATAATCATCAAGGGCATGGCGACCACACGCAGATGGGCCACGAGCACGATGGTCAGATGAAGATGGACCACCAAAACCACGACATGTCGAACATGGGTAGCATGCCTGGAATGGATCATAGCCACATGGACCACGATATGTCTGGCATGGGTGACATGGGCGGTATGCCAATGAATCACAGCAACATGAAGCAGCGGTTTTGGTGGTCTTTCGCCCTCTTAATTCCACTCCTTTTCGTCGCTCCCTTTATGGGCGTTGACCTACCCATTACATTGACATTCCCCGGTTCCAACTGGGTAATGCTGATTTTGGCGGTTGCCATGTATGCCGTTGGTACACAACCCTTCTTTTCGAGCGCGAAAATCGAGTTGAAGCAAAAGAAACCAGCGATGATGTCGCTGATTTCCATGGGACTTTTGGTTACTTTCTGGGTTTCCGTCTATGCCTTTATCGCCAAGACCTTCTTTAAGGTCGATGCAATGGACTACTTCCTTGAATTCGGTACCCTGGTCGTCATCATGCTCTTGGGGCACCTGATCGAAATGCAAGCCACTATGAAGGCCGGCAACGCAACCTCCGAACTTTCAAAGCTTACTCCAGCAACGGCCCATGTTAAGGAAGGCGATTCCTTCATCGACAAGCCCGTCAGTGACCTCACGAATGGTTCTGTCGTTCGGGTCTTGGCCGGTGAATCCTTCCCTGCCGATGGAACTGTCCTTTCAGGTTCATCCCAAGTAGACGAATCCCTCATGACCGGTGAATCAAAGCCGGTCAAAAAGGCTGAAAAGTCCTCCGTCATTGGTGGCACAATTAATGGTGAAGGTACTTTACTTGTTCAGGTTTCAGCCGTCGGTGATGATTCCTTTATCGGCCACCTCAAAAAGACTTTGAACCAAACCGAAGCCAGCTCCTCCAAGGCCGAATCATTAGCCAATAAGGTTGCCGGCTGGCTTTTCTGGGTTGGCTTAACGGCTGCCATCTTGGCACTCTTTATCTGGACGGCCATCAGTGGCCTGACAACCGCCTTTAACATCGCCGTAACAACACTCATCATTGCCTGCCCACACGCTTTAGGTTTGGCTATTCCATTGGTTATCCAACGAACCAAGGCACTGGCAGCCAAGGATGGTATTCTAATTAAGAAGCACGGCGCAGTGCTGTCAGCTAAGCACTTAGATTATGCCCTAATGGATAAGACCGGCACTTTGACTAACGGTCACTTCCAAGTGCAGAAATTAGTCACGAACAAAATCAGCGACCACGATGCCCTCGCAATCATGGCCGCCCTCGAACAACAATCATCCCACCCATTGGCCAAGGCTATCGTCCAAAAAGCACAGGACGATGGTGTGACCGTCACGGCCGGACAAGATGTTCAAACCATTGCCGGGGCTGGGATTAGTGGAACCGTTAACAATCAGCAATACTCCCTGGTTTCAGCACGTTACCTAACGGAACAACACATCGACTTCGAACCACTGGATGCCGATGGTTCCATCTCCTACCTAACCGACGGCCATCAAGTCTTGGCTGCCGTTTCCCTCGGTGACAGCATTAAAGAATCAGCCAAAGACTTTGTTGCCCAACTCAAGGCCCACCAAATTACCCCTGTCCTTGTCACGGGTGATGCCAAAAAGACGGCCAATAAGGTTGCCCAAGAATTAGGAATCGATGTTGTCCAGGCAGAAGTTTCACCAGAAGACAAAATTAACTTGGTCAAGCAGTACCAACAAAAGGGTAAGACCATGATGATTGGTGATGGGATTAACGATTCTCCAGCCTTGGCCCAAGCTGATTTGTCAGTGGCCATTGGTGCAGGAACCGACGTAGCCCAGGCATCAGCCGACGCCGTGTTGATTTCGCAATCGCTACCAAAGATTATCGATTTAATTAACTTAGCCCATAACGCTAACCGCAAAGAGGTTGAAAACCTCTGGTGGGGAGCTGGCTATAACATCTTAGCCATTCCAACCGCCGCCGGTCTTTTCGCCTTTGCCGGCATCATGTTAAACCCATTGATTGGAGCCATCGTGATGTCACTTTCAACGGTTGTTGTGGCCATCAATGCGTTACTCTTACACAAGTAAGCGAGCAAAGATTAGAATTTTTAAAGTTTCTTTTATGTCAAAGCTGTATAATGAGCAGTTGAGTACAAATAAAAGGAGCTTTTTTTATGCGCAAGTATTTTGCAGAATTCTTTGGGACGATGCTGTTGGTGATCTTCGCCACCACCGCCTTGATTTACGTCACGACCTTCCAAACCGGTCAGCTCTTTGATGCCATGGCAATTTTCGGCCTGGCATTAGCAGCCTTGATGTTTATCTTTGGTCCCATGGCTAACGGTGGTCACTTTAACCCCGCCGTTTCCTTAGGAGCAGCCATCAACAAAGACATCTCTTGGAAAACCTTTGGCGGTTATTTCCTCGCCCAATTCCTTGGTGCCTTTGCCGGATTGACTCTTTCGGTTTATACGTTAATCCCAATCATTAATGCACAGCAAAGCTCCTCATCCTCTTCATCAACGTCTTCTGTTAAGGCAAGCCAATTGTTCTCCTTGTTAGAACCATCAGCAGCCAGTGCCATTTCCGTTTGGCTAGCAGTGGCCATTGAATTGTTCTTTACCTTCGTCCTAGTCTTTATCACCCTAGTTGCATTGAAAAAGCACATCAAGCAAAGCGCTGCCATCACTGGGATTAGCTTTACCCTGATTTCCTTTGTGACTTATCCACTGACAAACGGCCTGGTTAACCCAGCCCGCGTCCTTGCTCCAGCTCTTTACAAGGGTTTGGCCTCCTCTGCCCATCTCTGGTACTTCTTAATTGCCGAGATTTTGGGTGGCCTCTTAGCCGGCTTGGTCGTTAAATATTTCATGAACGAAGACGATGACACTGTTAAATCAGTTGCCGAATAATCTTTCATAACACAACAAAGGTCCTGACTAGAAAGTCAGGACCTTTTTAATTGCTAATTTTTAAATCAATCTATCTCGCTCCTCCAACAAAACTCGATCACCAGTAAAGGGCAGTATCAATGAAAGAGCCGTTGAATGCAGGGCCAGGCGCTTGCCAGCCTTGCCGTGATACAAATCATCCCCATTAATGGGGTGACCGTTACCGGCTAAATGAACCCGCAGTTGATGCATCCTACCCGTTTCCAACTCAAGACGAACAAGACTTTCGTCGCGTTCACTCTCCTCTTCTAAGACCTGATAGTGGGTAGTAGCGTTTTGGCCAGCAGGGTTAAACCAGCGCAAGCGGTCATCACTTGGATGATCGCCAATTTTTTGGTCAAACGTTCCGGTCTTTTGGTCAAATCGGCCCGTAACTCGCGCCAGATAGGTTCGCTTAATAATCTTTTCTTTAATCAAACGATTGAGAATCGGCACCACTATTGGATTTTTGGCCACAATGACCAGGCCCGAGGTCGCCCGATCCAAGCGGTGGACCATAAAGGCCTGAGCCAATTGACCAGCTGACTTTTGCGGATTTTTTTGAAAATAACCATTCACATAATTGAGCAGCGTATCCGTTTCCGTCGGCGAATGCGGGTGCATCTTCATCCCGGCGGGCTTGTTCACCACCATCAGGTCCTCGTTTTCATAGACGATGGTAAGTGAAACCGCCATATTGGCTGGATAAGGGCCCTGATGGTCCAAGAATACCTCTTCTCGGAAGGTCAGGGTTAAATGGTCACCAGTCCTTAAAACGTGTGCTGTCGAGACCTGTTGGCCATTAACCTGTAGGCCCCTTGCTTGTCGTAAATTCCCCCGCAAATGCTTTGGCAAAAAAATCTGTTTCAAGTAATCTTTCACCGCCAAGCCAGCAAAGCGATCCGTAATGGTAATTTCTCGTTGATATTTTGCAACCATTTCTTTTCCCTAGTAAAAAATCAGGGTTTCCCCTGATTTTGTGTTAGTTACTGCTGCTACTGCTACTACTACTACTTGCATTGCTTGGTGCAAAAGCGACTGAAGCACCTGGATAGTCCGATAGCAATGAATCTGGGCTATCATTAATTTCCGGCGCATTCGTGACATAGTCACCAACAGTACTCTGATCGCCATGCTGAGTGTACAAGGACGTTGAACTCAGATTTTCATTGGCCTTTTTGAAGCGAGCCAATGTCTTCGACTTTGAATAATCATAGGCTGCTGCATCAACCGCCTTGAAGCCGTCTGGATGGTAGAAACGCAGCAAATTCTTCTGGTTCAGCGTGTCAGACATGTCAAGCTTTTCGTTTGCTTCCGTCTGATACTTGTTAAACAATTTTTCCTGGTCGGGCGTTGGATCAATGACTTTTTCACCCGTCTTAGTATCCCAGATTGTGCCAGAAATAGAAGCATACTCTGGTGTCATCCAATCCTTGTTACGCATCACAACCAATTGGCTTCGATTCGTCGACAAAAGATCCTGGCCAAACTGAATATAACGTTTACTTGAAATCCCCAAAAGATGCTCGATTGTTGGAGCCACATCAACTTCACCACCATAGGTATGGTTAATGCCTCCATTTTTTAATCCTGGAATATGAATAATCAACGGTGTTCGTTGCAAGTTTTCGTTATCCAAATCCGTCCACTTGCTTGGATCCTTGCCCAAAAGCGGGGCCAAATACTTCGTATCCGTGTTATTGATGCCGTAGTGGTCACCGTAGAGCACAACCATCGTATTGTCGTACAAACCTGATTTCTTCAAATAATCGAAAAATTCTTTAATGGCCTGATCCAAATAATGGTTAGTAATAAAGTAATTATCAATATACTTAGAACCAGAATTAGACGTTTGGAAATTAGGATCCTGGTCATCCTTATCAATTTCATACGGAATATGGTTAGAAACCGTGATGTACTTCGCATAAAACGGCTGTTGCAACCGTTCCAGGTATGGAACTGAATCTTTAAAGAGCAACTTATCCTTCAAGCCCCAAGCGGTTGATTTTTTGCCACTCGTATCAAAGTACTCACCCGAAATCCAATTCTGATAACCCATGTTCTTGTAGACGTTCGTTCGGTTCCAGAACGATCCGGTATTACCATGGAAAACAGCTGATGAATAGCCCGCTCGTTGGTTCAAAATTGCGGGCATGGCCTGGAAGGTCTGATCATTGCCCAACTTGGCAAAGAGCGAACCTTGTGGCAGACCATAAGTCGATGTCTCTAATAGATTTTCAGCATCAGACGTTTTTCCTTGACCAACTTGATGGAAGAAATTATCGAAAGCAATTGTATCCTTGCTGTGATACAAAGAATTTAAGAACGGTGTTACTTCTTGTCCATTGACCTTCCGATCAATCGAAAACTGCTGGAATGACTCCAAATGAATCACAATAACGTTCTTTCCCTTCGCCTTGCCAGCATAGGTTGGATTCATGCCAACGTAGTGATCTTGAACATACTTTTTCACCTTTTGCAGTTCTTCAGGTTTTGCTGATTTTCGCACCTGACTGGTCTTAAAGGTGTTATAGGCATCGAGGATTGTAAAGGGACCAATACCCAAATACTTAACCAAATATTCCCGGTCAAATTGCCGCGTCAACAACTGGGGCCGATCAACATCAGCCAGTGCCAAATTGGCCATGATTATTAACCAGCCAATGGCTATCAAGGTTGAGGTTTTACCAGGACGCACCTCTTTTCGATCACGCTTAATCTTTTTAAACAACAAAAGACCTAAAAGAATCACAACGTCAATCCAAAATAAAAAGTCGTGGGCGCTAAAACTAATCGCACCAGCTGCCTTACCACCCTGGTTAACTGACGAGTAGTTCAAAATCACGTTAACACTCAAATAGTCAGTAAATTCACGATAATAAGTCACACTAATATAAAGGTAGGTCGTCAGGGCCGTGTAAAGGACCATCATGCCACCATAATACAGGTTACGATTCTTAAAAAACAGCGGCAGCGCAAAAATCAGCATCGTAAACCCGATTGGGTTAATCAACATCAAGAAAACTTGATACAATGACGACACGTGCATCCAGTTAAAATCCATCCCGTAAGCCAAAAAAGTTTTCAAGATGAATAGCGAAACTAATAATGTATAAAAACCTAGGCGGGTCTGAATTTTTGTTCGACCTGCTTGGTAAACCGCCTTTAAACGATGCGGCTTTTTTTGTACGTCTTTTTCCATAATAAGGCCATTATACGCCTATTTGTGGGGGCTTTCAGTTAAAAATCATTTCAAGCACGTATCTTTTTTCTGTTTTTAAAACCCTCTCTTTTTCCCTTGCTAATTTTAAATAAATACGTGACAATAGAATCAATCGAACCACTAAAGAGGATATTTTTATGCCAAAGTATAATGCTTATTTAATCGACCTTGATGGAACCATCTACCATGGCAAGCAACCCATTCCAGCCGCTAAACGATTTATTGAGCGGTTGCAGACTGCCAAGATTCCTTACCTGTTTGTCACAAATAATTCAACAAAAACAGCCAAGGACGTCGCTGACAACCTAACAATCAACCATGGTATCAAAACAACGGTTGACCAAGTTTATACCTCAGCCATGGCGACCGCTGACTATGTTAAAGGTTTGACTGATGATGGCCAAAAGGTCTATCTAATTGGCGAAGCTGGCCTAAAAGATGCCTTGGAAAATGCCGGTATCGATCTTGTACCCGCTGATGAAGCCAACGTTGTGGTGATGGGCCTTGATCGTCACTTTACCTACCAGAAGCTCAAGGAGGCAACCTTTGCGATTGCTCGTGGGGCAAAGTTTATCGCCACAAATGCTGATACTAACCTGCCAAGTGAAGAGGGTATGTTGCCTGGAGCCGGTTCTCTTGTGGCCGCCCTCAAAACGGCAACCGGAGTAGAACCCACTATTATTGCTAAACCAGAAGCCCCAATTATGGAAGGTGCGCTGGCCAAGCTCAACCACCCCGACCGCCCCGTCATGGTTGGTGACAACTACAATACCGACATTCTGGCTGGTATCAAAAACGGCCTCGATACCCTTCTGGTTTACACCGGCGTTTCCAAACCGGCTGAAGTGGCCAAAGAAGTCAACCAACCAACTGATTTTGTCGCCAACTTTGATGAATGGTCTGTTGAATAATTTAATTGAATAAAAAAACCGGATAACCGGTTTTTCTAAATGGAAGCCAACCCAATCAAGGGCTTTGGCTTCTTTTATTTTGCTTGAGCTTGCAATTCAAGCAAGCGGTTGTTAAGGTCTGGGTCAGCTGCCTTTAAATACAGCCCTTTTTTACCACGCTTAGCTAAGATATTTAAAGCATTGTACATAAAATCAGTCTTGGCCTGGGCGATGGCATCAGCATCCGTCAAATTGGGGTTCTTTTTATAAATTTCTTTGTGAGTCACCTTTGTCGGATTAACGACCATCCGGTCGGTCTTAGCATCATACTCAAATGCTGGGCTCAGCAAGACACCCGCATAATTCAGATCAAAGCCTTGAACCGTGTAGATGGAACCAACCTGGTTAATTGACTCTGGTCTGTTGGGCCATGTCTTAACCTGCGCATCAAATTCATCCCATGGCAAGTCAAAGCCATCCAATACCACATGGTGGGCACCATCGGCCCGCCGCTGAAAGCCGGTTGTTGCCAGCACACGTGCTAGACCCCCCTCCTGGTTGCGCGCCTTAATCGTTGCAAAGAGCGCATCTGCTCGTTCAAAGATACGCAGGTCGTAATCACCCTGATCAGCCGGCAAAGGGGACAGTTTGCCAGTGACAAAGTTATCAATCCAAGTCGACACTGAAGCATTAGCTTCCATTCGATATTGAAAGTTCATTGGGAAAATTCGATGGTCATAGGGGGTTAAAACCTGATTTAACAGCTTTTCATTCCAAAACATCTTGCCCTGAATGACTTGCTGAAAATCAAAAACAACGACCACAACCTTCGCTAACTTGATAATCTCAGTTAATTGATTGTCCTGAAAAAAGCGAATATAGGGCTCTCGCTTACTAAGTAGGAGATGACCCTCATCGATTAAAACAACATCATAGTGACTATCCGTCTTATGCGCACTATTAATCAGTGATGTCGGCCGAACATAATCTTTTTTATAAAGATCTCGATAGCGTGCGCCCATTTCCTGGTAGACCTTTAACAGCTCTGGATGGTTAACGGTAAAGACCGTTTTTAACCCCTGATAGGGGCTGTCAGGGTCTTTCATACCTTGGCGAATATTCTTGAACAGCTTTGTTAGTAAAACGCTTTTACCTGTTCCTGCAGCGCCTTCAATCACCGCTACGTGATGGCCTGGTGTCTTCAAACCATCACTTATGTACTCTTGTAAATCAGCAAGAATACCACTTTGATTCGTACTCAGATGATCAATATCAAAGGGCTTTAAATTGTCATTTCCCATTTTTTCCATAATCTGATTATACAATTTCTGGATAGGTCAGACAAAGTTGTTCTAAAACCAATATGCTGATAAAAGCTATTTGAAAACACAAAAAAAGAAGCCAAAACCAGTAACTGGCTTAACTTCTTGCACAAAAAAAGAAGACCGAGGTCTTCTTTATCATGGGCCATCCAGGACTCGAACCTGGGACCTCTGCGTTATCAACACAGCGCTCTAACCAA
>NZ_DF968086.1 GCF_001047135.2 Fructobacillus tropaeoli | reverse complement strand
GGCCTTATACCAAGCCTCGGAGCGATTGTTTACTTACGTTGTTAATTTTAGGGTTGCACGTAGCTTGTAAAATTAAAGTTAACAGGGGAGCTTTAAACCGTTATTCAGTAACGGTTCTCATCGACTTAGGTGTGCAGAATAAGCTAATTTGTTAGCTTATTTTTTTTTGCACTTTTTTATCGAAAAATAAATACATTCTAAATAAGGGTACATATCATGAAACAACATATTGGGGAATTTGTTAAGGAATACCGTCAGTCTCACGTCTTATCACAAACTGAGTTTGCTAAGAGCGCTGGCACAACACAAAGTTTAATCTCTGCTATTGAACAGAACAATTATGGTCGCCATTTAAATATGCGAAACGCTGAGAAATTGGCGAAAGCTATGAATATGACTTTAAGTAAGTTACTAGAGAAAGTTGATTTTTAGATTAACAACGGTCCGTTATTATGCAGCGAATATCATTAGAACAAGTTAAAACATTTGAACAGTTTTATCGTCTTCCAAAAGTCTTTTTCACTTCTGAAAAATATCAGGATATGAAGCTGGAATCAAAAACAGCTTACGCCATTTTGCGAGATCGTTTTGAGTTGTCACTTAAAAATGGTTGGATTGATGAGGAACAAAATGTCTATTTTGTTTTTACGATCGCTGCTCTTCAAGAAATCTTGGGTTGTGGTAATAAAAAAGTTATTGCAATTAAACGCGACCTGACTAAATTCGGTCTTCTAGAAGAGGTTCGTCAAGGGCTAAACAAACCAAATAGACTATATCTTGGAGCCGCTAACGATGAAAATCCTCTAATAAAAGACGGAGAAGGCTTGGGAGAACCGGAAGTGTCAAAACGACACTTCAAGAAATGTCAAAATGACACTTCAAGAGATGTCAAAACGACACTTCAAGAGATGTCAAAACGACACTCTAATGATACTGAGTATAGTGATACTTACTTAAATCATACTGAGATTAATTCTATTGATGATGAAGATGATGACTATGTATATACGCAAGCGCAATCAGACATTGACCTGTTGGTTGACCAATACATCGACGAAACGGATTCTAAAATGTCGCAAGTCAAAAAAAGAACGCTTGAACAACTAAAGAATCAGTATGGTGCTTTGCTTGTTAGTGAGGCAATCACCAAGGCCGCTAATAACGATTCGGCTAATATGGTCTATATTCAACGTTGTTGTGAAACACTTGACCTTGAAATGAAAAAGAACTTTCCAGGGTTGGAGCCATTTGAATAGTTCCTGTGATTAAACGAATCATTTAATTATTTTGGCCCCGGGGAAGGCCATCTAAAAGCCGTCCTTGAACATTGAAAACTGAAAAAAACCATCGTCCCGATTAGTGCTGCTATGGATAAAGTGAATAGGGGAGATGGATGCTGAGCCTAATCGCTCAGTCCAGCAGCCAACACCAAACAAAAATTTGGGGAGTTTGCCGTTACTAGACTTAAAACGGTATGTAAAAAAAAGCAGTCGGCCCTACTGACATGATTTGGTCAGTAAGAGTACAGCTAACGCCATAATGATGGCCGTGTATGCCTAAGGAGGTAGTAGAAATGCACGAATTAACAATTAATGATCTTCGCCGTTTAGGACGAATTGGAAATGTCGAAGGCGTGTTAAATAACGGAAAGAAAGGGAAGGTAAAGGCCGATGGCTTTTACTTCATTCGCACAGACGCCGTGATTAACGGCATGTCTGCAGCAGTTGCTTTTAAAATGCCCTTTGTCAAAGCGC
This sequence comes from Fructobacillus tropaeoli, assembly GCF_001047135.2. Taxonomy (GTDB): domain Bacteria; phylum Bacillota; class Bacilli; order Lactobacillales; family Lactobacillaceae; genus Fructobacillus; species Fructobacillus tropaeoli. The sequence goes on along the minus strand of NZ_DF968086.1, from coordinate 39,215 downwards.
TTTCACAGTTATATTCCTTGTCACAAGGACGTATTCTTATCGCTAAGCGACAAGGAGGCCACTTAGTTGCCACTAAGGAGTATGGTTCTCGATTCGCACCTAAAGGAGATTTAACATGAAAATAATTACCGTCAATGTCAATAAAGGTGGTGCTGGTAAAACCACCTTAGCTTTTAACTTAGCTGAATACTTAAAAAAGAATCATCGAGTGCTTTTATTGGACTTTGATGACTCAACCAACTTAACCAACCGATACGGACACTATACGAACTTAAACAACACGGTTGTCAATCTATTTGAGAATGGTGATGTTTCACCAATTAAATTGGGTGATAACTTTGATCTCATTGCCGGGCATAGCTCAGTCGAACAGTTAAAAGAACGCTTGAACTCACGAAGGCGTCGCGAGTATATCTTTGGCAAATGGTTAGCGCTTAACGAAGAAAAATTATCCAAAAAGTATGATTACATTGTGATCGATACTGAGAACGATGAAGGCATTTTAACGCAAAACGCTCTTATTGTTTCGGACCTTGTTCTAGGAGTTGCTGAGGCCTCTAAAGATTCTTTCTTAGCTATAGTTGCTTTAAAGAAGTTTGTGCAAGAGCTAAATGATGATTTTAACTCAGAAATAAAGCTAGCTTTAATTGCTAATAAGATCAACTTGTCAGAAAATGCTTCTAAGGATCTCTTAGCTGAGTTGCAGAGTTACCCTGAGTATCTCGGTTATCTACCAAGAAGAACAAGGATTGCTGACGATAAAGCCGTTTTTTCAACCACTGATGAGGTCTTGAAAGAACAGTTGCGAGCAATCTTTGAGAAAGTAATTGAGGTGGTATAAGATGACCAAGGGAACAAACAAATTTGCGCAATTCTTAGATAATGAGCCAACCGGTAAAAAAGCAACAACTGTAAAAAAGAGGGAAACTGTCAAGCAGAAGTCAGGATCCTTATCCACTTCTGGAACCAAGTCTGTTCGAATCAACTCGGATAATTATGCCGAGCTAATTGAGTTGAAAAATAAGACCGGCGTTCCATTGTTACACTTATTAGATCAGGCTGTCGCTTCTTTTATCGAGCAGGAAAAAAGAAATGATTAGCCTAGAAAAAAGGAGATCATCATGCTGCGATTAAAAGATATTCGACAAATTGCTTACAACCACACCGCTGTTCCTACTGCTAAATTAGCAGATGGGGTCATTTATGATTTGCGTGCAGATCGATTAGTCGGTCCGGCACAAATTGGAATCATTCATGGAAAGGAACATGAGGTTCGTATGTCCTACAAGTTGAGCGATAAGTGGCAAGAAATCCAATCGATCAAGGTTGGTAAAAAGCTGATTGCTGTTCGTGATGAAGTAGGAGAACTTGTTTTAAAGCAATAAAAAAGCATGTACACTTAGCTTCTGTTCTAAAAGAAGTTGAACACAGAGACAAGGAGTAAACTATGGCCGATTTTTTCGCTTTCGACTGGGAATGGTCTGATATACCAGGCTTTCTATGGCAGTGCATTCTCTTTCCATTTCGAGCTATTTTGATCATTATTGGGGCCATCTATTGGTTCGCTCAATTATTGATTGGATTAACAGTGATGGGAGTGGTTTTGTTCTTCACCATTCCAATTGTTATCTATATCTTTTGGTTCTGTGTTCACTCAGTCTTTCCTAATATTATGTAATTGTATTCAGGATCACTTTTCATCAGAACTTACTAAGTATTCAGAAAAAGGAAAAAGGTTTAAAAATGACATTTGACGTATCAATTCTTACCAAAAAAGTACCATTTATGCTTGCTGGTGCAGCCGCTGCTGCCATGTTTGCAGGATCAACGGCCCATGCCGCTGACAGTAACGCGACTGGTTACGTTTATTCACCAGAAGTTTCGACTGCTAATGGTGGTTGGAACTGGCTCGAAAACGGTAAGCCTTACACGGGCTTCCGCTATCATGCAGGTACCTTCTACTGGTTTGTTGATGGTGTTCGCCAAAATGAAGGTTGGCGCCAAGCATGGGGCTTGACTTATTACACGGATCAAGATGGCCGTGCCGTTCAAGGTAACCGTATCATTGGCGGACAGGTCTTCAACTTTGGTGATGACAACACTTATTACCAGCGTCCATTGCAAGGTTACATTTGGGATAACTCATCAGCTAATGGTGGTTACCGCTGGTATGAAGATGGTCAACTCTACACAGGCTTCCGCTACTATACCGGCACTTATTACTGGTTTATCGATGGGGTTCGTCAAAATGCTGGCTGGCGTCAAGCTTGGGGTCTGACTTACTACACTGACCAAGATGGTCGTGCGGTACAAGGTCAAGTAACCATTGATGGCACGAACTATGATTTTGGAAACGATGGTACTTTCTATCTTCGAGTTCCAGGAACTAAGACGGCGACAACCCCTGGTATTGGTGGTGCACCGGAAGCTGATAAGAGTCCAGATACAATTGTGGCTCCTGTTACGACCACTTCAGAGCCAGAACAAAAGCAGGCAACTGCACAACCAGCAGCTACTAACACTAACCAAACAACTGCCCCCGCTACTTCAACGACAACCCGTACCTATACCGGCTGGGTTAAGAATGAAAAGGGTGATGTTATTTGGACAAAAACGGACTTTAGCACTATGAAGGACGCTGAGACTACCACTACTGACTATATGAATACCCACATGTGGGATGAAGGTGATATGGAACCTTATAGCTATGGTGCATATTAATAATTAGCTTACTTAAAGACACTCTATGGAGTGTTTTTTTTATTTGAAAGGAATTACTTATGGAAAACGCACAACCGCGACAGCACTATAAGCTGTATAAGTCTGGAAAGTGCTGGATTACCGCAATGGTATCTAGTCTTTTTTTGGCAACGATTGGCGCTATTAATGGGGGGCCGGCTCATGCCGATGAGTTGCCACAAGATGGAAAGGTTTCCTTTGCCGGCCCGAACCCAATTCAAGGGCATATTCAATTTTCTGATGGACACAATGACCCTGTTTTGAACATTCGAGTGAATGATCAAGTTGTCTTTTGTATCAATCCTTTTGCTCACTTGAAGGGGGGCGAATACGCCTCAAGCGCCCAGGGGCAACAAGATTTAACTGCGAACTACTGGCAATCGTTGACAAAGCAACAACAGAACTTGATCAATAATGCTGCTTACTTAGCGCAAGCTCAAGGGGCAGCACATGACAGTGAAACTTATTTCGCTGGACAATTGGTTGTTTGGTCGATTATCTCAGGTCAAAATGGGATTCCTGGTGTAATGGCCGGTTCTGACAAAATTGACTCAGCCGATATGCACAACGCCATTGGCGCAACCATCACTGGTTGGGACTCCAGCGTTGTTGGTTCCGGGGCAATTACCAAGACTGAACAGATTTTGAACAATGCCGCTGCTATGGGACAACGACCCAACTTCTCTCCGGCCCCATTGAACATCTTAGCTGGTCAGTCCGGGACTGTTACTGATACCAACGGTGTTCTGCAACAGTTTAAGAACATTAATGGATCTAATGGACTTTCTGCGTCCATTAGCGGCAACGACTTAACCGTCAATTCTGCTGATGACGCACAGGACGGTTCAATCCGTTTAAAGAATACAGCACGAGATTTATCCGACCAGCCTTATTATGTATATGGAACTTACGTCGGCAACGACTTGTCTAACCCACAACAGCCTGTCTTTGCAGCGAAGGACCCTAGTCGTAATTCGGCAGACTTACAAGTCAAGGTGAAGAAAGCCAACTTGAAAATTGATAAGTCAATTCTCAAGAATGGTGGTGTTTCTACTAAAGACTTGACCAACGGTAACTACTCATTGGCGAACAACGTCTTTGAAGTCCACAAGGACACGGCAGATGGTGAAGTCGTTGCCACAGTCACAACCGACGCCAATGGTACTGCCGAAACCGGTAATGTTCTTGCGGCTGGTAAGTATGTGGTCACAGAAAAGCAAGCCTCTGACGGTTTGGCTCGTACCTTCGACCCGGTCACGGTCAATGTTGACTCGGTCGATAATCTGGAAGTTCACGCTTCTGGAACCAATAAGGAAGTTACCGGTGGTATTAGTATTCAAAAGAAGGGTGCTGAAACCGGTACGCAATTGTGGAATGAAAATTACTCACTAGCAGGCAACGTCTTTAAGATTCATAAGGGTGACATTAATGGCGAGGTAGTTGATACTGTCACCACTGACGAAAATGGTTATGCCAAGACCCGTGAGGACTTGCCACTTGGTCGTTACGTCGTCGAGGAAGTTCAAGCCTCAAAGGGCTTCCAAAAGACCTTTGAACCAAAGACCGTTGACATCAACTATGAAGGCCAGGACAAGCAAGTTGTTCTGTCAATGACTGATGGAACCAACCAGGAAACTAAGGGCCGTGTTCTGATTGATAAGTCTGGTGAAGCAACCGGTAAGAACATGATCAATGAACACTACACCTTGGCTGGTAACGAATTTGACGTGATTGACTCAACTGGAAAAGTTGTGGATCATGTCACGACTGACACCAATGGTAAGGCGGCTTCAAAAGACTTGCCATTGGGGAAGTACACGATTGTTGAAACGAAGGCCTCGGAAGGATTCGCCAAGACTGCAGCCCCTAAAGATGTGCAGTTGAAATACAACGGGCAAGATATACCAGTAGTATTTGATACGGCCTTTGAAACGAACAAAGAAGTGACGGGCGGGATTAAGATTCATAAGGAAGGTGCCGAATCAGGGAAGACCCCTTGGAATGGTAACTACTCTTTGAAGGATAATGTTTTTGTTGTTCATAAGGGCGACATCAATGGCGAAGTAGTCGCTGAAGTTTCAACAGACGCAAATGGTTATGCTGAAACGAAGACGGATCTTCCACTTGGACATTATGTAGTGGAAGAAAAGCAAGCTTCTCAAGGATTTTTGAAAACCTTCATTCCGCAAGACGTTGACATCACTTATGCTGGTCAAGAGTTGTCAATCGTGATCGCTTCAACGGGCGGAACTAACCAGGAAGTGAAGGGTCAGTTGATTATTGATAAGTCTGGCGAAAAGTCAGGCAAGAACATGATCAATGAACACTACACATTGGCTGGTAATGAGTTTGACATCTTAGACGAGCAAAACAACGTCGTTGATCATGTGACAACGGACTCTTCTGGAAAAGCTTACTCAAAGTCTGACTTGAAGTTGGGTAAGTATACAGTTGTCGAAACGAAGGCCTCTGAGGGATTTGCCAAGACGGCAACCCCACAGAAGGTCGAATTGGCTTACAACGGCCAACAAACTCCGGTTGTCTTTGATACGGCTTTTGAAACCAACAAAGAAGTCACGGGTGGCATTACCATTCAAAAGACCGGTGCTGAAACCGGTACCCAGATGTGGAATGATAATTACTCACTGGCAGGCAACGTCTTTAAGATTCATAAGGGTGACATCAATGGTGAAGTTGTTGATGAAGTAACGACTGACGCAAATGGTTATGCCCATACACGAGAAGATTTGCCACTCGGGACTTATGTGGTTGAAGAAGTTCAGGCCTCAAAGTGCTTTGTGAAGACCTTTGAACCAAAGACTGTTGATATTACTTATGCTGGACAAGATAAGCAAGTTGTTCTTTCTTTGACAGATGGTACTAATCAAGAAGTTAAGGGCAAGATTGTCGTTGACAAGTCTGGAAAAGAATCAGACAAGAAGCTCTGGAATGGTAATTATTCTCTTGCCGGAAACGAATTTGATGTTCACGAAAACAACGAACTAGGCAAGGTTGTGGCCCATATCACCACTGATGAAAATGGACACGCTGAAACCGACGCTAACCTGCCACTTGGTGATTATGTCGTCACCGAAAGCAAGGCTTCAAAGGGCTTTGTGAAGACCTGTAAGCCACAGAAGGTGACATTGAAGTATGTTGGCCAAACGGTTGCTTTGGTGGCTGATTTGGCTCGTGATACGAACCAGGAAGTTACTGGATCCACGTCTGTTATCAAGCAAGATAAGCAGACTGGTGACAAGACACAAGGACGGGCAACCTTTGCTGGTGCAGAATACACTCTGTACCACGCTGACGGAACGCCGGTTAAGTGGAGCGAAGCAGGACAACCTGTTCCTGAAGTAACCGTTGGTAAGAAGGTTAGTCGTGACAACGTGACCCTGCGAATTGATGAAGATTTGAACCAAGCTGGTGTTAAGCATTTGGCCTTGGGTGACTACTACTGGAAAGAAACCAAGGCGCCTGAAGGCTACCAAAAGGATAAGGAACAGTACAAGTTCTCAATCAATTATCAAGACGAGTACACACCGGTTGTAACCAACGAGGAAACGTCGAAAGAACAAGTGATTAACTTCTCCTTTGATGGTTTCAAGTATACCCAGTCGCCAAGTGGTAAGTCTCAGTCAGGCTATGATGGGATTCAGCTTTCTTTGATTCCAATTAATGGTACCAAGGGTGAGAAGCAAACGGTCACAACTCATACAGACGCAAATGGTTACGATGGCTACTACAAATTTGACAATATATCTTACGGGGATTACGAATTGTGGGAAGAAAATGCACCAGAAGGCTACCAGCATATTGATCCGCTTTATGTTCATATTGAACTAAACGCGGACAAGACGGCTTATGTCTTTACAGTTACGGAAAAGGGACAGTCCACTCCGCTAAAGAAGATGACGGTACCGGTTTCTAAGATTGATGAAGGCACGGGGAATGTTTACCTGTCAAAGTTGTTCTTGTTTGATAAGTCAGAAGACACGAAGAGCTGCAACGGTGGGGGCAATAATCAACCGGTTATTAACATTACGAATAATAACCAGTCGAATGCCACAGCTAACCCAGTCGTTAACAACCAGTCGAGTTCAAACTCTCAGTCAAACCCAGCGATTAGCAACAACCCGCAAATTTCCAACAATAACCAGCAGCAGCAAGAAGAAAACCAGCAACAAGTGCATGGTGATCAAACGGTAACACAAACTGGTGCTAGTCAAAAGTTAGATGGGCCAACGACAACCCAGAACGGGGGCAATGTTCAACAAACTGTTGGTGATCAAAAGACCGAGCAAAGCCAAACTGGTCCAAATGCGACTCAGAACGGTGGTGATGTTCATCAGACAGGCGGCAGCCAACATCAGGAAGGGGCAACCATCACGAATACGCCTCAAATCACCAACAATAACAGTCAACAGCAGCAGCAACAGCAACAAGAGCCAACTGCTAAGCCAGCAGAAGCGACGCAAGTCAAGACCTCGGTGCAACCGGCAGCTGAGCAACAAACAGCGCCAGCAACCGAATCTGTGAGCCAAACAGGTAAGTCTACTTACTCAACGCCAGCCACAGCTACAAAGTCAACACGTAGCACTGCTCTTCCATCAACGGGAAAGAAGAATTCTAACCAGAAGGTTACGTTGCTGGCATTGGCAACGGCTACCGCGGGGGCTATCTTTGTCTCAGGTAACTTTGCCAAGGTTAAACAATTGAAGCGCAAGAAGGCACGTTTGGCAACGGCTAACAAAACTGCTTAATTGGTCTTAGCCGTCGATTTAAATTAAATGTGCAGTAAAAATCGACCGAAGTAGGAAAGGTAAAAGATAGATGAAAAGTGAAAAGTTAGCAGCTAGGGGATTGTTATTATTGATGTTGATGTTAGCATTCCTTGCCTTGTGCCTAATTAACTGGAGAATCTATTTATTCGGTATGTTTGCTCTGTTTCTATCTATTTGGACAGGAATTTGGTGCTATCTCAAGATTTGCTATATTTTTGATCGAGATAATCGTAGTGAATTTTAGCCTCAGATAATGAATTGTAAGAACATATTCTGTGATATGCTACTTTGTCTGGCAATACTTTCTTGTAAACAAGATTGTCTTTATCGAGTAGCTTTTGTTCAATAGTTGCTTCATATACAATGTAAAAAGCAACACCTGATACGGGAATAATATATTTTAAAATTCCTATTTCCTTTTTTTGTGATTCATCGGGCATGTAGGTAAATGAACAAATTGAATTATAGTAGCGTAAGTAAGTGCCAGAAAATATTGGTGTAATCCCTGGATATTTAATACTTCTTGAATAAATAGCCTGTAGTAATAAAAAAATTGTTAAAAATAGGTTTCCCCAAAACAACACGTTCTCACATAAAGTTACAGTGTCAGTAACAATGAATTGTCGTTCGTTTTGAAAAGTGTTTCCGTATAAAGTAGATATCAAGAAATAAATCGTCCAAAAGTTATAAATCAGTATTCTGACAATACTTAAAATAGGACTAACTCCAAAAGTTACTGACCAGTCGCGTGACGGTTGATGATCTACATCGGCATACAATGATCTTTTAATTGGTAAACGGGTGGTTACTTCCATACAAAATATTGTAAATAATATTCCAATAATCATCCAAAAAAGAATCGAAGGCATGTGAGCAATAATAATTATTGTCATTTGATTGAATAGAGGAAGAAATGGTATTCCCTTTACTGATAAATTATTATGAACGGCCTGTCCAAGATTTAATAAATTGAAGGCAGTGACGTATAGGATTGCGTTGGTTAAAGTCCACCAAGAAATTCTGATGCGTTTTTCTGTCCATTCTGAAAGGTCCTTAAATATACTATAAATAAGTGACATTAGATTTCTCCTTACATGTATTCTCGTCGATATTTTAGTTATTATTCAATATATCTTGGCATTAACTGTTTTGCAAAAAGATTCTATGAGTGACGCATTTCAAAAGTAAACGTAATTTCAGAAAACACCGCAATCAGCGGGACTAGCTGAACAGTCAAAGCAGGAACAGACAGTTTCAACCGTAAAGCCAGTCGAAGCTGTTTAACAATCAGCCCGACGAGCATGCCATCAACCGAGGAAATATTCTTGACATGGTGTTTTAATATTAAGAAAAATATTGGTACTAGTTGGAATAACCATATTATTCGAAATGATTTCAAAAGGAAAGGATCTGTCGAGCTGAGTCGGCAATCCTTACTCAGCGAATTTAGCAATATTACCAAAAGCAACGAATAAATTATTCGTTGCTTTTTTATTTGAAAAGAAAGAGAGTTTTAACTCATGGAACTTGTTACACGTTTAATTGGAATTACTGGAAGTGTCTTGGTTGTTATTGGATTGGCCGGAGTGCTCTTTGGTTACCAAAAATGGTCCGAAGGAAACAAGAATGACGATCCCAACAAGATTGATTCTGGCTTGAAGGGCATGATCAACGGAGGGGTCATGGCCGCTATCTCAACAGGGGTGACGGCAAGTATCATTGCCACACTCAGTACCATTAGTTTCTAACACATACAAGATACAGGACGGTTCCTTAAAACCCGCACGGGGTGAGAGGCCCGTGCTACATAAGCATGAAGAAAGGAATGAGAATGTATGTTTTTATTTAAATCAACCATCAGTAAAGATGAGTTAAATAATTTGACCTCGTCGATGGCCGAATATAACTCGAATACCAATGATTGGGTCCAAGCCATCGTCCACTCAATGATTCCAATTGCCTTGGCAATTTTAGGTGTCTGTTTTTTAGTCGAGTTCACCAAGACTAGTGAGCGTTTTCGCGAAACACAGGGGACACCCATTGACTCAGAAATCATGATGCAAATGGCGCTCAAGTATGTCCTAACTTTTCTCGCCATCATGTTGGCTTCTCAAATCATTGACGCAGTGCTTTGGGTTACAAATGTGATTGGTAAGAATGTGGCCACCACCGGTGGTTTATCTGGCCACAATGGTCCCGAAGAAAATGCCTTGTTCCAAGCGTCGAAGGTGAAAATGAACTGGGCACAAAAACCTTTGTTCTATACGATTTTCGCCCTGCATACTTGTGCCTTTGTGGGTATTGGTTTGTTGGCGAAGATCCTGATTTTCTTGCGTTTCATTACCCTTTGTATTTTCAAGGCTATCTCGCCGATTATTGTTTCACTGGGTATGACGACGGACTTCAAGTCGGTGGTCATCAACTTCTGGAAACAAATTATGGCCATCTCTTTGCAGAGTGTGGTCTTAATCATCGTCTTGAAGCTTTACCCAATGTTTCTCTCAGATGATAGCCTTTCGGAAACCGTTACTTTTGGTGAATGGGTTCCGGTGGCGATGGGGGCATTTTTGAAATTGATTGCCGTCGTCTTTGTCATCATTGGTTCACAAAATCTTAGTCGCCGACTGTTAGGAGTTTAATCATGGCCCAAAGTGAATTTTATACTGACTTATCGAAATATGAGACACGTATGTTTAATGGTTTAGTCACCAATCAACAATTTAAATTAGGACTTAAGGCCTTGCCAATTTGTGCGGCCATCGTCGTTGTCGAAATCTTTGTTCCACCACTGCTGCGACACTTCACCGCCTTTATTTTGGCCACCTTCTTCTTATTGCCCATCATGCTGAAATGGGTTGGCTATTGGCCCAAAATTAAACGAAGTTTGGACTTTTACTTCATCGTCAAAGAACGTCGCTTTCGATCAACTGAAAAAAATAAAGGAAGGAATTAATCGTGTTTACTAAAAAGAAAAAGAAACAAAATAAGCCTCGCTTATCCGCGAGAGAATCTCGAAAAAAGGCACGGCTTGAAAAATTAAAGCCCAGCACCCAAGATACCTTACGTTTTGAACGGCTTTATGATAATGGCTTGATTAAAGTGGCTGAAAATCAATTTTCACGTCAATACCGACTAAACGATGTGGCTTATGAAGCTGCCGGTGAGACCCAACAAGATGGTGTTGTTTTGTCTTATGCCAAAGCGCTGAACTCTTTAGATCATCATGACGCTTTTGAACTAACGGTTGTCAACGAACGGGTCGGGGAACGAGCCATTCAAAACTTACTAATGCCCTTGACTGGTGATGAAAATGATATTTATCGTTCCGAGATCAATCAAATTATGGCGCAAAAGTTTACGACCTCTGAAAACGAGTTCCAAGTACGTCGTTATATTACATTGTCCGCCGATTCAAGGAATGCTGAAGAGGGCGAAAAAGATATTAACAAGGCCGCGAAGGACTTTACCCAACGGTTCCAAGAAAACGGGATTGATCTTCGTTTTGAAAGTCTTAATGGCAAGCAGCGGGCTCATGTTTTGAACTTCATGACCAACCCCGGTGACGAACTACCAATTCGTGACCTGGACATTGCTACCAGTAATAAGGACGCGGTTGCCTCTAAAACGATGGACATTGAGTCGGGCTATTTAAAAATTAACGATAAGTTTGCCCGAATCATGTATATCCATGATTATCCAAAGCTGATGGAAGATAAATTAATTCGCGAATTACTAAGGTTGAACCGCGAGATGGTTATCTCAATCCATGCGGAACCTTACAACATGCAAGAAACCAAGCGAAAAGTTAATTCGATTGCCACGCAAAATAAGATTGATATGCGCCGACAACAAAAAGATAACTTTAAAGACGGAATTGGTGAAGACATGGTTTCGGGTGCTGCCTTGGAAATTAAAGATTCCACGGCGGCCTTGCAGGCTGACTTCAAGGACAACACGCAAAAGCTCTTTTCGGGAACCTTTACTATTATGATAATGGCGGACAGTAAGGAAGATTTACGCACTGCTACAAACGATATTAAGGGAGTTGGCCAAGGGCAAGGGGTCAATATTGAAAGTGTTTACAACTATCAAGAAGAAGGCTTTAACACAGTCTTACCTATTGGACACGCGGTGTTAGACAAGTTGCCAACTAAAGAGTTTATGCGGGACATGACGACTCTCAACGTGGCAACGCAGGTACCTTTTACTTCCGTAGAATTGCAAAGTCCCCATGGTGAGTTCTTTGGTCAAAACCAAATCTCAAAAAATCTGATTACCATTGATCGAAAGAACCGAGACGAATTAATCACCCCATCTGGTTTGATTTTAGGCTCGTCTGGTTCTGGTAAGTCAGTGGCCACTAAGTACCAAATCCTGAACACACTACTCAACCACCCCGATGATCGAATTGTGATTGTGGACCCGGAATCCGAGTATCTGCCAATTGGCCGTGCTTTAGGTGCTGAGATTTTGGATATTTCGACCGGAACCGATAACCACTTGAACATTTTAGACTTGCCCAACCGTGATGACCTGGATAATGAAGATCGTAAGTTAGATCTTTACAAGGAAAAGACCAACCTGTTAATCTCTTTGCTCTCAGATGTTATGCCGTTGACCCCTAGTGAACGAGGAATCATTGATCGCGTCACTCAAATGACCTATGCACGCTATCCGAAGCCAACCTTAATGGATTGGCAAGATGTTTTGGACCAGCAAGAAGATGAAGCAGCGGCTGAGTTGTCAAATGCCATGTTCCCTTATACCAAGGGGGCGCAGAACATTTTTGCTTATGAAACGAATATCGACTTGTCCAACCGTTTTATTATCTTCAACACGAAGAGTTTGGATTCCACGATGAAGCCTTTTGCCATGAAAGTTATTTTGGACCAGATTTGGAAACAAGTCGTGTCTTACCAAAACAAGGCCACTACTTGGCTTTACTTTGACGAGATTCAAGTTAATTTTGAAACCGACGACAATGCCCAATGGTTTACAAACCTCTGGGCGCGTGTCCGAAAATATGGTGCTATTCCAACTGGTATCACGCAAAATATTATTACCTTACTGACCAAGAACGCGGGTCAGAAGATGATAACAAACACCGAGTTTATGATTTTGTTACGGCAAAAAGGTCCCGACCTGCAAATGATGTCAGAAACCCTAGGCTATGATTCGGTTCTACTAAACCAATTCTGTGGTGGCCGTCCGCCAAAGGGAACGGGCTTAATCCAGGTTGATGGAATCATGATTCCATTTGAAAATGAAATTCCCAAGAATACCAAGTTGTTTGAGCTACTGAACACTGATGTTCGTGCTTAACAGAAAGAGAGAACGATGTTAGATAAAAAGAAACTCAACATAAAGGCCCGGGTAAAAACGGTCTGTACCTTATTCTTAGGCTTGGTTTTAGGCGTTGCCTTTGCCAGTGCGGTGATTACGCCCTCGCATAAGCCCAGCTCAAAGACGAGCACCTCAAAAACACCGAGTTCAACAACCCTTAGTTCAAAGAGCGTAAAGAATTTTTTGATGGCTTATTATACGCGGAAGGATTTAGGTGAGAACCGTAGTCGCTATCAAGATTATATGACCAAAAACGCCTATCAAAACACGGTCAAAACAGAGGACCAGCCAACAAATGCAGTTTATAAAGGCTTTGTCGTGGACCAAGAATTTGAAAGTGCTGATATTTTCATTGACGCTGATAAAAAGCAAGCCATCGTGACGGTCAATTACGTGAACCAATCATTGACGAAGAAAGATGATCGTTCAACTGGCGTACGCCAACACAAGACGGCCACACTGCTATTGACCTATGTTAACGAAAACGGCAAATTGAAGGTCAATGATATTCGTCCTAAGAAATTGACGGATAACACGGATACACAAAACCAGCAAAATGTTCAACAGGAACGGAACAATGCGCCGGTCAAAGATGACAACAACGATATAGCAGATTAAGTAGGACTCAAGACAGAATGGGTCTTTTTTTATTGATTTATTGGAGGTAGAAATGGCAAAGAAATCAGGACGCACCTTGTCGAAGAAACAACGAATCGACAAAGAAATCGATCAATTGGAAGAAAAGTTGGCACTTAAAAAACAAGAACAACAAGCGCTTAATGATCAATTGATTCAAGAAACGATGGCGGAAAACGATATTAAACCAGAGGACCTGTTGGCAATTATTGAAGAGAAAGCAAAGGAGCGAGCAAATGGGGTTGATTAGTTGGTTATTCCCGGGCGTTAGAAGCAAGGGTAAAAAGAAGAAGAAGAAGCGTGGCGATGACGTATGGACCTATTCTATCCGCTTTGGTCAAAGCATTGATGACCTGGACTTTTCAAGCCCTGAAGATCTCGCTAATGAAATTGAGAGCTTGAGTCAAATCATGGAACGGTCTGGTGAGACGGACCAAATCGTGGCCAAAAAGGAAAATCAAGATGGCGTGGTGATGTTTGCCGAACTGTTTAACTTACCGCTAGAAGTGGAAGTCGACGAACTAATGGACGGCTTTTATGGCAAGGAACGTCTGCCATATGATCAACGTCTGATTAACGGCATTCCCGATGACAGCAAGATTGACCCTTACGAGCCCGCAGAAGAAGTCGATCAAGAAGAAGCGGACCGGAAGTTTAAAGAACTGATCTACTATGCGCAACAGCCCAAACCCGCTGATGAGGACGAACCGGTTCAAAAAGCGGAGTCAAGGCAAAACGCTGATTGGTTACTGGAAAAGAATGAGGAAGAAACACAGGTGGGACAAGACGGATCATTTGAAGAAATACCACTAAACGCGACAAATGTGGAAGAAACGCGACAAAGCGCGACAAATGTAGCGAAAGTTCCACAAACTGCCACAAATGTGGCGAAAGCGCCACAAAGTGCGACAAATGTAGCCGTCGCTTCTCCCAACGATGAAAAAGAATCAGAAATTGAAAGCTTACGTCGTCAGGTTGCCGAGAATGAGGGCAAGGAATTAGAAGCGTTGCGTCGCCGCGTGCGGGAACAAAACGACATCATTCGTTCGCTAGCGGATGACCAAGAAACGCGACAAAGCGCGACAAATGTAGCGGAAACGCCACAAAGTGCGACAAATGTGGAAGAGGCACAAGACCAGATTCTAGATCCTGAAAATGATGTGGTCGCCAATGTGATTAAGTCCTTAAAGGCTGAACAAAGTAAGTTAGCTAAAGAAATTGACATTGATCGCACGGCAGAAATTCGCGAGGCTGTGAAGGCGGAGTCGGCCGAAGCATTGCAACAGGCTCAACATGAAGCTGAAGCTGAGGTTGAACAGGAACGTCAAGAACGGGTATCTTCTGAAAATGCTCGCCACGACAACGCCATTGGTCAAATTGAAGCTGACGCCGAAAAGCGTTTAACCACTTTGAAGAAGAACCTGCCAATTGAGCTTGCTGATAAGGCAGCCATCACACTAAAACAACGGTTGGCTGATGAAGAAAAGGCGCAAGCTCAACGTCAAAAGGAAAAGGAAGTGCTTGAACAAAAAATTAATGACGCCCTAGCGTTATTTGATAACTAAACACAGTAAAAAGGCAGCCATGGGCTGCCTTTTTAATACATAAAACAAGAGGGAGACGAGACCGTGAAATCAGAAAAGGATAATAGGATCAAACGTAAGTTTTCAAGCCGACGCACGCAAAAGCAACGGCTGGAACGACGTTTAAAAGATTATGAAGGGTCGAGTCCACGTCAAGCTCGGTTAGAAGCAAAAGCCGAATTTAAAAAACGCCGTAAAACACGTAAAGAACGTGAAAAAGAGATCGTCAAGCGACACGGTCGTGACGCCGTCAAAAAAAGAAATGTCTTTAGTAATGTCGAAACGAAAAATGCTAAGAACGTTAATAAGCGCCTGAAAAAACAAGACGATACCTATTTAGGCAATCGAATTAAAAGTAGTATCAAAACAGGGGTTCAACATAAGGTCACCAGCTCTTCTGCGCAAAAGTTAAAAGCCCAATTACGAAACGACGATGTCTTAGCTGAAGGAGTCGATACTTACGATAAGGTCCAACAAGGGAAATATTACGGCCGCGTAACCAAAAGCACAGGAAAGGTGACTGGTAAAATTGGCAAAAACCTCATCACGATTCCTTATGATGGCGCTGTTCGAACCAAGAATCTATTGCGCGGTCGTGGCTTTCAAAAGACGCCTTATGAAAAGCAATTTTTTGGCTTACGGAAGCAGACCAGTCAAGCCCGTCGGAAGTTGCAACTCAAAATGCGACGACAGGCTCGCCGTTTTGCTGGGCGGTACAAGAAGACGACGAAGATTGGACGTTTCTTTGGCCGCCGTTTTAAAAACATTTTTGGTGATCTGTTTGGGAAAGGAATCATGCGCTCTAAGATTGTTTGGGTTTTCATCGGTCTTTGTGCATTCTGTTTAATTCTTGCTGGGGCTACTGGTATGCCTGGCCTGAAACAAGACAACCAAGAAATTAACGAGACCTGGCTGGCGCTGACCAAAGAAGACGCTGAGCACACGGATTCGACCCACCGTTACTTCACTGATTGGCAGCCTTTCATGTTTCAATTGAATGGTATGTTTGGAGACTTTGATCCTAAGGATACCAACCAAGGGGCTGGTTATCAAAAGTTACGGAAGTTTGATGATAAGGGGACTTACCCCGTTGTCTTGACTAAGCTCTATGAAGAAACCCATAAGAAGTCAAAGGCGTTGACCTCACAAGAATTGATGGACGGAAAAAACGAGGACGGTGAAAAGGCCGCCGACATTATCCAAAACCCTTGGTTTGTGATGAACAACGACGTGCGTGATGACATTGACGCCTCAAGACGCATGGGCTTTTCGGTTTTGGGGCATGAACTAGCCGATATGCAAGACAACCCAGAAGACAAACCAGTTCAAATTGCCCGGCGATATGGTTATGAAAAGGTCAACGACAAGACCGAACTTCACGATGGGAACACCATTGTGGTGACGCCAAACCAAGCGGTTAAAGCGCCGCTAGCTGGTAAGGTGTCAGTCTTAAATGACCATGCCATTAGGATTTTCATTGATAAGGGCCATGATTTAGTGGTTGATGGTTTGACCAACTTTCGGGCTTATGACGGCCAAGAGATTCAAGAAGGCGACATACTCGGTGACGCTAGTTCCAATCAGTTAGAGCTACAATACAAACTTTGGAACAGTTATGAAAAAGAGTGGTTCTCGGCTAACGTTGGCTTTTATTTTAGAAAAGTAGAGTTCTTGCAGTTCACCTCAATCGTTGATGATGACTTTGACCCATCTTCTAAGGTCGAAGACCGTGCACTGACCATTTGGCAGCACTTGAAAGATAAGGGCTACACCATGGAAGGGGTCGCCGCTATGATTGGAAACTTTGCTGTTGAAAGTAATATCAATCCAAAACGAGCCGAAGGGGACTACCTCAAGGCGCCCGTAGGTTCTAGTGATAACTCCTGGGACGATGATAACTGGTTGAACATGAGCGGTCCGCAAATTTACGATGGACGGTTCCCAAACATCGTTCATCGAGGCCTTGGTCTTGGACAGTGGACGGACGTCGCCCCCGGTCCTGGGGGTCGAAACACGGCTTTGCGAGAATATGCTAAATCAAAGAATAAGAAGTGGTATTCCTTGACCCTGCAAATCGACTTCATGCTAGAGGCCGATAGCGGGGCCAACATTGCCAAAAACATTCTCTCAACTAAAAACACGGACGTCGGTGCTTTGGCCATCCAGTTCCAACAGTCTTGGGAAGGAAACCCCGGCGATAAAACAGCAGAACGTGTGCAAGCCGCCTTGAACTGGTTCTCATACTTGCAAACTCACGGCGACGACAAGACAGAAGCTGATAAGAAGAAGTCGGACCAGAAGAAGGAAAGCGAAAAGAAGGCTAACGACACCATTAAGGAAGTTGAAGACGCCGAGAAGGACAATCGAACCGTATCTTGGTAAGACCTTTAGTAAAGAAAGGAAATTGTAATGGAACAACAACAAGTAATGAACCGTTTCTTCTCAGTTGGAGAAACCTCAATCAAAGGAGTGTTAGAAGCCCTTGCGAAATTGACCAAATTGGAGCTTCGGGATCTTACGCGCGCTCTTTGGCTCAAGGCGCGCCCGATGACAGGCGAGCAAAAACTCTACCGCTTTATGGCTGAGAAGTCGATGAAAGAGGTGGTCACTTTGCCGGATAGCTTTAATACCCCGGCCAACTTGGAGGAATTGAAGAAATATTTGGCAAAAAAAGGCGTTCCCTTTGCATATGCAAAAAATGGGGATCGAACGGAGCTCTTCTTTCAAGTACGCAATGAACGAGTGATTCGTTCGGCACTAGCGGATATGTTGGAAGACATTCAAAACCCCGACCACGACTTGTGGGAGTGCTTAAACAAAAAAAGTCCGAAGACCGCGGCGGACCGGCTCAAAGAAGCGAGAGCCGAGCGTGCCAGCCAACCGCACAAACAAGCTACAAGGCCAAAGCAACCCATGCACCCAACCATGAAAGGAAGATAAAATGGATCCACAACGACCTTATAAGAAACGATTACGGCCACACCTCATTTTGGGCGGCTTTCTGGCTGTCTTTTTTTATTGGGCTGGTAATTTTGTCAGTCACTTACCAGGGCAAACCTTTGGTGAAAAAGAGTTGGCCTTGTTTAACTACACGCCGGAAGTCCAACAAATGCTTTCTCATTGGCCACTTTACTTCATGCCAACCCTTGCCGGACTAATCACGGCCATGGTGGGTTTCCTACTCGGACTCATGCTCTACGCCCATGGTAATGATCGTGGGGTTTATCGAAATGGGGAAGAGCATGGTTCGGCTCGATACGCTAACCAAGCCGAAATGGATCGACTCAAAGACCCCGTGCCTGATAATAACCTGATTTTGTCACAGAACGGTCGAATGGGTTTGTTCAATCGAAATCTTCCTCGCCCGGAACAGCGTAACAAGAACATGTTTGTGATTGGTGGTGCTGGTTCGGGAAAGACCTTTACCTTTTTAAAGCTCAACCTGATGCAAATGAATTCGAGCTTTTTAGTCACCGACCCGAAGCGCCTCTTAGTCCGCGAACTTGGAACCATGTTGCGGCAACAGGGTTATCAAATTAAGGTCTTTGATCTGTCTCGTTTGACGGATTCGGACCAATTTAATGTTTTCAACTACATGCCAACGGAACTTGATGTCGATCGGGTTTTGGACAGTATCTCCATTGCAATCCAGGACTCAGACCGTAAGAAGGACTTTTGGCAGCTTGCCTCAGATATGTTGGTGCGTTCTTTGATTGCTTTGCTTTGGTATGACTCACGCGATAATAACTATCAAGCCGACATCTCGATGGTGACCGAACTCTTGCGTGGTCTGCAAAAAGACGGCGATGATGAGGAACCCAGTGATACGGAATTGCTGTTCGCTGAACTGGAAAAGTCCCACCCGAATAACTATGCAGGGAAACAATTTAAAAACTTTAAGTCGATTGCTGCAGCACCTGAGACCCAAGCGGGTGTGATTGGGAATGCTGTTTCAGTCTTTGCTAGTTTCGATCACCAGCAAGTTACTGACATGATCAACAAGGACACCATGGACATTGAGTCTTGGAACGAAAAAAAGACAGCGGTCTTTGTGCATATCCCGGAAATCTCGGCTTCTTATAACTTCTTGGCCTCACTGCTGGTGACCACGTCGATTACGGTTTTGTCACGGAAGGTCGATGAAGTCAACGAAGGAATTCGTCAGACCAAAGATGGCAAACCCTTACTGCATTTTCGGTACTGGCTGGACGAGTTCGCCAATATTGGGAAAATGCCTCATATTGATAAAGCCTTAGCCACCTTGCGTTCTCGTGAAATGTCTCTGGTGATTATCTTGCAGGCTTTAGATCAGTTAAAAACGATGTATCAAAAGGGCTGGGCAGGACTTTTAGCGACTGCCGACACTTTGATCTTCCTAGGTGGTAATGAAAAAGAAACCACCGAATATCTCTCGCAGCGTGCGGGAAAGCAAACCATCAATATCCGAAATCACTCGATTAACAGCGGACGCAATGGTTCTGAAAACCGCCAAACACAGGCCCGTGATCTGTTGACCCCAGATGAAGTGGCGCGACTCGATAACCGAAAAGCCCTGGTCTTTGTCAATGGGCGCAATGTTTATATTGATGATAAATATGACACGCTGGAACACCCACGTAAGGACTTGTTAGCTAATAGTCCAAAAGATAAAAACTGGTATCGCTACAAGCGCTTTAAAGATGATTATGAACGCATGAAATATGCCGCTGTGACGAACCCATCCATTGGTTTTGTCGATATGGGTCAAGTCAGTGGCACAGTTGAAAGTTAATAGCTAGATTTGTTACTTAACTATGTATCATTAAAGGAGAAAAAATGATCGGAGAATTTAGCATTATGACTTGGACTCAACTTGGTGGTATTTTAGCCTCTTTGGCAGCAATTGCTGGTACATTTTATAAAATGTACCGTGATAATAAAAATTTGACTAAACAATTGGAAACCATCTCTAGACAGAATGGAACCGTTGAAAACGCGCATGAAAAGATTTTGGATAAGCAAAGTAATTTTAGTGCCAACCAAAGGGAGCAACTCATTAACTTAACCAATAGCGTTGGTGCCGTGCGGAAGTCCGTTGAGGAGGAGGCACTTTTACGAATGCAGATTCAAGCAAATGATCAGACTGCATTTGATGCGGTGAGCAATTTGCAAAAATATCTTAGCAATACAAAGGACCAAAAAGAGGCCCAAATGATGAAAGTAGTTGAGTTAAAAAGGACGATCGAAAAGCTTGAAGAGGAAAAGAAGGCTTTGCAAACTGAACTTAGTCAAGTAAAATCACGGAATTTAGAACTATCCCATGAAAACGCTAAGTTAAAGGCCGGTAATAATCCCAACCGTGGTCGAGGCCCAGTATTGCGACCATAAACCTAAATAGTGAAATGAATAGAAAGCCTACTAACTTGCTAGTGGGCTTTTTTGTTTGGAAAGGAAACAGAATGAACTTTAAAGAACGTAGTGCGCTAATTGAACGAGCCAAGACGATGTCCATCATCGACGTGGCCAAACAGTTAGGTATGGAACTCGAAAAAACTGGGCGTTCCTATCAATGGACCGAACACGATTCGCTAGTCCTTGTGCCCGACAAGAACAACTTTTATTGGAACTCACGCAGTGATGGTGGGGACGCCTTGAAGCTGGTTCAGATGGTCCGAGATGTGGGCTTCATTGAGGCCACGGAGATTCTGGGTGCGATGGAAGGCATTCCTTCTGATCAGGCTAATCAAGCAGTAGCACCGCGCGCACCCTTTGCGTACAAGCTAAAAGAACACAAGGTGATGAACGCTGGTGAAAAGTATTTAACCGAAGAACGGGGCTTGACTCAAGAAACAATCGACTTCTTCAGAGAACAAGGAGTCTTAGCCCAGGCCTCTTACACAACAGATTTTGAAAAGAAAAAGTCCGAACCGGTGTTGGTCTTTAAAGGACTATCCAACGGAGAAGTGGCTGGTGTTTCCTTGCAAGGCGTTTGGAAGAACGAAGCTTATGGCAAACGAGAACACCTCAAGTGCAATCTTGGCGACGGCTATGCTGGTTTTCGGGTTGCGGTTGGCTCACCGTCAAAGAACCCTAAAGAGCAACCCTTAAAGGTGAAAGCCTTTGAGTCGCCCATCGACTTGATGAGTTATTACCAACTTCATCAAGCAGAGCTAGAAGATACGCTGTTAGTGTCCACGAATGGCTTGAAGAAGGGGGCGATTAGTTATGCGGTGGCGGACTGGTTGAACCCGTCAATGGCCAATGAACAGAAGAGTCGTTTACTTGATTTTCTTAATGATAAGCAAACCTACGAGAAGGGAGCGATTAAAGTTGATTTGGCCGTTGATAATGATCAAGCTGGCCATAACTTCACCGAAAAGATTGGTTGGTCAAACCTAACTGTCACAGCCGAATATCCTCAAGGTACGGCGGGGCAAGCGATTAAAGATTGGAACGACGTCGTAAAACTAGCGAAGCAGGACAAGAATCCAAAAAGCCTTGATTCTGAAGCCTTAATAACTGACGAGTATCTTGAATCAAAAGGATTTAATAAAAGTACCTTAGAGGGAAGCGTGAATTCTCTTTTTGAGACTGCTTTTGAAGACGATGATTATATCGTTTTGCTTAACGAACACCTCGATCTAGATAGGCTGTATAGAGATGTCAGAGCTGAGTTCGTAAAGAGGCTTCCTGAAGAACCCGACTTTAACATGGACGTATACACCGATGAACTATTCGCGGATAGTGCCGCAGTAATCACTAATCACTATGTAAACTTACCAGCAGAAGAACTTCTGCAAAGCAAAACGAAAGTGAGTAATGAACCGATGACAAGAGAAACGAACAAAGAACTCTTTACGGACTACCAGCAAGCCTTTACGGACGTTCAAAGCTACACCAAGACCGAGCAAGCGAAGTGGTTATTGAAATTGGCAAAACAGCCAATGAATCCAGTTGTCTATGAGGACTTTCTTTACCCCGAAGGTATGGTGCCAGAAAATTGGCCTGTACAAGCTGGTGTGCCCTTTGATGAAGCGGCCAATCAGCAACAAGCCATTCTGAAAGCGATTGATGTAACGGCCCACACAATGGCAGACCCTGAGTTTGTGCAAGGCTTAGAGCTTGGAAACAGTCCTCACCCAGCCACGGCCAGTGAGGTTTACCAAGAACCTAGTCAGCTTTTCGATGACAACGGTAATCTTTATGATGATGAAATGGCTATGGGCGACCTCTTAAATGACATGAAGGATTATTTAAACCCACCCGTTGAACTAACTACCCAAGAAGCCGCCATTCTTAGTGCCGTTGACCCTCGTTTGATAAGCAATGCTCACCAAGAGACCGTCAGTCCTGAAAAGGTGGCAGAGCGTCAAAACGATTCTGCAATGAATCCACAAAGTCGCAAGGCCTTGAAGAGTATGAAGAAGTCCATAGTGAATGACGGCGCCTTGTCCATTGGTTACTTTCAAGGGGTTAAGGCCAAGATGTTAGAACTAGATCCTGACATTTTGAAGAAAACAATGGCCAGCGCTGGTGGCTGGGTTGCCGAAACCTTGACAACTAACGCTGATCTGGCCATGGCGGATAAACCCAATGAGTTTGACAACGTGCTAGTCACGGAAATGGTTCGCAACTTGAACTATCAAGACTTCAAAGAGGTAGCCCCATTCTTCTTTAACTACCAGGTTAGCCAGGAGGATATTTTAGCTACACCAATGGAGGCTAGTCCGCGTAATAAGATGGCCATTGAGAATGGTGGTTTAACTGATCATATTCGTTTTGAGCTACCGGACAGCTTGATACAAGCTAACGAAGGACTGGAACAAGGTGAAAAGAATATTCTTGCTTATAACCCGTTAACTGATGACATTTTAGCCATGGAAGGGGGACGCCCTGACTTGTTTATTATGAACAGCCAGTGGGAAGAGAAGGCCTCGATTGAACTAAGTGCCAGTGACCTTTTAGACCGTGCGCAGATTGGTATTCAAGATAAGGCTTTCCAGTTGCTTGAGCAATACGGTGAAAAGCAATACGCTAATGACTTTATCTCAATGAGTGAGGCCTTACAGTTGGAACATTCTGATTTAACTTTCTCAGATGACGAAATGAAGGCGGCTCTACAGGAGGTTGACCGTAACAAGGCCTTTGACGATCTCATTGACTGCAAAAAAGCCCAGCAGAAAGTAACACGAAAACGGGGGTTGAAAATGTAAGCGGATGTATTCAATTAACAAAAAGAAAAACCACAGCTATTACTGTGGTTTTTTATGTACAAGGAGAGCCTAAGCTAGTGGGATAATTCAAGGCTTATCCTGCCCGTGCTCATTTCCTATAAATAAAATTATAGGAGGAGCACTGATGAAAAGTCTAACGATTCAAAAAGGCCAACTAACAAGTTATCAAAGACCCTGAACCTTACGCAAAAATGCAATGTATGAAAGGACAATTATGCCGGAAGAAAAATCATTACAAACTTTGATCAAAGAGGAAGATACAAAAGGGGTTAGTGCCCACATAAAAGCAGGTATGGCCGACTACCTAAAGTCTGACCAGTTCGCTGCCTTTTTGCGATTCTCAAATCGTTTTCCAAACTACTCAAGTCGAAATCGTCTCTTGATTCATCGACAAAATCCAGACGCCACTCACGTTGCTTCTTTCAAAAGATGGAAAGAAATGGACAACCCCGTTAAGAAAGGAGCGAAGTCAATTCGAGTCTGGGCACCCGTTCAATATTGGGTTAAAGACAAGAATGGAAAAGTAAAACTCGACGAAAATGGTGAAAAAATTGTTCGTAAGGCCTTTCGTTTAGTGCCGGTCTTTGACCAGACCCAAGTCCAATATCCTGAAAAAATCATCAGTCCAGTTAAGGACTTAGAGGGTGATTTAGATAAAGGCAAGTCTTCTTTTGAGTCGATTATGAAAGCACTCGATGAAGAAACCGACGCTAAGATTACCATCGGACAAACGGAGCGTCCGGAGGTAAAAGGCTTTTACCAGCCAGCCAATAACTTGATTGTTTTGCGGGCTGGTATGGGCGAAAAGCAAACGATCAAGACGGCCATTCATGAGATTGCCCACAGTAAGTTACACAAGAATGATCAGAACCGTTACGGTTCACAAGACTATGCCAAAAATGAGTTTGAAGCAGAAAGTATTGCCTATATGGTGTCGGACAAACTAGGTATTGATTCGTCCGATTATTCCTTTGGCTACCTAAAAAACTGGCAACCGAATGAAGAAAACTTACAGGCTTTATCAGATAGTTTTGAAACAATTACGGCGGTTGCCAGCGAAATGATTGACGATATTGACAACCGAATTGAAAAGTTTCAAGTCGAATCTGTGCAACATTTTTCACCACTAAACCGTGTCCGAAATCGTGGAAAGCAGACAAATTCCAATACAAAAAATCAAGAAAAGTCGTCCCAATCGAAGCGAGAAAACGACCCAACTCGCTCAAAAAGGAAGGGGCCTCAGCGATAAAAAATAAACACTTTGGTGCTGGGGCCCACCTAAATCGAGCCGAAGAAGAACGTAAAAGGCAAGTAGCGCAAGCAAATAAGAATAGCCAATCTTATACACGAAAACTAACCTTAGAAGGACGTGATTTAAATGAATAATGAAGAAAAAGAACTCATCATTGGGGTAATTGTTGAAGAGACAACGGTTGATTTTAGCCGAATTATTTTAGACAAAAACGATGTCAAAATAGATCGAGTCGGCATGTTACATTACCTCGAAAATGCTCTCGAAGGTTACGAAAAGAGTGCCATTGATTTTGAAAAAGAGGATCTAAAAAAAGCGATTCTTTGGTTGGAAAACGAAGAAAATGAGGCAAACTATGAAGAAATCGTGACCGACATTTTTGAGAATTATGAACTAAAAACGTTTTAAAAAATGACGCAGACATTACCGGGGATTGGGGTGAAACCCCAAAATTTAGCAAGCAAAAAGAGGCCGAAGGAGGGCCTTTTTTTGAGCGGTAATGTCGCAAGTGGCTATCCACTTGCTCTGCTTGCAAAGATAATTTTCCTATTTTTGTTAACTTTTTGGATACCCTCTTTCTTAGGCAGATAATGACAATTTTTTATTAACAGAAAAGGAGATAAATATTTGGAAGACTCGAAGAATAGATATAGAAAAGTTCAAAAAATACTACGGTTAACCGATCGGGAAAATGACATTTTAAGTAAACGAATTAAGAAAAGTGGGTACGAAACTTTTCAAGCTTTTGCTTATCAAATGTTGTTCGATGGTGAGATTTATTTTCAAGACTTTTCGGAACTAAACGACTTACATTATGAGATCAGTAAGCTAGGAAATAATGTCAATCAATTAGCAAAAGCCGCTAACATTTATAAACAAGTTAGCCCGGATGACGTTCAAGAATTGACCGACGAAATTGAACGACTAAGCAATTTACTTGAAGAAAAATTGAACCATCTCACAAAAAAGAGGAGGGAATAATTTGGTTTATACAAAGCACAAGGTTGTTCACTCTTTTACCCAATTACGAAACACGGCCGCTTACGTTAAGGACGAGGCAAAAGTAATTGATCCATCGAATTCTTATTTAGAAAACGCTTTTGCTTATATTGCGGACGCAAATAAAACTGAACAAAAGAAAATGGTTAGCGGACATTTATTGAACAACCTAAATGAAGCGACGGCAGCCTTCACACGAACCAAATATATCGCTGGATTATCCAAAGGAAAACATTTAGCCCTTGACGAGTTTGGAAAAGTTGCCTCCTTTCATTCTGATCAATTTGAAAAAGAATTGGCTCGTGGTAAATCAACCTTAGCCCATCATCTGATTCAATCTTTTAGTCCTGATGACGATCTAACACCAGACGAAGTTCATGAAATTGGTCGGCAAACTGTCATGGAATTAACTGGTGGGAATCATCAATTTGTGATCGCCACTCACTTAGATAAGGGACATTTACACAATCATATTATCTTTAATTCAACTAATTCCTTAACGGGTAATGCCTTTCGCTGGCAAAAACAAACGAAACAAACCTTTGAGAGAATTAGTGATAAAATTGCCAGTCGTTATGGTGCCAAAATTATTGAAAAGCGTCCTGGCAATAATCACGCCCAATACACCAAGTGGCAGGCGCAAAATATTTTCAAGAAGAAAATTAAGCGCCGACTGGACTTTTTAATTGCACGGTCAAACTCGAAGGAAGACTTTTTTGAAAAGGCCACAGCTTTGTCCTTAGAGATTAACGACAAGGGAAAGCACACGAAGTTTCGTTTGAAAGATCGTGACCAGCAACAATGGACCCGCGCGCGAACCTTAAATAAAAAGGACACAGATTATTATCAGTTAGATCACATTGCTAAGCTGGTTGAACAAAATAATCTCGATGTCTCAGTGGAAGATGTTTTCAACGAATACATTGATACGGTCCAAGAAACCAGCCAGGACTATACCTGGAAACTGGAAATTGAACCCTTTCAAATTGATTCATCGAATGAGCATGGTCTTTATTTAAACGTTGACTTTGGCGTTGATCGACGCGGCCAAGTGTTTGTGCCTGGACGATATTTAGATCCACTGGAAAACGGTAACTATCTCTTTTTCTTAAAGGACGATGACTTCTTTGAGCTAACGGAAAACCGTACTGAAAGACCAGAAGCTAGTTTCAATAGTCAGAGTAAAACACCACGGTACATGAAAGGAAAGACACTGGTTCGACAACTTTCTAGTCAAAATGGCAAGCAACCGGTTCGAAAAGAGCCCGTTTTAAATACAATTAACGACTACCTAAGAGCGCTCGACTTCTATGCCAGCCATGGTGATGGAACTTTGCAAAGTGGCCAGGCTAAACAGATTGACCAGAAACTAACGGAATCTCTTGAAGAGGCCAAGTCAAAACTTTTTGAACTTGATCAAAAGATTGTGGACTTGAAACAAGAAATGGCCAAAGACCTGACCAATCCTCGTATCGTTGAGGGTTATAAAAGAGAACTGGACGCCATCATGGAAAGTCGTGACCTACTCAATACGCAATACGAACAAGCCGTTCAAAACCTCGATTACTACAGAGGAATCGAATCGAAGTTTCACAATGATAATCAAGAACAAAACAAAAAGGCCGCTCAACAGCGTGGCCCATCTTTATAGGAGAACTAACATGAAACAATCAGGATTAACGACAGTATGGAGTGTTTGTAAACAGTTAGATTTATATTGGTGGCGCTGGGCACAACGTTGTTCCTTTGGAATGATGATTCTTGTATTTGGGGGAAGTTTGCAAACGGCTCTACCAGCCGAACAGTCAGGTGACTTTTACTCACTATTGAGCTGGCTGTTATTAACAGTCCTACTTTGGCTACCGCTTTTAATCGCGATAGTTGAAGTAATGTTCGAGTTGTTGACTAAAAGCAAGTCAAAAGTCAACAAATAAAAAGCGCTAAAACCCGCATGGTTAAGGCGTTTATGGTATAATATTGGTATGCAAACAAGTGAAGATGGTGGCTATCCTGGAAAGGTGGTGGTGCCTATGGTTTTACAATCATAACCCACATTATCCTAGGAAAGGAGAAGCCTGATGTCCGCAAAGGATGTCTGCACATTGTTGTTAGCGTTTGGAATGTTTATTCTAACGTTTATCGGCATTGTGATTGAACTAATCAAATTAGCTCAAAAAAATAACCATCCATGCTTTGACCGGCTGATGGTTATTTAATAATCTGAAGGCTAGCCACCGTTTAACGGGTTTGCTAGGGAAGCGGTGTTGTTCCAGCAACATCGCTTTTCTTATGTCTTCATTATATCACGTCCAGTAAAAAGAACAATGATAAGAAACGGAGTATTGTAGGTTTATTAAACCAGCTTGGTTGTTTTTGCAATTCAAGCTTTTGAAGGTAGAAGAATTTCTTTCACAAATGTGGAAGATCGTTTTAGGAGGATATAAAATGACTGATAAAAAATACCATTTAGAGTATGACAAAATTCTTATTGTTAACCCAGCAATCAAGCTGGACAACGGAGAATGGCTGTCGGATTTAAGCCTTAATATTCGACTTTCACCCATTTTTGATATGAAGGAAATTGATGAACATGAAGCACAGTTTAAGCTGCCCCCCTTCCGTTGTTAAAGTAGGGTATGACCAAAAAGCCAAAAGTTTCACTTTTAATAAGCAACCTGACTTTGATGGCGATTTTGAAATATCTGGCTATATAAAAGGAATTGTTTCTAGTAAAGAAAGTAGGTGGGTCGAACAAAAAATGACGAGTAAAAAAGAATTTGATGATCTCATTACTAAGTATGGATCAAGCATCGACTCAGATTGTTCTTTGCAATATTGTGCTTACAGCATTCATTATTTGGATTCTGAAAGGAAGTGACTGAACATGACAAAATATCTGATTTTGACCGAAAAACCTTCCGCACGGAAGAACTTTGAAAAAGCACTCGGTGGCCTGACAGGTCACTTTGCGAATTACGACTATGAACTAACAAACCTACGGGGTCATGTGATGACCCTTAAAGAGCCACAAGACCAGGTGCCTGGCAATCTCAAAGAAAAGTACAAATCCTGGCAGTTAAAAGATCTACCTTGGGATTTAAAAGACCTTTCTTGGAAGCGAACTTACTTGAAGTCTTGGAACCTCCGTTCTAAAAAGATGGAGAGCACCAAGAAGCTTGTCGATGACTTGAAGAAGAAGTCGGCGACAGCCGACGCTTTGGTGATTGCCACCGATACGGACCCATCTGGTGAAGGTGACCTACTGGCCTGGGAAGCCATTGACGCCATTAAATGGACAGGACCAGTCTATCGCGCTAGTTTCGCTGATGAAAGCCCTAAGAGCTTACGAAAGGCCTTAAATAATTTAACGGCCATCGAGGGCAAGGAACAACATGGCGCTTATCAGAAGGGGCTGGCCCGTAATAAATGGGACTTTGCTTCTATGCAGTTGACCCGTGCTGCCACTACCCTAACTCGTGGGGAAGGGTACTCAATTGTGTCAAGACAAGGCCGCTTAAAGTCCGCCATGTTGCTCAAGATTTACCAGCAACTGCAAGCAATTAAGAACTATGTTAAGGTGCCATATTTTGAGTATCGTTTTAAAGACGAGAATGGCAATGTTTTCGCACGAAAAGCACCCGAGAAGGGAGAAGAAGTTCCTTTCCGTTATGCAACGAAAGAAGCCTTAATGGCAGCCGAGAGCTACCAGGAAAGCAGTGCTGTCCAACAGTTATCCGTAACTGATAAGAAAACCGTGCCACCTAAGCTCTTAGACCTGGCCTCATTGTCGGCTATCCTATCCAAAGAAGGCTTTAAAGCCAAGGCGGTCTTGGCGACCTATCAGAAGTTGTATGAAGCTCAGATTGTTTCTTATCCCAGAACCGAAGATAAAACGATCACACCAGAGCAGTTTCAAGACATGCTGCCTTTAGTCAATCAAATTGCAAGCCTCGTTGGAATTGATCAGGCACTGCTTACTCATCGTCAACCACGTCCTAGCCATGTGAAAGAAGAAGGCGCTCACGGTGCTAACCGTCCCGGAACTAAAGTGCCAAAGGATTTAGATAGCCTTAGTTCCTTTGGGGATTCTGCTAAGCGAATTTATGAGGTCTTGGCTAAGAACTTCTTGGCGATGTTCGCAGAAGATTATCATTACCAGCAGATTAAGGGTGCTCTACAAGATTATCCTGACTTCATCACGACGCTTAACCTACCTACCAAACTAGGCTGGAAGGCCGTCTATCAAGACCAGGATAACGATGAGGAGGACAAATCCAGCCATGGGCTTGGTACCATGGCAAACCTATTTATTCATGAAGGACAAAATAGTAAGCCAACTGCACCCACCTGGAAATGGCTGAAAACCTTCTTAGAAAAGAACAATATTGGCACCGGTGCCACCAGAACCAGTACCTATGGGGAGCTTTCAAGCGGTAAAAACGCCTATATCATTGATAAAAAGGGGAAGATTGATCTAACCAAAGATGGACAAGCAGTTGCCATCATGGCACAAAACACTTGGTTAGCGGATCCTCGAACCACCAAACGGGTTTTTGAGATTTTTGACCAAGTTGGCCGTTTTGAAGTAAGCGCTGATCAAGCAATGAACTCGATTGTTTTGACGGTCAACCATGACATTCCTGTTATGGCTGAGAATGCCAAACAGCTAAAGGACAATCTTGGGGCCCAAAAAGAAACTAAAAAACAATCAAAAGGCCCGGTTAAGGAAAAGGTAACTGGACTTTGGCGGGGCAAAGAAGTGTCCTTCTCAGGCGTATTTTCTGGCCACAAATTTACTGAACAAGAGATTGAAGACTTGCTTGATGATCAACGAATTGCTTTCAAGGCGAGAAGTAAAAAGGGGAAGTCCTTTGAAGTAGCCGGAAAGCTTGAGGTACAAACTTACAAGGCCAGTCAGTTTGTTGGTTTCAAACCAGAATTTAAATAAAAGAAGAGGGCTCCAGTAAGTCTTCTTTTTTGTACATATTGTGTTGAATATCATTAATATGCTCAATTATTAATTGATAACGAACGCGGTCGAATGACACTAAAAAACGTACCATTGGATCAATTAAGTACTGAAATCCAAAAAGGTGGTAAAAATCCACAGATAATGAACATGCTATACTATTTTAGTAAGCAAACAACAATAAATAACGCACCTTAAAAATGGAGTAATTAGGTCAATGATAGATTCCAAAATTATGGCAACAACCAAATCAATTTTAAAAGATTTCGGTTCAACATATTTTACTAGTAATGGTAATTTAAAGCGAAACAAAGTCATTGAAGATTTGGACGCATATACCCCAATGCTGATGAAAGCATTGCTGTCTAATCAACTGATTCACGATACCTATACAGAGAACGTTTTAGTTGATGAAAAAAATATTGAAGTGTTTAAGCTTAATCAGTTTATTGAAATGTTCACCTATAAGGAATACTGGCAAGACAGCTACACTAGGTTCGAAAATAAAATTGGACTAAACGCCGGAAATAAATTTATTGATGAAACCGCTGACGTAGTCTTAGATTTTCCTTTTAAAGATACTGTGTTAAAGGCAGGTATGACCAAAGAAGATCAAAAAGATACAGACGAAGTGTTTCTAAATGAAACCATAGCTAAGTCTGAGATTGATGAATTATTAGAACCTAAAATCTTTAAAAATGCTACTAAATATGACAAAGAGCATTTAGATGGCGAATCTGTTGATACTTTTGATGGCGATAATTTAATTATCAAAGGAAATAATTTAGTAGCGTTGTATAGTTTGAAAAAACGCTATGCTGGTAAAGTAAAACTGATTTATCTAGATCCTCCCTACAATACTAATTCCGACTCTTTTGCTTATAATGATAAATTCAATCATGCTTCATGGTTAGTCTTTATAATTAATCGATTGGAAATTGCCAAACAACTATTATCAGATGATGGTATGATTTTTATTCATACAGATGATGGTGAACAAGCATATCTTAAGGTAGTAATGGATATGGTTTTTGGAAGAAATCATTATTTAAACACTGTTACGGTTAAAACGAAGTCTTCAAGTGGAGCATCAGGAGGGGGAGAAGATAAAAAATTAAAGAAAAATACAGAGTTTATTACTATTTATCAAAATGACTTCGCACAAATCAACATTCAAAATAAAACGGTTCCGTTAGATTTGTATATTCAAGAACGTAAATCTTCAGGAAAGTCATTCGCGTATAAATCTGTCTTAGTTGATTCTGGAGAATTAGTTAAAATTGGCGAGACCCTTGATGGTTCAGGTAAGCCCATTGAGTTATTTGAAGTAAAAAACTTCAAGATAAAAAGCATTTCTGAAATTTCTAAGGAAGAAGGTATACCTGAAACAGATGTGTATGTAAAATATTTAAATAAAATATTTACTACTGAGAATGCACAAACTAGTATTAGAAAGAGGGTTAAAAACGCTGTTTCTGATAAAAATGAATTTGTTATAGCTAGATATGCACCTATCTCTGGACGAAATAAAGGAAAAAAAATTGATGTAGGATTTATTGGAAAAACAAAAAGACTTGTTAGCTTTCTTTCGGCAACAGCTTTTGAAGAAGAAGGAGTTGTATATAAAACAGAAAAAGCTGGTACTTTGTGGGACGATATATCGTGGGCATCCATCAGTAAAGAGGGTGGCGAAGTAACGTTTGAAAATGGAGAAAAGCCAGAAAAACTACTTCAGCGAGTTATTCAATCTAATAGTCTTTCTGGAGATATTGTGTTGGATTTCTTCATGGGATCCGCAACCACTCAGGCAGTCGCCATGAAAATGAACCGTCGCTTTATTGGAATTGAACAGATGGACTACATTAAAACGGTCTCTGTTGAACGCCTTAAAAAAGTGATTGCTGGTGAGCAAGGCGGAATCTCCAAAGATGTTAATTGGCAGGGAGGTGGTTCCTTTGTCTATGCGGAATTGATGGAAAAAAATCAAGGCTACCTGCGCGATATTCAAAATGCCCAAAACGCTTCCGCACTTAATGACGTCGTCACTCCTATGCTGGAAGGTGCGGCAGACCTTGATTTTCGGGTCGATCTGGACAAAGTTCTACAAGATGCTGAATATCAGGAAATGCCACTCGATAACAAGAAAAAACTCCTCATCAAGGTATTAGACAAGAATCAACTCTATTACTCTTACAGCAATATTGATGACGCTAATGTCCAAGAATTAATGTCCTCTAATGATATTGCCTTTAACAAAAGTTTTTATGCGGAGGACGACTAATGGCCAAGAAAATTACTCGTCAATTAGTTCTACCCATTATTCAAGAAATTCAAAACTATAGCCATAATTTTTTGAAAAATGATGAGCCTCGCCATAATTTTACCTACCCCGACTACATCAAAAACAACCTCAAGCATCAGTTACGTGACTATCAAAAAGAGTCGCTTTATCATCTCAACTACACACAAAAAGATGATAACGTCACTAGTCGTTTTAATCAGCTCCTTTTTCATATGGCGACAGGGTCCGGTAAAACCGACGTTATGGCCGCTGATATCCTTTATTTCTACCAAGAATTTGGCTACCAAAATTTTCTCTTTGTGGTCAACACAAATGCCGTGATTACCAAGACTCGCGAAAACATGGTGAATACGCAGTCGCCCAAATATCTGTTTTCGCAACCTCTAAGTATTGATGGACTTAACTTGCAAGTAAAAGAAGTCCAGCAGTTCCCCAAGAATCCAGAACCCGGTGTCATTTATCTACGAATGACAACCATTCAAACACTAGCAAATGAACTCAACACCCCGCGTGAAAATGGATTAACTTATGAGGACTTAGCCAAACAAAAACTCATTATTTTAGCTGATGAAGCCCACCATTTTTCTGCCGGTACAAAGAGTAAAAAGGATCAGGAAAATAGGGCCTGGGAATATACACTAGATCGCGTACGTCAATCGAACCCAGCAAATCGGCAACTAGAGTTTACGGCCACTATTGATTTAAATAATGAAACCATCTATGAGAAATACCGGGATAAGGTCATTTTTCAGTATGATTTAAAACAGTTTCAGGAAGCTGGTTATTCGAAAAAAATTGCTCGTCTACAAGCCAATGATGATGACCAAGCTAAGATGCTAAATGCGATTTTACTCTCGCAGTATCGGAAAAGAATGGCTCATCAAGCTGGCATTCCAGACTTCAAACCGGTTATTTTGTTTAAATCCAATAAAATTGACGTCTCCAAAGAAGCACGCAATCAATTTCTAACGATTATTGAGCAACTAACAGTCGACTCCCTTTCTAATTTCATCAACGATCAGAGTCAGACTACTCAGTCCTCTACTTTAAGACAAGCTTATCGCTATTATCAGACGGTTGACTTAGGCGTGCTCGTACGCGAATTACAACGTGATTTTCAGGCTTTAAATACGATTAACGTCAACGATACCAGCCAAAAAAGCCTCTTAGAAGACACTAATAACTTTCATAATCTAAACACTCTAGAAGAGCCGAACAACCCGTTTCGTGCTATCTTCGCGGTTGCTAAGCTATCGGAAGGTTGGGATGTTTTAAACCTCTATGATATTGTTCGCATTGGGGAGCAAACAATTACCCAGAATCAAACGAACAGTGAGGCACAATTAATTGGACGTGGGGCGCGATATAATCCTTTTGTCTTTGAAGGGGCGACATCATTTACCAGAAGGTTTGACCACGCGACACCTGAACGACAGATTTTGGAGTCACTGCATTATCACACCATCAACGATAAAAAGTATATTGAGAATCTAACCAAATCATTTGAGGCCATGCAATTACAGGTAGAAGATGACCAAGATTTTGAACTATTAACAACGCGCGTCAAAGATTCTTTTAAACGTTCCCATGTCTATCAACAAGGAAAGCTCTACTATAACGAAGTCGAGGATATCCCTGAAAATGACTATAATGGTCTCGAAAAATATGGTGTTTCAATAGCCGAATTACCAACTGTCAATATTGAAACGGCCACCCTAGAAGAGAGCGCCTTTCGTCCAGAAAATTCTTCTCAACAGACGGAGACACGTCTCGTTAAAATGGATGATCAACTCGTTAAAAAGGCGATGGCTCGAAATCCATTTTTCCGTTTTCAAAATATGAAAAAGTACATGCCTACCCTTAGTTCTTTGGAGGAGTTTCGAAAGGCGCCAGAATGGTTAGGTAACATTCTAGAAATTCAAGCAATTGTTTCAGCTGGCGCTGTAAAAGAGCTGCCCCGAGCTACGCAGTTACTGGTCGTGGAAAAATATCTCGCTTATATTCAACGCATGTTGGTGATGAATTATAAGCGTCAAAGGGGAACGAATCGGTTCTTGGGTATTCCCATTAAAGAAGTCATACAGGATTATCAGAAACGTGTTCCTATCAACCATAAAGGCGCTGGAATAAGTGAACTTATATCCGCTTATGATTTGAAAAAAGAATCCTGGTTTGTCTATGATGAAGCAATTGTCGATGGCTTAGAAAAAAGCCTAATCGAATTGGTTCGTGGCTACATTGCAAAGTTGCAAGAACGTTACCAAGATGTCTACCTGATTCGTAGTGATGAACGAAATTCCAATCTGAAACTGCATGCCTTTTCCGGTACAGTTTCGCACTATGCTGGATTTTTGCCGGACTTTGTTTTGTATCTTGCCAATGAATCCTATATCTATCAGCTTTATCTTGAACCTAAGGGTAATCAATTATTAGCTCAAGATCAGTGGAAAGAAGATTTGTTAACAAGTATCTCCCCAGAAAATATTGAGATTATTGGCGAAAATAGCAACACCAAATTGTATGGTGTCCGTTTTTATGTGGCCGGTGATGAACGGGAAGTAAGAAAAAGTATTTCAAAGTTTATTGACTGATAAAACTTATTAGAAAAAGGAGCAGTTAAAATGGTAATTTCAGATTGGATAACTCTACTAGGTATTATTCTATCTTTAGGTACCAGTGCTTGGTCTTTATGGCAAACAAACAGAACACTAAAACAATCGAATAAGCTTGAGCTTTTAGAAAAACGTTTCAATACTTTCCAACTCTCCGAACAGTTATACGAAGTCATAGTTGCTGAAAAAAGCATTTTGAAATTGAACGAAAATTATCAAGAAGTGAATCCCATTAACTTTAGAGCTATGATTAATTGCACTGAATTAGAAAGCTTAAGGGCAGTTATTCCTAATCCCTTTGACGTTTACGAGAACCCATTAAATTATCCTGAAGCTCAAAATGTATTTTTGAAAAAAATCAGCGATCTTAATAGTCGAGCAAATCTTTCTAATTTTTTGTTTGATGAACCAGCAAGTAAGGCCCTATCAACTTTTATCAAAAACTATGCTGATTTACTAGATGGCCGGAGACATTATGCTATTTTATTAGCACAATATCGAAAAGAAGAAGATCGATATAATAGAGGTCACCAACTTAATTTCGGAAATAAAATAGACCACTATGAATTTCTAGAAAAACATACAGAGGAACCAAAAATTCGAAAACTTTATCTTGAAGAACCTATAAGAAACTTGCAAAGATCCTTCGATCAATACGAAAAAGCAAGAGAGTCAATCAAAGATCAAATTAAGTTACCTAATAAGTAGCAATGACTCATGATCAAATCGAAACTGCATAAAAGTTTAATAATTTTCTTGCTACAATTTAGCATAGGAGCACAGTCTATAATGAAAAAATTTAACATAAAAATAATATTGCCCATTTTAATAATTTATTGTTCTCGCATGTTTTTCTCTTCCAACAGCATTGGGGGATCTTAGAGAAGTATTCCTTCAAGCATGGGCATCAATTTTGGCCGTTTTTATTGTTTTTTGTATATCACAGCTTGTCTATCAAAATATAAAAACACCACTTTCCTCTTTCTTCACATTTAAAATTGAAGAACATCCAAAAATTTCAAATGAAAAAACAAATTATTATAAAGTAGGCTCAGTTATTGATGGTAAGCAATTAATTGAGACGTTTAGAGAGAAGAAGATTATTGGTATTAGTTGGAATGATTTAGGTGATATTAATGAGTTACTAAAAAAAATAATTATGATAAATCAGATGATAATATTCGTAAGGTTGTTAAACAAGAAATTAATAAATTGAAGAAGAAAGAAAATAATCAGTATTATCGTGAGATGTCAGACACATATATTGGTCAAATTGCTGGTTACTTCGTTAAATTGCTAAATATGAAGGAAGGGGATATCGTCTCTATACCCGTTAACGGCAAGATTCATCTATTTACCGTTAGCGGGAAATACAAATATAGGAAAGACCTTAAAGTAGAAAAAATAGCGCATGCAGTTCCCATTGACACATCTTCAGAAGTAATTGTCAATTTAGAAGAGCTTGATTTTTTGAACTCTACACCAACCTTTAAAAGGGCTGTTCAAAATAGGTCAACTATTATTTCACTGGATCCGTATGCTGAGCAAATCAACAGTTTAATTGAATGATTTCTATCAATAAATCAGAAGTCCTTTACTTGCAAACAGTAGGGGGCTTTTTCTTTTGCTATTATCAACCTTTTCTCTTGATAATACGAACAGATGTTCGTATACTATTCTTATGTTTTAAAGAGGTGAACAAGATGAGCGTTGAACAACTACAATCAGTCTATGAAAAAGAAGCGCGTCGCGTTTTCTTTCTCATTGACTCAAAGAGTTTTTATGCCAGCGTTGAATGTGTCCAACGTGGGTTGAACCCCCTAAAGGCTGAACTCGTCGTTTTGTCTGAACAACGTAATACCAATGGCGGGCTTGTTTTAGCGGCCTCACCAATGGCCAAAAAGCACTTGGGTATTAGTAATGTTACTCGTAAACGAGAGCTACCTAACACTTCATCATTGATGATGGTCAACCCGAGAATGAACCTCTATATCGAAAAGAACCTGGCCTTAAACGAAATCTTTTTGGAGTTCGTCGATCAAGAGCACGTTTTACCTTATTCGATTGATGAATCCATTTTAGACATGACCAGTTTCTGGCACTTATTCGGTCGTAGTCCAGAAGAAGTGGCATTGAAAATCCAAAAAGAAGCACGTGACCGCATGGGTCTTTACTTAACTGTTGGGATTGGTGACAGTCCTGTTTTAGCTAAATTAGCCCTAGACATTGAAGCCAAACACGCCAAAGATTTAAAGGGGACTTGGCATTATGAAGATGTGGCGGAAAAACTGTGGCCGATTACCAGTTTGACTGATGTATGGAGTATTGGAAAACGAACGGCTAAAAAGCTAAATAACTGGGGGATTAACTCGATGGGTGATTTAGCTAACTATGATCCCTATGCCTTGCGTGAAAAAATGGGTTTGATAGGTGAACAGCTATATGCCTTAGCCTGGGGGATTGACCGTTCTGAATTAACTGAAAAGCTAACAGTCAAGAATAAGTCTTACAGTAATTCGCAAGTTTTACCCCGTGACTATCGTAGACAAGAAGAGATTGAGGTAGTGCTTAGCGAGTTAGCTGATCAAGTTGCTGCTCGGATTCGGCACCACAAGAAACAGGCTCGCCTCGTCACTCTGAGTATCGGCTATCCTTATTCAGCTATTGAAGAGGAGGGGACACATGGCTTTCATCAAACAGTGCGCATAGAACCCAGTAACCACAGCAATGTTTTGATAAAAACTGTCTTGAGTATTTTCCGCAAGAATTGGCCTGGGGCGTCAATTCGGAACATTTATGTAGCTTATGGTGATCTGATCGATGATAACCAAGAACAGATTGATTTATTTAATGCCACCACCGAAGAAGCGCCCAATCATGTCGAGCAACTACTGGATCAGTTACGTGATCGTTTTGGTAGTACGGCAGTAATGCGAGCGATTTCTTATGAAAAAGGAGGGACTGCTTTGGAACGTGGCAACCTTGTTGGTGGTCATAATGGAGGGAATAGTTATGAATGAAGAAGCGATTCGTCGTGCTAAAGTTTTCTTTGAACAAGATTACCGGGAGCGCGGCAAAATCAAGTGGAACGGCTTCTTTCTTTCTGATCATACCCAGAAAATTAATCGTACTAAGCAGGCTAGTCAAGAACAGCTCACTTGGTTAGAAGAAACCCCAATTTATGATATGCAGTTCCTATGTCAGGAGGCTTTCGCCAATCATCGAAAGGTGCTTGTACAGGTCAACAAGACCTCAACGGACCAGCAACCGACAAAGCCTGTTATCGAAGAAGTGACTGCCTTTGATGAGTGTGGTTTTTGGTCTGGAAGTAAACATTATCAATACGAATTAGTTCGCCACCTGGAGGTTATCAAATGAAAACGGAATCAATCAAAGCGGAAATTTTAAAAAACGTTACACCACTGTGGCTGAAAGCACCCAATACCCTTTATTCCTTACGGGTCGTTTTACCACAATTTGACAACCCAGTTGGGCTTTTCTTTGAGTGGAATAAAATTGGACGGGCAACACACTCTCAAGCTATCGCCTCTTATCCAGCCCAACAATCAGAACAGGTACTGCTAGCAGTTGAAGAGATTAAGACAGAACACGGTTTAACAGTCGTGATCTCCAAGTAGCACCAATCATTATGGGTGTGGGCAAAGCCCACATAGCTGCGAAGCAGCAGCCAAACGGTTTTATTTATAAGACCGTTTGGAAATGTAGCGAAAGTTCCACAAAGCGCGACAAATGTAGCGAAAGTTCCACAAAGCGCGACAA
>NZ_DF968085.1 GCF_001047135.2 Fructobacillus tropaeoli | reverse complement strand
GGTACTCAACCAACGGATGCACAGAAGGCTGATCCAAACTACATGACTGGTTATAATGCTGCTCAGAAGGCTGCCGATAATGGTGCTCAAGCATTCCTTAACGGTCAAGCTCACCCAGATGATTCGACACCAACTGGTAAGGCTGCAGCCGCTGCTTACGATGCGGCTAAGAAGGGTTACACCGATGCGGCAGCTGATGCACAATCAGGTAAGGAACCAACGGATGCCCAAAAGGCTGACCCATCTTACATGAAGGGTTACCAGGCATACAAGGATAGCCAAACTGGTTATACCGGTGCCGGAACTGACACGAAGCCAGCTGCGGATGCACCTCAAGCAGCACAAGATGCCTACAATGGTGCCATTGCTGGTGCCAAGGATGGCGCTGCTGGTGCACCAAAGGAAAGTGATTTGGCAACCAAGTCACAAGCATATCAAGATGCCTACAACAAGGCATATGATGATGCTGCCGCTGGTGCCAAGGCTGGTTACCAAGACGGTTCTCAAAGCGGTACACCAACTGATTTGACGAACAAGAGTGCCATCTACAAGCAAGCTTACGCTGCAGCCAAGGCCAAGGCCGACGCTGAAGCTACAGCTGGTGCTGCCGACTTTGCCCAAGGCAAGAGCGCACCAACAACAGCAACTGCTGCTAGTCAGTACGGTTACGACCGTGCCAAGGCAGGATTCGACGATGCGAATGCCGGTAAGCCAGCTCAGTCAACTGATGCAGCTTACATGGCTGGATACAACGCCGGTTTGAAGCACTACACGACGGTAAACAACACAGCACAAGATGATGCTTTGTCAGGTAAGGGTCGTCAAGACGCCAACCTTGATGACGCAGATAAAGCCGCTTATGACCAAGCTTATGCACGGACAATTGCTGGTTTGAATGACGGTGCTAATGGTGCTGCTAAGGCTTACCCTGATGATGCTAACTATTTGAAGGGTTACGCTGCTGGTCAAGCTGTGAAGGCATTGCTTGCTGATAAGCAAAACAATACTAAGACGGCTGTTGATGATCAAGCAAGCTACGACTTAGCTAACCAAGCATACTTGCAAGCACAAGATGACGTGAAGAATGGTCGGGCAAAGGCTCCTAACAACCAAAACCCTGTATATGTTTTGGCTTATGACCTTGCTTATGATCAACTCTTGAAGGAGAAGGAAGCACAAGGAACAGCAACTTCAGCTGAACCAACTGCAACAACCACAACAGATAATGTCACTCCTGCAACGAAGTCAAGTGTCTTGCCAGCAACTGGTGAAGAAACGACTGCTGCTAACAACAGTGGACTTATTCTTGGACTTGCTGCTTCATTCCTCGGATTGTTTGCAGCTGCAAAGCGCAACAAGCGTGATGAAAAGTAATCTCTTTCCAAGCGAACTCGTTTCGTAATTGGTAAGGGTGCAAACAATAACTGTGGCGAAAGCCATGGTGGTATGAACCTCAGAATTTGGATTTTCCAAGTTCTGGGGTTTTTACTTTGCATAAAAAATCAGGAAGTGGACAAATAAGAGTAGAGAATGGTGGGACAAATAAGTGCTTTTTGGATGCTATATTCTAATAAATCGCTTTTAAATTAAAATAATCAAATATTTTTACATGATCATTTCCCTTAAAATTGGGGTTTTTAGGCAAAAAGACCGAATAAAACGAAAAAAATTTGCAAAACCCCTTGCAAGATTAGATGTCAGTGCTATAATTATCAAAAACTAATAATAAAACGTTAATTAGGAAGTAGTAATCCCCGTTTTGTAGCTCAGTGAAGTGTTGGTTGGTGTGAAACACGTACAAACGAAGATGAACGTCACCTATAGTTGTATGCGATGAAAACCATACTGGGCGCTCCCATTACAGAGCTGACGATTTGAATTTTAGATCGAATAATGAGAGATACCCTATTTGGGTATAAGTAAGGTGGTACCGCGTGCAGAACGTCCTTTAGTCGAAAGACTAAAGGGCGTTTTTTTATTGGTTAGGAAAAAAGGGAAGAGGACGAGAAGATGAAGAAGATAACAAAGTGGTTGCAACAAGCATTCATCACGATCACTGTTTTGGTCGTCGCCGGATTAGGCATGACCCAAGTGGCTCACGCTGATGATGGCTTGCAAAAGATTAAAAAAGCGGGTGTGATGAAGGTGGCGATTTCGCCGGATTATCCACCATATGAATTCCAGATGAATAAAAACGGCACTTCAACGGATGTTGGAATGGACGTTGACATCATTAAGCAGATTGCCAAGGACTTGGGCGTGAAATTAGAAATCAAGAACATGGACTTTAGTTCCGTCTTGGTTGCCGTTCAAACTGGTAAGGTTGACATGGCTATTGGGGGAATCAACCCAACTGACGAACGTCGTCAAAGTGTTGATTTTTCAAAGATTTACTACAACGGTGGTCAAAGCTTCCTGATTAGCAAGACAAACGCTTCAAAGTATAAGAATGCTAGTGATTTGCAGGGAACCAAGATTGGTGCTCAAACCGGAACTTTGCAATACGACTTGGCTCAACAAAAGATTTCAGGAGCTACAGTTGTTGGAATGGACAAGACGCCAAACCTGATTTTCGCCTTGAAGACGAACAAGGTTGCAGCCGTTGGAGTTGAAAAGCCAGTTGCCCAAGCTTACGTTGCCAACGACAAAGATTTGAAGATGATTGATTCCGGCTACAAGTTGGACATCAACCAAACAGGTGCAGCGATTGCCTTTGCTAAGGGTAACCCTGAATTGGTAGCAGCAGTCAACAAGTCAATCGATAAGATTGAGAACCATGGCTGGATTAAGACTTACTTGAAGAACGCCGGTAAGAACATGTCCGAAAACACGGTGGACACGTCAATGCTTCGCTACTGGCACTACTTCTACAGTGGTTTCTTAAACACCACTTTAATTGCTTTCGTTTCAGTTGCCTTTGGAATTATCTTAGGAATTATCTTGGCCTTGATGAAGATGTCAAAGTTTAAGATCTTGAGTTGGCCAGCAATTTCTTACATCGAAATTGTCCGGGGAACACCAATGATGGTTCAAATTCTCTTGGTTTACTTTGGTCTTGGTGCTTTGATCAACATCCCAGCCTTGACGGCCGGTATCATTGCCGTTTCCTTGAACTCAGGTGCCTATGTTGCTGAAATTATCCGTGGTGGTATTACCTCATTGGATAAGGGACAAAAGGAAGCAGCCAAGAGTCTTGGCTTGAACCAAAAAGACACGATGCGCTTTGTTATTTTGCCACAGGCCTTTAAGAACATCTGGCCAGCATTGGGTAACGAATTTATCTCAGTTATCAAGGAAAGTTCCATTGTTTCGATTATCGGTGTGACTGATTTGGTCTACGAATTGAACATCGTCCGTGCTGACACTTATCGTGGTATCGCACCAATCGTGGTTGTCATGGTGATTTACTTCTTGATGACCTTTATCTTGACACGGGGATTGAACTACTTAGAAGGGAAGATGAACCATGACTAATCCATTAATTTCTGTAAAACATCTCAAAAAAGACTTCGGTGGCAATGAAGTTCTTAAAGACATTAACGGCGACATTGATGCCGGCCAGGTGGTCTGCATCATTGGCCCTTCCGGATCTGGTAAGAGTACTTTGCTCCGCTGCATTAACCAGCTGGAACGTCCAACCAGCGGTGTTGTTGATTTCAACGGTGTCGATTTAGCTCAACAGTCTGACCAGGAATTGGCCAAGTTGGGTGAACAAATTGGCATGGTTTTCCAAAGCTTTAACCTCTTCCCTAATATGTCGGTTGTGGCCAATTTAAAATTAGCTCCAATGCGAGTAAAGGGCATGTCCGACGAAGAAGCGACTGCTGTGGCCATGAAATATCTGACAAGCGTTGGTCTGGCTGATAAGGCCGATGCCTTCCCAAACAGCTTGTCTGGTGGTCAGAAGCAACGTGTGGCCATCGCTCGTGCTTTGGCAATGCAGCCTAAGGTTTTGTTCTTTGATGAACCAACTTCAGCTTTGGATCCCGAAAATGTTGGCGAAGTTCTGAAGGTCATGCAGTCATTGGCCGACGGTAATATGACCATGGTGGTTGTGACCCACGAAATGCACTTTGCTAAGCAGGTCGCCGATGAAATCTGGTTTATGGCTGATGGCGTGATTCAGGAAAAGAATACACCGGCTGAACTGTTTGACCACCCACAAAACCCAAAGACCCAGGACTTTATTAGTAAGGTTTTGGTGGATTAAAGCGGTTGGTTGGAACCATTGAAAAAGTGGGATGAGCAGTTTAGCGGTTCATACGCAGCTCAAGCTGTTATCCCACATAAAACAATTGAAATTGATTGAACAATAGAGGAGAAACAACATGACAAAGAAAATTGTATTGGCATATTCAGGTGGACTCGATACTTCTGTGGCCATTCCGTGGTTGATTGATAAGGGTTACGAAGTGATCGCCGTTGTCTTGGACGTTGGCCAGGGTGGTAAGGATTTGGATGAAATCCAAAAGAAGGGCCTCCAAGTTGGTGCAGCCCAGTCAATCGTGGTTGATGGTAAGGAAGAATTCGCCAACGAATACGTGGCACCAGTGATCAAGGCCAATGCCTTGTATGAAGGCGCTTATCCTTTGGTTTCAGCTCTTTCACGTCCATTGATTATTAAGAAATTAGTTGAGATTGCTCATGAAAACGGGGCAGATGCCATTGCCCACGGTTCAACTGGTAAGGGAAATGATCAGGTTCGTTTCGAAGCTGCCATCCACGCCTTGGATCCTGATTTGGCCATCGAAGCCCCAATCCGTGACTTCCACTGGTCACGTGAAGAAGAAATCGATTACGCCAAGGACCACAACGTCCCAGTGCCAATCGGTAAGCAATCACCATACTCAATCGATGCCAACTTGTGGGGCCGCGCTAACGAAGCCGGTATCCTCGAAGATCCTTGGAACATCGCACCCGATGATGCCTGGGGCATGACGGTTGCACCAGAAGACGCACCGGAAGAAGCAACATTCTTGGACTTGACCTTTGAAGAAGGTTTGCCGGTTGCCCTCGATGGTGAAAAGATGACCTTGGCTCAGTTGATTGTCAAGCTAAATCAGATTGCCGGTGCTAATGGTATTGGCCGGATTGACAAGATTGAAAACCGTTTGGTTGG
The DNA here is from genome assembly GCF_001047135.2 of Fructobacillus tropaeoli. Lineage (GTDB taxonomy): Bacteria > Bacillota > Bacilli > Lactobacillales > Lactobacillaceae > Fructobacillus > Fructobacillus tropaeoli. Next base: position 69,925 of record NZ_DF968085.1, on the reverse strand, counting down.
CATTAAGTCTCGTGAAGTTTATGAAGCACCAGCCGCAGCCGTGATTATGGCTGCTCACAAGGACTTGGAAGACTTGACGTTGGAGCGTGACGTTGCGCACTACAAGCCTTTGTTGGAACAGAAGGTGACGGACCTGATTTACAATGCTTTGTGGATTACGCCACTCTTTGATGCCTTGCAGGCCTTCATGGACCAGACACAACAGGTTGTGAACGGTACGGTCAAGATGAAGTTGTACAAGGGACAAGCCGTTGCCGTTGCGCGGAAGTCTGAGGAAAACTCACTGTATAACAAGAACTTAGCCACATATACGGCAGCTGATAGCTTTGATCAAGTTGCTGCCGGTGGATTTATTAAGTTGTGGTCATTGCCAAGCATGGTCTTTGAGCAAGTGAACCACGTCCATTCAGAACAAAAGAAATAGGAGAGAATCAAATGTCCGATAAATTATGGGGTGGCCGGTTTACCGGCAAAGCAGCAGAATGGGTCGATGAATTTGGCGCCTCAATCGGCTTTGATTACCGGTTGGCAGAAGAAGACCTGGAGGGCTCATTGGCCCACGTGAAAATGTTAGGTCAGCAGGGGATTATTTCGGTTGAGGAAGCTGAGCAAATCAGCGCCGGCCTGCACGACATTCAGGCTGATTTGGCCGCTGGCAAGGTGGAATTTTCCGTTGCCAACGAGGATATCCACTTGAATATCGAGTCCTTGCTGACGAAAAAGATTGGGCCGGTGGCGGGCAAGTTGCACACTGGCCGGTCACGGAATGACCAAGTGGCAACTGATTTCCATTTGTGGGTGAAGCACCGCCTGCCAGCAGTTAAGGAAGCTATCACTGAATTGCAGCAGACCCTCCTTGACTTAGCCGAGAAGCATGCGGATGTGATTATGCCGGGCTATACGCACATGCAACACGCCCAGCCCATTAGCTATGGTCACTACCTGCTGGCCTACTTCGAAATGTTCCAACGTGACTTTCAACGCTTTGAATTCAACGAAAAGCATACGAACATGCTCCCATTGGGCGCTGCTGCCTTGGCGGGCACGACCTTCCCAATTGACCGCCGACTGGTCGCTGACGAATTGGGCTTCGATGCCATCTACCACAATAGTTTGGATGCTGTTTCGGACCGGGATTTCGCCCTCGAATTCCTCTCGAATGCCTCAATTTTGATGGTGCATTTGTCCCGGATGGCGGAAGAACTGATTTTGTGGGGGACCTACGAGTTCAATTACATTGAACTTTCAGACAACTTCTCAACTGGATCATCGATTATGCCCCAAAAGAAGAATGCGGACTTTGCCGAACTTGTTCGGGGAAAGACAGGGCACGTCTTTGGGAGCTTGATGGGCTTGTTGACGGTTATGAAGGGCTTGCCACTGGCCTACAACAAGGATATGCAGGAAGATAAGGCAGCCACATTCGAGGTGATGGACACTATTTTGGCCTCCGTGAAGGTCTTTACGGGGATGTTATCAACGATGACGGTCCACGCTGACCGGATGGAAGCAGCTACGAAAGACGACTTCTCGAACGCCACTGAACTGGCTGACTACTTGGCCACAAAGGGTGTGCCATTCCGTCAGGCGCATGCGGTTGTTGGTGAATTGGTGTTGAAGGGCATTCAAACGGGACAGACCTTAAATGAAATGTCGTTGGCTGACCTTCAGGCAGCCGATAACCATATCGAAGAAGATGTCTATGAAGAGTTAACCTCTAAGGCGGCCGTTAACCGTCGGACTTCTCTTGGTGGCACGGCCGTTGCCAATGTCCTCAAGGAAATCAGTCGGGGACAAGAGCTACTGGCAACACGGTAAGCGTCGCCAATGATTTCAGAATAACCGCTAGCCACAGTGGCTGCGTTCATTCAGGCAAATAAAAAAACACCGAACAGGATTGTTCGGTGTTCATCAGAGTGAAGGATTTCGTCCTTCGCTCTTTTTATTTGCTGATTGTTACTTAGCAACAATCTCTTGGACCTGCTTCAATTCACTGAGCTTCCAGTCAACGTAAGAAGTCTTTTCTGGCGAAGTTTCTGTCACCTTAACGATTGGGATGTTGTTATCCTTGGCCAACTTGACAATCTTATCAACCGTGCCGCCTGTGGTTTGCGTGTTGTAAACCAAGAAGGCGAGTTCGTGGTTCTTAATCTTATTTTGGATATCCGTCAAGACGGCTGGTGAAGGGTCGTTTCCTTCTTCAATGGCTTCGGCGAAATCAGTGCCGACCACGTTGGCGCCCAAGGCGTCCAACATGTATTCGTAAACTGGCTCGGTTTCCATGACTTCCTTACCGGCAACTTCTGACTTCAATTCGGCAATCTTGTCGGTCACTGGCTTAAGCTTTGTGGCGTAGGCCTTGGCGTTGGCTTCGTAATCGGCCTTGTGCTTTGGATCCTTCTTGCTGAGTGTGTCAGCTAATCCTTGAGCGGCCTTAATCATGTTTTCTGGATCATTCCACAAGTGGGGGTTTGAACCAGACTTCTTGTTCAAAATATCGTTACCAACATAGAGCACTTGCGTTGACTTCGATGTCTTGGCTAATTTTTGCAACCAAGCATCGTAGCCCAAGCCGTTTCCAAAGGCAATGTCCGCCTTGGCAACCTTTTTAGCCACTGCGTTGGTTGGTTCATAATCTTCCGGTGAAACGGATTGCTTGGTAATAATGGCTGAAACATCAGCGTGGTCGCCGGCAACCGTCTTGGCCAATTCGGCATAGACGTTCGTTGAAGCGACAATGGTTAATTTGTCAGATTTTTTGTCATCTTTTTGACTGTTGCTTTGCCAAGCAACTAATCCACCAACGACGGCCAAAATCAGTACTAAGATTGTGACCACGATGGTTGTTTTCTTCTTTTGCATCATCATTCCTCCAGTGGGGGTGTTCTGTGATCCGGCCGTCCAATTTTGGTGGCGGCCAAGAGCTCATCAAAAATCCGCTGTTGCGCATCCGTTAAGACAATGTCTTTTCGGTAAGCAAAGCCGACCTTAAACATGGGCTGGTCGTCATCTGTGATGGGCAATGCGGTCACACCCGGGAAAGTTAACGCTGGGTGGTGGACCATAAAGCCAATCCCACGATTTTGTCGAATCAGGCTTAGAATTCCATAGGGTTCCGAGGAATTAAACAAAACGTTGGCATGAAAATGGGCGGCTCGGGCCAACTGGTCGAAAGCCTGGGTATGAACGAAGTTACCTTTCAGTAAGATGAATCTTTCGTCTTTGATTTCTTCAAATGACACGGACCCTTTTTGAACCAAGGGGTAGTCGTCGGCAGCCAAAATAGCAAAGGGCTGCTCGTCAAAGGCGATTAAATTGAATTCGCTTTGATCGATGTCATCGAGATAGCCGACAAAGGAAGCGTCGAGCTCACCATTCTTTAATTGATCGATGGCCTCTTGGGCCCCAACTTCAACTGTTTTCAAATGGGCGAGTGAATCGTCAGATAAGACCGTTGCAATGGCTGGAAAGTAAGCAACTTGAATAATGGGTGGCAAACCAATCAAAAGTGATTCCTCACTGTCGCGTTTGATCTCCGTTTGGGCAACTTGGTACTGTTCCACAATCAAGGTAGCATGTTGTCGCAAAACTTCGCCGGCGTGGGTCAGAGTCACGTTTTTATGCGCTGCCTGTCGCAAAATGAGCTTGGCGCCAAGCTCTTTTTCCAACCGTTGCATCGCAAGCGACACCGTTGGCTGGGAAATTCCGAATTTCTCAGAAACCTGAGAAAAGTTTCGGTAAGTTGCGAGGGCTAAATAGTATTGTAAATCAGTTATGCGCAAGGTTTTCTCCAAATTCAATTCTTAACATTCAAGCCTACTTCCATTATAGCAAAATCTGTCAACCCCCCTTCATGAACTATAGGGAAAAGTGAGGGTATGCCACCTGTTTGACTATAAATTTTTATGGGTTGTAGAATAACAGCGTTAAGTAATTCGAACTTTGATTCGAGTTAAAAAACAAAGAAAAAAGGAGCCTATCTCATGACACCAATTGAGATTTTAAATAATCCCTTCTTGAATAAGGGAACAGGGTTCACGATGGAAGAACGTAAGGAACTCGGCGTTGCCGGTCTTTTGCCTCCCCGCGTGCAAACTTTGGAAGAACAATCAGCACAAGCATACGCACAATACCAATCAAAGCCTTCTGATTTGGAAAAGCGTTTGTTCTTGATGGAAATCTTCAACACAAACCACACATTGTTCTACTACTTGTTCGGACAACACGTGGTTGAGTTTATGCCAATCGTTTATGATCCAGTGATCGCTGACACGATTGAAAACTACTCAGAATTGTTTGTTGACCCACAAAACGCTGTTTACTTGTCAATCGACGAACCAGACGTTATGGAATCAGCCTTGAAGGCTGGTGCCAATGGTCGTGACATCAAGTTGATTGTTGTCACAGATGCCGAAGGAATCTTGGGTATCGGTGATTGGGGAACGAACGGTGTTGATATCGCTGTTGGTAAGTTGATGGTTTATACGGCTGCTGCCGGTGTTAACCCTGAAAACGTTTTGCCTGTTGTCTTGGATAACGGAACAAACAACCAATCATTGTTGGACAACGACATGTACTTGGGTAACCGTCACGAACGTGTTCGCGGCGAAAAGTATACGGAATTTGTTGACAGCTTCGTTGAAGCTGCTGAAAACTTGTTCCCTAACTTGTACTTGCACTGGGAAGACTTCGGTCGTTCAAACGCCGCTGTTATCTTGGACAAGTATAAGGACAAGATTACAACATTTAACGATGACATCCAGGGGACTGGAATCATCACTTTGGCAGCCGCTTTGGGTGCCATGACCATCACTGGTGAAAAGTTGTCTGACCAGACTTACTTGACATTCGGTGCAGGTTCAGCCGGTGCAGGTATCGCCAACCGGATGTTCGAAGAAATGTTGCAAGAAGGTTTGTCTGAAGAAGAAGCTCGCAAGCACATCTACATGGTGGACAAGCAAGGTTTGCTCTTCGACGACATGGATGATTTGACTCCTGAACAAAAGCCATTCGCCCGCTCACGTTCAGAATTTGCAAACGCTGCTGATTTGACAAACTTGGCAGCCGTTGTGAAGGAAATTCACCCAACAATCATGGTTGGAACTTCAACTCAACCAGGTGCCTTCACGAAGGAAATCGTGCAAGAAATGGCTGCTCACACTGAGCGCCCAGTGATCTTCCCATTGTCAAACCCAACGAAGTTGGCCGAAGCAAAGGCAGAAGACTTGCTTGAATGGACTGATGGTAAGGCCTTGATTGCCACTGGAATCCCAGTTGACCCAATCGAATACAAGGGTGTTACTTACGAAATCGGTCAGGCTAACAACGCCTTGGTTTACCCAGGACTTGGTCTTGGAACAATCGCCTCAACTGCAAAGGTTTTGAATGATGAAATGATTTCAGCCGCTGCTCACTCATTGGGTGGTATCGTTGATGCAACAAAGCCAGGGGCAGCCGTTTTGCCACCAGTTTCAAAGTTGACTGTCTTCTCAGAGACAGTTGCTATCGCCACTGCTCAGTCAGCCGTTGACCAGAAGATCACGAAGGAAGAGATCGCCGACGTGAAGAAGGCCATCGAAGACTTGAAGTGGGAACCTAAGTACTAAGATTTAACTTACAAAAAACAAAGCAAAGCAACAACACATGGAAAAGGGCGTAAAGTCCTTTTTTATGTACAATTTTTTAAAAATAGTGAAGTTCATGGAAAATCAGCGCTCTTAGCAGCGCTGAGAAGTGGATGGGGCTGTAATGATCAGGCACCACCCGTAGAAGGGAGTTTTTTATGGCATTTTTGAATTCAATTGAAAGTGTTGTGACAATCATCTTGATGATTGCCCTTGGTTTTATTTTGCGCCAGCGGGGCTGGTTTGCTGATAGTTTTGCCGGGAATATTTCCCGCTTGATTACCAATATTGCCTTACCGGCATCGATTTTTGTGTCGGTCTTAAAGTTTTTGACACGTGATAAATTAGTGTCCTTGTCTGGAGGATTGGTTTACGCCTTCCTCTCATTTGCCATCAGCTATCTAGTTGCCTACATTTTGGCTTATGTTTTCAAGGTCCGTCCTGGCCGCAAAGGGACGTTTATTAACGTTGTCGTCAATGCCAATACTATCTTTATTGGTTTGCCCTTAAATGTGGCGCTCTTTGGAAATCAGGCGTTGTCTTATTTCCTGGTTTATTATGTCATGAACACGATTTCAACCTGGGCCATTGGTGCTTTGATTATTGCCAATGATAGCCCGGATAAGGGACAAAAGGCCTTTAATTGGAAGAAACTTTTGCCCGCTCCATTGATTGGGTTCTTGGTGGCCTTGGTCTTCTTACTTTTGGCCATTCCAGTTCCTGATTTTGCAACGTCAACACTGACTTACGTTGGTAACTTGGTCACGCCATTGTCCCTGATTTACATTGGGATTGTCCTTTCGGATGCTGGCTTAAAAAGCATTCACTTTGACAAGGACACGGTTGTTGCCTTAGTTGGGCGCTTTATCTTTGCACCGGCCGTTATGTTGACACTGTTGGTCTTTGCCGGCGGCTTTTTGGGTCACTTACCACACCTTGAAGCTCAGACTTTGGCAGTGCAAGCTGCCACGCCGGCTTTGGCTGTTTTGCCAATCTTGGCCAATGAGGCCAATGGCGACGTGAAGTACGCCACGAACGTCGTCACCACATCAACCATTCTCTTTGTGGTGATTGTGCCTGTCGTGAATACCATTGCGACAATGCTCTTTAAATAAGATATCTTTCGGTAAGAAAACCCGCCTTTCTCAGTTTTGAGAGGGGCGTTTTTTTGATTGGTTAAATTTTAAAATTAATAAAAAAGGCGTCAAAAAGGTGAACGGTAGCGAAATATTCTAAATTAATGTAGAATGTTTATAATGCTTTTTTAGAAGTAGACCAGTTAAAAGTCGAGAGGAGATGTAAATGTTTAAAAATAAAAAGAGGTTCGTGTCCATATTTGGTTTTGCTATTGTGGCGGTAACTACTTTTGCTATTGTCATAAGTACAACATCTAGTAAGAATAAGGACACGGCTGATTCTCGTTCTGAAGCAAAGTCGTCCAGTAAAAGTTCGTCTAGTGATGACTCAAAGTTTGATGGGTACACTAATACAGACTCATCAAACGGTTGGTGGTTAAACGATTCAACTTTTAAAGCGGGTAATTTGAGGTTTGATTTTGGAAAATCAGAGGTTGTTACTGGTACAGATAAAAGTAAAATTCTTGTGATTCATGCTAAGATGTCCAATGTTTCACAGAAAAATATTGATTCTGTTGAAATTTATCCAGACGCTATTTGGGCAAAACAAAAGTCAGATAATCAAGAAGTAGATCTTACGAACGTCGATAACAAGTTGCCAGAGAATAGTGCTGCTTTCCAGGAAGCACAGAATTTCCATAAGCAGCTTTTACCTGGTCAGTCGACAGAAGTTGTAATTAACTTTGAGCTGGTAAACGATAGCCCGGTTACGGTTCACTTTGTCGGTGCAGATGTTGGCCAGGAATTAGGACAAAAGACATTTACCATCAAAAAGTAACTATTTTTGACTGATGGATAAAAATACTTGCTTGTATCAAACTGTTGCTATTCGTATAGATAGTTACAGTTTTTTATTTTAAAATGGTAGAAAATATTTTATGAGTGTTTAAGTAAGGAGAAGCTGTGCTAGAAAAATTTCGTCAATATCATCATTTTATTTTATTAGTGATTTCATTGGGCATTTTCGCAAATGCTGTTATTAGTGTCTTTACTAATAAATATGAATTTGCAAGAATGATTTTCGCTATTATTTTGGCTATCATAGCGACAATCAATTTAATTGCCCAACGTTCGCATCAAGATCATCGTAAAAAATAATCGTATAAAAAGTCCTTGGACCTGATAGCATCAGGATTAAGGGCTTTAATTTTTTAAAAATACAATTTGTTTAGTAATAAAAATCACGGTTCACATACCTGCCGTGAATCACATGATTAGCTAAAAAACATTGCATAATAGATATGCCCATGTATCTGAATATCCACAAGAAAGGGCATGATGATGTTAATAAAAAATCAGCAATTTAGTTTTCATACAAATGATAAGCTACTCGCCAAGGCTCAAAAGATTGCAGCTGTCGAACACCTTGATATGGCCACCATTTTAAATTCAGTTTTGGAAAAGATGGTTGCTCAAGGTGATGTACCTACTGATTTTGTGGACGAAAAATATAATCGTCGGGATAAAATCATCCAATCTTTGTATGATGAAATCGAGCAAGCGTATCAGGACTACAAAAATGGCCGTGTAACAGGAATTGATCAGACATTTTCTAAGTATGGTTTATAAGGCGGTACTGCACTAAACATTCAAACGAAGTAAAAGGACTGGCCCTGATATTTTATCAGTGTCAGTCCTTTGTGCTCTTCAATGGCGATAGTAAAAGTGTTAATCCACCATCCGCCATCTCTTATCCAGGATAAACCGGGCTACGAAAAGGCCGAAAGGCAGAAAGAGCATGATTAGGAGGGCCTTGGTCAACCATTCAGCACCTGTCCCCACGTTGTTGAGTCCGAGGTTATAAACGCCGCGGTAGATGTAGAGCCCTGGGACCATAATTACGATGGATGGTACGGTCAGGGTAATCCGAGGGTACCGCAATTTCTGATTTACCACGGAGGCCAATAGGCCAGCTAGCAAGGCGCCAATAAAGGCAGCCGCTGCTGGTGGACAGTGGACGAGTTCCACTAACTCTAATCGGGTGGTGTTGGCAACGGCGCCAATCAGGCCAGCGGTGATAGCCATCTTCTGCTTGGAATTAAACATCATCGAGAATCCGTAAACACCAGCAATTGAGGCCAACAGGCGCAACGCAATCAATGGGTAAAGAGACAGTCCCTGTGGCAAGAAGTTTTGTGGTTTGAAGCCAAAGCCGAGGGCTAGGAGCCAACCAATAAAGGTTGCCGTGATAATCGTCGTGAGGGCAAAGGTTAAGCGCTCCAACCCAGACCGCATATCGTTTTTCGTGATATCGAGGATACTGGTGATATAGGGGAAGCCGGGGATGACAAAGAGCATGGCGCCAATATAACCGGCTTCATGGGCTGAGGTATTGGGCAAAAAGAGACCTAAAAATTGCAAGGACAGGAAATAAGCCAGGCAAGCAACGGCCACACCCAGTGTCGTGGTAGCGACGGAGGTCCAGTGACGTTTTCCCAAAAGCTTACGGGTGAACTGTCCTAAGCCGGCGCCAACAAAGCAGCAGATCATCTCAATCAAACCACCACCGAGCAGAAAAATAAAGCCGGCACAGGCCAGTCCGGCTGCTAAACCAGATTGGTAAGGCTGGTAGTTGCCGGGTTCTTTTTTAATTGCATCAAGTTGCTGGTGGATAAGGGCCGGCTTTTGGTCAGCATAGTCACTGGCAAAGCGTTGGACAAAGTCCTGGAGCTGAGTCAACTTGTCGGTATTAACCCCCGAGCTGGCAAGCGAGAGGCTTTCGGTAAACGATTCCACCCCGTCAAAGCAGGTGACTGTGAGGGAGGTAAAACCAATGTCGGCGGAGCAAGTCATTTGGAGCGCTCTGGCCACGATGTTCATGGCATCGCGAACCCGCCAGGCACCTGTTCCAGAAGAAAGAAGTAAAAGGCCGACCCGGCCAACAATTGAGGCCCGTACCCGCAGGGATGCCTGACGGGCGGGCACTTGATCATTTTCAATCACCTTTTCCCAGCGAATCGCCATGTGGTGGTGGAGGCGTTCGGGGTGGACGGTGTCTTCGATGGCAGCTTGTGTGGTGGGAGTCGTCATGGTTCTTTATCCTTCTCATGAACTTTTTAAAACAGAGTCAATATAAGTTATATGATAGGCCTTTTAAATCAGCATTTCAAGGCGGTTTGAAGCGGTTTTAGAAGCTGATTTCACACCGAAAAAGCGACAAAAAAAGTCCGACAAATCTGCCGGACTTTCTGTTTGAAATTATGAGTGAGTTAATTGATCTTTGTAAATGGATTGGCCAGTATTACCAACCAACAAGACATCACAAATATCGATAAAAAGACCGTGTTCCACGACACCGGTCAAGGCCTTAAGGTCCCGGGCCAACTGGGGCAAATCCTCTTGACCAGTGATATCAACGTCGATGATGTAATTACCAGAATCAGTCGTCAGGTAATTACCATCCTCTTGTTGCCGATAAACGGGCTTTAAATCACGGGTTTTAAGGTAGTTAAATACATGGTGGACACCGAACTTCACCACTTCCACAGGAAGGCGGTAAGATCCCAAGCGTTGGTGCTGCTTGGAAGAGTCCACGACCCAGATATTCTTGGTTGAGTTCGTGGCCACAATCTTCTCGAAAAGAAGAGCGGCACCACCACCCTTAATTCCGTTCAAGTTGCCATCGACTTCATCAGCCCCATCAACGGTCACATCGATGCGGTCTACGGCATCGATATCAACAACCTTTAAACCGAAACCAAGGGCGAGTTGAGAAGTTTGGACGGATGTGGCTACGCAGGTAATGTCCATTTGTTCTTCATGGGCTTTTTTGGCCAATAAATCAATAAAGATTGAGGCCGTTGATCCCGATCCCAGGCCAACAATCGCCTGGTTGGGAATCAACTCGACGGCCATTTGGGCCGCTTTTACTTTGTCATCATTCACGTTCGATCCTCCAACAACCGGCAAGGAATAGTCATTACTTTTATTATAGCAGAAATGGCCCTTAAACCAATTGTTACTTTCACGCATTTTGCCCTTTTTGCTTGAAAAATCAGCGGGGTGCAGTACTTGGTGGTTTTTGGAGCGGCCATGGCCTTGCTTAGGCCACCATGTTAGTATGGTAGAAGAATCTAGATAAAGGTTAGCCAAGTTGATTTTGGCTAATTTGAGGAGCAATCAGTGAGTAAAAAAGCAAAAATAATTTACCTAATCTTAGCTATCCTAGCGGTGGTTGAGATTATCGCCTTGGCAGTCTTGCCCCATGTCTTTGGTAACAGCCAAGACAAGCAACCAAGCGTCAAACTGAGCCAAAGCCAGGCAAAAACGGCCGGAACAAATGCGGATGACTTGATGAAAAATCTTTACCAGTGGTCCAACGATGAGGAATACGCGAATAACAAGCAAAATATTATTAAAAATGATGTGACGAATGCCAAAGTGATTAATAAGGTGATGCCGGACGACGACAGTCAAAGCCAGATTAATTCAACCAAGCTCCAGTCAACTTACGAGGGCTCGCAGGCCTTTCAGAAGGGAAATACGGCCGGCGATATGACGATTGAGGTCAAAAGTACCGTGACGAAGTCCGGTGAAAGTACGAAGAGTACGATTGTCGATGCTTATCAGGCCCACTATGATCCAAAATCAGAACGATTTACAAAGCTGATTTATCAAGGGCAACAAAAGACGACTTAATGGGCGTACCCTTTTATCGGGAAAAGTCTGCAATGCAGGCAGAAAAACGGGTTCTTTTCTTGTAAAATAGTAGAAGGAAAGTGAAGTAACTGACGGCTGCGAAAGGATTTCGTCATGGTCAAGAAGACAACAATTATCGGTTCAACTAATTTGGATAAGGTTACCCGGGTGCCCCGGCTAGCCAATAGTGGAGAAACGCTCTCAACGCCCCAGCACCAAGAAGAAGTCATGGGTGGCAAGGGACTTAACCAGGCGGTGGCAGTTGCCCGCGCTGGTGGTAAAGCCAACTTTATTACCAAGGTTGGTGCCGGCTTTGATTTAGCAAGCCGGGTCCAAGAGGATGGTTTGAACCTTGACTATGTTTTGGAATCCCAGGATGCCGAGACAGGCCAGGCCTATATCACGGTTTCTAAGGCCACTGGTGATAATATTATTTATGTTTATGAGGGAGCCAACGGTCAGCTCTTAGCTAAGGATGTTTGGGACCAACGGGCCGCCTTTGAGGATGCAGCCTTTTGCTTGGCCCAGTTGGAAATTCCATTGGAAACGGTGCTCTCAGCCTTTAAGGATGCGCACACAGCCGGGGCTGTAACGGTTTTGAACCCAGCACCGGTGCCCGACCAAGAAAATTTCCCCAAGGAATTGTTGGCGGAAAGTGATTTGGTAATTCCCAACGAGCATGAGGCGGAATTGCTGACCAATATTCCGGTCACGGACCGCGAGTCTTTGATTCAAAATGCTGATTTCTTCTTCAAGGCGGGCGTTAAGCACGTGTTGATTACCCTGGGTGATAAGGGTGCCTTTTACAAATCAGCCGACGGCAAGGAAGTCATGGTCAACGCCATTAAGACCACCGCTATCGATACCACGGCAGCCGGTGACACCTTTATTGGAGCCCTCTTGTCACGCTTGGTGCCATCCTTTGCCAATATCGAAGGCGCCATCAAGTACGGCGTGGCGGCGGCTTCTTTGACGGTTGCCCAGCCGGGAGCCATGCCATCCATCCCATTTGAGGATGCGATTTTGGCGCAATTACCAAAGACTAAGTAAAATGTAAAACAAGGCGAAAGAAGTAAGGAAGGAGGCTCTTAGCGTTGAAAATTGCTGAGATGAACCTAACGAGAAAGGATTACTGGGTCTCGGTCCAGGAAGAGGTTGACTCTGGGGCTGAAGCCACTCAACCACCCGTGTTGGATTACCGGGTCCTGGCCTTTTCCTTTGAGAACAACCTGATTATTGACTGGCAGAAGGCATTTCCTGGCCCTAACCCGACGGATATCGTTCCTGATTTATACATGGATTCGGACTTAAAAGACCTGCATTTGGCGCACGGTATCTATCATTTTGATACAAACGGGCGAACAAGTGATAAAATCTATCATATAACGATTAATACGGTGCGCTCCTGATTTTTTGTTCAGGACTACATAATAGTAAAATCAATTAAGGAAATGAATATGAAAAAATTTTTGAGCTTTCTTTGGAATTGGATTGCTCCAATTGCTTTTGGTATTGCAGTTTATTTGGTCATAACCACTTTTTTGGTGAACGTCGTGACCATCAATGGTGATTCGATGGCGCCAAACTTGTTAGATGAGCAAAAGGTTTTGGTGACTAAGACCCATGAAGCCAAGCGCGGGGATGTCATTGTTTTTGATGCCCGGAAGGAAGATCCGCGAATCCAGGCCGGCAACAAGGACTACGTTAAGCGTGTGATTGGTTTGCCTGGTGACACGGTTGAATACCGTAATGGTGACCTGTACGTCAACAATAAGAAGGTCAACGAGTCCTTTATTTCATCAGACGAACAGCAGACCGGAACGGAAGCTAGCTTCGGTTCGACTTGGTCGCTTGGTACGCTTTCTTCAACGGGTATGTGGAAGAAATCAGACCAGGGAAAGACGGTTGTTCCCAAGGATGCTTACTTCGTGCTTGGTGATCACCGTTCTGTTTCAAACGATAGTCGTTACTTTGGTTTCGTTTCCAAGGAACACGTCGTGGGTCGTGTAATTGTGCCCTTCTGGTATAGTGACACCGTCAAGAAGAACGTTGAAAAAGAACGTAATCACTTCTTTGCTACTAATTAAAAATAATCAGCCGTTTGGCAGGATAAAACGAGCAATGCCGAAATTTGAACCAATAAGTTTCGTAGTTGTGAGCCAAAAAATCTGCTGAACGGCTTTTTTGCGCCCACAATTGTGGCTTAAGTGGTGGCGATTGATTTTAAAAGTGGCATCAAGTTTTAATAACTAAAAAAGCACCCCCTTTGCCGAAGCGAAGGGGGTGCTGATTTTATATAAGCAATAAGCAGAAAAGTAAATTGGTGAGGATAATGAATCTTAGTGGTTTTGAGCTTCGAAACGGATACCAGTTTCAATCAACTGAGCAGGAGCGTCCTTCATGCCCATGTTGGCCTGAACGATGACCATCTTGTCAGTTTCTTGGTCGGCCTTCTTCATGGCGGCAATCAATTCTTCTTCAGTTGAAACTTCGATGAAGTCGTATTGGTCGTCGCTGGCACCAAAGGCAGGAGCAATCAAGTCATAACGGTACTTTGGTACATCGTTATAAGGTTCGTTCATACCGTGAATAACACGTTCAACCGTGTAGCCGGTGTTTTCAATAATGAACAAAACAGGGTTCAAGCGTTCCTTCAAGGCCAAACCAAAGTCTTGGATAGTCAATTGAAGGGAACCTTCACCAGTAGTCAAGACGGCACGGCGGTCAGGGTTAGCCAATTGAGCACCAATAGCTGCTGGGAAGGCGTAGCCAATTGATCCCCACAATGGTTGGCCGAAGAACTTAGCACCGCTGGCCAAGTTTTGACTTGCCAAACCGAAGAAAGAGGTTCCTTGTTCAGCAATCAAAGTCTTGTTGCCGGTGATGAAGTCTTGCAAGGCTCGGTCATAGAAGGCCTGAGTCAAAGGTTGGTCGCTAGCCTGTAGAGCAGCGGGTTCTGCTGGCTTTTCTACAGCAGGCAAGGCCAAGTTCAAATCAGTTGTGGCCAAGCCTTGGATAGTGGCAACAAAGTCAAAGTCTGCTGGCAAAGATTGACCAAAGATTGTGCCACGGCGTGTGGAGAGCGTGATGGTTTGGCTGTCATCGAATTCCTGCGTGAAGCCACCAGTAACAGAGTCGGTCAACTTGGCACCCAAGACAAAGACAACATCTGCATCAGCAACGAAGTGATTAATTGATTCGTCAGAAATTGTTCCGTTGTAAGTACCAACGAAGTTGGCAAAGCTTTCATCAACGGCTGCCTTACCAAGGCCAAGATCGACAACGGGGATGTTGTTCTTCAATGAGAAGTCTTGAACAGCTTGGCCCAAGTTAAAGCGATCGATTTCGTGTCCAACAACAATCACTGGGTGGCTAGCCTTGGCTGCGGCCTGCTTGATTGCTGCGATTGAAGCAGGAGCTTCTTGCTTTGTTGTGGTGAACAAAGAGCTAATACCTTCCTTTAGGGCAGGGTTAACGGGAGCGTTGACCAAGTCACTTGGCAAAACAAGGTAAGCAGGCTTCTTTTCATTAGCAATGTAAGTCAACGTTTCATTGATCTGATCAATGGCGTGATCTTCATCCAAGACGGTTGTCTTGATGCCCAATGTTTCGTGAGCCTTGATGAAGCGGTCGAAGTTGCTATCACCAAAGGTATGGTGAACTAATTTACCAGCGCGTTGTACGCCGTTTGTTGGGGCACCAACAATTTCCAAAACAGGAACGTGTTCGGCGATACTTCCGGACAAACCGTTGATGGCGCTTAATTCACCAACACCGAAGGTTGTCACAAAGGTCGCAAAACCTTTTTCGCGAGCATAGCCGTCAGCCATGTAAGAGGCATTCAATTCGTTGGCATTGCCGACCCATTTCATATCGTTACGATGGGTGATATGGTCCAGGAATTGGAGGTTGTAATCACCGGGGACACCGAGAATCTCGTCGCCACCCATGGTTTTGATTACATCCAAGAGATAATCTGATATAGTATATTCAGTCATAAAAGTTCTTCCTTTCTTTTAGGTCAATTAACTTTACCTATAACAAGAACTATAGACCCTGTTTTTAATTATGTCAACCTAATTGACCTAAAAAGGAGGATTCCCTTTGGAAATCGATCAAAAATTACCAACAATCTTCTTTGCCTATCAGGAATTTGCTTCACTGGTTGACCTCTCGCAATACGATTTAACCAAGAACCAACACCGGATGCTCTTTATTATTTCTTCCTTAGAGGACGTCAGCATCAAGAAAATTTTGGTCCTCATTGGCATCTCCAAGCAAGCTGCCAACGTTGCCATCCGCGATTTAATGGATAAAGGCCTGGTGACAGAACATCGGTCGACGGTGGATAAGCGCGTCAAATATTTGCAGTTAACCCCAGCAGGCCTTGCCCTTAATGATCAAATCAACTTGGAACAAAAACGTCTCCTGGACCGCTATTTTGATGAGGCAAACGGCGATTGGGAAAAGGCAATGACGAAGCTGGCGCAAAAGTACCTGGACAGGGTGGAATAAAATACAGTAAATTGGAGTACGCATTGAAAACTAAATTGAAACAATATGTATCGATTTTTTTGATCATTGTCTCTTATAAGTTTTTAATAGTCGGTTTGGTTGATTTTATTTATTCACATCAGTATGATTGGACCAACTATTTGCTCGATACGTCTGGTTTGCTATTGTTCTTTATTTTAATCGATATTGTTTATAGAACGATTATTAGTATCTTTAGCAAGCGTTAGAAAATAAAAAATTTTTATTTTTAGTTAGTGGAAAAGTTATCCTTTTTAATACAAGAAGTACAAATCAAGCAAAAAAAGGCCAGTCACCGATAGCATATCGGCGACTGGCCTTTTAGGTCTTAGATTTTTACTTGCTCTGGTCGTTCTTGTCTTTTTTGCTACGAGACCACCAGTGCTTTTTTTGCTCGTCTTCCATTTCAATTCGTTGAACACGAGAGGTAACCTTGTCTAACTGTGACAGGGTTGCCATTTGAATATGTTGTTGCTGGTCAACGGTTGTTTGCGTTTTTTCCAGGTTCTGTTCGGCCTTTTCCAAAGTCGACTTTAAGGTATCGATGTGCTGTTTGCGATCATCGAGTTGTCGGTCCTTATAGCCAAGCTGGGATTCCAACATTTCCAGACGCATCTTTAAGATTTCGATTTCAGCCTCGCTATCAATGTTTAAATCAGCAAGAGCAGACTCTTTGGCGGGCTTTAACGCCGTTAATTCTTCTTCGGTATACGTGCCGTTTAAATCAATCCCGCGCATCTTAGCTCGTTGAAAGAGCGTTTCACGCTCGATGCCCAAGAACAGTGTTAGTTCGGCAGTCGAGGTGAAAGTATAGTAATCTTTCATATTTTCGCGTTTAATTTTCAACAGACAATCCTCCGTTTGTATCTTAAATACCAGGATATAGAACTTGTTTCCGGGTTGTCAAAAAACGCAATAGTTGATTGACAGCTTTATATGAAAAAGTTTCGCCGAGTACTCCTGAAAAAATCAGGATTTGCAAGTGCCATCCAAGGGTTAAGTATACCAAAGAAAAAAATGACCAGGACAAGCTTAAGCATTTCTTAGACAAAAAATGTGAAACTTAAACTTTTAAAAAGTGTTTTTACGGTGATAATCGTTAAGCTGTGGTCAAGATATCAACAAGCGTCGTTTTCGGTCAGTAGTTGGCTATTGGTGAAAACCACTAGGCTTTGGCTAAGATATCAACGCTTGTATCAGCCAAAATGATGGCTGGATTGTCTTGCTTTAAGTGATGAAGTTCGTTTAAGAAAAATCCGGTTTTCACAGGCAATTTCTCCCTGCAAGCAATCACCATCAGGGTGTAACGGTGGTCATGGTCTGGTGGTACGGGACCGATATAAGTCTGCTTGAGTTTGGAATCTTTTTCTTGAATATAGCGAGAATAAGAGGAATTTTCCCCCTGGACGAAACCATCATTGACAACGTCTGTTTCATGATTAGCAGCGAGTTGGGCTAAGTTCGCTGGTATCGAGACCGTGTCTTGAGTCACCGGGTAGTTGGCAGCTAGCCAATGAATCCAAGGAAAACCCATCACGGGAATTGAATCAAAATCAATGAAAGCCCAGGACAGGTACTTGGTGCCAGCGGGGAGGTCTGTCACCTCAAAGGGAAATGATTGAATGGGGTAGCGACCTGATTTTTCGCTATCGTTGGCAAACTTGCTGTAAGCGTCTGGCAAGTAGCCATCTTCTGTTGTCACTTGAATCTGCATAAATGTGACTCCTATCGTCTTTTTCTGCATTATAACACTGCTTTTTCTAAGGGCAAAGTGTTATGATTAAAAAGAATTATTTGAGGAGAAACAGTTCTATGTTCAACATCATCTTTAACACAGTTTGGGTCGGTGCCCTTGCTGGTTTGTTTGGCGGCATGGTCCGATTCGGTTGGACGAAAACCCTGCCTCCCCGCAGTCAAATGGCTACGGCAAATGGACCGATTACGGTTTTCTTACAGCAACTTGGTTTAACTAAAAAAGAAGCGCAAAAAAGTCTGACCGTTGCCGGCGACCAGGCTGTTCCGGTCGTTGCCCTCAGTGTTTACTACGTTTACTCGATGCTGGTGGCTATCTTCTTTGTTCTAGCCGCAAACTTTGATGGCCGCCTGACCTATGGGCTGGGCACGATGTTTGGCTTCGTTCTTTGGATCGTGGTTGATATTCTTTTTCTACCAGCTTTTAAGACGATTCCGTTTTTCTGGCATCGTTCTGTTTACGAATTAGCGGTCGAGATGGTCGGTTATTTAATCTTTGGTTGGGCCGTTTACTTGGTGGCTCTTGGATTACCCATTTCTGGTATTTACCTATAAAAATTAATCTTGTTAAAAAGTGCTCCGAATTGCTGAAAAATCAGTATTCGTGGCTTTTTAATTAGCAACGAACCGGCTTTTTCTTGGCGCGATAATCTACGGTGCAAATTTGGTCGTTTTTCGTTACAATAGAGGCAAGAATTTAGTATAGGAATTTTTTGATTACGCTCTTCATTCATTGGAGGACGTAATATGGTCACAAATTTCAACTGGGGACCGTCTGGTGATTTGAAAAAGGTTTTAAGAGACCTTTCTTTTCGCTATCGGCTCCAAAAGAAGATTGCTCACGAACTCAAAGTTGGACGCAAGGAAGCCCATTTGACACAGGTTCAGGTGGCGGATGCGTTGAACATTTGTCAAAGTGCGGTTTCTAAGTATGAGGCGGGGAAGGTCAGTCCTGATTTGACCCTCTTACTGTCTTTTTGCTACCTCTACGGTTGGACATTTGAGGAGTTTTTGCTCCGATTAAACATTCGAACGAAGGGGCGTTTTTGAATAGAAGGGGTATCTAGTGGCAATTAACTTAACGGCGATTCGAAACTTTTCAAGAGAAACATTGCAGGATGACACTTCTGGGCATGATTTTTTGCATGCCAAGCAAGTGGCTCGGTTGGCAGTCACACTCTACGAGGAAGACCATGGTCAGGTCAGTGAACAGGACCAGGCAATTTTGGAGGCCGCGGCCTTGCTTCACGACACCATCGACGATAAGGTGGTGGCGGATGTTGCTGCTCAGGAAGTTTTAGTGGAAGACTTACTTCGTGAGTCTGGGATTGCGCCGATTGGCCAGGCGTTGGTAGCCGAAACAATTACCCACCTCTCCTATTCCGCCAACCTGAAAAAACACTATGACCTTCCCTTATTAGGTCAGTATGTCCAAGATGCTGATCGCTTGGAAGCGTTGGGAGCAATTGGGATTGCTCGGACATTTGCTTATGGTGGGCAAAAGGGCCATCCACTGTATGACCCAGCGATTAAACCAGTGCAACTGCAAACGAAGGACCAATACCGTCACCACCAAACTACTTCTGTTAACCATTTTTATGAAAAGTTATTGAAATTAGCGGATCAATTGAATACGCCGGCCGGACAAGAAGAAGGTCAGCGACGGTCTGCCTTTATGGAAAACTTTTTGGCCGAATTTCAGCGCGAAACAGAGGCGTTGTCGGACCCGGCCTTTCGGGTGCAGTAAGAGAAGGAGTGAATTGATGGACAAAATGAAAGAAGTAACGGTCGCGGATATTGCCGACTTACAGGATATTAGCCGGAAAACATTTGCGGAGACCTTTGCCGATGATAATTCAGCGGCTGATTTAAACGAATACTTGGATACCGCTTATGCTACTGATAAATTACTGGCGGAAGTGGAAAATCCAGAGAGCAAGTTCTATTTTGTCTTTCATGAAGATGAGTTGGCGGGTTATTTAAAGGTCAATTGGGGTTCGGCCCAGTCAGAAGAGCAGGGCGACGGTTCACTTGAAGTCGAACGAATTTACCTCTTGGCTGCCTTTCAACGTCTTGGTTTGGGTCGGCAGTTGCTGGACCAGGCCTTTGACCAGGCGAATGCACTTGGCAATAGTCGGGTGTGGTTGGGCGTTTGGGAACACAATCAAAACGCACTCGCTTTTTACCAAAAAATTGGCTTTACGCCCTTTTCCGACCATGTGTTCCAGCTGGGAACGGATGCCCAGCGTGACATTTTAATGGAAAAAGTTTTAAATTAGCAAAAAGCACTGACCTAAAGGTCAGTGCTTTTTTGTGAACTGATTTTTGTGAAAGAAAAAAAGCCCACTGAAGTGGACTTTCTTAGTTTGAAAAGCTTATTCGCCTCGGAAAACCCAAGCGTCGCCGTTCTTGGCCAAAAGGTCATCAGCGGCTTGTGGGCCCATGGTGTCAGATTCGTAAATTTCAAGCGGTGCCTTGTCGGCAGCGTAGACATCTGAGATGGCGTCGGTAAACTTCCAGGCAGTGGCAACACCGTGCCAGTCAGCGAAGTTTGATCCGTTACCGTCCATGGCATCATGGAGCATCCGTTCGTAAGGTGCTGGCGTAACAGCCTTTTGTTCGGCTGTTGGTGCCCAGTTCAACTTAATCGTTTGAGTGTTGAAGTTGTCAGAAACTTCCTTGGCATTCAATGACCAAGTGATTTGTTCATCTGGTGAAACCACGATTGAAAGCACTGTTTCTTGTGGCTCTTGAGCAGAACCAAATGAGAAGGCACCGGCCTTGAAGACAACGTCAATGCGAGTCGTCTTCTTGGTCATGCGCTTTCCTGAACGGACATAGAATGGCACGCCTTCCCAACGAGGGGTGTTGAAGTGCAATTCACCAGCGATATAAGTGTTTGTCTTTGAATTGGCTGGAACGTCTGGTTCTTGGTTGTAGGCAATGTGACCAGCAGTCTTGCCAGCATCGTATTGTCCACGAACGAAGTAACGGTTGACACCGGCTTCGTCATAAATTTCAAGGGCAGAGAAGGCGGCGTTCTTGGCGTCACGGATGGCGACGTCAGAGAAGTCCTTTGGTTCTTCCATGGCCAACCAACCGATGATTTGCATCGTGTGGTTTTGAATCATGTCCAAGAGGGCACCGGCGGTGTCGTAGTAACCAGCACGTTCTTCGACACCCAACGTTTCGGCCAAAGTAACTTGGACGTTCTTGATGTAGTCCTTGTTCCAGGCGTTGTTAATCAATGGGTTACCAAAGCGCAATGGCGCGATGTTCAAGACCATTTCCTTGCCCAAGAAGTGATCGATACGGTAAACCTGGTCTTCGTTGAAGGCTTCCGTTAATTCGTTTTGGAGCTTTTCGGCCGTTGCATAAGAAGTTCCGAAAGGCTTTTCAATCATGATGCGGTTGTAGCCCTTGTCGGCCAAAAGTCCTTCAGACTTCAAGAACTTCGCGATTGTTCCAAAGAAGCGAGGGGCAACAGACATGTAGAAGATGCGGTTGCCAACAACACCAAACTTTTCAGAGGCGTTTTCGATTTCCTTCTTCAGGCCAACGTAACCATCAGCATCGGTTACGTCAGAGGCACGGTAAGAAAAGTGGGCGATAAAATCAGCAACCTGCTTTTCGTCTTGACCAGCTGAGATTGATTCCTTGACCATGTCTTGGTATTCAGCGTCCGTCAAGTCCTGACGAGCGGTTCCAACCACGGCGAAGTGTTCTGCCAAGTAGCCCTTTTTATATAAGTTAAAGACTGATGGGTAAAGCAAGCGCTTGGCCAAATCGCCAGTTGCGCCGAAGAAAGTTACTAAAGTATTAAGTTCTGCAACCATAAGAGTCCCCTTTATCTATTTTGCGTTCGTTATTATTATAACGGAAACGAGCAAAAAAATCACAAAAAAGGTCAGAATTGAAAAAACTCTAACCCTTAGAGCCAAAAAGAAGTAAGCACTTACATTTATTTTTCCAAACAAAAAAGTAAGCACTTACATTTAGTGGGTGAAAAAAGCTAAATAACCCAGCATGAAAGAACATTCATGTTATACTAATGTAATAATAAGGGGGGATTATGCAAGTCATTCAAAGCAAAAAATTATCAGAACGCTGGCTCTTAACAGCCAATTTATTCGCCAATACTGGTAATGCCATGATTTGGCCCGTCACAACCCTCCACATGACCGTTTCTTTGGGGCAAGATTTGACGATGTCAGGTGTTGTTATTTTGTTTTCTTCCCTGATGAATATTTTGGGAGCCTACATTGCCGGTAAGCTCTTTGACCGTTGGCGACCTTATCCAACATTGATTGGGGCCAGTTTAATCGCCTTTTTCTCCTTGGTGACCTTGTTCTTCTATAATGGCTGGCCGGTCTTTGCCTTTTTGATGATGACAGCTTCATTTGGGATTGGTTCGGTTAACACGCTGCTTAATGCTTATGCAACGACCGTGACCGGCAAGAACACACGAATTATTTTTAATAATATGTACATCGTCCTTAATGTTGGGGTGGTAATTGGAACCTTAGCCGTTGGCTATCTTTTTGACTACGGTTTCCAGTGGTTAATGCTTTTGGCAGCGACGCTTTTTCTGATTTTGACAGGGATTGCGGTCAGCATTTTTAATGTCAATACGGACATTGCGCCAGTCATGGATGATGATCAGGCTGAAGAAATCAGTCACGAAGATCATGCAGAACCAATCCTGACGCGCGACCAAGAAGCGGTTAAGGAACCCGCTAAGTTTGAGATGTCACCGTTACTTTGGTTTTTGGCCGCCTTCCTCTTTGTCATTTATCTTTCTTATATGCTGTGGGAAACCGTTATGGCCCCACATTTACGCTCGATTGGGATTTCAACCCGTCATTATGCAGACCTCTGGGTCTTGAATGGCTTGACAATTATCCTTTTTCAAAAGATAATTTCAACTTGGGCAAATAAGCATCCGTATCGTCTCTCGGTAATTACGGGTGGCTTTGTCTTTGCCTCATCATTTATTTTAATGTTGTTTGTTGACCAATTCTGGCAAATTGTTTTGGTTTTTGAGTTACTGACTCTTGGGGAAATGTTGGCGTCACCACAGGTACCAGCCTGGGTTGCCCAGTTAACGCCGAAAGAAGTTTCCGGTCAGGCACAAGGCTTTGTCAGCATTATGATTTCACTTGGACGAATGGTTGGGCCTCTGTATGGAGGGATTATGTTGGACCATGGTTGGTTTAACCCGCTGTTCTTCTCCGTATTTATCGCCATGATTGTGGCAAATGTGGGTCTGTTAATTGTGGCCCGAAAAAAGAAGGAATAGTTTTTTATGCAACGTGAAGTAAACCGTAAATTGGCAGTTGGCCTTCTGGCCGGTGTCATTTTTATTTTGGCTGGGGGCATTATTGGCCTTGGTCTTGCACCAATTGCACCTTTGTTGGTTGCCATTGCTTGGATTATCTTAGTCATGCGACTAGCGGGTGTCACTTTTCAAGACGCGCAGGCTGCCTTGATTAAGGGAATTGAGGCCGGGATTGCGCCTTTGTTCCTGTTCTTGTTGATTGGCTCAATGATTGCCCTTTGGTTGGGGACGGGCGTGATTCCAACCATGATTTGGTTGGGCTTTAAATTAATTAACCCAGCCTGGTTTTTGCCAACGGCGCTGTTAACCTCTGCTTTAGTTGGAACGATGATTGGTTCTGCCTTTACGACGATGTCAACGGTCGGGGTGGCCCTGATGGGGGTTGGAACAACCCTGGGCTTTAACCCAGCCTTGGTAGCGGGGATGATTATTTCCGGTGCTATCTTCGGGGATAAGAGCTCACCATTGGCCGACTCGACTAACTTGGCGGCCGCCGTTTCTGGCACTGATCTCTTCGCCCATTTGAAAAACTTGATGTGGACAACCTTGCCAGCAATGGCGGTGACACTGATTTTAGCCTTTGCCTTTGGCTTCTCTGCTCACCATACAGGTGGGGTTAGCGTGAAGACGGCAGCGGTGACACAGTTGATCCAGCCAACCTGGTGGACAATCGTACCGATTGCCTTGATTCTGATTTCGGCTTTGGCTAAGATTCCGGCTATCCCATCACTATTGATTAACGTGGTGGTCAATACGGTTTACTACCTGTTGTCTGGACACTCTTTGAAGGCCTGGGCGAACTTGGTGGTTAACGGTTACAAGACGCCATCAACGAATGCGACACTGGTTGCCTTGTTGGACCGTGGTGGGATGACTGCGATGATGGAAACCATCATGTTGATCATGTTGGCCTTGGCCCTAGGTGGTCTCTTATCAAACCTTGGTATTTTACGAGCAGTGATGAATCCAATCGTTTCGTACCTGAAGAGTCAAAAGTCCATCGTCTTTGCAACCTTGTTGACGGGGATTGCTACGAACTTCTTAGTGGGTGAGCAATATCTGTCAGTGATGTTACCTGGACAAATTTTTAAGGAAGACTACAAACGCTTTGGCTTGTCGCCATTGGCCTTATCGCGGGCAATGGAAGATTCCGGGGCGATTGCCAATTACCTGGTTCCATGGGGGGTTGCCGGGGCCTTTGCAAGTCAGACGCTTCACGTGCCAGTCTTGTCCTTCGTGCCCTTTACCTTTTTAGCCTTGTTCTCACCGGTCTTTTCATTGCTTTCGGCTTTGACTGGAATCGGATTGCGTCAGGCTTCCCAAGACGAGGTAGCCAAATAAGTTATTTACTCGCTATAAAAAATCAGGAGTCGGTCAGAAATGGCCGACTCTTTTCGTCTAATGAATTAACGGTGGAAAACGATGTTGTGCTTGCAAAAAGGCGCCTGATTTAGTATAGTAAATGGATGTGAGTGCAAAGAATGCACGCACTCCTTGCAGCCGTTTGGTTGCCAGAGACCAAAAGGAGGAAAAATACATGGCTACAGCATACGAATTAACATACATTATTCGCCCTGACATGGAAGCAGATGCAAAAAAGGCGCTCGTTGAACGCTTTGACAAGATCTTGACTGACAACGGTGCGGAAATTATTAAGTCAGCTGACTGGTCTAACCGTCGTTTCGCTTACGAAATCGCTGGTTACCGTGAAGGTACTTACCACGTCATCAACTTCAACGCTGCATCAGACGAAGCAGCAACTGAATTTGACCGTTTGGCTAAGATCTCATCTGACATCTTGCGTCAAATGATCGTCAAGCGCGACGCTGAATAAGACACAATTCCACCGGGAAAGGACCTAAAAGATGATTAATCGAGTTGTTTTAATTGGACGGTTAACCCGTGACGTGGAATTGCGCTATACCCAATCTGGTGTAGCGGTTGGCTCCTTTTCACTTGCCGTGAATCGGAACTTTACCAATGCCAATGGAGACCGTGAAGCTGATTTTATCAACGCCGTTATCTGGCGAAAATCAGCTGAAAACTTTGCCAACTTTACTGGTAAAGGGGCTTTGGTGGCAATCGAAGGTCGGTTGCAAACGCGTAATTATGAAAATAATGCCGGACAACGTGTTTATGTAACAGAAGTTGTCGTTGATAACTTCTCGCTACTTGAATCAAAGGCTGAAAGTGAACGCCGTCGGGCCCAAAATGGGTCTGGTCAAGGTCAAGACTTCTCTGGCAATAGCCAGGACTTTGGTAACGCTGATCCATTTGCAAGCGCAAATCAAAATAACAACCAACAAAGTGGTAACCAGCAGGGGGCCAATCCCTTTGCGGCCAACAATAATTCAGAAATTGATATTTCTGATGATGACCTACCATTTTAATTTTACATCTCATTTGAAAGGAGACAGATTATGCCTGAACAAAACGCACGTCCACAACGTCGTCGCCCACAAGGTGGACCACGCCGTCGTCGTAAGGTTGACTTTATTGCAGCCAACCACATCGAATACGTGGATTACAAGGATACAGAATTGTTGGAACGTTTCATCTCAGAACGCGGTAAGATTTTGCCACGTCGTGTGACTGGAACTTCAGCAAAGAACCAACGCAAGGTTACGGCCGCTATCAAGCGTGCTCGTATCATGGCCTTGTTGCCATTCGTCACTGAAGACTAATGTGCAAGGAAAACCAAGACAATTGTCTTGGTTTTTTTGTTCTAACAGTCAGCCCTTTGATGGTCGTATGCTCAAAAAGGATTATCACTTTTGCGGTATATGCCAGAGTCGGTCTGACTTTTTTCTTTTGGTTAGCTGGTTAGCTTACTTTTCAACAGTCTTTTGTTCGTATGGTAAAATGTTAGGTAAGTATGTAAGCAAAGAATAGTTGAGGCCTTCATGAAAACATTTTCGAAGCTGCGGGTGTTATCCCGCTTTCAACAAAATAAAACCTTTATGACAGGAACCATTGGCATGTTTATCGTGGCCTTTGTTTCTTTGATTTTGGCGCTTTTAACTAATTGGATCTTAGGGTTAGTTTGGTTTGTGCTCTTGGTGGCTTTTTTTGCTACCATGCTCAAAGGGTTAATCCAGGCCGGTCAATCAAATGAGTCCTACTTAGAGGAGTTGACCTACCGCGTTAAATTAGGCCAACAAGAGGCCATTTTAGAAATGCCGATGGGGATTATCCTTTTGGGTAAGGGGGACCGAATTGTCTGGGTGAACCCCTACCTCCAAAACCTATTGGCTGACCAAGACTTAATTGGCGAAAGCCTGTCGGAGGCAGATGGCGACCTGGCCTTTGCTGTGAAAAATTACGCCGATGATAAGGTTAACCGTTTTTCCTGGCTGGATCGTTCTTTTGACATCGCCTACCAGGAACAGCTAGGGGTTATTTACCTCTTAGATGTGAGCCAAAACGAGGCCTTAAATCGTGACTTAGCGGATCATCGCTTGGTCACCGGACTGGTTTCGGTTGATAACTATGAAGAAGTGACAGAAGGGATGCCTGATTCTGAAACGTCGAAGTTGCGGACTTATGTGACTGGACAGTTGACGGATTGGGCTAAAAAGTACCATTTGTATGTCCGCCGTTTGTCACCAGTGACTTACCTCTTGATGGGTTACCAACGTGACTTGGCGCAGGCAGAAGACGAAAAATTCTCGGTAGTCAAGACGGTTCGTGAAGCAACGGCTCAGCAAAATTCACCACTAACGCTTTCGATGGGAATCGCCTATGGGGAACAGGACATCAATTCTTTGGTCCAATTAGCGCAAACGAACTTGGACTTGGCATTGGGTCGTGGTGGTGATCAGGTGGTTGTGAAGGCAGAAGACATGCCAGCCCGCTTCTATGGTGGAACAACGAATCCGATGGAAAAGCGGACGCGTGTCCGGGCCCGGGTGATTTCACAAACCATTGCCGAATTGATGGATCAGTCTGATCAAGTCTTTGTGGTCGGGCACCAAAGGCCGGATATGGATGCCGTTGGTTCAGCAATGGGACTATGGCGCTTTAGCCAAACACGAGGCAAGAAGGCCTTTGTGGTTGTTAATGAGGGCGAAATTTTTTCAGATATCAAATCGCTCTTGGCGACCGTCCGAGCAGATCAGATGGGCGAAGGGGAGCCTGGTGTTGACCTCGGTGCCTCGATTATTAGCGAAAAAGAGGCGCTTGATTTAGCAACGGAGAAATCATTGCTGATTTTGGTTGACCATGCCAAGGAGGCATTGGATGGCGCACCTGATTTGTTGAAGGACTTGAAGGATCGGGTTGTGGTTATTGATCACCACCGTTTGGCTGAAAACGGCCTGCCTGATAAGCCAATGCTGACTTATATCGAGCCATATGCTTCATCAACGTCAGAGTTGGTAACGGAATTGTTGCAGTACCAGAACCAAAAGGGTGCACCAATTACCGGGCTCGAAGCCACTGCCATGCTTGGCGGGATTCAAGTTGATACGAAAAACTTTGTTTTGCGGACGGGATCAAGAACCTTTGATGCAGCTTCGTATTTGCGGGCCAATGGCGCTGATAATGAGTTGCTCCAGTCCTTCTTAAAGGAAAAGTTCTCGGACTTTAAGGCCCGTGCCGAATTGATTCACTTAGCTGAGATTAACAATCATTCAGCGATTGCGGTTGGCGATAACGATACCGTCTATCAAAGCGTGATTGCGGCCCAGGCAGCCGATGAACTGCTTCAGGTTGAGGGCGTCAAGGCTTCCTTTGTGCTCACAAAGCGTGATGACGGTCGGGTTGGGATTTCAGCCCGGTCAAACGGCGATTTCAACGTGCAAACAATTATGGAAGACCTTGGCGGTGGTGGCCATTTGTCCAATGCGGCCACGCAAATGTCTGACGTGACGACAGACGAGGCTGCTGACCAGCTTTTGCAAGCAATTACCAGTCAAGAAGCGGAAGAAGCTGAATAAAACTTTTGACAATGTTGTCATAAAATCAGTAAGATAAAACAAAGTATTTGGCTCGTGATGAACAAGCCCAAAAGGAGGCAAAGATGAAAGTTGTATTTTTGGAAGATGTTAAGGGTCGCGGTAAGAAGGGCGAAGTGAAGGACGTTCCGGATGGTTACGCCAACAACTTCTTAATCAAGAATAAAAAAGCAGAACCAGCAACTGGGAAAAACCTCGGGGCAGTCAAGGGTCGGCAGAAGGCCGAAGAAAAGTTGGCGGCTGAAGAATTGGCTGAAGCCAAGCAGTTGAAGGAAAAGCTAGAAAACGAAAAGACAGTGATCGAAATCAAGGGAAAGGCCGGTACGGATGGTCGTCTCTTTGGAGCTGTTTCAACGAAGCAAATCGTGGCTGCTTTGTCTGACCAATACAAGGTCAAAATTGATAAGCGGAAGCTACTCTTAAATCAGCCAATTCACGCAATGGGCTTCACCACAGTTCCTGTTAAGTTGCACCGCGATGTGATGGCCGACCTCCGCGTGCACGTTAGCGAGGGCTAAAATGGCTGATGTTTCAGTAATGGGCAATGAATATCGACAAGCACCCAATGATGAAGCGGCAGAACGTGCCGTTTTGGGTGCTATTTTCTTTGATGTTCAATCGGAGGCAGCGGTTGTCGCGGCGGAAGCCGTCCTTGACCCAAGCGATTTTTATCGGCAAAAGCACCAAGAAATTTTTAAAGCCATGCAGCTGCTGGTTGAAGAAGAACGACCTGTTGATATGTTGACCCTGCAAGACAAGTTGAATGCCATGGGCCAGTTGGAAAATGTTGGCGGGGTTGACTACTTAGTTGAAATTTCACAGGCTTCAGCATCTGCTTCAAACTTAAAATTTTATGCGCAAATCGTCCATGAAAAAGCGATTTTGCGACGGTTGATTCAAACGTTAACAGAATCGATGACATTGGCCTATGACGGGTCCGAACCATCGAGTGAACTGCTCGAAGACCTTGGTCGTCAGCTCGACCGTCTGGCGCAAAGCCAGGGCGATGATGATCTGCGCCGGATTAAAGACGTCTTGAATGAATTCCAAGAAAACTTGCAGGCGGCTAGCGAAAACGATAGCAAAGTTATCGGGATTGCTTCGGGCTATGATCAATTAGATGAATTAACGCACGGTTTTCGTGAAGACCAAATGATTGTCATTGGTGCCCGTCCGGCCGTTGGAAAGACGGCTTTCGTCTTGAATATTGCCAAAAACGCAGCCAAAACTGAGAAGAAGCCTGTTGTGATTTTCTCTTTGGAAATGGGTGCCGTTGATTTGGTAACTCGATTAGTCGCTGCAGAAGGTGGCATTGATTCTAATAAATTGACCACTGGTGATATGCAAGAAGAGGATTGGGCTGCATTAACCTTAGCCGTTCAATCGTTGGCGAACATGCAGATTTATATGGATGACACGCCAGGGATTCGGATGGCTCAAATTTCGGCCAAGCTGCGCAAATTAGAGCGCGAGGTTGTGGGACGAATGCCAGAAGAAGAACGGGATGAAAACCCCCATCCATTGGGTCTGGTGATGATTGATTACTTGGGTTTGATTGAGTCTGCCAATAGTGAAAGTCGCCAGCAGGCCGTTTCTGAAGTTTCTCGTTCCATCAAGAAGCTGGCAAAGGAATTGCATACGCCGATTATCGCCTTGGCTCAGCTTTCGCGTGGTGTTGAGCAGCGTCAGGACCAACGGCCAATCCTTTCGGATTTGCGTGAATCTGGTTCGATTGAGCAAGATGCTGACATCGTGGCCTTTTTGTACCGGGATGACTACCATCCCAACCGGGCAGGTGAAGAGGATGATGAGGGTGGCAACCAAGTCGAAGAAGAAACGGTTGTCCCAATTGAAGTCCTTGTTGAAAAGAACCGTGCCGGGGCCAGAGGGAAGGCGGAGTTGATGTTTAACAAGCCAACTTTCAAATTCTCGAACATGGCCGGTACTTATCGTCAGGAGCAATCGGGCTTTGGCCCAATTCCTGATATGTCGCAAGGCTGGTAAGCAATCAAATAAAAGCAAAAGGCAGCACATCCATTTTGAATGTGCTGCCTTTTGCTTGTTTTTGAAAATTATTTTATGCTTCAGTTTCGGTCAAATCAGCGAAGGGGGCGTTAATCATCGTCGCCAACTCTTTGGGATTTAACTTATCGGAGCGACCGAGTTCACCGGCCGAAACCAGGAAGTAATCGGCTGTCTCTGCTTCTTTGGCGAAGTAGATGGGAAAACCGTGATTGTGCCAGATACCAACTGGGTTGTTGGCACCGTGAACATAGCCGGTGGTGGCCACTAATTCCTTGAGTGGCAACATATGCGTCTTTTTGTTCCCGGAAACAGCAGCCAATTTCTTCATATCTAAGCGCTTGGTGAGGGGGACGACGGCAACCAAGGGACCGGTCTTGTCGCCCTTGACGGCCAGCGTCTTAAAGATGTCGGATTGTTGAATGCCTAATTCATCCATCTTGGCCGCAATCTCATCTTCACTGAGATCCAAAGCGTTTAGTTCAAGTGGCTCATAGGCTACACCGTGCTTGTCGAGGACTTGTTCGGGTAATGTTTTTTTATCTTTTTTCTTCTTTGCCATGACTCTATTTTAGCACAAGAAAAAATCAGAAAAAAAGCAGTTAGAACCAATTTTAAAAAGTGGTCGGACCAATTATGCTACAATAGATATTATGTCAGAAGCAATTTATGTAACGGTGCAAGCCGATATCAAACAAAAAATTTATCAGGGTCAGTACGAAGACCTCAAATTACCAGATGAGCGAACATTAGCGGCCGATTATCAGGTTTCGCGTTCTTCCATCAAACGGGCCCTCAACGTCTTGGTCCAGCAGGGGATTATCTTTAAGAAGCGCGGGTCTGGAACTTTTGTGAACCCCTTATATCTGAAAAATCAGGCAATTTTTCAACATGAGGGATCAAACTTAGGCGTTTCGGATTCTTTTCGGATTAATGGCCAGGCACCCAGCATTGAGCTCCTGGACTTTCGGGTGATTCAGGCCACGCCAGAGCAGCAATCGGCATTATTTTTAAACGATGGCGACTTCGTTTATGAAATTAAGCGCTTGCGTAAGCTGGATGGCGTGCCATTCATGATTGAGTATGGCTACGTGCCGATTTCTTTATTGCCGGGGCTTAATCGGGAAACGGTGACCAAATCCATTTACGAATATGTTGAAAAACGCAAGTCCAAGACGGTGACAAGGTCGTTTATGACCATCATGACCGAGCCATCCAATGCTGAAGAACAGAAGCTGTTAAAGCTCAAAGCAACTGAACCGGTGGGTATCATGGAAGGGATTTTCTTCATGGATGATGGGACACCGTTGGAATATTCTAATATGCGCTTGCACTACAAATACCTACGTTATAATGCTTTCGTCTCGCTTGGTTCAGAATAAGGAAGCTGATTTAGCAAACAATTTTATGGAATGTGTTTAATAAAGGTTAATTGGACCGGTCCAATTAATAAAGAAATGCAACCAAAAACGAAAAAGTTAGGTCCAAAGGGCTTTTTTTCTTGAACGAATGGAATACTCTCGATATAATAGGACTTGTAAATATATATCCGGAGTTTGCAGAAGCGGGCTTCGTTGAAAGAAAAAGGAGTACTATTTACATGGTTGATTACAACTCAAAAGAGTACTTGGAACTTGTTGATAAGTGGTGGCGTGCAACCAACTATTTGTCAGCTGGGATGATTTTTTTGAAGTCAAACCCATTGTTCTCAGTAACTAAGACGCCTATTCAAGCTGAAGATGTTAAGGTTAAGCCAATCGGACACTGGGGAACTATCTCAGGTCAAACATTCTTGTATGCTCATGCTAACCGTTTGATCAACAAGTATGACTTGAACATGTTCTACATCGGTGGCCCTGGTCACGGTGGCCAAGTCATGGTTACGAACGCTTACCTTGATGGTGAATATACTGCTGATTACCCAGAAGTTACTCAAGACTTGAAGGGTATGTCAACTTTGTTCAAGCGCTTCTCATTCCCAGGTGGAATTGGTTCACACATGACTGCCCAAACTCCAGGTTCATTGCATGAAGGTGGAGAATTGGGTTACTCATTGTCACACGCATTCGGTGCCGTTTTGGACAACCCTGACCAAATCGCTTTTGCCGTTGTTGGTGATGGTGAAGCCGAAACTGGTCCATCAATGACTTCATGGCACTCAATCAAGTTCTTGAATGCCAAGAACGATGGTGCTGTTTTGCCAATCTTGGATTTGAACGGATTTAAGATCTCAAACCCAACTGTCTTCTCACGTATGTCAGATGAAGAAATCAAGAACTTCTTTGCAGGTCTTGGTTACTCAGCTCGTTTCATCGAAAACGATGACATCCATGACTACATGGCTTACCACGAAAAGGCTGCTGATATCTTCGATACTGCTATTGAAGACATCCAAGCTATCCAAAAAGATGCTCGTGAAAACGGTAAGTATGAAGATGGTACAATTCCTGCATGGCCAGTGATTATCGCTCGCTTGCCAAAGGGTTGGGGTGGACCTACCCACGACCAAGCTGGAATGCCAATTGAAAACTCATTCCGTGCCCACCAAGTTCCATTGCCTTTGGCACAAGGAAAGTTGGACACATTGCCACAATTCGAAGAATGGATGAACTCATACAAGCCTGAAGAATTGTTTAACGCTGATGGTTCATTGAAGGATGAATTGAAGGCTATCGCTCCTAAGGGCGACAAGCGTATGTCAGCTAACCCAATCGCTAACGGTGGTCGTAAGCGCGGTGAAGATCTTAAGGATCTTGACTTGCCAGACTGGCGCGATTACGTAAACGACATCAACGATGACAACCGTGGAACTATCTTGCCAGATGGTAACCGCAACATGGACATGTTCACTTTGTCAAACTACCTTGAAAAGGTAATGCAAATGAACCCTAAGTCATTCCGTGTCTTTGGTCCTGATGAAACGATGTCAAACCGTTTGTGGTCATTGTTTGATACTACTAACCGTCAATGGATGGAAGAAGTTAAGAACCCTAACGACCAATACGAAGCTCCAGAAGGCCGTATCTTGGATGCTCAATTGTCAGAGCACCAAGCTGAAGGTTGGCTTGAAGGTTATACTTTGACTGGTCGTGTTGGAATCTTCGCTTCATACGAATCATTCTTGCGCGTTGTTGATTCAATGATTACTCAGCACTTCAAGTGGTTGCGTCACGCTTCAGAACAAGCATGGCGTAATGACTACCCATCATTGAACTTGATTTCTACTTCTACTGCTTTCCAGCAGGACCACAACGGTTACACTCACCAGGATCCTGGTATGTTGACTCACTTGGCCGAAAAGAAGTCAAACTTCATCCGTCAATACTTGCCAGCCGATGGTAACTCAACTTTGGCAGTGATGGAACGTGCCTTCAGCGAACACTCAAAGGTTAACCACATGGTTATCTCAAAGCAACCACGTCAACAGTGGTTCTCAGCTGCTGAAGCTGAAGTGTTGGCTACTGAAGGTTTGAAGGTTATCGATTGGGCATCTACTGCACCATCAGCTGATGTGGATATCACATTTGCTTCTGCTGGTACGGAACCAACAATCGAAACTTTGGCCGCATTGTGGTTGGTTAACCAGGAATTCCCTGAAGTTAAGTTCCGCTATGTAAACGTTGTTGAATTGCTTCGTTTGCAGAAGAAGTCAGAATCAGCTGGAAACGACGAACGTGAATTGTCAGATGACGAATTCAACAAGTTCTTCCAAGCTGATACACCAGTTATCTTCGGATTCCACGGATACGAAGACTTGGTTGAATCATTCTTCTTCGAGCGTAAGTTCCGCGGTGACGTCTTTGTTCACGGATACCGTGAAGATGGTGACATCACAACTACTTACGACATGCGTGTTTACTCACACCTTGATCGTTTCCACCAAGCTAAGGAAGCTGTTGCTGTCCTTGCAGACCGTGGTGCGGTTGATCAAGCTGCTGCTGATACATTCATCACTAAGATGGATGACATCTTGGCAAAGCACTTGAAGGTGACCCGTGAAGAAGGTCGCGATATCGAAGAATTCACTAAGTGGCAATGGTCTGCTTTGAAGTAAGCTATTAACACTTGAAAGAATCGCCTCGGCGGTTCTTTTTTTATACTCATTTATCGGCAAAATCTAACTAAACTTTGCTATAATTGACATAATCTTGAAAAGGGGCTAATTTTATGCAAGCAATTAAACTTGTTTCAATTGACATTGACGGCACGCTTTATAATGATAATCGCGAGATTACACCGGCGGTAAAAAGTGCTATCCAAAAAGCGACGGCACAGGGTGTTCATGTGGTGATTACCACCGGACGACCAGAAACAGGCGTTAAAAAGATTTTGAATGAATTAGATCTCTTAGGTGAAAACCATTATGTGATTACCCACAATGGTGGCTTGGTCCAAACAACGGACGGGCAAAAGACCCTCCACCGAGCTGCCTTGCCATGGACCACTTTTTTGAAGGCACAGCAATTTGCAGCCGATAATAATACCTATATCCAAGTTGAATCGGACTCAGATGCTTACACGGTCATGACGAATGTCAACGTTTTTGCCAGTCAAGAAAACTTTGTGGTTAGTCTTCCATTGACCATTAAAGACGAAGTTTCAGAGATGAAGGAAACCTCCTTTGTCAAGGCAATTGCGATTGGCGACGAGGCCTTTATGGACAGTATTCAAGCAAAGGTCCCAGCAGAGTTGAAGCAAGAGGCCAATGTGGTTCGTTCAACCCCAAATAACCTTGAATTTATGAATACGGCTGCTTCTAAGGGCCAGGCGCTGTTGGCCTTGGCCAAGGAATTGGGCATCGACCAGTCAGAAACAATGGCGATTGGTGACCAGGAAAACGATCATACCATGATTGAAGCTGCCGGAATTGGAGTCGCCATGGGAAATGCGGTGCCATCAATTAAGGCCATTGCTAACCAGGAGACGACTGATAACAACCATGATGGTGTCGCAAAAGCCATCGAGCGCTTTATTTTAGCCGATTAATTGGTAACAATCGATTAGTAACTTAAGATTACAAGCGACGATGATAAAATCAGTCGCTTTTTTTGCCCAGTTGTCCTGATTTTATTGTTATAATATATAAGAAATCGTTGTTCTTTAATCTGGAGTAGCAAAAATGACTAAGTCAAACCTAAAACTCTTTTCTCTCTCATCGAACCACCCCTTAGCAGAAAAAATCGCTGCTGAAGTCGGTGTGCCATTAAGTGACATCTCGGTGAAGCGCTTTGCTGATGGTGAAGTGCAAATTAATATTGAAGAATCTGTCCGTGGCGCAGATGTCTTTGTGATTCAATCAACATCCCAACCGGTTAACGACAACCTGATGGAATTGTTGATTATGATTGATGCCTTGAAGCGGGCATCAGCGGACCAAATCAACGTGGTTTTGCCTTACTACGGTTATGCTCGTCAGGACCGGAAGGCTCGCTCACGTGAACCAATTACAGCCAAGTTGGTTGCTAATATGATTGAACGAGCAGGAGCCACTCGCGTGATGGCTCTTGACTTGCACGCTGCTCAAATTCAAGGGTTCTTTGACCTACCAATGGATCACTTGCAGGGAGCTCCATTGTTGGCCGAT
Organism: Fructobacillus tropaeoli; assembly: GCF_001047135.2. Taxonomy (GTDB): domain Bacteria; phylum Bacillota; class Bacilli; order Lactobacillales; family Lactobacillaceae; genus Fructobacillus; species Fructobacillus tropaeoli. The sequence continues at coordinate 34,343 of NZ_DF968085.1, read as the reverse complement.
TACTTGATTGAAACTGGTATTGCCGACAAGGAAAACGCCGTTGTTGTTTCACCTGATCACGGTGGAATGACACGTGCCCGCAATTTGAACAACATGCTTGGTTTGGAAGCGCCGGTTGCCGTGATTGACAAGCGTCGTCCGAAGCCAAACGTGGCAGAGGTTGGCTCAATCGTTGGTGATGTTGCTGGTAAAACGGCCATCATGGTCGATGACATGATCGATACAGCCGGAACGATTACGCAGGGTGCTCAATTAGTCTTGGAGCACGGTGCTAAGGAAGTTTACGTGGCCGCATCACACGCTGTCTTCTCAGGACCAGCTTTGGAACGTTTGCAAAATTCCGTTTTCACTAAGGTGATTGTGACCGATTCCATTAACTTGCCAGACTCAAAGAAGTTTGACAAGCTGGAAATTGTTTCTGTTGGCGAGTTGATTGGTGAAGCTATTCGTCGTGTTTCATTGAACGAAGCGATTAGTCCAATGTTTAAGCACCGCTTCCGCCGTCGTAGTTCACAAGAAGACTAAGGCGTAGTAAGTTAGACAAAGCAATTGATAAAAGACTATTTTTTTGGCTGAAGTGTCAAAAGAGGTCTTTTTTTGTGAAGATTATTCGTAAATTGGCTGAAAGGCCAATTTTTTATGTTACAATAACGAATGAAAAATGTTTTAATTGGAGACGCTTATGTATAAAATTTTAGTGGTTGATGATGAAAAGCCAATTTCGGATATCATCAAGTTCAACTTGGTCAAAGAGGGTTACGAGGTCGTAACGGCCGGTGACGGAGCCGAGGCATTGGAATTGTACAAGTCAGAAAACCCTGATTTGGTATTGTTGGATCAAATGCTCCCTGAAGTCGAAGGGATTGAAGTTTTACGCCAAATTCGGGCCAAGGACAAGACACCCGTCATTATGGTAACGGCTAAGGATTCTGAAATTGATAAGGTGATCGGTTTGGAAATGGGAGCGGATGATTACATCACCAAGCCGTTCTCGAACCGTGAACTGGTTGCCCGGGTCAAGGCGAACTTACGTAATCGCCACACACCAAGCCGGTCAGATGATCCAGCGGTTAACCAGGAAGACATCCAACTTGGTAATTTGGTCATCCATACCAAGACTTATATGGTCACAAAAGACGGTGTCGACCTTGAATTGACACACCGTGAATTTGAATTGCTCTCATACATGGCACAACACATTGGTCAAGTCATGAACCGTGAAAACTTGCTTCGTCAAGTTTGGGGCTATGACTACTTCGGCGACGTTCGTGCGGTTGATGTGACTGTTCGTCGTTTACGAGAAAAGATTGAAGATGTACCATCACATCCCGTTTGGTTAGGAACACGACGTGGTGTTGGTTACTACCTCTCATCTGGTAAGAACCAAAATAAATAAAAATTATGAAAGGACAGGCACTCGCTGTCAGGGATTATGAAAGTCATTGTTAAACTCTTACAATCGATTCGATTCCGGATAACGTTTGTCTTTGTCCTTTTTTTAATTGTCATTTTAGAATCGTTCGGAGTTTTCTTTGTCCATCAAATTGAACAGCATGATTTAATGGCCAGTGAAGCAGAGTTAACGATGCCGACCTATGTGACAAAGAAAATTGTTGAGGGTCTGGATACTGGAACTGGCAAAGTGAACCAGGAAAAAATGCACACTGCTGTGAAGGATTTTGATTCGAACTTAGTTGAAAACGTTTTGGTTTATGATAAGTCCGGCAAAATTGTATCCAGTCAGTCAACTAAGAAGTCACTGTTGCCAAAAACGATTGATTCTAACAGTGAAATTGCCCTGGACGGTGGTAATTCTTATCTTAAAATTCGGACACAAGACCGTGATCAAGGAAGTGGCCAACAGGCGGTAGTGACCCGGCAACTTTATGCTAACGGCACCAATTCTCCTAGCAAATCAGGTGAAAAACCTGTTGGTGTGGTGGTGGTTTATGCTAGCCTCGCTAAGGTATACGCCAATGCGCGCCAGATTTTAGTTTTGTTCTTGTTGGCTGGTTTGCTAACGCTGGTGGCTTCAGTTTATTTGGCCTTTATTCTGTCCCGGACATTGACACGTCCAATTGAAATCATCAATAAACAGACAGCTCGGATTGCGGCTGGTGACTATTCGATGGTTAACACGATTTCTGGTTCGGATGAGATTTCGCAATTGGCCCATTCGGTCAATACGTTGTCAAACCGGATTGCGGAATCAACCGAAATCATTAGCAATGAACGCAACCGCCTCCATTCAGTTCTCCATCATATGGCTGATGGGGTTTTGCTGACGAATGCGAACGGGCAGTTGACGATTATTAACCAAGCAGCAACCAAGTTGCTTGGTGTCAGCGAACAAGCAGCGCTGGGTCAGCAGGTCTTTGACCTGTTGGACCTCCCTGAATACCAAAGTGTTCGAGACTTGATTAAGCAACAGCGAGCGATGACGGTGGATGTCGGTCAGCGGATTATTGAGGTTCGGGTCTCTTTGATTAAGAACCCTTCTGGCTTGATTAATGCCATGGTTCTGATTTTGCATGATATCACGGAACAGAAGAAGATTGATCAGGACCGCCGTGACTTTGTTTCCAACGTTTCTCACGAACTGCGAACACCGTTGACCACTGTAGCGTCCTACGTCGAGTCTTTGCAGGAAGGCGCTAAGGAAGATCCTAAAATTCTTGGCGAATTTTTGACGGTGATTCAAAACGAAACGGACCGGATGTCACGGATGGTATCTGATTTGCTTGAGTTGTCGCGGATGGACCAGGGGACGATGGAAGTTAAGACGGAGTTGGTTCAACTGAATACCATGTTGAACTTTATTTTGGACCGTTTTGATATGATTCTGTTGTCACCGTCAAAGGACTTAAATTCGGATCGAAAGATTAAGATTGTTCGTCATATCCCAACCGATCAAGAATTCTGGGTTGATATTGACCACGATAAGATGACCCAGGTCATCGATAATTTGATGAACAACGCCATTAAGTATTCGCCTGATGGTGGTACAATCACGGTTTCTCTTGAAAAATCAGGAGATAAAGCACTGATTAGTATCAAAGATCAGGGGCTAGGAATTCCGGCAGCTGACCAGGAGAAGGTCTTTAACCGCTTCTTCCGTGTTGATAAGTCACGGTCACGGGCCCAAGGTGGGACCGGACTGGGCTTGGCAATTTCCAAGGAAGTCATTGAAAAGTTTAATGGTCGCATCTGGGTCGAGTCAAAGGAAAACGAAGGTTCAACTTTTAAGATGACTCTTAATTATGTGCAAGACGATTTGTTATCGACTGAAAAACAGTGGGATGAGGATTAAGTCTTTCGTGACCTTAATTTCTGCTTAATTTCACTCAGGTATAGTAGTGTTAACAAATTTTGGAGACGACCATGCAAAAGAACCTAACGAATTTAATTTTGGCTGGAGCCCTAGCCGGTGTAATTGGTGGTGGGGCTGTTTTAGCTGGACAAGAAATTTATCAAAATTATCAAGTGACGCATAGTCCGGTTCGGACAAAGGCGACAGCAACGAAAACGATGACATCAAAGGACACGGCTACCAATGCCTATAATAAGGTCGCCAATTCTGTTGTCTCGGTAATTAATTTTAAGAAGAGTGGTAACACTTATAACGAATCATCAGAAGGGTCTGGGTTTGTTTATAAAAAGGCCGAGGGTTCAGCCTTTATCGTGACCAATAACCACGTGATTGACGGTGCTGATAAGCTTCAGGTGATCACCAACGATAATAAGACGGTGACGGCGGAGTTGGTCGGTAAGGACTCCTTAACTGATTTGGCCGTTTTGAAGATTACTGACTCTTCGACGATATCAACGGCTTCCTTTGGCGATTCTGCTAAAATTTCCGTTGGTCAACAGGTATTGGCGATTGGGTCACCATTGGGATCACAATATGCTTCCTCTGTAACGGAAGGGATTATTTCGGCCACGAAGCGTTTGGTTCAAGCGGATGATGATTCTGGCCAAAATTATGGTGGTTCAACGGTTATTCAAACCGATGCCGCTATTAATCCCGGAAACTCCGGTGGTCCTTTGATTAACTTAGCGGGACAGGTTGTTGGAATTAACTCGATGAAGCTGTCATCGTCATCAAACGGCACGGCAGTTGAAGGTATTGGCTTTGCCATTCCTTCTGATCAGGTTGTTGATATCGTCAATAAGCTGGTAAAGGATGGTAAGGTGACAAGGCCGGCACTGGGAATTCAGATGATTAATCTGTCGCAGGTGCCCGTTAACGAGCAGCAGTCAACGCTGAAGATTCCAAACACCGTTAACGGTGGTGTGGTTCTCTACAAGGTCAACAGCGGTTCACCAGCTGATAAGGCAGGTCTGAAGAAGTATGACGTGATTGTTGGTATTGATGGTAAGACAGTTGCCAACCAGGCTGATTTGCGTGAACAATTGTACACGCATAAGGTCGGCGATAAGACAACGCTGACTTACTACCGTGGTACTGAGAAGAAGACAGTTACTCTTAAGTTAAATCAGACTTTGCAGTCTTAAGATGTCTGATACTTATCGGTTTCAAAACAAAAATCGACCAAAATGTTGGTCGATTTTTTTATGTTAAAAGTTGACGACGAAGGCGGAATTGCTGTTGGGATTTTGCTATACTTAAAAAAGCGATAAATGAGGAGAACGATGAACATATGATTGTATTAGCCGGGACAATTGGTGCTGGAAAGACCAGTTTAACAGAGATTTTAGCAAAGCATTTGGGTGGTCAGGCCTACTATGAGAGTGTGGATAATAACCCAATTTTGCCACTCTTTTACCAGGACCCCAAGAAATACAGCTTCTTGCTCCAAATTTACTTTTTGAATACCCGTTTGGACCAGATTCACGAAGCGCAAAAAGAGAAGAATGCGGTCTTGGATCGGTCAATTTTTGAAGATGCTTTACTTTTCCAGCTCAATGCTGATTTGGGCCGAGCAACACAGACTGAAGTCGACATTTATAAGGATTTGGTCAACAACGTTTTGGAAGAAGTTTCAGAGGAAAACAAGACCAAGACACCGGACTTACTAATCCATGTTCGCGTTTCCTTGGACACCATGTTGGCTCGCATTAAGAAGCGCGGCCGTCCATACGAGCAAATTGAGCAGGACCCGGACTTGTACCAATACTATGCGGACTTGAACGCCCGCTACGATGCTTGGTTTGACCAGTATGACCGCTCACCAAAGCTTCAAATTAACGGTGATGAGTTGAACTTTGTTGAAGATGCTGCTGCTCAGGAAAAGGTTTTGGCCTTAGTTGACCAGAAATTAGCAGAATTGGCTGCTGACAAGGATTAAAAAGCAGGTGAGGTGGTCAGACTAAGTGCGGCTCATGCCCCAAAGCACCTGAACCAGTTAAAATCACAGCAAAAAAGACTTAACCAAGTGGCTGCTAAGCCTGTCACTGGTTAAGTCTTTTTGTTTAGTAAAAAATGTTAGGCAAGAACCTTGATCATCATCTGCTGAAAATCAGAGACAAAGCGGTCTTGATCAACTAGGACGGCAGCCTTTGAAATCGTTGGTTCCAAAAGCTTGGCTTTGTCGCCAATTGTGCGGCCGTAGTCGCCTGACTCTTGGTCGTAAGTGACCTGCATGTTTAAGTCCAAAGTGGTGACGTAGCTTGGGTCGACGGCAACTGCAACGGCCAATGGGTCGTGGAGTGCGGCTCCTTTTTTATCGATATCTAAGTTATAATAAGCATCGATGTAGTAGTCCATGATGTCGGCGTAGTTTTGACCGGCAGTTGTGCCGAGGTCACGCCATTCTTGCGTATGCCTCTTTGTTAAAAGCGTCCGCAGAGTGACATCGAGGCCAACCATGGTCAGGTTTTCCTGATTTTTAAACACATAGTCGGCGGCTTCGGGGTCTTGGTGAATGTTGGCTTCCGTAAATGGTGTCACGTTACCAGGAACCGTCAGGGCACCACCCATCAAAGTCGTTTGTCCAATTAACTTGGCGATGCTTGGGTCCTTTTTTAGGGCCTTGGCCAGGTTCGTCAAGGGACCAGTTGGCAGGTAAATCAGTTCGTCTTTGTACTGGTGAGCGGCTTCAATCAAGAAGTCGATACCATTTTGGCTGTCAACGGAACGCGTTGAGGCTGCCACTTCGACATCACCGATACCGTTTTGGCCGTGAATGGCCTGTGAGATTGGCATGACGGTGAAATCAGTGGTGGTTGATGAATGTGACTCACCAATGAAAACGGGAACGTCATGGGCGCCTAAGAGGTCTAAGAGGTCAAGTGAATTCTTGGCCGTGACATTGGTCAGGGCATTGCCATAGGTGGCAATAATCCCAATCAAGTCGATGTCATCATGACCGATGGCGTAAGCCAGGGCCAAGGCATCATCGATACCAGTGTCGAGATCTAAAATCATTTTTTTGCGAGACATTGCGCATTCTCCTTTAGTTTGGGTACACTTTATTATAGCAAAATTGTTAGGTAAAACACGAAGAAAGCGAGTCGAAATGGAAAAAACGTACGATATTATTATTGTTGGTGGTGGTCCGGTTGGCCTCTTTGCTGCCTTCTATGCTGGCTTGCGCAATACCAAGGTGCTTTTATTAGAAGCATTGACGGACCTTGGCGGTCAGGTGCAAACGCTGTACCCCGATAAAAAAATTTGGGACGTTGCGGGGTTACCAGGTGCTTCTGGTCGCGAATTGATTGACCGTCTCAAAAAACAGTTGGCGAAGTTTCCGGTCGATGTTCAGACGGAAGCCAAAGTAACGGATATTGTCCGTGTTGGTGGTAACTGGCAAATCGCGATTAATGACGGGCAAACGAGCGTGACTGGCCGTTCAGTGATTTTAGCCACTGGGAAGGGGGCCTTTGAGCCCCGCCGGTTGCAAATTGACAACGAGGCTGAACTGGAAGGGCATGGCCTGTCTTATTTTGCCCCGGACCTTTCACTATACAAAAATCAGGAGGTCGCGGTTCTTGGTGGTGGTGACTCGGCAGTTGATTTAGCGGAGCAACTAGACTCGATTGCTAAGAGGACTTATCTGATTCATCGCCGGGACCAATTCCGAGCTTTGGAACAGGCTGTATTGGCTTTAGAGCAAACCAAGGTGATTAAGAAAACACCCAAAAAGGTTAAAAGCGCTCAAAAAACGGCCGATGGCCGACTAGAATTGACTCTCCAACACGTCAAAGATAAGGACCAGCAGGAGCAGCTGGTTGTGGATAACCTCCTTGTTCAGTATGGGTTCTTAACAAAGGGACAAGCCGATACTGGTTGGCAAGTTGATCTTGATTGGGATTCAGCTGGCATCGTTGTGACTGACCAGATGAAAACGAAGCAACCAGGCCTCTTTGCCATTGGGGATGCTTCATCTTATCCGAATCATGTTGATTTAATTGCCACTGGCTTTGGTCAAGCACCGGCGGCCGTGAACGCAGCAATTGCTGCCATTGACCCTGACCGAGGTGGTCCTGGTCATTCATCTTCAATGAATTTGTAAAGGAAAGTTTTCGCTACTAAGACAGAAGCGGAAGCTTTTTTGTCTGTTGTCGATTTGGTTATCAAAACAAAATTTTTTGCTTGATTTTGATAAGGTTGCCTTTTTTGACCTGCTACTGTAACAATTTCGAGGCTAATGCTGTAAAATAGAATCGGAGAGGGTTTATGACGTAGTCGGGTAATTTTTTTCTTTGGGGATAACTAAATTTTTTGAAGTTAGATAACCAGTCTGATTTTAAAACTATCGAAAAGATGGACGAAATGATTACGTTCGGTTTAGTTTGCTACGTTCAAAATATTGCAATTAAGAAAGCGGAGGTAACCAACCATGATGCACAATAATCAAGATAATCACCCTAGGCACCGATTAATGTTTACAGCCGGTGCGACAACATTAGCAGCAACGGGGGCTGTTTTTGGGGCGACCGTGTTGAATCAAAATCAAACAGCCAGTGCTGATCAAGTTCAGGGGCAGGCACAATCCCAAGTCGACCAACAAAGTCAATGGCAAGCAAATTCGCTTGACCAGGTAAAGGCTGCCATTGCCAAGCAGGGTCAAGGACAAAATATTCATGGCTATGCGACGCAGTGGGGGGGACACCTTGGGTGTGATTGCCCAGGCTTATGGTCTTAGTACGGAACAGGCAGCCCAGCAGTTGGGCTTGGATGACCAAGGACTGTTGATTTCAGGATATCGCTTGGGTGACCAGGCTCAAGTGATTCAAAAACTTAAAAACGCTGGTGTCTTGCTGTCTGCTGGAGCTGTTCAAGTAAGTCAGAGTCAAACGAGTCAGCCGAACTTGGTGTTGATGCAAAAGGGCGCACCAACGACTGATTCTGCTCAGGTGGCAGCCGATTCACAGGCCATTTCACAAGCAATTAGTCAGGGAAGTCAGACGGGTAGCCAGGCAGCAACGACGGCCGCTGCCCAATCAGTTGCTCAGAGTCAATCTTTGTCGGTGACTAGTTCGCAGGCCACAGCTCAGTCAATGACGGCAAATGTCAACCGAAGCCAAGCAAGTCAAGCACCGTCTATTTCTGGTTCGAGTGCTGGTGCACAACAGGCAAATACTGACAAGACCTATGCAATGGAGCAAAATGCCACTCAAGTAGCTGGTTCACAGTCAGTTGATTTGTACTCACAGACGCAGTCGTTGAGTCAGGCGCAAGCTGCAGCTTCACAGGCACCTAGCTCGCAGGCTACTGTTTCACAGGCTGGTACTTCGCAAGTAGCCAATTCAGAAGCAGTTACCTCTCAGGCACAAAGCTCTCAGGCGGCCACTTCACAGGCTACTAATTCTGAAGTAGCTACATCGCAGGCATCAAGCTCACAAGAAGCGTCATCGGAGGCTGCTACTTCTCAAGAGCCCGCTTCACAAGCAGTGGCATCCCAAGCACCTGCCTCACAGGCTGTCGTTTCAGAGGCACCGGCTTCTCAAGAAGTAACGTCACAGGCAACTACTTCACAGGCCCCAGCTTCAACAAGCGTAGCAGTGCAGCCGACTGCTACTGCGAATAAGGTCAACACGGATCAGGTAATTAATTGGTTCTATGACCATCAGGGAAAGTTGACTTATTCCATGACGGGATCGCGTAATGGTGCCGATGGCACGGCCGATTGTTCTGGTGCGATGACAGAAGCCTTGTATGAGGCCGGTGCATCAAAGCCTGCTTACCTGTACAATACGGACTCTTTGCACGGTTATTTGGAACAAAACGGTTATCAACTGATTTCAACGAATACACCATGGGATGCACAACGTGGTGATATCGTTATTTGGGGTCAGCAAGGTGCCTCAGGTGGATCTGCTGGTCACGTTCAAATTATTGTCTCAAACGATCCAAATGCCCGCGCCATTTCCGTTAACTACGTAACGGGTGGCCAAACGGGTACGGCTGTTCAAGAATGGAATTATGACGCAGCCTATAATTACACGGCAAATGCCAATGGCGGTAGTCTGGCATACTATGTTTACCGACAGATATAAGTAGTTAAAAAGCTAATGAAACCAGAGATGGTGTCATTAGCTTTTTTTGATGCTTGATTTAAAAAAATCAGGTTAAGTAAACAATTTTTAAGACACAAAAAAATCCTTGAGGAATTCCTCAAGGATTACTGTAGTGGTCAGTCAGGGGCTCGAACCCTGGACCCACGGATTAAGAGTCCGTTGCTCTACCAACTGAGCTAACTAACCATGGAGTTGTCTTAAACAACAAAAAATAGTATATCATGGTTATGGCAGTTGAGCAAGCTTTTTAGCGAAAATAAATGGATATTTTCAATAATTTTTTAGTGAGTTCGTTGATGTTACATCAGGCGTTGGCTTCAATGACCACGGTATTACCCTCGGAGTCCTTGACTGTGACTGCGACCTTATTGTTAAAACGTGCTTCTTCTTTTTCGATTGCCACAAAATTATTGGCTAAGTGCTTTTTTAATTCAGGGAGGTGGTCACGTACTAAGAGTTCAAAATCAGCTCGCGGTTGGCCCTGAACAAAAGTAAGGTCTTCGTGATCAACCACTAAGATGCGGTCAGTTTGAGCGCCACTTTGAGGGAGGTCAAAGACGTCGCGCCAAAAACGAAAGGCACGATTGGGGTCTTGTGCGGGAATTTCTTTATGGTTCAGTTTACGAGCTTTCATCTACTTTGATTCTCCAAGAAACAGGTTCGCGTTATAATAACAAGGAACAGTGATTTGTCATGTTCTTTTATCCAGTATAGCCCAAAGAGGGGGCCTTGACCATGCTTGTAATGGCAAAGTGTGGTAAACTAAATCTTATGGCATTATTAGAAGTAAGTGGGCTCTCAATGGCCTACGCAGAAAAAACATTATATGACGATGCTGACTTGGAATTGCAAGCCGGCGAACACATGGGGATTGTCGGTCAAAACGGGGCCGGTAAGTCAACTTTGATTCGGATTTTGACGGGGCAAGTCTTGCCACTATCAGGTCGAATTGATTGGGCGAAAAACCTGAAAATTGGCTACTTGGACCAGTATGCAGAAATCCCAGAGGGGATGACTCTGGTTGATTTCTTGCATACAGCTTACAAGGACCTCTATGATAAGCAGGATCGCGCAACGGAATTGTACGAAAAGTACGCCGCTACTGCCGATGATAAGCTGCTTGAGCGAGCAGGACGCTTGCAAGAGGAACTGGATGCGGCTGGTTTTTACGACGTTGATACCGAAATCGAACGGGTTATTTCCGGTTTGGGCTTGGAAGCCATCGGTCGTGACCGTGAATTGGAACACATGTCCGGTGGTCAGCGTGCCAAGGTTATTTTGGCCAAGTTGCTCTTGGAAAATGACGATGTCATTATCCTTGATGAGCCCACCAACTATTTGGATGTTTCCCACATCGAATGGTTGGAAGGCTTTTTGCAGGGCTTTGAAGGCGCAGCCATGATTATTTCGCACGATTTTGATTTCTTGGATAAAGTGACCAACGCGATTGCTGATGTTTCCTTTGGTAAGATTACCAAGTATCGTGGTTCTTTCCAAAAGGCGATGCGCCAAAAGGAAGAACGTTCTGAACAGCAAATGCGTCAGTACGAGAAGCAGCAGGTTGAAATTGCCAAGGCTGAGAAGTTCATTGCAAAAAACAAGGCGCGGGCTTCAACTTCTAAGCAGGCGAAGTCTCGTGAAAAGATGCTGGCCCGGATGGATAAGGTTGATCCACCTTCAGAAAACCTGAAGGCTAAGTTTAACTTCCCATATGTCAATTCCCAGTCGGCGGCCGCTTTGACCGTGACTGATTTGTCAGTTGGGTATGAACAGGCAATTTTGGAACCAGTGTCATTCTCGTTGACAACGGAAAAGAAGATTGTCTTTGCTGGTTTCAACGGGGCAGGAAAGTCGACGTTGATTAAGTCAATTTTGGGCGAAATTCCCTCTCTTGGCGGTCAGGTGGAATTTTCACCATCAGCCGTAGTTAATTACTTTGACCAGGACTTGGACTGGGATAACGACCAGCAAACGCCATTACAAGCGATGCAGGACTTATTCCCAACGATTTTGCCAAAAGAATTGCGGCAACGATTGGCAGGAGCCGGTATTAATGCTGAAAATGCGCAAAAGCCGTTGTTCCAGCTTTCCGGAGGGGAACAGACGAAGGTCAAGCTCGCCATTATGGAAATGAAGCCTTCGAACTTCTTGATTCTTGATGAGCCAACGAACCACTTGGATGAAGAAACGAAACAAGCTTTGTATAAGGCGATTAAGGCGTTCCCAGGTAATGCCATTATCGTTTCCCACGAAGTTTCCTTTACGAAGGATTTAGCGGATCAAACTTTAAACGTGGCCGCTTTGTCTTACAAGGAAAATCCGGAATAAAGCAGATAAAAGTGAATAATAAAGGCCAAAAGGATAATTTTGTTAACAAAATTATCCTTTTTTGATGTTAGGAAAAATAACAAATCCCGTCAAAATGAGCATTTTAAGCGGTAAACTAGGCCACGAAACAACAAAGTAATCGTTTTTATTAAAAAATTATTTGAAAACGGTGTGTTTGTCTGATAAGATTAAACAAACATTAAGTTGTACCGAGGAGGAAGCATAATGAAACGATGGCAGAAATGGACTGTTGCGGCAGTCGTTGTTCTGGTCGCAGTTGGAGGTTCTCGAGCTGCAGGCTGGTGGGGCACAAGTCCCGCAGATGATAAATCAACGTTAAACTTTGGTTTGGCAACTGATATTCAAACATTGGATATGTCGAAAGCGACTGACCAATATTCTGATACGATTCTTGGTAATACGGAAGCCAACTTGTTACGGACAAATTCTAAGGGAGACGTTGTCCCTGACTTGGCTAAGTCATATAGCGTCTCATCAGACGGTTTGACTTATACCGTTCAATTGCGTTCTGGATTGAAGTGGTCAGATGGCTCCGCCTTGACTGCTAAGGACTTTGTATACTCATGGCAGCGAATTGCTGATCCAAAGACTGCCTCACAGTATTCATACCTGACATCAGGTGTGAAGAATGCTGATGACATCGTGGCTGGTAAGAAGCCGATTTCTGATTTGGGTGTTAAGGCTGATGGCAATACATTGACTTTCACTTTGGAAAAGCCAATGCCACAATTTAAGTACCTATTGAGTTTTGCTCAGTTCACACCACAGAAGGAGTCCTTCGTTAAGGAAAAGGGTTCTAAGTATGGAACAACTGCAGCAAATCAAATCTATTCAGGTGCTTACAAGTTCGAAGGCTGGAATGGAACCAATGGTAAGTTCAAGATGGTCAAGAACGATAACTATTGGGACGCCAAGAATGTGAAGACAAAGACGATTAACTGGCAAGTTATCAAGAACCCTGAAACTGCTATTAAGTTGTACAAGCAAGGTAAGATCGACCGCGCTGCGATTACTAACTCACCTGAAATGTATTCAGCAAACAAGAGCAACAAGGATGTTGTGAATAGCGCAATGGCTTCAGCAACTTATTTGGAGTATAACCAAGCTAAGAACCCATTCTTGCAAAACGAAAAGATTCGCGAAGCTTTGAACTTGGCAACTAACCGTAAGGACTTGGCTTCACAGGCAACGGGTGGAACTCGTGATGCCGCTAAGAGTTTGGTTTCAAACAACTTGGTTAAGGCTGCAAATGGTCAAGACTTGTCTAATTATGTTGCTCCTGGCTACACTTACGACAAGGAAAAGGCAAAGCAACTCTTCGCTGAAGGAATCAAGGAAGTTAACAAGGGTAAGATGAGTGTTACCCTTGAAACGGATGCTGATAGCCCAATTGCTAAGAACACTGTTGACTACTTGAAGCAAGCTTACGAATCAACGTTTGGTGACCAAATTTCAATCACTGAGAAGATTGTGCCATTCAAGCAACGTTTGCAAGATTCACAAAACGGTAACTTTGATATTGTTGTTTCTAACTGGAACGGTGATTATCCTGATGGTTCAACCTTCTACGACATGTTCAAGGCAACTGACACTGGTATGAATAACGGTCAGTTTAAGAACCAAGATTATATTGATGCCGTGACAAAGGCTGAAAGCACGGATGCTAACAACCCATCTGCCCGTGACGCTGACTGGAAGGCAGCTGAAAAGGCTTTGATGGATTCCGCAAACATCAACCCATTGCTTTCATGGAAGGGTGCTTCATTGGCCCGTCCAAATGTTAAGGGCATTGTGACAAACCCTGCTGGTTTGCCATTAGATGTTACCCGGGCATACCGTAAGTAATGTAATTTAACAATTATTCAATTTGAATACACTAGGCAGGTCATTGAGAGAGACGTCCCGTATCATAATGGACACCCTTTATGTGACCTGCCTTTGATGTGAAGCGTGTCTTTCTAAAAAGGCCATATTAAATTAGTTTAAACCAACAACGATAATTTCGTTATAGCGCTAGGAGAGTCATTAAAATGGCCAAATACATTTTAAAACGAGTGTTAATCCTGCTAGTCACGTTGTGGATTGTGGTTACGGCCACGTTCTTCTTGATGCAGATTTTGCCAGGAACACCGTATAATAACCCGCATTTGTCGGCCTCGGCAATTGCCCAATTGAATCAAACCTATGGTTTGGATAAACCCGTTCTGGTTCAATACTTTGATTACCTTGTTAATCTGTTGCATGGTGACCTTGGTACTTCTTATCAGTACCAGAACCAATCAGTTTCAACGCTGATTGGTCAACGATTGCCAGTTTCTGCGCAACTTGGTTTGCAAGCTTTAGTTGTTGGAATCTTGCTTGGCCTTTGGTTCGGAGCGGTTTCTGCTAAGAACCAGAATAAGAAGACGGATGGTTTCTTGGGAATTATTTCCACTCTGGGAATCTCGGTTCCTTCCTTTATCTTAGCCATCGTCTTGCTTTACGTCTTTGGTTACAACCTTGGTTGGTTGCCAGTTTCCGGTTGGGGTGATAGCTTCTCCGAAACAATTTTGCCAACTTTGGCCTTAGCTGTTGGCCCTGCGGCAACGACTACGCGATTTGTTCGTTCCGAAATGATTGATGTTTTGCATTCGGATTATATCCAACTGGCCCGGGCGAAGGGATTGACCGGAACACAGTTAATCCGTAAGCACGCTTACCGGAACTCGATGATTCCGATTTTGACGCTGATTGGTCCAATGGTTGCCAACCTGTTGACCGGATCAACTTTGGTTGAAAACATCTTTTCAATTCCTGGAATTGGGCAACAGTTTGTTTCCTCAATTCCAACAAAGGATTATCCGGTTATTATGGGAACCACTATTGTTTATGCGGCGATGTTGATGGTCTGCATCTTGATTACCGATATTTTGACGGCAATCGTTGATCCACGAGTTCGGTTGAAGTAGGGGGAGAACATGGAAGAAGTACAAAATGAATTTTCCCTCGTTGGGATTGAAGATAAGTCGGCCAGCGAAAATATCGTGAAGCCCGCTTTGTCGACTTGGCAAAGCGTTTGGCACCGTCTTCGTAAGAATAAATTAGCAGTTGTCAGTTTGGTTTTCTTGGTTTTGGTTATGCTCTATGCGCTGATTTCAATACCACTTGTTAGCCAAAATTCAGCGAACCAATTTGATACGGGTACCGCTAAATATAAGAATTTGCCACCAAAGTCAGGTTTGCCAATTCCAGGTTGGGATGGCAATATGACCACTCCAGGTGCTACTGAGTCGGTTGATGTTTATGCTAAGAACGATGTTGACCAAAACTTTATTTTGGGAACGGATAACCTTGGCCGTTCAGTGGCCAAGCGTGTGACGGTTGGTTTGAGAATTTCACTCTTTATTGCCATCGTTGCCACAGCCATTGACCTTTTGATTGGTGTTGGCTACGGGTTAATCTCCGGTTGGCTTGGCGGTTGGGTTGATACCGTTTTGCAACGTGTGATTGAAGTGATTTCAGCCATCCCAAACTTGGTTGTTGTGACCCTGCTGGCCATGCTTTTTGGTTCAAGTATGTGGTCAATTATTTTAGCCATTGCTTTGACCAGTTGGACCGGAATGGCCCGTCAGGTTCGTAATTTAACTTTAACTTATAAGGAACGTGATTTCGTCCTGGCGGCCAAGACTTTGGGTGAGTCTGGACCAAAGATTGCTTTGAAGCACTTGGTACCAAACATGTCTGGAACAATTATCGTGCAAATCATGATGACGATTCCATCTGCCATCATGTTCGAAGCTGTTTTGTCAGCTATCAATTTGGGTGTTAAGGCACCAACTGCCTCACTGGGAACATTGATTACTGATGGACAGAACATGTTGCAATACTACCCATATCAGATTTTGATTCCATCAGTTGTCTTGGTCTTGGTATCATTGGCTTTCATCCTCTTGGGTGATGGTTTGCGCGATGCTTTTGATCCAAAGATGGCGGATGAATAAGGAGGCCTTCATGGTAGCACCAATTTTACAAGTAAAAGACCTCCGCGTGGACTTTAACACTTATGCTGGAAAAATCCAGGCGATTCGAGGCGTTAATTTTGATTTAAATGCTGGCGAAACCCTTGCTATTGTTGGGGAATCTGGTTCTGGTAAATCAGTGACGACAAAGACCCTCCTCGGTCTAAATGCTCAAAACGCTGAATTAGGTGAAGAGAGTCAAATTCTCTACAACGGTAAGAATTTGGCCAAATTGTCTGAAAAAGAATGGGAAAGTTATCGTGGCTCTGAAGTCGCCATGGTCTTTCAGGATCCAATGACTTCATTAGACCCAACGATGAAGATTGGCAACCAGATTGCGGAACCAATCATGAAGCATCACGAAGTTGAAAAGGCCGAGGCACTCAAGAAAGCCTTGCAACTGATGAAGGATGTTGGTATTCCAAATGCCGAAGAACATATCAATGATTATCCTCACCAATGGTCTGGTGGAATGCGTCAGCGTGCCGTTATCGCCATTGCGCTGGCCGCTGATCCAAAGGTTTTGATTGCTGATGAACCAACGACTGCCTTGGATGTGACGATTCAGGCCCAAATCTTGCAGGTCTTGAAGAAGTTGCAAAAGAAGAACAACACGGCGATTATCTTTATCACCCACGATTTGGGTGTCGTAGCTGGAATTGCCGATCGAGTGGCTGTTATGTATGCCGGTAAGATTGTTGAAACAGGCCTGGTGAACGAAGTCTTCTATAATCCACAACATCCATATACATGGGGATTGTTGGGTTCAATGCCATCAACGAAGACGGAGTCTGGTACCTTGCAAGCCATCCCGGGTACACCACCGGACTTGCTTTACCCACCCAAGGGTGATGCTTTTGCGGATCGAAACGTCTATGGTTTGGCAATCGATCATGAAAAGCAACCACCACTCTTTGAAGTGTCACCAACTCATTTTGCAGCCACATGGCTCTTAGATGATCGGGCACCAAAGGTAACACCACCACTTGAGATTCAGCGTCGCCAAGCATTTTGGCAGACCTTAGAAAATGAGGGGGCCAAGTAATGCAAAATCCAGATGCAAAGAAATTAGTTGAAATTAAGGACTTGAACCTGACTTTTAACGCTGGTAAAAGCAACGCCACCAAGGCCATTGATGAGATTTCCTTTGATATTTACGAAGGAGAGACTTTTGGTTTGGTTGGGGAATCAGGCTCAGGAAAGACGACGATTGGTCGGACGATTCTGAAGCTTTACAACCAAGACTCAGGAACCATTACTTTTGATGGCCAAGATTTGGGTCAGTTGAAAAAGCAGGGGATGAAGGACTTTCGTAAGCAAGCGCAAATGATTTTCCAGGACCCACAGGCCTCATTGAACGGCCGTTTGCGGGTTGAAGATATCATTGGTGAAGGTCTTGACCAGGTTGGTTACAGCAAGAAGCGTGCCGAACGCGAAGCGAAGGTATTGGAATTGTTGAAGCTGGTTGGCTTGAACAAGGACCACGCCTCACGATACCCACACGAATTCTCTGGTGGACAGAAGCAACGAATCGGAATTGCCCGTGCGTTGGCTGTTCAGCCAAAGTTTA
Organism: Fructobacillus tropaeoli; assembly: GCF_001047135.2. Lineage (GTDB taxonomy): Bacteria > Bacillota > Bacilli > Lactobacillales > Lactobacillaceae > Fructobacillus > Fructobacillus tropaeoli. Next base: position 16,943 of record NZ_DF968085.1, on the reverse strand, counting down.
TCATTGCCGATGAACCAATCTCGGCCTTGGACGTTTCTGTTCAGGCCCAGGTTGTCAACTTGTTGGCTGATTTGCAAAAGCAAAACAAATTGACTTACCTCTTTATTGCCCACGATTTGGCCATGGTCAAGTACATCTCTGACCGAATCGGTGTGATGCACTGGGGAAAGTTGGTTGAATTGGGTACTGCGGATGAAGTTTATAACCATCCATTGCACCCATATACCAAGAGTTTGCTTTCGGCTGTGCCCGAACCTGATCCAATCGTTGAAAAGCAGCGTGTGATTAAGCCATACGATGCCAGCTTCGAAAAGGATGGACAGGAACGGAAAATGGTTGAAGTTGAACCTGGTCACTTTGTCTTGGCAACACCAGCGGAAGCTGAGCAATACAAGGCAGAACAAAAGTAAATCAGGTCACTTTACGTGCCCACTGTTTTCTAACTAAAACAGTTTAAATTAAAAAAGCGTTTCAGGATGAACTGAAAGTAGATGTTTCTGCGCTCAGCCCTAGCCCTGAGCGCTTTTTTCATGTAAAATAAGCTTATTATGGAAAACTTTGAACAAGAATTACAAAATCGGCGGACATTCGCCATTATTTCCCATCCCGATGCGGGAAAAACAACCTTAACGGAGCAATTACTCCTCCATGGTGGCGTTATTCGCGAAGCCGGAACGGTCAAGGGTCGTGGGGCCAAGAAGATGGCTTCATCGGACTGGATGGCCATTGAGCAACAGCGTGGTATCTCTGTTACCTCATCTGTCTTGCAGTTTGACTATGAGGGTAAACGTATCAACATTTTGGATACACCGGGGCACGAAGATTTCTCGGAAGATACTTATCGAACACTGATGGCCGTTGATTCGGTTGTCATGGTTGTTGATGCCGCGAAGGGAATTGAGCCACAAACCAAGAAGCTGTTTGAGATCGTTTCAAAACGTGGGATTCCTGTCTTCACCTTCTTTAACAAGATTGATCGTGATGCCCGGTCACCATTAGATTTGGTTGACGAATTGGAAAGCATTCTGGGGATCCAAGCATACCCAATGAACTGGCCAATTGGGTCTGGACAGATTTTGCAGGGCATTTATGATTTGAAGCAAAAGGAAATGATTCCCTTTAAAAATGCAGCTGATCATCCAGAAGTTCGTCAAGAAGGTTTGGATGAAGTCGAATTGTTGGAAGATGCTGGGAACCAATTTGATGAAGAGGCCGTTGCCACGGGTAAGTTAACACCTGTCTTCTTTGGTTCCGCCTTAGCGAACTTCGGTGTGACCGAATTTTTGCGAGAATACCTGACTTACGCGCCAATGCCTGCGCCGGTCACAACAGTTGATGACCGAGTGATTGAACCAGATAATCCTGAATTTACTGGATTTGTCTTTAAGATTCAAGCCAACATGGATCCTCGTCACCGTGACCGAATCGCTTTTGTGCGAATTGTCTCCGGTGCTTTTGAACGGGGCATGGATGTCACGCTGGAAAGAACGGGTAAGAAGCTTCGTTTGGCCAATGTGACCCAGTTTATGGCGGAAGAGCGTGAAAACGTTCAGGGAGCCGTTCCGGGCGATATTATCGGTGTTTATGATACCGGGAACTTCCAAATTGGGGATACGATTTTCTCTGGTAAGAAGGCTGTGCATTTCCCTGATTTACCAACCTTTACTCCTGAGTACTTTAACAAGGTCATTGCCAAGGATGTGATGAAGCAAAAGTCATATCACAAGGGCATTACCCAATTGGTCCAAGAAGGAACCATTCAGCTTTATAAGTCATGGAACTCAAGCGAATATATTCTTGGTGCCGTTGGACAATTGCAATTCGAAGTATTCAAATTCCGAATGGAAAATGAATATAACGTTGAAATTCAATTTGAGCCGATTGGTTCGAAGGTTGCCCGCTGGATTAACCCAGACCAAGTGGACGAAAAGATGGCTTCATCGCGGAACTTGTTGGTCAAGGATCGCTATGACCGTCCCGTCTTCTTATTTGAAAATAATTTTGCATTGAACTGGTTCAAGGATAAGTATCCGGACGTTCAATTGGAAGCAAAGATGTAAGTAAAAATGCCACCATTGCGATGGTGGCATTTTTCTTTGGATTAAGATAAACGAACGTGATATAATATATATCGTTGATTGTTCGTTTTATTTCAAGAAAATCATTTTTGAATAAAATAATAGTTGGCAAAAAATAAATATGGGGTAGGAACCCGTGCGTTAAGTGCAGTGGAAACGGAATGTGAGCCACTGACGAAACATTTATGTGCGGTACGGGTTTCGCATTCACCAACCCGGTGAACGCTCCTTTAGGAGGTTCAAGAATATGAACAAGCACACAGTTTTCAAGCAGTGGGGGCTGTCTTCTTTGTCGATCCAACAGCTCGTTTTGCTAGCGGTCTTAATGGCCCTGTCGTTGGTTATCGGTAAGTTTTCAGTCATGCTGACACCAACCATCAAGATTTCTTTTGTCTTTTTGGCATCGTCTCTGATGGGACGGTTCTTCGGTCCAATCTGGACGATGCTGGTGATGGTCTTACTCGACTTCGTTAACGTGACCTTTTTTGTGGCCCATGGCGCCTGGTCGCCAATTATGGCCTTTGGCGTTGTGTTAGCTGGACTCATTTATGGTGGGTTCTTCTACCAACAGCCGCTGACAAAAACCGTTCACTGGGGTAAAATCCTGGTGGCCGTTTTGCTGATTACCTTTGTGGTTAACTTTTTAGTGAATACCTTTGCCTTGATGGTCATGTACTCACCACAACATTCATGGTCGGTCTTTTCGGCCATGTTATCAGCCCGGTTGCCAAAGCAATTGATTTTCTTCCCAATCCAGTTGATTCTAACTTATTTGGTTTTGAATAACCGTATTGTGACCCAGATTGGTCAACAATTCTTTGCACCACAGAGGAAGGAAACGGCGCAAGCTGATTCAATTCAAACAAAAGCATAAAAAATCAGGTCAATCCCAATTCGAAAACGGGATTGGCTCACGGTGCAAAGTGGCTTTTATGGTTCTCTTTGCTAGTAAACTGAAAAGGCACTCGCGTTCGATTTGAAACGTGAGTGCCTTTTTGTTGTTTGAAGCTGATTTTTAATCCTTGTTTTGGACTGGAATATCCTTGTGGGTTAAATCCATATTGCCGTGAACAAGGTGAGGGAAGACGAGGTTGTCGGACCAGGCGATAATTTGTCCCTGCAAGAAGAAGGAGACGGCCGTTCCGATGTTAATGGAAACGATACTACCCGAATAGGCCCAACAAGCCAAAGAAATACCAATGGCAAAAATAAAGTTGGAAATTTGTGCCTTGGGAGCGGAGCCCCGGAAGTAGGAGAAGCGCAGGATGTTGGTCATATCATCAATCGGATGAAGGATGAAGTTCACCCGCTGGTAAACCGAAATGGCGACTCCAACGACGGCAACACCAAAAAGATCGAGTGGGATGCGGAGCCACAGTGGGACTGTCCGAACACCCATCTGAACAAAAATGGTATTGAAAAAGCCGGCTAAAAAGGAAAAAAGAAGGCCGAAGGTGATATTTCCTAGGAAACGCTTCAAAACAAATTTTTTAGCTAAAAAGATATTGGCAATCGCAACCAAAACAGTCGTTGCTGCCAGATAAATCGAAATCGGCACTCCGGTAACGTGAGCCAAATTGGCTGCGCCGGCAGTCCACGGCGCGGAACCAAGGTTCGTTGCCACGGAGAGCCCGTTTCCAAGGGCATCAAGTGTTAGTGAAAGCAAAAAATAAAAGTAAATCTGTCGCCAACTTAATTCAAAATATCGTCCATCACGGTGGTACATAGAAGCATCCGCCTTTCCAAAAGATAAAAATCACATTATTTTTATTATAAAAGAAAGAGCCGCTAAATAAAACGGCTCTTTTCTTTCTTTTTATTTCAGTGACAGTTTGACGACGCCTTCCCAACGGGGAGTCTGAGGAAACATGTCGATTGGTTGAATAAAGTCCACTTGATAGGCAGAATCGAGGTCTGCTAAGTCACGGGCTAGCGTCGATGGGTTGCAAGAAATATAGACTAATTTTTTAGGCTTTGTCTTAAGTAAAGCCCTCTTGAAGGCATCATCCAAACCTGGTCGTGGCGGATCGACGACCACGGCAGTTGGCGCAAAGCCTTCCTTAGCCCACTTTGGAAAGACCTTTTCGGCCGTTCCGACTTCATAGAAGGCGTTTTCGATACCGTTTTCTTCAGCGTTTAGGCGAGCATCTTCAACGGCTTCTGGGATTACTTCCATTCCGCGAACTTCCTTAACCAAGAAGGCCATTGATAGCCCAAGGGTCCCAACCCCTGAATAGGCATCGACTAGGGTGTCATCCTTGTTGAGGTCCAGTGCCTTAATCGCGATTTCGTAGGTTTTGGTCATCTGCTCGTGGTTCAGTTGCAAGAAGGCCCGTGGGGAAAAGGCAAAGTTTAGTCCTAAGATTTCCTCATGGAGGTAGTCATCACCCCAAAGCTTGATGGTTTCATCACCCCAAATGAGCGATGTCTTACCAAAATTGATATTTTGGAAAATACCAGTCAGGGCAGGAATCTTTTCCGTTAGGGCATCGATGACCGCTAAACGACCAGGGAATTCCTCGACATTTGTGACCAGTACCAATTGGGCCTGGCCCTCTTGGTTGGCACGAACGATGATGGTTTTGACCAGACCGGTGTTCTTGGCCTCGTTGTAAAAGGAAACAGAAGCGTCGGACAAAATTTGGCCAACCTGACGAACGATGGCCATTGATGTTTCATCTTGGGTAGCGATTGTTGGTAAGTCCACGATATCGTGGGTGCCACGCTTGTAGAGCCCTAATTTGACTTCGCCTTTAATCTTACGAATTGGTAAGGAAGCCTTATTGCGGTAGTGGTAGGGGACGTCCATCCCAATCGTGTCGTTGATTTGATAGTGTTCAAAGCCCTTGGGTTGGAACTTTTCTAAGGCCTGCACGATTAGGTCTTTTTTGAAGGCTAATTGGGCTGGGTAAGAAAGGTGGGCGAGTTCGAAGCCACCAACCAGGTCAGCAGCCGGATCTTCTGGCGTGACGCGGTCCTGGCTTTCTTCGCGAATCGTGACAACCTTAGCCTCAATATACTTTTCGGTAAAATCAGTTACCTTAGCGGTAACGACTTCGCCTGGCAAGGCACCAGGGATGAAGACAATCTTGCGCTTAAAGTAGCCGATTCCTTCACCATTAATACCAAGGCGTTTGATGGTTAATGGGAACTTTTGCCCAATTTTGACCTCAACGGGTTGGTGGCGGTTGGAACTGTTACCCTGATTTTTTGAGTAACGGTTAGGGCGGGAGCGATTCCCCTGTCCCTGATTGCGCACTGAACTCTTTGACCGACTGACGGTCTTTTGATGAGTGTTATTTTTTTCTGCTGACATCGGTGTCATTCCTTTTCATGGTACAAAAGCGGGTTCTGATTTTATTCAATTGATTTGAGTGTGACTTGGTACGATTGTGATTTCGTCTCGTACAGCATATGAATATTTTGCATTAAAAGCAAGAGCCAAGAAATACCAAGGCCTAAAATGATGATTTCAAAGGCGGTCAAAGACAAGTAGCGAATCCCGTAGAAGAGAAAGGCGGTGACTACCATGCTGAGAGCGGTTCCTAATGAAAAGAGTTTAAATTCGCGGTTGGCATTGGGCAAAAGCCAGTAAATTAAAAGCATGGGCCCACCCGTACCAACAATTAACAAGTTGGCCGCTGTGTCATGGGCGATATGGAGAAGGCCGGGATTATTTGGAAGTGCACCGATGGCCAACAAGCACAGGGCATCAAATGTTAGAAAGACCCTTAAAATGGTCAGTCGGTGGTGCTGTTTGTAGCGCTTTTGAATAGGCACAAACAAATAGTCAATTAAAGTTCCCCAGAGGATGCCGGCAATGATTAATGTAGCGTTAAAGGTCCAGGAAAAGTGAGCCTTGGCCGTGCCCAAAAAAGAAAAATTATGCTGCCACCATAAAAGGCGCGAGTTGGTTACCATGGCCACTAGGACCCCGCAGACAATGGTAATAATCAAAAGGACCATCATAAAGGGCGTGGAAATTAGTGTGACGGTGTAAACCATTAAATAGTTGACGATACTGACAAAGACGAAAAAGAGGATGGTCGCCGTCAATCGGTCAAAGATTGCCGCCTGAAAGAGGTAGCCAATTGCCCAGAAAAAAGCAATCATGGCAAAGGCCTGAATGAGGGCGATTGAAAAAAACAGGGTTGGTGCGAGACGCGTGTCGGTTTTCTTCTTAATTAGGTCTTTTTCTTGGCGGATATTTTTGAGGTGAAGACGGATAAAGGACCCCATTCCAGTAATTTCACCAAAGAAAATCACGGCTGTTGCTAGTGAGCTGTCGCCGGTTAGCGGGATTAAAGGGTTTTTTTGCCATAAAATCCAAAAGGCAAAGGCGATGGTTGCCAAGAATGATGGCACCAAAAACCGCCGGATTGAGAGTTCCTGTTTATTGTTTTCAGTTAGGACTGGTGTCAAAGTTAAGGAAGCGTCATTGACAACTAGGCCGAGTTTGGCCCCGTCAGTTAAGTCGAGATCATTGACGGCCTCTTCTGGAATTTCGATTTCGTAACGCTGGTTGGCCATTCGGCACCCCTTTTTATAGGAAAATAGTTTTTATTTTGCTGGAATCATTATAGCTAGAACCGCTTGGCTCTAGGGCAACTACTCTATTTTAATCAAAAAATAAAAAAAATAATATAGCACACTTGTGTTATACCACATATGTGTTATAATAATAGATGTGGAGGAGGAAGAAAATGTTAGAAAAGAGATATCAAAACTGGGGTGATCAGAATGGTACGTTTTAACATTAAGGCTTATTTGATGGATAAGTCGTTAACCATTTATCGGGTTTCGAAAGAATCCGGCTATGGTTACACGACGATTCATCGGTCTTTCAATAAGGCCCAAAGCCAGGCAACTTCACTAAATATACGAGATTTAGATGCCTTAGCCCGGGCCCAGCAAATGGAAATGTGGCAAGTATTAAAGGAATTGGAAAACGGTTATCAGAAACCTGATCCAGATCAAGAATCACTCGTTAAAAATAAGCGGGATTCGAAATCCGACGGTTGAGATGACACTGCCAATTTCGAAAAGAAAGTAAATTTATATAAAGAGGAAGGTATATTAATTTATGGCAAATCAAAACGATGCATTTAACAACGGATTTAACTCAGATATGAACAATATCTTTGATAGTATGATGGGTAACTTGAATGGTTTAAACTCTGAAAACCGCCGTTATCTAATTAACGGTCGGGAAGTGACACCAGAGGAGTTTGCACAATATCGGCAAACTGGTCAGTTACCAAATGACGCACAACAAGGTCAGACAGCAGGTAATGGTCGTCCTCAGGCCGCAAAGCCAGGACAAATTAAGCAAGATGGCATGTTGGCAAAATTAGGTCGGAACTTGACCCAAGAAGCCAAGGATGGTTTGCTTGATCCAGTTATCGGCCGGAACAAGGAAATTCAAGAAACAGCCGAAATTTTGAGCCGACGGACAAAGAATAACCCTGTCTTAGTTGGGGATGCCGGTGTTGGTAAGACGGCGGTTATCGAAGGCTTGGCTCAGGCCATTGCCGCTGGGGATGTGCCAGCCGCTATCCAAGATAAGCAAATTTACTCAATTGATATTTCAGCACTTGAGGCTGGTACGCAATACCGTGGTGCCTTTGAAGAAAACGTGCAGAAGTTAATTGATGAAGTCAAGAACGCTGGTAACGTGGTCTTGTTCTTCGATGAAATCCACCAAATTCTTGGTGCTGGTTCAACCGGTGGCGAAGACGGTGGTAAGGGCTTGGCCGACATTTTGAAGCCAGCCTTGTCACGTGGCGAATTATCTTTGATTGGTGCAACGACTCAAGACGAGTACCGGAACACGATTTTGAAGAACGCCGCTTTGGCTCGTCGATTTAACGAAGTCAAGGTTAATGCTCCTTCAGCAGCAGATACGTTGAAGATTTTGGAAGGAATCGCTCCTCTTTACGAGAAGCACCACAACGTTGAATTGCCAAAGGATGTCTTGCAGGCAGCTGTGGATTACTCAGTGCAGTATATTCCACAACGGTCATTGCCTGACAAGGCCATCGATTTAATTGATATGACGGCTGCTCATTTGTCAGCTAAGAACCCAGCAACCGACAAGGTTTCTTTGGAAAAGAAGTTAGCTGATTTGAAGAAGGACCAAGAAGATGCTGTTGGTCAAGAAGACTATGAGAAGGCTTTGAAGGTTAAGAATGAAATTGCTGACGTTCAAAAGAAGTTAGATTCTGCTAAGAACGTTGAAAAGATTAAGGCAACGCCAAACGATGTTGCTCAAGCAGTTGAACGGTTGACGGGTATCCCTGTTTCACAGATGGGTGCTTCAGATATCGAACACTTGAAGCAAATCGACAAGCGCTTGGCTGGTAAGGTTATTGGTCAAGATGAGGCCGTCGACCTCGTTGCCCGTGCAATTCGTCGTAACCGTGCCGGATTTGATGAAGGAAACCGTCCAATCGGTTCGTTCCTCTTCGTTGGACCAACTGGTGTTGGTAAGACGGAGTTGGCAAAGCAGTTAGCACAAGACCTCTTCGGTTCGAAGGACTCCATTATCCGTTTGGATATGTCAGAATATTCTGATTTGACAGCCGTGTCAAAGTTGATTGGTGCAACAGCCGGTTATGTTGGCTATGACGATAATAGCAACACTTTGACAGAAAAGGTTCGTCGTAACCCTTATTCAATTGTCTTGTTGGATGAGATTGAAAAGGCTAACCCACAAGTCTTGACCTTGCTTTTGCAGGTCTTGGATGATGGTCGCTTGACGGACGGTCAAGGAAACGTGGTAAACTTCAAGAATACCGTGGTCATTGCCACTTCAAATGCCGGATTCGGTAACAAGGATGTGGAAAAGGGTGACTTGATGGACCGGTTGTCCAAGTTCTTCCGTCCAGAATTCTTGAACCGTTTCAACGGTGTGGTTGAATTCTCAGCTTTGACTAAGGACGATTTGAAGCAAATCGTCGACTTGATGTTGGCGGATGTGGATAAGACCTTGGCTAAGAAGGACTTGACGTTGCGGATTTCTGATGGTGTCAAGGAACACTTGATTGAAGATGGTTATGATGAAGCCCTCGGTGCTCGTCCATTGCGTCGAGTAATTGAGCAACAGATTCGTGATCAAGTAACTGATTTCTACTTGGATAACCCTGGTAAGAAGGCATTGTCAGCTGACTTGGTTGATGGCAAGGTTGTCATTTCAGCTATCGAAGAAGATGACGATGCAAAGTCTGATGACAAATCAGCAAAGTAATCGCTTTTAAAACGAGCCCCAGTCGCAGGTTGCGGCCGGGGCTTTTTTGTTGGCTGGGCGTGTTGAATCGGGTTTAGCCTCGCAAGCCGAGGGCTTTCGGTGAGTTTTTTCGGCAGTTCGTGGCAGCAATCAGGCGATTTTTGGTGGTTTTCTTGGCAGTTTCCGCCAGCAATCTGACGGCTTTCGGTGGACTTCTCGCGGCCCTTGGCAACAATCACAACACTTTGCTGCGATTCTGCACAAAAGTGTGCTATTCTAAAAAGGCTAGGGGAGCCATCCGCTGAGACCTGAAAAGGGACCCTTTGAACCTGAGAGTTAGCACTCGCGTAGGAAAGCCAAATACGTTGATACTAAATTAGGGCTCATTGTCCAACTCGAAACTTCTCTAGCGCGGAATACTGTTGCAGAGAAGTTTTTTGATTGGAGAAAAAATGACTACTGATGAGAAAGAAGCAGTTTTTGCTGCTATTGACCAGGGGCAAGAAGAGTTTTTACACATTCTTGAGCGTTTGGTCGCCTTTGAAACGGTTTCGCCGCCGGCACGAAATACCACCCCACTACAAGAGTGGCTGGCCAGCGAATTAGCGCAATATGGCTTGGAAACCAAACTTGAAGATTTTTATGAAAAAGACCGGTTGCTCGAAGCCAAGAAGCCGGGGAGCGCACCGGCAACCCACCACAACCTTATGTTAAATGGCCATGTTGATGTGGCCGCCTTGGAAAATCAGGACTTGTGGGAAACCGACCCCTTTGTGCTAACTAAAAAGGGTGACACCTTAATTGGCCGCGGGGTGAGTGATATGAAGGGGGCAATGGCCGCCTATGTCTTTATCTTTAAAATCCTGGCTGATTTGAACATTGATTTACCCGGTGACCTTTATCTACAGTCCGTGGTTGGCGAAGAGTTGGGCGAGGCGGGCACTAAGACTTTGTTGAACCACCATCAGAACCCCATTGACTTTGCCATCGTTGGTGATACCAGCGATACGCATTTTCAAGGGCAAGGTGGGGTAATCACGGGCTGGATTACGCTGAAGTCGCCTCATACCTACCATGATGGCAACCGGATTAAAATGGTCCAGACTGGTGGTGGCCTGAAGGCAGCTAGCATGGTTGAAAAGATGCCGGTCGTCATGAGTGCCCTCCAGCAACTTGAGCGCTATTGGGGCATCACAAAGTCCTATCCTGGCTTTGCACCAGGAACCGATACGATTAACCCGGCCTATATCGAGGGTGGTATCCACCCGGCCTTTGTGGCCGATGAATGTCGGCTGTGGATTACGGTTCACTTTTATCCTAATGAGACGGTCGAGGGAATTGAACAAGAGGTTGAAGAGGCTGTCTTGGCAGCTGCCAAGGCCGACCCATGGTTGAAAGATAACCTGCCAACTTTTGAGTGGGGCGGGGATTCGATGCTGGTTGATCAAGGTGAAATCTTCCCAGCGCTGGAATTAAATCCGGATGGCGCTGCCTTTAAAAAATTAGCGCAGGCCCATGAAGAAAACTTCGGCCAAAAGCCGGTGGTGGGGATGTCAACTTCGGTTTCCGATGGTGGTTGGTTTGGCTACTATCATATTCCGGCCGTCGTCTACGGTCCGGGTCAGCTTGTTCAAGCCCATAGCGATAATGAGTCGGCGAGTCTAGCACAACTGCAAACCTACACCAAAACGATTGCTGCCTTTATTCTTGACTGGTGTCAGAGTGAAAAATCAGAAGTGACGGATTAGTCATTGGGTTGCTGATTGCTAACTAGAAACAATGTAAAAGAAGGCACTTCGCTCGGTGGACGATACTCGAACTGGCGGAGTATCTTTTGCACAATGGGGCCGACATCTGCTAAAAAAACCGTCAAAGTAAACTTGGATGAAACGCTGTTCTTCCAATTAGCTTTGACGGTTTTTGATTGGGGATGGGGATGCTTTGTACCTTTGTTGACGTTTGGGTTGCGACTTATCTTACTTTTAACGTTTTTGGGGCGGCTGGATATACAATCCATTCAGCCTATTTTTGATTTGACTGGATCGTCGTATCAACGTCCTGGTATTCGTCGCGGAAGCGCCGGAATAAAACGGCGGCGTACCGGCAGGCTGGTTGAACTAGTTTGCCTTCCGCCCGAGCCTTGTTGACGACTTCGTCAACCAGCTGGCGCGCAATGTTTTGGCCGCGCAGGCTGGGGTCGACGAAGGTGTGGTTTAAAACAAGACTATTTTCGGCCTGATTTTCCACGTAGGTCACCTCGCCGAGTTGTACGCCGTCCTTTTCGTAGTAGAATGCTCCTGGTTTTGCAGTGATGGCCATTAGAACCTCCCAAAATGATGTGGCGGTTTAGAAATTAACCGCAATGACGTATAATAAATTAGTTAAATAATAAGTTGGTTATATGCCAGATTAATGGAAATGTAAAGGGGTTTGGAATGAAAAAGCGTGGATTTGAAATTGTCAGTCAGTATGAAAATGCCGGTCTGACCCTGCCAGCTCGGTCAACCGAACGAGCAGCGGGCTATGACTTTGCCGCAGCAACTGATATTGTCATTCCAGCACCAACAGAAGGTGTGCAAAAGCCAGTCTTGATTCCAACGGGTATCAAGGCCTATATGCAGGCAGATGAATACCTGCAATTGGTTTCACGGTCATCTTTGCCAAAGAAAAAGCACCTGGTGATGCCAAATGCGGTTGGGATTATTGATGCGGATTACTACAATAATGAACAAAACGAGGGCGAAATCATGTTGCAGGTCCTTAATATTAGCCAAGAGGACGTTGTGATTAAGAAGGGTGATCGAATTGCCCAGGGGATCTTCTTACCATATTTGCTAGCCGACCAGGATGAAGATACTATCAAGGCCGTTCGTGCCGGTGGCTTTGGTTCAACCGGGGAGGGCTAATGGCCAAAACGAAAACCCAATTTATTTGTTCCAATTGTGACTTTATTTCGGCCCGCTACCTTGGTCGCTGTCCAAACTGTGGCGAATGGGGCACTTTTGTCGAAGAAAAAATCCAACCAGAAACGACCAATCGCAAGGCACGAGTCGGTATTGACGGTAAGGTCGCTACGGTCCAAGCCATTAACGAAGTCTCTTTGGAAGATACGCCCAAGGTCACCACGGGCCTGAAAGAATTGAATCGTGTCCTTGGTGGCGGAGTTGTTGCCGGAACCTTGGTGCTAATTGGTGGGGACCCCGGTATCGGGAAGTCGACGCTTTTGCTTCAGGTTTCGGGCGAACTTTCCAACCATGGGAAGGTGCTTTATGTGACCGGTGAAGAATCGGCCTCGCAGGTTAAGTTGCGGGCGGACCGGTTAGATGTCGGTGGTCAGCAATTCTACCTTTATCCGGAAACCGATATGACGGCGGTGAAAAAGCAGGTCGAGGAAATGAAGCCGAACTTTTTGGTGATTGATTCCGTGCAGACGATGCAGGAACCTGATTTGACCTCACCAATTGGATCCGTTGCTCAGATTCGGGAAGTGACGGCTGATCTGTTGCAGATTGCCAAGACCAATAACATTACGGTCTTCATTGTTGGCCATGTGACCAAGGATGGGGCGATTGCCGGTCCAAAGATTTTGGAACACATGGTTGATACGGTTCTCTACTTTGAAGGGGACCGCCACTATAAGTACCGGATTCTGCGGGCGGTCAAAAACCGTTTTGGTGCGACAAACGAGCTCGGCATTTTCGAAATGCGTGACCAGGGACTGGTTGAGGTTGCCAATCCTTCCGAAATTTTCTTGGAGGAGCGCCTGGCCGGTGCCACTGGGTCGGCAATTGTGGCGACATTAGAGGGAAACCGGCCAATCTTAGCGGAGCTCCAGGCCCTCGTGACCCCGTCTGTCTTTGGAAATGCGCAACGGACGGCTACTGGCCTGGACCGTAACCGCGTTTCGGTCATTATGGCGGTTTTGGAGAAGCGGGCGAACCTGCTGCTACAAAATCAGGATGCCTATCTCAAGGCGGCTGGTGGTGTGAAGCTCGATGAACCAGCCATCGATTTGGCAGTCGCGGTCGCGGTTGCCTCGTCTTACCAGGATAAGGAAACTAGGGCCAGTGATGTCTTTATTGGCGAGCTGGGCTTAACCGGTGAAATTCGGTCGGTGGCTGACTTAGAAGGCCGGTTAAAAGAAGCAACCAAGTTAGGCTTTTCGCGGGCAATTGTGCCTAAGAACAACTTGGCTGGCTTGCGTTTGCCGGATGGTCTTGAGGTCGTTGGCGTGACGACGATTAAAGAGGCACTGCACCTGGCGCTTGGTGACTAGGCTGGCGGAATCGCTAGCACCTGCGGCCGATCAAACTGTTTTAAAATCAGGACCAAAACAATCCTGATTTTTTCATGAGGGCTGAAAGCCTGCCCGACTTGTTGTATACTTAAGAAAGAATTTTTCAGCGTTAGGCTGTACTGAGGAGAACAATATTCATGACTGATGACTTTCGTGTTCGTTATGCCCCATCACCAACGGGCTATCTACACATTGGAAACGCCCGAACGGCGTTGTTTAACTGGCTTTTTGCCCGCCACTACAATGGAACTTTTGTAATCCGAATCGAAGATACCGATTCTGCGCGAAACATTGAAAATGGTGAACAGTCACAGTTGGAAAACCTGAAGTGGTTAGGCTTGGATTGGGACGAAGCGCCTGATAAGCCTGGTCAGTATGGACCATACCGCCAATCAGAACGAAATGAACAGGGAATTTACCAAGAATTCATCGATGAACTCTTGGCAAAGGGCCTTGCTTATAAGTCTTACAAGACTTCTGAACAATTAGCCGAAGAACGAGCAGCACAACAGGCTGCCAAGCAAGCCCCTCACTATATCTATGAATATGAGGGCTTGACCAACGAAGAGCGCGAAGCGAAGTATGCTGAATTTGAAGCCCAAGGCTTGAAGCCAGTTGTTCGTTTCCGCGTTCCAGAAGAAAAGGTCTATGCTTGGGATGACATCGTTAAGGGTCATATCGAAATCGGTGCCAAGGAAGTTGGTGGTGACTGGGTTATCCAGAAGGCCGATGGGATGCCAACTTATAACTTTGCCGTTGTAGTGGATGACTACTTGATGAAAATTTCGCACGTTTTGCGTGGGGATGACCATGTTTCCAACACGCCAAAGCAAATGATGATCTATGAAGCCTTGGGCTGGGATGTACCAAAGTTTGGCCACATGGCCTTGATTATCAATGGTGCAACAGGTAAGAAGTTGTCAAAGCGTGACAACGATGTTTTGCAGTTTGTGGAGCAATACCGCGAATTGGGTTACCAACCAGAAGCTATGGATAACTTCATTGGGTTGTTAGGTTGGTCACCAAAGGGTGAAGACGAAATCTTCTCACTGGAAGAATTCAAGGAAATGTTTGACGAGCACCGCTTGTCAAAGGCTAACGCCAAGTTCGACCAAAAGAAGCTGGAGTGGATTAACAACCAGTGGATCCGTAAGGACAAGGACCGCATTATGCCACAGCTCTTTGATCAAATCATCGCTGCTGGCCTGATTTCAAAGGAAGACGCTGAAAAGCGTGCTGACTGGCTGAAGGAAGTTATCGAAGTCGCTGGTGTTGACGGTATTTCTTATACGAAGCAAATCGTTGACTTGGTCCGCGAACCATTCTTCCAATTAGGCGAAGTGACAGATGAAATGGTCGACTATTTGACATCGGAAGACGGACGTAAGGTCTATGACGCTTGGGAAAAGGCTTATACTGCCTTACCAGATGATGCCGATGCCGATACTTATATGGCTACCATTCGTGGTATTCAAAATGATCTTGAAATTAAAGGTCGTAATTTGTGGAACCCAATCCGAATTGCGACAACTCACCAAATTCAGGGGCCAAACCTACCTGAAATGCTTGTCTTGTTGGACAAGCCGGCCGTCTTGAAGACGATGGCTGATGTCAAGGCCAAGTACCTCGACTAAGGTTTTAAAACAGCACTCACTTTGAGTGCTGTTTTTTGTTGGTTTTGCTATAATGAGAGCAAACAATGACGATTACTAAAGTAAAAGAGGTCCGCATATGCTCCAAGTCTATAACACCTACAGCCTGGAAAAAGAAGATTTTGCCCCGCAAGAAGCAGGCAAAATTACCATGTACCTGTGTGGACCGACGGTTTATAACTACATTCATATTGGTAACGCTCGATCAGCTGTTGCTTTTGACACGATTCGCCGCTATTTGGAATGGCGTGGTTATGAAGTGAACTTCGTTTCCAACTTTACTGATTTGGGTGATAAGGTTATCGCTCAGGGTGAAAAGGAAGGCTTGACCGAGCAGGAAGTGGCCGATAAGTATGCGGCTGCCTTTGCAGAAGATACACGGCAATTAAATATTAAGCCGGCTACTAGCCGTCCACGCGCGACCGAATATATGAAAGAAATGGTCGAATTCGTTGAACGATTGCTTGAGCAAGGTCAAGCCTATGAAGTGAACGGTAATGTTTACTTTTCGACGAAGAAGTTTAAAAACTATACGGCACTCTCCCACCAAAACATGGAACAGTTAGAGGAAAATGCTGCTGGTCGCCTTGGGGAAGAAGACCAAGAAGATAAGCAGGACCCAACTGATTTTGCCTTGTGGAAGAGTGAAAGTCGGCCGGATGTCGTTGCCTGGCCATCGCCATGGGGACCGGGTCGCCCTGGCTGGCACCTTGAATGCTCGGTCATGAATGACCAGTTGTTAGGAGAAACGATTGACATTCATGCTGGTGGCATTGATCTAACATTCCCACACCATACGAACGAATTGGCGCAGTCGGAGTCATACCATCATCGGCAGTTTGTCCGTTACTGGTTGCATAACGGCTTCGTCAACGTTAATGATGAAAAGATGTCGAAGTCACTGGGAAACTTTGTTACCATCCACGACTTGTTAAAAACGGATATTGACCCGCAGGGTCTGCGTTTCTTCTTGGCCAAGACCAACTACCGTCGGGCGATTTCTTATAGTTCAGATCGTTTGGACCAAACCCAGGGTGAGCTCGATCGGTTGTACCGGGCATATCAAGGTCTCTTAGATGCCCAGGTGGTAGCGCCAACTGGTCAGGTTTCAGAACAGGTGCAAAATCAGGTAGCGGAATTGGAAGAGTCTTTCATTGAAGCGATGGATGACGACTTTAATACAGAGAACGCGGTTACCGTTATCTTTGATTTGGCAACTTTGGCTAATAAGGTGCAAAATCAGGAAACTGCAACACAGGGTGACCTAGAGTGCCTGGCTAATCGTTTGCAAACTTGGCTTGGTATCTTTGGAATTGAAAAGTTGACTCAAGAAATCATTCTTACTCCAGAACAAGAGGCTTTGTTGGCCGAACGAGCAACAGCACGTGCTGCTAAGGATTTCCAAACATCGGATGCTATTCGTGATCAACTGTTGATAACTGGCCTGGTTGTTCGTGATAGTCCACAGGGGCAAACTTGGGAATTGAAGTAAAACCGAACGTTATTGATTAAAGAAACGGATAAATTTGTTTAAATCGAACGAATTTATCCGTTTTTTTATTTAAAAAACGTCTTTAGTTTTTTAGTTAAAAAGTCTTTGCAAAACTATTGACGAACCAAGGGGTAAAGGCTATACTATTTATTGTTCGTTACGAAGCAAACGTGCTTCTAGCGAGGCGCTGGTTATCTTG
>NZ_DF968084.1 GCF_001047135.2 Fructobacillus tropaeoli | reverse complement strand
TTAAGAAACAAAAAAGCCCATCTACCGCAGTTCGCAGTAAATGGGCAAAAATGGAGAAGAAGGGATTCGAACCCTCGCACGCTTTAACACGTCTACACCCTTAGCAAGGGCGCCTCTTCAGCCTCTTGAGTACTTCTCCGTAACAGATAATATCATAACAGATAATGTTTGTTACGGCAAGCATTTTTAACGGTTCTCGATTGCCATCACGGACAAATTGAAGTTGTCCCACAATCCTTGATCGTCATTCTTAAAGTCTTCAATCAAAGAGCTGCCCTTTGGCTTAATGGTTGCGGAAAGCTCATGATAGACATCATAAAGCTCCAACTCCTTCTGGTCGTTCCACTTAACCGTGTAAAAAGTCCCATCCATCCGGTAGTCCAAAATTTCTTCCAAACCGCGCAAAAGGGTCCGCTCAATCATTTCTTCTTCAGTGACCGCTTCACCTCGGGCATTCAAAATCGCCACTTGGTCCTTTACCTGTTGATAATCATCAGCAACTTCCATGTTATCCATTTTGTGGCCGCCTTTCATTACTCTTTTTTGCTGTTCTATATTATAATTGAATATATCTATTATACTAAGGTGATTTGAATGACACAACTCGTGACAACAGAAGAAATGCAGGAACTAGACCAATACACGATGACAACCATCGGTTTGTCAGAAGATGTTTTGATTGAACGTGCCGCTTTAGCCGCCTTGGACGTCCTTGGCGCCGGTGCCTATGACCTCTCCAACGTTTTGGTCTTAGTTGGCTTGGGCAATAACGGTGCCGATGGGATTGCCCTCGCACGCTTGTTGCACCAGTTGCACATCCCTGTTTCATTGCAGTTTGTCGGTAATGCCAACAAGGCTAAGCCTGCCGTCAAGCACCAACTGCAAATTGCTGAAGCCTGTGGCGTTCCCCGTTCTGAAAAATCAGACTTCAAGCAGGCTTCATTAATCATCGATGCCATCTTTGGTACTGGATTAAACAAGGATTTGCCAGATGGCCTGCAAAAGATGGTCAAGGCAGCCAACCACATCGAAAGCACGGTTGTAGCGCTCGACCTGCCAACTGGCGTCAACGGCACCACCGGCCAAATTATGGGCGCTGCCTTGAAAGCCAAAACGACAATTTCCTTTGGCTTTATCAAGGCCGGCGTCACTAAGAATCCAGGAAAAAAATCTGCTGGACAAGTCCTGGTCAAGGATATCGGAATTGTCGTCCCAGAGGACTTCCAGTTCTCAATTAAAGAACAATAGCAATGACGTGAAAAAGCCAAACCTCGAAGGGTTTGGCTTTTTTGTCGCATTTGATTATTGCTTATTTATGATAGGTAGAACCCGCTGAAATCATCATCGCTCGATAAATTTGCTCAACCAACACCAAACGCATCAGTTGGTGAGGCAGCGTTAACCGTCCAAAGGAAAGTAAGAGGTTGGCGCGCTTTTTAATGGCGGGGTCCAACCCCAGGGATCCACCAATAATGAAGGTGAGGGTACCGTGCCCCGTGTTCTTGGCAGCTTCTAATTTCTGCGCAAAGTCTTCCGAAGCTAGTTCCTTCCCCTCAATCGCTAAAACAACGACAAAGTCCCGCTCCCCAATTTTTCCTTGGATTCGTTCCGCTTCCTTTGCCATGATTTGCTGATTTTCGGCTACCGATGCTTTTTCAGGTGTCTTTTCATCAGCAACCTCGACCATTTCGACAGTCCCGAAACGGTTCAAGCGCTTGGCATATTCCGCAATTCCCTTTTTCAAGTAGTCTTCTTTTAATTTTCCAACCGTTAATACTTTAATTTTCATTTTAATTTCACTACTTGTTTTGGTCTAAAATCAAAACTTGTTCCCTTTCATTCAACTTATCCACTCTTTTATCCACTATTCCCCAGACTTATACCCACAAAATCAGCCAACATAGACCAATTTCTGCTGATTTATCCCCAAACGCACCACTTATCCACAGGTTTTGGGGGTAACTTTTCCAAAAAGAGAAAGGCGATAAGACTGGGATTTTTAAAAACTTATCCCAAATTTTCCCCATTCCCCTTTTTACGAACAAAAGAGCACATCTGTTCCCCTTAAGCCCATGTGAACATTCGTCTTTTTGCCACATAGTCTAAGGTTGTCCTTGTGATAAAGCGCTGAATACCGCCTTTTTCCACAAAAAAGGCGAATTTAAAAACTCTTTTGTGACTCAACTATTCATTTTACCGCAAATCAACCGAACAGACATTCTAAAATTGGTATAGTCGCTAATTTTATTGATTAGATGTCATTTTTCATCTGTTTATTAAATTTATCCAATCGTTTCGATAAAGGAATAATTCACTAAATCATAGCCAACAAAAAAGCGGATAACTCGGAACATAATTCCAAGTTATCCGCCTTCATTTTTAAGACGCCTCACGCGCCTTCAGATCCTTCAAATAGGCCTCGAGGGTTAGGTGATGTTTTGTCATATACTTCGCATTTGTGACCCCAACATACCGGAAATGCCAGGACTCATAATCGATACCCGTCTCCTTAATCGATGCCTCGTCCTTTGGGTAACGAAGAATAAAACCATAATCAGGGGCGTGGTCAATTAGCCAACGCTGCGAAGTGAACTGGTCCATCTCGCCAGTTAGGCCTGGATACTTCGCTAAAGCATCGTTTCCAGCTAAATCAATGGCCAAACCAGTTTGGTGTTCGGATGAACCAGGTGTTTGCACAACCTTCTTAGTTTCGGCCAACGCCTTTTCCTCCGATTCACCATTCTTTTCGTTGTTTGCTAAGACATTCGCAAAGACTTCCTTCTGATATTCAATTGATCGGTAGCCTGAAACCAAGGTGGTGTCGTAGCCGGCTGCCTTGGCCCCGGCCATAAAATCAATGACGCTTTGCTGAATCTTTTGGTTAACAACCTTATCCCCAACCTTAGCCTGGGTAAAATTGATTTCCTGATTTTCCGGATGTTGCTTATTAATCAACACGAGGTCCCAGTCCGTGCTTTTCACACCCTTTGGCAGGTTGGTTGTCGCTGCCTTTGTCTGTGACTGGCTACTGCTCGTGTCCTTGCCGTGCTTTTGCCCATGTGATCCAAGTGCCAACCAGACCATCACCGCCAGTAAAATCAGGCCAGCAATCACCGCTATGATTCGTTTTTTATTTGTCATCAGCAAACCTCCTATGGCCTTACGATACAAAAAAAGACCGGAATTAATTCCAGTCTTTTGTTTTATGATGGTCAGTCAGGGGCTCGAACCCTGGACCCACGGATTAAGAGTCCGTTGCTCTACCAACTGAGCTAACTAACCATGGATGTCTTTCACAACAAAAGATATCATACCATATATAGTGACAGTCGGCAAGCTTTTTCGCCAAAAAAGTGGAATTTTCTAATTTATTCTTCTTCCGCTAGCTTAGCTTGGGCCAAATAGAAGCAACCAATGATACCTGCGTTATCTCCAGTCGAAACTGGGACAATGTAGTCCTCAAAATCAGGTGTTGCCAAATAGTTACGGAACTTATCCGCAAAGGCCTTCCGAACCATTGGTAACAAATTTTCACGGTGTGGCACCCCACCACCAAAGATAATCTTATCGGGACGGAGGATGACCGTAAAGTCGACAGCGGCCTGTGCCAAGTAGTCAGCCTCGATTTCCCAAGCGATATGATCATCAGGCAATTCCTTAGCTGTCATACCCCAACGCTCGGCCATAGCCGGTCCAGAAGCCAAACCTTCCAAACAGTGATCCTGATGAAATGGGCAATGACCCTTATAGTCATCCTTTGGATGCTTTTGAATCATAATGTGACCGGCCTCAGGGTGGCCGTAACCAGCTAGAAAATGGCCACGGTTGATGATTCCGGCACCAACACCAGTACCAATCGTCAGGTAAACCATTGACTGATTTTCCTTCACAGCCCCCGTCTTATACTCTGCCCACGCAGCGCCATTAACGTCAGTGGTCCAGTAGTAAGGAATGTCACGCCAGGCCTTCATTCGACCCATGAAATCATAACCAGACCAACCACGTTTTGGTGTGTCTAAGACGCGGCCATAAGTCTTGGACTCCGGGTTAATATCAATCGGTCCAAACATCGCAATCCCCATTGCTTTGATATCCTCAAACTGGTCAAAGTAGGCAATCACCGCATCAAGCGTCTTTTCACCGTCTTCAGTCGGAATCGACTGACGGTCAACAATCTTCATATCCTCATCACAGACAGCTAAAACAAACTTCGTACCGCCGCCTTCAATTGCTCCTAATAGTGCCATGGCGAACATCCTTTCCGCTTTGTTTTGAACCGGAGGTTGATTTTAGTCAACACGTTTCTTTATCTTTATTGTAAACGCTTACAGACAAACAAACAACACTTTTTTGCTTTTTTATTAATTATATTGCAAAATCGCACTAAAAAAAGGCCTTTTTGGCCTTTTAAACTTTATTTGCGGTCATCATAGCCGTTTGGATGCTTTTCTTTCCAATTCCAAGCTGTTTTGATGATGTCCTTCACGTTGTCAAACTTTGGTTGCCAGCCCAAGACTTCTCGAGCTTGCGTTGAATCCGCAACCAAAATATCAGGGTCACCAGGACGGCGAGGACCAACCTTGGCTTCAATGTTGACACCAGTCGCTTCACGGGCTGCCTCAACCATTTCCTTAACAGAGAAACCAGTGGCTGATCCCAAGTTAAATTGAGCTGATTTGTTACCCTTAGCCAAGTAATCCAAGGCCAAAATGTGAGCGTCTGCCAAGTCAACAACATGGACGTAATCACGGACGTTGAAACCATCTGGTGTGTTATAGTCATCCCCAAACATTTCGATGTAGTCACGTTGACCGGCTGCTGCCTGCAAGATGATTGGCACCAAGTGTGTTTCTGGACCGTGGTCTTCACCGATTGAACCGTCTTCGATGGCACCCGCCACGTTGAAGTAACGCAAGGCCACCCACTTGATGTCATAGGCTGAATCAGCCCAGGCCATCATCTTTTCCATCATCAACTTTGATTCCCCGTAAGGGTTGATTGGGTTTTGTGGATCAGTTTCCTTAATCGGAATGTTGACCGGGTTACCATAAGTAGCGGCCGTTGATGAGAAGACAATCTTCTTCACATCAAAGTCCTTCATCACTTCAAGCAAAGTCACCATTCCTGCCGTGTTGTTATCAAAGTACATCAATGGTTCGGCAACGGATTCAGGCACAATTGAGAAGGCTGCAAAGTGAACAACGGCATCGATGTTCTCTTTTTCAAAAACCTCAGACAAAGCCTTCTTGTCACGAATGTCAACTTGGTAGAACTTGGCTTCTGGCGCAACCGCTGCTCGGTGTCCCTTGACCAAATTATCAACAACAACAACATCCTGGCCTTGGTCTAACAACCGGCGCACCATGTGCGAACCGATATAACCAGCGCCACCTAATACTAATACAGACATTTACTTTTCCTCACTTTTTTGTCCGGGTTGATCCATCCAAGTAATCACGGCTTCTGCCGAAATCCCATCATCTTTGACGACCCGGTGTCTTGATTTATTATCTACTAAAATTGCTTGCGATTCAACTTGGTGACCGTAATGGACTTCGTTTTCATAACGAATGGTCAAATTAGTCGCCTCATGGTCTTTCAAGAAATCAAGGGGCAATACATCCAGCATCCATTCCAAGTATTTTGAATTGTTGACGTGACGGTTCCCATCAATGTCCAAGAAGCGCACTTGATAGGGTCGCCTAACCTGAACCTCTTCATCTTTAATTTTATCAACCTTGACCATCTTGTCCAAGCGACGCACCTCTTGGCCACCATAGGGAACTACAAGGTCCTCTGGCAAGCGTTGCATTCGCCTGGTCTCTAGGTCAATCAAGGCCCAAAGGGAATCAATATCAATAATGACCTCACCATTGGCGTCCTTAAAGTAAAAACCACGCATGGCAAAGAAAGAAGACCATTCGCCAGCCTTGGTTTCGATTGTAATTTTTTCACCTAATTTCGGCCGACGGATAATCCTTAAATCGTATTGTAAAATAACCCAACCCAAACCGCGCTTATCGGTTTCAGTATAGCCAACGTTCAAATGCTCACCCTGAAGCCGTGAGCATAGGATGGCCAAATTCAAGACCATTGGTAATGAAAGCTTTCGTGTCAAATCAACCTGATAATACTCAACAGGTCGTGTAATTGAAAAAATATCAGCCATGATCTTCCTCGATTTGATGATAAATTTTATAAACCTCTTGCCGGTTTAATCCCCGGTCCTTGGCCACCTGCTTGATGGCCTGGTTTGGCTTTTGACCAGCCGTCACTAATTCGGCCACCGCTTGGTCCACGGGGAGGTCAGCCGTTTCAGCCAAGACTTGTGTATCTCCTTGCTGTGGCTCGGCCATTTCTTTTAGGTCTTCTGTGCTAGCGCCGGCAACCATCAAAACAAATTCCCCACGGGCCTGATTTTCATCTAGCCAATCGGCCAACTCTTTCGTAGTCCCGCGCAAGAATTCCTCGTACCGCTTTGTTAACTCCCGAGCCAAGACGACGCGACGGTTGGGGCCACAAACAGTTAGTAGATTTTCCATGGTTGCCTTTAGGCGATGAGGGGCCTCATAAAAAATCAGCGTTTCTGGTCGACGAGCAAGGTCCGCCAAAACAGCCTGTTGTTCTCCCTTCTTGCGTGGTAAGAAACCATGAAAATAAAAGGGTTGAGGCACTAAGCCAGAAGCAATCAAGGCCGTAATACCGGCTGAAGCACCTGGCACAGGCACAACTGGAATCCCAGCAACAATTGCTTGGGCCACTAGTTCCTTCCCCGGATCGGAGATCGAGGGCAAGCCCGCATCAGAAACTTGGGCAACCGACTGTCCTGCCAAAAGGTCGTGAACAATCAATGGTGCCTTTTCCTGCCAGTTATGTTCGTGCAGTGCCGTCTTTTTGGTATGAATATCAAAATAATTTAATAACAGCTGTGTATGTCTTGTATCCTCAGCAGCAATCACATCAACAGTCGACAGGACCTCAATGGCGCGATTTGACATGTCCTGAAGGTTACCGATTGGTGTGGCAACGAGGTACAACGTCCCCGTTTTTTGTTCTGCAAAACTTTTTTGTACCTGCATATCATCCTATCCCAAGGCTATTGTGATTTCGAGCCCTAGCTTTTCTAACCGACTTTGCCAAGAAATATTAACGTTTTTCAATTGGTCGATTTGCAAAATCAGATTACCCACTGCTAACAGCTGGTCTGGTTGATAACGTTTGACCATTTCCTTATAAAAACCAAGTAACTGTGGAAAAGCCAATTGGTCTTGATCAACATAAGCATAAACTGCTAAATCGCGACCGAGTGACTGAAGCCAAGACAGAACCTGATTTTCCTGGTCCTTGAGGGTCACCAAGGGCAAAAGCTGTCCCTGCAAATAAGCCATTAAGGCCACATCCTGCGTCATTGCTAGCTCAAACCACTTGAAAACCTTTGTCTGAGCTTCCTTGGCAAAAGCCTCCTTCGCAGCCTGACTGTCCAGGTTGACTTGATTGGAGGCCTGTAGATTCACCAGCTGGGCGCGCGATCGAATCGTTGCCAAGACATCGCTTGCTTTATTTGTTAACAGCAAAATCAATTGCGGACCCGCCGGCTCCTCGATAAATTTCAACAAGGAGTTAGCTGCGGCCGTCGTTAACGTATCCGCCTGGTCAATCACGAAAATTTTTCGCTGCCCTTCCAAGGCGGTTGTCGTCAGCTCTGGGACCAAGGCCCTGATTTGCGCGATTTTAATCGCTGCTCCCGGCTTTTCGGGTAAAACGGTCACAAAATCAGGATGGTCAAAAGCAGCCACACGCTGCTTCGTTAGCTCATCTTGACCAAGGACAAAGGAAGCTAACGACTTCGCCAAGGTGATTTTTTCAGCCTCCCCCACACCGGCTAACAAATAGAGGTGTGAGAGACGATCTTCCGCTACCGCTTGCTCAAACTGGCGGTAATTAGCCGGATAAGCCGCTTCTGCCATTGCCTGAAAGTCTTGGTCAACAAGAGCCGGTTCGGCGGTATTTTGGGCTGTTTGACCCTTGTTACTGTTTTTTTTAGCCATTAAAAATTAAAACTGGTAGAAATCATCAATTGTCTGCGTGAAGACAGTGGCACCACCCACTTCGACTTCAACTGGGAAAGCACCTGTCCGCTCCCCCTCCACGCTAATTGGTGGCACCATAAATTGCTTCCGCTTTTGTGAAATATCTTTAATAATTTGCAAAACTTCCTCGACCCGGTCCTCATCAATGGCAATGATAAAGGTCGTGTTACCAGACCGTAAGAAGCCACCTGATGTGGCGAGACGAGTTGCTTGAATCTTAGCCTTGACGAAGGCGTTGGCTAACTTTGTTGCATCTTTATCTTGAACAATGGCATTGACTAATTTCATCTTTTTACCTCCAATAGGTCGCTAGGACCTGCTTGACTTCTTCAATTACAGCTTGAACATCTTGGTTGGCGTTGACCAGCTTGATTCGTTCGGGGCTTTTTTCCACCAATTCCAAATAAGTTTGACGGACCGTCTGATGGAAAGAAAGTTCCTCTTCATCCAGTCGGTCAATCTTACCCTTTCGATTGGCAAAAATCCGCTCCAGCCCAACCTCGACAGGCAAATCCAAGTAAATCGTTAGGTCTGGTAGTTGCCCCTGCGTGGCAAAGGCATTTAACCCGGCAATTCGGTCAACACCCAGTTCACGCCCACCACCTTGGTAGGCCAATGACGAATCAAGGTACCGGTCTGACAAAACCACCTTGCCCGCAGCAATCGCCGGTTGGACGGTTTGGACAAGGTGCTCACGCCGAGAAGCGGCATAGAGCAGCGCCTCCGTCCACGGATCCATTGCTGGCTCCGTTTTTTCTTGGAGAAGCGTTCGAATTCCTTCGGCCACTGGTGTTCCACCTGGTTCTCTGGTTACTAAGACATCCGCCTGAGCCAATTCTGCTAAGTACGGACGCACCGCCTCAATCACCGTGGTTTTTCCTGCACCCTCTGGGCCCTCAAATGATAAAAAATGCATCTCACTCATGGGAAGCTCCTATTCCTGTGGTTGCTTGAAAATCAGCGGTTGCTTCGCCACCGCTTTGCGACGCTTTGCTTCATTGTAGAGGTACAAGAACTTTGCCTTATCGACTGCCGTTTGGGCCTGAATCATATGACCGTTAACCCGCGAATCAACCAATGCCGTTTCGGATTCTTGCGCTTGATGATATTCTAAACGCGCTTGATTAATTTGACTTAAAAGCAATTCGTCAAACTCTTCTTTGAGAAAACCCGTATTCACTTTTTTCTTTTTATTAAACATTAGAGCTCATTTCTGCCTTCGATGGACTTAATCAAGGTCAGTTGGTCCGCATAATCGATATCGGCTCCAACCGCTAGGCCGGTTGCTAGTCGGGTTACTTTAATATTGGCTGGCTTCAAAAGGCGCGCCAAGTACATCGCGGTTGCTTCGCCATCGGTATTGGCGTTCGTCCCAACAATCACTTCTTGAATCTGTTCATCCTTTGAAAGGCGCTTAATTAAAGATGGCAGATTAATATCCTCTGGCCCTGTTCCGGCACTGGGGGAAATCACGCCATTTAAGACATGATAAAGTCCGTGGTATTCCCCAGTCTGTTCCATCGCCATCACATCCTTTGGATTTTGCAAAACCAAAACAGTACTTTGATCACGGCTAGGATCGGAACAAATAGCACAGGGATTTTCATCCTTTGTTGTTATATTACCGCAAATTTCACAAAATGTAACTGATTCTTTCGCCGTTGCCAAGGCGTTTGCAAAGGATTTAACATCTTCTTGATCCATCCCCAATGTGTAAAAGGCTAACCGGCTAGCAGTTTTTGCCCCAATCCCCGGTAACTTCGAATATGAATCGATTAATTTTGCAATTGGTTCTGGATATTGCATGTTCTATTTTCCTTCATCATCTGTTTTGGTCACAACGACCAAATCGTCCCCAAAAAGGTCTTTGGCTTCTTGGACTAAATCAGGCCCTTGGTCGACTTTTTCTTGGTTCGCCGTCTCAGTCATTGCAGCCACCTGGTCGTGATTGGATTCTAAGACAGTCGGAGTCAGGTCAGCGAGCGAAATCTCGATTTTTTGTCCCGACCGCAAGGCTGTCACGTAAGCCGCCCGGTCGTTTTGCCATTCGTCCTTACTCCGCAAGACTAAGGTTTCTGGTAGCTGATTTTCCCGCAGAGCATTTGCCAAGTTCGCCAGTAAATCGGTATTTTGTAAACTGGCATCCATAATGGCTGGGAAATCAAAGGCTAAAATCAGGGCCTGGTCAGAAGAGGCCATTGGTTCAACCGTCTGCAAGACCGCCTGGTCTTTGACTGCAAAGCCCTTGACTAAGTCGGGCCAGATGTTTTGCGCCTGTGTCAACCGATCTCGCTTTGCTTGAGACAGAACCGCTTGGACGGGCTCTTGACCTGTATAAACGGTTGGGAGCGTTCGGGTAACTGGCTGACTGGTAGTTGTTGTTGCTTGGACCGGCTGTTCTTGACTGTCCGCTGTGCTTTGCTTTGGCTCTGCTACTGGCCGGCTGACTTCCGGTTCCACTGGTGCGCTTGGTTCTTCACCGGCAAAGTCAGCACCCGCCAACAAATCTGTGCTTTGCTCTAGCCTTGTGCTTGGTACTGCATTCTGCTGAACCGGTTGGTCAACAACTGCGGTATCAACAACCGGCTTGGCTTGGGCTACTACTTGCTCGTTTGGCTTATTATCCTGAACGGATTCAGGTGCCTGAGCAGCTGGCTTACCTTGTTTGTCAGTGGTACTATTCGTCAGTGGTGCTTGAGTCGACTGACCCTTTGAGATCGGCTGGCTTTTGTCTTCGTCTGAAAGCGTCAACTTGACCGTCAAGATTTCCAGGTAAATATCACTTTGCAGCGAGGCCGCCAACTGGGTTTTAACGTCGTCAATAACAACGAGCATTTGCTGCAACTGGTCTTGAGAGATTTTGGTTTTAAAGGCCTTTAACTCTTCTACCTTGCTGGTTGCCTTCACCAAATCCGGCGCTAAATCAACGAGCATCACATCCCGCAGGGTCGCCATCAAATCAGCTAAGAACCGATTAGCATCCTTCCCTGCCAACAAAATCGCAGACAAAGTAGCCAAAGCGGCCGCCGTATCTTGGTCCAACACCTGATTTAAATAAGTCAGTAGCTGATCAATTTTGACCGAACCAGTTACCGTTAAGGCATTTTCGAGCGTAATTTTATCGGGGCCATAGGCAATCACCTGGTCCAAAATCGACAGCGCATCGCGCATCCCACCTTCGGCGGCAGTCGCCACAACATCTAAGGCTTGGTCTTCAAATGCCTGATTTTCCTGGTGTAGGATTTCAATCATGCGGTTCTTAATTGTCTCGTTTGAAAGGCGCTTAAACTCAAAGCGCTGTGTCCGCGACAGAATCGTTGCGGGCATTTTTTGCACTTCAGTCGTCGCTAAAATAAACTTTACCTGAGCTGGTGGCTCCTCTAAAGTCTTTAAAAGCGCATTAAAGGCCCCCGTCGATAACATGTGGGCCTCATCAATAATATAAATTTTAAACGGTGCTTCAATCGGCGCGTAATTAGCCGAATCACGGATGGAGCGGATTTCATCAACTCCGTTGTTCGAAGCCGCATCAATTTCAATAATGTCAGGGTGGGACTCGTTTGCCTGGTCTTCACTGATACCATTAACTTCCCGTGCAAAAATCTTGGCCGCTGAGGTTTTTCCCGTTCCTCGCGGACCCGAGAATAGGTAGGCGTGACCCGTTTGCTTTTGCTCGATAGCGTTCTCGAGCGTCTTGGTAATCACTTCCTGGCCGACCATTTGCTCAAAAGTCCTTGGCCGGTACACCCGGTAAAGTGCTTGATATGCCATGGTGGTCCCCTCCCTTACAAAAAAAGCCGCCTTCTGGCGGTTTTACTATGTACACAAGCACAAGGTTAATCAATCTTAGAGCTGCTACATTTCTGTCCTGACTCGGTTCGAAAGGCAACCCTTGCCTGCACTGTTATTATAGCGAAATATCAGGTTTTTAGCAAGCGTTTTAAAGAAGAAAAATCAGCCTGGAAACCTGATGGTTACTCGCTTTCGGCCAACTTTTTCAATTCCTTAGCAGCCTGCTTTTTTGCCTTTTGCTTCTGACGAATTTCTTGAAAAAAGTCCTTCAATAAGGCCTTGGATTGATCAGCCTTCACACCAATATAAGTTTTTACTTGATGGTTTAACCGCTCATCCTCAAAGACATTATAGAGAGACGAGACAGCCCCCGCTTTTTGGTCTTGAGCACCATAATAGACCAATGGAATCCGAGCGTTGATGATGGCCCCAGCACACATTAGGCATGGCTCGAGCGTGACAAAAAGCGCCGTATTTTCTAACCGCCAAGTACCGATCTCCTGATTTGCCTGGTTGATGGCCAATAATTCAGCATGACTACTGGCCTCTTGATCAATTTCCCGTCGGTTCGAACCAGTCGCAATCACCTGACCGTCTTTAACAATCACGGCGCCGATTGGTACCTCGCCAATTTCACCAGCCCGCTTCGCCTCCGCTAAGGCAATATCCATAAAATAAGCCACTTGATCAGAGCTTAAAGTTGGGATTTCAGCCATTAACTGCCTCCAAGACATAGTAGCCTTTATTTTTACCGGCAATCGAAACATCATCGAAAACAGCTTCCAGGTTCTTTTGAGCCGATGGTGCGCCCTGCTTTTTTTGCAAAACAGCCAGCAACTTCCCACCTGGCAGCAAATGATTTTTAGCTTCCTGGAGCATCGCTGTCACCACTGGCTTACCAGCTCGAATTGGCGGATTAACCAAAATTAAGGCATATTGGTCCTGAATACCTTCGTAAATATTGGATTGGAAAACCTTCACCTGGCTACCCACCCCGTTTTTATTGGCATTCTTTTGGGCTAAATCAAGGGCACGCTGATTGACATCGACCATATCAACATTCTTATTCAGCGCCTTGGCAATGGCAATCCCCACCGGTCCGTAACCAGTTCCCAAATCCAATACCCGACCAGCTGGAAAATCAGTTTCCGCCGCAACAGCAAGCATCGTCCGTGTCCCAAAATCCACCGTTCTCTTGGAAAAAACACCGGCATCCGTCGTGAAATGCAAATTATTGCCTAAAAGTTCAAAATCAAAATCTTGATAGTCATGGGCTGCATCTGGTTGCGCCGTGAAGTATTGTTCACCTGAAATTTTTTCCGTCATTGCGTTGTTGTCCTCTGTTCTCATTTTACTAAAATATGTACAAAAAAAGAGCCCCTAAAGGCCCTTTTTCTAGGATTACTTCAAAGTAACTGAAGCGCCGGCAGCTTCCAAAGCTTCCTTCAATTCGTTAGCATCGGCTTCGGCAACGCCTTCCTTAATAACAGAAGGTGCGTTGTCAACCATGTCCTTAGCTTCCTTCAAGCCAAGACCAGTAGCTTCACGAACTGCCTTGATAACCTTAACCTTAGCAGTACCTGCTGAAGTCAATTCAACGTCAAAGTCTGACTTAGCAGCTGCGCCATCGGCACCAGCAGCACCAGCAGCGGCTACAGGAGCAGCAGCTGAAACGTCAAATTCTTCTTCGATAGCTGAAACCAAGTCAGCCAAGTCCAAAATTGTTGCATCCTTCAATGATGCGATAATCGCGTCTTTATCAAAAGCCATGATTAATTCCTCCAATTAGTTTTTAAATAGTTTGTAATTTATAGTTGTGCTTATTCAGCAGCTGGGGCAGCTTCTTCAGCTTCCTTCTTTTCTTGCAATGCCTTAACAGCATAAGCGAAAGAACGGATTGGGAACTGGAATTCGGCCATCAACTGACCAAGCAAACCTTCGTGAGAAGGCAATGAAGCGTACTTGTTGATTTCATCAACACCAGCAATACTTCCGTCAACAACACCACCCTTAATAACGAGCTTGTCATTTCCGTCAGCAAACTTCTTCAAAATGCGGGCTGGGGCAACAGCGTCGTCGTTTGAGAAGGCAACGGCTGATGGGCCAGCAAACAAATCGTTCAATTCTTCGAAACCAGCTTCCTTAGCAGCACGTTCCAAAACCTTGTTCTTGATAACTTCCAAGACAACGCCTTCTTCACGCAACTGTGAACGCAAGTCAGTTGATTCGGCAACAGTCAAACCACGAGGGTTGACAACAACAGCGGCTGAAGCGGCCTTAAATTGATCGGCAACTTCTGAAACCTTCTGTGCTTTGATTGCAATAGCTTGTTCACTCATATGAAATTCTCCTTTCAAAGATTTTTTTGCAAAAGAAACCCGCCTGCAAAAGACAGACGGGTAAAGTTAATTGATAACTTCCTCGGCAGGATATTAAGGTGCGAGCACCACCTGAGTCTTAGGCAAAATTGATTTTATTTACTTATTCATCTTAGCAGTTTTCAGCTAGGCTGTCAATTAAAGAGAAGCCAAGTCCAAAGTAACTGCAGGACTCATTGTTGAAGACAAAGCAACGTTTGAAACGTAAGTTCCCTTAACAGCTGCAGGACGAGCCTTCAAAACAGTGTCAGCAATTGACTTGATGTTTTCAGCCAACTTTGCATCGTCAAATGATACACGACCAACAGTAACGGCAACGTTTCCGTCACGGTCAGTACGGTAAGTCACTTGACCACCCTTAGCATCTGAAACAGCCTTGGTAACATCCATAGTTACAGTTCCAGTCTTAGGGTTTGGCATCAATCCCTTAGGACCCAATGCACGACCAACACGACCAACTTGCGCCATCATGTCAGGAGTTGCAACAGCAACGTCAAAGTCTAACCAACCGTCTTGGATGCTTTGAACCAAGTCAGCAGCACCAACAACGTCAGCACCAGCAGCTTCGGCTTCCTTTGCCTTGTCGCCTTGAGCAAAGACAACAACAGTCTTGTCCTTACCAGAACCGTTAGGCAAAACGACAGCACCACGGAGTTGTTGGTCAGCTTGACGAGTGTCAACGTTCAACTTGAAAGTAACTTCAACTGAAGCGTCAAACTTTGCGTATGAAACTTCCTTCAACAAAGAAATTCCGTCTGCCAATGCGTAAGCCTTTTCAGCTTCAACCTTAGCAGCAGCTTCTAAATACTTCTTACCATGCTTTTGTGTCATTATTCTGCGTCCTCCTTGATTGCTGTTCCTTCAACAGTCAAGTCCACACCGTCGACCGTAACACCCATTGAACGGGCTGTTCCTTCGATCATCTTCATGGCTGCTGTTACGTCGTTGGCATTCAAATCTGCCATCTTGTTTTCAGCAATTGCACGAATTTGGTCCAAGGTTACGTTACCGGCCTTAGTACGGTTAGGTTCACCAGAACCCTTACCAACAATCTTCCGCAATTGGTCAGCTGCTGGTGGAGTCTTAGTAACGAATTCGAATGAACGATCATCGAAAACTGAGATTTCGACAGGGATTGTTGAACCAGCTTGGTCAGCAGTCCGTGCGTTAAATTCCTTAGTGAACTGTGCGATGTTAATACCGGCTTGTCCCAAGGCAGGTCCAACTGGTGGAGCTGGAGTTGCTTTGGCAGCGGCAATTTGCAGTTTCACAACATTGATAACTTTTTTAGCCACGATATATTTCCTCCTCGTGTTGTGGTAGAACGTAGCTTTAGTGCTACTTCCACGCATGTCTTTGACATACCAGAGTAGTATAACAAAAAAAACGTCCCAAGTAAAGGACGTTTTTCCTGAAAACCCGTTAACAAAAGCATTTGTAACGGCTCTAAACTTTAATTAGAAGTTTGTATCGATATCATTGAAACCAAGTTCAGTTGGTGTTTCACGGCCGAAGACTTCAACTGTTGCTTCAACTTCCTGCTTTTCATTATCAATCGCACGGACAATTCCTTCCATACCATTGAATGGGCCAGCAACAATCTTGATGGTTTGGCCAACTTCAATGTCCAAGTCAACAGTTGCTTGATCAGTCATACCCATTCGCTTCATCAACAATTCAACTTCTTCAGGCAACAAAGAGTTTGGCTTTGATCCGGCTCCGTGAGAACCCAAAAATCCGGTAACGCCCGGTGTGTTACGAACAACGTACCAAGCTTCATCGGTCATATTGCCATCTTGTGGAGTGGCCATTTCAACCAAGACATAACCAGGGAAATCATTTTCGATGGAAGTCTTTACTTCACCATCTTGAACAGTTGAAACTTCTTGTTCTGGCACCAAAATCCGGAAAATTTGGTTAGCCATTCCCATTGTTTGTGTTCGTGATTCCAAGTTTGCTTGAACCTTGTGTTCGTAACCTGAGTATGTGTGGACAACGAACCAAGCCTTTTCGATTTCTTCAGTCATGGTTATTTTGGGCGAATGCCCTTCCTCCTTCAATTGCAAATAAAAAAGAGTCCGCTGACTCTTCTAACTGCCTTTAGTATACTATATTACGACTTATCGTGCCAAGAACAAATTGACACCTTGTTGTAGGAGCCAATCTGATGCACCGATAATGATAGCAAAAACGATTGAAATGCTAATCACAGCAACCGTTTCCTTTGTCGTTTGTTCCATTGACAGCCAAGAAACTTTGCGCATTTCTGCAGCGACATTTTTAAAGTATGTAATCATGGTTCACTACCTCACTTTGTTTCTCGGTGGAGCGTATGCTTTCCGCAATGGGGACAAAACTTTTTCACGCTCAAGCGCTCAACCCGCCCCTTTGCCAGGGTAACGGTGTAATTTCTTGATCCACAGACCTCACAGGCCAATGATGCTTTTTGACTTGGCATAAAGTTACCTCACTAACTAGCATCATAGCATCTTTAGGCCTAATTTTCAACATTCACTCATGGAGTCGACGTAAATAGGCCTGTTTCAACCGATATTGAACCCTCGTCACTTGATGATTTGATTCATGCGGTTTTAATAAGATTTTTCCATCACCAATTAAAAAACTAATAATTTGCGCCACTTCGCTTTTGCGACAGTTTAAGACTTCCGCTAGAGTTTCACGAGCAATGCATTGTTGTTCCGGTGTTCCCGTTGGCTCAGCAATAACAACAGGCAAATCCTGACCGGCATCAAAATGGGTCATGGCACGGTTAAACTGCTCCTGTTTTGTATTTTGCTTGCGAAGATAGTCAATCGCCCGATTACGCAAGGCAGCCATTAAATAGGTCGAAAACTTGGCCCGAGCCTTTTGCACATCGTAACGCCTTAGGCAGTGCAGCGTGGCTTCAAGGGCATCAGCCTCCCAATCATCGGCGCGGCAAACATTGGTCAAATAGTTACCGTAGACCAACCAAACCATGCCCACATGACGACGATAGAGGGTTACAAAGGCCTCCTCATCACCTTGTTGTGCTAAGAGCACCTCGTGGCTCCCCTCCCGCAATTGTATTTTTTCCATCAAAAAAGCCTCCTTTTCGCAGGGGGCTTTGTGAACACAAGGCCCCTTAGAGAGGGTGTCTTGAGCTATATCCTTGATAGATTAATAAACTAGCGGCCACACTGGCATTCAACGACTGAACATGACCAATCATTGGAATGGTTAACATACCGTCAACCTGCTTTTTCAGTAAGGGCGAAATCCCTTTTCCTTCATTTCCAATAACTAGAGCCGTAGCACCCTTGGCATCCCATGTCCGATAATCCTGTCCGGCCATGTCAGTGCCAAAAATCCAAACGCCACGTTCTTTCAATGTCTTAACCGTTTGCACCAAATTCGTCACGCGACAAACCGGTACGTGCTCGATGGCACCAGTAGAACTTTTAGCCACCGTTCCAGTCAGTTGCACTGCCCGACGCTTGGGGATAATCACACCATGAACACCAGCAGCATCAGCCGTTCGCAAAATGGATCCTAGGTTATGGGGATCTTCAATTTCATCCAAAATCAGGAAAAAAGGATCCTCATTTTTGCTCTTAGCCTTGTCAAACAAGTCGTCTAGACTAGCATAAGTAAAGGCAGCCACTGACAAAACCAAGCCCTGGTGATTACCACCATCGGCTAACTCATCCAACTTTGCTTTCGGTGCCTGTTGGATAACAATGCCCTGTTGCTTAGCTAATTGGCTAACTTCCCGCTCTACCTTTGGCTGCAGACCTGGCTGTAGCCACAACTTGTTGATTGCTGTTTTTTGTTTTAAAGCCTCAACAACGGCATGGTGACCGTAAATAAAGGCTGGTGCTTGCTCATTAGACATTGTTCGTTCTCCCGCTTTCCACTTGGTCGAAAATCCATTCCATAATCGTTTGTAAACGCTCTTCTTGCTTAGACAAGTACAAGTAGCCAATCATCGCTTCCACACCAGTTGAAATCCGGTATGCCACAACGTTGGTATTTTTAGCCTTAGTATATGATTTGGCATTGCGACCACGCTTAAAGTAAGTTAACTCATTCTCCTTTAACAATTGATCATCTTCCATCAATTGGTACAAGGCAGCGTGTGCTTTGGCCGAGACATAGTGCCGTGACTTTTTCTGTAAGTCGTTTACTTTTGTTAATCCCATGGCGACCAAATGATTGCGGACCGTTAATTCATAAATCGCATCACCGATGTAGGCTAAAGACAGCCCATTCATCTGTTCATAGTCAAGTTGTTCCATTCAATATCTCTTTTCAGTTTGGTCCAACCAGGCTAGCGACACCTAGACAGTACCAAGTTTGTTCTGACCCAACAAGTAATCAGGCTCTTTTTGTCCTGATTTTACCAAATTAGAGCCTAAGTAACATTCATTTAACAAGGCAAAACACTCGCTCCAGTCGTGAGCTCACTGACTGATAACGAGTGATTAACTTAACGCTTATTTTTCTTTTCTTGGCGCATTCCCTGCACCATCCGAATTGTCCACATTGACAAAAAGCCAACAATAATCGCCGCAATCAGGTGAATCGCAATCTCGCCCTGCTTTTGAATTGGCCAAAATAA
Source organism: Fructobacillus tropaeoli (assembly GCF_001047135.2). Lineage (GTDB taxonomy): Bacteria > Bacillota > Bacilli > Lactobacillales > Lactobacillaceae > Fructobacillus > Fructobacillus tropaeoli. Next base: position 72,365 of record NZ_DF968084.1, on the reverse strand, counting down.
AAGCGAAATAATCATCAAAACAGCAGCCGTGATCATCGCCTGTTTCCATTGCGACCAAGTGGTCACCTGGTATTGGTTATGCGGAATCGATTGTGGAAACAAACGGAATTGGATTTGTTCCCCAATCGGGCTAAACGCGGCAGCGTAAAGGACCGCAAAGAAATAAACAAACCAGTTTTGATTATAGGCTTCGTTACCGGTTTCAATGCGGACCAATAACAAGACTAATAGGAGCACTGCCGGAATGACCGCCGTTGCCCAAAGTTGTTTTTTATTCAGCTTTTGGATCCAATCAATCCAGTCAATTTTTACTTTTTTCATGCTTGCCTCGTTTTTAAATCTACTCCTAGTCTACCGTACTCCGAGACTTTGGACAATAAAAAAACCAGCTTTCGCTGGTTTTCCCATGATTCTTTTAGTCTTGACCATCAATTGTTTGGGCAACTTGGTCCAAAGATTGAATGTCTTTTTCTTCTGGTTGGTCAACAACTTCACCAACAACTTCTGGCTTAATCTTACGATATTCAGCCATTCCAGTACCGGCAGGGATAATCTTACCAATGATAACATTTTCCTTCAAACCGACAAGTGGATCATTCTTGCCACGGATAGCAGCATCCGTCAAGACACGCGTTGTTTCTTGGAATGAGGCAGCTGACAAGAATGAATTAGTCTCCAAGGCAGCCTTTGTAATTCCAAGCAAGACAGGACGAGCAGTCGCAGGAACCTTACCAGCAAACAACGCTGGTTCGTTAGCCCGCTTGAAATCAGCGATATCCATCAAAGTTCCAGGCAACAAATCAGTCTGACCTGGATCCATGACACGAACCTTACGCAACATCTGACGAATCATAACTTCGATGTGCTTATCGGAAACTTCGATACCCTGCAAACGATAAACCTTTTGGATTTCTGACAACATGTATGATTCAGCAGTCAAAGTATCCGTTACGGCCAACAATTCCTTTGGATCGATTGGTCCTTCATTGATGGCATCACCACGGTTAATCATGTCGCCTTCACCAAAGCGCATCCGGGCAGCCAAAGGCAATGTGTAGGTGCGAGTATCAGTCTCACCTTCAATTGTGACTTCCTTTGTACGTTCGGCTGGATTTTCCTCAATAGTTGTAACCTTACCAGTTACTTCAGAAATTTCAGCACGTCCCTTAGGGATACGAGCTTCAACAATTTCCTGCACACGAGGCAAACCTTGCGTGATATCGTTTCCACCGGCAACTCCACCCGTGTGGAAGTTACGCATGGTCAACTGCGTACCAGGTTCCCCGATTGATTGGGCGGCAACAGTACCAACGGCTTCACCAACTTCAACTTCTTCACCAGTAGCCAAGTTACGTCCGTAATCCAAGACAGAAACACCGTGTTCTGTCGTTGATGTAAAGACAGAACGGATAGTGACTTCTTCGATACCAGCAGCATCAATCTTCTTAGCGGCATCTTCATCAATCATTTCGTTGCGGGCAACAATCTTTTCACCTGTTTCAGGATCAAAGACAGTCTTCATAGCGTAACGACCAAGAATTCGGTCGTACAATGGTTCAACCACTGAGCTACCATCAACGATAGCCTTAACAGCAACACCACGGTCAGAGCCATTGTCGTATTCACGAACGATAACGTCCTGAGCAACATCAACCAAACGACGAGTCAAGTAACCTGAGTTGGCCGTCTTCAAGGCCGTATCAGACATACCCTTACGAGCACCGTGAGTTGAGATAAACATTTCCATAACAGTCAAACCATCACGGAAGTTTGATGTAACTGGCAATTCGATAATCTTACCACCAGGTCCGGCCATCAAACCACGCATTCCAGCCAACTGAACGAAGTTTGAAATGTTACCACGAGCACCTGAATCCTGCATCATGTAGATAGGGTTACGAGTGTCGAAAGTAGCCATCAATTCGTCTTGGATAACATCCTTGGCCTTTGACCAGATATCAATAACACGTTGGTACCGTTCTGAATCTGTAATCAAACCACGACGGAATTGCTTCGTTACTTGTTCAACTTCAGCGTGCGCATCAGCCAAAATCTTTGGCTTGTCAGCCAATTCCGTAACATCGGTCATGGCAACAGTCAAACCAGATTGAGTTGAAATATCATAACCCAAGTCCTTCATGCGGTCCAAAAGCAATGACGTTTCCGTCACCTTGTAACGCTTGTAGACTTCCGCGATGATGTCAGACAAGAAGCCCTTCTTGAATGGCTTAATGATTTCACGATCTGCTAAGAATTCGTGAATGTTCTCCCCTGGTTCCATAAAGAAGTCATCAGAAACTCCTTGGAAGTTATCATCAGATGGTTCGTTGATGAATGGGAATTCAACTGGCAAGATTTCGTTAAAAATCAGCTTACCAACTGACGTCACCATAATCTTTGACCGTTGGTCATCAGTAAATGGCTTCTTTTCTGAGAATGAAGAAGTTTGAATACCAACACGAGTTTGGTAGTGAACTAACTTGTTAGCAAAAGCGATGCGAGCTTCATCAACAGATGAGAAGATCATGCCTTCGCCTTCACGACCAGCTTCTTCAGTCGTCAAGTAGTAGTTACCAATCACCATATCCTGTGAAGGAGCAACGATTGGCTTTCCATCCTTTGGTGCCAAGATGTGGCCTGCGGCCAACATCAGCAAACGAGCTTCCGCTTGCGCTTCATCAGACAAAGGCACGTGAATGGCCATCTGATCACCATCGAAATCGGCGTTATACGCTTCACAGATCAATGGGTGCAAACGCATTGCCTTTCCTGAAACCAAGACCGGTTCAAAGGCCTGGATTCCAAGACGGTGCAATGTAGGTGCTCGGTTCAAAAGAACTGGATGTTCCTTGATAACGTCTTCCAAAACGTCCATGACGTCTTCGTCGGCCTTATCAATCTTACGCTTAGCTGATTTCACGTTGCCAGCAAGGCCACGCTTCGTCAATTCGCGCATGATAAATGGACGGAACAATTCGATTGCCATTGGACGTGGCAATCCCATTTGGTTCATCTTCAAGAATGGACCAACATCGATAACAGAACGTCCTGAGTAATCAACACGCTTACCCAACAAGTTCTGACGGAAACGTCCTTGCTTTCCCTTCAACATGTGAGACAAAGACTTCAAAGGACGGTTACCAGGACCAGAAACAGGACGGCCACGACGACCGTTATCCATCAAGGCATCAACGGCTTCTTGCAACATCCGCTTTTCGTTTTGAACAATGATGCCTGGGGCATGCAAGTCAAACAAACGCTTCAAACGGTTGTTACGGTTGATAACACGACGGTACAAATCGTTCAAATCAGAAGTGGCAAAACGGCCACCTTCCAATTGAACCATTGGACGCAAGTCAGGTGGGATAACTGGAATAACATCCATGACCATCCACTCTGGCTTGTTGTCTGATTGCAAGAAGGCCTCAATAATGTCCAAACGGCGAACCGCACGAACACGCTTTTGACCAGTTGCTTCTTGCAATTCATGCTTCAAAGCATCGGCTTCGCCAGCCAAATCAACATTGGCCAACAATTCCTTCACAGCTTCAGCACCCATGCCGGCCTTAAAGTTTGCACCGAATTCCTTCTTGTAATCACGGTACTCACGTTCAGTCAACAATTGCTTCTTTTCAACAGGAGCATCCCCTGGTTCAACAACGACATAAGAAGCGAAGTAGATAACTTCTTCCAATGATCGTGGTGACATATCCAAGACCAATCCCATCCGTGATGGAATTCCCTTGAAATACCAGATGTGGGTAACTGGGGCAGCTAATTCAATGTGACCCATGCGTTCGCGACGAACCTTGGCAGAAGTAACTTCAACACCACAGCGGTCACAGACGATTCCCTTATAACGGATCCGCTTGTACTTTCCACAAGCACATTCGTAATCCTTTGTTGGGCCAAAGATTCGTTCATCGAACAAACCATCTTTTTCAGGCTTAAGAGTACGATAGTTAATCGTTTCTGGCTTCTTGACTTCTCCATGAGACCAGTCATGGATTTGATCAGGTGAGGCCAGACCGATTTGCATACTCTCGAATTTATTAACATCGATTGCCATCTATTCGGTCACCTTTCTTTTAATTATTCTTGTTCATCAGTAGAATTTTGACCAGCGTCTTCTTCTACCTTATCAAAGGCTACCTTAACTTCTTCGTCATCGCGGTTAAGCAAATCAGGGTTCGTACGAGCCAACTTTTCCAAAGCATCAACTGGCAAGACTGAGTCATCTTCATCCATCTGCTTCAATTGAACGGCTTCACCTTCTTGGTCCAAGACACGCATGTCAAGACCTAAGGCTTGCAATTCCTTCACCAAGACACGGAATGATTCCGGCACACCTGGCTTAGGGATTGCGTCACCCTTGATGATTGATTCATAAACCTTGACACGACCAGCAACATCATCTGACTTGTAAGTCAAGATTTCTTGCAAGGTATAGGCAGCACCGTAGGCTTCCAAAGCCCAAACTTCCATTTCTCCGAAACGCTGTCCACCGAACTGAGCTTTTCCACCCAATGGCTGTTGCGTAACAAGAGAGTAAGGACCGATTGAACGGGCGTGAATCTTGTCGTCGACCATGTGGGCCAACTTCATATAGTGCATTACACCAACGGCGACGCGCTTGTCAAAGGCTTCACCAGTTTGTCCGTCATAAACAACAGACTTACCATCTTGTGGCAAACCGGCTTCGGCCAATGCTTCTTCGATTTCATCATCTGAAGCACCATCGAAGACAGGGGAAGCTACGTGGATGCCCAACTTCTTAGCAGCAAATCCTAAGTGCAATTCCAAAACCTGTCCAATGTTCATACGTGATGGCACACCCATGGGTGACAGCAAGATGTCGATTGGTGTTCCATCTGGCAAGTATGGCATGTCTTCTTCAGGAACAACGACTGAAACAGTACCCTTGTTTCCGTGGCGACCGGCCATCTTGTCACCAACTTGAATCTTACGCTTCTGAGCGATGTAAACACGAACCATCATGTTCACGCCAGGAGCCAATTCATCACCATTTTCAGGTGTATAGATTCGAACGGATTGCACAACTCCGCCACCACCGTGTGGTACCTTCAAAGAAGTATCGCGAACTTCACGAGCCTTTTCTCCGAAGATGGCATGCAACAAACGTTCTTCGGCTGACAAATCAGTCACACCCTTTGGTGTTACCTTACCAACCAGGATGTCGCCATCCTTAACCTCGGCACCAACACGGATAATTCCGTTTTCGTCCAAGTCCTTCAACTGTTCTTCACCAGTATTCGGGATTTCACGTGTGATTTCTTCAGGGCCAAGCTTTGTATCACGAGCCTCTGAATCATATTCTTCGATGTGAATTGATGTATAAACGTCTTCACGAACCAAGCGTTCGTTCAAGACGATGGCATCTTCGAAGTTATAACCATGCCAAGTCATAAAGGCAATAACTGGGTTTTGTCCAAGGGCCAATTCACCCTTTTCCATTGATGGACCATCGGCCAAGACCTGGTCGTCATCGATTTGTTCCCCAACCTTCACAATTGGCTTTTGGTTATAGTTCTTACCACCGTTTGAACGGCGGAACTTCATCAATTCGTAGGTATCCAATTGACCATCTTCACGACGGACACGGATTTCCTTGGCATCAACGTATTCAACTTCTCCTGGAGCAGTTGAGATAATGGCAGCACCAGAATCGTGGGCAGCCTTATATTCAACACCAGTACCAACAATTGGCGCATGTGGGTCGAGCAAAGGCACGGCCTGACGCTGCATGTTGGCACCCATCAAAGCACGGTTGGAATCATCGTTTTCCAAGAAAGGAATAACAGACGTTCCGACTGAGACAACCTGCTTTGGCGAAACATCGACATAGTCAATCTTTTCGATTGGCGTTTCGATGTTTTCTTCACCGTAACGGGCCATGGCAGTCTTATGAACAAATGAACCATCGTCTTCCAATTCCGTGTTGGCTTGGGCAACGATATAGTTATCTTCTTCGTCGGCCGTCAAGTAATCAATCTTTTCGGTAACCTTGTGAGTTCCCCAATCAACACGACGGTATGGTGTTTCAATAAAGCCATACTTGTTGATACGACCATAAGTGGCCAAAGAGTTGATCAAACCGATGTTAGGACCTTCGGGCGTTTCAATTGGGTCAATTCGACCATAGTGCGTGTAGTGAACATCTCGAACTTCAACACCGGCACGGTCACGAGTCAATCCACCAGGACCAAGGGCTGACAGACGACGCTTGTGGTTCATTTCACCCAATGGGTTTGTCTGATCCATGAACTGTGACAACTGTGATGAACCAAAGAATTCCTTCACTGCTGCAACAACTGGACGAATGTTAATCAATTGCTGTGGCGTAACAGTCGCAGCATCTTGGATTGACATCCGTTCGCGAACAACTCGTTCCATTCGTGTCAAACCAATGCGGAACTGATTTTGCAACAATTCCCCAACGGAACGAATACGACGGTTTCCCAAGTGATCGATATCATCAACCTGGCCAACACCTTCTTGCAAGTTCATGAAGTAGTTCATTCCTGCCAAGATATCAGCTGGACGAACATTATGCTCGTCTTCAGGCAAGTGTCCGTTGCCAATCAAAAGCAAAGTCTTGTCTGGGTTTTCAGGTGATTCAATCTTAATCTTTTGCAAGACCACTTCGTCTTGCAAGACAGCATCACCGGATGGTGTATAAGTAACTGTCTTAAAGTCTTCCCGATCCAAGAACGGTGCCAACTTAGCCATGACAGCCTTATCAACAAGCGTTCCCTTTTCAGCAATAATTTCGCCAGAATCAGGGTCGGCCAATGTTTCAGCCAAAGTCTGGTTCAGTAAACGCGTCTTCAATGACAACTTCTTGTTAATCTTGTAGCGACCAACTGGTGCCAAATCATAACGCTTTGGATCGAAGAAACGAGCCACCAACAAAGCACGTGATGAGTCAGCTGTCTTTGGTTCACCCGGACGCAAGCGTTCATAGATGTCCTTCAATGACTCTTCAACACGGGAGTCAGACATGTTCTTGTGAACATCCTTTTCCAAAGTCATGTTCAAGGCGTCATAACCGTCTGAGAAGATATCGATGATATCAGAATCTGAACCGAAACCAAGGGCACGGACCAATTCCGTCATCAACAACTTACGTGTCCGGTCGATACGAACGTTGGCAATTCCCTTTGCGTCTGTTTCGTATTCCAACCAAGCCCCACGGTTTGGAATAACTGTTGTTCCAAAGTGTGGGCGACCATTTTTGTCAGCTTCTTGGTTGTAGTAGATTCCAGGTGAACGAACCAACTGTGAAACGATTACTCGTTCGGCACCGTTGATGATGAACGTTCCTTGTTCAGTCATCAATGGGAAATCACCAAAGAAGACGTCTTGTGACTTGATTTCACCAGTTTCATGGTTCGTCAAACGCAACGTCACGTGCAATGGTGCTGAGTAGTTCGCATCGTGTTCACGAGCTTCATCGATGTTGTACTTTGGTTCCATCAATTGATAGTCCACGTACTCCAAAGACAAGTTACCCTGGAAGTCTTCGATTGGCATGATGTCGTTAAACATCTCCTTGATTCCTTCATCTAAGAACCATTGGTAGGATGCCAGTTGTACCTCGATCAAATTTGGAAGATCCAACACTTCTTTAATGCTGGCGTATGATCGGCGGGTACGATATTTACCATAATTTACTAAATGTCCTGCCACAGTATCACCTCGTCTGTTATTCACTGTTTACTAGGGAAAATATTACAATTTGATTACAATTTGCGAAATCAAGCCCTTATTTCGGCCAATAAGGCACAAAAAAAGCAAGCCACGTTTTTGTCGCCAAGAGCGGGCATTGCCTGATATAAGGGCGTTGAGTGGACAAGAGATCACCAACTGCCATATTTATTTACAGTGTTTCTGACTACTATTGTACCGATTATCAAAGAAAAAAGCAAGGCCTAATCCCGCTACGCTCGCGGGTTTCACCTTACCTTTTATTTAAACTTACTTCGTTATGATTTTTCCATGTCCCACTGGGCCAAGAAAGAATCTTTATCTGCCAAATCAGGCAAATACTTTTCATTAAAGTCTTGCAAATTCTTTTCGGGTTTCAAATCAGTAAAGAGTTCTGGATACAAACTTTTGGCCATATACTCTATTAAGACATAATCCTTCATCGTCCGCATCAAATGATTATCTAAAGCATACAACTGGCCACTTTGAACTGCTTTGAGCTGGCTAAAGCCAGGCCGTTGCGCTACTAATTTTGCCAAACTCTGCTGCGTTTCCTTTGGACTAATACCATAACCAACTTTTAAGGAAACCGAACGTGGATCGGCATAGTTGGTACCATCGATGAAGATTACGTCCGGGTCCTGTGCAAACAAGAACTCAGGATTGACATCCCCCGTGGTCTTAATTTGGTCACGGTAGATATTATCTGCTCCGGCCGCTTTGGCCAAGGTGCCCATCAGCATGCCATCGCCATATGCCTTACCGTATTCGGCAAAGGAAGCGCCTGAGGACCGCTGTTCCACATAAACTCGCTTCTTTTCCTTCACCAACTTCAACCGCTGCGCCACATTGGTGATATGGCGTTGATAATTCTGATTAAGCGCCTTGGCGCGGTTTTGTGTATCAAAGACCTGACCAAGGATGGTTGTTGATTGGTAATGGGCGGCCGGGCTTAGGTCAGTATAGTCAATGAAGACAACCGGAATCCCCAACTCGTCTAAGTGCTTAATATTGGCTTCTCCAATCCCATCATATTGGTAGTTAGCCAAAATGACAACATCGGGATTCAGGGCAATCAGTTTTTCAATATCGAAACTACCCTTCAGAGTTGAACCAACGTCTTGGACTTGGTCAAAGCCCGCAGACCGTTCTTTCAAGAGATTATACAAAACACCGGAATAATTGGCCGTATCAAAAGTCGATGTCGCCACCACCCTTTCAAAGGCATCCGGCCCAGCAACTGATAACAAGTTTTGATAGTAGTAAGGGTAGTAGGCTCGTGTAACCTTTTTAGGCACTCGCACCTTCCGGCCGCGCACATCCTCAATCACTCGCGTCGCCACTGTCGTTGTTTCCCGCTGACGGTCTTCCAACCCTTCCAACGCCTTAATACCCGCAATGCCGAGGAAAAAGCCGGCAACAACAATACTCCAAGAGAGAGCTTTTCTGATTTTCATCGTGAACCCTCCTCAATCGGTCGCAAAGGAATGATGGCTAAGTGTTGATCGACCGTTCCCTTCATTTCTAATTCAACGCCATACAAATCCTCTAACCGTTCCTGTTGCAAAGCCTGGTCCGGATCCCCCGCAGAAATCAGCTGACCGCCCTGCATCAGATAGAGGCTGTCTGAAAACCGGGCAGCCAGGGTCAAATCATGGATAACGATGATGCCCACAATTTGGTGGCGATGAACATAGCGTTGCAGCGTTTGCAAGTACTGTAACTGCTTTTTAATATCCAAAGCAGACGTGGGTTCGTCCGCAATAATAACCGTTGGCTGCCGGACCAAGGCCTGCGCCAAGACCACCAGCTGTTGTTGGCCGCCGGAAAGGTCAGCAAACTGTTGGTCTGCCAAATCGCCAATTCCTAATTCATCCATGACCGATTCAATCGCCTGCAACTGATCGTCGTTCACGCGAAAATCCAAGTCACCGTACAGCCCCAACAAAATAAATTCAAAAACCGTAAAATATTGGTCGGCCGTGACCTTTTGCGGGATATAGGAGATTTTATGGTCTTTTTCAAAAGTCACTTGCCCATCTTTTTTCTCAAAACCCAATAGCGCCTTGAGAAAGACACTTTTCCCGGAGCCGTTGACACCAATAATGGTTGATAAGTGTCCATCCTCAAAACGACAATTCACATCTTTTAGGATTGGCTTCGCTTTCTTTTGAACCGTTAGGTTCTCTACTAAAATCGTCATGAGCGTTGCCCCTTTCGAATGGCCACTAGGCACATAAACGGCACACCGACCAAACTAGTAATAATGCCGACCGGGATAATCGTACCGGGAATCAACGCCTTGGAAACAACCGCCGCCAACAACAAAACCACCACACCCATAATGGCCGAACCGATAATTGTAAATCTGGCATCGTTACCGACAAGCATTTTGACAAAGTGTGGCGCAATCAAACCGATAAAACCAATCGTCCCAACAAAGGAAATCGCCACAGCCGTTACCAGCGCCGAAGCAAAGAAAATTAAAAGACGCGTTCTTTTGACGTTGACACCCATCGACTGGGCGCTTTCATCAGACAGCTGCACGAGATTCATTTCCCAACTTTGCCGATAAATCAGTACCAGCACAATGTAGAGAACAATAAAGACCACTAAGACACTATCCCAGGAAGACTTTGATAAATCACCAAGGCTCCAGGTCGTCATTCGTTGGGCATTCCGCTCGCTAGCAAAGTACTTGGATAACTCCTGCAAAGAAGTAAAGAACAAATTAATCGCAGTCCCAACTAAGATAATCGTGTTCATACTCACTTGGCCAGCTGAAAAAATCAGCAAAATAACAGCACTGCCCAAAAAGCAGAAAAAAATGGCACTGGCCTGAACGTTCGCCTGCCCAAAGACAAAGGGAAAACCCGATAGGATGCTCAGCGAGGCGCCAAAGCTAGCCGCCGATGACAAACCCAGGGTAAAGGGGGTTGCAATTGGATTTTTCAGCATATTCTGCATACACAATCCTGCTAATCCCAAAGACGCGCCAACTAAGGCCGCTGTCAGCGTTCGAGTTAAGCGCATCTTCAAGACGACGCCTGCCAATTCCGGCTGCTGACTTGCTACATTCGTCCCTAAAAAGGACAGGGTGCCAAAGCCATGATAGATATCGACTATCACTAAAGAGAAGGCCAAAAGGCCCATGAGGAGGAGAAGTAAAATTTTGCGGCGATTCTTTTCTTGATATGCCATCGTTAGGTCCCTTTCTGTTCGAAAACGGTGCTATGTCATGGATCCATGAACTTTGTTAAGATTTTTACTAAGTATCCACTATACGGAAAGTGGCCATTTCTGTCAATCAAAGTCAAGAGTCCCTTCTTTAAAATTCAGCAAAAATTGTTATCAAAAACCGGTTAAATCAGCCTTAATATGCATTTTAAATAAATTAAAAAAATATAAATATTTAAATTGATTAATTGGGTAAATTATCCCCAGACAACAAAAAAGAAAAAGGATTGACCGCTCTCATCTTCGGTCAATCCTTTTCTTGAAAAATATTTTGTTGTGGACCTTCAAACCTATGTATACTTGCAGTTCACCAATTACTGATTTGCTAATCAACAAAGTTATGCACCTTAAAAGGACCAGGGAGTTTAATCGTTGCCCCAACTGGTCCTTTCATCTCTCACCAATGCAGATTAAGTGAAACGACGCACGGACATCACGCGGACCGCTCTGCCTCTTCACAAAGTCTCTCCTCTTTGCTATAAATAAAAGACATAACAGTGTCACAACAGTTACATTCTACCGAGTTTTGTCCACTCTTTTCAAGGGCTTTTGGTTGTCAGGTGTTAACCACAACTGTCAATCAATTTCTAAAAAGACCATTTTATCAGCCCCCGAGATGGTATAATGTTCAATAATCCACAATATTAATTTTCATTTAATCGAAAGGACACCATGGAAAATCCCCAACCCGTGACAACCGAACGCATTTTTTACGCATACCTGAAGGTCGCCCGAGTCGCTGAGAGTACAAAAGATATTTCATTAGCCAAAATCGCTGAAGAATTAGGTGTCTCCAGACAAGCTATCTACAAAAATCATTTTCAAAATATTGAGGAATTAACGCAATCACTGCATTATTACGTTGATAATAAACCATACCAACAGTTAAAGTGCTTTGCCTTTCATGACAAAAACCATTCCTTCAAAGAATTACTAAGTTTTTTCGCTGAAAACGTTATTCCATCACTTTATGAAAAACATGAATTCCTTGGTGTTTTTTATTCAAAAGTAGCAGATCCAGCCTGGCGTCCCTACTTAAATCAACAGTACATCGACATGCTCATCCCCTACTTTGATGGTGCAAACGGAAACCAACATGAGTTAACCTCACAAACACTTGCTGAACTTACGATTAACCAAGTCATGGCCGCCATCAGTATCTGGCTCACGCAAGAAGAGCCTGTTAAGCCTGACATTTTTGCTCAACGCTTTATCTATCTTTTCTCAAATTCTATTCTTGATTTAGCTGAAATGAGCGATTAACCTATTAGCACTGATTTCTTTCACAAAAAGAGCTTCCACCCTAAAGGTGGAAGCTCTTTTATTAATTAAGAAACATAACCTACCCAACCGAAATCCGGCTGAATAACCAATTTTTAATGTTCAGCCTTTGAATCCAAATCAATTTCATCTAAAGGAATCAACTTTGACTTCTTAACAATCTTATAGACAATGTATGGAATCACGACAATTGGCACTGACAGATAAGTCATGCCAATCTTTTCCCAATCAAAGTGAGTAAAGGAAGTTGGGTCTTGCAAAACAATCACTACGATTGACAAAACAATGGCCAAAATCGGACCAAATGGGAACCAGCGTGCCTTATAGACCAACTTGTTCAAGTCCTTACCTTGGCGAACATAGGCACGACGGAAGCGCAAATGTGCTAAGGCAATTCCTAGCCAGGCAATAAAGCCAGACAGACCTGAAGCAGCAACCAACCAAGTGTAGGCTTCACTACCACCCTTAATGTCTGACAAGAAAGCAAACATGCCAACGAAGACCGTTAACAATAGGGATGCCCAAGGCACACCAAATTTTGACAACTTAGAAAATACCTTTGGTGCCTGACCCTTCTTGGCCAAGGCGTAAAGTGTTCGGTTAGCTGCATAAGTAGCTGAATTCGCTGCTGAAATAATTGACGTCAAGATAACTGCGTTCATTAATGAGGCGGCAAAAGCGATACCAGCATTCTTGAAGACAATCGTAAATGGTGAAACCGTGATGTCGTTGTTATTAGCAGCTGACAACAAATTTGGATCCTTGTAATACACCAAAGCAGAAATCACAAAGATGGCACCGATATAGAACAACAAGATCCGCCAGAAGACTGAGTTAATCGCCTTTGGCACTGATTTTGATGGGTCCTTTGCTTCACCAGCAGTAATCCCCACCATTTCTGTTCCCTGGAATGAAAAACCAGCAACCAAGAAAACCGACAAGACACCTTGGAAGCCACCAACAAAACCGTGGTTACCAACAGACAGGTTATGCATGACGTTTTGATTTGAGTGAATAACCCCAAAAATGGTCAAGACACCAATAATCAAGAAGAAGACAATCGTCACAACCTTGATTGTCGACAACCAAAATTCAGTTTCACCAAAAGTCGAAACGGAAAAGAGATTAATAAAGAAAATCAGTGCCAACACAATCGCTGAGAAAACCCAAGCCGGTACGTGAGGCAGCCAGAACTGCGCGACCAAACCAACCGCCGAGACTTCAGCCGCAATGGTAATCGCCCAGTTAAACCAGTAATTCCACCCAAGGGCAAAGCCCATAGCTGGTTCAATAAAACGATTACCGTATTCTGAAAACGAACCAGTAGTTGGCATATAAGTTGCCATTTCACCAAGTGAAGTCATCAGGAAGTAAACCATGACACCCATCACCAAATAGGCAGTAATGGCGCCCATTGGTCCAGCTTGTGATACCGTTGCTCCAGAGGCCAAAAAGAGCCCCGTTCCAATTGATCCACCCAAGGCAATCATGGAGACATGACGTGTCTTCAATTCCTGCTGGATGGCATTTTGATCTTGTTCAGCCATTTGCATGACTCCTTCATATGAATTTCAAACAATAAAAAAACCCGTTTTTGTCACAAAACAAAAACAGGCGGTAAATTCGTTCAATAATGATAGCAATGATTAGCAAAGCGCACCGTTAAAAACGACAGTCCGATGAATCTTCTTCACCGGCCCAAGGAAAATTTTTGACCCAAAATTTCCTTTCGGCAACTGCACCTTTCACCCTCAGTCTTTGTCTTGGCCAGACTCTTCAGGGCTACTCATTTTAGTTGCGACCTCTTTGTTTGTTGTTCCTACCATAACACAATTTAAATATCACCGTCAACTGCAAAAATGACTAACCAACTTTTAACGTGCTTTAAGTAAACCTTAGCAGCTAAACGGAAGTAAATATAGGCCAGTAAGAAAGCGCCCAACACCGTGGTAAAGGACAAATCACTACCAACCATCTTATTGCCAGCTAACACAATCCACGTTAACACAAAGACGGTCTGAATGGTGGTCTTGACCCAGTGGGCCACGTGAAATCGACGAACTAGGATGTTGTCAAATTCAAAGAAAAACAAGGCCCACATTGCCAATGATAAATCAGGCATCGTTTGATCTAAAGTTAACCCGTGATTCCAGGTTAAGAAAACTATTGCCGACCAAATAATCATACTGATAAAGAAAATTGTGGTCACGTTAATCGCCCACCAAGAGCCAACTTTAAAGCCCAAAGACCGAATGAAAAACGCCCAGAAAATATTAACTAACCAAATAAACCACAAACTTCCCATCACATTAGCAGGGCCTGCTAAAAATAAGAAATGACTAGCAATTTCTTGGGCTATAATGGCAAAAACAGTGTCCATTAATTCTAAAAAGCCACTATTGAAGCGCAGCATAATCGATAGAATAATAAAAAGTGCTAAAAAGCACTTTGACAAATATGGTCTCTTTTTTAATGGCGATATTAACACAAGACGGTCCTCTTCGATAAATAAATAACATTCTTATGTAAAAGAGTTTACGTCATGTAATAAAAAAAGCAAAGTGCAACTATTGTAATCAAGAATTGTTCTTAATTAAAATAATTGATACCCATGGCTGCTCGAACCTCTTTCATAGTTTCTTCAGCTCTTTGATTTGCTTTTTCTGAGCCATTTTTCAACATGGCTAATACCTGATCCATGTTTTGTGCGTACTCTAACCGGCGCTCACGAATCGGTGCCAATTCAGCTTCCATCACGTCCAATAGGTGTTTCTTAAGCTTCATATCACCTAAGCCCCCAGCCTGGTACTGTTCCTTTAAATCTTGTACTCGCCCTTGATCGGGGTCAAAAATATCTAAATAGGTAAAGACGACGTTGCCTTCAACATGTCCCGGGTCCTCAACACGAATATGTGTTGGGTCGGTATACATTGACTTGACTTTCTTAGCTAAAGTATCTGGATCATCAGAAAGGTAGATCCCATTATTCAATGACTTTGACATCTTCGCATTTCCATCAATTCCAGGAAGACGGCCCTGTCCCTTTGGTGGGAAAACGCCCTCAGGCTCAACAAAAACATCTTTTTGATAAGCATTATTGAATGAACGAACTAATTCACGTGTTTGCTCAATCATCGGCTTTTGATCGTCACCAACTGGGACCTTTTTTGCCTTAAAAATGGTGATATCTGCGGCTTGAGAAACTGGATACGTTAAGAACCCAGCAGGAATCCCTTCCCCGAAGCCCTTTTGTTGAATTTCAGTCTTGACTGTTGGATTACGCTCTAACCGTCCTAATGAAACCAAATTCATAAAGTACATCGTTAATTCAGCTAAACCTGGAATTTGAGACTGGACAAAAATAGTTGATTTCTTTGGGTCCAATCCAACAGCCAAATAATCTAAGGCAACTTCCGTCAATGATTGTCTGATTTTTTCAGGATTACGCGCATTATCCGTAAAGGCTTGGGTATCCGCAATCATGATATAGGGATCAAATTTCCCAGAATTTTGCATGGCCACCCGATTCTTCAGAGATCCGATATAGTGACCGATATGTAGTTTTCCGGTTGGGCGATCGCCGGTTAAATAAATTTCTTTTTCCATGGCTTCTATTTCTCTTTCTAGTTATTAACCTCTCCATTATAACGAAATCAAACTCGACTTGCAGGATTCTTGTTTTATTGTTATATTATGAGAAAAAGATTAGAATATTTTCACACTAAGGGGGAATCAATATGAAATATGCTGTTGTTGGTGCGGGTGCGATGGGCCTTCGTTATGGCCTCTTATTGCAAGAAGAAGCTGGCCTCGACGTTGATTTTGTCGAACCAACACAAGGTTCTGTTGACGTCATTAAGGCGCAAGGCGACGTGGTTTACCGATCAGTTGACCACGAAGACAAGACGCCAATTAAGGTGAATATTTATTCACCAGAAGAATATGAAGGTACCCCAGATGTCTGGATTTTCTTCATGAAGCAAATGCAGTTAGCAGATGCGTTGAAGCGCTTGCAACCTAAGTTCCAAAAGGGACAAACCGCTTTGGCAGCCATGAACGGTATGGGTCACATTGAAAAGATTCAAGAATATTTTGACGATGAGCACATTATTGGTGGAACAGCCATGATTGCCACTATTTTGAACAACTTTGGAGATGTCGACTTTATTGGGGAAACAAGTTCCGTATATGCGAACTTGACCCAAAAGCCTTCTAAGGTTATGGATGAAGTTCAAAAGGATTTTCAAGCAGCCGGATTGAATCCTTCATATTCTGAAAACTTTATGGGAACATTGCTCACCAAGGTAGCCTTTAACGCAGTTGAAAATTCAATTGCTACCATGTTCCAGGCTCGTATGGGTCACTTGATTCAATACAAGGACTTCGTTTCAAAGATTGCCGCTCCATTGGTCGCAGAAGTTTATGCAGGGACAAAGGCTGCCGGTATTGAATTGATTGAAACGGAACAAGAAATGCTGGAACAAGTGGATTACGTTTCCCGCGTTGGTAACCCACTCCACTTCCCTTCTATGTACCAAGACTTTGTTAAGGGCCGTCCAACGGAAGTCGACTACATCAATGGCTACTTGGCTGATTTAGCCGAAAAGAACGGCGTACCAGCTCCTAACCAACGCTTGATTACCAGCTTAGTTCACCTTGCAGAAGCGATGCGTGAATTTAACCCACCAGTTAACAAGCTGGCACAACCAGAAAAGTAAAAATTATAGTAAGAATCGCTGATGACATCACTAAAAGGCTTAAAAACTTCTTGCCTTTCCAGTCAAATCAGCGGTTTTTTCTTTGCTTTTTTAGACAACAAAAAAGCCGCAACCGAAGTTGCGACTTTAATAGTAGCTCGTGAGAGAATCGAACTCTCGATTCCGCCGTGAAAGGGCAGCGTCTTAGCCACTTGACCAACGAGCCATGGTCAGTCGTTACTTGATATCTCTATCAAACAACTATATTAGTATATCAAGGTAAGACGCTTTCGTCAACACCTAAATCAAAAAAAGTTTATTTTTTTGATTTTAGTACCAACCATACTGCAAATGATGAGCCAATGCGGCCTGTGCAGTCCCGTAACGAGCAGCAATATAGGCTTTCATTGCTTGCAACTGATCTTGATAATCAGTTGAATTACCACCATAGCGAGCACGCAAAGTTGGTGATAACTGGCCAATTCCAAAGTAAATGCCGTTTGTCGCATTCACGTTGCCACCAGATTCCTTCATAATGATTGTTTGAAGGGCCTGCTGTTCAGCTTGATTATAATCCAAGTTGCTGACTTGCACCGCCTGGCTTTGCTGGCTAGTTACTGGCGTTGGAGCCGCTTGCGATGCAGGGGCCTCGGAAACAGCTACCTGAGAACTAGCAGTCTGCGATGCAGGGGCCTGTGATGCAGCTACCTGAGAACTGGCTGACTGCGATGCAGGGGCTTGTGAAACCGCTGCCTGAGAACTGACCGACTGCGATACAGGAGCCTGTGATGCAGCCGTCTGGGAACTAACAGACTGCGATGCAGGGGCTTGTGAAACCGCTGCCTGAGAACTGACCGACTGCGATAAAGGAGCCTGTGATGCAGCCGTCTGGGAACTAACAGACTGCGATGTAGACGTTTGGGCACTTTGAGAACTCGTCTGGCTGCCATTTTTATTGACAGACAAAGTCTGTCCAACAAAAATTTGATTGGCATCCTTGATATTATTTTCTTGGGCCAACTGATCAACGCTCAAACCAAACTTCTGCGCCAATGTCCACAGGTTATCACCCGCTTGGACTCGGTAAGTATTTTCGGTCGTTTGTGTTGTGGCATTTTGTGATGTGGCGTTTGTATTGGCAACACCGATAATCAATTCTTGTCCTTGATAAATTTGATCAACATTTTGAATTTGATTATCCGATGCCAACTGTGCCACCGTCGTATTAAAACGAGACGCTAATGCTGATAGCGTTTCGCCATTGGCAACTGTATGCTTTTGTACCTGGTCGGCACTAACTGCATGTTGACCGGCTGCAACGGAACCGGCCAAACCAGCAGCAATTAATAATTGCTTTTTGACGTTCATATGACTCTCCTTTCTTTTTTGAGGCGAGAAAAAATCGATAATCTGCGCCTACTATGTCTCATGATAACCCTTTTTATGTAACAGTGTTTTTAAAATTATGATAAGAACCCATTAGAGCAAATCTTTTACTGATAAATCAGCTTGGGCTCAGACCCACTGATTTTTAATTTAAACGACAAAAAAAGGAGTCAGCTAACAGCTAACTCCCTTTTTGATTTTAACGACCTGAGCGAATTGAAGCAACGTGAATTCGGTTAACGGCACGCATCAAAGCGACACGAGCCATATCCATTTCATGTTGGTTCTTGATTTCTTGTGCATGGTCCAAACGAGCTTGCGCACGTTCCTTGGCACTTTCAGCACGATTCACATCGATATTATCAGCAGTTTCCGCACTGTCGGCGATAACCGTCAACAGATTATTAGAAAACTCAGCCACGCCACCGTTAACGGCGAGTGACTTTTCTTGCTGGTCTTTTTTAACCAACATTTCGTCAATGGCCATGGCGGCCAAAATTGGTTCATGGCCGGCCATAATTCCAAGTTGTCCACCCTGTGTATTAATGACAGCAATTTCAACTTGGTCTTGGTCGTAGACTTGGCCTTCAGGGGTCACAATCTTAACTGTGATTCCCCGTGAGCTTGTTTCTTCATCAGCCATGGATTACCCCCTTATTGGGCCATCGTCTTGGCCTTATCAACCACTTGTTCGATAGCGCCGACGTTACGGAAGGCATCTTCAGGCAAGTTATCATACTGACCGTTCAAGATTTCCTTAAATGAGCGAACAGTTTCTGAAACAGGAACATATTCACCCTTCACACCAGTAAAGGTTTCCGCAACTGAGAATGGTTGTGACAAGAAGAATTGGATACGACGAGCACGGTTAACAGTAACCTTCTCTTCGTCTGACAATTCATCCATACCCAAAATTGCAATAATATCTTGCAATTCACGGTAACGTTGCAAAGTCCGTTGCACTTCAGTGGCAACTTCATAGTGCTCTTGACCAACAACTTGTGGGTCCAAAGCTGAAGAAGTTGATGCCAAAGGATCAACGGCAGGATAGATACCCTGTTGCGTCAATGAACGTTCCAAGTTGGTTGTGGCATCCAAGTGGGCGAAAGTCGTTGCAGGTGCGGGGTCGGTATAATCATCGGCTGGCACATAAACGGCTTGAATTGAAGTAACGGCACCCTTCTTAGTAGAAGTGATTCGTTCCTGCAAACGGCCCATTTCAGAAGCCAACGTTGGTTGGTAACCAACGGCTGAAGGAATACGACCCAAAAGGGCAGAAACTTCAGATCCAGCTTGCGTGAAACGGTAAATGTTATCGATAAAGAGCAAAACGTCCTTACCTTCGTTATCACGGAATGATTCGGCCATTGTCAAACCAGTCAAGGCAACACGCATACGTGCACCAGGAGGTTCGTTCATTTGACCATAAACCATGGCAGTTTGCTTCAAAACGCCAGATTCCTTCATTTCGTGGTACATGTCGTTACCTTCACGGGTACGTTCCCCGACACCAGTAAAGACAGAAATACCATTGTGCCCTTGGGCAATGTTGTGGATCAATTCTTGGATCAGAACAGTCTTTCCAACCCCGGCTCCACCGAAGAGCCCAATCTTTCCACCACGGATATATGGTGCCAGGAGATCAATAACCTTGATTCCTGTTTCCAAAATTTCCGTTGAAGTTGCAAGTTCATCAAATTCAGGGGCATCACGGTGAATTGGGTGGCGTGCGACTGAAGAGTCGACGGCACCTGCATTATCCACTGGTTCACCCAAGACGTTGAAAACTCGACCCAAAGTAGCTTCCCCTACGGGAACTTCAATGGGCTTACCGGTATCGGTCACGGCCATGCCGCGTTGCAATCCATCAGTTGAGTCCATGGCGATGGTACGGACAACACCGTTTCCCAAAGCCAAAGAAACTTCAACCGTCAATGTTTTGTCAGATCCTAAATCAACCAACAAGGCGTTGTTGATTTCAGGAACAACTTGCCCTTCTTCAAAGGCAACATCAACAACTGGACCGATCACTTGTACGACTTTTCCAGTAGTCATCGTTGTTTCCTTTCAAATTCAAAGCTTTGCTGCTTAAAAATCAGCAAAGATGCTGCGATTAGCTTATTCCAAAGCAACCAAACCACCAGTAATTTCGGTGATTTCAGTCGTGATTTGAGCTTGACGCGCACGGTTATATTGCAAACCTAACGTTCCAATCAAATCGTCGGCTGAGTCGGTTGCCGATGACATCGCCGTTGATGATGCGGCATGTTCCGCCGTCTTAGCATCCAATACGGCTTCGAAAACCAATGATTGGATGTATTGAGGCAAAACCACGTTCAAAACTGCAGTTGAATCAGGTTCGGAATCATAGGCTGATTGAACTTCAAAGTCAGCTGCCACGTGTTCGTGACTATCATCCATGTCTTCCAAAATGTCCTTTGTCAATGGCAATAATTGCGTGTTGCGTTGCTCTGATTCCAAGCGGTTCACAAAGTGATTGTAAACCAAGTGCAAAGAATCAAAGGCTTCCGCTTCATACAATGAAATCACCGTCTTTAACAGTTGGCGAATTTCATTGAAGGTTGGGACATCGGAAATACCGCGGTGTTCCAAGGCAATTGAGAAGCCACGTTGCTTGTAAAAATCAGCCCCGTTACCACCAATTGCTAAGATCACAGTATTTTCTTTGGTTAAGTTGTGCTTTTCCATCAAGGCATTGGTTTCCTTGATGATGTTGGCGTTATAAGACCCAACTAAACCTCGGTCTGAGGTCACAAGCAAGATTCCCGTCTTCTTTACCGGCCGCTTAGCAACCATTGGTAAATGAGCAGAATCGACATTGTCCAACACGTGCGCCTCAATTAAGTGGCCCACAACTGCCTTCAAACGGTTAGCATATTCATGATAACCGGTTGCCGAATTTTGAATCTTACTTAGCTTTGCAGTTGAAACCAACTGCATTGCGGCTGTAATCTGCCGAGTCTTTTTTGTTGAGCCAATTCGCCGTTTAATATCTTGTAAAGAAGCCATGTTGCCTCCTTTTATTGGTCAACTGAGCCAGCAAAGCCATCCTTAAAGCTCTTCACTGCAGCATCCATCTTAGATTCGTCTGGCAAGGCCTTTGTTGTGACGATTTCGTCCAACAAGTCCTTTTGACTAGCATCCAAGTATGAAACAAATTCATCTTGGAAGCGTTGCAAATCTTCGATTGCCACGTCATCCAAGAAGCTGTGTGTCAAGGCATACAAGACAAAGACTTGATGCTGAACAGACATTGGCGCGTGCAAAGGTTGCTTCAAGATTTCAACAGTGCGCTTTCCACGACCCAACTTAGCTTGTGTTGCCGCATCCAAGTCAGAACCGAATTGAGCGAAAGATTCCAATTCGCGGAAGGAAGCCAAGTCCAAACGCAAAGTACCAGAAACCTTCTTCATTGCCTTAATCTGGGCATCCCCTCCAACACGGGAAACAGATGTTCCGGCATCGATGGCAGGACGAATACCGGCGTAGAATGAGTCGGAATCCAAGAAAATCTGACCATCGGTGATTGAAATCACGTTGGTTGGGATATATGCAGAAACGTCACCACCCTGTGTTTCAATGATTGGCAAAGCAGTCATTGATCCACCACCGAGTTCGTCTGACAACTTGGCTGCACGTTCAAGCAAACGTGAGTGCAAGTAGAAGACATCACCAGGGTAAGCTTCACGTCCAGGCGGACGACGCAAGATCAAAGATATCTCACGGTAGGCCGTTGCTTGCTTTGACAAATCATCAAAGACAATCAAGACGTGCTTGCCGTTGTACATGAATTCTTCACCCATGGCTGCACCAGCATAAGGAGCCAAGTACAACAAAGCGGCAGCTTCAGATGGGCCGGCATTAACAACAATCGTGTAATCCATTGCGCCCATCTTCTTCAAAGTTTCAACTTGTTCACGAACAGTTGAATCCTTTTGACCAATAGCGACATAAACAACAATCATGTCTTGGTCTTTTTGGTTCAAAATTGTATCAATGGCAATTGAAGTCTTTCCAGTCTTACGATCACCAATGATCAATTCACGTTGTCCACGTCCGATTGGAACCAAGGCATCAATGGCCTTAATTCCAGTTTGCAAAGGTTCTGAAACGGACTTACGTTCCATGACACCAGGAGCCTTTACTTCGATTGGTCGTGTCTTCGTTGTTTTCAAGTCGCCTAATCCGTCAATTGGTTGTCCCAATGCGTTGACGACGCGCCCGATAAGTTCTTCACCAACTGGCACTTCCATGATGTGTCCAGTTCGCTTAACTGTATCACCTTGGCGGATACCATCTGAACTACCCAAAACGATAATTCCGACTTCGCTCTCTTCCAAGTTTTGGACCATTCCGAATTCGCCGTTTGTAAATTCGACCAATTCACCAGAAAGGGCATTTGCCAAACCAGTAGCTCGTGCAATTCCATCTCCGATATAGGTAACAGTACCAATTTCTTCTACAGTCAGTTTTGTGTCGAACTTTTCGAGCTGTTGCTTAATTAAAGCAGAAATCTCTTCAGCTTGAATCGCCATGTCTTTTCCTCACTAACCTAGTAACTCTGCCCTCATTTTGGCAATCTTTGTCTGCAATGAGCCGTCAATTAACAACGACTTCGATTGCATTACCACGCCCCCAATAATGTCTTGATCGACTTTATAGGTTGCTTGGATTTTCTTTGCGCCACTTTGCTTCTTAAAAGCATTTGACAACCGCTCTTTTTGGTCTTCATCAGCTTCCACTGCTGTGGTGATGGTCACGGCCTGAATGCCTTGACTTTGCTGGTAAAGGTCAAAGAAACGATCAACTACTGCAGGCAAATATGCGAAATGGTGGTGGGCCAAAAGAATTTTAACCAAGTTCACCACTGCATTATCTGCGCCTTGCGTCAGCGCATCAACTAACCCACCTTGGTCAGCATCAGAAATTGTCTGTGCTGTTAACAAAGAAGTTAATTTTGGTTCAGCGACAACCACTGAACGAATGGCTAGCAAGTCTGCACTAATGTTTTCTAAAACATTGTGTTCGTCTGCATAAGCCAAGATTGCTTGGGCGTATTGGTTAACAATTTTTTCTTTTTGCTTGGCCATACGCCCCCCTTACTGCTGGTCTAAGTCTGCCAAATAGGCATCAATCAAAGACCGCTGATCATCAGCAGATAAATTCTTTTGAATCAATTTAGATGCAATTGTTACAGACAAGTCTGCAACATCCTTCTTGGCAGAAGCCAACGCCTCAGTCTTCAACTGATCAGCATCATTTTCAGCTGCTTTACGCAAGCTTAAGGCCTGGTCATTAGCAGTCTTCAAGAGAGCTTCTGACTGGTCCTTAGCTGATTTCTTAGCAGCGCTAATCACTTGACTGGCTTGGTCTTTGCCGTCAGCCAATTCCTGTTCACGTTGTGCAGCCAACTTGGCTGCATCTTCGTTTGCCTTTTGGGCACTATCCAAATCGTTGTTAATTTTATCTGCACGTGCATCCAATGCCTTCGTTAAAGGACCGTAAGCAACGTGCTTCAAGATGACCATCAGAGTAAGGAAAGCGACGATAATGAAGACCATATCACCTAAAGGCATGGCCTTTGTCATTGATAGTGTTGGAACCATCATTTTTTCCTCCCTCTGGGACTATTACTTGTTGATAAGTGTGAAGGCCATACCCAAAACGATAATTGGTGTGGCTTCAGCCAAGGCCAATCCCAAGAAGGCACGTGACAAAAGCTTGTTAGCCAATTCAGGTTGGCGAGACATTCCAGCTAAGAACTGTGAGTACATCACACCGACCCCGATACCACCACCGATGGCAGATCCCGCAAAGGCAATCCCGGCTGCGATTACGCCTAAGTTGTGTAAATCCATTGTAATTCTCCTTTAATGCTAAAACGCTCCGCGTTTTTTTCTTTCGGTTTGGATGATAACGCTCCCGCGTGTGGCCTAACGCTGTGCTAGACCAAGTCAATCCTATTCATTGCCAGATAACTGAGCCGTAAAGACGGCGGTCAACATGACAAAGACATAGGCTTGAATTCCACCAATTAGTAGTGAGAATCCCTGCCATGCAATTTCCAATGGGAAGGCTAGGATAATCCAGAACCCATTTAGGTGAGTTCCCCAAGCCATGCTTGCGAGCAAATTTAACATCAATTCGCCGGCGAAGATATTTCCAAAGAGCCGCAAAGCAAGGGTCAAGAAGTTCGTAAACTGCTCAACCACATTCAAAGGAAACATCGCAACGTAGGGTTCGAAGAACATGTTCTTCAGATAGCCACCCAAACCAAGTGTCTTCACACCTGTTCCATGGGCAAGCATCAACGACATAATCGCCAATGTAAAGGCAAATAATGGGTCAGCTGTTGGCGACTTAACATAAGTAACGCCATTACCCATCTTAACTTGCAACAGCAAGCCCATCTCGTTTGCAACAATCAAAAACAAGAAAAGGGTGAAGGAATAGAGACCGAATTGTCGGGCCAAATTGGCCGGCAACTGGTCGCCTAAGATTCCGCGAACAAAATCTAAGACATACTCAATTGCGTTCTGCCCTCGGCTTGGACGAATACCCACTTTTCGAGTCATCAAAACCGCTACCAAAACCACGATTGACATTGCCAAAAGCGTTGAAATAATCGTCGTCCAGTTAAAGGTTAGACCCAACAAGGTAAAGGTTGATGTTGGTTCATCCATCGATTTTCTCCTTTCTAAAGAACTTATTTTGATGCAAGGCGTTGGGCGCACTCCTCAAAATATATCCCCAATAATACTCGTCAAAGTTCTCAAATACAAGCAACTTTGTTGGAATTTCACAACATTTTTTATTTTGTTTTAATCGTAACCTAATTAAACAACAAAATAAGGAAAGTGTTGATAAAACTCCATTAAATCAGGACTTTAGCGGTCTGATTTTGCCACCTTAGGCAAAATCAAATTCAGAATGATTCCGAGAACAGTCGCTAATGCGACACCAGAGAAGTCCACTTGTGAACCAAGCGCTAAATGGAAGTTTCCAATTCCAACAACCATCACTGGACCGGCAATCATTAAGTTCCGCTTTTGTCCATAATCAACTTTATTGTCAACAATTACTTGCAAGCCAGCCGCAGCGATCACACCATACAGCATAAAGCCAACACCGCCAGTAACGGCACCAGGGACCGTTCCAATCAAAGCCGACAGCTTACCAATGAAAGCAAATCCAGCAGCTAAGACGGCGGCACCACCAATCACCCAGACAGAGTAAACACGTGAAAGCTGCATCACTCCAATATTTTCACCATAAGAAGTAACGGCTGGGCCACCAACTAAACCAGCAAAGACAGAGGCTGCTCCGTCACCGGCCAATGTCTTGTGTAAACCAGGATTTTCAAAGAAGTCTTGACCAGTAATTTTAGAAAGAACCAACAAGTGGCCTAAATGCTCCGATAAGGTCACCAAAACTAAGGGGGCCATGGTCAAGACGGCCATTGGATAAAAGTGCCAAGAAAGGCCATTATGGCCGGAAAAGAGAAAATCAAACTTTGGTAGCGCAAACCAGTGGGCGCTAGCAACAGGACTCAGGTCCACTAAGCCAAGTGCCAAAGCCAACAAGTAACCAAAGATAATGCCAATTAACACTGGAATTAGGCCCAAAAAGCCACCGAGATACATATTGGCAAAAATCGTGACTAACAACGTTGCGCCAGCAACTAGAAAGACCTTGATGTCATAGTGGCCATTAAGTTCCGTCGCTGATTGGGCTGCTGTCGCAGCCAATGAAAGACCAATCACCAAAATCACCGGTCCAACAACTTCTGGTGGAAAAATTTTATCAATCCAAGCAGAACCGACTCGCCAAACAATCAATGAAATAATCAAGTAAACAATTCCAACTGAAACAACGCCCTGACCAACGGCCGGATAGCCAATGGTCTTCATCATCGAAGCCATTGGGATGATAAAGGCAAAAGAAGATCCCATATAAGCGGGAACCTTACCTTTCGTTGTTAGCAAGTGAATTAATGTTCCAACACCTGATGAAAAAAGGGCGACACCAGGATTTAAACCAACCAAAAGTGGCACTAAAATCGTCGCTCCAAACATTGAAAACAAGTGTTGTAGTGACAACCCAATTAATTGAAAAAACGGAGGCCGTTCATGTAAGTCGTAAATCGGCTGCCTTTGCTGTTTTTCTTCCATATTTTTTACCTTTATCTAAAAAATCCTAATAAAAAGCCCACCGGGGAATACTCTTCCCAGACAGGCTTTTTGTTGACTTTATGCGCCCAACGTCTTCTTTGACTTGATTGACAAATCATCTGCCAAGTCATAAACGATTGGTTGGCCGTTAGCAATTTCAAGGTTCAAGATGTCATCATCTGAAATCTTTTCCAAGTGCTTAGCCAAGGCACGCAATGAGTTACCGTGAGCTGCGATCACAACGTTCTTGCCTTCTTCCAAGTCCTTCTTGATCTTGGCTTCGTAGAATGGCAATACTCGTTCCAAAGTAACCTTCAAGTTTTCACCTAATGGCAATTCTCCGAAAGGAACATCAGCATAACGGGCGTCAAAGGCAGGATAAGTCTTACCCTGAACTTCAACTGTTTCTTCATAGTTTTCAAGCAATGGAGGCAAAACATCGTATGAACGACGCCAGATGTGCACTTGATCGTCGCCCCACTTTTCAGCGGCTTCTGCCTTGTTTTGTCCTTGCAAAGCGCCATAGTGACGTTCGTTCAAACGCCATGACTTTTCTTCCGGGACGTACAATTGGCCAGCTTCTTCCAATGCGTAGTGCAAAGTCGTGATAGCACGTGTCAAAACAGAAGTATAAGCTTGGTCAAAAACCAATCCTTCTTCCTTCAAGAGTGCTCCAGCTTGCTTAGCTTGGTCAATTCCCTTGTCAGACAACTTGGTGTCAATCCAACCATTAAAGAGGTTTAATGCGTTCCATTCACTTTGACCGTGACGGATCAAAACTAATTTTGCCATTTCCATGCTCCTTTGATTATTACAATAAGATTCCTTGCTATTATACAACATTTGGTCTTTGAATTGAATTTATTCCAAAGAAAAAACCCGGGAAAAATTTCCCGAGTTTTTAGACAAAGACTAAATAATTAGTCCTTTACGATGTTAACAGCTTGCAAACCGCGGTCTGAGTTTTCAACATCGAAAGTTACGGCTTGGCCGTCTTCCAAAGTCTTGAAACCGTCACCTTGGATTGCTGAGAAGTGTGCAAACACATCTTCGCCTGATTCGCGTGTGATGAAGCCGTAGCCCTTTTCGCTGTTAAACCACTTTACAGTGCCTTTTTCCATGATTGTTTCTCCTTGGGTCATCCCAAAATTGTAGTTGTAATTAAGAATTGTTGGTATGACGCCTTCCGAAAAAAACAAATCAAAATCAAAACCTAAATTACATTGTTACTGTAACATAGAAATCAAGACTAAGCAATATTTTTCACTTAATTTAGGTGGAATCATACTAGTTTAATTAAAAAGTACAACTTCCTTTTAACTAATTTTTAATGATTATTAGCTAAGAGATTTTGATAATAAGAAACGGCAGTTTGCGCTGCTCCATCCGGATCGGTTTGGGATTGTGACTTAACCTGTTGGAACCATTGAATAAAGTCCGCTTGGTTAGCCATTCCCGAAACAATACTCTTCAAACGTTCCCCATCTTGTGATGAGAGTGCCAACCATGTTGGTGGCACTTGGTAAGTTACCTGACGTGACTTCAAGTCATGGTTGTTACCTGAGATGGCAAACATAAACTTATAGAAGCCGTTGCGGTAAACATAGTTCTTAGAAGTTGTCACCTTAAAAGCTTGATTTCCTTGAACATTTTGGATGGCCGTCTTGGTCTTCAAATCAGGCTTGGCCACCGTTGGCGTTGTACTTGTCGAAGTGTCTCGGTAAATAAAGACCTTTTCCTTACCAGACGTGCCAACTTGTTGGTAGGACAAAACGCCATACATATTTTGACCCTGAACAGAATAAATTTGCTGCTTGGTCGTCGTTGTTTGCACCTTCATTCCAAAATGATCATGCATATTGGCGATGATTAAAACAACTGAGGTAATCACGATTAGAAAAGAAACAGCAACAGCAATAATCCGCTTTCTCATATCCTGAATCATCATCAGTGAGACAAAAGCTAAGATAACAAAAATAAATAGAATAAAGATAATCATCTTAGTTCTCCTTTCCTGCTGCTGGCTTTGGCTCAACCTTACCCTTATGCATCAAAAATGACAGTGCAAAGGCTAGCAAAGCAAAGCAAGCGGCCAAGAGGAAGGACGCATGGAAACCATCCAAGCTGGCCTGTAAGGCCTTTGAGCCATAGGCAATCGGATCGGCCGTCTTCAAAGAATCGCTTGGCAAGTTATTATTAATTTGTGACTGCATCACGGAAGCAAGAATTGCCGTTCCCAATGAGGCCGCAATCTGACGAGCCGTGTTGTTAACCGCAGTTCCCTGCGCCGTTTGATTGAGGTGCAAGGCACCCATAGCAGATGACGTTAATGGCATCATCGTAATCCCAACACCCATCATTCGAACCATGTACAAGGCCGTGATATAAATCGTTGGTGTTGTTTCAGTCAAGAATTGGAACGGAATCGTTCCCAGCAAAATCATGGCAAAACCAAAGGCAGCCAAGCGCTTTGCCCCATAAAGGTCATAGAAATAACCAGCAATTGGTGACATGACCCCAATCATCAAAGCACCAGGCAAAAGTGTCAGACCCGAATTCAAGGCTGACAAACCACGAACCTGTTGCATATAGATTGGCAAAACCATCTCAACACCAATCATGGCGATAAAGGTCAAGGCAACCAAGGCTGACGTCAAAGCAAATTGCTTATTTTTAAAGACAGAAACGTCCAAGAATGGCTTTTCCATGTGGAGTTGGTGACGTACGAACTCAGCAATCACTAAGACCCCAACAATCATTGGTGCCAAAACCCAAGTAAAGTTTGTCCAAGAATAATTTGAAACCATGGCTGAGCCAAAAAGAACCAAACCGAACCCAACCGTTGATTCAATCAACGAGCGGATATCCAAACTAACCTTACGCGTTTCCAAAACATTGCGGAAGTAAACAATCGACAAAACGAGGACAATCACAGCCAGTGGCAAGACCATACCAAAAATTGATCGCCAGTCACCACCAACTGTCATCCCCAAGACATCATGCTTTGAATCCAAAATCCAACCAGTCAATGTTGGGCCAATAGCTGGGGCCATTCCGATGACCAAACCAACCATTCCCAATGCCTTACCGCGTGACTTGGCATCAAAAAGCGTTAAGGCCACAACCTGCATCAGTGGCATCACGATTCCAGCAGCAATCGCCTGCAATGCACGAGCGACCATTAACAGCCAAAAGGCATTCGTTGGCGTCACGTAAGCCACTGCCGTACCAATCGTATAGACCACCAAAGCAGATAGATACAGATACTTCGTTGGAATTCTCGTCGTCAAAAAGGCGGAAACAGGCACCATAATACCGTTAACCATCAAAAAGATGGTTGTCAGCCATTGAACCGTCGCCGTATCGACATTAAAAGCAGTCATCAAGGTTGGCAAAGCTGTTCCCAATGACGTCTGCATGATAATAATGATAAAAGATCCGATCATCAACAGGGCCATCATGGCCGCGCGATTAATCGGCTTTCCATTCATGTCAGTATTTTCTGCCATGTTCTTCCTCCATTTGTTGTGCAAATAAAATTTGTTGCCTATGGATACTTTAACCCATAATTTGTTATTTTTCTAATATTCTAAACCCAAGCAACAATCTTACCAATGGAAATGACCCCTGTCAAATTTCCGAACATTCGGTCTTCTAGTTCTGTGATCGAGAACCCATCGTTAAAGAAACAGGATGATGGTAGCGATCAAGCTGTAAAATCAGGTCGGCATCCGCCCGTGTTTTTTGGATATAGCGATCATAATTGACCTGATTTGTCTTCTCCCAAACGGATAAAGCAAGGTCGTAAAAGTCCTTAATCGCCATGTCCTTGTACTGGTAACGCCAAGACTGCGGCTGGTTGCTTGCCTTCACCGTTGCCAAGAAGTTACGTTCCAAGTACCAGTCCTTAATATCGTTCATATCCGCTTCGACAAAAACCGTTTGATCAAGGTTTTCTGCCGGTAATTGAAGGGCAACGACACCCTCAATAATTAAGACGTCTGGTCGACTAATTTCTTGCTTTTCACCCGGCACAATATCGGCCCAGGTTTGTGAATAGCGGTTAATGACCTGATTTGTCATGCCAGCCTTAAAGTTTTCAATCAACTGAACTAAATCCTGCAAATAATAACTTTGCGGGAAGCCCTTTTGATCAAAAATCCCCTCATCCTTTAAGACTTGGTTGGTTTTCAAAAAGTCATCCGTTGAAACCACCGTCGCTACGAGTCCTCGGTCTTGCAGACCCTGGGCCAATTCCGCCGCCAAAGTCGATTTACCAACAGCAACTGATCCGGTCATTCCAACCGTTAAAAAAGAACCATGATGGGCCTCATAAATTTTTTCAACTAAATTTGTCATGCTTACTCCTCCACTGTGGCGTAAAGGGCCTTTGGTACTGCAGCAATCAATGGTGACACCTGACCCTGACCAATCATCGTCAGACGGTGCATTGCGCGAGAGGCGACCGTATACAGCAAGCGCTGCTGGTCTTCCTTTTCGTAGTGAGCAGCATCCGCCTGCCAAATGATCACCGCGTCAAATTCCAAGCCCTTGGCCAGGTATGATGGAATAATCACGGCACCTGGCGCCAAGCGCTGATTTTCAGAGTGAATCAACGTCACCTTCGTGTCAGACAGCTGCTGAGCCAATTCTCTTGCAGCATCCAGTGTTTGAGTGATAATCGCCGTTTTTTCACCATCAGCCGCGTTTTCGGCCAGTTGTTCCTTGACCAAGTCAACAGCCTGGTCAGTCGTTTTTGCCATCTTCAAGACGGGTATTTCACCTTCACGGTTAAAGGCCTCAATCGCCTTTCCATTAGCCAACAATTCCTTGGAGAAATTCGTGATTTGTTCCGTTGACCGGTAGGTCTGAGTTAAATCAATCAATTCCACCTTAGCGGGATCGAAGAGTGAGGCAAAGTCTTCTTCAAGGCTATTTGCCCAGTCTTGTGTGAAAATGGCCTGGTTTAAGTCACCCAAAACGGTAAATTTAGCATTTGGGAAGGAGAACTTCAAGAAGGCCAGCTGGAATGGCGTATAGTCCTGAATTTCATCGATAAAGAGGTAACGAATGTCGCGTTGACCGTGCTTACCAGTAATTAAGTCATACAAATACAGGTAAATCGTTGTGTTTGCCAACGTTAATTCGTGCTTCTTTAAGTTTGCTACGACTTCGTTCAGATATGACTGCCATTCGTCTTCTGTTACGCCAAAATCATCTAAGGACAAGAACTTTGGCAAGGCCTTTAAGAAGTCAACAAACTGCGTGTTGATGTTGATAAAGCCAGAGCGACGAATCTTCTTCGCCAAGGGGCGCAAAGCCTGTGTCGTAATCTTTTTGGCGAGGAAATTTCTTTCCTGCTTATCTGATTTAAACTCGCGCTCCTGCGGACCGGCACCAAGTTGGTGACGACGAGTCATTGCTGCGGCGTCGCCCTCCTGGTCATCCCCCAAACGGGTAGCACCAGCGCCAACCAATTCGTCATATTCTTCCTTAGAGAGGTTTTCAATGGCTAATTCAACCCAGTCCTGCTTCATCTGGTGACTGACTTGGGCTCGCAGTGACCGTAGCAAGGAGTCCTGAGTAGCTTCCAAGCGCTGTGACAACTTGTAATTACTATTATATTGATAGTAAATTTCTAGGATTTTTTCTTTGGAAATCAGTGGTTCGCCACGGAAGTTCAGGCTGCGCGCAGCCAGTCCCTTTTCATTGAGGGATTCCGCGTAGGCCTTTGTTGCCTCAAACATCTGCAAAGAGCCAAGCATCCGTTCAATCTTTTCGTGTTCCACTGATTTTTCAAACCGCTCTGCCAAAGTCTGAACAGAGAACCGGGGCAGACGCCGGGAAGCGTATTGGAAGAAGGTCAATTGAACCAGGTTCTGTTCCCCTAATTCAGGCAAAACTTGGTCCACATAGTCATTAAACAACTGGTTGGGTGAGAACATCACAACCTGGCCAGAGTTCAACTTACCGCGATAACGGTAAAGCAAGTAAGCCACTCGCTGCATAATGGCGGCCGTCTTCCCAGACCCTGCTGCCCCCTGTACGAAGAGCAAATCAGCATCCGTATTTCGAATAATTTTGTTTTGTTCCTTTTGAATCGTCGTGACAATCGACTTCATCTTAGTGGAAGACTCACCGGACAAGGCGTTGAGGAGCATGGCATCCCCAATGGCCTCTTCGGTATCAAAGAGGGTCACAATGACCCCATCTTCAATTTCAAACTGACGCTTCAAAGAAACGTCGGCTTTTTGTGGGCCGACTGGCGTCAAGTATTCGACATCACCCAAGCCACCATCATAGTAGATGGAGGCAACCGGGGTCCGCCAATCATAAATGTAGAAAAGACCATTATCATCGGAATAAGAAGCTAAACCAATATAGATTGACTCAGGCTCTTGATTCTCCTCACTGGGATCAGTAAAGTCGATGCGAGCAAAATAAGGCTTAACGATTTGCTTCGATAAGGTCTGATAGCGGACTTCAGCCCGTGACTGGGCTGCTTCACGCTCTGCAATGGCTTGTTGCTGTTGACGGACGGACATGGCCGTTTCAACAATGCCAGAATAAGTACTGGTTTTGACCCGGACATCGTCCCAGGCGCTGGCGACGTCTGCCAGTGACCCTTTGGATTTTTTAATCTCCTCTTTGGTACTTTCCAGGGAATCGGTAATCTTTCCCAGGGTTTGGTCTAAATAGGCTTGTTCATTGACTAATTGCTCTTTTGACACGGTGCACCTCTCGAAAATAAGTTGTTGTCATTATACGCTAATTTCTTCTATTTATAAAGAGTATAAATAACAAACAAATTCAAACTTTTTGTTCGTTTTCTCTCCCACGATTAGCTTCTATTTTAACAGACTTATTAGGAAGAATTCGGATTTTATGTATAAAAAAACCAAGCACAAAATGGCTTGGTTTCAAATCGTTTTTTACTTATCAGTCAATGATTGGATACCTGGCAAAGTCTTACCTTCCAAGTATTCCAAAGATGCGCCACCACCAGTTGAGATGTGTGACAATTGGTCAGCAACACCCAAAGCTTGAACAGCGGCAGTTGAGTCACCACCACCAACGATGGTTGTACCACCATTCTTGGTTACATCCACCAAGGCGTTTCCGATTGCCAAGGTTCCCTTGGCAAAGTTTTCCATTTCAAAGACACCCATTGGGCCGTTCCATACGACCGTCTTGGCATCTGACAAAACCTTCTTGAACAAGTCAATTGACTTAGGACCAATGTCCAAGCCCATGTAACCGTCAGGGATACCAGCGTCTGAATCAACAGTCACTGTCTTAGCATCGTTGGCAAAGTTGTCAGCAGCAACAGCATCGATTGGCAAAACCAACTTGTCCCCTGCTTCTGCCATCAATTCCTTAGCCAAGTCAACCTTGTCGGCTTCAAACAATGACTTTCCAATCTTGTTGCCCTTGGCAGCATCGAAAGTATAAGCCATTCCACCACCGATGATAACCTTGTCAGCCTTCTTCAACAATGATTGAACAACTTCAATCTTGTCAGAAACCTTGGCACCACCAATGATGGCAACGAATGGACGCTTTGGTGTATCAACAGCGTCACCCAAGAACTTGATTTCCTTTTCCATCAAGAAGCCGGCTGCAGCTTGGTCAACGTTTGAAGCGATTCCAACGTTTGAAGCATGGGCACGGTGAGCAGTTCCAAAGGCATCGTTGATGAACATGTCATCACCAAGTGAAGCCCAGTACTTACCCAATTCAGGGTCGTTCT
Organism: Fructobacillus tropaeoli; assembly: GCF_001047135.2. GTDB lineage: Bacteria > Bacillota > Bacilli > Lactobacillales > Lactobacillaceae > Fructobacillus > Fructobacillus tropaeoli. The sequence goes on along the minus strand of NZ_DF968084.1, from coordinate 38,094 downwards.
TTGATTCAAGCTTAACTTGTTCACCGTCATGAACATCTTCATAACGAGTGTTTTGGACCATCAATACTTGACCGTCCTTCAAATCAGCAATAGCTTGTTCCAATTGAGCACCACGTGTTTCAGGAACAAAAATAACTTCTTGTCCAAGCAATTCGCCCAAGCGCTTTGCTACTGGTTCAAGTGACAAACCTGGCTTGTCTTCTTCTGACTTGATTCGACCCAAGTGTGAGAACAAGATTGCACGGCCGTTTTCGGCGATAACGTGCTTGATTGTTGGTAATGCGGCTACGATTCGGTTATCGTTACCAATCACACCATCTTTGATAGGGACATTAAAGTCCACACGCATCAAAACCTTCTTGCCGCTCACGGCCAAGTCAGTTACTGCTAATTTTGCCATAATTGCCTCCAAATATTCTTTGTTTAAACAAGACCAATTATAAAGCAAAAAGCTGTAAATGTCTTGGGGTCTCATAGAATTTTATTGTCGAAAGACGTCAAAAAATAACGATTCTAAATCAGATACTCACCAAAACTGATTTTTTAAGAAAATCAGAAAAAAAGACGACAAAAAAACCGGCTCATCACTGAACCGGCGTCTTAGTTGCCCCTGCTGGGATCGAACCAGCGCATGGAGGTACCAAAAACCTCTGCCTTACCACTTGGCCAAGGGGCAATGCTTCTATTTTGCCTGAAGCGAGGCAATGGGAGCGGTAGGATTCGAACCTACGAACCCGAAGGAACGGAGTTACAGTCCGTCGCGTTTAGCCAGACTTCGCTACACTCCCGTTTGCTAAACAACTATTCTATAATAACAAGAATTATTGCAGGTGGCAAGTCTTTTTTCTGATTTTTCTGATTATTTTTCAGTAATTATTCCAAAAAATAACGTCCTTTGCCGTTAATGCAAAACAAAAAGAAAAAGCCAGTTGCGAGAATTTGCCCACACGAATGTTTCGTGGCCAGATTTGTAACTGACTTTTTCTATTTTTTCGAACAAGGTGAATAGCCCTCACCCCGCTTTGTTCAATTGAGGAAAAAACTTGAACGTATTACCAAATTTGAATGCGCTTTTCAGGATCCAACCACATGCCATCCCCCACCTGAACGCCATAAGTTTGTTGGAAGTCATCAAAGTTCGGCAAGATAACGTTCGTCCGCAACTTCGCTGGTGCATGGACATCAATCTTCGCTAACATAGCAAGGTAAGCCGGTGCTGCCTTTTGCCGCCACAATGTGGCAAAGTTTTCAAAGAAGGCTTTGGCATCAAAGTCCTTTTGTTCCTTAGCGGCTGCCAAAGCGGCCGAGACCCCGCCCAAATCAGCAACGTTTTCGGAAACCGTTAGGTGGCCATTAATCTTAGCCCCTGCTGAATCTTGACCATCAAAAGCAGCAACAACCGCTTGTGTCTTCTGCTCGAAGTGTTCAAAGTCTTTCTTTGTCCACCACTCCTTCAAGTTTCCATGTTCATCATAACGGGCACCGTTAGTATCAAAGGCATGAGTAATTTCATGAGCAATCACCGTCCCAATGCCACCAAAGTTTTGGCTTGATGATTGGTGGTAATCGTAAAATGGTGCTTGCAAAATGGCTGCTGGGAAGACAATTTGATTAAATTCAGGTGAATAATAGGCATTCACAAGGTCCCCTGGCATTTCCCAGCGACTCGTATCGGGTGCCTGTCCCCACTGACTAAAGTGGTCGGCCACTGCTGCCTTAGAAAAGTCTTCCACGTTTTCCAAAAGCGACTTGTGAACATCGACTTTACGATTCTCCAAGTAGGCAGGAATCTGATCCGGATATCCAACTTTGACTTGCAAGGCAGCCAACTTCACCTTGGCCTTTTCACGCGTGGCAGCCGACAACCACTTTTGTTGATCAAAGCGGCCATCGTAAACGCCAATCAAATCCTGGACCATCTTTTCAACATCTTTTTTAGCAGCCTCGCCAAAATAAGTTTGACCGTACCAACGACCAACGATTTGGGCAAAGAAGGCTCGAGCCTGGCGGAAGGCAGCTTTGTCTGCATCAACCGCTTCCTTGGCACCAGACAGCTTTCGCCCAAAGACACCGGCATCGATTCGGCTCTGATTTCCCAATAATTTGGCAATATCAAGCATATTTTGAACAATCGACCAAGACTTGATCAAGGCAAAGTTCTTTTCTTGATAAATGGTGTTCGCCTTGTCAAAGAATGCCCCATCAAAGATGATGACCTTTTCCGGCTTTTGTCCTAGCACCTTTTCAATCACCGCAGCAATTCGATAGTCGGTGAATTGTTCTGTCAAATCAGCCAAGGCCGTTGGATGATAATTCTTCCAGTAATCCGACAACGTTTCACGAGAACTCTCACTATCCGCCAAAATTTGGTCAAACGCCAAAGTCTCTTCAACTAATTTTTGCGCCTCTTTTTCTGCAAAACCAAACCGTTGCAAGAGCCCAACAACCATTGTTGACCAGGTAGCCAACAAATCCTTTTTGCTGTCTTCGTCCTGATAACTGGTTGTATCAGGCAAAATCAGCCCCGGATTGGCCAACCACAATTCGTTACGAGCCGTATTTTTTGAATCCGGACTAACCGTCAAGGACAGCGGTGTCGTATAAGAATCCAAAATCAATTGGCCTTCGGCTGCTTGGAAGTCATCCCAGTTTTCAATCTTGAGCAACGGTTGCAAGAATTGCTGTACTTGACCAGCCTCATCTTGACCGCGACGGTCCCAGTCCTTTGTCAACTGGTGGAGGGCAACAAACTGGTCCAAAGCGGCAACTGCCTTTTGACCGGCTTCAATTTCTTTGACCGTGGCCCGTTCCAAATCTTCAATCTTATCCGCCAAATCATAAAAACCGCCGGTGACAGGTTTGTCGGCTGGAATTTCGGCCTGATTTAGCCACTCCTGATTGACCGCTTGATAAAAATCATCTTGATACTTTGCTACCATGTGCGCCTCCTAATAATTGTTATTTTCATTATTATCCACTAGACCACTTCTAAAAAGCAAATTTCTTCATAAAAAAAGCCAAACAAAACGCTGTTTGGCATTCTTTTATTAAATTTAACTAAGAGTTTGCGCACCCGCATCCTTCGGCAATGTTAAGACTTCCATGAGCGGATACAAAGAAACTAGCCCCACAATCAAGAAGGTTAACTGGTAGGCCGTTGTGGTTTTCACAACCTGGCCAAGCAAGGCCAAAATTGTTGCGACAATTCCGACCCCCAATGCTTGTGATAGCATTTGCAGGACAGATGTCAGGGTATTGGCTGAATTCTTCTGTTCTTTTGAAAGTTCCGAGAAAGACAATGAATTATAAGCCGTCAAAGCCAACGAACGACCAACACCAGATACGAAAGCGACGAAGGCAATCCAGACCTTGGCGCTATCAGCATGAAAGGCGGCCATCAGCAACGTTGCCAAACTAGCCAAGCTCAGAGCCACTACTAGAGCATACTTGTAGCCTAAACGGCGAATAATCACTGTGGTAAAGGGCTTAATGGCGATATTACCAACGAAGATAAAAATGACATAGGTTCCAGCCATAATTGGTGACCAATGGAAAGCGACCTGCAGAACCAAGGTCAAAAGGTATGGCAACGCACCAATCGTCATCCAAAAGATTGAACCGCCAGATTCATAGACACGGAAAGTTTTGACCTTTAGAGGTTCTAGCGAGAAGAGCGGTTGGTCACTAGCCGAAAGATGATGCCAGGCCAAGGCCAAAAAGACGAGTGCTACGAAAAGCACCAAGAAGCCCCAGAAAAAGAGTGACAGTCCACGTGAAAGAATTTCGGAAGCAATCAAAAGGCCACCACCGGCAACTGCCACCAACAAGAAACCAAATAAATCAAAGGGCAAGTCTTCCCGTTCGTTATCATCCAAAATAAAGAATGCACCCGTTAAAATGATTAACAGGCCAATTGGCAGGTTCAAAAAGAAAATCCAATGCCAGGACAAACTAGCAATAACGTAACCCCCAAGTAAAGGCGCAATCGCAGGTGCCAAGAGTGCCGGCCAAACCAGGTAAGACAGGATTTGGAGCATTTTCTTTGGTTCCGTATTTTCCAAAATAATTAAGCGGCCGACGGGCACCATCAAGGCCCCGGACATCCCCTGGATAGCCCGCATGACCAACAAATAGGTCAAATTGTTAAAGAGCCCGGCCAGCACGGATGAGACAGTGAAAAGACCCACGGCAATCAAAAATAAGTTCTTGCGGCGAACCTTTTTGGCTAACCAACCAGATAATGGAATAAAAATAGCGGAAAACAGCATATAAACCGATACGAGCAATGAGGCTGTACTCTGGGCAACTTTCAAATCAGTTGCAATCTGTGGTAGCGCTGTTGTGACAATGGTTGAATCAAGCATTTGCATAAACAGGGCTGCAGCTACGACCAAAGCCGCCCGTTTCATCTGCGAAAAATTCATTTGCGAATTATTGGTCATGAAAAAAATCCCCTTTTAAATGACGAATGAAATCAAAGAAGCTCCTCATTTGTTAGAGAAGCTCACTTTACATCTATCAATTTTAGTCTTAGATCAAAAAGAAAACAAACGGCATTGAAAAAAGCCCGAAGGGCTTTTGAACTTACTTTGAATGAGTCACCGTTGATAAGTGGTGATAAACCACCGTCCGCCCGGATAAGGGCTGGCAATCCCGGTAGTTATCCGGATAGGCTTCGGCAAAAGTTGCCAAATCTTTAGGACTTATCCCCACCGGTTTGTCTAACAAGAACCAATTTATGTCTTTTTTCAACGGCGGTGTGGTTAACGAGCCCGTATAGGTAAAGCAGCCCGTTTTTTCCACAGGCAGCAAATCCTGCAAATTGACGGTCTTTTTTTCTTCCGAAAAGAGCGGAGCGAAGATGACAGGTTGCTTTTCGTCGACTTCGGCAAAGGCCCCGACCACCATGGTTTGGCCAAGCTGATTTTGACAAACGATGTGAATCTCAGCCGCATCGCGCTGACCATCAATCAGGTGTTCAGCGCCATCATGAATATGAAAACGAACGACATTCCAAGTTTGCTGGTTTAAAATCAGCTGACCCTGACAATAAAATTGATCACCAATCACTTCCGGACTCTTCTTGACCGGTGTGTTTTGAAAATCAGTCCAATCAATCTGCCAGTCATCACCCGTGACAACGGCTGATTTTTCAATTGCAATTGGCGACTCTAGGTTGCTTAACGCAGTGGCTGTCCAGGCACTTTGAAAGTGATAATCCAGCTTTTCCATCTTTTTGACCTTCTTTCAATCTAAAGAGTTAGATATATTGAGCAGTACATGAGTCCGGCACCAACCAGCACAAAAACATGCCAGTAAACGTGACCCATGGGAATTTTTGGTACGAGGTAAAAAATGGTTCCAAGAGAGTATACCACACCACCGGCTAATAGTAACCAAAAGGCAGTCGGTGATAAAGCAGTCCACAATAATGGCATGGCAATAATAATTAACCAGCCCATCACCAGGTAAATCAGGACAGATAACCAAGGAAAGCGACCAACCAGAAACAAATCATAAATCAGACCGGCAATGGTCATCAATAGAATGGCGGACCAGATACCGATTCCCCAACCACCCTTCAAAACTAACCAAGTATAGGGCGTATAAGACCCTAATATCACAAAGTAAATACCGGCATGATCCATAAATTGAAAAATCTTGGCCGCTCTAGTAAAAACAAGTGAGTGAAAAAGTGTCGAAGCCAGTAAAAATAGTGATACCGAGGTCAAATAAATACTGACCGCCGCGATTTCAATGCCACTCGTCTGCCCATCACGGACGATTTTCAGCGCTAAAAAGACACTGGCGATAATGGCTAAGATAAAGCCAAGACCATGGGTAACGGCATTTAAAACCTCATAGACAATCTGATAAGCTTTTCCATGTTTTTTGATTTCCATTTTTTATAAAACCCCTTAAAAGTTGTCTGTCGCACGAATTTTCTCTATTGTCATCGTAAAAATAAAACAAATAACAACTATACCAATTGACAAACATTGTTAAACATTATATACTAATCTTGTTACTTAAAGATGAATTGGAGGAATATTTTATGAAATTGACTTTTACACCAGCAGCAGCTGACCGTTTGCAGAAGTTCTTAGGCGACGATGTCAAGATGGTCTTGGACTTTGACGACGGCGTTGGCCCATTCTCAGACGAAGCAAACTGCACCTTGGCTTTGTCATTTAACCTCGTGTTCGTCAATAAGGATACTGATTTGTCCGAATTTGGTGCGAAGATTGACTCAAACCTTGGTGAAATCTATGCTAAGCCTTATTCAACCGATCAAATGGACGAAGAAATGACCGTTGACGTCAATGAAAAGTACTTGCGTTACTCATTGGCTGGTCGCGGTGGCGAATTGGACCCAGCCTTGGGTATCAAAAAAGTTGCCTAACCCATCTTGATAGTCAGGCATTAACCAATATTTATCTGCTTACTAAAAAGTCAGCCGTTCGGCTGGCTTTTTATTTACTCTAAATCACTATTTCAGTCTTCTTTTGCCATGACTTGCCAATCATGTGACCAAATAACGGCCATTGCCCCATCTCCTGTATGCACACCAATGACGGGATCCATGCTGGCGCGATCAAAGGCAACCGTTGGATACTTGGCCTGAAAGTCCTTCAGCCATCTATCCCCTAATTTGGCATTATTACCATCGATAATATAAGCCCGAACTGGAAAATCAGCAGCTCTTAGGTAATCTTCAAAAGCTTCTTGAATCTGTTCCTTTGCCCCAGACATCTTTCGTGCTTTGCCAACGGCGCCAATCTTTCCATCCCCAACGATGTCAAAGGATAGGATTGGTTTAATATTCAATAAACCGCCAATAAGGGCTTGTCCACGAGATAGGCGTCCCGTTCGCTTCAGATGCGAAATATCGTTGACGACCAAACGAACGCCCAGGTCTTCACGGAAAGCCGCGAGCGCTTGGTCAATTTCGGCCAAAGTACGGCCCTTTTCGGCTAATTTAGCGGCCAACAAAGCTTGACTGGCCTGCCCCATGTTAGTCAATTTGGAATCGACTACAAGAATTTCTTCAAGGCCATCGAAACCATCAGCAACCAGCTTTGCCGTTTGAAAGGCACCTGAAATTCCTGAAGACAAGGTGATGATGATGGCTTCTGTATAGCCAGCTTGGACCGCCTGGTTCAAAGCCTGTTCCCATTCGGCTGGACTTGGTTGCGATGTCGTTGGCAAAACATCTTTTTTAGTCATTAATTCAACCAAATCAGCTAGAGAAGTTAAATCCTGGCCACCCATATAAGTTTCTTGGCCAAATAAAATCGGAATTGACACTTCCTCAATTCCATATGAACGGCGGATTTCGGCCGGCAACGCTGCCGATGAATCCACGATTATTGCTGTTTTCTTTGTCATAAGTTGCTCCTAATCCTAAGGGCTATTTTACCATACTAACGAACGGCCCCTGCTAGGACTTGACCCAAGAAGAAAGCAATGGCACCTGCGAGAACCTGCACGAATAAATAAAGCAGTTGCTTAAAGAGGCCATCTCTTTGCTTCGCCTGAGTCATCATCGTTGAAAAGGTGGTCAATCCACCCAAAAAACCAGTTTGCGTCAACAAGACAGCATGGGAGCCTTGACCGATACTTGAAAGAATCCCAAGTAAAAACGATCCAAGGATATTAACCGCCCAGACCCCGGTAAATAAATCAAAACGTTGCGGCCACCAAATCAGTAACAGGTAGCGTAAAAGAGCCCCGAGCCCGGCACCAATCATCACGAGCAGGTAGTTTTCAAGCATGGCTGACCCCCTTCTGATTTGGATTCAAAACGGCCCGAGCCGTTAACTGTCCGGCAATCACCAGTGCTAGACCACCAAAAAGCGAAAGGAAAAGATAAGAAAAGGCCAAAAATGGTTGATGCAGGCCGAGATGGAAGGTTTGTAAAATCATGGTTCCAAAGGTTGTAAACCCACCCATGATGCCGGTTCCCAAAAATGATTGCCAATAAGCGGGGCGTTCCATCTTGCCCACTAAATATGCCCCCAAAAAGGCCAATAAGAAAGCCCCGAGCCAATTAATCAGCATCGTCGTCAATGGCCATTCGCCAATGACTGGCACAAAGCTTAATAAATAGCGGAATAGGCCCCCAATCGCTCCCCCAAGGAAAACAACCAATCCTTCAATTTTTCGATTTGTTTCAACTGTCATGATGTCGCCTACTTTCTATATATAAGAAGATTCTATCACGCAATCATGGTTCAAATTGGGAGCGTTTGGTTCTTTTTAACGTCTTCGACGAGATCAAAAAGAGTCATTTCACCCATGACGGCCATCACCGCTTGGTCGATTTCACCATAATACTTTGACAGGGCCGAACCAATTGAAGAACCGACTGGACAGTCAGGGTTGGTGTGCTTATCCAAGGCAAAAACGGCTGCACAGTCCTCAACGGCCTGCAAGACCTCTGCAAAGGTAATGTCCTTACTATCTCTTGCCAGCACAGGACGGCCAGGATAAGGACCCTGCCGACACAAAATATTAGCATTCTGCAATTCAGCTAAAAGTGCTCGCACGCGTGACGGGTTAGTATTAATGGAACCCGCAATCGTAGCGGAGCTTAATGAATCTGTTGGGCGCGCGGTTGCCACATAAACAAGGATGTGGAGCGCATTTGTTAATCGTAATGATGGTTTCATAAAAATTAGTCCTTGTATTTTTCTAAAGTCTATTATAACATAGTGTTGTACTTTTAAAAAATACAACCAACAAGGAGACAGAAATATGTCAGAATTTTTAGATTTGCAAAAGAAGCGTCGCTCAATTTACGCCCTTGGTAAGGACGTTTCAAAGACTCCTGAAGAACTTAATTCAATTATTAAAGAAGCCATTGAAAACACACCATCAGCCTTTAACTCACAATCAACACAAGCCGTTGTTTTGACTGGTGCAGCACACGATCGTTTGTGGGATATCACATTAGCTGAATTGAAGAAGGTTTCTGCTGATGAAGAAGCCTTTGCTGCTACGAAGGCCAAGGTTGACGGTGCTTTCAAGGCCGGCTTTGGTACTGTTTTGTTCTATACTGATACAAACATCGTCAAGGGCTTGCAAGAAGGCTTCCCACTTTACGCTAACAACTTCCCTGATTGGGCAGAAGAAGCAGTTGGTATCTCACTTTACGCCGTTTGGTTGCGCTTAGCTGAAGAAGGCATTGGGGCTTCATTGCAGCACTACAACCCATTGATTGATGCAGCCGTTGCCAAGGAATTCAACTTGCCTGAAAACTGGACTTTGCGTGGTCAAATGCCATTTGGTTCAATCGTTGCTCCTGCAGGCGACAAGGACTACTTGGCAGAAGACGTTCGTTTCCGTTTCTTCCAAGACTAATTTTCTCTTAACGTTATTGTAGACTTTTCTGATAACTTTTTCATTTTTTCTTGACAGGCCTAGTCCCGTCTTGTATGCTTAACTTAACTTTTAGATGTTTTAAGGAGTCGCGTATGCGTCAGTTTGCTTCACAATCTAACCGCCAATGGTGGCGCCGGTAGGAAAGCAGCTCGTCGATTGGACAAGCTGTGACAACAGTTTTGTCCCAACCGGCTCTTTTGCAATGTTGCAATTCATTAAAAGTCTGTTTGGGTTTAATCACAATACCCAGGCAGGCTTTTCTTTTTGTCTAAAACTTGTCTGGGCCAGTATATTAGAAGTTTGAAGGAGTAAAAAATGAATAAACGTCTACTAACCGTGACATCATTCATCGCCCTTTTCCTAGTCGTTGCCTTTTTCACCACGGGCAATAGCAACACGAGTACGAAAAAAGGCATCCCCACTGTGGGTATTTTGCAATTAGTCACTCACCCTGCCTTGGATCAAATTCACCAAGGAGTAGTGGCCGGGCTGGCTGATGGTGGTTACAAAGCCGGCAAAAACGTGAAAATCGACTATCAAAACGCGCAAGCGGACCAAGCTAATTTGAAAACAATGGCACAAAACTTTGCCAATAAGAACGAAGACTTAACCGTTGGAATCGCTACGCCAGCAGCCCTTTCCTTAGCTAAGGCAGCTGATGGCAAGACCCCCGTTATCCTAGCAGGAATTACCAACCCTAGCGGCTCTAAGTTGGTGAAATCAGATGCTCATCCTGGCGCTAACATTACAGGGGTTGGTGGTGATTCTCCTTATGAAAAACAGGTTGCTGTCTTCAAGGAAGTCTTACCAAAGGCCAAGACAATCGGAATCGTTTCCACTTCTTCTGATGCTGGTGGTACTTATAATGCGAAAAAAATGGCCAATGCATTAAAAAAGGCCGGTTATCAAGTCAAAAACTATACGATTGCTTCCACTAATGACATGCAACAGGTTGCAACCACCATGGTCAGCCAAGTCGACGCTGTTTACGCACCGCAAGATAATGGTGTTGCCACGGCGATGAAGACTTTGGTTGCCGTCGCTAACCAAGCCCATGTAGCTGTGATTCCTGCCGCTGACTCAATGGTGAAAGACGGTGGTTTAGTTACTTTCTCTAATTCACAGTATGAAATTGGTTATCAGGCTGGTCGGATGGCTGCCCAAGTCCTTAGTGGCAAGAAGAAAACGGCCACGATGCCGGTTTACAACGTTACTAAGGGAAATTACGTCATCAACCAACAAACAGCGAAAACGCTTGGCATTACATTGCCTGCCGATATCGTTGCAAAGGCTGAAAAAGCTGGGGAGGTCTTCTAATGTCAATTGTTGTTTCGAGTATTTCTCAAGGGATCTTGTGGGCCGTTTTGGGCCTGGCCCTGTTCTTAACCTTTAGAATTTTAAACTTCGCTGATATGACGGTTGAAGGTTCCTTCCCACTTGGTGGTGCAACCGCTGTTGCCCTGATTGCCCATGGGACCAACCCTTATCTGGCAACATTAGCCGCCGTCTTCGTTGGTGCACTAGCCGGTTTAGTAACTGGTCTTCTGTATACCAAAGGTAAGATTCCGATTCTGCTATCCGGAATTTTGGTTATGACAGCCTGCCTGTCCATTAACCTCCGGATTATGGGCTCTGCCAACATTTCCCTCTTGAACCAAAAAACAATCTTCTCGTCACCATTCTTAGAAGGTCTACCAAAATACTTTGACGGCGTCTTTGTGGGCCTGATTATTATTGTTTTGATTACCCTCGCCTTAATCTGGTTCTTACAAACGGAACTCGGCCAAGCCTTCATCGCAACTGGCGATAACGCCAAGATGGCTGCCGCCTTTGGGATTAAAACTGATCAAATGACCATCATGGGTCTGATGGTCTCAAACGCCATGATCGCCTTTGGTGGCGCCGTTATTGCCCAAAACAACGGTTTTGCGGATATTAACATGGGAATCGGTATTATCGTCATTGCCCTGGCTTCGATTATTATTGGCGAAGTTGCCTTTGGTGATTTGTCATTAAATCAGCGTTTAGTGGCTGTCATTATCGGTTCCATTATTTATCGCCTGGTTTTGCTGGCCGTCTTGCAACTTGGCTTCTCAACCAATGACTTGAACCTGATTTCATCTATTATTCTGGCCATCGCGATGGTTTTGCCTCAAGTGCGCCATTATTTGAAATTAGACAAGATTTTGCAGTTAGGAGGACGGCATCATGACTAAACCTGTGATTACGCTGAAAGATGCAACCGTGACCGTCGGCAATCAAACCGAAATTTTAAAGCAGCTCAACCTAGAAATTTATCCCGGTGATTTTATCACTGTCTTAGGGACCAATGGGGCTGGGAAGTCGACTTTGTTCAACGCCATTTCTGGAGATCTCGCACTTAGTTCCGGATCTGTCTATCACCAGGGCAAAGATATCACCAACCTGCCAGCCGTTAAGCGGACCGCCTTTTTGGCCCGGGTTTTCCAGGATCCAAAGATGGGGACGGCCCCCCGGATGACGGTTGCCGAAAACCTCCTCTTGGCTGAGAAACGTGGTTCACGACGGACATTAAGAAACCGTCACCTCACCAGTCAAAAGCTGGATTTCTACCATGAAATCACCGAAAAGATGGGTAACAACCTTGAAAATCGTTTGCAGACAGCTGCTGGCTCTCTTTCTGGGGGCCAACGACAGGCCTTATCTTTTCTAATGGCTATTCAGGTGAAACCGGAGCTTTTGCTCTTAGACGAGCACACAGCCGCCTTAGATCCCAAGACTTCGGCACAACTAATGGATGCCACAAACCACCAGGTTGTCGATAATCATCTGACAGCTTTGATGATTACCCATAATTTGGCAGACGCCCTCACCTATGGCAATCGCCTGATTGTTTTAAACGCTGGTAAGATTGTCTTAGATGTTAAAGACCAAGAAAAAAAGGACCTAAGTGAAGAGGACCTTCTTGAATACTTTGTTCACTAAAATGAGGCTTCACAAATAATCAGTGATAACCATTTTGACTAGTACTCACTACATCAAAAATAAAAAGAAAACATGTTTTCTTAAAAAGCTCTGATTGTGATTCGGAGCTTTTTTATTTACCAGAATTTGTATAGACGATTTTAAGTAATCAATGTGTAATGCCCTGAAGGCTCCACCCGGTAAAGACCCGCTGTACCTGTGCCTCCATCCAACCGATAAGCTTTAATAATCAACTTGACAATGAAATCTTTTGGATTACTTTCATCATTGAATACATCAAATTCCAAAGCATTTAAGTATGATCCAACCGACTTATAAGCTTCCTTAATAACATCAACCGCATCCTGACCATTGCTAACTGCATGCCCTTGGCCCTCTATGGTTGCTGATGGTACATCTGAGGCGCTCGATTCACCAGTACTTGCACTATTTCCAGTACTGCTGGCATTTGCCGTCGAAGATGCGGAAGATTCGCTGGCACTCATACCCTCTCCAGCACTGCTGACATTTGCCGTCGAAGATGCGGAAGGTTCGCTGGCACTCATACCCTCTCCAGCACTGTTTGCATTAGTCGTCGAAGATGCGGATGATTCGCCAGCGCTTGCGCTATTTCCAGCACTGCTAGCATTATCCGCAGAGGAAACTGGGGATACACTGCTTGAATTGGCTACAGAAGATGCAACCTTTTTTGCATTCTTCGCATTGCCAATAGCAAAAAGAACAGTCCCACATGTCAGTACAATCATGGTTAGCACAACAACAATTTTTTTCATTAAACCCCCACTATCTTAAAATCACTTCTTTTCATATAAACTATTAAAATATTAATGGTCGTCTATCTTATTTCGAATGACTACAAAAGGAAACCCAGTAATATAACTTCTATCATCAAGTTTTCCATGGTCTCGAATCTCGAGAGCAAAGTAAAAGGACTAAAACCGATTAAATATCGGGCATCAGTCCTAAAGGCTATTCAGTGACATCCCCTTATCTTGAGGGACGAATCACTTTTTACTTTTTAAAATTCCATCCCAGAACCATTAGTATTAATCCGATCAAAAACTTCAAAAAGATGTTCTCGCTCGGTTAACCGGTACTTTTTACTTTTGCGATCAAAGATGATTTCTGATTTAACCTCATCTTCGACCTGCAAGTCCGCAAGAAACTCACGAATCGCGGCAATATCACGCTGAACGGTCTTGCGACCAACGAAAAAGAGGTTTTCGATTTCATCTACGCCCATTGATTGCTTGGAAATCAGGACGGAATAAAGACGTAAAATCCGTTGCTTGTCATTATATGCTGGTGGTTTTCTTGACATAAGATTTCTCCTAACCCTATTTTATCAAAGCCAAACAGAAAGAAAAGACCTGTTTTTAGAATTATTCGCATGTATGTACTAAAAAAGACTGCTTAAGCAGTCTTTTTTATTTTTAAATTAGACAGAACGTCGGTTGAAAATCCAGTAAGCCAAGGCGTACATCACCAAGACATAGGCACCATAAACGACGAAGAGCACCCAAGAACCAGCACCAAAGTAAGAATGGATAGTTTTATTAAAGTCTGAAGTACCAGTGTAGTAAGAAACAACATTTTGGACCGTCAATGGGTTCCACTTTAATGGAGCCCACAGTTGAATCAGTGCAGAGGTCACTGCTGACAAGATATTGGTTGCCACTAATATCACAACCCCCAAAGAAATGGCTGCCGCAGAAGACTTGGCAATATTTGAAACCAAAAGAACAATAGCCATTACGAATAATGAACCAATAAAGCTCATCAACAAGGCAAATAGGAATGCCTTCCAATCAAGGGATGTGTAATAAGTCGTATAAATCTTTTCAGTTGAGCCATCATGCATTGCCCGGTAAATTAAACGACCGATTGCGGTTCCAGCGAGTGAAAAAACAATCAAGAGGAAATATTCAACAATGACCGTAATAATCTTAGCTAAGAAAATCTGAAGCCGTGAATATTGCCGTGAAAGCAAAGGTCGGATAGTACCAAAAGTAAATTCTTGTGTAAATGACAAGGCTGTTAAGACCAACATTCCAATCGTAACAATGATGCTTGATCCACCCAAGGAACCGTACATTGTTGCTTGACTAGCCATTGGCGTAAAACTAGTCAAAGTAATAATTGGTAGAACAAAGGCGATAATCGCCCAGATATAGACCCGGTTTTGCTTCCAGGCCTTCATTGCTTCTTGCTTTAATAACGTAAACATGAATTCTCCTTCGTTGACTAGGCCCGAGTGGCGTCAGTTGACAATACAGATAACAAATGATCCTCTAAGTTGCCTTGACCAGTTTGAATATCCGTTACTTCAAGCCCTTCATCAGTGGCTAGTTTCAACACTTTTTGTGCTGTCACATCGCCCTGAACAGCAATCAAGACACGGTCATCGCCCATTGAGGCGTCCCAACCGGCAGCCTTAGCTGCAGCCAACATCTTATCATTATCATTGGTTTGAACCTTGACCTGTGTCTTTCCTTCGGCCAAGAAGTCCACCATCTTTTCACGACGCAAGACTTTTCCCTTGTTAATGATCACAACATCATCAGCCAAACGTTGCAATTCATCCAACAAGTGTGAAGAGATCAAGAAGGCTACACCCTTGTCAGCTAGTGAACGAATCAAGGCACGAATGTCACGAACAGACTGTGGATCCAAACCGTTCATTGGTTCATCCAAAACAACAAATTTTGGATTACGAATTAAGGCGATGGCAATCCCAAGGCGTTGCTTCATTCCCAATGAGAATTTCTTTGCCTTACGCTTACCAAACTTTTCGCCGTCGATTCCAGTAATCTTCATCAATTCATCGATGTCTGCATGATCCTTGGCATCCATGGCATAGTATGTCATATGGTCACGTGCAGTGAAATTAGGGTAAATTGCTGGATATTCAATCAAATTACCCATCCTTGCCAATGACTTATTCTTGGCAAAGCGGATGCGTTCATCATCAAAAATGATTTCCCCATCGCTATAAGACATTAATCCAGTAATGGCGCGCATTGCTGTCGACTTCCCAGCCCCGTTAGGACCAATCAACCCAACAATTCGCCCAGGTTCTACGGAAAACGAAACGTTATCCAAAGCCTGGTAAGAACCGAAGTTCTTTGACACGTGATGCAGTTCTAGTAATGACATTAACTATGTCTCCTTTGTCTTGATACTGATCTGAGGATGATTTCTGCGCTACCGGTCTTTGTTTTTGACAGTTTTAACACCATCGCAAAAATCAGTCTCTGCGCCCATTATAACAAAGACCCACACGCATTCAAAAGCCCAGCACCCATCACCAATAAAGTTTCAGGTAGTAAAAGGCCCCCTGATAAAAATCAGGGGGTCGTCCATCTGCTGAACCTCCACCTCGGCACGGGAGAGAAGGTATAAATTAGGTTTAGAGAGAAGTATTTATAGATGTGCCGAGATGAAGTTTTTGATGTCCGATATATCGCTATATCGATAATGTAAGTATAGGGAATTGAGATTAAACTAAAATTAAAGAAAAAGATTTCTTTTTATTTATTTTTTTTAAAAGAAAAAAGGCCCCTAAAGGCCTTATAATCCACTTTTCTTACTTAACCGTTCCCAAGAAATACTTCTTCTTACCGCGTCGTACTAAGATATATTGACCATCATAACTGGCGCTTGGATCAACTTCGGCTTCAACGTCTGTTTCCTTTTGACCATTAATAGTAATCGCACCGTTCGTCACGTCTTCACGGGCCTGACGCTTAGACTTTTCAATGCCAGCGTCAACTAAGAAATCAACTACATTTTGCTTAGCATTAGTTGTTTCAAATCCTGGAACACCCGCAAAAACATCGCGAATTTGTTGGACAGAAAGTGCTGCAACATCACCCGAGAACAAGGCCTTGGACAGCGCTTCTGCCTCTTCCACGGCTGCTTGACCGTGAACAAAGGCTGTCACTTCTTCCGCTAAGCGCTTTTGGCCAAGACGAGCACCAGGATTTTCAGCAACTTCCTTTTCCAAATCAGCAATTTCTTCGGGGCTCAAGAACGTGAAATACTTTAGATACTTCACGACGTCTTCATCACGCTGGTTATACCAGAACTGGTAGAACGTATATGGTGATGTCTTTTCTGCGTTCAGCCAAATGGCATTCCCTTCTGATTTTCCGAACTTCTTTCCAGTAGAATCCGTCATCAATGGAATGGTCAATCCAAAAGCTGGTGCATCGGAACCTTCAACCGTATGAATCAAATCAACACCGGCAGTGATGTTCCCCCATTGGTCGGAACCACCGATTTGCAAACGCACGTTTTCTTCGCGCCAAAGATGCAAGAAATCAATGGCTTGTAAAATCTGGTAAGTAAATTCCGTATAAGAAATCCCTGTTTCCAAACGAGAAGCAACGACATCCTTCTTCAGCATGACATTCACGGAGAACAGCTTGCCGTAATCTCGCAAGAATTCTGGCAAAGTCATTGGGCTCAACCAATCGGCATTATTAACGATTGTTGTATCATCGGAACCAAATAACTTAGTCACTTGGGCTGCAATGCCCTTTTCATTCACTTTCAACTGTTCTTCTGATAGCAATTGACGTTCAGTTGTTGGTCGAGGGTCCCCAATTGATCCGGTTGCCCCACCAACAATAATCACGGCCTTTCCGCCTGCTTTTTGGAAACGCTTCAAAACCATAAATGGAATCAAATGTCCCAAGTGAAGGGAGTCGGCCGTTGGATCAGTGCCGACATAAGCCCCGATTTGGCCGGCTTTCATCGCCTTCAACAGACCCTCTTCATCAGTAACCTGGTTTAACGCCCCACGCCACTTCAAATCTTCAATAAAATTCATTTTACTTTCCTCCATTTGATTACCGGCACGTTCGTCTCAGCTAAAAATCAGGACAAAAAAAGCCCTAATCATCACTGATTAGGGCGAATTGTCCGCGGTACCACCTAAATTGCCTCTTTAAGGCCACTCATTTAGTCTTAACGCGACTCGACGTCATCGTTTCCTGTTGTGTAACTCAGTTTAAGAATGGGTTAGCTTACAGCGACCGCTAACTTTCTGTTTTTTCCATGGAAGTAAACTTTTGCCAACAGATGATAGGTCTATTATAACAAATTCCTTTTTTATTTGGGATTTACTTTGATTAGTTACCTTTTTTTTCAATCATATTTAGAGTAGAATTAGTTTAAGAAATATTATAAATTTTAGACACATTAGTTGTAATGTTTCTAACTTATTTTTTCAAAAATTCATTTTCATAGCTAGCGCTTACTTTATCGTTGGCTTTTTATTTTCACTTGATACAGGAGTCCCCATGCAAATTGCTTTAATTGGAGCGGGTCCGAGAAATCTTGCTATTCTCGACCGCCTTATTCAAAAAGCTGATTCAAACCAGGCCTTAACAATTAATATTTTCGACCCTTACCCGGTTGGTGGTCGCGTTTGGAATCCTTTTTTTGAAAATAATCAAACTTATTTAATGAATACAAATCCCAACCAGGTGACGTTATTTAATGATTATGATATTGGTCAACGTCGCGGTGAAGATTTAACGCCAAACCTACTTACTTGGGCCCAATCTTATGCCCTGCCCTTCTTAAAACAACATCACGAATATCCAATGGCTTATCGTGAGGAAGTTTTATCACTAACATCAATGACTGCCTATGCTTCCCGCGGTTTAATGGGTGTCTATGCGGCTTGGTTCTTTGAAGAAATTCTAAATAACTGCCCAAGTAACCTTTCAGTGCGCTTTCACCAGGTCGCCGTCAAAAGCTTATTAGAAGCTAATCCAGGTTTTAACATCACGACTACCGATTATAATCATTTTTTTGCTGACAAAGTCGTCTTGGCACTTGGTCACCTTGATGCCGAGTTAAGTGAAAAGAAGAAAGATTTGGAAAAGTTTGCAAAAGAAAAAGGCTTTCACTATTATCCTGCCTCTCACCCGGCGGAAAATGACTTTTCTAGCCTGAACGAAAATGATACTGTTTTGGTTCAAGGTCTTGGTCTCTCCTTTTTTGATGATCTCCTGTCTTTGACAGCTGGTAAAGGTGGTTTCTTTTTGACTAAAAAAGATGGTTCACTTGTTTACCATCCATCTGGTCATGAACCACATTTGATCATTGGTTCTGGCTCTGGGCTTCCACCCCGAGCACACGGGCTTAACCAAAAAGGAGCAAACGAGCTGTATCAACCACGATTCTTCACGCTCGAGCGCATGCAGCGCATTGCGAAAGATTGCGGTGGTCACCTGCCCTACAATACTTTCCGCCATGTCTTAGATCAAGAGATGACCTACAAGTATCTAACTAACCAAGTAAACCTGCTTGATAAGCTATCTGATACAGAAAGAGAAGAAATTTTGGATTTTCTAGAAAATCCAAAAAATTGGCAGCATGTTAACGAAAAGTTTCATCTAAAATTAGATGTGCACATTTCTTGGGAAAAGGAAGCAACCCCCTCCCGCGACGTAACTTCTCTTTCTGCTTTCCGGAAATTCTTCGTTCAACATTTAAAAGAAGATATTGATTCTGCCGCCTTAGGTAATGACAAATCACCGCTAACGGGCGCCTATGACATTCTTCGTGATGTTCGTGGTACTGTACGAACACTTTATAATGACCGTCTTTTTGATGAAGATGATTATCAAAAACTCTTAACTGACTTCAAGCTTTTTGATACGCAGCTATCGGTTGGACCACCATTAATTCGAACACGGCAACTTTTGGCCTTAATTAAAGCTAAGCAAGTCACTATTGCTGGTCCAAATTTCAGTGTTGCTCATGATCAACAATTCTTTACCGCAACTGACCGATTTGATGAACATTATCAAGGAACTGCCCTCATTGAGGCACGACTTGGTCGGCCTGATTTCCGCACAGCTAAGAGCCCATTGCTAAAATCTCTCCGTCAGCACGGATTAATTGTTGGTGATAATCGAATTATTAACCAGGATGGTACTGCTCCTTTAGCCAATACCATTAAAGTTGATCTGAAAACATTTACGGTTTATAACAAGGAAAATCAGTTAATTCCCAACCTGTTTGTCACTGGCGTCCCTCTGGAAGGCCAAAGTTGGTTCACCACAGTAATCCCCCGACCACACGTGCAAACAATCGCTTTCACTGAAGCAGCTACCGTTGTTAACCAAATTTTAAACCAATAAAAAGAAGGTAGGATTTGATTCCTACCTTCTTTTTATGTTCTAAATTTTCTTAAGCGTTGGTTTCAATCTTTATCTTTCAAGAAAGCCAGTTTTTCTTGGTAAATAACCGGTGTATCATAATCAAAAATACCATGGTGGCCGCCTGCGATGATATGGCAGGTGGCTTTTTTTTCTGTCATTTTCTGATAACGAGCAATCAAATCAATGCTTTGTTGATGAGGCACAACTTGATCAGCACTGCCTGCATAAGCTAATACAGCTGGCGTCTTTTGAGTAAAGTAGTTGGCTGGATTTGCCTGGCTAACACCGATTGGATTTTCAGCCACTGCTAAACCTGCTAAGGCTAATCCTTCAAACGAAATTGCTTGGCCAGATTCGGCATATTTAGGTTGAATGCCCTCTTCTTGAAACTGTCGGGCGAATTGATCAAATTCATAAGGTCCATAATTGGCAATTACATGTTTAATTTCTGGCAAATCAGTTAAATCATCGGGTGCTGCAATCCGTCCTAATTTCACTTTGGCCGTTACGGATGCGGCTGTCAGCATTGCCAGCTGAGCGCCTGAAGATTCTCCGATTAAATCAACACTATTAGCTTCTAACTGATACTTTTGTGCATCTTTTTTAGCTTTTACCAAAACCGCTCGAATTTCTGCTACTTGCTTTGGAAAAGAAAATGATTTGGTTGAGATAAGTGCATAGTTCATTGAAATGACGGCATAACCTTCTTTAACAAATTTCAATGAAGGCCCTAATTTAAAGGATGATTTCACCCCTCGAACTAAGCCACCCCCTTGAAGATCCAAAATAATTGAGTGTGCTCCGCCACCCGCTGGTAGGTAAATATCAAAAAGTTGATAATCTTCTGGACCGTATTTTTGATTTTCAATAACACGACCAACGTAATCAGGCACTTCAACAGGATCGATTGTCACCTGTGCATCTTTAAATAACATTTTCCCATCCTTTCTGTGTTTCACGTGAAACAGCCGGTAAAATGTTTCACGTGAAACACCACCAAAGAAAAGTAAAGAAAAAGCCAAGAAAGAATCTTAGCTTTAAGAAATATCAATGTTCTTTACTTTTTCTTAATCAATTTCATCCTTACGACGATTATCCCACAAATAGGCGATCAACAAAATGACCGTCCCCAAATTGGCGCAAACCAGAGAAAAACCTTCCTGCTTGAAAATCCAACTTGCAATCGAAATAAACATCAAAACCAACGCGATAATCGTGACGATAACTGTTGTTTGCTTCATCCTTCTTCCCTCTCCCTTTAGACTAACTCTTTTGCTTGCTTTCAGCTAGTGCCTGCAAAACCTTTTCCTGCAGCTCATTATTCTTTTTAATCAAATCATTGTTTTCTCGCTGCAATTTTTGCAAAGCCATCATATCCTCATGGGGTTCATCATAACCCCATTTTTCACTCTCCGAATTAATTAACTTATTATTAATAAATTGGATTGTATAATAAACCGCCAACGCAATCGAAATCATTGTTAAAAACGAAGTGATAAACGCTGACCAAGCTTGTTGCGTTGCCGCAAAGTACATCGGATGGTTCTGGGTAAAGAGCCATCGCCAAACAAAGGAAATAAAGCTAGCTAACAAACTCACTAAGTCTTTGATTGCGCCACCAAAAGCATTACCAACAACGACCGAAATCACAAAGGTCAACAGATTCGGTGCAAACAAAAAGCGGCGGAAAGAAACCCAGCCAGCAGAAGACTTCTCTAACAGTAAATCTCGCTGCTCGATAAATTCATTTTTCCGTTTTTTTCTCGACATAATATCCTCACAACATTTGAAATGTTCTTGTTATAAATTTATTATACGGCAATGTGATATAAAAATCAGGGTCTTTGTCTACTTTTTCAAAAAACCATAATGATAGAACAAATAGGTCGCACCAACCATCATTAAGAACATGATAATGATGGTGACCCACCAGCCCGAAGCACCATGAGCAAAAGGCAGATAATCAACGTTTTCACCATAAAAGCCAGAAACAATCGTTGGAATCGTAAAGACAATTGAATAGACAGTTAAGACCTTCATCGTCCAGTTCAAATCCCGATTTCCCAGTGATCCTGTCGCATCTGCAACAGCATTAATCACTTCCATTGCTAAACCAGCCATGTCCCGCGCCTGCTCAACCTCGACCCGAACGGCATCTAATCGATCCAAATCAGCTTCCGAAACGTGGCTTTCATATGAACGTCGGATTTGGTCAAACATAATTAAATCGTTTGCCAATGAATTTTGGAGGTAAATCATTTGAATTTGCAGATGCAATAAATCGTTTGTGTGCTTTGTTAACTGCTTGCGATTACTAAACTGTGCCTGAATCGCACGTCGTTGCCGGTTAATCTCGGTAATTTCATCACCAAACATCGTCATTAATGGGTAAATGCCCGTCACCATAAATTCAAAGACCGACATTTCATCATCATCCGAGCGATGAAAGGTAGTATCACCATTTAAAAAATTTTTCTTAATATAGTCCGTTGGTCGATGCGCAAAAGTATATAAATCACCATTAACCAAAACAATCCCTAACGGACGGGTTAAAACTGGTTCTGGTTCAGCAGAGATGACATCTAAAATAATCAAAGCCTCATCCGCTTCAGGATCAAATTCCATTCGAACACTTTCGTTATGGTCATCCGCATAGCCAATCATTTGTTCTGTTAAACCATGGTCGTCCAAAAGTGTTTTCTCATCTGCAGGACTCATATCGGTGATATGGTACCAAGAAAACTTTGGTGTCTGCTTTAACATCTCAATCATGATGACCCTCCCCTCACTAATTTTCAAAAGAAAATAACACTAGGTATCATAGCAAAAAAAACAGTCTAATTAAACCATCGTTCGTCAAACTTTTAAGACCATCAAACGCTCTTCTTTACTATAAAAGTAATCAAATAAAAAAACCACAGCAAGTCATTGCTGTGATTTCATTTAAACAATAAAAATTAACGCTTTTTACGCTTCTTTGAACGTTGGGCTTTGCGAACCTTACGTGCCTTTTCTTTTTCCAAAGCCAAGGCTTCTTCACGTTCGCGGCGCATCTTGAATGGATTTTGCAAGAAGAACGTTTGTACCATCTGGAACAAGTTTCCAACCACCCAGTAAAGAGAAACGGCAGAGGGAACAGCCAAAGCCGTAAACAAAATTAGGAATGGGAAGACATATGGCACCGCCTTCGTCATCGCATTTTGCTGAGGGTTAGCCTGGGTCGACAACCATGAAGAACCAAAGGTAAACAAGGCAGCCAAAATTGGCAAGATGAAATAAGGATCTTGGTGACCCAAATTCAACCAAAGGAAAGAACCTGAACGCAACACAGGTGAATTATGAATTCCTTGGTATAAGGCAATCAAAACCGGCATCTGAACTAACAAAGGCAGCATTGAGGCAAAAGGTGAAATACCGCGATCCTTGTAAAGTTGCTGCTGGGCGGCAGCTAACAACTGTCGACTCTCAGTATCTCGACCAGGATAAGTATCCTGCAAGGCCTTAATTTCATCTTGCAAGCCCTGCATCTTCTTCATGGAATCGACCTGATAAACCATCAATGGCAAAATCAGGAAACGAACAAAGACCGTAAAGACAATGATTCCAAGCCCATATGAAGACGAGAACCAAGAAGAAACGCCCAAAATCGAGCGAATAAAGATGGCCACAAAGCCACCCCACAGGCCAGAACCGGCAACATGGCCACTATATGAAAGGTCAGCAAGAACAATGCCAACAATGGCCAAGGCTGCTAAGATCAGTGGCAAAAAACCAATTGTTTTTACCCATTTATTGATTCGAGTCATGATTTTCTTCCTTTAAAAGTTTCGCAAGCTTTAAAACATGTTCTAGTTGTTTCTTAATAAAAGCTTGGGACTGGTGTGCTGCAGCTGGTCTGGCAATCACTAAAATATCAACATGTGAATCCAACATTGGTTTTAATTCCAAAAAAGCTTGTCGAATTCGTCGTTTAACAAAAACCCGGTCATGAGCCTTACCGACTTTTTTACCAACTGAAAGCCCAAGACGGAAATGTTTTTGATTCTGTTTTTTTAACCGATATAAGACAAAATACTTATTTGCCACCGATTGATGGTGGTCAAAGACGTTTTGAAATTCGGCTGGTTTTTTAATCCGAAATGTCTTGCGCATGGTCTCTTACCTAAATCACCGTTCACTTATGTACACAGGAAAACCCTGCATTAAAAATCCAATAAAAATAAAAAGGCCACTGCATGCAGCGACCTGATTAGGCAGATAACACCTTACGGCCCTTAGCACGACGGCGAGCCAATACCTTACGGCCATTGCTAGTGCTCATACGCTTACGGAAACCGTGTACGCGTTCGCGATGACGCTTCTTTGGTTGGAATGTACGCTTCATCTATATTTCCTCCATTAATAATTTGTCTGCAAAATTTCTTGCAATTCGAGACTAATCATACCACGGATCCGCCTTTGAGGCAAGTTTTGCACCAAAGTCTCCAACTAAAATACTAAAAATTTTAAAATCGGGTCAAATCAGCTTTCCACGGCTTTATCCAAAAGAAAACCACAAGGTTGTGGACACAAGGGGACAATAACTGTCTTTTCACGTCTTATGCCCGACTTATCCACATATCCACAGGTTGGGGACTGCTTTCTGGGGATAACGTTGAAAAAGTCAGGAAAAACGAGCATAATCCCCTTTTCGTCGTTGATAACTTTGTTGATATGTGGATAACCCGAAAATTTGTTCCCTTTCTTCTCCACATGACAGACAGTTATTAGTCCCCAAGCGGGATAACTTTCTTTTTATTCGCTTTCCTGTGGATAACTAGTCTTTACCCCTTTTTTTTGCTATAATATTCAGCATAGCTTCATCCGTTATCTAATTTTTCTTGGAGATTTACATGTCAAAACAACTTGATCCCGACGTCCTCTGGAAAGAGGTCAGTCTCAGACTTTACAAAACAACCGGTCCTGTCAGTTTTGAAGCAATGATCGCCCCACTTACGCCAATTGGCTTTAAAGATGGCAAGCTTGTTTTATCTGTCCCTGCCGACCATGCCGCTGATATCATCCAGGCATGGAATACACAACAATATGCCATGGACTTCGTCCAACATGCCAACGAAATTACCGGTGACTTCATTCGACCTGAACTAAAGGTCGAAGAAGACAGCGAAGCTGAAACAAATAGTAACTTCAACGGCTACAACGAACCCACCCAAATTCCTTTCTCCCAAGAAAACGATTTAAATTCTGATTTTACATTTGATAAATTCGTCAAAGGTGCCGGGAACGAAAACGCCTTAGCAGTGGCCTTGGCTGTTGCTGAAGCACCCGGCAAAGTTTACAACCCCTTCCTTATTTATGGAGGGGTTGGTTTGGGTAAGACGCATTTAATGCAGTCCATTGGTAACGAATACGCCACTACCCATCCAAATGCCAGCATCAAATATGCGACAGCGGAAGACTTTTTAAATGACTTTACGGATTCACTTCGTGAAGGAAACAAGGCCGATTCGAATGCGACGGCTAAATTTAAAAAAACATACCGCTCGCTCGATATGCTTTTAATTGATGATATTCAGTTTTGGTCGGGTAAGGAAAAAGTGCAAGAAGAGTTCTTCAACACCTTTAATGCCCTAACGAAGGCCGGCAAGCAAATTGTGATGACTTCCGATCGCTACCCAACCGATATTCCAGACTTGCTAACTAGGTTGACCTCTCGCTTTGAAGCTGGCATTACTCAGGACATTCAAAAACCTGATTTGCCAACTCGAGTCGCTATTTTGCGAAACTTGCAGGAACGTAATGATCTCGATATTCCAAACGAGGTCCTGGAATTAATTGGCGAAAAAATTGATACCAACGTCCGTTCTTTGGAAGGCGCCTTTCACAAGTTTGAAGCCAAGATTCGCTTCATGAACAAGCCGGCAACCATTGAAACGGCCCAATCAATCTTGACTGAGCTGAATATCGACCAAGGCAAAAAGATTACGGTGGAACGGATTCAAGAAACCGTTGCCAACTACTTTATGCAAACAATTGCCGATATGCAGGGCTCCCGACGCCAGGCTGATTTAGTCACGGCAAGACATATCGCCATTTACCTCACCCGTACCATGACAAACAAATCATTACCCGATATTGGCCGATCATTTGGTGGCCGCGACCACTCATCCATTTCGCACGCCTACAACAAGGTAGCCGAACAGGTTGAAACGGAGCCAAAGACAAAGGAACTGATTGAAGACCTCGCAAACGAGATCAAAAACGGGAAATAAGCCTTGTGGATAACGCTTTCTTTTCTTTCAAGTTAGTCCCAAAGTTATCAACAGGCAAAAAGTGAGTAAATTAGGCCTCATTCATCAATCCCCCGTTTCCACAGCCCTTATTATTACTACTAGTTAAATAATACTAATATAATATAGATGTACCGACCATAAAGGAGGCCGTGCGCCATGAAATTTTCGATTAACCGTCAAGCCTTTATCAAAGCTTTAAATGATGTTGCTCGCGCAATTTCATCTCGAACAACCATTCCGATTTTGACAAACATTAAATTGGATTTGACTGAGGAAGACCTTGTCTTAACTGGATCAAATGCTGATATCTCAATTAAGATTACATTGGAAGCCAGTGATACCACCAATGAATTGGTAGTTGAAAGTACAGGTGGCATTACTTTGCCAGCAACTTTCTTTATTAATATCGTGAAGCATTTGCCTGCCGATAAGATGACACTTGAAATCGATGGTTTGCAAGCTTTGATTACTTCTGGCTCAGCATCATTTAAGATTAATGGCCAACCAAGTTCCGCTTATCCAAAATTACCTGAATTATCAGAAAGCAAATCATTAAAAGTTTCAGCTGCTCAATTAGTTGAAATTATTGCGCAAACAAAAATTTCGGCTTCAACGCAAGAAAGTCGGCCAATCTTAACAGGAATTCATTTAACGTTGGATGGTAATCAAATTAAAGCCGTAACAACCGATTCACACCGTTTATCGCAACGAATCGTGACGTTAACTGGCACTGAAAATACCGATAAGGTATCCGTGATTATTCCAGCAAAAGCCTTTAATGAATTGCAATCGTTGTTAGATGGACAAAACCGTGTTGAAATTAAGCTTTCAAGTAACCAGGCTGCCTTTATCTTTGGCAAGACAACTTTCTATTCACGGTTGTTGGAAGGAAATTATCCAGAAACTGATCGCTTGATTCCAAGTGAAGCAACTACCGAACTGCAAATTGATGCCGCTGCTTTATCAGGTGCCATCGATCGTGCTTCCTTGCTGTCACACGAATCACGCAATAACGTGATTTTGCTGACCATTAAAGATGGTCAGGCGCAACTTTCTGGAAATTCACAAGAAGTTGGTCAAGTGAAAGAAGAGTTAACAGCTGAAAAGGTTGTTGGGGAAGATTTGGAAATTTCCTTTAACCCGGATTATGTTCGTGATGCCTTGCGCGTTTTGCAGGGAAAGACGGTTGAATTGAAGTTTACGACTAATTTACGGCCTTTCATCATTATTCCTGAAGGTGAAACCGATAATAAACAACTCCAATTGGTAACACCAGTTCGTACATTTTAATCAATTCTTTAGAAAAAGATGGCTCATGCTGATGGCCGTCTTTTTTTTGTGCCATTTTGCACAAAAAAGCCTTCTACTGCTTTTTTATCTGTTTGGCATGAATGCCCAAACGAAAGAAATTGAGCTAAAAACGGCTCTCAGGGGCAAATTAGCGTAAGTATGGTATAATAACGGGGTAAGTATTTACCAAGAAATCGGGGAAAACGATGGCTGAACGCGTAGCAATTAAAACCGCTTATATTACCCTGGCCCAGTTGCTTAAAATGGAAAACATTATTGCTTCTGGTGGCCAGGCAAAAGCTTTTCTCGCTGAGCAATCAGTGTTGTTAAATGGCGAAGAAGAAAATCGCCGGGGCAAGAAATTGTACCCAGGTGATCAGGTTGACTTCCAAGGAACGCGCTATTTGATTGATCATCAAAGTGCAGAGGAAGAGGCCGAAGAAGCTGAAAAACAGGCAATCTTAGCTCGGTTTGCTGCTAGCCAAAAGCAAGTGGCACACAAGGAACAAAAGCGCCAAACAGCGATTTCTCGTCAACAACGGGCGAATAAAAAAGCAGCCCAGCGGTCATCGAATAAAAAGCCGAGTGGACCAGGCTCTTGGAACTAAGCGAGCTGTCCCTCAGCCATTTTCGTAATTATGATCAAACTGATTTGCATTTCCAAAGCGGGATTAACGTCTTTTTAGGGGAAAACGCCCAGGGAAAGACGAACCTCTTGGAAAGCATCTACGCGCTGGCTTTGGCCCGCTCTCACCGGACAAAAACCGATAAGGATTTAATTCAGTGGGGACAAAAAGAGGCCAAAATTGCAGGGCGAATCAAAAATCGTTTCGGTCAAACTCCCCTTTCCCTTTCTTGGTCGGCTAAAGGCAAGCAGGCTCGGGTTAATCATCTTGATCAATCCCGGCTGTCAACTTACATTGGTCAGCTAAACGTCATTTTATTTGCTCCGGAAGACCTGGACTTGGTTAAGGGGGCACCGACGGTTAGGCGCCGCTTTATCGACATCGAGTTTGGACAAATGAACAAACTCTATTTACAGCAAAGTAGCCAATACAAAAAAATTCTCAAAGATCGCAATGCCTATCTGAAGGCTTGGGCACAGGGTGGCCAGCGCGACCAAATCTTTTTAGATGTCTTAACTGAGCAGCTAATTGACGTCGCTAGTCAAATTATTTTGGCGCGACAGAAATTTTTAATCAAATTAGAAGCCCAGGCAAATCAGATTCACCAGGAAGTAGCAAGCCAAAAAGAGGTTTTAACCTTGCATTACCAAACGGCGATTCCAGTTGAAGAAGGTATGCAAAAAGACCAAGTGCAAGAGGCCCTTTCATTGGTCTTTGAGAAGAATGCCGACCGAGAAAAGCGGCAAGGCACTACTTTGGCAGGACCGCATCGAGATGATTTTATTATTGATGTGAATCAAGCCAATGTGGCGGTTTTTGGGTCACAAGGACAACAAAGAACGGCGGCCCTGGCCCTAAAACTTGGTGAAATCGAGTTGATGCATCAAGAAACGGGTGAATACCCTGTCTTGCTCTTGGATGATGTTTTAAGTGAGTTGGATGCCAACCGGCAAACACACCTTTTAATGGCCATTCAAGACAAGGTCCAAACCTTTATCACGGCGCCTTCCCTAACGGAAGTTGCCCGTCAGTTGATTAAGGAACCTAAAATTTTTATCGTCAAAGCCGGTCATGTTCAAGTGGAAGAGTAGCCATGATGGCGTAAAGGAGAATGATGGCAGAGCAAGAGTATCCAGAAAATCAAGAAGTTGCCGCAGTAAATCCGGAAGAAGCAAGTCAAATGCATACGGATGCGGATGCCTATAATGCGGACCAAATCCAAGTTTTGGAAGGCTTAGAGGCCGTTCGAAAGCGTCCGGGGATGTATATTGGGACAACGACGGCCCAAGGTTTGCACCACCTCGTTTGGGAAATTGTCGATAATGGAATCGATGAAGCCCTAGCCGGTTTTGCTAGCCATATCACCGTGACAATTGAGAAGGACAACTCCATCACCGTCACGGATGATGGCCGTGGAATTCCAGTTGATATCCAGTCAAAGACGGGCAAGCCAGCCTTGGAAACCGTCTTTACGATTTTGCATGCCGGTGGAAAGTTTGGCGGCGGTGGTTATAAGGTTTCTGGTGGTCTTCACGGTGTTGGAGCCTCTGTTGTAAATGCCCTTTCAACGTCATTGGATGTCCAAGTTGTTCGTGACGGTCAACTCTACTATATGGATTTCCAAACGGGTCATGTTAAGACACCGATGACGAAAAAAGATGGGCCATTGCCAATCGAACGAGGAACAATCGTTCACTTCAAGCCCGATGCTGATATTTTCCAAGAAACCACTGTTTATAACTATCAAACTCTGTTAACCCGTGTCCGAGAATTAGCCTTCTTGAATAAAGGGTTGCGGATTTCAATCGAGGATAAGCGCTCGGATGAACCACTGAAGGAATCTTTCCATTTTGAAGGTGGTATTAAGGAATACGTTTCTTTCCTTGATGAAGACAAGCAAGCTTTGTTTGATCAACCGGTCTATGTTGAAGGTGAGGAAAACGGCATCGTCGTTGAAGTTGCCTTGCAATATACAACTGGTGTCAAAGAAAATCTGAAAACATTTACCAATAACATCAACACCTATGAAGGTGGTACGCACGAAACCGGCTTTAAGACAGCTTTGACCCGAGTGATTAACGACTATGCTCGGAAGCAAAAGATTATTAAAGAAGGGGCCGAATCATTAACCGGAGAAGATGTCCGGGAAGGGATGACGGCCATTGTTTCCATTAAGCACCCAGACCCTCAGTTTGAGGGTCAAACAAAGACAAAGTTGGGAAATTCGGATGCCCGTCAGGCAACTGATCGGATGTTCTCTGAGACTTTTTCACGCTTTATGATGGAAAACCCAGCGGTCGCTAAGCAAATCGTTGAAAAAGGTTCGCTAGCACAACGAGCTCGTTTATCAGCCAAACGGGCCCGCGAAATGACCCGGAAGCAGTCAGGTTTGGAAATTTCGAACTTGCCTGGTAAATTAGCTGATAATACTTCAAAGGATCCTGAAATTTCAGAACTCTTTATTGTCGAGGGTGATTCCGCCGGTGGTTCTGCTAAGCAGGGGCGTAACCGCTTGACGCAGGCTATTTTGCCAATTCGTGGAAAAATCTTGAACGTTGGAAAGGCAACGATTGACCGGGTTTTGGCTAATGAAGAAATCCGTTCCCTCTTTACAGCGTTAGGTTCTGGTTTTGGGGATGACTTTAATGTCGAAAAGGCCAATTATCACAAGATTATTATCATGACGGATGCCGATGTCGATGGCGCCCATATTCGAACACTGCTGTTAACGTTGTTCTACCGCTACATGCGACCAATGATCGATGCTGGCTATATTTATATTGCTCAGCCACCTTTGTACGGTGTTTCTTTGGGAAATTCCAAAAACATGACTTATTTGGATTCTGATAAAGAACTAGATGACTATTTGGCTCAATTGCCAAGTAATGCCAAGCCAAAGGTGCAACGATATAAGGGGCTTGGAGAGATGGATTATGACCAATTAGCGGATACAACGATGGATCCCGCTAACCGACGGTTGTTACGGGTTGACCCGGCCGATGCCGAAGAAGCAGATGCTGTGATTGATATGTTAATGGGTGGCGATGTGCCACCACGGCGTAAGTTTATCGAGGATAACGCGGTCTTTGTGCAAGACCTCGATATTTAATTGTCGGTCGTGTTTGACGAGGAGTAAATGAAATGCCAGAAGAAATGGATACTCGGATTCAAAATACACATTTGTCCGAGCAAATGAAGACGTCATTCTTGTCCTATGCCATGTCAGTAATCGTGGCCCGGGCACTGCCTGACGTTCGCGATGGAATGAAGCCTGTCCATCGCCGAATTTTGTATTCGATGATTGAACAGGGAAACACACCGGATAAGCCCCATAAGAAATCAGCCCGTGTTGTTGGGGATGTTATGGGTAAGTACCACCCTCACGGTGATTCGGCAATCTACGAGTCAATGGTCCGGATGGCGCAGGATTTTTCATACCGTTACATGCTTGTTGACGGTCACGGAAACTTTGGTTCCGTCGATGGTGATAGCGCTGCTGCCATGCGATATACGGAAGCTCGTTTGTCGAAAGTGGCGATGGAAATGGTCCGTGACCTGAACAAGGATACGGTCGATTTTGTGCCGAACTACGATGGTGAAGAACGCGAGCCAGAGGTTTTGCCTGCTCGAATCCCAAACCTCTTGGTTAACGGAGCAACTGGAATCGCCGTTGGAATGACAACCAACATCCCAACGCACAACTTGGGTGAAGTTATTTCGGCCTTGCATATCTTGATGAACAATCCGGAAGCAACAACCGCTGATTTGATGGAAGCATTGCCTGGTCCTGATTTCCCAACTGGTGGGATCGTGATGGGGAAGGCTGGGATCCGAAAGGCCTACGAGACTGGTCGTGGGACGATTACGATTCGGGCCAAGGTCGATATTGAAACGACAAAATCAGGTCGGGAGCAGATTATTGTAACTGAACTCCCCTATGCCGTGAACAAGGCGCGCTTGATTGAACGAATTTCGGAGTTAGCTCGCGATAAGAAGATCGAAGGCATTACCGGTATTCGTGATGAAACCGACCGCGAAGGGTTGCGAATTTCAATCGATGTCCGACGCGATTCTTCCGCGTCAGTTATTTTAAATAACCTGTACAAGCAAACCCTTTTGCAGACTGGGTTCTCTTTCAACATGTTGGCCATTGATCATGGTGCCCCTAAGACACTGAGCTTAAAGGAAATCTTGATTGCTTATCTGGATCACCAGCGTTCTGTTATTCGCCGTCGGACAAGCTTTGAATTAAAGAAGGCCGAAGCAAGAGCCCATATCTTAGAGGGATTGCGCATTGCCCTCGACCACATTGATGCAATCATCAATATTATTCGTTCATCCAAAACGTCTGATGAAGCCAAGACACGCTTGATTGAGGGATACGACCTTTCTGATAAGCAGTCACAGGCTATTTTGGATATGCGTTTGGTTCGTTTGACCGGCTTGGAACGCGATAAGTTAGAAGACGAATACCAAAAGTTGGTGGCGTTGATTGCTGATTTGAAAGACATTTTGGCCCATCAGGAACGAATCGATCAGTTAATTTACGACGAATTACTTGAGATTCAAAGTCGCTTTGGTGACCCACGTCGAACAGAATTACAAGTCGGTGATGTGACCAGCATCGAAGATGAAGATTTGATTGAAGAAGAAGACGTCATTGTCACTTTGACTAACAACGGCTACATCAAGCGGGTGCCAGCGAGCGAATTTAAGGCTCAAAACCGTGGTGGTCGTGGTGTCCAGGGGATGAATCTGAATGATGAAGACTTTGTGGACCAGTTGGTAAACCTTTCAACTCACGATTCCCTCTTCTTCTTTACCAATAAGGGAAAAGTTTATCGGATGAAGGGTTACGAGATTCCTGAATACGGTCGTCAGGCCAAGGGAATCCCTGTGATTAATCTGTTGAACTTTGAAGAAGATGAAAAGATTCAAACCCTTCTTTCTGTGAATGGTAATCCGGCTGAAAGCCAGGATAACCTCTTCTTCGTTACTCGTAAGGGTGTTGTTAAGCGAACACAGGTGCAAGACTTTGCCCATATCCGGACGTCCGGTTTGAAGGCCTTGACCCTTCGCGACGATGATGAAATTTTGAAGGTTTTGCAGACAGATGGTTTGCAAAATATTGTGATTGCCACGATGAATGGTTACTCTGTGACCTTTGCGGAAGAAGCGGTCCGTCTCATGGGTCGTGGCGCCGCGGGTGTTCGAGGAATCAACTTGCGTGACGGGGATGAAGTAATTGGTGCCGATATCCTAACGCCGGACTCTAAGGTCTTTGTGATTAGTCAAAAAGGCTATGGAAAGCAAACAGCTGCCGTAGAATACCCTGTGAAGGGCCGTGGTGGTAAAGGAATTAAGACGGCAACCATTACCGAAAAGAACGGACCTCTGGCCGGCATGGTCACGGTTGATGGCGATGAGGACATTATGGTCACGACCGACCAAGGGGTCATGATTCGCTTTAGTGTTGATACCGTTAGTCAAACCAGCCGAGCAACGCAAGGCGTTCGTTTGATTCGTTTGGAAGATGATAGTAAGGTAGCCACCTTAACGAAGTTGGAACCGGTTGAGATGGACGATGAGAGTCCAGAAGCTGCTTTGGCTGAAAGCCAGGAAGAAGCAGATAATAGCCAGTCCCCTGTTAGCGACCAAGTTAGTGACTTAGTTGCTCGAGCAGAGGCTGACCAAAACGATACAGATTCTGATCAATAATTAAAATGAAACGCCACGGTATTGAAGGACGAATCGTCCTTGATTGAAAGACCGTGGTGTTTTTTACCAGAAGTCAAGCTCATCAAGGGTTTTGACTTCTTTTCTTTTGCTAAAAGTGATGATTTTTATTTTGGATAAAAAATAAAATGAGAAAGTTGACATTTTAAACTCATCAATATATAATCATTTTAGATTAAGAGAAAAGAGGAGGACCACTCATGCGAATGTGTATGCAACGAACATATCGAGAACGTGATAAACACAAAAGTTGAGAAGATGGTCCTCAAAATAAGTCACGCATAGATTTTCGTTGCATTGTTTGATAATAGCTACCAGTAGTATTAGATGACTTTCATGAAATGAATATCGACGCGACTAAAAGGCAACTTCAATTTTTGGAGTTGCTTTTTTTTGTGGCCTTTTTTTGAGGATACCGTTGATTCTCGTTGTGGAAATAGGGAGAATTTTATGTCTTGGATATACATCCAACAGGCAATTCCGGCTTTTATTAACGGCTTCTTTCTAACGTTAAAATTGGCCACCATTGGGATTATTGGTGCCCTTTTGCTAGGAATTGTTGTTGCGTTTTGGCTTTACTATCAAGTTATTGGCCACCATGTATTGCGGGTTTATATAGCCGTCTCACGAAATACGCCGTTACTAATCCAGCTATTTTTTATTTACTACGGTCTGCCGGGCATTGGGTTAAAAATACCCGCCGAACAGACAGCCATCATTGGCCTGATTTTTCTAGGTGGGTCTTATATGGCCGATGCTTTCTTAGGTGGCCTGGAGGCAGTGCCTAAGATTCAGGTGGAATCAGGGCAAGTGATTGGGTTAAGTACCTGGCAACTGGCACGATACGTTATTTTTCCGCAAGGAATTTTGTATTCGCTGCCAGCGATTGGTGCCAATATTATTTTTTTAATTAAGGAAACGTCCATCTTTACGGTGATTGCCATTCCCGAGATTACCAATACGGCATTAGACCTGATTGGTCAGAATTATCGTAGCAATGAATATTTATTGATGATGGTCGTTAGTTACGCAATTATTTTAATTCCCCTTTCGCTGGGACTTTCTTGGGTTGAAAGGAGGCTGCGCCGTGTTAACTTCAGCAATTAATCTTATTCTGGCTGGAACGAACCTTAGTCGATTGATTGAGGGATTGGGTGTGACGATTGAAATTTCGGTTTTGTCCATTTTCTTTGGCACAATTCTTGGTGGCTTTTTGGGTTTGTTGTGGTCGAACGTTACGGGGGCTGAACGAGGTTTTTTCCGTACTTATTTGGAAATTTTTCGAATTGTGCCAACGATTCCCCTGCTCTTTTTGTTTTATTACACCTTCCCACGGGATTTGAATTTCAATTTACCCGCAACAGCAGTGAGCGTTTTGGTTTTCTCACTATGGTTTGGCGCTGAATTTTCAGATATTGTCCGTGCCGCGGTTCAGTCGGTTGCGAAGGGACAAAAAGAAAGTGCTTATGCAATTGGGCTGACGGCTTGGCAGAGTTATCGCTATGTCCTGCTACCTCAAAGTTTGGTCAATATCTTGCCAGCATATATTAACTTGAGTACGCGGATTATTAAGACAACTTCTATCTTGTTATTGATATCTGTGACGGAAGTCATTACGGTTGGCCAGCAAATTATTGAAGCCAATTCGTCGAATCGTGCGGTACCACTTGTCGTTTACGGTCTAATTGCCCTTTTTTATTTTTTAATCAATGGCACCCTCACCTGGTTAAGCAAGAAAATTGAAAGGAAAGTTGTTGCTAATGACAGATGAAATAATTCAAGTAAGGCACTTAAATAAAAAGTTTGGCGACAAAGTCGTTTTAAAAGATATTAATCTCACCATTCCTAAGAATAAGGTGACCGTGGTTTTGGGCCCATCTGGTTCAGGAAAATCAACGTTAATTCGGACCTTTAATGGGCTCGAATCATTTGATAGCGGCGATTTAGAAATTTTCGGTCAAAAGATTGACCCACATGATAAAAAAGCCTTTGCGGTCATCAAACATGAAATTGGCATGGTCTTTCAAAGTTATGATCTCTTTCCGAATCGAACGGTGATGCAAAACATTACTTTAGGACCTTTAAAAGTTCAAAAAAGAGATGAAACAGAAGTTCTCGACCAGGTAAGACAGTTACTGGCCGAGGTCGGCTTACAAAAATTTGAAAATTATTATCCACAGCAACTATCCGGTGGTCAAAAGCAACGAGTGGCCATTGTGCGTGCGCTGATTTTAAATCCGAAATTAATGCTCTTTGATGAAGTAACGGCTTCACTTGATCCGGAGATGGTTCGTGGGGTTTTGGAAATACTCAAACAATTAGCTGAACAGGATTTGACGATGGTTGTGGTCACCCATGAAATGAACTTTGCTAAACAAGTTGCTGATAAGGTCATCTTTTTGGATAGCGGTGAAATTGTGGAAGAACAAAATGGGAAAAAATTCTTTCAGGAACCACAAACAAAAAGAGCTCGTGACTTTTTGGACAGTATGTCTTTCTAGAAACATAAAACTAGGTATTGATTAATTAGGAGAAAAACAATGAAAAAGAAAATTATTTGGTCAGTAGTGGCCGTACTGGTCATTATTATTGGCATTTTTAGCGTCCATGCTTTCACCTCAAAGGACGGCTCAAGTCAAAATGGTCGCACGATTCAGCAAATTAAGAAATCTGGTGAAATTAAAATTGCTGTCTTTGGTGATTTGAAACCTTACGGTTGGGTTGATCAAAACGGTAATCGTCAGGGATACGATATTGCTTTGGCTAAGAAAATCGGTCAGGACCTCGGCGTTAAGGTTAAGTACGTGCAGGTTAACGCCAATGCTCGAGTTGATGCACTTAATTCTGGCAAGGCCGACATTGCCCTCGCTAATTTCACGGTCACGCCAGAAAGAAAGCAAGTAATTGATTTTGCCAAGCCATACATGAAGGTGTCAATTGGTGTTGCTTCAAAGAAAACAAGCTTAATTACCAACGTTAATCAGTTAAACGGTAAGAATTTGATTGTCAACAAGGGAACAACGGCTGAAACATACTTTACGCAAACGTACAAAAATGCCAAGTTATTGAAGTTTGACTCCAAGACACAACAGTTTGCTGCCTTGAGTGACGGACGAGCAGATGCCATTACCGATGATAATTCATACCTCTTCGCCTGGGTTAAGGATCACCCAGACTATCAGGTCGGC
The DNA here is from genome assembly GCF_001047135.2 of Fructobacillus tropaeoli. Taxonomy (GTDB): domain Bacteria; phylum Bacillota; class Bacilli; order Lactobacillales; family Lactobacillaceae; genus Fructobacillus; species Fructobacillus tropaeoli. The sequence continues at coordinate 1,432 of NZ_DF968084.1, read as the reverse complement.
ATTAAGCAATTAGGTGACCAAGCCTATATTGCCCCTGGTGTTCAAAAGGGTAACAAGAGTGTCTTGAATTGGACTAACGATGAAATCAAGAAGTTGAACAACAACGGCTTCTTTACGGACGATTATCAACAGAACTTGGAACCGTTCTTTGGGGATGATGTTAAGGCAAGTGATATTACGATTAATAAGTAATTTTGAATGACTTATCCCTCCCCTTTGTTTATCAAATCGTTTAAATCAGTTTTCAAAAAAACATCACAACCACACTATCTATGGTCGTGATGTTTTTTCTTTTAATCATTGCGCTTGAAGTTTGGATTTTCATCTTTGCTTGGTGGTTGAGTAAACCAAGTCGTGTGCATTCGGACTTCGCTTGCATAGCGACGAGAAACCGGTAAGGCATTGCCGGTTGAGAGCGTAATAATTTTTTTCTTGGGTTGGTAGTCCTTTAAATAGTTTAAATTAATCGCAAAGCTTGAGTGAATCTGACAAATATCTTTATGGAGTGGGACAACGGTTTTAAGTGTGGCCCTGATTTTTGTGATACGGTCGTGTTCATGAAAAATAAGGTGATGAGTCCCCTTTTCACATGAGATATAAATGATATGTGTTAGGTCAACTAAAATTGACCGTGTTCCGTTTGGAAAACGCACAAAAATTGGTTTTGTATAAAAAATTTTGTGAAGATTGTACTGGGCTTTTTCAATGGCGCGTAAAAGACGCTTTTGAAAAGTTAAATCACGGTCATTCTTAATAATGAAGTCTAAAACCCCTACTTGGTACTCGAAACAGTAGTTAGCCAATCGACTATCTTCCGCTAAGAGAATGATTTGGGCGTTGGGATTGTTCTTCTTAACTAATTCGGCAGTTTGAAAGCCAATTTTTTCGTGGCCACGGATCTCCAAATCAATAATTAAAATTGGACCTCTTTTATTTGAACGAATCGCGAGTAAAAGTTCTCGTGGAGTTTCAAAAATATGTGGATCGGTTAAAATTTTACGGAACAAGCGCTGGTCACGCTTCTTTGTTGTTAGAATATAGCAAGCCATATTCGCCTCCTTTCCCGTTTAGAAACCTTTCTAAATCAATGGATGAAATTGATGAGTACTATTAGTTAAAGAATAAATTCTATATTAATTATACGAAAACCATAATTTTTTACCACAAATATTTGTAAAAAGTCGCATTTTTAATCATATTTAGATAAATGTTAAATTTAAAGGAGTGTAAAGTACAGTATCTTTTTACAATAAATTAACAAAAAGTAGTCATCATCGAAAAATGTACAATAACGCCTTTTAGTGTAATCAAAACTTTCAAAAAATTATCAAAAAAAGTGTTGACGAATTGAATCAAGGGAGATATACTAGTTATTGTTCGTTACGAAGCAAACGTGCTTCTAGCGAGGCGCTGGTTATCTTGGATAGCCGGC
>NZ_DF968083.1 GCF_001047135.2 Fructobacillus tropaeoli | reverse complement strand
TTTACACGTATTTTTGTTTAAACGTTGATATATAGGCATTTTGTGTTCCGGTAAAAGGTATTGCGGTTAATATTGGCGGCTTCGCAGATTTGCTTGACCGTTAATTTGGAAAATGGAACGGTCACGAATAGCGCAGCCGTTGTTTCCATGATGTGGTTGTGCATTAATTCGTAATTTTTATTAGCCATCGGAATTAAAAATGGGACACTTTCTTAGATTTGTCTCTCTAAGGAACAGTATAACAATTTTATCCCTTTCATAATATACATATCACCATTAAAATGTACACAACGATTAAATAAAAGGAGGAGCAATCATGCTCAAGCGTCTTGGGGAATGGATTTATGAAAATAAGTTCAAAACCTTTCTTGTTTGGTTGGTTGCCGTGGCTGTCTTAATTGGTGGGGCAGTGGGACTTGGTTCTCACTACACAACTAATTTGACAATTACTGGCATTCCATCCACTAACATTCAAAGCACTCTTGAAAAAGAGTTTAAGATGAATCCGAATAGCGGAACGATGAAGGCCGTTATTCAAAATAAGAAGGATGGTGTCGCTGACGATCAGACGAAGGCCGAAGTGGCCTCCGCTATCGATAAGCTACAAAAGAAGTATTCTTCTGACATTAAGTCGATTTCAAACCCCTATACAACGGGTGTGATTAGCTCTGATAAGACAACGACTTATGTGGATATCACCTTCAAGGATGATTCAACAAACGTTTCAAAAGACGCAATTGATGGCGTTAAGAACACGTTTAACGATAAGGTGAAGAGCTCCGATACTAAGGTTGCCTTTACCGGATCAGTGAAGGTCACACCAATTGAGGTGGGCGGTAAGTCTGAATTGATTGGAATTGCCATTGCCTTCGTGCTCTTGTTGGTATTGTTCCGTTCCTTCGTGACGGCTGGAATGCCAATCATTTCAGCCCTTGTGGGATTGGTTTCGGGGGTATTGTTGATTACCATTGGAACCAACTTCATCACATTGGCTAGTGTTAGTCAGACATTGGCTGTGATGTTGTCATTGGCCGTTGGAATTGACTACTCACTCTTTATCTTGAACCGTTACCGGACTGATTTGGCCGATACGAACGGAGATAAGAAGACGGCGCTTGGTTTGGCGCTTTCAGAGGCAGGTAGTTCAGTCATCTTCGCCGGTGTAACAGTGATTATCGCCGTCTGTGGTTTGGCCTTTGCGGGTATCGAATTCGTCACAACGATGGGATTGGCCACAGCCGTTGCCGTTGCTGTGGCTGTCGTTTCAGCGTTGACGTTCTTGCCAGCTTTGATTGCGGCTTGTGCTAAGTTCATTAAGCCAAACAATCAGACTGTTGAACACATGGCTAAGAACCCATCAAAGATTACTAAGTTGATTACTGGTCACCCTTGGACAGTTTCAATTCTGGCCATCTTGGTCTTGGCCGGCATTGCCTTGCCAGCGCAAAACATGCGTTTGGGAATGCCATATAACGGTTCATTGCCTGATAACCGAACAGAGCGTCAGGCTTATGACATGATTTCTGATAAGTTTGGTGAAGGGGTGAACTCACCTTTGATTGCTGTCGTTAAGATGGACACTGATAAGGGCCAAGCTGAAAACGAAGCTAATTTGGTCAAGATTGCCAGCCATATTGCTGACATGAAGGGCGTTAAGATGATGAGCCCATTGACTGTTGACCAGCAAAAGGCAGCCACTTTGCAGACGCAATTGACCCAAGAAGCACAACAAAAGATGGCGGCTCAAGCACAAGCAACTGGTCAAGCACCAACTCAGGCTCAGCAAGATCAAGCAGCCGCTCAAATTAAACAAGCAATTATTGCTCAAGCCTCAAAGCCTTACCAAATCAGTGCGGATGGTAAGTACGCAATGATGGTTGTGATTCCAACGAAGGGTTCAGCTGCTAAGCAAACGACTGACTTGGTTAACAAGATTAAGGGCTACTCTGACACAACGAAGTCAAAGTATGATGCTAAGATTACGATGACTGGTGTCAATGCCGTTAACTTGGACATCACGAAGAAATTGAACGACGCTACACCACTCTTTGCAGTGACAATTATTGTTTTGGCATTCATCTTGTTGATGGTTGTCTTCCGTTCATTCATCGTGCCTGCGGTGGCCATGGTCGGCTTCGGTTTGTCATTGTTAGCATCATTTGGCTTTACCACATTGGTTATTCAAGAAGGCTTCATGAAGGGAATCTTCGGTGTTGCTAAGGGCGCCCCAATTATTTCCTTCTTGCCAATCATTGCAACGGCCTTAATCTTCGGATTGGCAATGGATTATGAAGTCTTTATGGTCTCACGTGCCCGCGAAGAATACGCTAAGACTGGTGATAACGACCGTGCTGTGACGGTTGCCATGCAGTCATCTGGTCCAATCGTTGTGACGGCCGCCCTAATCATGATTGCGGTCTTTGGATCATTTGCCTTGGATCCTGACCCAACAATCAAATCAGTTGGTTTGGCCTTGTCATTTGGTATCTTCTTCGATGCCTTTATTGTCCGCTTGCTCTTTGTTCCAGCCATGATGAAAATCTTTGGTAAGTGGAATTGGGTTTTCCCAGGAAACAAGCACAAGTAACATCTTCTGATTTTTCTGCTTAAAAATTAATATAACTTGAAGAAGCCGGCCCCGTTAGGGTCGGTTTTTTTGTTAAGATTATTCTTCAAAGGCCTTACTACATTTGTAGTAAGGTGGTATACTACAAATGTAGTAAAGGAGGACCAGCGATGAGTGTGACTACTGTAAGATTAAAAGATGATACGATGGCATGGGCGAAAGAATATGCCGAATTTAAAGGGATGACTGTCACTGCATTCATTGCTTCTTTGATTGATGAAGCGCGTCAAGATGATGAAGACTATGCCGATGCGATGAAAGTGATTAACTCAGAGAATCGTGAATACGTCTCACCTAGTGAAATTAAAGCGAAATTTGGACTATGAGATATCGGTGGAAGTTTGATAAGAAGGCTGAAAAGCAATTTGAAAAACTAGATAAACCGGTACAGCGTCGCCTTTATAACTGGCTGGAGCTAAATATCAGTGGTACGAATAATCCTAGACTTTTTGGTAAAGCTTTAGAGGGTGAATTCAAAACATTGTGGCGTTATCGAGTTGGGAAGTATCGAATTATTGCTGATATTGTTGATGATGAATTTGTAGTTGTTGTCCTGAAAACTGATAAACGCTCTGATGTTTATCGTAATAAATAAGAAGATAACTTGAAGAAGCCGGCTCCGTTGGGGGCGGTTTTTTTGTTTGCATAACCGAGTGAAGACTTGTCAGAATTGCCCTTATTTGTTAGTTTAGAATAAAGAAATTTTGTTTGAGACGGGGAGAGTTCAGCATGAAAAATCGGAAGATAATGTGGTTACTAGCGCTCGCTAGTCTTATCGCCTTTGTGGGTAGCTTGTGGCTTGATCAACTGTTCTTTAAAATTATGTTTTATATTGTGGCAACGCCACTTTTCTTGCAGTTAGGGTGGTCAGCAGCCGAAAAAACTTCTGGTTATTTTAAGAAGAATCAGCGGTGAGCGGAATTAATCAAAGCAGAAATAAAGTCATAAAAAGTTTGCAATGCCTGGCGTATCTTGATATACTATTATAGTCGTAAAGATATACGGGAGTGTAGCGAAGTCTGGCTAAACGCGACGGACTGTAACTCCGTTCCTTCGGGTTCGTAGGTTCGAATCCTACCGCTCCCATCGCTGCCCTTGTGACAGCCACTGCTTTACGACTGCCCCTTGGCCAAGTGGTAAGGCAGAGGTTTTTGGTACCTCCATGCGCTGGTTCGATCCCAGCAGGGGCAATCATGATTAAAAAGACTAACAAGAAATTTCTTGTTAGTCTTTTTTTGTATTCTCGGGGAGATAAAAAGAATAGCATTATTCGATGCTTACGTGGTTAGAAGTTGGCAAATTATACCAACTTACCAACAAGCAAATAAAAACGGCCTGACGTCACTGTCAGGCCGTTTTTTAGGCTAAGTATTGTTTGTACTGTTCGATTTCTTTTGGCTTCAAGGAAACGCGGATGGTTGTCCCAGATTCGTTGAAGTCTTGAGCCAAGAGGGCATGCTTGTCTAAGATTTCAGCCACAATCTTTGAGTCTGCAAAGGGTACGTGCAGACTCACTTCGGCCATGTCGGCAAAGAGTGTCTTTTTAATCAGCGTCAGAACCTCATCCTGGGAAGTCCGGTCGCGGGCAGAAATGGTAATTGACTGATCACCATCGACCAGTGGGAAGGCCATTTCTGCTATATCCGCCTTGTTATAGATGGTAATCATCGGCTTATCCGTGATTCCTAAGCGGGCCAGTGTTTCCTTCGTTGTCGTCATCATCTCTTGATAATGAGCGTCAGAAATGTCAACTACTTGCAAAAGTAAATCAGCCTGGGCGGCCTCTTGCAGAGTTGACTCAAAGGCAGCGACTAAGTGATGGGGCAACTTGGAAACAAAGCCGACCGTATCCGAAAGGAGGAATTGCGTCTTATCGGGCAACGTTAACTGACGGATAGTAGTGTTCAAAGTGGCAAAGAGCATGTCCTTTTCGAAAACTTGCTTGCTTTGGTCACTACCGGCTCCTTGGCCAAAACGAGCTAAGAGTTGATTCATTAATGTCGACTTACCAGCGTTGGTATAACCAACCAAGGCGACGGTTGGCAGTTCAGATTCTTGCCTTTGCTTGGCTTGCGTTGAGGCATCCTTTTGCAATTCTGCCAGTTCCTTCTTGATGGCGACCATTTCGTTGGTAAGGCGCCGGCGGGATTGCTCAAGCTTTGTTTCACCGGAACCACGGCTCGTGAATCCGGCACCACCGGCTCCAGTTTGCTGGTCTAATGAGACGGACATCGAGGTCCGCAATCGAGGTAATTGATATTGCAGGCGGGCTAATTGAACTTGGAGTTTGGCAACCTTGGTCTGAGCCCGTTCGGCAAAGATATCGAGGATTAAGCCGGTCCGATCAACAACAGTGGCACCCGTTTCGGCTTCTAAATTTCTGATTTGCGATGGGGATAATTCGTCGTTGGTCACGATTAAATCAGCATCGTAGGTTTCAACGGCAATCTTGAGTTCATCAACCTTGCCCTTACCGAAATAAGTGGCCGGGTTGGGGCGCTCCAATGATTGAAGGAAGGTTTCAACTGGTTGTAAGTTATTGGCTAAGGCCAAGTTTTCCAACTCTGTTAGTTCATATTCTAGGTTTTGCTTTTGGTCCGTTCGTAAGCCGGCCAAAAGGACGGGTCGGCTAGGCTTTTGTGAGGTTTCTTTAAAGGTTGTTGGCATACACAGGCCTTTCTGTGAAATAAAACCGCCCTGATTTCAGTAGCGGTTTGGGAACAATTGAATAAAAAATGTTTTCTTAATCAAAAACGGTAGTGATGTCGTTGAAGGCCAAGATATCGGCACCGTCGTCTTTAAGGCGCAGGTGCATGACGGCACCGTTATGCACCGGATGGGCGGCCATTTCGGGATGACCGAAGTAATCGGCGATTGCCCGAATGGTTGTCCCATGAGAGACAAGCAGGACCTTGTCGCCGTCTTGGTGGCGACTTTTCAGGTCTTTAAAGCCAGCCTCGATGCGGTTGACGAATTCTTGGTAGGACTCAGCTAGGTGATAGGGGTCTGCATCGTGGAAAATATCCATGACAACTGGCATACCGAGGTCTGCGACCATGTCGGCGTATGCGTTGTAGGTCTTTGGTACCCGAGCATTCAAGTCTGTTAATGTAACCTGGGAGTCGCGGCCTTCAAAAGAACCGAAATTTTCTTCACGGAAGTTGGGCAAAGTAGTTGGTTCTACTGGTGACTGTGCCTGATTTTCACTCAAGGCATAGCGAGCAGTGTGGATTGCCCGTGTTAAATCAGAAGAGTAAGCACCATCAAAGTGAATCTTGGCGAGGCGTTGACCAGCCTTATGCCCATCTTGGATGCCGGCATCAGTTAACGGTGCATCGGAAAATCCTTGGAAACGGCGTAAAAGGTTAAAGTAAGTTTGGCCGTGGCGGACCATATAAACATCAATTCCTGCCATGAAATAAGACTCCTTCAAATCTGTTTTTCTTCTTCTTTTGTTAGAAGATTTCTTGTTTCTAGTGTACCACGAAAGGCAGGTGAGCCAAATGCTTTGCCGGTCTTTCGGACTGATTTTTTAATCAAAAAAGCCGGCGAAAATTCGTCGACTTTTTAAATATTATTCGGGGTCGGTATCCTGACCCTTGAGCTGAAACTTTAAGCGCTCACGGTCTTTTTCAGACATGGAGGGCTTGCTTTCAGAAGTGCCTTGGCTATCGGCATCGTCAGAATCTGTGTTATCAGGTTCTGGTTTCGTCTCAAGCTCTTTGACAGCAAATTCAGGGATAAAGGCGTTTTCGTAATCAAGCGCCGTGATTTGATAGTTGGCAATTCGTAAAGAGTCGCCAGTTCGGAAATCAGGATCGCGCTTCAAAACGTAACCAGTCAAGGTCACGGCCTCATCGTCGTCTAATTCTTTTACATGAATCTGGAAGTAGCGTTGGAAATCATACAGGGTTGTCTTACCAGAAACCTTATAGCGTTGATTACCAAGCTTTTCGATGTATTCATCGGATTCATCATTGATTTCATCTCGAACAGAACCAAAAAGTTCTTCGTAGATATCTTTATCAGTAATGATTCCGGCAGTACCACCGTATTCATCGACGACCACCGCAATTGGAGAACGCTTGATGGTCATTTCATCCATGACATCGTGCAAGTCCATGTTTTCAGGGACGGCAGGAATGTCACGCATAATTTGAGCAACAGGGTTTTTCCCAGAAATTCGATTTTGGCGAACAAGGTCGTAGTTAAAGACATAACCCAAAACCTTATCTTTATCGTTGTCAGCGACAACCGGGAAACGAGAGTGACGCTTTTGCAAGTACTCATCAAGCCCCTTGGCAATCGTATCATGGACATCGATCACATCCATTGATGTTCGATCAATCATGACGTCAGCGGCGACCTTATCGTTCATTTCAAAAGCACGTTGCATAAAGGTCAAATCTTCGGTATCCAATTCACCGGCTTCAGCAGCACTCTTCGACAAGGAAAGGATTTCCGTCTGTGAATAGATATCATCATCATTAGTGACCTGGAAACCAATCAAACGGGTTAACCAATTTGATAAGTGATCGAGGATCCAAATGAATGGGAAAAGGGCAATATGAAAGAAGCGGACTGGACGCACAATTAACAACAAGACCTTGATTGGTTCTTGAATGGCAATGTTCTTTGGCACCAAGTCGGTAAAGACGGCGTGAATAATCGTAAAGATAACGATGGCCGCAACAGAAGCGACAGGCTTGGCATAGTCAGCTGGAAGGATATTAGTTGCCAAAATCAAATCAGCAACGGTTTCCTCACCAATCCAACCTAAAATCAAAGATGTTAATGTAATTCCGACTTGAGCAGTCGATAAGAACTCCGTTAGGTGCGACACCATATGAATGGCGTGCGCAATGTTTTTTGATGGCTTTTCGCGATCAGCTTGAAGAGCCTCCAAGGCCGACAAGCGCACCTTAACAAGAGAATATTCCGTTAGTGTAAACAAAACCGCCAACAACAAAATAAAGATGATGACGAACGCATTCAACAAGAACGAGGGACCAGAATCCACAGTTATTACCTCACTTATATAATTTAGATATTTCCTCTATTATAGCAAACTTTCTGAAACAAAAAAGATAATCTTTATTGGCAAAGCTTATGAAACGGAAAAGATAATCTTGTTTGTCGTTAGAATTGGTCTAGTATTCTTGGCCAGACTGATTTCACAAGCAAAATTCTTTTTGTTTGACAAAAAAAGGCGCTAATATAGGGGCAAAGTAAGCGCACTTGTTTCAACAAAAGGGATTAGATTGCGCTTTTAAAAATACAGTGAATATTGTGAATTAAAAAATATGCAAAATCAAAAGCCTATTAGAAAGGCCTTTAGGCGAACAAATGTTTGTGCGGACAGTTTTAGGCCTTGAACTCTAAGAAAAATCGGCTAAACTAGTAATTAGCTCAATTGCTTGTTAGTGCTTGTAAATGCTGGTGCGACAGGGAATTGCTTGAAAAATATAAAAGAAAGTGGGACCAAAAGTATGGCTCAAGTAACGGTCTTTACCAAAAATAATTGTGTACAGTGCAAGATGACAAAACGCTACCTCGACAGCATGGGGGTTGGCTACGAAGAAATTAATATCGAAGAACAACCAGAGTATCTTGCTCAATTGAAGGATGCTGGTTTTAAGCAGACACCTGTTGTTCAAATTGCTGGTCAGGAAGCCTTCTCTGGTTTTCAACCTGACGCCTTGAAGTCTTTGACGGCCTAAGTTTTTTTAGTGTCACGATTTTTTCCGCCTAGTCCTGATTGGTCTATGCGGAATTTTTCTTCTTAAGGGGAAAACGAACAAATTATAAAAAACGAGGAGAATTATATGTCATTATTGGATCTTGACCTTACACAGGTTACCTATTTTGATTTAAATAACGAAATCAATATTCCAAAGGACAACCAGATTCAGTTGAACAAGGATCAGGAAGCTTTGGCAGCCTTCATGAAGGAAAACGTTGAACCAAACTTAAAGCGGTTTGACTCTGTTGAAGCTCATTACGATTGGTTGATTGAAAACGACTTTTTGGATAAGGGCCTGGTCAAAAAATATGACATGGCCTTCATCAACAAGATGTATGACTTCTTAGAGGAACAAGACTTCCACTTTAGTTCCTTTATGGCGGCCTTTAAGTTCTACAACCAATATGCGCAAAAGACGAACGACAAGGCTTACTATGTTGAATCTTACTTGGACCGCGTTGCCTTGAATGCTTTGTTCTACGCTAACGGTGATGAGAACTTAGCGATGGCCTTGGCCAATGAAATGATTCACCAGCGCTACCAACCGGCAACACCATCATTTTTGAATGCTGGTCGTGCTCGTCGTGGTGAATTGGTTTCTTGTTTCGTTTTGCAAACAAGCGATGACATGAACTCCATCGGCCGAACAATCAACTCAGCTTTGCAGTTGTCAAAGATGGGTGGGGGAGTTGGGATCAATCTCTCAAACCTTCGTGAAGCTGGCGCACCGGTGATGGGCATTGCCAATTCTGCTGGTGGGATTGTGCCAGTGATGAAGTTGTTAGAAGATTCCTTTACTTTTTCTTCACAGGTTGGAGCCCGTCAGGGAGCCGGTGTTGTTTACTTGAACATCTTCCATCCTGATTTGATGACCTTCTTGGCTACCAAGAAGGAAAACGCCGACGAAAAGGTCCGCGTGAAGACCCTGTCATTGGGCTTGATTGTGCCCGACAAGTACTACGACTTGATTGAAAAGGGCCAAGAAATGGCCTTGTTCTCACCAGTTGATGTTGAACGCGAGTACGGCATGCCATTCAACTATGTTGATATCACTGCCGAATATGACAACATGTTGAAGAACGACAAAATCACGAAGAAGATGATTCCTGCCCGAACGATTGAAGAAGAAATTTCAAAGCTTCAGCAAGAATCCGGTTACCCTTACATCGTGAACATCGATACAGTTAACCGTGCTAACCCAGTTGCTGGAAAGGTCATTTCATCAAATCTTTGTTCTGAAATTTTGCAGGTGCAAACACCTTCAACCATTGACGATGAACAGGAATATACAACCTTAGGTGAGGATATCTCATGTAACTTGGGTTCAATCAACATCGTTAACATGATGAAGACGGATGATTTCGCCGGCTCTGTCGATGCGATGATCCGCGCTCTGTCATTTGTTTCTGAACAATCTAATTTGAACGTGGTTCCATCCGTACAAAATGGTAACCAACAAAACCACGCCGTTGGTTTGGGTGCCATGGGTCTGGCGGCCTTCTTTGCTCAAAATAAGATGATGTATGGTGATAAAGAATCGTTGGACTTTACCAAGGTCTTCTTTATGACATTGAACTTCTACTCATTGAAGGCTTCAATGAACATCGCATTGGATCGTCAAGAAACTTTCAAGGACTTTGACAAATCAGCTTACGCTGACGGCACATACTTTGAAAAGTATGTCAGCCAAGATTGGGGCCCAGAGACTGATAAGGTGAAGGAACTGTTTGCTAACCTGCCAGTACCAACGAAGGAAGACTGGGCAGAATTGCGCGATCAAGTGCAAAAGAACGGTTTGTACAACGCTTACCGTCACGCGGTAGCGCCAACTGGTTCAATCTCATACGTCAATAACACCACGGCTTCTTTGTTGCCAATCGTTAACAAGATTGAAGAACGTCAAGAAGGAATGATTGGGAAGGTTTACTACCCAGCACCTGGTCTGTCAAATGAGACGTTGCCTTACTATGTTTCTGCCTATGACACGAACATGAAAAAGGTCATTGATATTTATGCAGCCGCTCAGCCACACGTTGACCAGGGAATGTCTTTGACATTCTTCATGCGCTCAACGATTCCGGAAGGTCTTTATGACTGGAAGAATGGTCGGACGGAGAAGATGACCACACGTGATTTGTCTAAGTTGCGTAATTATGCTTACAAGAAGGGCATCAAGTCTCTGTACTATGTTCGAACATATACGGATGATAACCAAGAGGCTGGTATCAACGAATGTGAGTCTTGCTCAATTTAATGACGATTTAATTCTAATTGGATACGCTTACAGGAATTTAAGTTAGAAAATTTTTCTAACAAAATGCGATTGTGAATAAGTGTTCAACCGTTAGCCTGGTCTTGTTTACCGGGTTCACAAATGACTGAGCACTGCTCAGTCGTACATATTTTAGGGGTTGACGGCTGTCAACCTAGCTGTTAAATTGAATACGTTGCATGAACTTTGTTCAAATATTATCAAATGATTCTAATTCAAAGTTCTGACAAACAGCCTACGCTGTTTAGAAAGGAAAGTCCGATGGCAACATACCGACTTTTATATGCCAGCATTGAGGGCAATACACAGTCGTTTATTAATAAGCTGCAAGCGGTTGCTGAAGAAAAAGGTGACATGATTGACGCTAAAGTAGTCGGTGATGAAACCGATTATGAAGCTGAACACCAACCCTTTGTGGCGATTGTACCAACCTACTTGACGGGCGGTACCGGTACCGGCCCTGCAGTAATCGAAATCTTTACGAACGCACTCGCAGACTATATTGATTTTGAAGACAATGCTACACTAATAAGGGGTGTAGTTGGATCGGGGAACCGCAACTTTAACGATCAATATATTTTGACTGCGAAGCGCTACGCCAAAAAGTATCAGGTACCGGTGATTGGAGACTACGAGTTACGTGGGACTTCTTACGACGCAGAAAAAATTTACCAAAGCATCACGGAAACATTAGGAGAATAACATGGTTGAACACGTGAATAACGGCTCATATACTGCCATTAACTGGAACGACATTGAGGACGCCTTGGATAAGGCTACCTGGGAAAAGTTGACCCAACAATTCTGGTTGGATACCCGTGTCCCAATTTCAAACGACTTGCGCAACTGGCGTGGTGATTTGAATGATACGGAACGCCGGGTTTATAACTTGGTCTTCGGTGGTTTGACGACCTTGGATACATTGCAGTCACAGGACGGAATGGCTTCATTGCGTCGCGATGCAGTTAACCAAAAGGAAGAAGCGGTTTTGAACAACATCCAATTTATGGAATCTGTTCACGCCAAGTCATATTCTTCAATCTTTGAAACGTTGAACGACAAGTCAGAGATTGATGCGACCTTCGAATGGGCCGATCATGATGAATTCTTGCAGTACAAGGCGAACAAGATTAATGATGTTTACCAAAATGGTACACCATTGCAAAAGAAGGTTGCTTCGGTCTTCTTGGAAACTTTCTTGTTCTACTCAGGTTTCTACACGCCTTTGTACTACTTGGGCCACAACCGGATGCTGAACGTTGCCGAAATCATCAAGCTGATTTTGCGTGATGAGTCTGTGCACGGTACTTACATCGGTTACAAGTTCCAAATCGGCTTTAACAAGCTTTCAGAAGCGGAACAAGAAGAAATGAAGACTTGGATGTATGACTTGTTGTACGATTTGTACGACAACGAAGAAAAGTTTACCCACGAAATTTATGATCAAATTGGTTGGACGGATGACGTCTTGGTCTTCTTGCGCTACAACGCCAACAAGGCCTTGATGAACTTGGGACAGGAACCATTGTTCCCAGACAACGCCGACCAGGTTAACCCAGTTGTGATGAATGGTATTTCAACTTCCACATCAAACCACGACTTCTTCTCAGGAGTTGGTAATGGTTACTTGTTGGGACAAGTTGAAGCCATGTCTGATGACGATTATAAGGAAGACTAAACTTCTAACAAATCAGAATGCCCACCGCTCAAAGCGGTGGGCATTTTTTTGTTTGAAGGGTGGGCTGATTTTTAGTGGATCATGTTTTTGCATGACAAATAAAAAAGACTCGGTCGTTAGCGACTGAGTCTGATCAATATTAAATTTCTTGTTCTTTGAACGCCCAAAAATTTTTCTTCAATGTGGTTGCGACTGTCGGATAAAGGCTAGCGCAGAGGACGACCCAAGCGTAGGCAAGTAGGTAGCCGGCAATGACGTCTGAGGCGAATTGCGAAGAAAAGTAGAGTCGCGAGAGCATAACCATCAGCGCCAGGGTAATTAAAATCCAGTCAATCAAAATCCGTAAGATCATCGAATTAATGTTTGGTGTCACCAACAAGAACAGGATAAAAACGATTGACCAAATAGCAACGACGTGTTGTGACGGGAATGAGTAGCCGGTGTCCGTTAAGAGGTGACCAACGGGGCGCGAGGCATGAATAAAGAACTTAATGATTTGGGTCAAAATAATTTGACCAAAGGCGGTAAAGATTACCCAAAATGCCGGGATTTTTAAGTTTGCCAAAAGTAGGACGCTTGCTAAGAGGACGGCATAAATTAGACACATGAGTGGCGAACCTAAGAAGGTTGCTGCCGACATAATAGCATTACCGTAACTCGTTTGAATTCCAGTCATAAAGAAGCGAACTGACTCATTCATTTCATACAAAAAAGACGCATTGGTGCCAATTAAAACGGCCAGAACGATAAAGAGCAGGGTGGCAAAGACTGCCCGGCGGCGTTGTTTATTTTCGACGGAAATAATCATAGGTTTGGTCTCCAAATAAGTGATTGCTCAACATTTAGTATAAGCATGGCCGCCAGGCAAGACAAGCAGTTTTCTTCAGATTTATGAAAAAATCAAGAAAAAAAACTAGCTGAACGCTAGTTTTCCTTACTTAGTGCTTGTGTTAGGGATTTCTGTTGTCTTTCCCTTAGCCCATTGTTGCAATTGAGCAACAGCAGCTTGACGCTTCTTCTTAGAAGAGTCGTGTCCGACCTTACGGCCGCGGGCAAATGAATTCAATGGTGTCTTAACTGCCATGGTGTAACTCCTTATATTAGATAAAATAAATGTATCGTACAGAAAACAATTATACCTGATAAGAGATTGGTTTTCAAGTGCTATAATAGTGGTTATGGAGAATTGGAATCAAACGACAATCAACGCCTTTCGCAAAGACTTGCTTGCCTGGTACGACCAAGAGGGTCGAGCAGCTTTGCCTTGGCGACAAAACACGGATCCTTATCGAATTCTAGTCTCGGAGTTAATGCTCCAGCAGACCAGAGTTGATACGGTCATCACCTATTTTAACCGCTTCATGGAAGCTTTGCCAACGGTGGCTGATTTGGCTGCTGCTGATGAAGATTTGGTCTTAAAACTTTGGGAAGGGCTCGGTTATTATTCACGGGCTAGAAACCTACATAAGGCGGCTAAGTATGTAGTCAATGACCTTCAGGGTCACTGGCCAGAATCATATGATGACCTCCAGGACTTGCCTGGGGTTGGGCCCTATACGGCAGCGGCGATTGCCTCGATTGCTTTTGGTCAAGTAGTACCAGCCATTGACGGTAATTTCTTTCGAGTCTTTTCCCGCCTGTTGAAGATTGACGATGATATTGCGCAACCAAAAACCCGTAAGGTCTTTTATCAAGCAATTGAACCAATCGTTGACCCAGAGAGGCCTGGTGACTTTAACCAAGCAATTATGGACTTGGGCACAACCTATATGAAGACGGATAATCCGGATACCCTGCATTCACCCGTTAAAAAATATAACGCGGCCTTTCGAGATGGGGTTGAGGACCAGTATCCGGTGAAGACAAAAAAGAAAAAGCCAGTGCGACAGATTTATCAAGCTCAAGTGGCATATGATGAACAGGGTCGGTTGTTGTATGAGCAACGACCAAAAACAGGTCTGCTAGCTAATTTTTGGACCTTGCCATTGAAGCAAGTGGAGTCAATCGAAGAATTGGCCGGAAAACAACTGACTTTAAAGCCGGTTGTGCACGTCTTTTCTCACCGCCGCTGGGAAATTTGGTTGGTTGATTTACCGGTCAAAAATCAGCAGAACTTGCCAACCAACATGGCCTTCCTGTCGCCTGCGGAGCAAGAGGCACTGGCCCTGCCGAAGGTACAACATAAGCTATTAGATCAATTAAGGGAGATTGATGATGTTTCCAAATGATAAATTAAGGACCATATTCTTTTGGACAATTGAGGCGCTGGCTCTAGCCTGTTTAATTTTCTTAGTCTTTCGTTTTGACTTTTTAATGCATCCGATTGCAGTCTTTGCCAACACGGTTTTTATGCCACTATTGGTTGCTGGCTTCTTCTACTACGTTTTGAAGCCGATTTTAAAGGCAATTGAAAAAATCAGAATCAAAAACTGGCAGATGCCTCGGTTTTTGGCCGTCTGGATTACCTTTGCCTTGTTCTTGATTGTGGTTGGTGGGGCTTTGGTGATTTTTGTACCACTGATTTTAAACGAAATCACGAATATGATTAATGCCATCCCATCGTTTATCAAACACGTGCAGGATTTGGCTAATGAGATGGTCAAGGAGCCCTGGTTTAAGCGCATGAATATCTCGGTTTCAGATACTGACATTAAGACGTCTGTGACCAAGTATGGGACTTCTGTCCTCTCAATTACTGCCGGTACTCTTCAAGCTGTGATTGCGGGAGCGACTTCTTTTACCATCAACGCTTTGATGGTTCCAATCATTCTCTTTTATATGCTGAACGACGCGGACCACTTTTTGCCAACGGTCAAAAATTTCTTCCCAAAGAGCAAGGCGCAGGACGTCTTTGAACTTGGGGGACAACTCGATAAGACCATTGAGCGCTATATTTCGGGTCAGGCCATTCAGATGGTCTTTGTCGGCTTTGCCATGAGTATTGGTTATTGGATGACCGGATTACCATATATTTGGCTCCTTGGCTTCATTGCCGGAGTCGCTAACATCGTTCCTTATGTGGGACCCTTTATCGGGGTTGTGCCGGCCGTCTTGGTTGCTTTATCGATTTCCTGGAAGATGGTCATCGGAATCGTGATTACGATGGCAATTGTCCAGCAGGTTAACGGTTCAATTATTTATCCAGCCTTGATTGGTAAGAGCCTGAAGATTCATCCGTTAACGGTGATGCTGCTCTTGCTTGGGGCTGGGAATCTTTGGGGTATCGTCGGCATGATCATTGTTGTGCCGGTGTACGCGATTGCTCGAACAATTATCCTATATGCCTATAAACTGCATCTAGCGCAACGAAAAGAGCAGTCTGTTTCGGAATTAACGAAGAAGACCCTTGATAATGAATAACAATTGATAAATCAGCGCCACAGGCTTTGTCTGTGGTGCTTTTTGAATGGGGGAGCTTCTTGGTTATTCTCTGTGGACGTGCTGTTGAAAAAATAATGATTTTTTCTAAAGTTTTACTTGACGATGAGAAAGAAATCCAGTATTATTAAATGGTTGCCAAAGCGTCTGTCGGTTGTTTAAAATCGAAAGTTAGCCTGGTACGTCAAGATTTGCGGATGTGGCGGAATTGGCAGACGCGCTGGATTTAGGTTCCAGTGGAGTAATCCGTGCAGGTTCGATTCCTGTCATCCGTATCACAATATTTCAAAAAATATTGTTGAAGTATTCAAAATGTTTTGATATAATATTTAGGTACTGATTTTGCCGACTTAGCTCAGTTGATAGAGCACCTCACTAGTAATGAGGGGGTCAGCGGTTTGAGTCCGCTAGTCGGCATAAGGCTCGTAGAGCAAGACTTTTCCAAAAGGTAGAACACAAGGTGTTCTACCTTTTTTGTCGTAATTTTTTTATTTGAAGAAAGCCATTAATGTTTTTATCTCGCACGGGGTAATCTGGCATTAATCTCGTGCCTCTAATTAAAAAATATAAAAAAAGTATAAATAACCAAAATATACATTAAATTTATTAAACGTGTTACGATATATTTAAGAAATTCAATAAAAATTGGAGGTTTTGCATGAAACAAGATAGTGAAGAAATCAAGAACAAAATAACGCATTACGACATATTGATAATCTTTCTATTTTTTGTAGGTTCGTTTTTTGAGCCTGGGCACCCGGATATAGTGTCTTTTGGCGCGACAATTGTGTTGTAAGTATTGATGTCCATCGTTTTGATGATTGACGTTTATTTGATTCGTAAAGTAGCCAATCAAGAGAAAATTTATCAAGAAAAGCTACCGCTTTCGAAACCACAAAAATTTTTAATTTTTGGTCTGTTGGTGTATTTTGTTGTGTTATATGCTATTAATGGCAATATTCAAAGCCTCTTGGAGCTTTTCAAAGAATCACCCAAAATGATACTTAGTTGCACAATGGTCGCTTTAGGTGCTGGCTTTTTTGAAGAGTACCTTTTCAGAGGTTATCTGGTAAATTTGACACAACGTATTTTGAATCGTTTTAAAATTCAACACAACAGATTGATTATTATTTCTATCTCAACAAGCTTAGCTTTTTCAGCTCTTCATCTTTTAAATTTATCTGTTTATCCATCTAGTTTAGCTGTATATCAGCAAGTATTTTATGCTTTTGGATCTGGTTTATTATTCATGATTTTCCGCGTACTGACAAATTCCATTCTAGTCGTTGCCGTAGCACACTTTCTTTTCGATTGGCAGAGCACGATTACTGGTAACTTACCAGTCAGCCCTTGGTCCGACATTTTGTTGACTTTCTTGCCGTTGATAGTTATTGCTATTGTCTGGCTAGTTTCACTGGATAAAACTATTGAACAGAAGCAGATTGTGGAATCGAAACCTTAGCTGACATTAACGAAGGAAAAATTAGACTCCATTTATCAGGGCCTGATTTTTTTATTTTTTATATAACATTTTACTTTACATCAATGAGTTTTGGTGTATACTGAGGGCAATCAAATTTAAAGGAGGAACATTATATGTCATTCGAAGAAAAATTTGATGCAGCAAAGGACAAGTTGGAAGGTGAGGCTAAAGTGGCTGAGGGCAAGGCAAAGGAATTTGCAGCTGATGCTAAAGATGCCACCAAAGATTTTGCCGACAAAACAAAGGATGCTTTTAAAAAGTAGCTAACGGATTTCATGGATGTCCGGTAGCTGTTGAAGGTAAGACGTTTTTAAACGTCTTACCTTTTTTAATTTATACTCAGTTTGCTCTGCGGTGGTTCGGTGGTGTTGTTTGGCAAATGAATCAAAAGAAAAAGCCTTGACCAAAAAACGATCAGAGGCTGTTTACTTATTTCATTGTGACCAGTTGGCTCATAATGAGTGTTACCAGAGCTGGAATGAGGATGGCCAATCCAGCCAAGACTGGAACCGTTGCACTGATCAACAGTGCTCCCAAGAAGAAGGTGAAAATGACCGTGGCGATATCGATGGCTGTTTGTGCCATCTTAGTGTTGCCACGGAAGAGGCTTTCATAGAGGGCCTCGTAGAGTGTCCGGAAATTTCCGGTCATCATTAGTGGCATGAATGGGGCACCTTTGAGCTTACGGAATTCCTGTAACTCGGCAGCAGCGGCAAAGGAAAGAATTGATGTACCAACGAGGTTGGGCACGTGCTTCTGTAGGATTGCAGACAACACCAAAATGGCTGTCATATACCAAAGGACAAAACGGCGTTCGGTTGTTTTACTAGCGCCTTTATTTTCTAGTACATGTTGTAGAACCTTGATTAAGAGAGTACCAACACCGAAAGCAAGCAGTGAAATCAGGTAGTGACTTGCAGTGGAAAAGTGCATTTTCCCTAAGTTGATACCAAGCAAAATTAGGTTTCCGGTTTGCAGACCGGCAAAGACCTCGCCGTGGATTAGGTAAGAATAAGCATCCAGTGATCCAGCGGTGAAGGTTAAGAGACTTCCAAAGAGGAGTCGTTCATGTGATGGAAATAAATTTTTAGACAAATCCGTCACCTCCAATACGGATACCATTGTACTGCAATTTGTTTTGTTTGCGTGGATAAAGTCGCTGATTTTCAAGGGTTATACGATTTTCAAAATAGGATTCGAAATCACTCTTTTAGATTTAAAAAAGAATGGTTCCGATAAAAGTGCTATACTCAACCTAGAATGATGAGAAGGAGTACAGAATATGAAGTATGGAATGCGGACACCAAGTTTGAAAAAGTCGATTGCGGCTCGAACATCCGGCCGGGCAACGCGGGCGGTTAAGAAGGCCTTGATTCCGGGTTATGGAACCCGGGGACGGGGTTGGATGAACCCAAAAAAGAAGATGTATAACAGGGTTTATAGCAAGACAACTTTTAGTTTGTTTGACTTGTTTAAGTGAAAATGCCGACTAGCGGACTCAAACCGATTTTTGGCAATTAAAAAGGGAAACAAGTGGCGATAGAGCAAGACGAAAGGATCATTGAGGCGCTTTTTTATTTGGAACAATCATATCTAGCCGATTTCATTAAAAAATCAAAACACTGTTGACAAAGAAAATAGAACGGTTTATTATACGTGTCAACAGATAAATTATAAATTACTGAGAAAAGATGAGTAAACGTTCAGCTGATTTTAACAGAGAGCCCGGGTCGGTGTAAGCGGGTATTTGAGCAAATGTTGAAGATGGTCTTTGGTTACGGTATAAGCGGTGAGTCTTGTCGATGAGCCCCTTACGGATTGACACACGTTACCGTGTTAAGAGATAGCTTCTTTAGTGTCTTAAGTGCTGGCCAATAAGCCAGCAATAGGGTGGTACCGTGCCAGGCTATTTGGCGCCCCTAGAATGACTTTTATAGTGATTCTAGGGGCGTTTTTTTGTTTTAAAAAAGGAGAATGGCGATGACGGCGAATGCAAAGAATGGGTTCTTGCACCAAAAGCAAGCGTGGCAAAATCAGAAATTAATCCAACCACTGCAAATCTTGGTTTGGAACCTGATGCCAACCAAGGAAAATACAGAGGAACAGTTTTTGTCCTTGTTAAATGATTTGGACCAGGATGTCGAATTGACCTTTTTATATGCCTGTAGTCACCACTTCAAGACTGTTCCAAAGGATGCGGTCGCCGACTGTTATGCCTGTTGGCACCAAATTAAGGATCAAAACTTCGATGGTCTGATTTTAACGGGGGCACCGGTAGAGCAGCTACCCTTTGAGGACGTTGATTACTGGCAGGAATTTTTGACCATTAAGGATTGGGCGAAAGACCATGTTGGTCAAACCATCAACGCCTGTTGGTCGGCTCAGGCAGCGCTGTACCAAGACTTTGGCATCAAAAAGCGGCGCTTACCGGCAAAATTGTTTGGAATTTATGAGGCCAAGCAACTGGCCCAAGAAACTGCCACTGAAAAATCAGGACTGACCGCTGGCCTCTCAAATTTCAAGACACCGCAGTCGCGGTATTCGGAGTCGGTGATTGATGTTGACGATTTGCCAGCTGATTTACAAGTCCTCTTAACCAATGATCAAGCGGGACCGCTTCTACTACATTCGGCCGAGAGGAAGCAAACTTATCTGACGGGGCATTCGGAATATCAAACGAAAACGTTGGATGCCGAATACCGTCGCGACCTGGCTAAACATTTGGCCATTCATGAACCAGCTAACTACTACCCAGAAGGCTATTACGACCGTGGCGAAGAGATTGAAAACACTTGGACGGCTAGCAGCCGCCAGCTCTATCAAAACTGGTTGAACCTGATTGTCAATAAGGAGAAAAATTATGACCGACAAGAAATTACACTTTGAAACATTACAAGTACACGCTGGCCAAACAGTTGATCCAGAAACCGGGTCACGGGCCGTGCCAATTTATCAAACAACTTCTTACGTCTTTAAGGACGCTGATCAGGCAGCCAATCGTTTTGGCTTAACGGAGCCCGGCAATATTTATACACGCTTGACTAACCCAACGACAGCGGTTGTCGATGATCGCGTGGCGGCTTTGGAAAACGCCAGTGCAGGGGTGACTTTAGCCACAGGTTCAGCAGCTATTACGGCGGCGATTCTCAACATTGCTGGTCAGGGAGATGAGATTGTTGCTGCCAGTACACTGTATGGCGGGACTTATGACCTCTTTGCGGTCACGCTACCAAAATTAGGAATTAAAACGACCTTTGTCGATCCAGATGACCCCGAAAACTTTGAAAAGGCGATTACGGATAAGACCAAGGCGGTTTATGTGGAAAGTATCGGGAACCCCAATATTAACTTGGTTGACTTTGAGGCCATTGGCGAAATTGCCCACCGTCACCAAATCCTCTTCTTGGTGGATAACACATTCGGGACGCCTTACTTAGTTCGGCCCTTGGACCATGGCGCTGACATTGTGATTCATTCGGCCACGAAGTTTATTGGTGGTCACGGGACAACGATGGGTGGCGTCATTGTTGAAAAGGGCGACTTTGATTATAAGGCTAGCGGCAAGTACCCAGGTTTCACAACGCCAAACGCCCAGTATAACGGCTTGGTCTTTGCTGATTTGGGACCGGCAGCCTTTACAACCAAGGTTCGAGCCGAAAGCTTGCGCGACCTGGGAGCAACGATTAGCCCCTTCAACTCCTTCTTGTTACTGCAGGGATTGGAGTCGCTTTCTTTGCGGGTTGAGCGTCACGTTTCAAACGCCGAAAAGGTGGTCGACTACCTGAATAACCATCCAAAAGTTGCCTGGGTTAAGTATCCAAAATTGGCTGATAGCCCTTATCATGCTTTGGCAGAAAAGTATTTCCCTAACGGGGTTGGTTCAATCTTCACTATCGGTTTGACTGGTGGCGAAGAGGCCGGTAAGGAATTGATTAAGAACTTGAAGCTCTTCTCGCTCTTGGCCAATGTCGCCGATGCGAAGTCGCTGATTATTCATCCGGCTTCTACGACCCATGCCCAGTTGAATGAGGAAGAACTGCGGGCAGCCGGTGTGACGCCGGACTTGATTCGCCTCTCAATTGGGGTAGAGAATGTTGACGATATTATCGCTGATTTGGACCAGGCCTTGGCTAAGATTTAAAGGCGTGCGTGATGATGAAACCCGGGATCAGATTTGAGGGCGCTCGTGGTGAATGAAGCTGTTGTTATGTTTTAAAAAACGTGCGCGGCGAGTTAGCACTAGCCGAATTTAAAACGCGCTATAAATCCTGGCAAAAAAATCAGGTTGTGCAAAAGATTGGAATAAGGAAAGGTAAAAATTAATGGCAATTGACTGTTCTTGGCAAAAGAAGATTGAAACGATTTTGGCTCAAGCGGGTAACCGAGTTGATAATGTGACGGGGTCGATTTCGATGCCCCTGTACTTCTCGACTGCTTATCGGCACGAGGGTTTGGGTAAGTCGACGGGTTATGACTATTCCCGAATGACGGAACCAACCAGAGATGTCTTAGAGGACGTCTTGGCTCAGATGGAAAATGGGGCAAAGGCCTTTGCCGTTTCCTCGGGTATGGCGGCAATTCAACTAGTCTTTAGCCAATTTAAGAGTGATGACCACATCATTGTGTCCGATGACTTGTACGGTGGTTCCTTCCGCTTCTTTGATCTTTTAGCAAATCAGTACCATCTACGCTTCAGCAAGTGGGATGGTCAGGATTACCAAGAACTCGACCGGCTTTTGGCGGATGGCGGGAAGGCTGTTTGGATTGAGACCCCTTCAAACCCAACCATGAAGGTGATTGATATCCAAAAGACGGCCAATCATGCTCATGCCACTTCGGCCCAATTGCTCGTGGATAACACTTTCTACACACCCTTGATTCAACAACCCTTAAATGAGGGGGCAGACATCGTGGTTCATTCTGCTACGAAATATTTGTCAGGGCACAATGACCTGTTAGCCGGTGTGGTGGTTTGTAAAACCGAAAAAACAGCCGCAGTTATTGGTCAAAATCTGATCACGACGGGTCCTAATTTGGCACCCTTCGACTCTTGGTTACTCTTGCGTAGTCTGAAGACGCTGCCTTTGCGCTTGGCTAAACAGGAAGAAAACGCTCAGGCCTTGGTGGCAGACTTTAATCAAAGTGAGTTGATTGACGAAGTGCGCTACCCTGGCCGTGGTGGTATGGTCAGTATTTATGTGAACAAATCAGTTGATATTGACCGTTTCTTGGGCGCCTTGAAGGTGATTTCCTTTGCTGAAAGCCTGGGTGGGACGGAAACCTTGGTGACCGTTCCGGCCGTGCAAACCCATGCCGACATGACACCGGACGAACGTGAAAAAACAGGGATTACGGAAAACTTGTTGCGTGTCTCCTGTGGGATTGAGGCTAGTTCGGACCTGATTTTAGACTTCCATCAGGCTCTGGCTGCTGCAACAGATGACAATGTGGCTGAGGCCAATTCGGTTAAGAAACAGGTGGCAGAGACATTTGGCGTAGAAAAGGAGTTAATTCATGACTAAGGATGCATTTTCTGATTGGACGAAGGTCATTAAAACCACGACTAAACCAGATAAGGAAAGCGGGGCGATTAACCCAGCAATCCAGTTGTCCTCAACATTCGAGCAGCGTGATTTTGATCATTTCGGTCACTGGGATTATGCCCGGTCAGGGAACCCAACACGAGATGTTCTAGAGGAAAGTATTGCGGAGTTGGAGCATGGCACCCGGGGCTTTGCCTTTGCAACGGGGATGGCAGCGATTTCGACGGCCTTGTTGACGTTGAACCAGGGCGATCACGTAATTTTGACCAAGAATGTTTATGGTGGGACCTTCCGCTTGGTAGAAGAAGTTTTGACCAAGTACGGAATTTCGCATACCTTTGTGGACTTGGGAAACCCAGCTGATTTGGAAGAGGCTTTCCAGGATAATACCAAGGTAGTTTATGTGGAAACTCCTTCAAACCCAACTTTGCAGGTCACGGATATTCGTTTAGTGGCCAAAATTGCCCACGACCATGGGGCCTTAGTTTTTGCCGATAATACCTTTATGACCCCGGTTTTGCAAAAGCCATTGGACCTTGGTGCTGATTTGGTCGTGCATAGTGCCACGAAGTTCTTAGCCGGCCATAGTGATATTTTGGCTGGATTGGTGGTGACCAAGGACGAAGACCTCGGTAAGCAAATCTACTTTCTCCAAAATGCCATGGGTGCAACGCTTGGCGTTTCGGATTCCTGGCTCTTGATGCGCGGCATTAAGACCTTAGCGGTCCGGATGGAAAAGGAGTCACAAAACGCCCTAGAGTTGGCTCAATGGCTCGAACAACAGGAACTTGTGACAAAGGTTAATTATCCGGGCTTGGAAGCGGATGCTGGCTACGCAGTTCAAAGTAGTCAGGCCAAATCAGGTGGGGCGGTCTTGTCCTTTGATATTGGTAGTGAAGACAATGTGCGTCAGCTGGTAGCCGAATTAAAGATTCCGATTTTCTCGGTTTCTTTGGGAGCGGTGGAATCGATTATTTCCTATCCACCAAAGATGTCCCATGCTGAAATGAACGTGGAAGAACGCCATGACCGTGGCATTACGGATGGCTTGGTCCGCTACTCGGTTGGCCTCGAAGATATCAACGATTTGAAGGCTGATTTACATCAGGCCTTTTTGAAAATTAAAGAATGAAAACAAACAATGAAAAGATGAGTATCTAATCCGAATTTCTGACAGAGAGCCATGATGATGAGAATTGGTAGAAAAATGGTTAGAGAAGATGGTCTTGGAGTTACTGGCCGGTCGAGCGCAGTTTGCGTGAGATGGCCACGGTTCACAGCCGTTATCTTGTGTGGCTCCGATGTATTTTGGGGTATTGAGTAAGTCTGATGGTTATCAGACAATTAGGGTGGTACCGTGCCAAAAGGCGCCCCTAGATAGACGTGATTGTTTATCTAGGGGCGTTTTTATGTGCGGCCAAGAATAGTAAAGAAAAGATGAGGAGAAAAGGACATGACAACAACAATTATTGGTTTCCCACGGATTGGTGAAAAGCGAGAACTAAAGTTTGCGACAGAGCATTATTGGAAGAAGCAGTTGAACCAGGACGAGTTATTGCAAAAGGCGCATGAGATTAAGTTGGCGCATTGGCGGGCCCAGCAGGAAGCTGGCATTGACTTGATTCCAGTTGGCGACTTTTCTTTCTTTGATAATTTTTTGGACGTTGCCAACGATTTAAATATTGTTTCTGATCGTTACCGACAATTAGGATTGTCAAAATTAGATGAGTATTTTGCTCAGGCTCGGGGTTATCAGGATGGTGACCAAACGGTTAAGGCGTTGCCAATGAAGAAGTGGTTTAATACGAATTATCACTATATCGTTTCTGAATTTACGCCAGAGACACATGTGCAGTTTAATGGTCAAAGGCTACTTGATGAAATTCGTGAAGCCCAGGCAGCAGGGATTGATTCGATTAAGGCTGTCTTTATCGGTCCCTATACACTTTTGAAATTAGCGCGGTTTGTGGATGGCGCCAAGCCATCTGATTTTATTACTGATTTGGTCCAGGCCTATCAAGCACTTTTGGCTAACCTGCAGGAGTTAGGGGTCGACTATTTGCAAGTTGATGAACCAGCACTAACGTTTGATGTCAGTCAACAAGACCAAGAACTGTTTGATCAACTTTATGACCAACTTTTGGCCCAACCAACCACAGTCAAAGTCGTTTTGCAGACTTACTTTGGCGATGTCAGGGATGTCTACCAAGATTTGATTCAAAAGCCTTTTGCAGGGATTGGTTTGGACCTTGTTGAGGGGCAAGAAAATTGGCAATTGATTGAGCAATACGGTTTTCCAACCGATAAGACGCTCTTTGCTGGGGTTGTGAATGGTAAGAACATTTGGCGTAACCATTACCAGACAACCTTGCAGCAATTGCATCAGTTGCCAACAGAAGTACCTGTTGTCTTAAATACTTCTTCCTCTTTGTTGCACGTGCCTTATACCGTTGCTAATGAAAATCAGTTGGACCAAGACGTTGCCCAACATTTGGCCTTCGCTATTGAAAAATTGCACGAACTCAGTGAATTGGCTGCGATTGTTGCTGGCCGAGACGGTAGCGAGAAGTATTTGGAAGAAAATCAACGACTCTTTGCTGACGTCAAACACCCAGTTAATGTGGCGGTCCAGAAGAGAGTGGAGGCGTTGCGCGACGATGACTATACTCGATTGTCAGATCGAAAAACACGGATTGCTTTGCAAAACGAAGAATTAGACTTGCCACTGTTCCCAACGACGACAATCGGTTCCTTCCCACAAACAGCTGATGTTCGAGCCAACCGTCGTCAATTTAAGCACCATGAAATCAGCCAAGAAGAATATGACCAATTCAATGAAGACAAGATTGCCCGGATTATCCGTAAGCAGGAGGAGTTAGGTCTGGATGTCTTGGTTCATGGGGAATACGAACGCAATGACATGGTCGAGTACTTCGGTGAAAAATTAGGTGGATTTGTCTTCACCCAAAATGGTTGGGTCCAGTCATACGGTAGCCGAGCTGTTAAACCACCAATTATTTGGGGGGATGTTAGCCGTACGGCACCGATTACGGTTGCAGCTTCGGTCTATGCGAATGGCCTGACGGATAAGCTCGTGAAGGGGATGCTGACGGGTCCAGTGACCATCTTTAACTGGTCGTTCCCTCGTGAGGACATCGAGCGCAAGGAAGTCGTGACCCAAATCGCTTTGGCACTGCGCGATGAAGTCTTGGATTTGGAAAAGCATGAAATTAAGATTATTCAAATCGATGAACCAGCCTTACGTGAGAATTTGCCATTAAGAAAATCAGATTGGTTTAGCCAGTACCTAGATTGGGCTGTTCCGGCCTTCCGCCTGGTTCACTCTGGCGTTGCACCAACAACACAAATTCACACTCACATGTGCTATAGCGAGTTTTCAGATATTCTTCAAGCAATCGACGACTTGGATGCCGATGTGATTTCGTTTGAAGCCTCTCGAGCTGATTTCACCTTGATTGATGACCTAGTTGACCACCAGTTCCAAACTCAGGTAGGTCCAGGTGTCTATGATATTCATTCACCACGGGTACCAAGTCAAAATGAAATTCAAGGTTTGATTGAGCAGGTGATCGAAAAAATTCCTGCCGAAAACGTTTGGATCAATCCAGATTGCGGTTTGAAGACCCGGTCCGAGGCGGAATCATTCGCCAGTTTGGAAAACATGATTGCTGCCATTCAAGCAATCAGGGAGGATGTCGATGAAGCTAGTTGATTTATTCGAGAAAAAAACAGTTTTTTCCCTCGAGGTTTTTCCACCACGAAAGAATACTTCCAAAGAAAGTATTCTGCCAACGCTATCTTCTTTAAATGATGTTTCGCCTGATTTTATTTCGGTGACACTGGGTGCGGGCGGAACGGCCCAGGGTAATGAAACGATTGAGGTTGCCAATCTTATTCAAAATCAGCTACACGTACCAGCGGTTGCCCATATTCCTAGTTTGTATCGGAGCCAACAGCAGGTGGACGAACTGCTTGACCAATTGGCGGCCGATAATATTCAAAACGTGCTGGCACTGCGTGGTGACCCAGTAGACGGGTTATCACCAAATG
The DNA here is from genome assembly GCF_001047135.2 of Fructobacillus tropaeoli. Classification (GTDB taxonomy): domain Bacteria; phylum Bacillota; class Bacilli; order Lactobacillales; family Lactobacillaceae; genus Fructobacillus; species Fructobacillus tropaeoli. The sequence continues at coordinate 74,278 of NZ_DF968083.1, read as the reverse complement.
GGACCTTCCACCATGCTTCTGATTTGGTTGCTTATATTGACCGCGAGTATCCTAATTTTGACGTTGCCGCTGCTTGCTATCCGGAAGTGCACCAGGAGTCACCATCTGTGGTGGCTGATATTGAGGGGCTGAGGCGTAAGGTCGATGCGGGGGCGGACCACCTGATTTCACAGCTATTTTTTGACAATCAGCATTTTTATGAATTTCAGGAACGGCTAGCCCTGGCTGGCATCCAAGTGCCGGTTGAAGCCGGTATTATGCCCTGTACCAATAAAAAGCAAATTGAGCGGATAACGAAATTTTCGGGTGTGCCAGTGCCTAAAAAGTATCAAAAAATGCTTGATCGCTATGCGGATAATCCGCTGGCGTTAAAGGATGCCGGCATTGCCTATGCAATTGAACAAATTGTTGATTTGGTTTCCCAGGGGGTCGACGGCATTCATTTGTATACGATGAATAAGCCGGAAATTGCCGAGAAAATCTGGGCTGCCACCAAGACGATTTTTGCGGCTAACCAAACAAAGGATAGCGTTGAAATCGAACTGGTTCATTGAACCGGGTTCTTGTTTGCTTAATATCGGACCCTCATAAAAAGAGTAAAAAAACCGCTTGCTTGTCTGAAATCAGACTTGCGAGCGGCTTTTTCAAGCAGAAAAAATATTGTGGATTAGTCAGTTGTTGTTTCAGAAACAACGATTGTTGACTTTTTACCGATGGCGAAGAGAATCAAACCAACGGCAACATAGCTAAGCAATACAGTCAATGGCAAGGCGATTGCATTACCATCGAAGAAGGCGATGTCACGCAAGAGCGTTCCAGTTGCTCCAGGTGGTAAGAGTTGTCCGAAGAAGCCCCAGCCCTTTGGCAACATTTCAGGAGCTGATGAGAGCCCTGAAAGTGGGTTTCCAAGCAAGATCAACATGATGGCGGCGATAATCAAACCACCGTTTCCCATCACTTCCAAAATACCCAGAACAAAGAATGCAGTTGCGGCGATACCAACCATGGCACCAAGTGATGTTAACCAGTAGTTACCATCGAAAGTACCAACACCGAATTGGATAACACCAACAAGGCCAAGTCCACCAACGAAGGCGAAGGCCAAGGCAGCAAAGAACTTTTGCTTCTTACCCTTAATCACGTTGGCAATAGCAACGGCACCAATCCAACCACCAAGGGCAATTGGCAAAGCACCAGCAGCCAAACCAGTTCCCTTAGGGTCATCCTTAGGGAAGGCACGTAATTCAACAACCTTCAATGTCTTAGCATCGATTGCTGCTGACTTTTGGTTCAAAGCCTTCAATGTGTTGACGTCATTTGCTTGCGCCATCATTGGTGCTAATTGCGCCTTAGCAGCGGCCTTTTGCTGGGTAACAACACCTTGACCGATTTGGTTCAAGCCTTGCGCAACGGCTGCAGAAGCGGCAGTTGCTTGGTACAAGCTCAAGTCACCAGTTGCTGACATTTCAAAGGCACCGTAGATCTTACGTTCCTTGATAGCAGACTTAACGTCTTTTTCGCTGTCATATTGGGTAACCTTAAAGCCCTTATCGGACAAAGGCTTGGCCAACTTTTCGTACGTTGCATCATTTTGAGCAACGACACCAATTGGTACATTGTTAATACCTGATTTTACGGCTGGTAATGAGAAGGCAGTCATCATAATTCCTAAGACGACCGTCAAACCAAGAGCCAGACCCAAAATCAACTTATTTGATGATTTCATGTGTACTTCCTCGTTTCATTTACTGACTTTAGTATAATAAACTGTCAAAAAAATAAAACCAACAATTGTCGCTTAAAAGTTGGATAGGGGGATTTTAGGCGTTTTATCCAACAAAAAACCACCCATTGATGGGTGGTTTTGTTGAAGAACTAGTTTTGGGCATGGATAACCTTGGTCAAAAGTGGTGGGACAACCTTAACAAGGATGGCCGAAAACTCTTCGGTTGATTCTTGAAAGCCAGAACGAATCCAAGTAATAATCAAATTTGTGGCGGTTCCTGTCAAAATATTGAGGGCATAACGCGGTGGAATCGCTAAATCGTGGCCATCGGTTGTATTGAAGAAGGCCTTCTTCGCCTGTTCAACCATTCGATTTTCAAAGGAATGCTCGGCATGCTTTGAAAGGAGAAGGGCGGCTAATTCCTTTTGCTCGTAGAGCTTTTGAACCAAAAAATCAGCTCGATGCTGGAAGATTTCAGCAACATCGAAGTTTTCAATGTTTAAGGAAGGCAGAGCACCCATGGTTTCTTCTAAGAGGTCCATTTGGATGGTTTCCATCAAGTCATCCTTATCTAAGAAATGAGCGTAGAAGGTTGAACGGTTAATATCAGCCTGCTTAATGATTTCTTGGACAGAAATTTTATGAAAGTCCTTATGGGCCAAAATTTCTAAAAAGGTAGCACGAATAGCGGCATCAGCTTTGGTATAACGGGCATCAGTTTTCATAATGGTTATTTTTCTTGATAAAATTCGTTAGCGAAGAGTCCCATCATTAAGGAATCATGGTAACGTCCTTCGGCAAAGTAGTGTTGGCGGAGTCGACCTTCTTCTTGAAAGCCGAATTTTTTATAAATGTGGATAGCAGCTGGATTTTCTACATCGACGTACAGGTAAATCTTGTGAAGATTTAAGACTGAAAAGGCGTATTCAATCCCAGCGTGCATTCCTTCTTGGGCCAAACCTTGGCCCTGGAATTTGGTATCAATAATGATTTGGATTTCACAGTGACGGTGAATAGTATTGATATCGATTAATTCAACGACACCGACAAATTGGTTGTCTTCCTCAATCACGAAACGCCGTTCGCTTTGATCAAGGACGTGGCGGTCATAGAGGATGGTTAATTCGTCTAGGGAATTAAAGGGTTCCTCGAACCAGAGGGCCATCACAGACCGTGAATTTTTTTGCTGGTAGATATGAGGCAAATCTTGCTTAGCAAGAGGACGGATGTTCACTTTTGTCTCCATTTCGTCTGCTACTAGAATATCTAGTAAAGGAATTACGCTATACTACCAAGATAACATAAAAGGCGGCCTTACACTAGCAAGACCGCCTTTTCTAAGTTATCGTATTGCCCCTGCTGGATTCGAACCAGCGCATAATGGCACCAGAAGCCACCGCCTTACCGCTTGGCTAAGGGGCAATTACTTGATATATATTACCCGCTTTTCTCTCATTTTGCAAGGGGTTTTTAGAATTTTTCTGGAATTTTTTTCAATGAATTCTATAAAAGTTAGATGGGTTGAGGGGAATCAAAAATTTGGTAAAAAAAGATGACTGATTTGAAATATCTGCCTAGACCAATTATAATGAGAAAAGAGATACTAGCAAGTTATCCTAGTTTTCAACCAATAATGACAGTCAGGAGCGGCAATAATTATGGCTATACCACGCTATATTGAGATTCATAATGAGATTCGTCAGCGCATTGCAGCTGGCGAATGGGGGACGAATAAACGCCTTCCGGCCGAACGTGACTTGGCCGAATCCTTTCACGTTTCCCGGATGACCCTGCGTCAGGCGATTCAAACCTTGGTCGATGAAGGCATCTTGGAACGCCGTGTTGGATCCGGGACCTATGTGGCTGAGAAAAAGGTTTCAGAACGCGCGCTCGGTGTGACTTCCTTTACGGAGTTGATGAAAAAATCAGGCCGGGAGGCCCAGACCGTAACCGTTTCTTATAAGGTGACGACCCCATCCGTTTCGGAGTTGGAGCACTTGCAACTCAAACCAGAGGACGAAGTTTTGGTGATGGAACGCTTGCGTTTGGGTGATGATGAGCCAATCTTGCTGGAACAGACGACCTTACCTGTGAAGCTGGTGAATAACTTTACTCGTTCAAGCCTGACAGAGTCGCTCTACGCCACTTTAATCCAGGCCGGTATTCAGCCAGGGCGGGCCGAGCAAACGGTCACAGCGGCGCTGGCAACGGAGCGACAAGCTGATTTCTTGCAAATCAAGCGTGGCGATCCAATTTTGGCCGTCCGTCAGGTTTCATATGACCAGGAGGACCACCCCTTTGAATATGTTCGCTCATACTACGTTGGTGATCGCTTCGAATTCCAATTGACTCGCTAATTAATAGTTTGACAAAAAAGGAGCTCAACACATTGTGTTGAGCTCCTTTTGTACTGATTTTTTATTTGTGATTATAGCGCTTTGCTAGATAGTCACCCACGACTTGGACAATCAAGACGAGGACGAGAACCAAGAAAGTGGCCACCAGGGTTGTATCATTGGCAAAACGGTTGTAACCGTAAGCGATGGCCATGTTTCCCAGACCACCAGCACCAATGGCACCGGCCATGGCTGTTAACCCAATCAAGGAAATCAGTGTCACTGTTGACACACGAATCAATTCTGACCGACCTTCGCGGAGGTAGACACCAAAGATGATTTCGGTGAAGGAAGCCCCAACTGCTTGAGCGGCTTCGACAATCCCGGAATCAACTTCGGTCAAGGCAACCTGAACCTGACGGGCATAGAAGGGGAAGACTCCCAATGACAATGGCACCAAAGCGGCAGTAGAACCGATTTGCGTTCCAACAATGGTCTTGGTGACGGGAGCAATGAAGGCCAAGAGGATAATGAACGGAATTGCTCGGAAAATCGAAACAATCTTATCAAAGATCCAGAAGAGGACTTTGTTTGGGGTAATACCACGAGGGCTTGTGACAACAAGGCCAAAGCCAAAAATTAAGCCCAAAAGACCACCGAAGATAGCGGACCAGAAGGTCATAAAGATTGTTTGGTTAATCGCAGTTAGCCAACCGGTATCACCGGACCAGCCTTGATAAACGACGTTTGGAAATGTTTGTGAAAACCAATTACTCATGCTTGCTTTCCTTTCAAGATATCAACAGTAACGCCTTGGTCTTTTAAGGACTGCAAGCCGGCGGCCAAACCATCGGCTGAGCCTGAGAGGATGACCAACAGGGAACCAACTTCTGTTCCTTGTAGAATCTCAACGTTACCGTACAAGATGTTGGCGACAACTTCATACTTCTGATAAAGGGTGGTAATCAATGGTTCATTTGTGCTGTTACCAGAGTAAGTCAAACGAGCAAAGACCTCGTTGTCGCTTAGGGACGTAATGGCGTCTGATTCAGCAATCGTTGCCAAAGCCTTATCCTGGTTTGTGGCCGTTTCGATAAATTCCTTAGTTAAGGCGGCCTGTGGCTTGGTGAAGATGTCCAAAGTTGAACCTTCTTCTAGGACCTGCCCATCTTGCATCACAGCGACCTTGTTAGCGACTTCCTTGACCGCGTCCATTTCGTGGGTAATCAAAAGAATGGTCAAGTTGTACTGCTGATTTAACTTCTTCAAAAGGGCCAAAATTTGGTTGGTCGTCTTTGGATCCAAGGCAGAGGTTGCTTCATCGGAAATCAGAATTTCAGGGTCATTGGCCAAGGCGCGGGCGATGGCGACACGCTGCTTCTGACCACCTGAAAGTTGAGAAGGGTATTGTTCTGCTCGATCAGTTAATTCAACTAATTCAAGCAGTTCAGCAACCTTAGTCTTCTTTTCATCGGCCTTCAATGGGCTGTGCTGGAGGGCAAAGGCCACGTTTTCGGCGACCGTACGCTCGTTGAGCAAGTTAAAGTGTTGGAAAATCATCCCAATCTTACGACGGCGGTCGCGAAGCTCATTTGGCTTAATTTGCACACCGGTCTTGCCAGCGCCTTGGCCGTCAAAGAAGGTTTCACCATTCACGATGACCTGGCCACTCGTTGGGACCTGGAGCAGGTTAATGACCCGGACCAAAGTTGACTTACCGGCGCCGGAATAACCAACAATTCCGAAGACGTCGCCACGGTTCACGTCGATAGAAACGTTTTTAACCGCTTCAATCGTTCGCTTCTTTTGTTGGAAGGTCACATCAATATTTTTTAAAGAAATAATTGGATTCGTCATTGATAAATTCTGGTGCTTGCGCACTTTCCTTTCTGTTTGCTACTAGTGATTAGCATAGCTACCAATGATTAGTTTAACAAACTTTATGTTGTCTTCGTAATCAGTCAGGCGAATGTTCTCATTTGGTGCATGGTCTAAGGCGCCTTGGTAGCCGACACCCAAAGAAATAATGGGAGCCTTGATAGCATTGTTGACATAGGCCATTGGGCCGGTTCCTGGTGAGGTTGGGGAAACAACGGGTTCACCGGGGTAAAATTCCTTAGCCAGGTCGATAACCTTTTTGATTTCAGGATCTGACATATCTGATCGGTAGCCTGGTTGGCCAAGGGTCTTTGTCACTGTTAAATCAGAAAAGCCCTGGTCGGCCAAATAGTCTTGAATCTGCTTTAAGGTCTTGTCTGGGCCCATGCCGGGAACCAGACGGGCTTCCAACTTAGCGGTTGCTTCCGCTGGTAGCACTGTCTTGACACCCTGATCTTCGTAGCCAGAGGAGATACCCTCAATATTAATACTTGGTTCGAAGTAGAGGGCTTCCTTCCAATCGTCACCACGCTTGTCGGTTAACAGTGGGGCAGTGATTTGATGTCCCTTGATAAACTCTTCCTTGGTGCCGGGCAAAGCAGCAACCAAGTCCTTCTCTCGCTGGTTAGGGGCGATGACGTCTTCATAGAAGTTAGGGACTTGAATGCGGCCCGTCTTTGGATCAAAAAGGGTTGCTAACCCTTGGCTTAAGCGCCAGGCAGCGGAATCAACAACGGTTGCTAATGAGGAGTGGAGGTCGATGCCGGCTGTCTTGGCCGTCACATCGAAGGTCACGATTCCCTTATTACCACCACCAAGTTCGATTTGTCCCTGATCGTCTTTATTACCGGACTCCCAGATGATTAAATCAGCTTTCAGTTCTGGATGCTTGGCTAAGTAGTCATCCAAGTGTTGTGAGGCGGTTTCCTCAGATCCTTCAATTAGGAAGGTAATGTTGACGGGCAATTGGCCATCGTTTTCGTCCAGGTATTCGGCTAAGGCCGTGAAACGGGCCGTGATATTTCCCTTATCGTCATCGACACCGCGACCAATTAGGTGACCGTCCTTTTCAGTCAAAGTCCAAGGGTCTTGGTCCCAAAGGTTAAAGGGTTCAGCTGGTTGCACATCGTAGTGGTTGTAGATAATGAGATTCTTGGCACCGGCTTGGTTACTGTTAAAGTGCGCAATGACCAGTGGGGCAAAGTAACTGTCGTCGATTTCGACTTGGCCACCAAGTTTTTCCAATGCTTGACCTAGCAGGGCAGCTGTTTCGGGCAACTTTTCGTGTTTTGCTGAAACACTGGGGAGGGCAATCAATTCTTTTAAGAAAGTGAGGTATTCTTCTTTACGATTTGACATGAGTAATTTTTCCTTTCGTGGTGGTGATTAAATATGTACGCGGGGCAAGCCCGCATGGTTGAATTACTTCTTGTAATCCCAAACAGTGATTTCGGCACCGTCGTAGTTCTTCTTAACCAATTCCTTGGTCTTAGCAGTTTGGATTGACTTCACAACATCCTTGTAAATCTTCTTATCCTTGTCAGACTTGTTAGCCGCAACGAAGTTGAAGAATTGAGTCGTGTTCTTGTTCAAACCTTCAACATAGATGGCAGTGTTGAAGTCGATTCCTGCTGACTTAGCAAAGTTCGTGTTAATCACAGCACCGGCAAACTTAGGATCCTTCAATGAAGTTGCAGTCTGTGAAGCATCAACTGGCACAATCTTCAAGTTCTTAGGGTTTGAAGTGATGTCGTTTGGTGTAGCCTTGTTCGTGTCCTTCACCTTAATCAAACCAGCTTCAGCCAAGAGGTGAATACCACGGTTTTCGTTGGTAACATCATTGGCAACGGCGATTTGGCTACCATCAGGGATGTCCTTGATTGACTTGTACTTGTCTGAGTAGACACGCAATGGTGTAGTCCAAGTGTCACCGATTGAAACGATGTCTGTCTTGTTAGCCTTGTTCCAGTTTTCCAAGAATGGGTAGTTTTGAAAGGCGTTCAAGTCGATGTCGTGGTTGCTTAAGGCCTTGTTTGGCTGTGAGTAATCAGAGAACTTAACGGTCTTCAAAGTAATACCATACTTATCCTTGGCAGTCTTGGCTGCTTCTGCCCAGATCTGGTCTTCTGATTTGTCACCGTTCATGACACCAATCTTAACCACCTTGTCGTCTTGGCTACCGTGGTTGAAGAAGCTGAAATAACCAATTCCAACAATGGCTGCGGCGGCTACAATTCCAATAATCGTCTTTTTTGCACTCATAATATCTTTCTCTCTTTCCTATGTTACTCAATCACTTTAATTAAATTGCTTGTCCCAAGCGGCGACTTCTGATTCACCATACTTTTCCTTGATCAATTGCTTGGTCTTGTTTGTTTGGTAAGCCTTAACGACGTCTTGGTAAATCTTCTTGTTCTTGTTCTTCTTTTGGGCAACGATGATGTTGACCCACTGGTGTGAATCTTTGTTCAAAGGTTCCACGAAGATGGCATCTTGGTACTTTAGGCCAGCTGACTGTGCATAATTACCATTGATGACGGCCCCCTGAACATCTGGAAGGTTACGAGCGGTTTGATCGGCTGAAACTTCCTTAATCTTCAAATTCTTTGGATTTGAAGTGATGTCCTTCGTTGTTGCCAGCGTTAATCCTGATTTCAACTCAATTAATCCAGCGTACTTCAAGAGGTAAAGGGCCCGACTTTCGTTTGATGGGTCATTTGGAATGACGATGGTGTCGCCATCCTTAAAGTCGCTGACGTTCTTGTATGAGTTGGAATATAGGCGGATTGGGCTAATGGCCGTTTCACCAATTGAGGTTAATTCGTTGCCGTTCTTCTTGTTATAGGCATCCAGGAAGGCGTAGTGCTGGAAAGAGTTCAAATCAATGTCGCCGTTTTGCAAAGCCTTGTTTGGCTGTGAGTAATCGGAGAACTGCTTGAACTTAATCGTCACACCGTACTTATCCTTGGCCGTTTGAGCAACACTCTTCCAAATATCATCGTCATCTTTGTTCGCTGACATAATGCCGACTGTCACCGTTTTATTACTGCTTGTACCGTGATTACCAAAGCTGACGTAAGCTAGTGCTGCGACAGCAACAACTGCGATACCGGAAATCAACCAACCTTTTTTTGACATTTTCTTGTTATTATCTCCTTTTTGTCCTTGTATCTTTATTTTAATTTTAGCAACAAAAAAAGCCACTTCTATCTTTAAGATTTAAGACAGAAGCGACTTTCGCGTTACCATTCTGAGTTTTTGCCTAAAGTTACCTTCAGGCTGCTCACTAACCATCGGGCCCCGGGGAATGATCCTAGCCGAATGGTGTGCCCAAGTAACGAGGGCCAATCCGTCAACTACTAACGGTAAACCGATTCGTAGTTGCCAATCACAGGTCATTTTCAAAAGCTTCTTTACCTTACCTTGCACCAACCGGTAAGTCTCTAGGCTAAAGTTACTTTTTACTTTCCTGATCAACTTGTTTGATATGATGTGTCTATATTACAAGATGTTAGCTTCCTTGTCAACAAAAATGATAAAAATTTTAATAAAAGTGCCAAATCAGGCTTTGTTTAGAATTATTATATCAAAGATGTTACTGATTTCATTGAAACAATTAGGTTGAGGTTTCGGTGTTTTATACGGGCCGGCGTAGCATTTGAATGTGGCTTTTGATTTATTGATATAGTAGTAGCAATGAGGTGATGGTGGGGGGACATAAATGGGAAATCTAATCGTGATTCGAGGAAATTCGGGTAGTGGCAAAACGGTCACTGCGAACGCTTTACATGAACAACTTGGTGAAAATAATTTATTAATTCCGCAGGATTATGTCCGGCGGACGATGTTACGAGTAAAGGATACACCCAAAAATCTATCAATTGATCTAATCAAGGAGATGGCTTTGTTTGGGATTAAAAATTGTCGGTATACAATTATCGAAGGGATTCTCCCAGCTTCAAAATATGGCCAAATGCTGTTCGAAATGATTGACCAGGCTGACCAAAGCTTTATCTATTATTATGATTTGCCATTTGAGGAAACTGTTAAACGTCATCAAGAAAAAATGAACCCAGGTTTTGATGAAGTTGATTTAGCAAAGTGGTTTCGACCCCATGATTTATTACAGGTTACAGGTGAAAGGGTCATTGACCCAAGCCTTGGCCAAGAAGCAGTTGTTCGAAAAATCATGGGTGATTTAGCTCATTAAGGGTATGCTAGGTTACTCGAATTTAGTGCTGATTAAAGGAATCGTCCTATATGACTATCGATGAATTCTGAAGGAGTGACGGATGGAAATTCGCTTATTACAATATTTTTTAAAAGTGGCCGAGACACAAAATATTACCCAGGCCGCTGCTGATTTACATATCACGCAACCAACATTAAGCCGGCAAATTCACGCCTTTGAGGAACGTTTGCAAACTAATTTGTTTATCCGTGATAATAAAAAGCTGACGCTGACTGATTCGGGCCGGTTTTTGAAGGCCAAGGCGGAAGAGTTGGTTGCTTTGGATCAAAAAACCGAGCAAGAATTTGCAACCTATCAGGACCGGGAACTAACTGGAAAGGTCACCATCGGTTGTATTGAGTCGGATAACTCAACTTTTTTGGCTAAAATTATGAAGACCATGCGAAAAAAACACGACCGGGTGACCTTTGAACTTTATAGTGGCAATGGAAATGATCTCCTGGACAAACTTGAGAAGGGGCTGCTTGATTTGGCCTTTATGGTTGGTCCTTTAACTCTCGACCAGGCTGATTTTAACGTGGTCAAGTTACCCGGTACGGAAGCCTTGGGGATTGTGGTTGCCTCGCAGAGTTCGCTAGCCGATAAAAAGTCTGTGACACCCGCCGATCTTTTACCTTTGCCAATCATTGGCGCCAAGCGGGATGCAGTGCAAGAGAGTTTTTATCAGTGGGGCCAGTTTGATCCCGAGAAGATGAATATTATTGGCATGTACAACTTGCTCTTTAATGTCTTGCCACTGGTTCGAGAAGGGGTTGGCGTTGCTTTGGCAATCGAGGGGGCCAGCAATGAAAATACGGATGGGACAAAGTTTATTCCTTTAGAGCCACGGTTGGAAAATGACCGAATGCTGGTCTGGAAGAAGGACCGTATTTTAAATCCAACTGCTCAGGAATTTATTCAATTGGTCAAAAATGCCTAAAAGGCATGAAAATCAGCTTAATAAGTATTATACGTATATCAATTTTGGGGTTAAGATAAAAATATACGAAAGAAGCAAAGTTTGCTCTGGTCGCGTTAGCGACCTTTTTTGTGCGATTTTATAGAATGTGAGGAACTGATTTTTGAAAAAAAGAGTTTATTTGTTAGCCGGACTCGGCATCATTTTAATTGGTGCTGACTTACGTTTGCCAATTACGATTTTGCCACCAATTTTGCCTCAATTACATACCATTTTAGGTTTGCCAACCAGCGTGAGTGGCTGGCTCACCACGATTCCAGTTTTGATGTTTGCCTTAGTATCACCAGCAATTGGGAAATGGGGCGTGCGTGCTGGGAATCCGCAAGTCTTATTCTATTCTCTGTTACTATTAACGGTTGGAGTAGCTATTCGGGTCATTACGAATCCGATTTTGCTCTTTGTGGGGATGATTTTAATTGGGATTGGTCTGTCCGGTGGGAACGTTTTGTTACCAAGTATTATTCAGGAGTATTTTCCAAAGCAAAGTGCTTTATTGACAGGAATTTACCCAGCGATGATGACACTCTTTTCTGGTATCGGGACAGCAACGGTGGTACCAATTTTAAAGGCAACAAATTTTTCCACAACTATGATGGTTTTTGCTGTCTTAACGGTCTTAACGTTGATCGTATGGGGAAGTGCTTTTAAGCAATTACCACAAACTAACCATCAGCTGGAAAGCGAAGAAGAAGCTGAAGGTGATTTTTCGGTCAAAAATTATCGCGTAACCTGGTTGATTACGTTGTTCTTTGGAATTCAGTCATTGTTGGCCTACTCATTAATGACTTGGATGCCAAAATATTGGATTGACCATGGTTTTGTGGCAACAACATCCGGCGTCTTGGCTACTTTTTTCCAGATTTTTGGGATTCCAATGGCCATTGTGACCCCAATGATTGCCAAGCGGAAGCCAGGGATGATTGGGATGGCGTTATTTAGTGCTATTGCTGTTTCAGTGGCAACTTTTGGCATGCTTTTCCCTACTCATAGCTTTTTCTTGAACGCCCTTTGGTCAGCTCTGTCTGGAATGGGGACAGCGTCTGCCTTTACCTTAAGTATTGTCTTTTTCCAACAGAAGACTGTTCGCTTTGAACAAACGGCCGAATTATCGGGAACCGCTCAGTCAGCCGGTTACTTGTCGGCTGCAATTGGGCCAATTGCCTCTGGTTACTTAATTAACCAATTCCATTCTTGGGACATGATTTTTGCCATTTATTTGATTCTGTCGATTTCTTTGGGCTTCTTAGGATTCGGAATTATCTTTAGTAAGAAGATTGGTGCAGAAAGCTAAGCTGATTTTTTATAGTAATTGATTGAACGAAAAAAAAGAAGGAACTTACAGTAAAGTTCCTTCTTTTTTATGCGTTTAAATTCTTATAGCTAGCGATTGCCCGTTTGCGGGCAAGGGCATGGTCGACGATTGGTTTTGGATAATCTTTTCCAAGAATTACCTGGTATTGTTGCTGGTCGGCTTCGCTCAGGCGGTCGATATGGTGAATTTTATCGGCTGGCAAATCAGCGAGGGCGGGGATGTATTGCTTAATAAACTTGGCATCCGGATCAAATTTTTCGGCCTGGGTAAATGGATTAAAGATTCGAAAGTAAGGAACGCTGTCCGTGCCGGTTGAGGCAGCCCACTGCCAGCCACCGATATTGCTAGCGGGGTCATAGTCGACTAGTTTTTCTTGAAAGTATTGCTCGCCCCATGTCCAATTAATCAGTAAGTCCTTGGTTAAAAAGGAAGCAACAATCATGCGCAAACGGTTATGGAGCCAACCGGTTTGGTTCAACTGCTGCATGGCCGCATCGATAATAGGAAAGCCGGTCGTGCCGTTTTTCCAGGCTTCAAACTGGGCCTCGTCGTTAATCCAGGGAATGCTTTGGAACTTCGTGTTAATAGCCTGGTCCTTTTGGTCAGGGTAAACGGTGTAAATCATATTATAAAAGTCGCGCCAGCAGAGTTCCTTGATAAAAGTCTCTTTTCCCAGACTATCAGGTTGGCGGTTGACCGCATCGTAAACCGTTCGGATGGAAATTTCACCAGTTCTTAAGTACCGTGATAAATGGCTGGTACCATCCAGCGCTGGAATATCTCGGTTTTGGTTGTAGTCGGCTAATTTATTAGAGACAAAGTCCTCTAAAGTGCTGCTTGCTTGCTGCTCACCAAGACTGTCCTGGTAGGCATAGCTGTGGTTGGGATTGATTAATTTTCTTAGGTCATCAATGCGGTCCTCGAAAGGTTTCGCCACCTGTTTATTACGAATTGCAGTGCTGGCTAGAACCGGCAATGGCTGGTCTTTTTTAGAAGGTAACCACTTTTTATAGTAAGGAGTAAAGATTTGGTAGGCGCTTCCGTCCTGTTTTTTGATTGAAGAGGCGCTGGTCAAGGTAAAGTCCAAAAAGGGGTGAGCGACGATACCGAGTTCTTGTGAGAGGTAGCGGATGGTTTGCTGGTCCCTTTTGCGACCGTAACCACGCTCATCGAAATTGAGGTAGATGTCGCTGATGGAGGGAACTGCTTCTTTGATTTCTGTAATAACATCGGTCACCGAACCATTTTGGATTGAGAGAGTGATATTGTCTTCGGCAAGGGTCTCTTTAAAATGTAAGACACTAGCAAAGAAGGCGCTCTGGTTAACGCTTGCATTATTTTGGACTTGTTGTGGGTCAATGATAAAAATGAAGATGACCTGGTCGCTATTTTGTATGGCGGCATGCAGCGCCTGGTTATCGGTCAGTCGCAGGTCCCTGCGAAACCACATAATACTTGTTTTTGCCATTTATTTTCCTTATTAAATGATTGCTTTTGAATTACCGAGTGTAGAAATGAAAAATCAGCGGTGCTAACTGTGCTTTGATTGTTTCGCTTAATTGGACGGGAAAAATCTGCTTTTTGACCATAGATTTTTGTTCAAGCGAATGCTTGGCTGATTTGCAATTATTTCCTATTTTATCCTACTTGTTGTTGTCGGCAAAATGCGATTAATTGCCGGTCGGAAGGACCTCGTTGTTCTAATTTTTTTAATTCATTTAGAAATACCAAAAAGCACTATACAGCTGTAAAAATTCTGTTATACTAAAGACATAATAAAATTTCTGAGGGAGTAACTGACGAAATGTTCGTGGCTGATAACCGTCAAAGCAAAACAGTAGTGTTTTATATCGTGCAAGCTTTATTGCACCGGCTCAGCCTTAAACAGTGAGACTCATACCATAACGCTTTTTTGCGTTTGGTATGGGTCTTTTTTCTTTTACCCAGACCAGATAAAAAAGAGAGTAGTCAGAAAAGGAGAGAATTGTGGCAAAACAACCGTATCAAATTGATGTCACTGATTTGACCAGCGAGCTCAAAACCAATGTGCAAACTGGTTTAACCGAAGAACAAGTCCAAGAACGCTTGGCAAAGGATGGTCCAAACGCCCTGGTCGCTAAGAAAAAGCGTAGCCTTTTTCAAAAGTTTGTCGACCAATTTAAGGACTTGATGATTGGTATCCTGTTGGCCGCCGCCCTAGTGGCTGCCTTTACGGGGGAAACAACCGATGCTGCCTTTATTTTGGCTATCGTGATTATTAACGCGGTCTTCGGTGTCTTCCAAGAAAGCAAGGCTGAAGGAGCTATCGAAGCCTTGAAGGCTTTGGCAACACCAAAGGCTAGAGTTGTCCGTGCTGGTCGCGACCAGGAAGTGCTTGCCCCTGATTTGGTCGTGGGTGACCTTGTGTATTTGGAAGCTGGGGATGTTGTCCCAGCCGATTTGCGTTTAGTTTCTGTTGCCAACCTACAGGTGGAAGAATCAACATTGACCGGTGAATCAGTGCCGGTGGAAAAGACGGATGCCGTTTTGACCGGTGACAACTTGCCGTTGGGTGACCAAGCGAACTTGGCCTTTATGAACGCCAACGTGACCTATGGAAAGGCAACTGGTATCGTGATTGCGACCGGAATGCAGACTCAGGTCGGTCAGATTGCGGAATCACTGCAGTCAACAGATGAAACCAAGTCACCATTGCAGGAAAATTTGGCACAGTTGGGTCGGATTTTGACTTACCTGATCTTGGCGATTGCAACCTTGACCTTCGTGGTTGGTTACTTTACCCAAGATGCTAAAGTAATTGACTTGATTTTGACTTCGATTTCCTTGGCCGTGGCTGCCATTCCTGAAGGGTTGCCAGCCATCGTCACGGTTACTCTGGCCTTGGGAACAGCCCGAATGGCCAAGAAGGCCGCCTTGGTTCGGAAGTTGCCTGCCGTTGAAACTTTGGGATCAACGGATATCATTGGTTCCGATAAGACTGGAACCTTGACCCAAAACAAGATGACCGTTGAAAAGTTGGTCTTGGATGGGGAAATCGTTGATTTGAAGGCTGAAAATCCTTTCGAGGCCGACCAGGTGAACCCTGATTTGCTGAAGTTGGCCGACTTGCTGGCTTTGAATAACGATACGAAGGAAATCGATGACGGCTTGCTGGGTGATCCAACCGAAACTGCCTTGATTGCCTTTAATAAGAAGTACCGTCCGGCTTACAAGGACACGCTTGCTCAAATGCCACGTGTCAGTGAAATTCCGTTCGACTCCGAACGAAAGTTGATGACAACGATTCACCCGGTTGCTAGTGGTTTTGAAGCAACGGTTAAGGGGGCACCAGATTCGATTTTGGCTCGCGTCAGCCAGGTCTTAGACCACGGTGAAATCAGGCCCGTGACCGATGCTGATTTGGCCAAGTACCAAGACATCAACGCTGAGTTAGCCGATCAGGCCCTCCGTGTCTTGGCTTTTGCCTACAAGGATTTGGCAGCAGTGCCAGACAATCCGCAAGCTGATGATGTGGAAAAGGACTTAATCTTGGTTGGCTTAATCGCCATGATCGATCCGGAACGTCCTGAAGTTAAGGGCGCCGTTGCTGAAGCCAAGAAGGCTGGCATCCAACCAATTATGATTACGGGTGACCATCCTAAGACCGCCGCTGCGATTGCCGGTCGTTTGGGCATCTTAACGGATGAAGATGACCGTACCAAGGCCGTGATGACAGGTGCGGAATTGGATGAAATGCCGGAAGAAGACTTCCAAGACCGAGTTAAGGATGTTCGTGTCTATGCCCGAGTGGCACCAGCCCACAAGGTTAAGATTGTTCAGGCTTGGCAGGGTAAGGGCAAGGTCGTGGCCATGACTGGAGACGGTGTCAACGATGCGCCAGCCTTGAAGACTGCCGATATCGGGGTGGCCATGGGAATTACTGGAACGGAAGTTTCTAAGGAAGCGGCCGACATGGTTTTGGCCGATGATAACTTCTCCACGATTGTTGCGGCCGTAAAGGAAGGCCGGAAGGTCTTTGCCAATATTCAAAAGGCCTTACAATACTTGCTGGCATCAAACTTGGCCGAAGTGATTGCCATCTTTATGATGACGTTGCTTGGTTGGGAAGTGCTCGCACCCGTGATGATCTTGTGGATTAACTTAGTAACGGATACCTTGCCAGCGATTGCCTTGGGACTGGAACCAGCTCAAAAGGGCGTGATGTCACAGAAGCCACGTGGTAAGACCGCTAACTTCTTGTCTGGTGGGGTCGGCCCAGCTATTATCTGGCAGGGAACGATGCAGGCCATCCTTGTTTTGGCAGTTTATGGCATTGCCTTGGCCTTCCCAGAGCACCAAGGATCAGAATTGATTCACGGGGATGCCTTGACGATGGCCTTTATGACCTTAGGATTGATGCAAATGTTTAATGCCATTAACGTTAAGAGCGTTTACCAATCGGAGTTGGGACCACAGGCCTTTGCCAACAAGTTCTTCAACTGGGCCTTGGTCTTCTCACTCTTTGCTATGATGGCCGTTGTCTTTATCAAGCCATTGAACCCAATCTTCCACGTGACTTACCTTGATAGTCACCAGTGGTTGACCGTTGTCCTAGCAGCTTTCTCTATCATTGTGATTGTCGAACTGGTAAAATGGGTGCAACGACAATTTTTCAATAAAGGATAAAGCATAGTGGCAAAATTTAACCCCAAGCAATTACAGTATTATCTCCAAGCACTCCAAGATGTCTTGACAAAGACACAGGAGACAGCTGACCACGTTTCACCATTTTTCGTCAAATTAGATTCAGCTAAGCAAGAATCAGCAGTCGCTGACATGCCCAAGGCTGATTTTGCCGAAGTAAAGGCGGAATTTGATGATGCTGTGGCTGTTTACCAAGAAAACGCTAAGACTTTAGCCGCCTTGACCGTACCCGTTCGTTTTATGGGTGCTCACAAGACGTTGGCGAAGGCTTACCAGGATTACGCCGACGCAACAGCCATGATGGCTGATGCATTGATCCTTGATGGCCAAAAGGTTGACGACGAAAAGTTTGCTCAATCTGAAGCTGATCAGGAAACTTACTTGAACAAGGTTCAAGCGCAAGTTGCTAAAATCTTTGGTGTATAAAAAAGAGCACTGCGGACGACCAAGTAAATTTGGTCGCTTCGCGGTGCTTTTTCTATGTGCTAATGCAATCAGTTAACTTCTATGGAAGAAATCAGTGACAGCCTCAAGCGTTGTTTTAGTAAAGAATCCTTCGCTAACCTGTTCTCGCAGTGGCAAGAGATTAGCCTGCCAGCTTTGATACTGGTCGGCCGTCAAGGTTTTCATCAGGTCTTCCAGTTCATCCAAATCGTTGATGGTGAAACCGATTTGGTAGCGGTCAATCAACCGGCCGATATGGCTTTCTTGCCAGGCGATGAGGGGCAGGCCAGCCTTGAGGTAGAGGCTGGCCTTATGTGGCGCATTGATTTTCGTGTAGCTTTGATAGTGGAGGGTATCGAAATCGCTATCCCAAAGTAAGCCAAACCCGCTGTCCAAGTGGTTTTGAATATCGTCTGGTTCGAAGTTGCCGGTCCATTCGATGTCTGCTGGTGTTTGCCAATCGCGCCACTTCTTAGGCCGATTACCAAAAAGCTTCAGCGCCGGTCCTTGATAATCTTGTAGCCAGGGGGCCTTTTGCCAAGTGCCGGCATAATTTAGAATTTTTTGGTAACTGGCTAGGGGCGGATTTGGTCCCAAATAGTCAAAAAGGGGTTGGACAATCGTTTTTTTGTTAACACCCATTTTTGTTAAGGATTGGCTCATCGCCTCTGAATGGGTGATGATGAGGTCGGCTTTTTGGGCTAGAGTGAATTCCGTCGGGTTAGCTTTTGTTACTCGGAATGGTTCAAAGTCGTGAATTAATAAGACATAATTGGCTTTTTTGTCTTTAATAGCTGTCAACCATTCGGCTTCAAAATCAGCACTCATGTAAGTTGGGAATTGATGGACCACGGTATCACCTGGTACAATCAGCTTGAGTGCCTCCTCGATTCGCTTTTGACGTTCGGTTTTTGAAAAACGCTGATCGTTATAGCGTTCAAGAGGAAGGCGAGAGAAACCGCTTGCTTGAGCGATTTTGGCATAGTCGTCCTTGGCCTTTAAAGCGCCCTTTGGCATCCACGGTTCGATTGTTTGGGTAATCCAATTAGTCATGAAGTCTATTATAGCAGACTCCATTCCCCCTTTCGGACTAGACCACTAACGTAATAAAAACTAACATTGTCAGTAAATGCTCTGTTAGTTTTTGATATAATAGGAACATTATGAAAAAGAGGTTATTATGAAAAAAGTACTAATGACTTTGGTGACTGCAGTGGCAGCCTTCCTGGCCTTTGGTGTGGCAAGCCAAAAGCCAGCTTCGGCCAGCGAACCCCACTACATTATCGCCACGGATGCTACTTACGCACCCTTTGATTTCCAAGACAAGAATAACAAGTACGTTGGAATTGACCAAGACATCTTGGCCACCATCGCCAAGCGTGAAGGATTTACATATGAATTAAAGCCAATGTCCTTTAACGCCGCTACCCAGGCCGTTGCTTCTGATCAGGCCGATGGGGTGATTGCTGGAATGTCAATTACTGACGCCCGCCGTCAGGTTTTTGATTTTTCAACCCCTTACTACCGTAGTGGAATTGGTTGGGCAACTGCCAAAAATTCAAAGATCAAGTCTTTGTCTGATTTGAAGGGCAAGACGGTTGCTTTGAAGACTGGAACTGCCGGTGCACAGTATGCCGAATCAATCCAATCAAAGTATGGTTTCAAGATTACTTACTTCTCTGATTCCGATACTTCATACCGTGATGTGATTAACGGGAACACAGCCGCTACGTTCGGTGATCTGCCAGTTTTGCAGTACGCCGTTAAGAACGGAACAGAATTGAAGGTTCAAAACCCTAAGGATCCATTTAACGCCGGTGACTATGGCTTTGCCGTTAAGAAGGGTGCTAACGCTGCTTTGTTGGCTGCCTTTGACAAGGGCTTTGCTGCCATCAAGAAGGATGGTACTTACGACAAAATCGTCAACAAGTACTTGGATGCGAAGGCATCAACCTTTACTGGTTCAGCTTCTGACAACAACTCCGTCTTTGGTATCTTGCGTTCAAACTCATCAGCTTTCTGGACTGGCTTGAAGGAAACACTTTACTTGACGATTGTTGGAATTATCCTGGCAACTATCTGGGGCTTGTTCTTGGGTGTCATGGGTGTGGCAAAGTCAAAGTTTTTGCGTGGCTTGTCAACAACGATTATCTATATCTTCCGTGGAATGCCAATGATGGTTTTGGCCTTCTTCATCTATATCGGTTTGCCTGGTGTGATTGGCGTGAAGATTCCTGCCTTTACAGCCGGTGTTTTGACACTGATTTTAAATGAAGGTGCTTATACAGGGGCCTTCGTTCGTGGTGGTTTTAATTCTGTTGACGGTGGTCAGATGGAAGCTGCCCGTTCATTGGGACTTTCTCATTCAAAGGCCATGCGTAAGGTTATTATTCCGCAAGGTTTGAAGTTAATGATTCCAAGTTTTATTAACCAATTTATTATTACCTTGAAGGACACGTCAATCTTGTCTGCTATTGGTATTTTGGAATTGACACAGACTGGTACATTGATTGTTACTCGGAATTCCCAGGGATTCCGTGTCTGGGCAATTATCGCTGTGATATACTTAATTGTAATTACGTTACTTACATGGTTGAGTAACTGGGTTGAAAAAAGGACACGAGCATGAGTGAAGAAAAGCAAGTGAAAGTACACGTAGACAAGGTTAACAAGTCATATGGCGATAACCACGTTTTGCGTGACATCTCTTTGGACGTGATGGCCAACGAAGTTGTTGTTATGATTGGGCCTTCTGGTTCAGGAAAGTCAACCTTCTTGCGGATGTTAAATCAGTTGGAAATGCCAAACTCTGGTTTGGTTGAAGTTGATGGCTATGACATCTCTGATCCAAAGACTGATATTAATAAGGTTCGCGAAAACATCGGAATGGTGTTCCAAAACTTTAACCTCTTTAACAACTACACTGTTTTGCAAAACATTACTTTGGCACCTGTTCAATTGGGCAAGATGACAAAGGAAGAAGCAGACAAGCGTGGTAAGGAATTGTTAGCAACTGTTGGCCTGTCAGATAAGGCTGACAAATCAG
The DNA here is from genome assembly GCF_001047135.2 of Fructobacillus tropaeoli. Classification (GTDB taxonomy): domain Bacteria; phylum Bacillota; class Bacilli; order Lactobacillales; family Lactobacillaceae; genus Fructobacillus; species Fructobacillus tropaeoli. Next base: position 53,643 of record NZ_DF968083.1, on the reverse strand, counting down.
TTAATTCATTGTCAGGTGGACAAAAGCAACGTGTTGCCATTGCCCGTGCTTTGGCAATGGACCCGGACATCATGCTCTTTGATGAGCCAACATCAGCTTTGGATCCAGAAATGGTTGGCGATGTTTTGGATGTTATGAAGGATTTGGCTAAGTCAGGAATGACGATGATTATTGTTACCCACGAAATGGGCTTTGCCAAGCAAGTGGCTGACCGGGTTGTCTTCTTCGAATCTGGTAAGATTCAAGAATCTGGTACGCCTGAAGAAGTGTTTAATGCACCAAAGAACGAGCGTTTGCAAACCTTCTTGTCAAAGGTAATGCAAGCCTAAGATCAATCGGTCGCTTAACACGAAAAGATAGGAAGAATGAATACAATGGTCAACCAACGAGTAAAGCCGATTTTGGTGGCGTTCACGCTTTTCTTGGGGCTTTTTGCCTTTGGAACGAAGGCAAATGCTGCTGAACCCAATTATGTCATCTCAACGGATGCAACTTATGCACCCTTTGATTTCCAAGACAAAAATAATGAGTACGTCGGTATTGACCAAGATATTTTGAAGGAAGTGGCCAAGAGAAACCACTTCACCTACACATTGAAGCCAATGTCTTTCAATGCCGCTGCCCAAATGGTTGCTAACGGCCAGGCAGATGGAATCATTGCCGGAATGGCCATCACGGACGAACGGAAGCAAGTCTATGATGTTTCGGATCCTTACTATAAGACTGGTGTCGCTTGGATTACCAAGAAGGGCTCAAAGATTAAGTCATTATCCGAATTGAAGGGGAAGACGGTTGCCTTGAAGTCTGGAACGGCTGCCTCAAACTACGGTTTGTCTTTGCAGAAGAAGTATGGCTTTAAGGTTAAGTACTTTAACGATACTGATACCATGTACAACGATGTTGTCAACGGTAACAGTGCCGCAACCTTTGAAGACATGCCGGTTATCCAGTACGCCATTAAAAACGGCTTAGATTTGGAAGTTAAGAATCCAAATAACCCTGGTAATGCCGGTGGTTACGGCTTCTTCGTTAAGAAGGGGCAAAACCCACAGTTGATTGCTGATTTTAACAAGACCTTGAAGGAAATGAAGGCCGATGGTTCTTATCAAAAGATTGTTGATAAGTATTTGAAATCAGACCAGAAGAACTTTACGGGTTCATCTGCAGATAACAATTCTACTTGGGGTATCTTGCGTTCAAACAAGAAGGCCTTCTTCGATGGTTTGGTTCAAACAATCGAGTTGACCGTCGCCGGTATTATCCTCGCTTCTCTTTGGGGCTTGGTTCTTGGTTTGATGGGTGTGGCTAAGTCAAAGTTCTTGCGTGGGTTATCCACAACGATTATTTACGCTTTCCGTGGTTTGCCACTGATGGTCTTGGCCTTCTTCATTTATATTGGTTTGCCAGGTGTTATTGGCACGAAGATTCCTGCCTTTACGGCCGGCTTGTTGACGCTGATTTTGAATGAGGGTGCTTATACCGGTGCCTTTGTTCGCGGTGGTTTTGAAGCCGTTGACCGAGGACAGATGGAAGCTGCTCGTTCATTGGGATTGCCTTACGGTAAGGCAATGTCTAAGGTCGTGGTGCCACAAGGTTTGAAGATTATGGTGCCATCGTTTGTTAACCAGTTCATCATTACTTTGAAGGACACGTCAATCTTGTCTGCTATCGGAATTTTGGAATTGACACAAACGGGAACATTGATTGTTGCTCGTAACTCACAAGGATTCCGTGTTTGGGCTATTATCGGTCTGATTTACATGATTGTGATTACGCTGTTGACTTGGTTCTCAAACTGGTTAAAGAAGCGTTTAGATTAATTAAAAATGATTTTAAAGGGTTCTCTCGTCTAACTGACTGAGAGGCCCTTTTTATGTTACTTGCGATTAATTCATCCAACCAATATTGCTTTGCCAACTTCGCCAATCGAAGCGAAAGTTATCGTTGTCCGGCCTGCAAGAAGCCGGTGGTGCTTCGCCATGGCCAACAAAATGTGGCCCACTTTGCTCATCAGGTGCAAGAGGGCTGCCATTCTTTTACGGAGGGCGAAACAATCGATCATCTCTTAGGCAAGATGGCACTGTATCAACATTTTGCAAAAGACTATCAGGTGGTAGTCGAACCCGTCTTAAGTCAAATTAGTCAGCGCCCGGATCTATTGGTTAAACGCCCGCGAGGGGCGGATTTGGCAATTGAATACCAGTGTTCACCCATTGGAAAAAAACGCCTTCAAGAGCGCAATGAGGGTATGCATAGTCTCGGATTAGAGGTCCTATGGGTTTTGGGGCCGGCCTACTATCAGCGACGTTTGTCGGGCGAATTAACTTGTCGGTTTCTCTACGGCGGCCGACTATTTTTTTATGTGCCCAAGCAGAAACGTTTTGATACTCGGTTTAATTTTTCTAAAACGGACTTCCATAAACTACAGTATGAAAGCCAGACTGGTTTTGGGGTCGTCTTGTCCAGCGTGGCTAATGGTACTGATAATGACGAGCGAGTAGGGAGGCAGTTAACCGGCCAACTAATCGTTAATCAGACAAGGTTGACCTGATTAACTATCTTTATGAACGGGGGCATCGGCTTGATCAACTGCCAGATTGGTGTTTACTGGGGCAAGCCTTTGGCCTAGCAGTCCCCAATTGGCACTTTCGGTTGGTTCTTGTCTTGTTGTTGGAAAGAGTTGGACTTAGTCATTGGATTTTTGAGGAAAGTCTTAGTGCCCGATTAAGACAGTATTTTTACCCCAGTTTTCAAGACCACGAGAAAATTTTGAAAGCGACATATGCTGATTTGGCAGCCAGCGGCGTCATCTGCTTACAAGACAACAAAATTTTAGTGATAAAGCTTCTGCAATTTGTCGCAGATTAAGATTGCTATGTTAAAATGAGTAAAATATCAGAAAAGGGGGGCCTGAAGCAAGCCAATGCCTTGGGCAACAACTATATGGGACAAATCAAACGACAAGAAGTGCCAACGGAACTGACTTGGGATTTAACCACGGTCTTTGCAGATGACCAGGCCTTTGAAGAAGCGGTTGCCGCTTTGAAGGCTAGCCTGGCCGACTTGGACCAGTATGTCGGTCACCTTGGTGATTCTGCCCAGACCCTGTTGGCCGGTTTGGAAACGGACCTCCAAATCGAACGGTCATTTGAAAAGATTTACGTTTATGCCAATCAAAAATATGATGAAGACACGGCAAATAACCACTATGCCGGTGTTTATGCCCAAGCTCAGGACCTTTTGGCCGCTGTGAGCCAGGCAACTGCCTTCTTCCAACCAGAAGTTTTGGCAATTGATGAAAAGACTTTGTCCGCTTATCTCGAAGATCAGGCACTGGTGCCTTACCGTCATTTCTTTGATGTCTTGCTTTCGGAAAAGGCCCACACACTGCCAGCAGACCAAGAGGCTTTGTTAGCGGGTGCCTCAACCGTTTTGTCATCGGCCGAACAAACCTTCTCGGCCCTCGACAACGCCGACATGGACTTTGGTGATGTTGTAACGGAAAACGGTGAAGTTGAAGAATTAACGAATGGCCTCTATGGTGTGATGCTGCGGTCTAAGAACCAGCCAACCCGTCAACAGGCCTTTACGACACTCTACGACGCTTATATGGCGTTGAAGAATACCTTTGCTTCCACTTTGTCCTCAACGGTTAAGAAGCACAACTTCTTGGCGAAGACTCGCCACTATCAATCCGCTAAGGAAGCAGCCGTTCTGTCAAATCAGATTCCAACGGCCGTTTATGATACCTTGACGGACCGCGTTGAAAAGAACTTGCCGCTTTTGCATCGCTACGTTTCTTTGCGCAAGGAAGTCTTGGGCTTGGAAGAGGTTCACTCATACGACTTGTATGTTTCCTTGACGGATGATGTGGATTTACCTGTTACCTATGAAGATGCCAAGGCAATCGCCTTAAAGGCATTAGCACCATTGGGCGAGGATTATCTGGAAGTGGTCAAGAAGGCCTTTGCTGAGCGCTGGATTGACGTTGTCGAAAACAAGGGAAAGCGCTCAGGGGCCTACTCTGGTGGGGCATACGATACCAACCCTTATATCTTGCTGAATTGGCAGGATACACTGGATAACGTCTATACTTTGGTCCACGAAATGGGTCACACCGTTCATTCTTATTTGACTCGACACAACCAGCCATACCACTACGGTGATTATCCAATCTTTTTGGCTGAAATTGCTTCAACGACTAACGAAGCCCTCTTGACGGATTACCTTTTGAAGACCTATGATGACCCTAAGGTCCAAGCTTATGTTTTGAACCAGTACTTAGATGGCTTTAAGGGGACGGTCTTCCGTCAAACGGAATTTGCTGATTTTGAAGCTTGGATTCATGACCAGGACGCTGCTGGTCAACCGTTGACAGCCGAAGCCATGGCTGCCTACTATGGCGATTTGGATTCAAAGTTCTATGGTCCTGATTTGACTAAGGACCCAGAAATTGCTTACGAATGGTCACGGATTCCACACTTCTATTACAATTTCTACGTTTACCAGTACGCCACTGGTGAAGCGGCTGCCACAACTCTGGCCCAAAACATTTTGGAAAAGGGTGAGGCGGAACGCTATAAGGACTATTTGAAGGCCGGTAACTCGGCGAGTCCATTAGAAGTTATCGCCAAGGCTGGCGTTGATATGACAGAAGGTGCATACTTAGATCAAGCCTTTGCCGTCTTTGAAGACCGGTTAAATCAGCTTGAAGCATTACTTGGTCAGGCAAAGTAAGAAGGGAGTTTCGATAATCATGGCGAAAGTTTTAGTATTTGATGGGATTGATGAAAACGCTCTTGCTCCATTGAAGCGAGCAGGGTTAGAAATCGTCTCAAACCCACAGGCAACATCAGAGGATTTTGCAAGCGATGATGAGGTTATTGGTATCATCTTGATGATGTATCCAGTTGACGGAGCAGTCATGGACCGCTTCCCAAATTTGAAGGTTATTGCTCGTCATGGTGTTGGCTATGACAACGTTGATTTGCAAGCTGCTAGTGAACGCGGCATTGCTGTGACCAACACGCCTGGTGCGAATGCCGGTGCGGTGGCTGAAACAGCAATTACGTTGATGTTGATGGCAGGGCGCTTGTTTGAAACAAGTCACGATGCCATTACGGACAAGAAGGCCGCTGACTACATGGTTGGCAAGAGTGGCCAGCAAGTTTCAGGTAAAATTGTTGGGATTATCGGCTTTGGTCATATCGGGCAAGAAATTGCTAAATTATTGACTGGCTTTGGCGTTCACGTCTTGGCCTATGCGCGTCATGACCGTGATGTTCCCAATGGTCGAATGGCTGACCTCGATGAAATCTTCCAACAGGCTGATTTCGTTGTTTCAGCCTTGCCAGCAACGCCAAGCACGACGGGCTTGATTGATCAAAAGGCCTTTGACAAGATGAAGCCAAGTACAGTGGTGGTCAATGTTGGTCGTGGCCCAGTGATTGATGAAGCTGCTATGATTGCTAGCCTAAAGTCTGGTAAGATTGCCGCTGCAGGTCTGGATGTGGTTAACCAAGAGCCAATTAGTCCGGATAACGAACTGTTATCCCTACCAAATGCTTTTGTCTTGCCACACGTGGCAGCGCACTCAAAGGAAGCTGACTTTGAAGTCGCCAAGACAGCCGCTAAGAATGTCTTAGCAGTTTTCGAGGGGAAGCCTGCCGAGGACCAAGTTAACGATTAGATCAATAGGAATTTTTCAAACCGTCGAGCTAAAAACAGGCTAGGCGGTTTTCCTGATTTTTGTTATACTAGAGTTACGATGAAGGACCTAGTAGGGGTCAGCCAGTAGCAAAGCGAACGGTGTCTAGTGCAAGACCGTCTGCTGGTGCCTCGAATTTCAGTCTGGAGACTTTGGCCTAACAGTCAACGGTAAGCCGCCGATACCGGCCAAGAGTGCTGGCCTTTTGGTCAGAAACTGGGTGGTACCGCGGAAGTTCTCTTACGTCCCTTATGTTGTGTGAACAACATAGGGGACTTTTTTATTGGGAAAAAGAGGAAGATGAATGACATTAATTGATGAATTACAGGCAATCGCCAAGCAAGCTGAGGCTGATTTGGCAGCAACGGGAGCCGACTTGGAACAAGTCCGGGTGGCTTACCTTGGTAAGAAGGGAAAAATCACAACGGTTTTGAAGTCGATGAAGGACCTTTCAATCGATGAAAAGAAGGCCGTCGGCCAGGTGGGCAATCAGGTCCGCCAACAAATCCAAGATAGCTTAGCAGCCATGAAGGCCGTTCAAGAAAAGGCGGCGATGGATGCCAAGTTGCAGGCGGAAACGCTTGATGTGACCCTGCCGGGAGCAAAGCCCAAGTTGGGTAACCGTCATGTGTTGCAACAAATCATGGATGAAATCGAAAGCCATTTCTTGGGATTGGGCTATCAAGTGATTGATGATCCAATCGATTCACCTGAAGTGGAAACGGATGAATACAACTTTGAGCGGGAAAACCTGCCAAAGGATCACCCAGCCCGTGATATGCAGGATACTTTTTATGTGACGCCAGAAATTTTGCTGCGGACGCAGACGTCACCCGTTCAATCACGTGCTTTGGAGAAGCATGACTTTTCTAAGGGACCATTGAAGATGATTGCGCCGGGTAAGGTTTACCGCCGTGACACTGACGATGCAACGCACTCACACCAATTCCACCAAGTGGAAGGTTTGGTTGTTGGTAAGAACATTACCATGGCTGATTTGAAGGGAACATTGCTGTCAATCATGCAGGAGCTTTTCGGTGAAAAGCACCAAATTCGTCTGCGCCCATCTTACTTCCCATTTACGGAACCTTCTGTCGAAGTTGACGTTTCTTGGAACGAAGTGACGGAAGATACCAAGCCAGAAGATATCCGTTGGATTGAAGTTTTGGGAGCGGGGATGACTCATCCAAATGTCTTGAAGATGGATGGCGTTGATCCAGAAGAATACTCAGCCTTTGCCTTTGGCTTGGGTCCTGATCGTTTTGCAATGCTGAAGTATGGCGTGGAAGACATTCGTCAATTCTACTTAAACGATGTCCGGTTCTTGGATCAATTTAATAAGCGGGGGAACTAATCATGAAGACCAATTTAAAGTGGTTAAACGAATACTTACAGCCGGGGCTTGATTTGAGTGAACAGGCTGTCTTGGATTTGGCACAGCAAATTGAATTGACCAGTGTGGAATTGGAATCTGTTGGAACGGCTGCTGCCAAGCAGTCTGGTCTCGTGGTTGTCCGAGTTGATTCGGTTGTGCCCCATCCAGATTCTGATCACATGGTGATCACACAGGTTTTTGATGGTCAAGAGACCATCCAGGTTGTGACCGGTGCACCAAACGTGGCCGAAGGCCAGTTGGTAATCTTAGCTCGTGTTGGCGCTCAGATTGTCGACCGTGAAAGCGGTGACTTGGTGACCATCAAGGAGGCCCAGCTTCGTGGGGAAACCTCATATGGGATGCTGGTTGCCTTGCAAGAAATCGGCTTAGCTGATGCTGTGGCACCACAGGACTTTGAGGAAGGCATTCACGTCTTCACAGAAGAAGATGGTGTCAAGCCAGGGGATGATGCACTCGCAGTCTTGGGCCTTAACGATCCGATGATTGATACCGATTTGACCCCTAACCGGGCTGATCTTTTGTCAATGCGGGGGATGGCCTATGAATTGGCTGCCATGACTGACCAAAAGGTGATGCTGCCACAGACAACGGTTTTGAGTGATCAATCCGAGTCAAATGCGGTGGTGACGGTTGCTGGAAACGCTGATTTGGCAACGGGGTATGCAGTTCGTGTCTTGGGCCAAGTTAAAAACGACCCATCACCTCTCTGGTTGCAAAGCCGCCTGTGGAATGCCGGTTTCAAGCCAGAAAACAAAATTACTGATTTGGCCAACTATTGGCTCTTGCTGACGGGGCAACCTTTGCACGTCTATGACTTGGATAAATTAGCCACGATGCAGCTGGAAGTTCGTTTGGCAAAAGAAGGTGAAACTTTGCCTCAAGGAGAAGAAGAGGCGATGGCTCTTCGTGCTGGCCAGGATATTGTGGTTGCAGCAGGTGATCAAATCTTGTCCTTGGCTGGAATCGCCACGAACCCTGCAGTTGCTGTGACGGCTGATACGACGAAGGTCGTTGTTGAAGCCGGCCAATTTAACCCAAGTCTTTTGCGGCAAAGTGCTCGCCGCCACACGTTGCGGTCAGAGTCGTCATTCCGTTTTGAACGCGGAATTGACTTGGATCAAACCCTTGAAGTCCTTGATCAAGTGGCTGCCGAAATGGCCATGTTGACTAAGGGTAAGATTGTTGTTGGTTTGAGTAAGTTTGGCTTTGCTTATCGGGCACCGGAAACGATTGCCATCAGTCGCGACCGCATCAATCAGATTTTGGGGACTGATTTGTCAGTGGCCACAATTTCTGCCATTTTCACTCGCTTGGCTTTGCCGATTGATGAAAAGGAAGGGCAGTACTTAGTAACCATTCCTGGTCGTCGGACGGATTTGACCATCCCAGCTGACTTGATTGAAGAGGTGGGACGTCTTTACGGTTATGACAATTTACCAACGGCCTTGGTTGAAGGACAGAGCACGCCGGGTGATTTGACACCACGGCAAAAGAAAATTCGTGCTAGTCGAGAAATTATGGAAAGCCTCGGCTTTGACCAGGCCATTTCTTATGCCCTGACAACTCCCGAAAAGGCAACGGCCTTTAACTTGGACCAGGGCCGTGGCGTGGTAGCCCTGGATTACCCAATGTCATCAGATCGGACAACGATTCGACAAAACCTTTTGTCCGGTCTGTTGGATGATGTCGCCTATAACGTTGCTCGGTCAGTTAAGGACATTGCCCTATATGAGCAGGGACGAATTTTTTTGGCCCAAGGCGAGAATGTTCAACCGGAAGAACGTGAACACCTAGCCGGCGTTTTGGTTGGCAATGTGGCTGAATCAAGCTGGCAGACGGGTGAAAAAGATGAAGTTGCTGATTTCTACGATATCAAGGGACGCTTAGAGGCATATTTGCAGACGATTGGTCTTGATTCAAGTGCAGTGCGCTTTGAGCAAAGTGCACAACACGAAGCCATGCACCCGGGACAGACAGCGGATGTTTATCTTGGCTCTACTTACCTTGGCTTTGTTGGTCAAATTCATCCGGCCGTTTTGGCGAATGCCAAGCTACCTGCAGTCTTTGCCTTTGAAATTGACCTGGAAGTGGTCATCGATCATTCGCAGGCACCAGTTGCTTATCAACCTGTTTCAAAGTACCCACAAATCAGTCGTGATTTGGCCGTCTTAGTTGATGACAGTATCGACCAACAACAGGTCTTTGATGTGATTAAAGCCAATGGTGGGGATTACCTTCAAAACGTGACTTTCTTTGACTTGTACACAGGTCAGGGATTGCCAGCAGGTAAAAAGTCATTGGCTTATCAGTTGACTTATCAAGATAAGACTGACACCTTAGTTGAATCAGTTGTGACGGATGCTTTTGAAAAAATGACGGCAACTTTGACGGCAGAATTAAGTGCGGAAATCCGCTGATTTTGATTGTCTTGTTGTAACAAAAACGATATAATTAGGGTAAAACCACAAGCAAGTAGGATAGCCCTTATGGCAAAAATTATTATTAACGGTGGCCACAAGATTTCAGGTGCGGTGACCATTGGCGGAGCTAAGAACTCGACGGTTGCATTAATTCCAGCCGCAATTCTGGCCGACACGCCTGTCAATTTTGACAATGTTCCACAAATTTTAGATGTTAAAAACTTACAGTATATTCTCGCTGCGATGAACGTTCGTTCTAATTTCGCAAACGGTGACCTTTCGATTGATCCAACTACGATTACGGAATCCGAATTGCCTTCAACGGCCATTAAATCATTGCGCGCCTCTTATTACTTCATGGGGGCGTTGCTTGGTCGCTTTGGTCGAGCAACGGTAACTTTCCCTGGTGGTGATAATCTCGGATCACGACCAATTGACCAGCATATCAAGGGCTTTGAAGCTTTGGGTGCAACGGTGACTGAAGTCGGTGATATTATTACCCTTGATGCAACTGCCCATGGTTTAACTGGGGCACGTGTGACTCTTGATACGGTTTCTGTTGGGGCCACCATCAATATTATCTTGGCTGCCGTAAGGGCCAAGGGGCAGACGATTATCGAAAACGTCGCCAAGGAACCAGAAATCATTGATATTGCGACCTTCTTGAACAACATGGGGGCCAATATTCGCGGTGCTGGAACCGACACAATTCGTATTACTGGTGTTGATCGTTTGGAAGCACGCAATACCCACACAGTGATTCCTGACCGAATTGAGGCGGGAACATACATGGCGATGGCCGCTGCCTTTGGTGATGGCGTAACCATCAAAAACGTCATTCCAGAACACTTGGAGTCATACACTTCAAAGTTGTTGGAAATGGGCGTTGATATGCAAATCGGTGAAGATTCCGTCTTTATCGGACCAAGCCACGATTTGAAACCTGTTGCCATTAAGACGATGCCGTATCCAGGTTTCGCCACTGATTTGCAACAGCCAATCACGCCACTCTTGTTTTTAGCCGACGGTGAAAGCACGATTACCGAAACCATTTATCCGATGCGCAATAAGCATATTGCTGAATTGCGACGGATGGGTGCAGAGTTATCATCATTGAACCCAGGTGAAATTAAGGTTAACCATTCCGAGCGTTTGGTTGGCGCAACTGTGGAAGCGGCAGAGATTCGTGCAGGAGCCGCTTTGGTGATTGCCGGTATTATGGCCGACGGCCAAACCGTGATTGAAAATGCCACGCATATTTTGCGCGGTTACGACCGTTTAGCTGATAAATTAGCTTCTCTAGGGGTCGACTTGAAAATTGAAGGTGTTGATTTAATCAACTTGATGCCTTAACCTTGCATGGATAATATCCCTGTGATAGAATAGTTAAGTTAATAACTGACTCTGATTTAATAAAATCAGGGCGCTAAGGAGATACTCATGAAAAAAGAAATCCATCCAGATTACCGTCCAGTTGTCTTTATTGATGCCGCAACTGGTAAGAAGTTTTTGTCAGCATCTGTTGTTGCAACTGACACAACTACTGATTTTGAAGGTCAAGAATATCCATCAGTACGTATGGAAATCACTTCAGATTCACACCCATTCTACACTGGTAAGCAGAAGTTTACTCAAGCTGATGGTGCGGTTGACAAGTTTAACAAGAAGTTTGCTAACTTCGGCTTCAAGAACAACGACTAAGTTGTTTTATAAAAACGCTCACCTCGGTGGGCGTTTTTTCTTGGCTTGTGGAAAAAGGATTTGTTTGCAGTGAGTTATCACCAAGCAAAGTGCTGGAGGCATGATGGCAAAGACAATCGTACCTGTTAAATTACATGAAAAATTGACGGTCACTATCAAAGAGATTCGCCAAAATGGGATGGGCATGGCCTTTTTAGAGGGTTGGCCAGATTATCCGATTTATTTAGCTGATGCCATGCTTGGTGAAGAAGTTGAAATTGACATTATCCAGGTGGATAAGTATTCCGCCTACGGAAAAATTTTGGCTTGGGTTAAAGAGAGTACTGGGCGCAAAAATCAGAACCGCCAATATTTGATTGAGGCCGGGACGGCTCCCTTGGTTAACTGGGCTTATGCAAATCAGAAAGAATTTAAGCAGCAAATTGTGCAAAAAAACTTTCACGATGCTGGCCTAAAGGTCACTGTTGCTGATCCGATTACGATGGATACAACGCCAACCTACTATCGCAACAAAACCGTTGTGCCCCTTAAGTGGCAGGATGGTCAGCTTTTATCCGGCTTTTATCAACGAGGTAGCCATCATTTGGTACCGATGGAAGACTACTATGTTAATGATGCCCGGGTAGACCAAGTGATTGTCATCGTTCGTGAGATTCTTGCTAAACGGGGCGTTTCTGCCTATGATCCAGACCAAGAAGAGGGGGCCATCCGCTATGTGATGGTGCGCCGGGGGTACTATAGCCAGCAGTTAATGGTGGTTTTGGTGACTAACGAGGAGAATTTGCCCGACGAGGCGGGTCTTGTGGCTGATATCGTGGATGCCTTGCCTGATTTGACCTCCTTAATTTTGAACTTTGCACCTAAAAAAGATTATGTCCAATTAAGTGCCAACAACCGGGTTCTCTTTGGTTCGGCGACCATTGAGGACACGTTGCTCGGCAAAAAATTCTTAATCGGCCCAAATTCCTTCTACCAGGTTAATCCGGTCATGACGGAAAAGCTGTATCAAAAGGCAGCTGATTTGGCTGATTTAAAGCCGACGGATGTTGTCGTTGACGCCTATGCGGGAATTGGGACAATCGGAATTTCAGTCGCTGACCGTGTCAAGGAAGTGATTGGTGTTGAGGTTGTTCCCGGGGCAGTACTGGATGCTAAGAAAAATTTGGCATTAAATCAGATTGACAATGCTAGTTATATTGAGCGCGATGCGCCTGATCAGTTTGAGGATTGGCAAAAGCAAGGGATTCGACCAGACGTTGTCTTTGTCGACCCACCACGCCGGGGATTGACGCCGAAGTTAATTGAAAAGACAGCTGAAATGGGCCCTGACCGCGTGGTTTACGTTTCTTGTAATCCCGTGACGGCTGCTCGTGATGTCGCCCTGTTTAAGGACCTGGGTTATGAGGTCAAAGGGTCGGTTGTTCCGGTGGACCAATTCCCTCAGACTGCTCATATCGAGACGATTACCGTTTTACAAAAGCGCGAAGACTAAGTGCTATAAGGGGTATTGAAATCGGGTACTGGTCATTTAAAGGCATTAAAATTAAGTGCTATTGAAATCAGATGCTAGTCGTTTATAAGACATTAAAATTAAGCACCATTGAAATCAGCTGCTGGTCTTTTAAAAAGCAACAGGATCAAGTGCCACCTAAATTTTTACTAAATAAGGAAATCAATTGCTATGAACCTTTCGTTACAAACAATTGCACAAGCAACTAAAGGAAGTCTGCAAGGACCAGCCGAACAGACTGTGACGGGTGTCGCCTTCGATTCTCGCCAGGTGAAAGCCGGTGACCTGTTTGTCGCCTTAGTTGGTGACCAAGATGGTCATGATTATATTGATCAGGCACTCAAAAACGGTGCCACCGGTGTTCTAGCACAGACACAACATGTCATCGAAGGGGCTGTACCAGCGGTGGTTGTTGACGATACTTTGGTAGGCTTGCAGGAATTAGCGAAATTTTACCTGCAAACGATTCAGCCAAAGGTCGTTGCCATTACTGGTTCGAATGGCAAAACGACAACTAAGGATATGGTTGCCGCGATTTTGGCCACGAAGTATCAGACTTTCAAGACACCAGCCAATTTTAATAACGAAATTGGTTTGCCGGTGACTATTTTGACGATGCCAGAGACAACTGAGGTCTTGGTCTTGGAGATGGGCATGGACCGTCCGGGTCAGCTGACGGCTTTGTCGACGCTGGCTCAACCTGATTTGGCCGTTATTACCATGATTGGTGAGGCCCATCTTGAATTCTTTAAGACACGAGCCAACATTGCCAGAGCCAAGTTGGAAATTATTGCTGGTCTGAAGCCAGGTGGGGAATTGTTGATTCCAAAAGATGAACCACTCTTGCAGGATGCAGAAGGTTTGCCAGCCAATACGGTTAGTTTTGGACCGGAACCAAAGGACTGTGTTGAAACGCTGCAGGAAACAAAATTTAGCGATCAGGGTCAAGAATTTGCAATTCCGCTCCTGGGCCGTTATAATGTTAGGAATGCCTTGGCGGCAATTCGTGTTGGCCAAGCTTTCGATTTGGACCTCCAAACGATTGCTTCAGCCTTGAAAAATTTTGCGTTAACGAAAAACCGCACCCAGTTGCTGACGGCAGCTAATGGGGCAATGGTCATTTCGGATGTTTATAACGCCAACCCAACGGCGACCAAGGAAGTTTTGGCGGCGTTGGCAAAGGATCATACTGAAAATTTGGTCTTAGTTCTCGGTGATATGCTTGAACTTGGTGAAGCAGCACCGGCTCTTCACGCTGGCTTAAAGGAAGCTGTTTTGCAGTCACAACCAAAGGCGGTTTACCTAGTCGGTCCTTTGATGGTGGAAAACCTAGGAACAGTTTTGAAAGAAACGTTGCCATCTGATCAGGTTCACTTATATCAAACTGACCAGTTAGAAGCACTCATGACTGATTTGACAAAAGACCTTGATTCAAATGACTGTATCTTCTTGAAGGCCAGTCATGGCATCCATTTGGAGAAGGTGGTGGACCATTTGGTCGCTAATCAAGGCAAGCAGGGAGGTATCCATGCTTAAACGGGTCGATCTTTTCCCAGAAAAAGTAAAATCACTATGGTTTAGGGACCATTGGCTGGCTTTGTCAACGATTACCTTGATTATTCTTTTTATTGGGGGAGCAATTGGCTTAGCAAAGTTAACCAAAGCTAGTCCACAAGCGATTTTGACTGAACAAAAAATATTTTCGGCTGATAATGTCAAAAATTTAAAAAAGGACCTTAGTCCGCAAAATCAGACCGCTGAAGAAATTGATCAAAAATTAAAGAGTGAAAATTTCACCGGAACAGCCCTAGTCATCAAGGATGGCAAAATCATTTTGAACCAGGGTTATGGCTTTGCTAATTATAGTAAGCAGGTGCACAATAATGCCCAAACGGTTTATCATATTGCGTCTTCTGCTAAATTTTTGACAGCTGTTTTAGTCGGTCAGGCAGTTTCTGAAAAGAAGCTTTCCTATGACGACCATCTCAGCCAGTTTTATCCAAACATTGCTAATGCTGATCAGATTTCGATTCGAGATTTGTTGACGATGACCTCTTCGTTGCAGCAAAAGTTGCAACCAACGACTTTTACGTCTGATCAAGATAACGCTCAATTCTCGGCTGATAATACGGAGAATACCGGAGCGGCCATTGGTTCTGGGGCTGGTTGGTCTTATCAGCCAGTTAATTACCGGTTATTGGCTGGTATTTTAATGAAGATTTCGGGTCAGTCCTTTGACAAAATGGTTAAAGACTACTATAACAAGCAGTACAAGCTCGGTATTGACGATTATGCACAGTTTGCAGAGGATAATCAGGCTGCCTTGGGTTATCAAAAAGATACTACTAGCCCAACTGGTGTCACCAAGGTTGAAAATGAGCGAGAAACCGGAACAGGAAACCTCGCGATGTCAGCTGGTATGCTTTACCGAGCCTATTGGCTCTTCTTCCATGGTGATTTCTTTCAGAACCCAATGGACCTCTTGGTTCAGCACTTGCCGGCCCACTATGTCTCTGGTCTTTATCGTTATGGCAACGTTTATACCTCTCATGGGATTTTTAACGGTTTTGAGCCATCCGTTGTTTTGGGAAAGAACAGCCAAGATGCTGTGATTCTATTGGCAAATCAGTACTACCATGGCCACAGTTTTGAGGGCCTCTCACATGACCTATACGAGAAGCTAACGGGAACGAAGTTTCCTTCCTAAACACTAGTCAGCCCAGCTAGACTATAAACTGCTTGGCGTATTTTTGACGTGCTGGTGGCACGTTATGATGGAAACGACTCAGCGATGAGTCAGGGCGCGCTGAACCAGTGCGCAAAAAGGAGATAATTTTGAAGTTTAATGAACTCGGCTTGTCACAAGCCATTTTGCAGTCAATCGAAGCCCACGGCTACGTTGAAGCAACCCCCATTCAAGAAAAGACAATTCCTTTGACCTTAGCAGGTAAGGATGTTATCGGCCAGGCCCAAACAGGAACTGGTAAGACAGCCGCTTTTGGTCTGCCAATCTTGGAAAACATCGACTTGAATGACCAAAACATCCAAGCCGTTATCATCTCACCTACACGAGAATTAGCAATCCAAACTGCCGAAGAATTGAAGAAGCTTGGTTCTGACAAATCAGTTAACGTCCAAGTTGTCTTCGGTGGTGCCGATATCCGCCCACAAATTAAGGGCTTGAAGTCACACCCACAAATTTTAGTTGGAACTCCTGGTCGTTTGTTAGACCATATTAACCGTAAGACTGCCAAGCTTGGCGGTGTTAAGACATTGGTTTTGGATGAAGCCGATGAAATGTTAAACATGGGCTTCTTGGATGACATTGAAGCCATCATCGCTCAGGTGCCTGACCACCGTCAGACACTGTTGTTCTCTGCAACAATGCCTGAAGCTATCAAGCGAATCGGGATGAAGTTTATGACGGATCCTGAATACATCCAAATCAAGGCCAAGCAATTGACGACTGATTTGGTTGACCAATACTTCATTCGCGTTCGTCACGAAGAAAAGTTTGATGCCTTGACTCGAACAATCGATATCCAAGAACCATTCTTGGGCATTGTCTTTGGTCGGACAAAGCGTCGAGTTGAAGAATTGGCTCGTGGTTTGGAAGCTCGTGGTTACCGTGCCGCTGGTTTGCACGGTGATTTGACGCAACAAATGCGTTCACGTGTCTTGGACCAATTTAAGGCCCATGAAATCAATCTTTTGGTTGCAACCGATGTTGCGGCCCGTGGTTTGGATGTTAAGGACGTGAGTCACGTTTATAACTTCGATATTCCACAAGATCCAGAATCATATGTTCACCGTATCGGTCGTACTGGTCGTGCCGGTGCTGAAGGTGTTTCAGTAACCCTAGTTGCACCAAACGAAATGGATTACTTGCGTGCCGTTGAAGAATTGACGAAGAAGCGCATGACGCCATTGCAACCAGCAACTTTGAAGGAAGCTCGGATTGGTCGGATTAATGGTGCCATTGATACCGCAGCCGCAACTATTAAGGGCTTGAACCCAGCTGAATTGCAAGACCAAGTTAACCAAATGACGTCACAATTCACAGCCGAACAATTGGCCGCCGGTTTGTTGGCTGCCGTGGCTGGCTTGGATAAGCAAAACGCACCAGTTGTTTTGTCACGCGAACGTCCTTTGCCTCGTCGCAAGGGTGGTTCATCATCACGTCGTGGTGGCTATCGTGGTGGCAATCGTCGTTCAAATGGTAACGGTGGTGGCTACCGAGGTAATGGCGGCGGTCGTCGTAATGGTAATGGTGGCGGCTACCGTGGTGGTAACCGTTCACATTCTGAAAATCGCGATAACCGTGGTGGACACCAAGGTGGTGGCAACCGTCGTCGCCGTGACTTTACCGTCCGCGAAAAAGACTAAATTAGATACACTACAAATTGAGCGGATTTGTCGCTTAAAAAAGTGTAAAACCGTCTGTAATCAGGCGGTTTTTTTGTCCCTATCTCGTTATAATGAGTATTAGAACTATAGTTGGGAGAACCGTTAGTGAAGAGAATTGAAGAGGCCTTGGCCTATATTCACGGTCGGCCAAAGGCTGGCAAAAAAGATAGCTTCACCCGTTTAGACGCCTTGATGACGGTTTTGGGTCATCCCGAAGACCGTCTGGCAGAAACCATTCACATTACTGGTACGAACGGGAAGGGGTCCGTTGCGACTATGGTGACGGCGGTCGCTAAAGAAGTCGGCCTGCGTGTTGGGACCTTTACGTCACCATTTATGACCGACTTTCGAGAACGTTTTCAAATCAATGGGGAATTAATCACACCGGCTGACCTGATTTTGTATACCAATAAGGTGAAGGAAGCAACCGACCGGGTGGAGCAGGCATCTTCTGGCCAACTGACGCCAACCGAATTTGAAGTGGTGACGGCCATTATGTTTTTGTACTTTGCTGACCAAGACCTTGATTTGGCTGTGATCGAGGTAGGGATTGGTGGTCGCTTTGATTCTACCAATATTTTAAAGACGACCAAGGTTGCCGTGGTGACGACTGTGGCTTTAGACCATCAGGCAATGCTAGGTGACACCGTTGCAGCGATCGCTGGTCAAAAAGCCGGCATTATCAAGCCGGGTTCAAAGACGGTGATTGGGCCAGGTGTCACAGCTGAGGCCAAAGAGGTGATTGAGGCCCAGGCCAAAGAGGTGGGCAGTCCGGTACTGGTGGCGCAGGTTGGTTCCTTCCATTCGGCATTGTCCGGTAGTTTTCAGGCTGATAACACGGCGACTGCGGTGTTAGCACTGAAAACTTGGCGTCCCAATTTGCAAGATGAGGTGATTCAGGCCGGCTTGGACCAGGCCTTTTTGGCCGGGCGCTTTGAACAAATTCAGCCAAAGATTTACTTAGATGGTGCTCATAACCAGGCTGGTATTCAGGCCCTGCACCGGTCAATTAAGGAAAATTTGGCTGGCCCCGTGACAGTTATCATTGGCTCTTTGGCCGATAAAAATGTTGATTTAGCTTTCTTGGAACTTGAAAAAGACCCGCAGATTACGTTGGCCTTGGTGCCATTTGAGGGTGTTGCCGGCCGCCCTGGCCTACAAAAAGACCAGGTGGACTTAGCAAATCAGGACCTGATTTGGTACGATTCATTGGACCAGGCCCTCAGTGAAAATCAGGAGAAAACCGTTGTGATTACAGGGTCTTTGTACTTTATTAGTGATGTTAGGAGAGAATTATGCCAGAAAAAGTCTTAAGCCCTCGGCTCATTTTGAGTATTTTGGCAATTGCCTTACTTGGCTTTACGGATATTATGTTGGAGACGGCTTTAAACGTTTCCTTTCCAGCCTTGATGAAGCAATTGCATGTTGATTCAGCGACGGTTCAGTGGTTGACCTCCGGGGTCATCTTATTGACGTCGATGATTGTCATTATGTCGCCTTGGTTGAAGGCCCGCTTTAGTAACCGGTCTCAGTTTATGGTGGCCGGGGTAGTGTCATTGATTGGAATTTTCATCGATGCCACTTCTAACCAATTTGGTCTCATCCTTTTTGGCCGCCTCCTGCAAGGTGTTGGAGCCGGCGTTGGCTTGCCCCTCATGAACAACGTCGTTTTTGAACAGGTTCCCGACAATCGCCGGGGAACGATGATTGGTTTAGCTTCCTTAATTGTTTCTTTTTCGCCGGCCTTGGGCCCAGCCTTTGGTGGCTTCTTAACGGCTTATTATGGTTGGCACATGATTTTCTGGGTGGTTTTGCCAATCCAGCTCTTTGCCCTAATCGTTGGTTGGTTCACCATTCAGCAAATTGATCCGCTTAAGAAAGCCCGCTTTGATTTGATTGGCTGGTTATTGTTGTCTTGCTTCTTTGTTGGTGGCTTAATCACGGTCGATCGTTTGTCTGGTCACGGTCTGTTTAACATTTTGAGCTTAACGGCTTTAGCAGTGATGTTGGTTGGAATCTTCGGGTACTATTTCTATGCTCAAAAAGAAGAGGAACCACTGCTTTCACCAAAGATGTTTGCACTGCCAATGTTTCGCCAGGCGGTCCTAGCGGCCGTCTTAATTCAGGTCGTTAACTTGACCTTTAACTATGCAATCCCAATGGGGTTGCAGCTGGTTTTGAAGCAGAGTTCAAGCGTTGCTGGTTTGTCACTTTTCCCTGGTGCCATTGGTTTTGCAATCATGTCCATCATCTCTGGAAACTTGTATGACCGCTTTGGCCCTAAGTTGCCTAATGCGATTGGTCTAGGATTCATTGTTCTTGGCATGGTCTGGATTGTCTTGGTACCATTTACCGTCTGGTCGATGACGATTGCCTTTGTGATTACCCAGTTGGGTGGTGGTTTTTGGTTTGGAAACAATATGACCAATGCCATTTCACACCTAGACCGAGTCTTTCATAGTGCTGGTAACTCGATTTTTTCAGCAGTTAATAATTATTCAGCCGCTGTTGGAATCGCCTTGGCTGCCTCGATTATTTCTATTTTCCAAAAGGGTGCAACGAATTTGTCTGCTGCAACTTTGAATGGTATTCAGTGGACTTATCGCTTTGATGTGATTCTGATTGCCTTGGCTGTTTACTTGTCGTTGAAGGTCATGAAAGATGCTGGTGATGGTCCAATGGTCATTAAGGACTAAAGACTCTTTTCTTTTTTGATGATTTTAACCTGATTTTTTCGTCTGATTGCATGAAGGAGAATTGCAATATGATGAAAAATCAGGTTTTTAATTTTTACGAGGCGATTGGCGAGGATGGCCAAAAGAATAGTGAAATTTTTCAGCTGTATTTTCCCGAAAAATATCTTTTTTGGGAACTCGATTATGAGACAAAGGCTGATTTTATCGCTGAAAATCCGGGACCGAACCGGGCCTTGTTGATTGCGATGCACTTAGGAGTAACCTTTGCATCCGAACGTCGACCAATCTTACTTTCTGCCCGGCATTCCAACATGGTTGGCGCTTTTGCAAAGGAAAAATTAGGACCGTTAAAGCAGGAACAACTGTTTTTGGCCCTCTTAAATACGCAATTAGACGTGATTGGTTGGGAAGTCGTCTTTGTTGGCACCTTAACCGAAGTGGCTGCTTCACCGCGTGAGATCTTCCAACGAGCCTTGTTGGCCAATGCCTATGCCATCATCATTGCTCATAACCATCCGTCAGGAAACTTACGACCTTCGGTTCAAGACAAACAGTTTACCAAACGACTATACTGTTTGGGGCAGGACCTAAACTTGCCACTCCTTGATGCCTTTATCGTGACCAAGGATGGCTATTGGTCGATGCAAGAAAATGGCCAATTACTGGGTGGTGAAATTGATGAAGCCACTGATTTTGTTTAGAAATTTCTTTCTTTCGCTCTCATGGTAAACCGGTAAAAATGGTAAAATATTGTTAGTAATAGCACGAGAGAGGATCGAAAGATGACTGCAAAAATTGTGATGATTGGTGGGGGATCGGGATTACCCGTCATCATTCGCCCATTAATCCAACACGATGTCGATTTGACGGCAATCGTAACGGTTGCTGATGATGGTGGCTCTTCTGGTTTATTGCGTGACTACGTGAACATTATTCCACCTGGGGATATTCGCAATATCTTAGTAGCCATGTCTGAAGGGGACCAGGAACTATTAGACCTTTTCCAGTACCGCTTTAAAACGAATGATGCTTTTTTGGCTAAACATGCAGTTGGTAATTTACTGATTGCGGCTTTAACGGAAATGACCGGTGATATTTCGGAAGCGATTGCCCGTTTAGCCCATTATTTAAAAATTAAGGGCCATGTCTTTCCTGTAGCGAAACAGCCACTGATTTTACATGCCAAAACGAAAAGTGGTCAATTTTTGGAGGGCGAGGCAGCCATTACGGCTGCTCACCAGTCTTTGGACCATGTTTGGGTAGAGCCAAATGACGAAGGTGAAGAAATTGTCGCCAGTCCGGAAGCCATTGCAGCTATTTTGGATGCTGATTTAATTGTCTTTGGACCGGGATCACTCTTTACATCGATTTTACCGAATGTTGTGGTGCCAGGTATTAAAGAGGCCTTGCAAGAAACGAAGGCTAAGCAGGTTTACATTGCCAACATTATGACCCAAAAAGGGGAAACGGATTCCTATACTGATGCCGAACACTTAGCGGTCCTAAATCGCCATTTAGGGCAAAACTTGATTGATTATGTTTTAACGAATGATCAAGAGGTACCAGCAGATTTCGTTGACTACCAAAAGTGGGGCGAAATTTCCAAACAAGTGGTTCAAGACCCAGAAAAAATCAGACAAGCTGGGGCTAAGAGTATTTCTAAAGACTTCTTGGCCCTGCGTGATGCCGGGGCCTTTCATGATGGCGACAAGGTTGCCGATGTGTTAGTTTCACTGACAGAGGAGTAAGATGTCGTACGCAGCAGAAGTAAAAAAAGAATTAACCGGGCGAACGGTTTCAGACGATGCTGCCAAATCAGAATTGGCTGCGCTTTTACAAATGAATGGCGCTTCGAGTTGGGGGATTGAGCAGGAAGTCCGGGTTCAAACTGAAAATCCGGCTATTGCTCGTCGTATTTATACTTTGATTAAGCAGATTTATCCAACAGCAGTGGTGGAAGTTCAGGTTAATCAGCGGGCCGCTTTATCTGACCGTAAAAAGCTTTTAGTTGTTTTACAAAGTCAGGTTGAGCAAATTTTAAAAGAGCTGGGCGTTGATCCATTGGGAATTGACCAGGAAGTACCGGCTTGGTTATTGAACAGCCAAAAAAAGCAGCAAGCCTTTTTGCGAGGAGCTTTTTTGGCCGCTGGTTCGGTAAACTCACCGGAGAAGGCCAATTACCATTTGGAAATCTACACTGGTCATGAGGAGTTAGCTGAGCAACTGGTGGCATTGATGACAAACTTTGACCTGCAGGTCAAGGTGACTCCCCGGCATTCTGGTTACATTGTTTATATGAAGCGAGCTGAGAAAATTGTTGATTTTCTAAAACTAATTGGTGCTGTACAAACCATGCTTCATTTTGCCGATATCCGAATTGCTCGCGATACCCGGAACTCGGTCAATCGGATGAATAACGCCGATGTCGCCAACATGCAGCGCACGGCTGTTGCAGCCAATAGCCAAGTCCAAGCCATTTTGACCATCCAAAAAGAAATTGGTGACCTTGATGAGTTACCAGCTAAGTTAGCTGATTTTGCCAGAGCTCGACTCGACCATCCTGATGGTTCCTTGGCTGAAATCGGCGATATTTTGGAGATTTCCAAATCAGGAGCAAACCACCGCATGCGTAAATTAGCGAAATTAGCTGATTTAATTCAATCTGGTGGTGACTTTGATTTGGACAACATTTAATTTGAAATCATTCGCCTTTATTTTAGTTTCTTGATAAAGTGCGTTACAATTATATTCTAAGAACACTACAAAGGAGTATTGCTATGTGGCCAGGAGTAATTGAACAAACCGCTAATGGGCGTGAATCCTATGACTTGCCTTCCCGTTTACTAAAGGACCGAATTATTTTGGTTCAAGGTGAGGTTGAGGATAGCATGGCAACATCGATTGTTGCCCAGCTACTCTTCTTGGAAGCCCAAGATCCTGAAAAAGAAATTGCAATGTATATTAACTCACCAGGTGGTTCTGTGACCGCTGGTTTGTCGATTACAGACACGATGAACTTCATCAAGGCCCCCGTGACAACGATTGTCATGGGATTGGCTGCTTCAATGGGAACCATCATTGCCGCCTCTGGTGAAAAGGGGCACCGCTTTATGTTGCCAAACGCCGAATACCTAATCCACCAACCAATGGGTGGGGCAGCCGGTGGTACACAGCAAACTGATATGGCCATTATTGCCGACCAGTTGACTAAGACGCGTAACAAGTTGAACAAGATTTTAGCCGATGGTTCTGGTAAGAGCTTGGATGAAATTGCACACGATACAGAACGTGACTTCTGGATGTCTGCCGAAGAAACCTTAGAATACGGTTTGATTGATGGTATCATGGAAAAGGCTGGCGAAAAGCCAATTACTTTGAAAAAATAAGTAATTTAACCAGATTTTTTGACTAATTTTAGTGTATAATATTGTTAGAAAGTTAATTTGGAGGACGAAAATGAAAATTTTTGCTTACGGAATTCGTGATGATGAAAAGCCAGCTTTGGAAGATTGGGAAAAGAAGAACCCAGATGTAACGGTTGGTTACACGCAAGAATTGTTGACGCCCGAAACTGCTCAATTGGCTAAGGGGTCAGATTCAGCTGTTGTTTACCAACAATTGGACTACACAAAGGAATCTTTGACTGCCTTGGCTGAAGTTGGGGTAACAAACTTGTCTTTGCGTAACGTTGGAACTGACAACATTGATTTCGATGCTGCCAAGGAATTGGGCTTCAACGTTTCAAACGTCCCAGTTTATTCACCAAACGCCATTGCAGAACATTCGATGATTCAATTGTCTCGTTTGCTTCGTCGTACGAAGCCAATGGACGCTAAGGTTGCTAAGCATGACTTGCGTTGGGCACCAACTATCGGTCGTGAAATGCGTATGCAAACTGTTGGTGTTATCGGTACTGGTAACATCGGTCGTAAGGCAATCAATATCTTGAAGGGCTTCGGCGCTAAGGTTATTGCTTACGACAAGTTCCCAAACAAGGAATTGCAAGAAGAAGGATTGTACGTTGATTCATTGGATGACTTGTATGCACAAGCTGATGCCATTTCATTGTACGTTCCTGGTGTTCCTGAAAACCATCATTTGATTAACAAGGACAGCATCGCTAAGATGAAGGACGGCGTTGTCTTGGTTAACGTTTCTCGTGGAAACTTGATGGACATCGATGATGTTATCGATGGTTTGAACTCAGGTAAGATTTCCGACTTTGCCATGGATGTTTATGAAGAAGAAGTTGGCTTGTTCAACGAAGACTGGTCAGGTAAGGAATTCCCTGATCCAAAGATTGCGGACTTGATTGCTCGCGACAATGTCTTGGTTACGCCACATATCGCCTTCTATACTACTAAGGCCGTTGACGAAATGGTTCACCAATCATTTGATGCCGCTGTTGCTTTTGCTAAGGGCGAAACACCAGCCATCGCTGTTAAGTTTTAATTGATTTTAAAAAGCTAGGAATAATTGTTCCTAGCTTTTTTATTTGTTTGCCATTTCAGTCGATTAAAAAATTAGCGCTGAGATTCCTTTTTTAGTTTGAAGAGCGATTATCAAGGGGTTTATAGGAGCTAAATTAGATTTTTATAATTGGGCAATTTAGTTGACCTTTTACTTAAAAGAGCGTATTATACTTTTAGCGATAAATAACTCGATTAATGGAGGTCGAAATGAAAGTTTTTGCTTATGGAATTCGTGATGACGAAGTACCAGCTTTGAAAAGCTGGCAAGAAGAAAACCCCACTGTTGAGGTTGATTACACGAACGAAGTGTTGACCGCTGATACAGTTGCCCTGGCTAAGGGAGCTAATTCTGTTGTCACTTTGCAGCTCGACCCTTATGGGGCAGATGTCTTAGAAGGTTTGGCTGATTTAGGCATCAAGAACCTATCCCTACGTAATGTCGGAACGGAAACAATTGATTTTGAAGCTGCTAAGCGTTTAGGCTTTAATCTTTCAAACGTTCCTGTTTATTCACCAAATGCCATCGCCGAACATGCGATGATTCAATTGTCTCGTTTGCTTCGCCGCACGAAGCCAATGGATGCAAAGGTTGCTAAGCATGATTTGCGCTGGGCGCCAACAATTGGTCGTGAAGTCCGGATGCAAACTGTTGGTGTTATCGGTACTGGTAACATTGGTCGTAAGGCCATTAACATCTTGAAGGGCTTCGGTGCTAAAGTCATTGCCTATGATAAGTTCCCAAACAAGGAGTTGCAAGAAGAAGGATTGTACGTTGACACCTTGGATGAGCTCTTTGCTCAAGCCGATGCCATTTCATTGCATGTGCCAGGTGTTCCTGAAAACGTTCACTTAGTTAATGAAGAAAGTCTTGCTAAGATGAAGGATGGCGTTGTGATTGTCAATACATCACGGGGTAACCTAATCGATACGGATGCTGCGATTGCTGCTTTGGATTCTGGTAAGATTTCTGATTTAGCCTTGGATGTTTACGAGGGCGAAGTTGGTATCTTTGAACATGATTGGTCGCATGAAAAGTTGCCTGATGAAAAATTGGCCGACTTGATTGCTCGTGATAACGTCTTAATCACGCCGCACGTTGCTTTTTACACAACAAAGGCAATCCATGAGATGGTTTACCAATCAATGAGTGCTGCACTAGCTTTTGCGAATGGTCAAACACCAGATAACGCTTTAGAATATTAAGAATTTTAGCTCAAATTAGGAATAGTTTGAGCTTTTTTTGTGCACAAAATTCTGTAAAATCCGAACTTTGATGATATAGTTATGAATTTCACGTTATATTTTTGCGATTTATAAGTGAAATAATAATGATTATAAACAAGTGAAAGTCTATTAAATTGGGGCAATGGGCACAAAAATTCCTGTAATGGACTTCACAATTTCAAAAAGACCTGTTATACTATTTTATGCAATATAAAAACTTCACAATTATAAGACGTGAAGCGGAGGAAAAATATGACAACAGCAGAACAATTTTCCGGTAAAACGCCATTGGGCGTGAAGGACTTCTTCTTTAAGGTTCTTTCCGGGTCCGCCCAAGGAATCTTAATCGGTGTGCTACCATCAGCCGTGATGAAGTACATCATTCAATTCTCAGGTCTGGGTAAAACAACCCTTGGGGCTGATTACTCAGCAATTTTGACACTTTTTACATCAATGATTCCATTCCTAATCGGAATGGCCGTGGCGATGAACTTCAAGATGAAGGTTCTTGACACGGGCGTTGTAGCACTGGCAACAGTTGCTGCTTCAAACTCAATTCAATGGGCAATGGTTAAGGCTGGTACGGTACAACCCGTTTCTGGTAAGACATTGGCTGTTCCAACGCGTCTCTTTGTTGCTAACGGCGCTGGTGATGTGATCAATGCGATGTTGGTAGCTGGTCTAGCTGTTTTGGCTATCTGGCTGGTTGACCGTTATCTGGCCGGTTTTGGCTCAGTGGCGATTATCTTGTCACCAATTATCGTTGCTGGTGGCGTTGGTTTGTTTGGTAAGGTAATTGCACCTTATGTCGCTCGGATTACAACTTGGATTGGGGATATGGTGGAAGTTTTCACGAAATTAGCCCCATTACCAATGGCTATCTTGATTGGAATGGCTTTTGCCGTCATCATTATCACACCAATTTCAACAGTTGGAATTGCCTTGGCCATTAACTTGCACGGAATGGCTTCCGGTGCAGCAGCCATGGGTGTTGTTGCAACAACAATTATCTTGCTTTTGAACTCATGGAAGGTCAATAAGAAGGGAACAACGGTTGCCATCTTCTTAGGAGCGATGAAGGGAATGATGCCTTCAATCTTTAAGAAGCCTGTGATGATTTTGTCCTTCATGTTTGCGGGTGCATTATCAAGTATCGCAGTGGCACTCTTTGACATCCAAGGAACGCCAACAACGGCCGGTTTCGGTTATATTGGTTTGGTTTCACCATTGCAATCAATGATTAAGGATGCTGCCGTACCAAGTTCAGTCATGAATAACTTTATCTCACCAGTTGTTGCGCTATTAGCCTGGGTAGTTATTCCTGTCGTGGTAGGTTTGTTGACTCAATTTATTTTCGTCAAAGTTTTGCACCTTTTCGAACCAGAAGACTTGAAACAAGAACTTTAAAATAAATATGAAATTGGACCGCAAGGTCCTTTTTTTCTTGCCTTTTGAGAAGACCTTAGTTAGAATATTATGGTATCTTTTTTCAATCTTTCGGCAAATATAAAGAAATAAAATCACATAAAAAGCTGACAATGTTCGGCTTTTTTATTATATTAAATTGATTATGAGAAAATATAGTCAGAATGTCCGAAGATATGCTAGAATAGAAATGTTGAATTTTCATCTAAATTGGAGGGCCACTCATGGCAGAAGAAGAAAAGTTGAACAGAGGATTTGGCCTCTGGTCATCGTTAGCATTAGTGATCGGAACCATCATCGGTTCTGGGATTTTCTTTAAGCAGGGATCCGTCCTGCAAACCGCAGGTGACACGAATACTGCCCTTTGGGCCTGGTTGGCGGGAGGAATCCTGACCTTGACCGCCGGCATGACGGTAGCCGAAGTTGGCTCACAAATGGCCGAAACGGGTGGCATCTATTCTTACTTAACTCATCTATACGGTAAAACAACCGGTTATTTGGCTGGTTGGATGCAGGTGATTTTTTACGGCCCAGCGATGATGGGGGCAATCTCTGCTTACTTTGGTGTTTTATTTGTTTCTCTGTTTGGTTTAAAGAGTGTGTGGTCGTTGCCTGCCGGTATGGTGGCCCTCGCTCTGGTTGGTTTATTAAATTCGATTCCAAATCATTTTTCCGCTGGGTTCCAGGTCTTAACAACTGTGATTAAGATGTTGCCGATTATCGCTTTGATTATTTTCGGCCTTTTCTTTGGAAAGCACGATGCCTTAGGTCAGATGGTGACGACGATGTCGCACTCAAGTGCTGGTGGTTTTGGAGTCGCTGTTTTGGCTACGCTTTTTGCCTATGATGGCTGGGTGACATTAGCAAACATCTCTGGTGAAATCAGAAACCCACAAAAAGTCTTGCCAAAGGCAATCATTACCGGAATCTTGATTGTGATTGTCGCCTATATGGGTATTTCTTACGGGGCCTATCGTTCATTAACTGCTAATGAAATTGTTGCTTTGGGGGAAAACACCACATTGAAGATGGCCACAAATGCCTTTGGTTACTGGGGTGGCCGTGTTCTTTCGGTCGCTGTTTTGGTTTCATTAATCGGTACGTTAAACGGCAAGGTTGTCTCGTTTCCACGGATTTTGTATGTGATGGCTAAAAAAGGAGACTTCCCTTTTGCTAAAACTTTTGCTAAAATCAACCACAAGTCCAAGACGCCGAATGCCGCAATTTGGTTAATGGTTGCCATTGCCTACTTAATGATGGCCTTGACGGACCCTGATCAATTATCGGATTACGCGATCTTCGTGACTTTCTTGTTCTATATCCTGGTCTTTATTGGTGCCTTTAAGTTGCGCCGACAAGATCCAAAGGGGCTGAAAAGAACTTTCTCAATGCCGTTGTACCCTGTTATTCCCATTGTGGCTATCTTGGGTTCACTCTACGTTGAGATTTCTGAAATTATTAACGATTTGCATGGAATCGGAATTTCGGTTATCATAGTTCTAGCTGGTTTGCCACTTTACTGGTGGTTGAATCGAAAGAAATGACACTTAGATAAACGCGAATTTCTCGAAATCGAGTAGTTCTGATACAAAATATCCTGTGTTTGTATATTTTCCTGACGAACGTTACGGAAGCGTTATCTGTTTTAATATTCTCGTAATATTGATTGGGGAAAATAATAACCATGATGTTTAATAAAGTTTTACTTACAAGTATGGCCGTAGCCGGTTTAGCACTGACTGCCGCCAACACACAATTTAATAAAGGAAAATCAACCTCTGACCAAGCGGTCAAGGTTACTGACTCAGTGAACACCAAGAAGGTTTCTACTGCCGTTTCATCTGTTGATAATCTCAAGAGCTTGGAAAATACTGCAGCTAGCCAGACTGTTGCTTCATCTGATGATGACACTGCCAGTGCATCTGACGATACATCCAACAGTCAAAGCCAAGTGACTTCGTTGTCTGCAACGACAACTCAGGCAGCGCAAGCTACGCCTGTGGCCACTTCAACTGCTGCCCAAGCTTCATCGACAAGCACGGCAGCTGCATCAACTTCTTCCGTATCAACAGCAACGACATCAGCAGCTGCAACAACTTCAACAGCCTCTGGTGACATTAACTGGTTGATTTCTCGTGAATCAGGCGGAAACGTGAATGCACAAAACGGACAATTCTATGGTATCGGACAATTGTCTCCTGCGGCCTATGCAACTTATGTACCTGGCCAAAACTACCAAGGTAATTATGCCGTTCAATTACAGGCTATGCAGGCTTATATTGCTGCCCGCTATGGTTCTGTAGCAAATGCTATTAGTCACTTCCAAAGTAATGGTTGGTACTAAGCTATAAAAATCGGAAAACAAAAGGGCCCCGTTAAGGGGTCCTTTTTTGCTCGAAGAAAGGCCTAATCGTGTATAATAGGGACTAAGGAAATAAAAAAGGAAGACAGATATGCCCCTTAATTTTTTAAAGCCCACCTATACGGTTGAGTCCGTCTATAACTTATCGGTGGCGGAGTTAAAAGACCAAGGCGTAAAAGCCGTATTAACAGACTTAGATAATACGTTGCTGGCTTGGAATAACCCCAATGGGACACCTGAATTGCATGCTTGGTTAAAAGAACTTAAAGCAGCCGGGATTGAGGTTGTCGTCGTTTCAAATAACACCTGGGATCGAGTCGAGAAGGCTGTTTCTGGTTTGGATGTTGACTATGTTGCCTGGTCCTTGAAGCCGTTGCCGCGTGGCATTTTGAAGGTACTCAAAAAGCAGGGCTTGCAAAAAGAAGATGTGTTGATGGTTGGTGATCAGATGCTAACCGATGTTTGGGCGGCTCACTTGGCTGGCGTTAAATCTGTTTTGGTCAAGCAATTGGTCGAATCAGACATGTGGCAAACTTGGTTCAACCGGTCACTTGAAAAGTTAGCTAAAAAACTGATTTATAGCCAAAAGCAACCGCTAATCTGGCACGCAACTTTCAAGGAAGCTGTTTCTGCTAGGGAAAATGATAAAAATTGATGACAGAAAAAGAATTTGAGCAAGAACAAGTGCAAACGATTGCAACCGATGAAGAAGTCCAGGAAGCTTTAGCTGAGGGATTATACTGCATTGGTTGTGGCGCTAAAATGCAAATTGATCATAAGGAAGAAGCTGGTTTTTTGCCACTTTCCGCTTTAAAGAAGCAACTGATGGCCGAAGAGTTACTGTGCCAACGTTGCTTCCGTTTGCGCCATTATAACGAAATTCAACCTGTTGAATTAACGGATGATGACTTTGCTAATTTGCTTCACCAGGTTTCTAAGACGAAGTCTTTGATTGTCTACGTTTTGGATTTGTTTGATTTTTCAGGGTCAACAATCCCTGGCCTACCACGCTTTGTTGGCCAAGAGAATCCAATTTTGGTCCTTGCCAACAAGGTGGATTTGTTGCCTAAGTCCTTAAAGGAACATAAGTTAAAGAATTGGGTCCAAGGACAGTTAAAGGAACAGGGCATTAACCCCGTTGGGATTGAACTTGTTTCTGCTGCCCATCCAAAAAATTTGGATCAAATTTTAGATAAAATTGATACACTGCGCGATGGCCGTGACGTTTACGTCGTTGGAACAACCAATGTTGGTAAATCAACCTTGATTAATCAAATTATTAAGTCAAAAACAGGTGTTCAAGAGTTAATCACGACTTCACGCTTCCCAGGAACGACCTTGGATCAAATTGCGATTCCATTGGACGATGGCCAATCTTTGATTGATACACCCGGGATTATTAAAAAGGATCAGTACGCCCATTGGGTGACTGATAAAGATTTAAAGTATGTTTTGCCAAAGGCTGAGATTAAATCCCGGACTTATCAATTAAATCCGGATCAAACACTTTTCTTCGGAGCTCTAGCGCGCTTTGATTTGGTAACTGGTCCTGCAGACGGAGCAAAAGCGGCTGTTACGGCTTACTTTGAAAATAATCTGATGATTCATCGCACGAAACGTCAGGGTGCAGATGATTTCTATGCAAAGCACAAAGGGCAATTATTGACACCAGCACCAGCTGATGAAAATGTTGACTTCGCTAAATACGAATTTAAAATTAACGAAAAGACGGACTTGGTCTATGCTGGTTTGGGCTTTATTACCCTGCCAGCTGGGATTCACGTCCAGGCCTATGCTCCTAAGGGAGTCGGGGTCTTCTTACGAAAGGCAATGATTTAATGCAAAATTTAACTGGAAAACAAAAACGCTACCTGCGGTCACAGGCGAACGGGTTAACACCGATTTTCTCTGTTGGGAAAGCCGGAGCTAACCAGGAATGGTTGGCAGAGGTCAAAAAGGCGTTGGCTAAGCGTGAGTTGATTAAGGTCAACTTGCAACAAGGAAGTGACTGGTCAGCCAAGGACTTGGCTGCCTTTATTGAAGAAGAATCAACGGTGACGGTTGCTCAGGTAATTGGAAAGACCTTGGTCTTGTATGAACCAGCAACGGATGCCAAATATGTGAAGTATTCAGTTGAAGTGGAAAAGATTCGTTAGACAGAGGACTTTTCCACTAAATTTTGTGAAGAGGGGGAACAGATGACAGCTTTTGAAGAAGAGTTGCATGCAGTTGAAAAAAAGGTTTCGGCCCAGCTTTCAGATGGCCGGTTCCAACATTGCTTACGCGTTTCAGACTATGCCCGTAAGTTGGCTCAAGAAAATGGTGTTGATGAGAACCAAGCGGCATTGGCCGGTTTGGTCCACGACTACGCCAAAGAACGGCCAGCTGAGGACTTTTTAGCAGCAATTGACCGTTTTCACTTGGATCCTGATTTGAAAAACTGGAGCCGAGCTATTTGGCACGGTGTTGTTGGGGCAGAAATGATTCAAGATGAACTGGGGATTGATGACCCAGCCATCCTAGATGCAGTTCGGTTGCACACAACTGGAGACGGTGTTGAGATGCCGACTTTAGCGAAGATTGTTTTCATGGCCGATTACTTGGAAACTGGTCGTGATTTTCCCGGTGTCAAAGAGGCCCGAGAAATCACGGATAAGTCCTTGGACCGGGGTGTGTTTTATCAATTACAGCACACCCTCTCGTTTTTGGCCGAGAATGGTAACGTGATCTATCCCAAGACCTTCACCAGTTATAATGACTGGGCTCGTCATTTTGCAGAATAAGAAGGAGTTTACATGACAACCATCAATTCAAAGGATTTGTTGCAAACAGTCGTTTCCGCCATTGATAGCAAGCACGGTGATCGCATCACCGCCTTAGATATGCAAAAGGTATCCTTGCTGGCTGACTACTTTGTGATTGCATCGGCGGGTTCTAGCCGCCAGGTGCAAGCGATTGTCCGTGAAGTCAAGGAAGAAGTCCAAAAGGCCGGGGGACAGGTACTCAATATTGAGGGCTACGACCGTGCCGAATGGGTTTCATTAGACCTCGGTGATATTATCGTCCATGTTTTTGATGAAGAGTCTCGTGATTTCTACCATCTGGACCGCCTTTGGTTCGATGCTGAAAATGTCGACTTAACGAATTACCTCGCAGAAGAAGTATATTAATCAATCAGTAAGATATCTGGCTGGGGGTTGGTCTTTGATGGACTGGCCACCAGCCAATGTTGTTTAAGTGAGAAAAAGATGACTGACGAAAATAATGCACCATACCAAACCTTTGCTAGCCTCTATGACAATCTCTTCGATGGTGATTTGTACGTGGACTGGCAGCACTATGTAGAAGACCATCTACCCGCTAGTAAAATTCTTGATTTGGGTGGTGGCGCTGGTCGCCTGGCTGTTTTATTGGCGAAAAAAGGCTTTACAGTTGATCTCTTAGATATGGCACCCGCCATGCTCTCCTTGGCGCAAAAGCATGCCGAAGAGGCAAATGTTGACCTACGTTTATTGGAGGCCGATATTCGCGATTTTTCAGATTGGGAAGAAAAGTATCCGGCCATTGTTTCCTTTGCGGATACCTTTAACTACCTGCCTGGGAAAGCTGATTTTCAAGCGGGCCTTAAGCAGGTTTACGATCACTTGGAGCCCGGTGGGACCTTCTTATTCGATGTCATTACGCCCTACCAAGTCAATGTTTTGTATGACAATTACTGCTATAACAATGATGATGATCCGGACCAAATCTTTATGTGGACTAGTTTCCCCGGTGAAGAAAAGAATTCCGTTGATCATGATTTAAAGTTCTTTTTGTACAATGAGGATATCGATGCCTTTAACCTAGTGCGCGAAGTTCATCACGAACAGACCTATGATATGGCTTACTACCAAAAGGCCTTGCGCAAGGCTGGCTTTGACCAAGTAGAAATCAGTGCTGATTTTGGCCGTAAAACAGCTGATGATCAGGATGATCGCTGGTTCTTTGTGGCTCATAAAGGAGGAGTATCATGAAAGCAGTCGGTATTATTGCAGAATATAACCCCTTCCATAATGGCCACGCCTATCATATTCAAAAGGCCAAAGAGCTAACGAATGCTGATTTAGCAGTAGTGGTGATGTCTGGCAACTTTGTCCAGCGTGGTGAACCGGCCATTTTGGATAAGTGGGAGCGGACCAAACTGGCTTTGGCTGCTGGTGCCGATTTGGTGGTTGAATTACCGGTCTTTTATGCGGTGCAACCTGGCCACTTGTTTGCAGCTGGCGCCATTCAAATTTTGCAAGCGCTGGGTGTTAAAGACCTGGTTTTTGGTTCGGAACACCCGGAAGTTGACTTTCTGGATTTGGCCAAGCAAGCCTTGACTATCGAAAGCGAAGGGCAGTTTACTGACCGGACTCAGACCTATGCTTCGGCCTACGCTCAACAGCTAGAAGAGCAGACTGGCTTTAAAATGGAAGATCCAAATGATATTTTGGCATTTTCCTATGCCAAAGCCGTGGTTGCGAGTGGTCAGGAAATGCAATTGCACCCAATTGGCCGTTTGGAAGCGAGTTACCATGATCAGACCTTTGAGGAGGGGCAGACGATTGCTTCGGCCTCTTCAATTCGACTTGCTCTTCACAAGGGCAAGTTTGAAAAAATCAAGCCAGTCGTTTCTGACCAAGCCTTCGAGGCCCTGTCAACAAAGCCAACCGCTTTAGCGTTTGAAAAGCCCTTCTTTGAGTTGCTTCGCTACCGCCTGTTGACTGATACGGTCGGTCAGCTAGGCCAGGTGTACCAAATGGCCGAAGGTTTGGAACACCGACTGGCGGGTGTTGCAGCTGCTGTTGAAGGACCACAGTCTTACCAGTCCTTTATTAAATCAGTAAAGACTAAGCGCTACACCTTTGCTCGCATTCAACGAACGTTGTTGTACACACTTTTGAACATTAAGGTCGATCAAATGCAGGCCGCGATGGCGGATTCTTATATCCGCTTGCTCGGCTTTAATGATTTGGGCCAGGCCTATTTGAGTGAAGTCAAGCGAACAGTAACGCTGCCAATTATTTCAAGAGTCGACATGTCCTTGGCGAAAGCTAATTTACGACTCGATTATAAGGCCGGACAAATGTGGCAGATATTAGCTGGTCAAACCCATGCCAAGCAGGGGCAAGACGTCGGCCGCAAGCCAATTTATCAAGGTCAGGAGTAAAATTATGAAGTATGCCAAACAACAATTAGCAAAGTTTCAACAAAGCCCATTAGTAATTGATGAAAAATTAGACCTACAATATTTGATTGATGAGCGTTTTTCTGATTTAATTATTAAGGCGCCATTCGTGCAGGTTAAGGGGACCATTAAAACATTGGCAAACGAAGACATCATTTTGTCTGCCAGTGTCCATGCTGATTTAATCCTGCCATCATCACGGTCACTTGCACCGGTTGATTGGTCAACTGCTGTTGATATCCATGAAACCTATGTGGCTGATGAAGAGCGCTTACAACGTTTTGATGAGGATGAGACAGTTTTTGTTTTAGAAGAAAGCAGCCTGGACTTGGATTCGGTTATCTTAGATAATTTGGTAGCCGTTTTGCCAAGTCAAATTTTGACCACAGAAGAGGCCGCAGGGGCAGACCTGCCAACTGGTCAGGACTGGCAAGTTATCTCAGAAGAGGACTTTGCCAAACAAGAACAAGAAAAGAAAGAAGAAGCAACAGATGAGAAACAGGCTCTTGATCCCCGCCTGTCGAAACTGGATGATTTCTTTAAAAAATGAGAAAATTTTGACGTTTATGGTAGAATAAGATTAGAACTTATTCATTTTTGTTCGATGGCGCTTGAGCTATTGAGCATCCAGGGACGTCGTGAGGGAAAATATGAGTCGGATTTTAATTGTAGAAGATGAAGAAAACTTGGCGAAGTTCGTCAGTTTAGAGCTAAAGCATGAAGGTTATGACGTGGAAACGGTCTTAAACGGCCGCGAGGGCTTGGACAAGGCCTTAAACGAGGACTTTGACCTAATCTTGCTTGATTTGATGTTGCCAGAATTAAATGGCTTTGAAGTCGCTCGTCGCTTGCGTGAAGTGAAGAAGACACCGATTATCATGATGACGGCCCGTGACTCCGTGATTGACCGAGTTTCAGGTTTGGATTATGGTGCTGATGACTATGTTGTCAAGCCGTTTGCCATTGAAGAATTGTTGGCCCGCGTGCGGTCACTTTTGCGTCGAATCGATATTGAACAAAACCCAGCAGATAAGTCACCTTCGATTATTCGCTTTAAGAACTTGCAACTGGAAAAAGAAAACCGGATTGCCCGTCGTGATGATCAAGTGATTAACTTGACGAAGCGTGAATACGATTTGCTGTTGCTATTGGTTGAAAACATTAATGTTGTTCAGTCACGCGAAAAGTTACTCAAAGAAGTTTGGGGCTTTGACACACAAATCGAAACCAACGTTGTTGATGTTTATATCCGTTACTTGCGTAATAAGTTGGATGATCCAGAATCAAAGACTTCTTATATCCAAACTGTTCGTGGAACGGGTTATGTAATGCGGAGCTAAGATGAAAGCAAGCAAGCAGAAAACAAAAGATGTCTCACCGACCCTTTCAATCCAGACGTTATTGACGCTGGCCTTGTCGGTGGGTTTTTTACTATTGTTAGCCGTGATCTTATTTTGTTTAGACCTGATTTTAGGCCCAAATATTCATGGTGAAACGATTGAGAAGCTGAGCCATTGGTGGGCTTTTCTAGTCATTGTCGCCGTGATTTGGACGATTTGCTTGTCTTGGATTTTGGCTCAATTTTTGGTGCGCCCAGTTAAAAAGTTACAAGAAACGATGCTGGCCTTTGAAGAGGACCCTGTGACAGATGACCGAGTCAAGCCGGTTGCCTACAATAAGGAACTCAATGACTTGGGGCAGGTGCAAAACGAGACGATGGATAAGGTCCAGGGCCTTATCCACGCTCAGCAGGATTTTGTTTCAGATGTCTCGCATGAATTGCGGACCCCAGTGGCCATCGTTAAGGGACATTTGGAGCTGTTGGAACGCTGGGGGAAGGATGATCCAGAGGTCCTAGAAGATTCCATTCACTCTTCCTTGTCTGAGATATCTCGAATGGAAACCTTGGTCAACGAAATGCTGATGTTGACTCGAGCAGAAAACTTAACGGTCAGCAGTCAACCCGAAAAGACTGAGGTGGCACCCGTTTTGGAACGGGTTTACCACGACTTGCAGATGGTCCATCCAGATTTTTCGTGGACATTGGACAATGCTTTGGGGGCTCCGGCTGAAGTGGCAGTGCGTTCAGATCATTTGGAGCAACTCCTGATTATTTTGATCGACAATGCTCTGAAGTACTCAACCGACCGGAAGGAAATTCACTTGGCTTTGGCGGAATCCGGTTCTTGGGTTGATATTGGCGTCCAAGACTTCGGTCAAGGAATTGCCGCTGAGGACTTGGATCGCGTTTTTGATCGTTTTTACCGTGTCGATAAGGCGCGGGTGCACCAAACTGGTGGAAATGGTTTAGGCTTGAGTATCGTGAAAAAGATGGTCGCCGCCTATGGTGGCCAGGTTCAGGTTGAATCAGCGCTTGGTTCCGGTTCGGTTTTCCGGT
Organism: Fructobacillus tropaeoli; assembly: GCF_001047135.2. Lineage (GTDB taxonomy): Bacteria > Bacillota > Bacilli > Lactobacillales > Lactobacillaceae > Fructobacillus > Fructobacillus tropaeoli. The sequence continues at coordinate 16,716 of NZ_DF968083.1, read as the reverse complement.
TGCGCTTCCCGCTGGTGAAAGAAACAGATAACCATCAAAAAGACTGATTGGCTGATTGGCTATTAACTTCCAATTTTGGGAGTTCTGGCGTATCAACGAACTAGTCTTTTTTATTTGTATTCAGAAAAGAAAGTTTTTCGCGAACATTCTTGTTATAATGTTTAAGACTAATTAAATTATTAAAAGAGGAATTTTTTCATGAAATCAGCAAAGCGGACATTCACGATTTTGTTTGTCCTGTTAGATATCTACTTAATGACCGGTGGTTACGGCGTTCATGGCCGAATGTATCGGTTTGTTTCGACACCAATTGCTCACATTTTGACGGAGATTGCCAAGTGGGTCGGCGGTGTCAACGCCATTGGTTGGGCCATTATTATCTTAACGGCGATTATTCGTTTAATCCTGTTGCCAATTTTTGTTAACCAACAAATTAACACGACAAAGTCATCATTAAAGATGCAAAAGTTGCGACCAGAGTTGGAAAAGGTTCAAGCGGCTGTGAAGAGTGCCAAGACACCAGAAGAGCAGCAGGCGGCTTCGATGGCCTCAATGTCCTTGTACCGTGAGAATGGTGTTTCGATGACCGGTGGGATTTCCTGGTTGACGATGGCCATTCAATTGCCAATCTTTTCTGGTTTGTACCTGGCTATCCAACACGCTGATGGCCTGAAGACGGCTACCTTCTTTGGTTTACCTTTGTCAAAGCCTGAAATCTTGCTGTCACTGGTCGTCTTTGTGATCTATGCCGCTCAAGCATACTTGTCATTGATTCACATGCCAGCTGAACAAAAGAAGACAGCCGGACAAATGTTGTGGATTTCACCAGTAATGATTGCTGGGATTACCCTGATTTCATCTGGGGCCTTGGGTCTTTACTTTATTGTTGGTGGAATTACCGTTGTTTTGCAAGCATTCATCGTGCATTTGATGTATGCTAAGTTAGAGGACGACGTGGATAAGAACTTTGTTCTTAAAAAGGGTGCCGATGATTTGTTGAGCCAACCAGCTTCCGCTGCCTTTGGGACAAATCAGAATCGTGTTCGCCCCGAAGATTTGCGCCCTCGAGATGTAACAAATGATGACAAGAGCCAACAATCTGGCCCACGAAATGCCGGCAAGCAACAACGCCGGAACGAGAAATAATTAATAAAGGACATATAATGGAACGAATTTTATCCAAACAAAATGCCAAAGTGAAAGCTTGGGCCAAGTTAGCCACAAAAAAGGGACGGCTTGAGCAAAAGACTTACTTGCTTGATGGCTGGCACCTAGTGCAGGAAGCTATCAAAGCGGGGGCAAAGTTCCACGCTATCATGGCAACAGAAGAGCAGATGGCAGAACACTTGCCAGATGTTCCCCATGGTGTGCCTGCCTTTGAAATTTCAAAGGAAGTTGCTGTCCATATTGCTGGGTCAAAGACGCCACAGGGAATCTTTGCCGAAGTAACCTTACCTGAAAAGACTTTTGATCCTGCCTATGTCCATGATGGCCTTTGGCTCTTCTTGGATGCCATCCAAGATCCAGGGAACGTTGGGACCTTAATCCGAACAGCGGATGCTGCTGGCTTTAAGGGAGTTGTTTTGGGTGAAGGAACTGCTGATGCCTATGCACCGAAGGTTGTTCGTGCTATGCAAGGTTCACACTTCCATTTGGAAGTTTTGCAGGGGGACCTAAACGATTGGATTACTGCTTTTGAAGACAACAACTTGCCCGTTTACGGTTCCGAATTGAATGAGGAAGCCAAGCCATACCAAGAAATTCAAGGGTTGTCGGCTGGTGCTTTGATTGTTGGAAATGAAGGTCAGGGCATTAACCCTGAATTCGCCAAGAAGACAACGGCTAACCTCTACATTCCAATTTTGGGTCAAGCAGAATCATTGAACGTTGCCGTGGCTGGCGGAATTTTGATGTTCCGGCTGAGCCTTGGAAATTAAGGCGAGTTCTGCTATACTAAGAAATATGAAATAGCGAGTGGAGGCGGTCATTGTGACGAATATTCTCACCATCCTTTTGCTGGTTGTCGGTTTTCTGTTAGTCGTGACAGTCATGATGCAGCCAAGCAAACAACAGGATGCTTTGTCAGCTTTGTCTGGTGGAGCAGCCGATTTATTTACCGAGCGAAAGTCACGCGGCTTTGAAGCCGTGTTGCGTCGGGCAACAACCATTTTGGGAGCCATCTGGTTCATTATTGCCTTGGCCTTGATGTATATTGCCGCTCATTAATTGAAAGGTCAGTTTACTTTTTTGTAGACTGATTTTTTATTTACCATTTTTAGGAGAACATTAAGAAAATAATGGAATTAAAACAATTAAAAGAACAAATCGCGGGCTTTTTGAAGGCCAATTCAACTCAGGCCTTTACGGCACAAAACTTGGCTGACGGTCTGCGCATGAATGATGCAGCCGGTTACAGACAGGTAGTTGGGGTCTTGGACCAGATGGTCGTTTCTAAGATGGCTAAGCAGGTGGGCGATGCCTATCAATACCAAGCAGTAAGCGGTGAAATTGAGGGTGAATTTAAGGCCAATGACAAGGGCTTTGGCTTTGTCCGCTATGATGAAAACTTACCCGACTACTTTATCGCCCCTGACAATACTGGCCAGGCAATGCAAGGCGATACTGTTCGCGTTTCGATGGTGAAACCGGCACAGTCTGAAGACCGCGGTCCTGAAGGCCGCGTTGAAGAAATTATTGACCATGCCTACCAACGCCTTGTTGGCATTTATACGGCAGGCTCACAACAAGAGGGGGCCCTGGGTCAAATTCGTTTAAACGATAAGAAGGCGGGCTCTTATCAGGTTTTGGTGCAAAAAGCTAAGGATGGCTTAGAATTGCACGATGGCCAGGTAGTGGTGGCAGAAGTCGACCGCTTTGCTGACCGTGTTCACCCTAAGCAACTTTTGGTTTCCGTGACCCAAATTTTGGGTTATGAAAATGAACCCGGCATGGATATCATGCAAATTGTTGAAAATAAGAAGGTACCGAACCACTTCCCCGATGAGGTCATGGCTGAGGCCGATGCGATTCCAAATGAAGTGTTGGAAGAAGATTATCAAGGCCGTCAGGATATTACTGACCAACCATTGGTAACGATTGATGGTGCCGACACCAAGGATATTGACGATGCCGTCGTAGTCTGGAAAAAGGATAACGGCAATTACCACCTTGGTGTCCATATTGCGGATGTTTCTCACTATGTTCGTCCTGGTTCAGCCATCGATAAGGAAGCTTACAACCGAGGAACGTCTGTCTATTTGACAGACCGAGTAATTCCAATGCTACCGCAAAAGTTGTCAAATGGGATTGCTTCTTTAAACCCAGACGTCAACCGCTTGGCTATGTCCGTGGAGATGGAAATTAACCGCGAAGGCCAGGTTGTCAAGCATGAAATTAAGCAATCAGTCATTCGTTCTCATGCACGAATGACCTATACGGCCGTGAACGAAATCTTGGCCGGGGATGATCAGACCCGAGAAGAGTACAGCGGTTTGACTGACATGTTTGATCAAATGGGTGAGTTACACCAAATTTTGTATCAAAAGCGTGTTCGCCGTGGTGCGATTGAATTCGATACGCCAGAAGCCTCAATTGTCGTTGATGAAAACGGGAAGGCGATTGACGTGGTTGTCCGCGAACGAGGGACGGCCGAAAGAATGATTGAATCATTTATGTTGGCGGCCAATGAAACCGTGGCTGAACACTATGACCGTCTGAAAGTACCGTTCCTTTATCGAATTCACGAAGTGCCAGATGAAGAACGGGCACAGTCCTTCTTCGAGTTTAGTAAGGCTTTAGGACACCCTGTCAAGGGAGATCCTGCCAAGGTTACGCCAATGATGTTGCAGACCTTGATGGAGCAAGTCAAAGATGATCCAGCCGAGCAAATGATTTCAACGATGATGCTACGAGCAATGAAGCAGGCCAAGTATTCACCGGAACCACTGGGCCACTTTGGTCTTGGTGCTGATTACTATACGCACTACACCTCACCAATCCGGCGTTATCCTGATCTGACTGTTCACCGCTTAATTAAGTGGTATGCCAAAAATGGTACAGGTGCTGAAGCGCAAGAAAAGTATGCCTCTTCATTGGGACAGATTGGAATTGATACCTCAACGCGTGAACGTCGGGCCATCGATACGGAACGATTAGTTGATTCGATGAAGAAGGCCGAGTACATGGAAGACAAGGTTGGCATGGAATACGATGGTGTTGTCAATGCTGCCCTCAAGTTTGGCCTCTTTGTTTCCCTGGAAAACACGGTCGAAGGTTTGGTCCATATCTCAAACCTAACGGATGACCACTATGAGTACGATGAAAAGCATGCTGCTCTAATTGGTCGTTCAAAGCACCATATTTTCCAGATTGGTCAAAAGGTCAAAATCAAGGTCATTCGTGCCAATAAGGAAGAATCAACTGTTGACTTTGTGCTCTTGAATCCTGAGGAAGCACCAACGACCGATATTCGGGTACCACAACAAAATCAGGGGAAGTTTGGCCGTGACCGCAATGGTCGTGGCAACCGTCGTGGTGGCCAGAATAAGGGTGCTGGTCATGGGAACGGCTCTAGCCAGAAGTCGAACGGTCATGGTTCAAATAACCGTTCCGGTAGCGGTAACCGTCACCATGGCGGCCAGAACGGTCAGAAGCCAGCTGGTAGCCAACAACGCAATCACGGTGGTAATCGTAGTGTTAGTGGTCATAACTCGAATCACTCAACCAAACCAGGCCAACAAAAGAATGGCTCAAGTAACGGGAAACACCAATTTAAGGTTAACCATCGAAAGTAAGCAGTTTTAAAACTTGCAGAAGGGAAGCCGGATGGCCAAAAAGAAAATCAAAGACGATCCAGCCCTGGCGCAGAACCGCAAGGCTCGCTTTAACTATGCGATTGAAGAAACCCTGGAGGCCGGGGTTGTTTTGACTGGAACCGAGATTAAATCAGTTCGAGCCGGTCAAATTACGATTGGGGATGGTTTTGTGACTATCAACAATGGTCAAGCAATCCTCACCAATGTTCATATTGCGGCCTATGAAAATGGTAATCAATTTAACGTTGATCCTTTACGCAACCGGGTGCTACTTTTGCACAAAAAACAAATTGCCCGATTGAACGGGTTGGCAAAGGAACCCGGGGTAACCATTGTGCCGTTGAAGGTTTATCTGAAGCGTGGTTTTGCCAAGGTTTTAATTGGTGTTGGTCGTGGAAAAAAGCAATATGACAAGCGCCAATCAATTAAAAAGCGCGACCAGGAACGAGATTTAAATCGTCGTTTTAAAAATTAAGGATAACAGGTCTGTTCTTGTGTCATTTAAGAACAGACCTGTTTTCATTAATTGTGCTTTTGTTTTGATTTTATCGAAGATTTTTAAAATATTTTATTTAAAAAAACAAGAAAAAGACATTCTCTTTTCTAATTGACCCAAAGACTATTTTTGTCTATACTAGAATTGTGAATTGAAAAAAATTCACTGCTGAAAGGAAGAAAATACGATGGGTATGATTATTATTTCAGCATTCTTTGCTTTGATAATCGGCTTGGCTGGTGGCTATTTTGTAAAACAAATCTTAGACAAGATGCGTTTCAATAGCGCCAAGCAGGTTGCAGCAAACATTTTAAAACAAGCAAATGATGAAGCCAAAAGTATCAAACGGGATGCAGAAGTTGACGCAAAGGACTTGGCCCAAAAGTACCGTCATGAAGTGATTGAATCACTGTCAGGTCGGGAAAAAAAGGTCGAAGCCCAAGAAAGTCGTCTGCAGGACCGGACAGATACTTTGGATCAAAAAGACGCAACTTTGAACCAGCGAGATGCTTCGCTGATTCAAAAAGAGAACCAGGTACAAAGCCAATTAGCAGAAGCCACAAAAAAGGCTGATGCTGCACAGGCTACTTTGACTGCACAGGAAGAGAAGTTGCAGGAAATTGCGGCATTGACTCGAGAACAGGCCAAGGATCAAATTCTAGCTGAAACGAGTGCTCAGTTGGATCGTGAACGAGCAGCTTTGATTCAAGAGTATGAAATTGATGCTAAAAGCGAGGGCGAAAAGCGGGCAAGGAACGTGGTAGTGGAAGCGATCCAGCGTTCGGCTGCTGACACCGTTTCAGATGTCACGGTTTCCGTTGTGAACTTACCTGGTGAGGAGATGAAGGGTCGGATTATTGGTCGTGAAGGCCGCAACATTCGGACGCTTGAGGCATTGACTGGGATTGATTTGATTATCGATGATACGCCAGAGTCAGTTGTCTTGTCAGGGTTTGACCCCCTGCGTCGCCAAATTGCTAAAAACGCCTTAGAGGCTCTGATTTCTGACGGGCGCATTAACCCAGCTAAGATTGAAGAAGCTGTTGAAAAGGCGCGTCGCCAAATGGATGAAAATATTCGACAAAAGGGTGAGGAAGCCGTCTTTGAACTAGGACTGCGTGGCCTACACCCAGACTTAATTAAGTTAATTGGTCGAATGAATTATCGGACATCATACGGACAAAATGTCTTGCAACACTCAATTGAAGTGGCGAAGATTACCGGTTTGATGGCTGCCGAATTTAAAATGGATGTTGCACAAGCAAAGCGTGCTGGTCTCTTACATGATATTGGTAAGGCTGTTGATGCGGAAGTTGAAGGTTCTCACGTAGAACTAGGCGTTCGCTTAGCTGAGAAATATCAGGAAAAGCCAGTGGTTGTGAATGCCATTGCCGCCCACCACGGCGATACGGAGGCAATTTCACCACTAGCAGACTTGGTCGCAGCTGCGGATGCAATTTCTGCTGCTCGTCCAGGTGCTCGATCAGAATCGCTTGAAAACTACGTGAAGCGTCTGACCGACCTTGAAAATATTGCGGATGGTTATCAGGGTGTTAAATCAGCCTATGCTATCCAAGCTGGTCGAGAAGTTCGCGTGATTGTTGAGCCTTCAAAGGTGACCGACATTCAAGCAACGGTTTTGGCCCATGATATTAAGGCCGAAGTCGAGGAACAACTCGAATATCCGGGTCATGTGAAGGTGACAGTTGTTCGAGAAACGAGAGCAGTTGATTACGCTCGTTAATGAAAAGCCCTTTGGGGCTTTTTTATTTGAGGGACTAAATTAATGTCTGAGCCTGCAATAATGTTTCAAGTCTGCTACAATAGGAGCAAATCACCTGTCCTTTATTGAAACGAGAGGAGAATCTCACTTTATGACTATTGGAGAACTTTCAATTTTAATTTTTGCCTTAGCATTTTTGCTTTTGGTTGTTTTTATCGGTATTTTTTTGTTGCGATTAACCCGATCGGTCAGCATCTTGACAACTGATATCGATACCATCGCCCGCTCTTCTAACGAGGTCTTGGCGAACACAAACATGTTGTTGGATGATGTCAACGATAAGATGGCGACGCTAGACGTTACTGTTCAGGCTGCTGCTGATTTATCACAGACAGTTTCCGATTTGAATGGTTCGGTTCGAAAGGCATCAAATAACTTAGCGGGGATGGGGACAATCTCAAAGGCTGGTGCTACGTTAGCATTGTCGAAGGTTTTCGGTCTCTTTTCTAAAAAAAATAAAAAGTAACGGAGGAATTGCTATGTCAAAAGCAACGAATGGCATTTTTGCTGGTTTCTTGTTTGGTCTTGGTGTCACTGCGGCCTACAAGTTGATGCATGAAGAACAAAAGGATGAGCTTAAAGAAAAGGTTCAGGCGAAGGCCGACCAGGCGAAGCAGGCTGCTAGTCGCGTTCAAGACAATTTGGCGCCCTATGTTTCGAAAGCCAAGGAAACCTTGGCTGCTAAGAAGGCAGAACTGGCCAATCAAGTGGTTGATCAGGAAGATCAGGACCGCAATGATATTGAAATTAGTGAACACGACTTGTCTTTAAACGATGACAAGTAAAGAAAACCACTAGGCAGGTGATTCTGCTTAGTGGTTTTCTTGTCGATAAAATTTGGTTTGGAATAGAGTCGCTTTGGGGGAGTGTTTTGGTTTAAGCGACCGAGAGTTCCTGGAACCTTTTACCGCTCACTAGCATTAACTCACCCGCGGGCTAATTTTTCAGCCTTTTTGGTGTTGGCGAAGTGGACCTTGGCAAAGTGGTTCAAGTCTTTTCCCTCTTTGATAAGGCGGCTAGCAACGCGGTCTGCTTCCTTACCAGCACCGATTGGTAGGTGAATACCGGCTTCCTGGCTCAGTTCGGCCATTGAAATCAGTTCGACGTAGCGGGCGAGAATAGAAGCCGCGGCGACGGCTAGGTGGTACCGCTCACCCTTGGTGGTGAAGTAGACCTGATTTTCCACGATTGGCTGCTGGTGGTTCTTTTTTAGATAGCGAAAATAAGAATTGGGTGTGACGAATTGGTCAATTAAGAAACCATCCGGTTTTGTCGGGCTGATTTTTCCGAGGACGGTTGCTAAAACAAAGTTGTGCGAAAGGGCCTTCATTGCCACCACGTTTTGTCCGCTTTGTTGCAATTGGTTGTACTTATCCGGCATGAGGTTGACGACGTGGTGCGGGAGGCGTTCGATGATCTGAGGGGCCATGGCCTTAATTTTTTCGTCGGTCAGTGTCTTCGAATCAGCGATACCAAGGCTTTTGACCCAGGCATTTTGGTCTTGTGGTACATAAACGGCCGCTGTTGTTAGTGGACCAAAGTAGGCCCCGGCACCAACTTCGTCAGAACCGATGACGCTCCAATTTTGAAAGCCAGCAGGAAGATTTTGGCCAGGTTGATCCTGCTGGGGTCGTACCTTGACTCTTTTTTCACCCCTTTTACTGAGGTCTAATTGCTGATCAGCCCACCGGTTTGCCTCTAGATTGGCATTTTTGCCTTGGAAGAGCACTTTACCGGAATGGTAAGCTGTGATGGTCGTCTCATTTGTTTGGGCCTGGAAGAGTGCGCCAGCCGGTGCTGATTCTTTCATGTGACCTGCATAGTAGTCCTGACATTTCTTAATGGTTGCCTTTGACAAGGATAGTACGCTTTGCATTGAAGCCCGCTTTCTTCTTGGTAAATGGGGTAGTAACCACTTAATTATAGCAGTTTTAATGGTATAATTGACCGTATTAAGTATGTGAATTGAGCGCATTTGGTTGGGGGAGAGCCAGATAAAATCGCGCCGAAATAGGAGCTTGAAAATGATTCTTTCACTGATTTTTGCTGTTGTAATTTTCCTCATGGCCTTGTCCGGATACCGGGAAGGCTTGGTCCACGTCTTGGCCCGTTTAGCGATTTTTTGTTTGGTCTTTTATATGGCCACGGTTTACTCCAAGCCACTCGCTGATCTCTTCTCCAACTGGGTTTCGGGCCAGTTCTCTCGTCCAGGTGTGCCAGAAGAAGTTTCTCGTCAAGGAACCCAGTTCTTATCATCGGGCTTGGCCTTTATGGTCGTGATGGCCTTGGGTTCTTTTGTTGGCCACTATTTATTGCGCCCCATCCGCTTTATCCGTCGTTTGCCAATTTTAGGAGCACTTGACGGCCTGTTGGGTGGCATCTTGTATTTGGGAATCGGAGTTGTTTTAAGCTTTGTTATTTTGCAGGTCTTATCGGTTGTCCCCAATGCCTGGCTGCAGATGCAGTTTAGCCAAAGCCCAATTTTAAATCAGTTTTTGAACACCACGCCGGTTCTTTCGAACCAGATTTATCAGTGGTGGCTTTAAGTAATAAGGAACAAATAGTATGAATAAAAAAGTCTTACAGACATTAGAATATGAAAAGGTAAAAGACCAACTGTATCCCTTTATTCAGACCGAACAGGGACAAGTCCTAGTTGATCACTTACAACCGTCTTCTGATTTTGACCAGGTGTCTGCCTGGTTGCAGGAAACCAACGAGGCCGTGTTGATTGATCGATTAAAGGGCGGCATGTTGTTGCCGGCCTTGGTGGACATTAAGGATCAGGTTCGTCGATTGGAAATTCAGGCAAGCCTCAACGGGGCGGAAATTGTCAGTTTGGCCCAAGTGTTAACTGCTACCGCCGCAATTGCTCATTTCTTTGAAAATATTCAAGATGATGATTTGGCGGGGTCAGTAGACCGTCTGGCTGCTAAAGCGGCCGACCTGGTACTCTTGCCCGAATTGACGGCTCAGGTCAACAAGGCCATTGATGAGACGGGGCAAGTATTGGACAGTGCTTCTTCGGCGCTGGCGAGCCTGAGAAGGCTAATGACGGGGCATGAGAATGCTATCCGGCAGAAGCTGCAGGGGTACACGCGGGGAAAATCAGCCCAGTACCTCTCGGAACCGATTGTCACAAAACGGTCGGACCGCTATGTTTTGCCGGTGAAGGCCGAATACCGGCACCAAATTCCAGGGGTTGTCCATGACCAAAGCCAAAGTGGTCAGACCTACTACATTGAACCGCAGGTGGTGGTTGAATTAGCCAATGAATGGTCAGAATTAAATGTTTTGGCCCGAGCTGAGGAAAATCGGATTTTAGCTGAACTCTCTGCTGAACTGGCCCTGCATAGTGAAGACCTGGTCACCAATGCTTTGATTTTGGGCCAATTGGATTTTGCCAACGCCAAGGCACGGTTAGCGAAAAGCCAAAATGCTCAGGCACCAGCTCTGTCAACCGACCAGTCGGTTGTCTTAAACCAGGCCTGGCACCCGTTGATTGGTGAAAAGAAGGCCGTTAAAAACGATATTAGTCTTGGCATCGACTACCAAACATTGATTATTACCGGACCGAACACCGGTGGAAAAACCATTACCATCAAGACGTTGGGACTTTTGCAGCTTTTGGCTCAGTCGGGACTCTTTATTACGACCGGTCGGCCATCGACGGTAGCGGTCTTTGACCAGATTTTTGCTGATATTGGGGATGAACAGTCAATTGAGCAGAACTTATCCACGTTCTCCTCACATATGGCTAACATCAAGCAGATTTTGCAACAGACCAATGACCAATCCCTGGTCATCTTTGATGAATTGGGAGCCGGAACGGATCCGCAAGAGGGGGCCGCATTGGCCATGGCAATTTTGGATCGGACGCGCTCTTTGCAGGCCAAAACCATCGCTACAACCCACTATCCAGAATTGAAGCTTTATGGTTATGACCGTCCAGAAACGGAAAACGCCTCCATGGTCTTTGATGTGGAGACGCTCAAGCCTACTTACCAGCTCTTAATTGGTGTACCAGGACAGTCAAATGCCCTGGCTATTGCCAAGCGCTTAGGCTTTGACGATGAGCTGTTGGCGGATGCCCAATCATTGGTGAACCCTGAGGACCAAAACTTGAATAAGATGATTCAGGACCTGGTTGACCAGCGCCAATTGGCCAAGGGCGAGCGAGCTGATTTGGCAAAGAAGACGGCTCAAGTTCAAAGTGAACAAACACTCCTGGAAGAAAAGACGTTAAAGTTGGAGCAAAATCAGGCCAAGGTCATGATGGATGCCAAGAAGGAAGCTAACCACTTGGTTGCGAAGACCAAAAAAGAGGCTGACCAATTAATTGCCGCTATCCGCAAGGAACGCTTGGCCGGTGGCCAAAAGGCTGGCTTGTCCGAGCAGGATCTGCAAAAGCAAAAGCAGGCAATCTCTTCCTTGCATCAAAGTGATCACTTGGAGAAAAATAAGATTCTCCAGAAGGCTAAGAGGGCCAAGGTGCTTGCTCCTGGGGATGATGTGGTGGTTCAATCCTATAACCAGCAGGGAACTCTGGTGAAAAAGCATAAGAATGGTCAGTGGGAAGTCCAATTGGGCATCTTAAAGATGCTGGTTGACGAAGACGACCTGACGAAGACTGAAGCAACTGCTAAGGCCCAAAAGGAAAAGCAGAAGCAGCACCGACAAAAGGTTGCTAAGACGGCCCACAGCAGTTCAGCAACCGGCCGCGTGCAGGCTAAGCTTGACTTGCGTGGCGTTCGCTACGAGGCAGCCATTACTGATTTGGACCGGTACTTGGATACGGTAGTTTTGGCCAACCTCTCTTCCGTGGAGATTATTCACGGAAAGGGAACCGGTGCATTACGCAAGGGTGTCACTGATTTTCTGCGGTCCGACCGTCGGGTCAAGGACTTCCATTTTGCTTCCGCTAATGCTGGCGGGGATGGTGCCACGATCGTGACCTTGCGCTAAGGCCTGATTTGGATTTGGTCAAGGTTGAAAAATCAGCCTTGCAGCAGCTCAATAATCCCGTCTTTATTTATAAAAGGCGTGCTTAGTCCTGATGTTAGTAACGTATTTAATCCGCCACCAATTACTTGAAACAACGAGAAGGGAAGACAACATGTCTGATAAGTACCCAGCCGGAGAATTTTTATCCGCACTATTTTTATACGCCCGCGATTTTAACTATAATCACTTGGTCTTTGAAGCCAACCGCTTTAAAGTGTCTGTGAACTTAGTTCGTCGCTCCAATACCTACGGGAATGCGGAGCTCTTTTATGCTTCTGCTGATCCTAAGAGTTTTGCACCGGTCATGTCGGCCATTAACCAGGCCATCGAAGTGGCAGAACTTGAAGGTGACTTGCAGGCCAAGGTTCAAACACCGAACTTAGAGCGTAAGGAACAAATTTTCCAATTTAAGCTGCGTGAGTTTGGTCACGGACGTTACCAACTCGATTTATCAATTTAAGGTAGGAGGCTCAATGTGAAACAAGGAAAGTCCGCACAAATTAAAGCATTTAAACACCAAAATACAAAGCACAAGTTTCGTGAAAATAAGAAGTTAGCACCATTTGATTACAATGAATTTGCTGGTTTCTTGCGGGCACGGTTCTTTTTGACCAAGAATAATACCTATCAACCAGCTGTCTTTGAGGCGGCCTCATTCTTCTTAGATGACTTGATTGCCACCATGGTGCAGCAGAATTTTTCTGCCTTTACGAGTGATGAACGGGTAATCGTCAACTTAAACGAGGCGATGCAAGCCACTTTGGTTCAGTCAACGGACCGTGACTGGCGCTACTTTGTCTTGCTGACGCCAGTTTTGTATGATATCCAAGCCTTTTTGGCCAAGGAAGGGCAGGTTTCACCACGTTATGGCGTGCAAACGACTAAGTTTGATCCAAATTTCTGGAAAATGATTATGCGAACGGTCATGGCGGTGAATTACTTCCGTTTCCAGGGCCAGGATGTTGCCAAGTTGATGAGTGAGTCATCAGCAATCGATGACTTGCAATTTAAATTCTTAAAGCAAAACGGGGATGCCGATGACTTTGACCTGGAAACGATTCAGGAAGTCTTTCGCGGGTTAACGGTTACGTTACCTGATTTAAAAAATGCCGATGCGAAGCCTTTGACACCTGCTTTAACGGCGGACCAACTGGAAGAAGAAATTGCCTTTGGCAAACGGATGGTGGAAACCTTCCAAAAGACATCGACGGCCGGAGTGGTGTCGGATCAGGAAATGGCGCTTTTGCAGGCCTTACACCAAGGATTGGCAGAAAAGTTCCAGGCTGATCACCACCAGTGGACGGCTAGCTTGATTGATACCTTTGTCAAAGAGGACCTCTTTGACTATTGGCAACCGGTTTTTGACTCGTTGGATGGTTTAGGGGGCGAGATTACCCGCTATTTGCAATTCTTAGCTAGTAAGAAGGCCGTGACGGACTTTAAGAAGATGGAAGCTGGTCTAACTGGCGTTGACCATTACCTGGACGTTGCTGCCTTAAATAAGCTCTTAGGACAGTTGACGATTGCTGACGTTGAAGAACTAGTCCAAGAAAAGTAAAGATAAAAAAATGCCTGCTGGTCTTCAATGAAAACCAACAGGCATTTTTAGCAGAATTATGAAAATGAGATATGGCGCAAGAGGTCTGGCATCAATTGGTGAATTTGCTTCGTCTTTTGATCCTGAATCAACAATGCGCCGGCTGGCGTCTGAGATAAGACGCCATGGAAGTCCTGGATTTGTTCTTGGTCAAAGCCATAGTTCATTTGGACGTCCACCGGTTCTTGGAGATTAATGGCCAACTCTAAGCGAGTAATGAGTTCTTGGCTATTTTGTTGCTGCTTCAATGGAACGACAGCAAAGTGTTCGCGTAAGCGGGCAAAGACATGCTTGCCTTGCTTAATGATTTGATTGTAATAAGTCCGGCTATCAAGATTGACTTGCATGAGACCGCCTCCTCTTTCACTGTTGCCTTTAGTATACGAACAAATGTTTGGTATTGCAAGTGCTTTTCTTGGTTAAATTTTTATTAAGAACTAGTTTAAGGCTGATTTAAAGGCGTTTAGGGCTTTGTTCCCCTCAGGCGAACAGACTTTCTAAAATGTCTCTGGGAAGGTTAGAATTAGGTTGACAAATCAGTGGTTACTTGAGCCCGTCATTGAATAATGAGAAAAATTCTGGTAAAATACAAACATTAAAGTAGATTTTGATGTTAAAGAGGAAGAGCATGACACAACGTGGTTTGTTAATCGTCCTTTCAGGCCCATCTGGTGTCGGAAAAGGAACAGTTCGTAAGGCAATCTTTGAAGATGACGGTGTTGATTTCCGTTACTCCATTTCAGCAACAACTCGTAAGCCACGAGTTGGTGAAGTGGACGGCCAGGATTACTTCTTTGTTTCCCGTAAGGAATTCGAGGAAAAGATTCAGGCAGGTGACATGTTGGAATATGCCGAATACGTCGGTAATTACTACGGAACGCCACGTTCTTTCATTGATGAAACTTTAGCTTCCGGTAAGGATGTTTTCTTGGAAATTGATGTCCAAGGGGCCTTGCAAGTGAAGACAAAAATGCCAGAAGGGGTTTATATTTTCTTGACCCCACCTGACATTAAAAATCTCCGTACCCGATTAGAGGGCCGAGGAACTGATTCGCCTGAAGTCATCGACCAACGTGTTGAAGCCGCTAAGGACGAATTGAAGAAGATGATCAATTATAATTATGCCGTCGAGAATGATATCGTCGAGTTAGCCGTTGACCGAATTAAGGCAATTATTACTGCTGAACGTTTGAAGGTTAGCCGCGTATTTAATCAAATTGCGGATTAAAGGAGTAGCACATGTTATTGTATCCATCAGTAGATAAGTTGTTAGAGCGAGTTGATTCACGGTATAAGTTGATTGCCTTAGCTTCAAAGCGCGCCCGTGAATTGGATGCCGGGATGCCAGCAACAAAGGTTAAGTTTGATTCCAACAAATCAGTTGGGCAAGCTCTAGAAGAAATTGAAGCAGGGGATGTTGTCATTAACCCTGTTGTTCAGGATGAAGGAGAATAAGATGGCTGATTTTCCACAGTTAGATTTGGCGGCAAAAGAAGCACAAGCCACTTTGCAAACCAACTATGGTGATATTGACCTGATTTTCTTTGAAGAACAAGCACCTAAGGCAGTCGAAAACTTTTTGACCCACGCCAAGGAAGGTTACTACGATGGCGTTATCTTCCATCGAGTGATTCCTGATTTTATGATTCAAGGGGGAGACCCTGAAGGATCTGGTCGCGGTGGTGAAAGTATTTGGGGCAAGCCTTTTGAAGACGAGTTCTCAGATGACTTGTTTAACCTTCGCGGTGCTTTGTCAATGGCGAATGCTGGACCAAAGACGAACGGATCACAGTTCTTTATTGTTCAAGCGAGTCATTTTCCTAAGCAAATGAAGGCAGCCCTCAAGGGATTGCCAGAAGAAATTCAAACTGCCTACCAAGAAAATGGGGGAACCCCATGGTTGGATGGCAAGCACACTGTCTTTGGTCAAGTTGTGGCTGGGATGGATGTTGTCGATAAGATTGCTAAGGCGAAAGCAGACTATGCTGACCGCCCAATCGATGATATTGTCATTGAAAAAGTCGTCCTTCACTAAAAGTGTTGGGCGCTTTTTGCTATAATGAGGACAGTAGGAGAAAAAAGATGCCTTATAAAATTGGACAGCTGGTGACAGGAACAGTTACCGGTATTCAGCCCTATGGTGGCTTTATTAAATTAGACGAGCAAACGCAAGGTTTGGTTCATATTTCGGAGTTCAAATCAGGGATTGTTAAAAATTTGAACGGCGAATTGAAAGTCGGTGACCAGGTACAGGTGATTGTATTGGATATTGACCAGTACACTGGTAAAATTTCCCTCTCTCTTCGTCAGGTGGGCATCATGCCACTCAAGGACACGCCAATTATTAAAAACAACAGCGTGAAACGACATTTCTGGACGAACTATCACTTGGACTATGGTTTTGAACCAATTGCGTTAGCCTTGCCAGGTTGGATTGAGGAAGCAAAGAAAAGAATTAGCTGAGGAGTACTATATGACAATGGTAGCAGCGACGGTTATTGCATATGACCACGATATTCCCTATTTTTTAGTCCATCAAAAAGATTCAGGTGATCATTTTTGGGCAGTGAAGGTTCACCATCATGAAGAAAAGACTTCTTTGGGGACGATTCTGTCTGCCTTTCAAAAGATTGGGGTGACTAATTTTGACGATTGGCGCTTGGGTGAATTGGCCACTGCAGTCGAAGATGAAGGCCATGCCGAATCGTTATACTCCTTTCATGTGACTGATTATCAGGCATTACAGAAGCAGTTACCGAAGGAATTGGTCTTTAAGAGTGCTGATGATATCCGTGAATTGTTGACAACGATTCAGCCATCAACATTCACATCCTTTGATGCTAGTTAAATATTAATGGATGATTCAATAATCAATAGCAATAATGTTCGTATTTTATCCGTTAATAAAAGGGCGAGAGAAAGTATCTTTCGCCCTTTTAGAATCTCTTTAAAAAACATGGAAAAAGTGTTGACGAGTAAGAAGGTAGGCGCTATACTATTTATTGTTCGTTACGAAGCAAAC
>NZ_DF968082.1:28680-103907 GCF_001047135.2 Fructobacillus tropaeoli | reverse complement strand
TTGGTTAGAGCGCTGTGTTGATAACGCAGAGGTCCCAGGTTCGAGTCCTGGATGGCCCATGACAAAGAAGACGTAGGTCTTCTTTTTTTGTGCAATGGGGTGTGCACACACTGTTTGCTAAGTCGCATACCGCATACGAATTGCTTCTTCGGTCTGTTACTAAGTCATGTACAGATTTTTCTGCCGATTTGGTGATTGAGCGCCACCTTATCTTGCCTTTTTCAATCAAAATAGCTATACTAAAGCTAAGCAAATATCTGTTATAAGTAGATAAACTTAGAGAGGCTCTGGTTGGTGTAAAGGGTCATATCGAAACTCCGACAGATTTACGTTAGCGAGTAATGTCGCTCGGTTTACCACCGTTATCAGGCCTCAATTGAGTGCTGCATGACTTGCAGAACTAGGGTGGTACCACGGATTGCGCTTTTTTCGTCCCTTGACTAGAGATAGTTGGATGAAAAAGCGCTTTTTATTATCCAAAAAAGGAGAGAAACCCATGTTAGATTTGAAGTACTTACGAAAGAATCAGGAAGTTGCAACACAAAAGTTAGCAGATCGTGGTGTGCAAGATGGCGTCTTAGCTGATTTATTAGCTGCAGACCAGAAGCGACGAGACGTGATTGCCAAGGTGGAAGAGCTCAAGGCTAAGCGGAATGAAGCATCTGATAAGATTGCCTTTGCTAAGCGTCAAAAAGAAGATGCCTCAGCTGCCATTCAGGAAATGCAAGCCGTTGCCAAGGAAATCAAGGACCTCGATCAAGAGTTAGAAGGCTTAGATCAAGCGGTTAAGGACCAGGCAGCACACTTGCCAAACATTGCCGAGGATGACGTGCCAGTTGGTCCTGATGAAGAAGCAAACGTTGAAGTCAGAACCTGGGAACCTGCTGATTACCAAGGCCGCCCGGTGGTTAAGACCGAAGCACCAGCCTGGTTGAAGCCTCACTATGAAATCGGTGAGGACTTGGGGATTTTGGACTTCGAACGTGGAGCCAAGGTTTCTGGTGCACGGTTCTTGTACTACGTTGGTGATGGTGCTCGTTTGGAACGAGCATTGTATAACTTCATGCTTGACCAGCATCGTGAAGAAGGTTACACCGAAATGATTACGCCAATCGTGGTGAACGATTCAGCCATGTTTGGAACTGGCCAGTATCCTAAGTTCCAAGATGATGCCTACCGGGTGGAAGGGTTGAACCAAACCTATATCCCAACGGCCGAAGTATCTTTGACAAACTACTACTCGGGAGAAACAATTCCTGCAGAGGACTTGCCAATCTCCATCACGGCTTTGTCACCATCTTTCCGAAAGGAAGCCGGTGCTGCGGGTCGTGATACGCGCGGATTAATTCGTTTGCACCAATTTAATAAGGTTGAAATGGTCAAGTTTGCCACGCCTGACCAATCCGATCAAGAATTGGAAAAGATGACAAACAATGCCGAAAATATTCTGCAAAAATTAGGTTTGCCATATCACGTGATTACGCTGTCAACGGGGGACATGGGCTTCTCCGCGGCCAAGACGCATGACTTGGAAGTTTGGTTGCCAGCCCAGGGCATGTACCGTGAAATTTCTTCTGTATCAAATACCCGTGACTTCCAGGCTCGCCGGATGCACATTACTTACCGGAATGAAGATGGTAAGTTGGAATTGGTTCACACCTTAAATGGTTCCGGTTTGGCCGTTGGTCGAACAGTGGCTGCCATCTTGGAAAACTACCAAAATGAAGATGGAACAGTAACGGTTCCAGAAGTTTTGCGTCCATATTTGGGTGGCCAAGAAACATTGCAGGCAACACCACATCATTAAAAACAACCAAGCTGTCGGCTGATTTCAGACTGCCAAGTCTGTTATTTCCACGGCTTTTTTGCTATACTAGGCTGTAGTATTCTTAAATTTTAATGAACATTTTGTGATGAAGGGAGTGTGTCCGTTTTTAACGGTCACCGATATAAGCATGGTTAATCCAGTCCGTAAACTTTACGACAATTCAAAGCGTCAATTAAAAAAGATTGAAAAGGTTGCTGACCAGGTAGAGTCATACGCAGATACGGTTGCTGCCCTGTCTGATGAAGCCTTGCAAAAGAAGACGCAAGACTTTCAAATTCAAATTCAAGCAGCTTTAGCTGGCAAGACAACTTCAGCTGAAAAGCAAAAGGCAACGGCAAAAGAGCTTGACGTCCTTTTGCCTGAAGCCTTCGCGGTGGCAAGAGAAGGTGCTAAGCGTGTCTTGGGCCTTTATCCATACCGAGTACAAATCATGGGTGCCATCGTTTTGCATGGTGGAAACCTAGCCGAAATGAAGACCGGTGAAGGAAAGACATTAACGGCCACAATGGCAGTTTATTTGAACGCATTGGCCGGCCAAGGTGTCCACGTTGTGACGGTGAACGATTACCTTTCAAAGCGTGATGCGGAACAGATGGGTCAACTCTATAACTGGTTGGGTCTGACTGTTGGTGTGAACGTTGGTGATGCGGCTCCTGATGAAAAGCGGGCTGCTTACGACGCTGATATCACTTATTCAACAAACTTTAATATTGGTTTTGACTACCTCCGTGATAACATGGTTACTCGGGCAGAAGACCGCGTGATGCAACGTGGTTTGAACTACGCTTTAATTGATGAAGCGGATTCAATTTTGATTGATACGGCACGAACACCATTGATCATTTCTGGTCCTGGTTCAGGGGTTTCACCTTTGTACCAACAGGTTGACCGATTTGTTAAGACCTTAACTCGTGACGAAGACTATAAGGTCGATGAAGAAAGCAAGAATACTTCACTCACGAGTGAAGGAATCAAGAATGCTGAAGTCTTCTTTAACTTGGATAACTTGTACGATGCGCAAAACACAGCTTTGACTCACCACGTGGATCAGGCTTTGCGTGCCAACTTCAACTACTTGAACGATAAGGATTATGTTGTTCAGGAAGGTGAAGTTAAGTTGATTGATCAGTCAACGGGTCGTATTTCAGAAGGGACTCGTTTGTCTGATGGTTTGCACCAGGCCATCGAAGCTAAAGAAGGCGTCGAGGTTCGTGAAGAAAATAAGTCAATGGCTCAAATTACGTACCAGAACCTCTTCCGGATGTACAAGAAGTTATCTGGTATGACTGGAACGGCCAAGACGGAAGAAGAAGAATTACGCGAAATCTATAACATGGAAGTCGTTGAAATTCCAACCAACCGGCCAATCCAACGTGAGGACTTGCCTGATTTGCTCTACCCATCATTGAAGACTAAGTTTAATGCGGTTATCAATAAGGTAGCGGAATTGCACAAGAAGGGCCAACCCGTCTTGTTGGGAACAGGTTCAGTTGAATCTTCTGAATTGGTGGCGAAGTTGTTGACGGCGCACAAGATTCCACATAACGTCTTGAATGCCAAGAACAACGAGAAAGAAGCCGAAATTATCGCCAATGCGGGTCAACGTGGTGCCGTCACGGTGGCAACGAACATGGCCGGTCGTGGAACTGATATCAAATTAGGCCCTGGCATCGATGATTTGGGTGGCTTGGCCGTGATTGCCACGGAACGTCACGAATCACGTCGAATTGATAACCAGCTGCGTGGTCGTGCTGGTCGTCAGGGAGACCACGGATCTTCACAATTCTTCTTGTCATTGCAAGATGATTTGATGATTCGTTTCGGTGCCGAGCGAGTGCGGACGATGCTGCAACGAATGAACATGGACGATGAAGACACGGTGATTACTCACCGCTGGATTACGCGTTCGGTTGAATCAGCTCAAAAGCGAGTTGAAGGAAACAACTACGATACTCGTAAGAACGTCTTGCAGTATGATGATGTTGTTCGTGAGCAGCGTGAGCTGATTTATCGTGAACGTGACCAAGTTTTGGACGAAAAGAAGAGCTTGGATGATGTTTTGTTGCCAATGGTTAAGCGGACAATCAACCGTGTGGTTGATGCCCAAACGCCTGGTAAGGATCAAAAGGAATGGGATTTGGATGCCCTTTCTGCCTTTGTAGAAACGTCATTAACATCTAAGGACCTCGGTGCTGTTCGTTTGCAAAACTTGAACCGCCAAGAAATCAAGGACCGTTTGTACCAGTTGGCCCTTGATAACCTGGCTGAAAAGAAGCAAGACTTGCAGGAAGCAGAACAATTGTTGGCCTTCGAGCGCATTGTTATCTTGCGAACAGTTGACCAACACTGGACAGACCATATTGATGCCTTGGATCGTTTGCGCCAAGGAGTCGGCTTGCGTGGTTACGGCCAGTTAAACCCATTGGTGGAGTATCAAAACGAAGCCTTTGCAAACTTTAATCGAATGATTGCTGATATCGAATACGATGCTACCCGGACCTTTATGAAGGCCGAGATTCGTACGAACTTAACAGCGTAAACAAAAAGCGAACGCTCAGTTCGCTTTTCTTATGTGGGAGGACCCGCCATGGAAACAGTGGCAGCCAAACAGGCGCTAACAGCCATCCAAGAGGATATCGAACGTTTTGCCAAAACGTTGGATTTGGATGCGCTAACAGAAGAAATTGCTGATTTTGAATACCAAATGACAGAACCGGGCTTTTGGGATGACCAAGAAAAGGCCCAGGGAATCATTGAACAAAGCAATGTATTGAAAAATCGGCGTGATTCTTTCTTGAACCTATCCGAACAGGCTGATGAAATTGAGGTCTTAATCGAGATGGTGGAAGAAGACCCCGATGATGAAGACAGCCAAGAAGAATTAACCAACTTGGTTGAAAAGACGCAAAAAGATGTTGAGGCCTATAACCTGGAGCAATTGTTGACGGGTGAATACGATGCCAACAATGCCATTTTGGAAATTCATCCTGGTTCTGGTGGAACCGAGTCAACCGACTGGGGAGCCAACTTGTACCGGATGTATACTCGTTGGGCTTCAGCCCATGACTTTAAGGTTGATGTTTTGGATTATCATGCCGGTGATGAAGCTGGGATTGATTCAGCGACCTTGAAGATTACTGGCCACAATGCCTACGGCTTTTTGCGGTCTGAAAAGGGTGTTCACCGCTTTGTTCGAATTTCGCCTTTTGATTCTGCTGGCCGTCGGCACACTTCTTTCGTTTCCGTTGATGTGATGCCGGAATTGGACGACAGTATTGAAGTCGAAGTTCGCGATGATGACATTAAGATGGATGTCTTCCGTTCCGGTGGAGCGGGAGGACAGAACGTTAACAAGGTTTCAACGGGTGTCCGTTTGACCCACGAACCAACAGGAATCGTTGTTTCTTCAACCGTTGAACGAACACAATATGGTAACCGTGATTACGCCATGCGCCTCTTGAAGGGAAAACTCTATCAGTTAGAGTTGGAGAAGAAGGAAGCGGAACGGGCGGCCTTGTCCGGGGAAAAGATGGAAAACGGCTGGGGATCTCAGATTCGTTCTTATGTAATGCACCCTTATCAGATGGTCAAAGACCACCGGACCAATTACGAAAGTAACCAACCACAAGAAGTTTTGGATGGCGATTTAGACCCATTGATTAATGCTTATCTCCAATGGCAACTAAGTCTGAAGAATCCAGATTAAAACACAGAAAAGAAAACCAGGAATATCCTTGGTTTTCTTTTTCTTATTTCAGAATTATTTCCGAAAAAATAAACTTGCGTTATAATATGTACCAATATCGGATTTGACATTCCCCGTTATGATATAAGGAGGGAAAATGGAAAACAAGTATACTAGTTCTGCAGAAAACGTCTTGTCATTGGCACAAGACCAAGCAAAGTATTTTCAACACCGTGCCGTTGGGACGGAACACCTACTCCTAGCCTTGTCTTTGGAACAAGCGGGCGTGGCGGCTAAAGTTTTGGCTGAATTTAACGTCAATAGTGACAAAATCAAAGAGGAAATCGAGCGGTTTACGGGCTATGGGATGGACCAGGATGCCAACCAGGAATCCTACTTGCCATACTCACCCAAGGCGGCTTCGATTTTGAAGTGGGCCGCTGATCAAGCGGATTTGATGGGGCAGGCTGAAGTGGGAACGGAGCACTTACTCCTGTCACTGCTCCAGGATTCAAGCATCTTGTCATCACGCATTTTGATTGGTTTAGACGTCAACTTGAAAGACATGAACAAGGCAATTTTGCGGCGCCTGGGCGTAACTGATTTACGCAAACAGGCCAAACAGCAGAAAGCCAAGGAGTTGGGCACGCCCACTTTGGATAAATTAGCTCGGGACATGACCGAAGTTGCCAAAGCTGGTAACTTGGATCCCGTCATCGGTCGCGATACTGAGGTCCGGCGTGTTGTCCAAATTTTGTCTCGGCGGACAAAGAACAATCCTGTCTTAGTTGGTGAACCAGGTGTTGGAAAGACTGCGATTGCCGAAGGATTGGCCCAGCGCATTGTGGCCGGTTTGGTGCCGGATTCTTTGAAGAAAAAGCGCCTGATGGCCTTGGATATGGGGTCATTGGTCGCGGGTACCAAGTACCGTGGTGAATTTGAAAGCCGATTGAAGCAAGTTATCGAAGAAATTGAGGCGGATGGGCATGTGATCCTCTTTGTTGATGAATTGCATACCCTTGTTGGTGCCGGTGGCGCTGAGGGCGCCATTGATGCGGCCAACATCTTAAAGCCTGCTCTTGCCCGTGGCGATTTGCAAATGTTGGGTGCGACTACCTTTGATGAGTACCAACAATACATTGAGTCTGATGCCGCCTTGGAACGCCGTTTTGCCCAGGTAACGATTAATGAACCGTCAACGGCCGAAGCAATTACCATCTTGAACGGGATCAAAAAGAAGTTCGAGAACTTCCACCAGGTTGATATCGAGCCAGAAGCTGTTGAAGCAGCTGTTAACCTATCATCACGGTATATTACCGGCCGGTTTTTGCCTGATAAGGCCATCGATTTAATGGATGAAGCGGCAGCAAAGGTGCGGATTGACGATGTTGATCGGGCAACACCGCTCCACAAGGACCGGATTGAACTGGTCAAGATTCAAAAGGCCAAGGATGAGGCCATTGCCGCAATGGACTTTGAAAAGGCTGCTGATTTGCGCTTGAAGGAAATGAGCTTGCGGAAGAAGATTGACCGCGCTTTGCTTCGCAAGGAAAAGAAGCAAGAAAAGGACCAAAGCTTTGGTTTGAAGGTGACGCCGGCCAATATTGCCCAAGTCATTTCTCAACAAACCGGGGTACCGTTGACTCAGGTTGAAAAATCAGAATCCGATCATTTGGTGAACTTGGAAAAGGAATTGGGTAAGCGCGTTATCGGTCAGAAAAAGGCGATTTCAGCGATTTCCCGTGCCATCCGTCGTTCACGGTCAGGTCTGTCTGATCCGAACCGCCCAATTGGAACTTTCCTATTTTTGGGCCCAACTGGTGTTGGTAAAACCGAGTTAGCCAAGGCTCTGTCCGAAATCATGTTTGGTTCGGAAGACAATATGATTCGGGTTGATATGTCCGAGTATCAGGAACAGTATTCTGCCTCACGACTGATTGGTTCAGCTCCTGGTTATGTTGGTTATGACCAAGGTGGGCAATTAACGGAGCAGGTCCGTAACCATCCTTATTCCATTATTCTTTTGGATGAGGTGGAAAAGGCCCACCCAGACATCTTTAATTTGATGTTGCAGGTCTTTGATGATGGCTTTTTGACGGATGCGAAGGGCCGGAAGGTCAACTTCCGCAATACCGTGATTATCATGACCTCGAACTTGGGTGCAACTCGGTTGCGAGACGAGAAGATGCTTGGCTTTGGCTCAACTGATTTGAAAAATGATGACCAGGCCGTGGCCAAAAAGATTCGCGAGACGGTTAAGGAAACTTTCCGCCCAGAATTTATCAACCGAATCGATGAGGTCTTGGTCTTTGATGCATTAACCAAGGACGAGGTTCGACAAATTGTGCGCTTGATGACCAAGTCATTGCTCCGCCGAGTAGCAGAGCAAGGCATTAAGGTTAAGATGACGATGGCTGCAATCGATGCCATCGCTGACGCTGGCTATGACCGCGAATACGGTGCAAGGCCAGTTCGGCGGGTTATCCAGACCGAGGTTGAGGACCGGCTTTCAGAGGCGCTTCTAGACGGTGAAATTACCACGGAAGATGTTGTTACGATTGGTGCCCAACACGGTCAAATTAAGTTAAAGATTAAGAAATGCGAAATGCCTGAAAAAAAGGGCGAACTCGTTAAGGAATAGCACGACAAATGGCCACCAGAGTGGTAACAATCTGGTAGCCCGCGTGCATAGAGCTAGCAAAAACGAGCTTTTGATAACAGAGGTTAAGCCCCCAGGGTTTGACCTCTGTTTTTGTGTCAGCAAGTGCCTGAATCGCTGCCAGTCCTATGTTAAGAGAGGGCTAAGCAGTCCGGCCAAAACGAAACCGACAAACAAGAAGGGGATGAAGGGCAGGCGTCTTTGCTGATTTTCTTGTTGAAACGCTAAATAAATCAGCGCAGTGGTACTGGAAAAAAGTAAGAAAAGGGGGAAGGCCTGCTCGGTTAGAACAAAAAAGCCGATTGCTAAGACTGGTATGTCACCTGATCCGAGAAAATCACGGTATGTCAACCATAGGACTAAAATAATCAAAGCAGTGAGAAGCCAACCGATAGGGGTAATGACCGAATGAAATTAAGACGGCAACCCACAGCCAGGCTAACCATGCTGAGCAGGTCATGGTGGACCAATCTTCCTTGGCTAAATAAAGTAAAAGGTATGCAGAACCAAGAACCCACAGGTTATTCTGGTGAAAGAGAACTGTGAGGAAAAGCGGCAGAATTCCTTCAAGGATCGCCAGTAATTGCCAGTTGGCAAAGTGGTGTTTGCAGTAACGACAGCGTCCCCTCAAAAACCAAGCCGAGAAAACGGGGATGAGGTCATGCCAAAACAGAATGTGGTGACAACTGAAACAATATGAGCGTTTTGTCCACAGAAAAAGATTTTGACTGGACCGGTCGGCCAGGCAAAAAATCAGTGAGACGATGATTAAGTTTGTTAAATATAGTAAAATGTTAGTCATAGGGAGTTAGACGAAAGTCGACCCTAAAAATTAAAATCGGCCCTTAAAAAACTAGCAAAAAGCCCTTGACATTAGCTCTAAACCTGCTATTATATTCAACGTGCTTTTAAGTCATTAGTCCTTTTGCGCGGGTAAAACCGGCAAAAGGCCTGTGTAAAGGCAAGTCGAAGCAGGACTTCCAGGAGCACTTTTGTTTATGAACAAAAATGATACGCCTGGAACTGTGAAAAAACAAGAATGAAGGAGTATAGTAGGATGCCTACAATTAACCAATTGGTTCGTAAGTCACGTAAGTCTCAAGCGACTAAGTCAAAGTCACCAGCCTTGAACTTCGGCTACAACTCAATGAAGAAGAAGGCAACAAACAATGTTGCCCCACAAAAGCGTGGAGTTGCGACTCGTGTCGGAACTTTGACACCAAAGAAGCCTAACTCAGCTTTGCGTAAGTACGCTCGTGTACGTTTGTCAAACTTGTACGAAGTTACTGCTTACATCCCAGGTATTGGTCACAACTTGCAAGAACACTCGGTTGTTTTGATCCGTGGTGGTCGTGTTAAGGATTTGCCTGGTGTGCGTTATCACGTTATTCGTGGAGCCTTGGATACTGCCGGTGTTGACGGCCGTATGACTTCACGTTCAAAGTATGGAACGAAAGCTCCTAAGAAGTAAGGAAAGGACAACTCATGCCACGTAAAGGTTATACGAAGCGTCAGGAAGTTTTGCCTGACCCAATTTACAATTCAAAGTTAGTTTCACGTTTGATCAACAAGTTGATGGTTGATGGAAAACGCGGAACTGCTTCAACTATCTTGTATGCAGCTTTTGACCGCATCAAGGAAACTACTGGTAACGAACCATTGGAAGTTTTCGAACAAGCAATGGAAAACATCATGCCAGTTTTGGAAGTTAAGGCCCGCCGTGTTGGTGGATCTAACTACCAGGTGCCAATCGAAGTTCGTCCAGACCGTCGGACTACTTTGGGCTTGCGTTGGTTGGTAAATTACGCTCGTTTGCGTAACGAACACACAATGGAAGAACGTTTGGCTAAGGAAATTATTGACGCAGCCAACGAAAACGGTGCTTCTGTTAAGAAGCGTGAAGACACACACAAGATGGCTGAAGCCAACCGTGCCTTCGCACACTACCGTTGGTAGGATTTTCGTAAAAGTGGACTTTGGTTCGCTTTTACGGGCCTACTAATAGGCTCATAATTTTTAAAAAAGCGAACAAATATTGCTCGCTTTTTGTTGCAACTAGGATAAAAAATTAGGAGATCATCATGGCAAAGCGTGAATACCCGCTTGATCACACTCGTAATATCGGTATCATGGCCCACATCGATGCCGGTAAGACGACGACGACAGAACGAATCTTGTACTATACAGGTAAGATTCACAAAATTGGTGAAACACACGATGGTGCTTCACAAATGGACTTCATGGAACAGGAAAAGGAACGTGGAATCACGATCCAATCAGCCGCTACTACTGCTGTTTGGCGTGGATTCTTCGACCAATACGAAAAGAACCCATTCCGTGTTAACATCATCGATACTCCAGGTCACGTTGACTTTACAATCGAAGTTGAACGTGCCTTGCGTGTCTTGGATGGTGCCGTAGCCGTGTTGGATGGTGCTGCTGGTGTTGAACCACAGACTGAAACTGTTTGGCACCAAGCTACTACTTATAACGTTCCCCGGATTGTTTTCGTTAACAAGATGGACAAGTTGGGTGCTGATTTTGAAATGTCAGTTAACTCAATGCACGAACGTTTGCAAGTTAACGCTGAAGCTATTCAATGGCCAATTGGTGCAGAAGATGACTTCGAAGCCGTTATTGACTTGATTGAACAAAAGGCTTACTACCCAACTGATGACTTGGGTTCAACTTGGGAACCACGCGAAATCCCAGCTGACTACCAAGACATCGTTTCAACAAAGCGCGAAACTTTGATTGAAGCCGTTGCGGATGTTGACGAAGAATTGATGGAAAAGTACCTTGAAGGTGAAGAAATTTCTATCGATGAATTGAAGGCTGCTATTCGTCGTGCCACATTGAATTTGGAATTCTATCCTGTTTTGGCTGGTTCAGCCTACAAGGATAAAGGTGTTCAAATGATGTTGGATGCCGTTGTTGATTACTTGCCAGGTCCTCTAGAAGTTCGTCCTTATGTCGCAACTGACCCTAAGACTGATGAAGAAGTTGACTTGGTTGCCGATGACTCAAAGCCATTTGCTGCCTTGGCCTTCAAGATCATGACGGATCCATTCGTTGGTCGTTTGACATTTATGCGTGTTTATACTGGTACTTTGCAATCAGGTTCATACGTACAAAACACTTCTTCAGATACTCGTGAACGTGTTGGTCGTTTGCTCCAAATGCACGCTACTTCACGTACTGAAATTGAAGAAGTCTTCTCAGGTGATATCGCTGCTGCGATCGGTTTGAAGAACACAACTACCGGTGACTCTTTGACTGCTGTTGATCACCCATTGGTTTTGGAATCAATGGAATTCCCAGAACCAGTTATCGAATTGGCCATCGAACCAAAGACAAAGGCCGACCAAGACAAGTTGGCTACTGCTTTGCAGAAGTTGGCTGAAGAAGATCCTTCATTCCGTGCCACAACTAACCAGGAAACTGGTGATACTTTGATCGCCGGAATGGGTGAATTGCAGTTGGACATCATGGTTGACCGTATGAAGCGTGAATTCAACGTTGAAGCCACTGTTGGTGCCCCACAAGTTGCCTACCGTGAAGCCTTCACGAAGGACGTTAAGGCGCGTGGATTCTTCAAGCGTCAGTCTGGTGGTAAGGGACAATATGGTGATGTTTGGATTGAATTCTCACCAAACGAAGAAGGTGCTGGCTTCGAATTCGAAGATGCCATCGTCGGTGGTGTTGTTCCTCGTGAATACATCCCTTCAGTTGAAGCAGGTTTGAAGGATGCCTTGAACGCTGGTCCTTTGGCAGGCTTCCCATTGGTTGACTTGAAGGCCAAGTTGTACGATGGTTCTTACCACGATGTCGATTCTTCTGAAGCTGCCTTTAAGATTGCCGCTTCATTGGCTTTGAAGGAAGCTTCAAAGACTGCCGGTGCCGTTATTTTGGAACCAATCATGGCTGTTGATATCGTTGTTCCTGAAGAAAACCTTGGTGATGTGATGGGACACGTTTCTGCACGTCGTGGTTTGATTGAAGGACAAGAAAACCGTGGACCTGTTTTGGCTGTTAAGGCACAAGTGCCTTTGTCAGAAATGTTTGGTTATGCAACGACTTTGCGTTCAGCTACGCAAGGACGTGGTACTTTCCAGATGGTCTTCGACCACTATCAAGCCGTTCCTAAGAACGTTCAAGAAGAAATTATCAAAGCACAAGGTAAGGAAGCTTAATTGCTTCTTTCACTCATTGTCTGAAAACCAGGTTGCTGCGGCAGCCTGGTTTTTTGTTTCCGATAAAATTTTAAAGTTTGGTCTGTTGTCTCATTTGTTGTAAGATGGTGACAATAATGATTGGAGAAGTAACATGGTTGAAAAGATGCCAATTCTTGAATTTTCCAAGGTCGCCTTATCTTTTGGCGATACGGAAGTATTAAAGGAAATTGACCTGGTCTTAGAACCAGGAAAGTTTTATACCTTATTGGGCCCATCCGGTTCCGGAAAGTCGACGATTTTGAAACTGATTTCTGGTCAGTTACAGGCCGATGCGGGCAAAATCTTTTTTGAGGGCCAGGTCATCAATGATGTGCCGGCTGAAAAACGACGGGTCAACACGGTTTTTCAGAATTATTCCCTCTTTCCAAATATGAATGTCTTTGATAACGTGGCCTTTGGTCCGCGCTTAAAGAAGATGGCCGAAAAGGACATTCAAGACAAGGTCAAGGAAATGTTGGGCTTGGTCAAGTTGTCAGGCTTTGAACGCCGGGAAATCAGCGAACTTTCAGGTGGGCAGCAACAGCGTGTGGCCATTGCCCGTGCTTTGGCTAACGACCCAGAGGTCCTCCTCTTGGATGAGCCGCTGTCGGCCTTGGACTATAAGTTGCGTAAAGAATTGCAGCAGGAATTACGTAATATCCAAAAGCGCCTGGGGATTACCTTCGTTTTCGTGACACACGACCAAGAAGAAGCCCTGGCGATGTCGGATTGGATTTTTGTCATGCATGATGGCTTAATCCAACAAAATGGGACCCCAGAAGACATTTACGATGAACCGATTAATCACTTTGTTGCTGATTTTATTGGGGAAACTAATATCGTGCCCGGAATTATGAAACATGATTACCTGGTTCACTTTGTCGGTAAGGATTTTGAAAACGTTGATGCTGGTATGCGGCCAAACGAACGGGTGGAAGTGGTCTTGCGGCCAGAAGACTTGGATTTGACTGATCCCGCTAATGGTAAATTAGTGGTCACCATCCAAGACCAACTTTTCCGTGGGGACTACTACGAGATTACGGCCGTTGATGATGACATGAATACCTGGCAGGTCCAGGCGACCAACCCAGCGACCGTTGGTGCTCGGGTTGGCCTGACCTTTGACCCTGAAGATATTCACATTATGCGCTACAACGAAAGTGAAGCTGCCTTTGATGCCCGGCTGGAATCCTACGATGAAGAAGAGGCCGAAGCGGCTTTGCAAGCTGCTAAGGATGATCAGTCACAATCGGGAGGACAAGGCTAATGGCACTGTCTTTTAAAAAACAAAAGCAGGGCTTTACCTCTGCTTATATGGGAATTTATGGCCTGTGGCTCTTAGGCTTTGTGGTGTTACCACTCTTTTTGCTCCTCTTTGAGTCTTTACAGGACCAAAACCACCACTTTACACTGGCGAACTACCAAGCCTTTTTCACTTCGGGTTCCTATTTGGCCATGACCTTTAATTCAATCTGGTACGCCTTTTTGATTACTGTGATTACACTGGTCTTTGCCTATCCAACCGCTTATTTTTTGACAACGCTGAAAAATAAGCAGTTTTGGCTGTTGTTAGTCATATTGCCAACCTGGATTAACTTATTGCTCAAGACCTACGCCTTTATTGGTTTGTTAGGGCAGGGGGGACTAGTCAATTCGACTTTGACGGTGGTTGGTTTTCACCCCATGCAGTTACTGTTTACCGATTGGTCCTTTCTTTTGGTGGCGGCTTACGTGGAGTTGCCCTTCATGATTTTACCGATTTTTAATGCCTTAAATGATATCGATCCATTGTTGACGGCTGCTAGTCGCGACCTTGGGGCCAATTCTTGGCAAACTTTGAAAAAAGTAATCTGGCCCTTATCAATGCCTGGGGTAAAAGCCGGCATTCAAGCGGTCTTTATCCCCAGTTTGTCACTCTTTATGATTACCCGTCTGATTGGTGGTAACCGAGTGATTACTTTAGGAACAGCAATCGAAGAGCATTTCTTAGTGACTCAAAACTGGGCCTTTGGATCGACGATTGGTGTCATCCTAATCGTAGCGATGGTGATTACGATGCTCTTAACACAGGATAAGCAGAAGGGAGGTCGGTCATGAAAAAAATCAGAACCCCATATTTGATTGTGATGTTTTTGATTCTTTACCTGCCAATTTTGTACCTTGTCTTCTATTCCTTTAATGCGGGAACAACGATGCAGGGCTTTGCCGGCTTCTCCTTTAAGCACTACGGCGAACTGTGGCAGGATACCCGCCTAATCGATATTGTTTTTGAAACGGGAATTGTGGCCTTGCTATCCTCCTTATTAGCAACCATTATTGGAACACTGGGTGCATTGGCAATTTTTCGTGTTCACCGGCGAGCGGTTAAAGGGGCTTTGCTTTCCCTGAACAACGTTCTACTGGTTTCGCCTGATGTCATCATTGGGGCGGCGTTCTTAATTCTCTTTACGACCTTTAAGTTCTCGCTTGGCTTTGTCACGGTTTTGTTGGCCCATGTCGCTTTCTCAATTCCAATTGTGGTTTTGATGGTCTTGCCCCGGTTGCAAGAAATGAACCCGGACTTGGTCTTGGCCGCCCAGGACTTAGGGGCTCGGCCAACCCAGGTCTTGGGGCAGGTCACCATTCCGGCGATTACGCCAGGGATTGTGGCGGGCTTTTTTATGGCCTTGACCTATTCATTGGATGACTTTGCCGTGACCTTTTTTGTCACTGGAAACGGTTTTTCCACTTTGGCTGTCGAAATCTACTCACGAGCTCGCCAGGGGGTTTCATTGGAAATTAATGCTTTGTCGGCACTGATTTTCCTCTTTTCTCTGGTAATTGCCGTGGCCTACTACTTTATTAACCGGTTAAATCAGCGCCAAAAGGCTCCGGAACTAAGGGAGAAGGTTAAATGAAAAAAGTTTTCTTAAGTATTTTAGCCATATTACTGGTTGTTGTTGGCCTGGTGGCCGGGAAGGCTGTCTTTGATAATAGCCGCAAGGATGAGGTGACGGGCGAAAAAGTCCTAAACTTCTATAATTGGGGTGACTATATCGATCCTGATTTGCTGACAAAGTTTACCAAGGAGACTGGCTACAAGGTGAACTATCAGACCTTTGACTCGAACGAGGCCATGTACACCAAGATTAAGCAGGGTGGGACAAACTATGATTTAACGGTCCCATCCGATTACATGGTGGACAAGATGGCCCAGGAAGGCTTGTTGGCGCCATTAGACAAGTCCAAGATTACGGGGATGAACAACATTGATTCACGCTTCTTAAATCAGACCTTTGATCCGCACAACAAATACTCCGTTCCATACTTCTGGGGGACGCTAGGGATTCTCTATAATAAGAAGAAGGTTAGTGCTGATCAGATTGATACCTGGTCGAAGCTGTGGTCACCACAATTCAAGAAGCAAATTATGTTAGTCGATTCAGCCCGTGATATTTTGGGGATGACCCTGATTTCCCAAGGTAAGTCCGTTAACGATCAGAATGTTGCAGATTTGGCAGCGGCTAAGGGGAAGTTAGATACTTTGATGCCAAACGTCAAAGCTATTGTGGCCGACGAGTTAAAGATTTATATGGCCCAGGGAGAAGCTAGCATCGGGGTGACTTACTCTGGTGAAGCTGCTCAGGCAATGTCGCAAAACTCGGACTTGGCCTATCTGGTACCTAAAGATGGTTCGAACGAATGGTTTGATAACTTGGTAATCCCAAAGAATGCCAAGCACAAGGATGCGGCCTATGCCTTGATTAACTTCTTAAATAAGCCGGAGAACGCTAAGCAAAATGCCGAATACGTTGGCTATGCAACGGCAAACAAGGGCGCCTATGCGCTGTTACTGGCTGATGAAAAGTCTGATTCGGCCTTTTATCCATCCGCTGCCACTTTGGACCGGTTGCAGGTTTATCAAACCTTCAACCAAGAGTGGACACAACGCTATAATGACGCTTTCCTAGAATTCAAAATTTCACGACCATCATAAAATGAATAGTTTTACTGATTTTTTGATGGGAGAAATCCGCATGAGTGGTTAGAACCAAGGATTTTTGTTAAAATTAATGAATATGGTAAAAAATGATT
The DNA here is from genome assembly GCF_001047135.2 of Fructobacillus tropaeoli. Taxonomy (GTDB): domain Bacteria; phylum Bacillota; class Bacilli; order Lactobacillales; family Lactobacillaceae; genus Fructobacillus; species Fructobacillus tropaeoli. The sequence goes on along the minus strand of NZ_DF968082.1, from coordinate 87,447 downwards.
GCTGATTCTAAACGAAAAGAATTTGGCAAAAAAATAAAATAAATCAGTAGAAACCCTTGCTAGTCAAGGGTTTTTCTGTTAATATATTCAAGTACGCCTTTTGGGGTTGCCGATGCAAACCCCTCAAAAAGACTGGTGTATTAACGTTTAGCGATGATGATTAAGGTTGCGACACGCGCGGCCGCGTTGCCAAGGGCGCGCAAAACACCGCAAAAAGGTGTTGTCGGTTTTTGATCGGAGTTAGCTGATTTACAAAATCAACGAGGAGGCACGAAAATGGCACAAAAGAAGATCCGTATCCGCTTGAAGGCATACGAACACCGTATCTTGGACCAATCAGCAGACAAGATTGTTGAAACAGCAAAGCGTACTGGCGCAGAAATCGCCGGTCCTATTCCTTTGCCTACTGAACGGACATTGTACACGGTGCTTAGTTCACCCCACAAGTACAAGGATGCTCGTGAACAGTTCGAAATGCGAACTCACAAGCGTTTGGTCGACATTGTGAACCCTACTGACAAGACAGTTGACGCATTGCGTAAGCTTGAATTGCCAGCTGGTGTTGCAATCGAAATCAAGCTCTAATTTAAAGTACCACCCCGCTAGATAAAATAGTTTAGCGATGAAATGAAGGAGATTAGTCATGACTAAAGGTATCTTAGGCCGTAAAGTCGGTATGACTCAGGTTTTTACTGAATCTGGTGAATTGATCGCCGTGACTGCTGTTGAAGCTACTCCAAACGTTGTTTTGCAAGTTAAGACGCAAGCAACTGATGGATACAACGCTTTGCAGTTGGGTTACCAAGACAAGCGCGAGATTTTGTCAAACAAACCTGAACAAGGCCACGTTGCAAAAGCCAACACAGCCCCTAAGCGCTACATTCGTGAAGTCCGTGATGCGGAAGGCGAATACAGCGTTGGGGATGCAATTGCTGTTGACACTTTCCAAGCCGGTGAATATGTTGATGTTACCGGTATTACTAAGGGACACGGTTTCCAAGGTGCTATCAAGCGCTTGGGTCAATCACGTGGTCCTATGAGTCACGGTTCTCGTTACCACCGTCGCCCAGGTTCAATGGGTGCCATCATCAACCGGGTATTTAAGGGTAAGCTCTTGCCTGGTCGTATGGGTAACCAGAAGCGGACAATGCAAAACATTGCGATTGTTCACGTTGATGTTGAAAACAACTTGTTGTTGTTGAAGGGAAACGTTCCTGGAGCAAACAAGTCACTTTTGACAATCAAGTCAACTGTTAAGACAAATGCTAAGCACCCTGAAGTGAAGATGGCCGGCGCAAAGCCAGCTGCTGAAGCTCAGGCTGAAGAAGCTTAATACTTTATAGAAAGGAGAACAATCAATCATGACAAAAGTTGCTGTATTAAAGCAAGATGGTTCAAAGGCTGCTGACTTGGACTTAAACGAAGCAGTTTTCGCCGTTGAACCAAACAATGCTGTGATTACTGACGCAGTTTTGATGCAACGCGCATCAATGCGTCAGGGAACGCATGCGGTTAAGAACCGTTCCGCTGTTTCTGGTGGTGGTCGTAAGCCATGGAAGCAAAAGGGAACTGGTCGTGCCCGTCAAGGTTCTATCCGCGCGCCACAATGGCGTGGTGGTGGAATCGTATTCGGTCCAACCCCACGTTCTTACTCTTACCGGATCAACAAGAAGGCTTATCAATTAGCCTTGAAGTCAGCTTTGTCACAAAAGTTGGCTGACAACAAGTTGGTCGTAGTTGATGCTTTGGCATTTGATGAAGCTAAGACAAAGAACTTCAAGGAAGTTTTGGCAAACTTGGCTGTTGATTCAAAGGCCTTGGTAATCGTTGATGAAGGTAACCAAAACGCTTTGTTGTCAGCTCGTAACTTGGCAAACGTTCAAGTGATGACAACAAACGGTATCAACGTCTTGGACGTTGTTAACGCTGATAAGCTGGTGGTTGTTCAAGCAGCGATCGAAGAAATCCAAGGAGGTCTCGCCTAATGGATGCACGCGATATTATCCGCCGCCCAATCATTACCGAAGCTTCAATGGCGCAAACAGAAATGAAGCGTTACGTATTTGAAGTTGATGTTCGGGCTACTAAGCCAGAAATCAAGCGTGCTATCGAAGAAATCTTCGATGTACAAGTTGCACGTTTGAATACCGCAAATGTTCGCGGTAAGAAGAAGCGTCAAGGACGTTATGTTGGATTCACTCGTAAGATGAAGAAGGCTATCGTTACTTTGAAGGCTGACTCAAAAGATATTCAAATCTTTAACGAAGGTTAATTTTTAATAGGAGGATAAGACATTGGCTATCAAGAAATACAAGCCAACCTCTAACGGACGTCGTAACATGACGACTTCTGATTTTGCAGAAATCACGAAGTCAACGCCCGAAAAGAGTTTGTTGGCAAAGAAGTCAAAGACCGGTGCGCGTAACGCACAAGGTCGCATGACAGTTCGCCACAAGGCTGGTGGACACAAGCAAGCCTACCGTATTATTGACTTTAAGCGTACAAAGGACGACAAGTTCGCAACGGTTAAGGCAATCGAATACGATCCAAACCGTACGGCTAACATCGCCTTGCTCGTTTATGAAGACGGTATCAAGGCCTACATCTTGGCGCCTAAGGGACTTAAGGTTGGCGATAAGGTTCAATCTGGTCCTGATGCCGACATTAAGGTCGGTAATGCCTTGCCATTGAGTGCTATTCCTGAAGGTACTTTGATTCACAACATCGAATTGAAGAACGGTAAGGGTGGCCAATTGGCACGTTCCGCTGGAGCTTCTGCTCAAATCTTGGGACGTGATGGTAAGTACACTATCGTTCGTTTGACTTCAGGTGAAGTACGTTTGGTTTTGAGCACTAATCGCGCCACTATCGGTGAAGTTGGTAACTCAGAACATTCATTGATCAACTGGGGTAAGGCCGGACGTAACCGTTGGCGTGGAAAGCGTCCTCACGTTCGTGGTTCTGTAATGAACCCTAACGATCACCCACACGGTGGTGGTGAAGGAAAGGCCCCTGTTGGTCGTCCAAGTCCACTTTCTCCATGGGGTAAGAAGACTGCTGGTAAGAAGACTCGCGATAAGAAGAAGAACTCAACAAAGTTCATCGTTCGCGGTCGGAAGAGTAAGTAAGGGAAGGAGATAACTAATGGCTCGTAGTTTGAAAAAGGGACCATTTGCGGACCCACACTTGCTTAAGAAGATTGAGGCCCAAGCGGACCAAGAAAAGAAGTCGGTGATCAAGACATGGTCACGTCGCTCAACAATTTTCCCAAGTTTTATCGGATTTACAATTGCAGTCTATGATGGCCGCAAGCACGTTCCAGTTTATGTCCAAGACGACATGGTTGGTCACAAGTTAGGTGAATTTGTGCCAACTCGTACGTTCAAGGGTCACAAGAACGACGATAAGAAGACTAAGTAAGGAGGAAATGAAAAATGGCTGAACAAGTAACATCAGCTCGGGCGACCGCCAAGATCGTTCGCGTTGCCCCTCGTAAGGCGCGCTTAGTTCTTGACACGATTCGTCGGAAAAATGTCAACGAAGCATTCGCAATTTTGAAGTTCCTGCCTAATACTTCTACTGAAGATATTTATAAGGTTTTGAACTCAGCAGTTGCTAACGCTGAAAACAACTTTTCACTTGACCGTGAAGATTTGATCGTTAAGGAAGCATTTGCCAACGAAGGACCAACGCTTAAGCGTTTCCGTCCTCGTGCCAAGGGTTCTGCTTCTGCAATTAACAAGCGCACAAGCCACATCACAATTGTGGTTGCTGAGAAGGAGGAAAAGTAATGGGTCAAAAGATTAACCCAACTGGCTTCCGTGTCGGTGTCATCCGTGACTGGGATGCGAAGTGGTTTGCTGACAAAGCAGACTTTTCTAACCAACTTCTTGAAGACTTGCGTATTCGTAAGTACATCGAAGAGAACTTGACGGACGCTTCAGTTGATCGCGTAGAAATCGAACGCTCAACTAAGTCACGTATCGATTTGACTTTGCACACTGCCAAGCCAGGAATGGTTATTGGTAAGGGTGGTTCCGAAGTTGAAAAGTTGCGGACTCAATTAGCTAAGTTGACGAATGTTGACGAACGTGGACGTCACAAGCGCGTCTTCATCAACATCGTTGAAATTAAGAAGCCTGATTTGTCAGCTCACTTGGTGGGCTTGCAAGTTGCAGGTGATTTGGAACGTCGTATCGCTTTCCGTCGTGCAATGCGTGGTGCTATCCAACGTGCCCGCCGTGCCGGTGCTAAGGGAATCAAGATTGTTGTTTCAGGTCGTTTGAACGGGGCAGATATGTCACGTATCGAACAGTATACTGAAGGAACTGTTCCACTCCACACACTTCGTGCAGACATTGACTACTCATGGGACGAAGCAGCTACTGCTTACGGAAACTTGGGTATCAAGACTTGGATCTACCGTGGTGATGTGTTGCCAAAGAAGAAGAACAAGTAAGGAGGGAAGCAGACATGTTAGTACCAAAGCGTGTTAAATTCCGTCGTGTACACCGTGGTCACATGCGTGGCGAAGCTAAGGGTGGAAAGACGGTGGCTTTTGGTGATTATGGCTTGCAAGCAACAACTTCAAGCTGGATTACCAACCGTCAAATCGAAGCTGCCCGTATTGCAATGACCCGTTATATGAAGCGTGGTGGTAAGGTTTGGATTAAGATCTTCCCTCACAAGTCATATACATCTAAGGGTGTTGGTGTTCGAATGGGTAACGGTAAGGGTGCTCCCGAAGGATGGGTTGCCCCAGTTAAGCGTGGTAAGGTAATGTTTGAAGTTGGTGGCGTGGCTAAGCCTGTTGCCTTAGAAGCATTGCGTCTTGCACAACACAAGTTGCCTGTACGTACAAAGATTATTGCTCGGGAGGCTGAATAATGACGAAAGCAAATGAATTAAAAGCTTTGTCACTTGCGGATTTGCAAAAGCGCGAAGCCGAATTCAAGGAAGAATTGTTCAACCTTCGTTTTCAATTGGCTACTGGTCAATTGGAAAACACGGCCCGTATTTCAAAAGTTCGTAAGGACATCGCACGTGTGAAGACTATCATTCGTGCACAACAATTGGCAGAAGCCAACAAATAAGACGAAAGGAAGAAGCTGAAAAATGAGTGAAGAACGTAACGCTCGTAAGACTTACCGTGGTCGTGTCGTATCTGACAAGATGGACAAGACTATCACTGTTGCCGTTGATACTTATGTCAACCACCCAGTTTATGGTAAGCGAGTTCGCTATACTAAGAAGTTCAAGGCCCATGATGAAAAGAACATCGCTAAGATGAACGATATCGTTGAAATCATGGAAACTCGTCCTTTGTCTGCAACGAAGCACTTCCGTTTGGTAAAGGTTGTTGAAGAGGCAGTTATCCTCTAATCGGACTTTAATCCAATCGTCGTAAACTATTGCTAACAAGGAGGATGAACCATGATTCAACAAGAGAGTCGTTTGAAAGTGGCTGATAACTCTGGCGCACGTGAAATCTTGACGATTAAAGTGCTCGGTGGTTCTGGCCGTAAGGTTGCTGGTATTGGTGACATGATTGTTGCTACTGTCAAGCAAGCTATCCCTGGTGGTAACGTTAAGAAGGGTGACGTCGTTAAGGCTGTCATCGTACGAACTGTATCTGACGTACGTCGGACTGACGGTTCATACATCAACTTCGATGAAAACGCTGCTGTTATCGTTAAGGATGACAAGTCACCAGTTGGAACGCGTATTTTTGGCCCTGTCGCACGTGAATTGCGTGACAACAACTTTACGCGAATCGTTTCATTGGCACCAGAAGTGCTTTAATACTACTAGGAGGAGCCAATCATGTTTGTAAAAACAGGTGATAAGGTTCGCGTCATCGCTGGTAAGGACAAGGGTAAGGAAGGAACAATCACTAAGACTGTTGCTGCCAAGAACCGTGTCGTTGTCGAAGGCGTAAACCTCGTTAAGAAGCATCAAAAGCCTTCTAACGAATACCCACAGGGTGGTGTTATCGATATCGAAGCACCTATCCATGCATCAAACGTACAATTGATTGACCCATCAACTAACGAACCAACCAAGGTTGGCTTCAAGTTTGAAGATGGCAAGAAAGTACGTTTTGCTAAGAAGTCTGGCAATGTGCTAGGCTAAAAAAAGCTATAATCTATTTTGAAAGGTAGAAATCATTATCATGGCAAATGAATTAAAAGTAAAATATGTTAATGAAGTTCAACCTGCTTTGATCAAGAAGTTTAACTTTACTTCACCAATGCAAGCCCCAAAGATCGAAAAGATCGTTTTGAACATGGGTGTTGGTGATGCGGTTTCAAACTCAAAGAACCTCGATGAAGCGGTTGAAGAATTGAAGTTGATTGCTGGACAACAACCAGTTATCACTCGTGCAAAGAAGTCAATCGCCGGATTCCGTCTTCGTGAAGGAATGGCTATCGGTACAAAGGTTACTTTGCGTGGAGAACGTATGTTTGAATTCTTGGACAAGTTGATTAACATCTCTTTGCCTCGAGTTCGTGACTTCCACGGTGTTTCTTCTAAGGCCTTTGATGGTCGCGGAAACTACACTTTGGGAATCCGTGAACAGTTGATTTTCCCTGAAATCGACTTTGACAAGGTTAACCGCGTTCGTGGTTTGGACATCGTTATTGTAACGACTGCTGCAAACGACGAAGAAGGTTTCGAATTGCTTTCTGGCTTGGGCATGCCTTTTGCTAAGTAAGTAATTTAAAAATGCGGTCACTCATTTGGGTGGCGCGTTTTTAAGTGTTTGTGACAAGTGTCTTGAACACTTAAGAGCGTGTCAAATTCTTGATGACGTTCAAAATATAAAAGGAGGATATCGATAGATGTCTATGACTGATCCAATCGCTGATTTTTTGACTCGAATCCGTAACGCCAACATGGCGCGTCACGCTTCCGTTGAAATTCCAGCATCAAAAATGAAGAAGAGCATTGCCGAGATCTTGAAGCAAGAAGGTTTCATCCGTGATGTAGAATACTTGGAAGACAACAAGCAAGGTGTTATCCGTGTATTTTTGAAGTACGGAGAAGATCAAGAGCGTGTCATCACTGGTATTAAGCGTGTTTCAAAGCCTGGTTTGCGTAAGTATGCTAAGGCCGAAGAAATGCCAAAGGTCTTGAATGGTCTTGGTATCGCCATTGTTTCAACATCAAACGGTGTTGTAACTGATAAGGTAGCACGTGCTAAGCAGGTCGGTGGCGAAGTGCTGGCTTACGTTTGGTAATATATCTAAGAAAGGAGACTTACCATGAGCCGTATTGGAAACAAAATCGTTACGATCCCTGCTGGCGTTGAAGTTAAGCAAGATGGTCAATTTGTGACTGTTAAGGGACCTAAGGGTGAATTGAACTACACAATCAACCCTGGAATCACGATGCACATGGATGGTACTGAAGTATCATTTACTCGTGCAGCGGAAGATAAGAAGCACCGTGCATTGCACGGTACGACTACTGCAAACTTCTCAAACATGGTTGAAGGCGTTACTAACGGCTTCTCAAAGACTTTGAAGATGGTCGGTGTTGGTTACCGTGCCGCAAAGTCTGGTTCAAAGTTGACTTTGTCAGTTGGGTATTCACACCCCGTTGACTTTGAAGACCGCGAAGGTTTGACTGTTGAAGTTCCTGATGCCTTGACTATCAAGATTTCTGGAATTTCAAAGCAAGCAGTTGGTGATTTTGCTGCGGAAGTTCGCGCAATTCGCCCACCCGAACCATATAAGGGTAAGGGAATTCGTTACGAAGGCGAAGTTGTCCGTCGTAAGGAAGGTAAGACTGGTAAGTAAGCTTTTAGCTTCTTAACCCGTTTTACATTTAATAAACAAAGATTATTTGAAAGTGGTTTAGCCACTTAAAGAAAAGGAAAGCACAGCTATGATTACGAAACCAGATAAGAATAAGCTTCGCGTACAACGCCACAAGCGTGTCCGCGGCAAGATCTCTGGTACTGCTGCTCGCCCACGTTTGAACGTTTTCCGTTCTAATGTCAACATCTACGCTCAATTAATTGATGACGTAGCGGGTGTAACGCTAGCAAGTGCCTCATCACAAAGTGCCGATGTTACCGGTACAAAGGTTGAACAAGCCGTTAAGGTTGGCGAGATGATCGCTAAGAATGCTAAGGCTGCTAACATCGAAGAAGTTGTCTTCGATCGTGGTGGTTATGTTTATCACGGACGTGTGAAGGCTTTGGCCGACGCTGCTCGTGAAAACGGTTTGAAGTTCTAAGGAAAGGAGGAATAATACAAATGGTTGAATTCGTAAACCCTAAGGAATTAGGCGAATTAGAAGAAAACGTTGTTGCAATTAACCGTGTTACCAAGGTTGTTAAGGGTGGACGTCGTTTGCGCTTCGGTGCTTTGGTTGTCGTTGGTGACAAGCAAGGTCACGTTGGTTTTGGAACTGGTAAGGCACAAGAAGTGCCAGAAGCTATCCGTAAGGCCGTTGAAGACGCAAAGCGTAACTTGATCACTGTACCAACAGTTGGTACTACTATTCCTCACGAAGTTCTTGGTGAATGGGCTGGTGGTAAGATCCTGGTTAAGCCTGCTAAGGAAGGTGCTGGGGTTGCCGCCGGTGGTGCTACTCGTTCCGTAATGGAATTGGCTGGTATCAACGATGTGACTGCTAAGTCATTGGGTTCATCAACTCCTGTCAACGTTGTTCGTGCAACTTTTGATGCATTGAACAACTTGAAGGATGCTGAAAAAGTGGCAAAGTTACGTGGTGTTTCATTGGAACACTTGGCTGAATAAGGAGCGATAACATGGCTGATTTGAAAATCACTTTGATTAAGAGTGCGGCTCATCGCTTGCCTAAGCAACGTGCCATTGTTAAGTCACTTGGACTTAACCGTGTGTCAAGCTCAGTGGTGAAGCCTGATAACGCAGCTACTCGTGGCGCAATTTTCCATATTGCTCACTTGGTTGCTGTTGAAGAAGTAAAATAAAAAAATTTTAGAAAAAGGAGGGACCAAACGATGAATTTGAACGAATTGCAACCTGCTTTGGGTTCACGCCAGACACGTAACCGTGTTGGTCGTGGTACTTCATCTGGAAACGGTAAGACTGCTGGTCGAGGCCAAAAGGGACAAAAGGCCCGTGGTAAGACACGTCTTGGGTTCGAAGGTGGACAAATGCCTTTGTACCGTCGTATTCCAAAGCGTGGATTTACAAACATCTCACGCAAGGAATTCGCAGTTGTTAACTTGGACAAGTTGAACAACTTCGATAACGGCACTGAAGTAACACCTGCTTTGTTGATTGAAAACGGTGTAGTAAAGAACCAAAAAGACGTAATCAAGGTCTTGGGTAATGGTCAATTGGAAAAGAAGTTGACGATTAAGGCCCACAAGTTCTCTGCTGCTGCAGTTAAGGCCATCGAACAAGCTGGTGGTACAACCGAGGTGATCTAAAATGTGGCGCACGCTATTTAATGCAATCCGACAAAAAGATATTCGTAAGAAGATGCTTTGGACGATTTTGATTCTCTTTGTTTACCGCATTGGGACTCATATCACTGTTCCAGGTGTTAATCCTGCTGCCTTGAATTCAGTTTCTGGCTCAGGCTTGCTGAATATTTTAAATATTTTCTCGGGTGGAGGCTTACTGAACTTCTCGCTCTTTGCGATGGGGGTCTCGCCTTATGTTACTGCACAGATTGTTGTGCAGTTGCTGCAGTTAGATATCGTGCCACGTTTTGTTGAATGGAGTAAACAAGGCGAAGTTGGTCGCCGGAAGCTGAATCAAGCTACCCGGTACTTGACCATTATCTTTGCCTTTTTGCAATCAGTGGGAATTACCGCTGGATTCAACTCCTTAGCCGCCTATGGTTTGGTGAAGCAGACCAATAACGTGACCTCCTTCCTACTGATTGGGTCGGTCATGACAATTGGAACTTTCTTTGCCATGTGGTTGGGAGAAATGATTACCGAAAAGGGTCTTGGAAACGGTGTTTCCATGATTATCTTCTCTGGAATTATTTCTCAAATGCCTTCTGGTTTGTGGGAAATTTTCAAGGAAAATGTTCTGCAATCTAGTGGCAACGACAAGGTTACCGGCTGGATTTTCATGGCGGTTTTGCTGACGGCAATCATTTTGGTTGTCGGAATTACGACTTGGTTCTATGAAGCAAGTCGTCGTTTGCAAATCCAATATACACGGTCAGCTTCTTCCTATGGGGCGGAAGCTTACCTACCTTTGAAGTTAAATGTTTCTGGGGTGATTCCTGTGATCTTTGCTTCGTCATTGATTTCAACACCACAGACAATCCTCTTCGCCTTCCAGAGTAAGTATAGTAATGTTGGTTGGTTTAAAATCTTACAACAGATTTTCTCCATGCAAACAACAACCGGAGCGATTTTCTACACCGTTCTGATTATTCTCTTTACTTACTTCTACGCCTTTGTACAGGTTAACCCTGAAAAGTTGGCCGAAAACTTGCAAAAGCAGGGGGCTTACATTGTTGATGTCCGTCCTGGTGTCGAAACGCAAAAGTTCGTCACAAAGTTGCTCTTACGCTTGTCGTTTGTTGGGGCTTTGTACCTTGGCTTTGTTGCCTTGGTACCATTGATTGCATCTGATGTATGGGGACTTAATGAAAAGATTGGCTTGGGTGGAACTTCTTTGCTGATTGCCATCGGGGTTACCCTTGATTTGATTCGTCAAATTGATGGTCTCTTGCAAAAGAAGAACTACGTAGGCTTCATCCGTTAAGCTGGTTTAAAAGGAGTTCAATCATGACGAAAAACCTAATTTTATTGGGTCTACCTGGTGCAGGTAAGGGAACCCAAGCTGAGAAGATTATTGCTGACTACCCAATGGTTCACATTAGTACTGGTGATATCTTCCGGGCCAACATGAAAGAAGAAACTGAGCTTGGACAAAAAGCAAAAGCCTTCATGGATGCTGGAAACTTAGTTCCTGATGAAATTACGAATGCGATGGTCGCTGATCGATTATCACAACCTGACGTAGTTGAAAATGGCTTTATGCTTGACGGCTACCCACGTAATGAAGAACAGGCCAAGTTCTTGGACCAATTCTTAGCCGAAAAGAACGACAAGGTTTCGGCTACCTTGTATTTTGAAGTTCCTGACCAAGTTTTGGTTGACCGGTTAATGAACCGGGGACGGGCCGATGACACAAAGGATGTCATCGCACACCGTTTGGAAGTCAACAAGAAGGCCAACTTGCCTTTGGTTGATTACTATGAAAATCATGGTGTTTTGCACACCATCGATGGTAATGGTGAATTAGATCGAATTTACGCTGATGTAAAATCGGTCTTGGATGCCTTGGACTAAAGGGCTTTTCTTGATAATTCAGGGGAACCCTGGTATAATCAATAAGGTTGACCGCCTTATCGATTATGTTGAATGATGGTTACATAGGAGGTAATCTGCGTGGCCAACGATGTCATTGAAATTGAAGGCAAAGTGAAAGAAACGATGCCAAATGCAATGTTTCAAGTCGAACTTGAAAATGGTGCGGTCATCTTAGCACACGTTTCCGGGAAGATTCGTAAGAATTATATTCGGATCTTGCCAGGTGACCGTGTCACGGTTGAAATGTCACCATACGACTTGACAAAGGGTCGTATTACTTACCGTTTCCGCTAAAAATCAGCGGGGCGGTCTATAATCAGTTAACCGAATAGGAGGAATAGATTATGAAGGTACGTCCATCAGTTAAAAAAATGTGCGAATCTTGCCGTGTGATTAAGCGTAACGGCCGGACAATGATTATTTGCCCAGCTAACCCTAAGCACAAGCAACGCGCAGGTAAGTAATTTTTACTTACAAAGATAAAAAACGCTTGAAAATGAACTTAGAAGTTCTTTCAAAATATTAAAAGGAGGTAAATTGTTATGGCTCGTATTGAAGGTATCGATTTGCCACGTGACAAGCGAATTGTCATTGGTTTAACATACATCTACGGAATCGGTAATACAACTGCCCAAAAGATCTTGGCTACTGCTAAGGTTTCTGAAGACGTTCGAGTTCGCGACTTGACGGTTGATCAAGAAGATCAAATCCGTGAAGCTATCGCTGCTTTGAACTTGCAGTTGGAAGGTGACTTGCGTCGTAAGGTATCACTTGATATCAAGGGATTGCAAGAAATCGCCTCATACCGTGGTATTCGTCACCGTAAGGGATTGCCCGTTCGTGGACAACACACGAAGAACAACGCCCGTACTCGCAAAGGCCCAGCTACGGCAATTGCTGGTAAGAAGAAGTAAAACACTTTTTACCAATCTCTTTAACAAGAAAATGGCATATTGTCGCAAGACTGCTGTCCTTTTCTAAAAGAGCCTCACTTTTGTGAGAAATGATTATCACAACCACAGTTGTGTAATGTTGGTTAGTCATCACTAACCCGAGAAATTATAAAGAATTTGAAAAGGAGGCAAAAATTATGGCAGTTCGTACTACACGCAAGCGTCGTGTGAAAAAGAACATTGAATCTGGTGTGGCACATATCCACGCAACTTTCAATAACACTATCGTCATGATTACCGATGCCCAAGGTAACGCTGTTGCCTGGTCATCAGCTGGTGCCCTTGGATTCAAGGGATCACGTAAGTCAACACCATTCGCTGCTCAACAAGCAGCGGAAGCAGCTGCTAAGTCCGCATTGGAAGTTAACATGCGCACTGTTGCTGTTACGGTTAAGGGCCCTGGTTCCGGTCGTGAATCAGCAATTCGTGCATTGGCCGCAGCTGGTCTTGAAGTAACGTCAATCAAGGATGTTACCCCAGTTCCCCATAACGGATCACGCCCACCAAAGCGTCGTCGTGTTTAATTAATTTCATTGCGCTTGCTTTGAAAGAGGGGGTTAGAGTTAACAGATGATTGAATTTGAAAAGCCAGATATTCATAACATCGAAGAGGATGCCAACTACGGTAAGTTCATCGTGGAACCTCTGGAGCGTGGCTATGGTACGACTTTGGGTAACTCCCTTCGTCGTGTCTTGCTATCATCGCTTCCTGGCGTAGCGGTCAACACAGTCCAAATCGACGGTGTGGTCCACGAATTCTCAACCGTTGATGGTGTCGTAGAAGACGTGACCCAGTTGATTTTGAACTTGAAAAAAGTTGTTTTCGCTACGGACTCAGCTGAAGAGCACGCTTTGGAAATTGATGTTCAAGGACCAAAGGACGTTACTGCAGCTGATTTGACAGGATCAGCTGACATTGAAGTCTTGAACCCAGATTTGCATATTGCAACTTTGGCAGCTGGAAAGTCATTACACATGACCGTTACGGCTGTAAAGGGTCGGGGTTATTCTTCAGCTGAAGAAAACAAGCAATTACGTGATGAAATGCCAATCGGTGTTTTAACGGTTGATTCGATTTATACACCAATCGAACGAGTTAACTACCACGTTGAAAACAAGCGTGTTGGTTCTCGCGACGATTACGATAAGCTGACCATGGAAGTTTGGACTAACGGTTCAATCAAGCCAAGCGATGCTTTGAGTCTTGGTTCAAAGATTCTAACAGAACACTTGAACTTGTTCACGGATATTTCCCCTGTTGCCCAAGAGACTAAAGTCATGGTTGAAACGGAAAAGGCTACAAGTACTGCAGCTGATGCCGCTCCAATCGAAGATTTGGACTTGTCCGTTCGTTCATACAACTGCTTGAAGCGAGCAGGAATCAACACGATTGAAGAGTTGACTGATCGCTCAGAAGCCGACATGATGAAGGTCCGTAACTTAGGACGTAAGTCATTAGACGAAATTCAAGAGAAGTTGACCGAAATGGGCTTAGGCTTCCGTCAAGAAGATTAATATTCATCAAAAGTTTAGAAAAAGGAGGATTAACCGATGTCATACCGTAAGCTAGGCCGTACTTCATCACAACGTAAGGCAATGTTGCGTGACTTGACTACTGACTTGTTGATCAATGGTCGGATTCAAACTACTGAAGCCCGCGCCAAGGAAGTTCGCAAGACAGCTGACAAGATGATCACGCTTGGTAAGCACGCTGATTTGGCAGCCCGTCGTAAGGCCGCTAAGTTCGTGCGTAACGAAGTTGCTGATGTCAAGGAAGATGGCGACAACATTCGCGTACAAACTGCTTTGCAAAAGTTGTTTGAAGAAGTGGCACCACGTTTTGCAGAACGTAATGGTGGTTACACTCGCATCTTAAAGACTGTTCAACGTCGTGGCGACGCTGCACAAATGGTTATCTTGGAGTTAGTTGACTAATTGCTCGATAAGCAAAAAGCTCGAAACCTTAATTGGTTTCGAGCTTTTTTTATCAACTTCGTTTTTAAACTAAAAAAGGTGCAAGTCATTTCGAAAGAAAAGTTTTGCACCTTTTGTGTTGTTAAGTTTGACTGTCACCCAATGATTATCGCTTTGGACGACCATAGCGGAAGTAACGGAAGAACCCGTAAGCAGAACCAATTCCAGCGAAAAAGGATAGGTTAATGGCATGCTTTGCCCAGCGAGCAACTAGTCCCGCAGAACCATTGCGACCATAGGCGTTTGAGAGGCCATAGTTCTTACCAAGGGAAACGAAATAGCCGGGATTCTTTTGCTCCTTGGCGCTCTTACCATGGTCCTTTGCTAAACCTAATTGGTAAATCAGTCTGTTGATAATGATGTTACCAGCGTATTCGGCCGCTAGCGCTAATTGGGGTAGTCCTTCCTGATTGTTTTGAGTAAAGGCAGCGATGTTACCAGCCGCAAACACATTGGATAGTGGCACACCTTCTTCGGTGAGGACACGGAAGTGCTTATCGACGGTTAGCTGGCCATGATCGTTGATGGCAATTCCCCAACGATTAGAAATTGGTTCAACTTGTAAACCGGTTGCCCAGTAGACCTTGTCGGTTAATAGTTGCTGTCCGTCTAGCAGAGTTAGTCGATGCTTGGTCATCCCCAGTACCCGCGTATCATTCAAGACTTCAACACCTCGTCTCGTCAAAAAATCTTTTGCCTTTTGACTTAACTCAGGCTCTGTTAAGGCTGGCAAGAGAACTTGACTCGCATTAACCAAGGTCAATGTAATGCGCTCTGGGTCAATTTGGTGATGATTTTTAAAGCTTGCTAGTTCGGCCATTAGTTCGACCCCGCTTGGGCCACCACCAACAACTGTAATATTTAAGCTTTGCTCAGGATTGGTTTTTTGCTGTTCCAAAAATTCCTCTAAATCAGCTCGAACCGCCAATGCCCCATCAAATGAGTTAAATAATGTGGCGTGTTCGACAACACCTGGAATACCAAAGGCAGAACCGATACTACCAGTTGTTAAAATCAGATAGTCATAGTGGTAATCGTTTTTCTTAGTCATCAATAGGTGATGGTTAAAGTTGATATCGTCAACTCGTTGGTTGATAAAGGTGACGTTTTTGTCGTTTTTAAAAAGCTGGTAGAGGTCGTAACGAGCACTTTCAATGGGAACAGTATTAACGGCAATCTGTGGTAAAACGCTTTGTAAGGTCATCGCGTCGCTGCCATCATTAAAAAGCAGAACTTGGTGATCAGTTCTGCGGAGTTTGCGGGCTAACCGCTTAGCAATGTAAACGCCAGATAATCCTGCTCCGACGATTGCAATGGTTTTTTTGGACATTCATGGATCCCTTTTTTCCTCTATTTCGACCTATTATACACAGGTTTTTTACAAAAATGCAGGTAATGTGGAATATACTGGCATATATTAGAATTAATTCGAAAAATATTCAAAATACAGATGGGAAATCAGCCAACACTACTGATTTTTTAACCGCTTGGGGCCAAAACAAAACCGCTTAGCGGGGATTGCGAGACAGCAAACTAAGATATGGTTAGAATAAAGACGTTGGAGGAGAGACAAATGATTTTAAAAGCGATTAACTTAAGTCAATGCTATGGCAGCTTTGAGGCTGTTAAGCAAATAAATTTATCAATACAAAAGGGTTCCTTAACGGCCCTGCTCGGACCAAACGGTGCCGGTAAATCGACCACGATGCGAATGCTGACGGGTTTGGATCAAGCAGCCGGTGGAGAAGTCGTTTACGCAGAAAAGACCAAGATTGGTGTTGTCTTTCAGAACAGTGTCCTAGACGGGGAATTAACTGTTCATGAAAACCTGGCAATTCGGGCTGCCCAGTACAAGGGGGTTCCCACAGATCGAATAGAGATCTTAATCCACGATTTAGGACTAACGTCCTTTGCTGATCAACGTTATGGGACATTATCCGGTGGCCAAAAACGACGGGTTGATATTGCCAGGGCATTGCTGAACAAGCCGGATATTCTTTTCTTAGATGAACCGACGACCGGCTTGGATATCCAGACAAGGCGGGCAATTTGGCACTTGTTAGCGGACTTACAGAAAAAAGACCAGCTCACGATTGTTTTGACGACGCATTACTTGGATGAAACGGACCAGGCTGATCAAGTTTATATCATCGATCACGGCCAGGTGATTGCCAGTGGGTCCTCAAAGGAAATTAAACATCAGTATGCGCCGAGTCAATTGCGCTTGGAGGTCCAGAAGGATGGAGCAGAACGGTTGTTGAGCCAGGGATATGACTTTGAGAGCAACCAAGGCGAGGGCCAGTTACTGATCAAGGGACTAACGGCTAGCGAAGTGATTGCCTTGCTGAGTCAAAATAAAGACGTCGTGACTGATTTTGAATACTTACAAGGCACAATGGACGATGCCTTTATCGCCTTAACCGGGCAGGAGGTGCGCTAATGTTTGCCCTAATGAAACGAAACCAATTATTGTATTTCCGTAACCGCAGTGGTGTGGTGATGTCCTTGATGGGCGCTTTGATTTCCTTTATTCTTTACATTGTTTTCCTGAAGAAGGGGATTAGTTCGGATTGGACCGGTGTTCCCCATAAAAATAAGCTCCTTGATACTTGGTTGATTGGTGGAACTCTGGCCATTACGGGCGTCACAACGACGCTGACAGCCCTCTCACAGCTGGTGAAGGACAAGGAGACCCATGTCAGTGCGGACCTCTTCTTGACGGACACCAAGCCAATTGTCCGTCGTGCTGCCTATCTTTTGAGTGCAGCGGTTGTGGGCTTCTTGATGCAGGTAGCAGTATTTGCAGTGATGGCGGTTTACTTTATTATCGTTGATGGTATGAGTTTGACGGTTGAAAGCTTGGTGGGCCTCGTTTGGGTCATGCTGTTAAGCGCTGTTCTATCAACGATTATGAATGCCTTGATTCTGAACCGAATTGAAACGGTCGATAATTTGTCAAAGGTGGCAACGATTGTCGGGACTGCCAGTGGCTTTTTGGTCGGCGGTTATATTCCAATCGGCTCCTTGCCTGATTTTGCCCAGACATTGATGAAGCTGACCCCGAGCTTCTATGTGGCGACACTTTTCCGTCAGGTACTGATGAACAAGACAATTTCATCCTCTTTTGCCGGACAGAGCACGGTCATTAAGAGCTTTGACCAAGAAATGGGCATTCGGGCTCAATGGGGCCACTTGTTGACGGGGCTGGAAAGCAACCTAGTTGTGTTAGGATTAATAGGAATCGGTTGTCTCTTATTATTGGCACAGGTTCTGCATGACGGTGGGAGCCGGGCGAAGACTAAATAAAATTTGTTGGAGAAGCTTAGTGGAAGTTCATTTTCGAAAAAATCAGCAAATGAAAGTTGACCAGGTGGAGGTCACGGTAGAAGCGGTAGAAACTACCCAAGAGGTGACCAACTTGTTAGCTTATTTGCGACGCTACCAATCGAGAGAAGTAGCTAATTCAGACACATCGCTAAAATCGTCTGTCGTAATGGCTGACCAATCCCTGTTGGCGGATTCACAGGAGCCCACGGCCCAGCCAGCAAATTCAAACTCGGATGAGAGTGGTGACCACTCGGCGCCTTCTGCCAAACAGGCAACGACCGCCCAATCCGGTATTCTCTCGGTCAAAACGGCCGATGAAATTATTTTGTTGAAGGTCGCCGACCTGATTTTGATTGATGTGGAAGCCGGTCAGCTCGTGATTACGACTACAAACCGGCAGGTTTTGGCGAAGGAGCGGTTAGGACATTTTGTTGACCGGTTGGGTCAGGCGAACTTTGTTCAAATTTCCAAGCACTCCGTGATTAACCTCGACCACTTGCAATCGCTGTCAAACAGCTTTTCTGGCAATATGACGGCGGAATTGGCTGGTGGCAATCAAGCTTTAGTCAGCCGGCGTTATGTGAAGGCCCTGATGGCCCACTTAGGCTTATAGGAGACAAAATGAAGAAAATATTCTTAAAAATAATTCGTGGTATGGAATATGGTTCGTTAACCTATTTACTGGCCCTGCTGGTTTCTGTCCAGACAATTGAAATCACAACAAAGGATATCGTTGGCGTCTTGCTGATGAGTGCTGCGATTGGCCTATTAACTTTGATTGTTACCATTGACCGCCTATCTTATTTGGCGGCCATTATCATTCATCTGTTGGGGACCTTTGCCTTGGTCGTCCTTACTGACCGGTTGACGGGTGTCTTTCATGGTATCTTAAACCTGAACTTTTGGTTGATTTTTGTGACCGCCTACTTGGTGATCTGGTTGATTATCAAGGTTGACCAGCAGACGCAGGTTGACCGAATCAACGCCGCCTTGAAAAAGGCGCAAACAAAATGAACTCCGCGCTTCACGAAAAGCTTAAGGGCTGCCGCCTAAGGATTGAATAACAAGTCGACCAGAATGGTCGGCTTTTTTAGTAGCGCTCGTCAACTATCTCAGTCAAACAAAAATTGGTTCATTTCAAACTTGTTGCCAAGCAAGGCACCGCGACCGGCCCTTAGCCTACAAATATGGTAAAATGTTTGATAATGACAAACGCAATTACAATTAACAATTTGACTTATGGGTACCCAGACCAGGACCCACTCTTTCATGATTTTGACGTCGAAGTCCAAGAGGGCCAGTGGCTGTCGATTGTCGGCCATAACGGATCGGGGAAATCGACGCTCGCCAAGCTAATCCTGGGCCTCTTAGAAGCCAACAGTGGTACGATTAGTATCTTTGGTCAGCAACTGACCGTTGAGACACTGGCAGAAGCCCGTGCCCAGGTGGGGATGGTTTTTCAAAACCCAGATAACCAGTTTGTCGGCGCTACCGTCGCCGATGATGTTGCCTTTGGCCTGGAAAACCGCCAGGTACCGTCTGAGGAAATGCCGAAGATGATTGAGGCAGCCCTGAAGCAGGTGGGGATGGCTGATTTTGCCGACCGGGAACCACACACGCTCTCGGGTGGCCAGAAGCAGCGAGTCGCTTTGGCATCCGTCTTGGCCCTGAAGCCCAAAGTGATTATTTTAGATGAAGCAACAGCCATGCTCGACCCAGCCGGGAAGAGTGCTGTTTTGCAGACTTTAAAGGACCTGAAAAATCAGTATCAGGACCAATTAACCCTCATCGTCATCACTCACGATATGGCGGAGGCCGCCTTGGCAGACCGCGTGGTCGTCATCAATGACGGTCAGTTAGCCTTTGACGAACGACCACAGGACCTCTTTGTCCAGGGGCAGGCACTCAAAGAGCTTGGTTTAGACCAACCGTTTGAGTCTCAACTAGCTCAAGCCCTGCCAAAGGCACCTAACCAGTATTTAACGAAGCAGGAGTTGGCAGCATGGCTATCAACATTGAAGGATTAAGCTTTCATTATGGCGCCGGGAAAAATGTAAAGCAGATTCTCGACGATATCAATTTAACGGTTGAACCCGGTCAGATTACCGCCATTGTCGGCCAAACTGGTTCGGGCAAGTCAACCTTGGTTCAACACCTGAATGCGCTCTTGTTGCCAAGCGGTGGACAAGTCGTGGTTGGCGACCAAGTTGTCACCAGCAAGACCAAGGAAAAGGCGTTGGGACCAGTCCGCGCGCAAGTGGGAATGGTTTTCCAATTTCCGGAAAATCAGCTCTTCGCCAGCACAGTTTTAGAGGATGTCATGTACGGTCCTAAGAACTTTGGCAAGAATGACGAGGAGGCGGAAGCTCTCGCGAAAAAAGCATTAATCCAGGTTGGCCTGAAGGAAGAATTTTGGCAGCACTCGCCCTTTGACCTTTCGGGTGGACAAATGCGCCGGGTGGCACTGGCAGGTGTCTTAGCGATGGACCCACAGGCCATGGTTTTTGATGAGCCAGCTGCCGGTCTCGACCCCAAGGGCCAAGAGGAACTTTTGGATTTGCTGCAGGAGTTAAAGGCTGCCCAGAAGACGGTGGTCCTGATTTCTCACCAGATGGACCAGGTGCTAGCGCTCGCAGACCAAGTGGTCGTGATGCAAGACGGCCGCGTGGCGGCCATCGAAGCCCCCGACCAGCTTTTTTTGCGTGACCGACAATGGTTCTTGGACCACGCCTTAGACTTGCCGGAGCCAGTGGCTTTCGCCAAGGACCTCGAAGACCATGGTTATCATTTTGACCATTTGCCAAAATCAGTGGCGGACTTGGCCGAGCAAATTAAGGTCCAGGTCAATTGGGACCGGGTGACCGTGCCAAATTCTTTGACGGGAGGTGACCGAGATGAATAACCTCGTGATTGGTCAATTTATTCCTGGCAAAGCCTGGCTTTACCGGGTTGATCCCAGAACCAAAATTTTGGTCACGGTAGTCTATGTCTTTCTCTTAATTTTTGCCAATACCTGGCCGGCCTATGCCCTTGCCACTTTGTTTTTGGCCCTAACGCTGGTCTTAACGGGTCAAAGCCTGGGGCTTTATTGGCGGGGGATTAAGCCCGTGATGTGGCTCATTATCTTTACCGTCTGCCTTCAGCTCTTCTTTACTGGTGGCACGCCCGTCTTGTTCCACTGGCAGTTCTTAAAAATTACGTTGCCGGGCTTGATTAACGCCCTCTATGTAGTTTTGCGCTTTGTGCTGATTGTCCTGATGTCAACGGCCCTAACGCTGACAACACCGCCAACGGCCATTGCCAGTGCCATCGAGTCGCTCTTAAAGCCCTTGAAGGCGATTAAGGTACCAGTTGCTGAACTGGCCTTGATGCTTTCGATTGCCTTGCGTTTTGTGCCATTGCTGATGCTGGAAACGGATAAGGTGATGAAGGCACAAAAGTCGCGGGGGATGTCACTGTCTACTGGATCACTTATCAAGCGGTCGAAGGCCGTTTTGCCCTTGTTGATTCCGCTCTTTATTGGGGCCTTGCAACGGGCACTGGACTTAGCCAATGCCATGGAAGTTCGTGGTTTTGAATCTGCGGATAACCGGACACGGTACCGGGTCTTATCCTTTAGCAAGCAAGACTTAGTGGCTGCTTTGGGTACTGGACTGTTTGTCCTTCTTTTTATCGGATTACTATGGATCAATTAAACAACATTAGCAGGAAGGGAGCCGCCGATGCCGCGTTATCGTGCGATTGTCGCTTACGACGGGTCTGATTTTTTAGGCTTTCAAGTACAAAGTAAAAATGGGGTGGAACGCCACCGCACAGTTCAGGGGGAATTAATCAAGGCCGTCAACCAGATGGGCAAGAATCCTGCTGAACGAATTAAGGTTGTCGGGGCCTCACGGACCGATACTGGTGTTCACGCCAATGGTCAGGTCGTTCACTTCGACCTGCCTTTTAATATTCCGGGTGAGGGCGTCCGCAAGGGGCTAAACACCATTTTGCCCAGGGACATTTTGATTAAGCAGGTAGACCAGGTCTCAGACGACTTCCATGCCCGCTTTGCTTCCCATCAGAAGCGTTATTACTACCGGGTTTCGACCCAAGACTATGTGGATCCCTTTAAGCGCCGGTATACCGGTCACTTCCACTGGCATTTGGACCCGAAACGGATTGAGCAGGCCATGCCTGATTTGATTGGCGAACACGATTTTGCCACCTTTGCTGCTTCAGGCAATCAGACGGCGACAACCGTGCGGACCATCACGAAGGCCGAAATTGAGGTCAAAGAAGACGAGCACGAACTGGTCTTTACCTTCGAGGGCAACGCCTTCTTGTATAACCAGATTCGCATTATGGTTGGCGTTTTGCTGGAAATCGGCACGGGCCGCCGGCCGGTTGATGCCATTCCTGCTTTGATTGCTGCCAAGGACCGTGAGCAGGCGCGCTACACAGCGCCCGCAGCCGGTTTATATTTGGATGAAGTAGCGTATAATAGTTTGTGAGTTAGGATAATTTTTCGCTTTAAAAAATCAGCTTGCGCTTTTGCAGGTTGATTAGGTGATGGTAGTCGACACACGGAGGTTAACATGACATTATTTGAGGAATATATTCAGGCTGCTCGGGGACTGATTTTTGTGGCAACGGCCAAGGATGATCAACCAAGCCTGCGGATTATGGGCTTTGCGGCTGATCCGGACCGCCCCAATGTTTGGTACCTGGTTTCACAACCAGATACGGCGAAGATTGCCGATTTGGACCAAAATGCCAAGGTGGCTATCATGACGCCTTTGAATGAAAACGGTGCCCGAATCGAATCCAACCAGGTGACGATGGTGCGTTCCAAGAAGACTTGGCAGGATGTGCAATCTTACTTTACCAACCCTGTTTTCTTGAAGAACCACCCACACCCTGAAGAAGAAGTGTTGTTGGAATTAACCTTTAGGTCTGCTCGTTTAGCCGCCTATGCCGGTACTGAAGTGGTAACTTTTGCTTAATTAGCGGGCGATAGCCTGCAGCCAAGCAGTAACGGTGTTAGTAGCGAAGGCCAGGCGATTAATCGTAATCTTTTTTACCTTTAAATTGAAACAACAAAAAGCCCCAACCGATGAATCACGGTTGGGGCTCCTTTTTATCAGTGCTGCCAGTGAACTGAAAAGTTTAATGAGGAGAAGTAGGGTCGTGGCTAGGCCGACGGTTTGCTAATGGGGATGACGGGGAGAAGAGTATGGGACTCCAATTTGTCTTTGTTAGCAAACTGGGCAGCATTCGGGTAGCCAGTGTTCTTAATTATTGAATCTGAATTTTGTCGATAGCAGAAGTAAACCAATGCACACCCACATTACTCAGCATGTTTTTTTGCGATATCTACCTGCTTCATCAGGATGTGCTTAGCACTGGTATTTGTAATCGGTGTGCTTGGTTGAGCGACCTTGGTGGGGGCTTGCTGTTGCTGCTGTAAGGGGTTAGGCCCAACTGAAGCAATGGCGGTGTTACCACCGAGGACGATTAAGCTCATTAAGGCGATAAAAATCCAGAAGGGTTTTGTTTTCCATATATCTCTAAGATGTAGCATACGGATTCCTCCTATAAAGGTACTATAACACGACGGTGACTTGTTTGTCACATTAAATTAAATACTTTGTAACATAACGTTGAACATTAGAATTTTTTGGGCTCTTTTCTGAAGCAAATGAGCTTGAATAGAACTGATTTTTTTGATGGAAAATCAGCAAGAAAATCGGGAAAATAATTGACAGTGCCGGCCTTAATGGATATAATAGTTGTTGGTATTGTTTACCTCACGATAAGCCCCGGAAACTTATTGTAAAAGTTAGGTAAGGAACGACCTAACATGTAAACAACTAATCAAAGGAGCGCGCCATGCGTACAACATTTTTAGCAAAGCCTAGCGAAATCGAAAAGAAGTGGTACATTATTGATGCCAAGGACGTCGTTTTGGGACGTTTGTCAACAGTAGTTGCTTCTATTTTGCGCGGTAAGAACAAGCCAACTTTCACACCTAACGTTGATATGGGTGACAACGTCATCATCATCAATGCTGGTGAAGTAAAGTTGACTGGTAAGAAAGCAACTGACAAGATTTACTACCATCACTCAAACCACCCAGGTGGATTGAAGGAACGTACTGCCGGTAACTACCGTCAATATGATCCAGAAAAGTTGTTGGAATTGTCAATCAAGGGTATGTTGCCTAAGACATCTTTGGGACGTAAGCAAGGCTTGAACTTGCACGTATACGCTGGAGCAGACCACAACCATGCTGCCCAGAAGCCTGAAGTACTTGACATCAACAAGTTGGTCTAAGAAAGGAGTGCCGATAATATGACTGCAGCAGTACAATATGCCGGAACTGGTCGTCGTAAGAACTCAGTTGCTCGGGTCCGTTTGGTTCCTGGTAACGGTGCCATCACTATGAATGGCAAGTCAATCGAAGACTACATTCCTTTCCCTAACTTGCGTGAAGTTGTTTTGCAACCATTCAACGCTACAGATACATTGGGTAACTATGACGTTTTGGTTAACGTTAATGGTGGTGGTTTCTCTGGTCAAGCCGGAGCCACTCGTCACGGTATCGCCCGTGCCTTGCTCGTTGTTGACCCAGACTTCCGTCCTGCATTGAAGCAAGCTGGTCTTTTGACCCGTGATGCTCGTATGAAGGAACGTAAGAAGCCAGGTTTGAAGAAGGCCCGTAAGGCTTCACAATTCTCAAAGCGTTAATCTTTACATTATCGTTTTACGAGAACATGGAAAAGCACCAACCGCAATCGGTTGGTGCTTTTTTTGTGTTTAACACGTAGACAGCCGATTTCTTTGGGACTAAAGCAATTAACAGTTTTGTTCTTTTATTTTTTCAGCCTAGGACCAGTGCTTTTTTGAATCAAAATAACAACGGCTATTGAAACAACCATCGATAATAAAAGGATTGGTAATTTTCCAAAAATGGGGTAACCACCAACTAAAATAACACTTCCTAGAGGGGCTGCGACCGTTAACACGCTATTTAATACGCCTAATATGATGCTAAGAGACTTGGAATCGCTATTTTTCATTAGCAGTGCGTATAATTTTGGGTTCACCTTTCCTGTGATATACGTAATGGAAAAAGCTGCTATTAAGATCAGCAATACATTGAGGTTTAATAATAGGACAACGTATAGCAAGAAGATAATGCTGGCGGCCAGGGTAATTAACGTTTTAATGCTGGCCTTTTTGAGAATGTCGTTAACCGTAATGGATCCCAAAATACTGCCTAAAACAAAGGTGATATTGATTAGCAGAATGGTTGTACCAAAACTAAACGGCGAGACCGTCGGATTGTCTAAGATATATAAGTTTAAAATACCATCAATACTAGTACCTAAGGCATTAACTAAAATAATCGATAGTAAAATGTTAAAAATCGGGACTTCGGTTATGTCGGAAAATAAGTTAAGTACCGCCCGAATTTTTATTTTGTGATTGTCACCATCCTCTACATTTTTTTCTTCATATGTCAGATACTTACGATGAATAAATAAAATAAAGGCAGAAATCAGGAAGGTGATGGCATTGATGATACTTCCCACCACGTAGTTATGAGTAGCCATAATATAACTAACACCAATCGCTTGACCGACTGGTTCAATAATTAAGGAAATACTCTGGTACATACCCATCGCCTGTTGTTGATTTTCTCCGGAAACCTTATTTTGAATAATTGGCATCTTCATTAAACTAATGACGATGCCAATAATATCCGACAAGAGGTTAACGAGAATCGCAACGGCAATGTATTGATCTGTTGTAAAAAAGAGAATAGCTAGTAATACAAAGAATAGACTTTGAGTTAAGGTCAGAAGAATAACCCACTTGGTTTTATTTCTGATACCGCCTGAAATTCTGCCAAGAAAAATGGAAGTAATGCCAGGTAGGACTGTTGCGATTGATACTAATGAAACCCAAAAAGATGGCATTTTGGTATTTTTGGCCATTAGTAGCAGAACAATATTAAAGAAACTAATACCAATAACCTGGAAAAATGTACTTAGACTCAACCCTCTAAATGCTTTATTTCGTAATAAATTAATCATGATTTATACCTCTTAAAACCAAAAAACTATTTTCCATTCTATCTTCTCTGCTTGATTAAAATGTTTCTATTATTCTATCATCTAACTGTAATAAAAAAATAGAAAATATTGATTTTAAAATCATTTAGATTGAAATAATCAATCTGAAAATCATGGTATTTAAAGAATATTTTGGGATAGTTGAGTGTAAAAATAAATGATTTTATGTTTTATTCTAAACAAAACGGCCACCAAAATTTAGGGATTCAATGTCATGTACCCTTTTCGATGTCATTTTGCGCCTTTTGACATCGAAGATATCATTTAGGGTTGATTAGCTTGATGAACTCGGTCTGGATACGTATGATCAATTCTTTTCAACAATTGATCGGTTTTAGGAACTAGTAGAGAACTCACTAATCCCATTAGAACCTGTGCTACCATGACCGTGACCTACGATTCCGAAATTTGCCCATAATAAAACCCCAGAATTTTGCTTTAATTCTGAGGTCCATATCATTTATTTATCCATTCAACGATGTAAGCTTAGTCAGCTGACAATGCATCGATTGGGTTCAACTTAGAAGCTCGACGGGCTGGCAGCATAGCGGCCAACAATGAAATCAAGATTGCTAAGACGAACGCAGTTGTCACGTTGCCGGCAGTAATTTGAACGAAGGCATAGTCGGCAGTACCCTTCAAAGCAGCGTTGACACCAGCTTCGGCCAGGAATGCCAAACCAGTTGCAAAGACTGCTGAAATCAGACCAGTGATCAATGATTCAGTGATGAACAACCATTGGATGTCACCCTTTGATTCACCAATGGCACGGAGAATTCCGATTTCCTTGGTCCGGGCTGAAACTGACATGTACATTGTCACGATAATCATCAATGCTGAAACAATCAATGAGATACCGGCGATGGTTGCCAAAACGTTAGTTGCCAAGTTGACGTAAGTTTGAGCTTGGTCGATGATGCTCATAACAGAAGAAGTCTTGTAAAGGCGGTTAGAAGAACCATCCTTGATTTTGTCAATCTTCTTCGTGGTTGCCTTGACGTTGTCCATATCATCAACCTTCAAATTCAATGAAGTTGGGGCAGTTGATAAGCCAGACTTTTCCATAGCAGCTTGCATAGTCTTTGTGCTGGTAAATCCTTGTGGAATACCTTGGCTGTTAGCCTTTGTTACACCAGAAATCTTAGCAGTGAATGTCACTGGAGTAGCGGATTGTCCGTTTTGGACTTGGTAAGTCATCGTGACTTCCTTGCCAATAGCATCCTTGTAGTTGCTGAAGCCAAGACGCTTTGTCACGGTTGTTTCGTCTAAGAGCACTTCGTTGGCCTTCGGTGCGTTACCGGCCTTGATTGAGTCGGTCGTGTCTTCTGAAGTCCAGTTCTTCAATGAGGTAACGGTTGCTGATTTACCATTATAAGTCGTATTGACGTTGGTAGCACTATAAGAGTTTTCAACCTTTGACACGTGGGAAGTGTCTTTGATTTGCTTGATTTGGTCAGCAGTAAAGGCTTCCTTGCTACCACCACCAAGAAGAGCGGCAGCGTTTGACTCGCCGTCAGTTTCTTTATTATAACGAGAAACGGTGACTGACTGTGGGTTGGCTACCTTGGCAATCTGATCACCAATATAGCCGGAAATTCCATTTCCAAGTCCTGAGAACAAGACCACGGCAAACAACCCGATGGCAGTTCCCAAGATAATCAATGAGTTGTGCTTGATGTTGTACTTAAAGTGCTTAGCGGCTGTTCGCACACTAGCCATCAAAGGCAATGGGCGAGAACCAAGCATTTCTTTATCGGCCGTTTCAAAGGCAGGCTTGAGACGTTCGTCAGACTCGATTTGACCATCAGCCAAACGCACAATTCGCGTACCGGCATCGGCAACGGCCTGTGAGTGGGTAACGGTAATCACCAAACGACCTTCTTTGGCGATGTCGTTTAATAATTCCAATACTTCGAGCGTATTTTCAGCATCCAAGGCACCAGTTGGTTCATCGGCAATGATGACTTTAGGATCAGAGGCCAAGGCACGGGCGATAGCCACTCGTTGCTTCTGTCCACCAGACAGCTGATTTGGATACTGTTTGATTTGCTTTTCTAGGCCAACCTTTTGCAAGAGTTCTTTAGCTCGGTCTTCACGTTCCTTCTTGTTTAACGTCGTCATGTCTAATGAAACTAAGACGTTGTCTAAGACGGACAGGTGTGAAACCAGGTTATAGGACTGGTAAATGTAGCCAATCGTTTCTCGACGGTAACGATCCAATTCCTTTTCTTGCTTGTGGTCGAGCAACTTGCCCTTGACCAAAACTTCACCAGAGAAATTACGATCTAGCCCACCAATGATGTTCATCAATGTTGACTTACCACCACCTGATTCACCCAGGATGGAAACGAAGTCACCAAGGTCGAAGTTTAAATCGATGCCTTTTAAGACCGGAAATTCTTCCTTTCCGAGGAAATAGGATTTCCTAATGTTCTTTAATTCTAAATATGCCATACGTGTCCTTTCACAATAAACTTTAATATTGCTAAGCTATATTAAACCTTTTATTGAAAATAAAGTCAACCTATAATAAAATAAATTATCGACTAAGGAGACAAACCCCTGTGAAAAGAGAAGAATTAAAACAATTAAACCGGCAGAAAATCTTAGCTGCCGCCACAGACTTGATGACGCACCAGGGTATTCGAGCTACCAGTATGAAAGATGTTAGCTCAAAAGCAGATATTTCAATCGTCACTATGTATAAGTATTTTCCGACAAAAGAGGAGCTAACCGAGCAAGTCGTTTTGGACTTTTATAAAACCCGATTTAAGCCGATTATTGCGATGGCAGACGGGTCAGATGCAACCTTTGCCAAAATTATTAATGCCTTTAAAAAGGAGAAGAAAGAGTGTGAACGGCTTTTGGGTGAGAATATCTTTTTCGAATTCCAACGAGTGATTAAGCATTCCAAGATTGTTTACGATTACTTATATAATACCCAAATGTCTTTGATATCGACTTTGATTAAAAAGGGTCGAGCAAGTGGCGAAATCAATACGCCTGCTAGTGACGATGTGATGTTGATGGTCGCTTCGTGGGTCTTTACTTACCTTGGTAAGATGGAAGAAAATTTGAGCAAGCAAAAGATTGAAGGACTCCAATTATTTTTGCAGTACGGGGCGTTGGGCCGACCAGAGGATCGGAAAAAGCCTTTGGGATAAGATGAAGCGATTCCATAATTTTTATTGAATGGGGATGATTAAAAATCAGAACAAGATGAGGCCAGCTTTTTTAATGGCTTTGTATTTTTGCATGATTTGCTGAATTGGTTTGTCATCAGCATGAACATGTTTATCCGTATTATATGAAATCAAGATAATTGTCTGTTTGATTATCATGATTGCCAGAAGTCAACGCTATCATCGATGGTGTTGGCTTTTTTGTGCTGCCATGAAGGTAATGGTTGGATGAAATAAACCTTATAAGTGGCGAGTTATAGCATCTTTTCTTCAAAATGGAAGAAATAAGTATTTAAAAATTGTTTCAACCTATTTGACAAACTATATTATATGACATATAGTATTAGATGTTAAGGAGTATGATGATGAAAATAAAGATTCCGAATCTGGTTCTTGAGGCGGTTGTTTTACAGACATTGTCCGAAGAAGAACTTTACGGCTACGTAATCACAAAAAAAATACAGGAAGTCATTCCGATTTCTGATTCGACAACCTATCCCATCTTACGACGGCTCGAACAAAAAGGCTTTGTCACCACCCGGTCGGCAATCTTTGATGAACGAACCCGGAAATACTATCAGTTAACGAAAGAGGGAGAGGCGCAACTGGCTGACGCTAAAAAAGAGTGGCAGACCTTTGTTGAGCAGGTGAACGGCATTTTGGGAGAGTAACATGAACTATTTAGAAAAATTAGCAGCAGCACTTAAAGGATTACCAACAAAAGAAAAAGACGATATCTTAGAGTATTATCGTGAATACCTTGAGGATGGTGGATTGTCCGATGCAGAGGCAATCGAAAGTCTGGGCACACCGGAAGAGTTAGCAACAAAAATCAAGACAGACTATTACACCGAAAACGGCGAGCAGGTTCCGCCTTATGAACCGCAGCACACAACGGCTTATCGGGTTCTGATTTTAGCCCTGATCATCATCACGTTACCATTGACTCTACCATTCTTTGGTGGCATCTTCTTTTCACTCTTTATGCTCATCTTCGTCTTCTCGATTTTGATGCTATTGGCCACGGCTGCGGGAGTCGCCTTCTTTATTTACGGCCTCTTCACGTTATTCCACATTTTCTGGTCGGGACTGTTCTTTACTGGCTTGGGTATCATCTTTATCGGTCTGATGTTCTTGGTAATTCCGGGTATTATCTTTGTCACGAAAAAGGTGATTCAGGGCATTGTTGCTCTGAGTCGCTGGCTTGTAGAACTTTGGGAAAGGATTTAAGACAATGAAAAAATCGTTGAAATTAGGTGTCTTTTTGATGGGTGTTGGGGTAGTGCTATCCAGTGTTTCCTTTGTCTTAGCCAAGCCTGGAGAGATTGATTTTGCCAGGGTGCTGACGCGTGACTTATCTCACGTCAAAACAGAAACACACGATATTAGCCCGGATAAGAGTCAGCTGACAAACGAAAATATCCAAGGATTGAAAGTTGATACCAATAGCTTTGACATCGTGGTTAAAAGTGGTGACAAGTACGCTGTGGAGGAAACGGATTCCTCTGAACACGCGCTCTTTGAGACCAAGATTGAAAATCAGCAGTTAGTTGTGGTTAAAAAATCAGGAAAGGCCAATAACTTTCAAGCTGGGGACCAGCGATTAGAAATCACGGTACCAAAGAATATCAAGCTGCAAACGTTGGACATCCAAACCAAGAATGGCGATATTAAGCTCAAAAACATCAGCACGAACCAAGTTCAATTAACCAACATAAATGGTGACATTGAATTGAAGCAAGTGACCATCGACGGTGGTGGCAATGTTACCAACAAAAATGGTGATATCGAAGTGGAACAAAGCCAGTTGCCAACCGTTGAGGCTGAGACGAAGTCTGGGTCGCTTTCAATGAAGCGGGCCTACCATGTCAGTTACGGCGATGGCGCTAATTTACATTTAATGAATCAGTCCGGCGATGTTGATCTGGACTAAAGGAGAATAACAATGGCAATACTAGAACTAACACACGTACAGAAGTCCTATCCGGACAGCCAAAACAAGCAGGTCTTGCAGGATATTTCACTGACAATTAATGAAGGGGACTATGTCGCTATCATGGGTGAGTCCGGTGCGGGTAAGACCACGCTGTTAAACATTATGGCCACCCTTGATAACCCAACCAATGGATCCATTAAGTTAAACGGGGTAGAGACCACTGATTTATCAGACGGCAAGAAGGCAGTCTTTCGACGAGAAAACCTCGGCTTTATCTTCCAGTCCTTTGATCTTTTGGACATTTTCAACAACCGTGACAATATTTATTTGCCATTGGTTTTGACTAAGGCTCCTAAGTCCGAAATGGACAGTCGCTTGAGCGAATTGGCTCCACGACTGGGGATCCAAGAGCTTTTGGATAAGTATCCCAGCCAGATTTCTGGTGGACAGCGGCAACGAGTGACTGCTGCTCGTGCTTTGATTACGCGGCCGGCACTGATTTTGGCCGATGAACCAACAGGGGCATTGGATTCTAAGACTGCTCAAGAAATGCTATCAATTTTCCAGGACGTGAACGCGGCGGGGCAGACCATCGTCATGGTCACTCACTCATCATTGTCCGCTTCCTATGCTAAGAAGACCCTCTTTATCAAAGACGGTCGGATTCAAACTGCCTTAGACCGGGGCGAAATGGGTCAGGAGGAATACCTGTCAGCCATTTCCAACCAGCTAACGGAGTTGACGAAAGTAGGTGCATAAGATGTTGAGTCTTCGTTTTGCACTGCAAACACTCAAAAAGGATTTTCGCCACTACGCCTTATTTATTTTTGCCAATGCTTTCTTGTTGATGGTTAACGCGATGTTCTTTGCCATTCGCAACAACCACAGCATCGCTACTTCCGAATATGGCAAGATTATCAAGGCTGTGATGGTCTTAGGCTTAGTCTTGTCACTGTTGGTTGGTGCAGTCTTTATTTTCTATGCCAACTCTTTTGTCTCCGGTCGGCGGCAACGGCAAATCGGGACGCTCTCGATGTTGGGGATGTCGCGCTTTCAGGGCTTTATGGTGGTGGCCTGGCAGTCACTTGGCCTGTGGTTCATCACGACGATTATCGGACTGGCGGCTTCGTTTGGCGCCCTGTTCATTGCCTTTCCCGTGTTAAATCAGTTAGCAGGTGGCCAGGATTACCGGGTTGCCTTTGACTGGAATACGGTGGTCACGGTTGGGCTGATTTACGCAGCATTGTTTTTCCTGATGACCATGATTGAAGGATTTAAAATCGGTCGGACAAGCTTGATTGATTTGACCAAGTCCGACCAAAAGGTTGCCAAAGAACCAAAGGCGAAGGCCTTCCTGGGCATTACGGGCTTTGTGATCCTAATCGCTGGTTACTGGTTGGCTTTGACAACGAAGCCAAGCTTGAATGCCTTGTTCTCCTTTATCTGGGCAGTCGGCCTGGTGATTGTCGGGACTTATCTGGTGATGATTGTTGGTATTGGTTGGCTCTTAAAGCGTTTGCGCAAGAACCAAAAGTACTACTATCAGGACAAGCACTTTGTCCCCGTTTCGGGACTCTTATTCCGAGTGAAGAACAATGGGGCCGGCTTGGCCACCGTTGCCTTGCTATTCACAACCATCGTTGTGGCTTTGACGGCAGCAATTTCCATGCAGCAGGTGACCAGCAAGTTTGGCCAGTACCTGCCTTACGATACAACGATTACGAGTACCCAGGCCTTGTCACAGGACCAGTTAAAGCAGGTCCAACAGAGCGCCCAAGAGCACAACTTAACTTTGAGCGCTAGTCATGAATTGGAAGCAACCAATGCCATCTTGGCTAATGTCAGCGACGAGGGTAAGATCAGCCGTTTTACTGGCACGGGCGACGTTATGGCGACACCGGTTTTCCGAGCTATGACGGCTACGAGCTTGAAACAGTGGCAGGGACAATCCGTTTCGTTGGCTAGCGATGAGGTTGGGATTTACGCAACGCATCAAAAGCAGGTGCCAACAAAACTGCAAATTGGGGGTAAGACCTACAAGGTAAAAACGATTAACCAATTTACCTCACCTGATTCAACCGCACCATCCGGTCCAAGCTACTATTACTTGGTCGTGAACCAGCAAAGCCAGCTGAATGATTTCTTGAAGGATGTTCAGGTACCGGCAAGCAATGACGGTGGTGTCCAAGTTTCAATCTCGGACATGCCGGATGCAGTGACTCATCTCTATGCCTATGACGTGAAGGGCACGAAGAAAAATGAAATTGCCTTTAGCAAGGACTTGAGCAAGATTTTCCAACAGACGGGTGGCCAGGTCACGGACCGAGCCGACGCCGTGCAAAGCATCGAAACTGTCTTTGGTAGCTTGGTCTTCGTCGGTGTCTTGACGGCGGTTGTGTTGACCTTTACCACGGTCTTGATTGTTTACTATAAGCAAGTTGCTGAGGGAATGGTTGACCGACAAAACTTCAAGAAGATGCAACGAATTGGCCTCAGCCTGGCGGAAACCAAGCAAATGATTAACCGCCAAATTCGTCTGCTCTTCGGTTTGCCACTCTTGTTATTGGTCTTGAATGCGGCCTTTGCCTTCCCAATCTTGAAGACGGTCTTCAAGACTTTGGGGATGTTTGACCCAACGATTTTCATCCCAGTTATGGTCACGATGATGGTGATTGTCATCCTGATTTACCTGGTGATTTACTGGCTAACATCCAAGCGTTATCAACAAATTGTTAACCAATAAAAAGATAGTCTGGACTCTGAAAAATCAGTTTCCATGATTTCAAAATAAAGACGAACTCTACTGCAATGGCGGTCGGGTTCGTCTTTTTCTGTGCACAAAAAATAGACAGCCACGTTGGTGACTGTCTATTGGTGCTGGCTTATAGGCTCTGCGACCGCATTGACGCAGATGTTGCTAGGTCGGTGGCTGTCGTTTTGCCCTGGTTTACAGGGCCTTGTGACCGCGTTGACACGGATGCTGCCACGTTAGCGACCGTGGCTTACAAAGCCAAAGTATTGAAAATATCCATCAGCAAGCGCGTTTCTTCGATGTTGTGAACACGAATCAACCGGCCACCATTCATGACCATGTTGTATTCAACTAACAAAGATGAGATAAGGCGGTCATCGATCTCGCGGTCGAAGAGTGTGCCCATAAAGCTCTTGTTGGAAACACCAACCAAGATTGGCAGACGGCGGTCAGCCATGGCCCGAATGGCCTTAATCTTAGTGACGTCTTCGGCAGCAATTTCTTCCTTGGTGATACCTTCGTAGCGGGAAGTAAAGCCAACCCCTGGATCCAAGATGATGTTTTCGTCCTTCAGACCACGGGCCTTCAATGCAGTTACTTGGTCGTCGAGGTAGTCAAGCAAGGATTGGTGGACATTGTCGGTTGGCTTGTCACGGTTGTTGTAGGTTGTAATCACTGGTGCCTGGTAGCGTTCAACTAAGCCGATCATTTCTGGCGTGTCAAAGCCGGAGATACTATTAATCACTTGAACGCCGTGATCCAAGGCCCGTTCGATGGTAATTGGATTGTTGGAATCAACTGACAAGATAATGTCGGGGAAAGCTTTTCTGATTTCCTTCAAGTAGGGCTCCATTCGGCTGAATTCCTCATCAGCACTCATATCACCGGCCTTGGGGTTGGTGGACTTACCACCGATATCAAAGAAGGAAATGCCCATGGCGATTTGCTCTTCGATGCGACCAAGGTATTCCTTTAAGTTGTGGTCCTTGCCGTCGTAAAAGGACTCGGGTGACAGGTTCATGATGGAGTGAATCATGGGCTTATCCGTAATATCAAAGGACCGGTTACCGGCCGCAAAAAAGATTTGGCTGTCTTTGTAGATAGCCTCGAGTTCGTTCGTGGCGATGATTGCGTTTTGCTTGAAGTCGGCAATCACTGTTTCCAGGTCGCGGTGAGTGATTTGGAGTAGGTCCTGATTTTCCTGAGTGATAAAGCGTTGGTTGTGCTGGGCAAAATAGTTGGCCAGGCCGCTTTTTTGGTCCGCGGTTAAATCAGTGAAGGAAATCGTCATCTGACTGCCGGCAATTAAGGGATTGTATGTTGCTTGATCAATGTGCTTGATGGACATTGCTAGTCTCCTCGTTCTTTCGGTCATTAAGGGGCACTTTTAAGGTATAATGGTAAGTAATTCGTTAAAACCCTATCGATTAATCATATCATCATTTTTATGA
Source organism: Fructobacillus tropaeoli (assembly GCF_001047135.2). Lineage (GTDB taxonomy): Bacteria > Bacillota > Bacilli > Lactobacillales > Lactobacillaceae > Fructobacillus > Fructobacillus tropaeoli. Next base: position 52,408 of record NZ_DF968082.1, on the reverse strand, counting down.
TAAGAAATAGGGTTTTCTGTTTACATTATGAGGTCGTGTCATGTTGACAATTAAGTTAAATAATATGAAGTTCCATTCCTATATCGGCGTTTACGCCGAGGAAAAGAAAATCGGACAAAACATCGAAATTGATTTGGCCTGTCAAATGCAGTCGGACCAGTCGCGTTACACGGATGACCTGACGGATACGGTCAGCTATGGGGCCATTTATCGAATAATCGAAAAGACCGTTGCCGATAGCCGGGTTGACCTCGTCGAACGCTTGGGCCAACAAATCTTTGATGATATTCGGGCCGTCTACGATGCTGAAATCGTGGCCATGTCACTGAATATTCGCAAATTAGCCGTGCCGGTTAATGGGATTTTCGATAGCGTGGAAATTACGTTGACGGATACTGGCAAGCGGGGTGCCGACCAATGATCACTTATTTGAGTATTGGTAGTAACCTGAATGACCGGTTGGCGGCCATCAATGCTGCTTTGCAGGCGTTGGCTGACGATGACCAAATCACGGTGGACCAGGTGTCACGGATTTACGAAACGAGCCCAGTTGGTGGTGTTAAGCAGGATGACTTCTATAACATCGCCGCTAAGGTGGAAACGACTTATTCGGCCCACGACCTCTTGGATAAAATTCATCAAATTGAAGCCGATTTGCACCGCGTCCGTGAGATTCATTGGGGGCCGCGAACCATTGATTTGGATATTCTCTTCTATGGGGATGAACAAATCGATGATGAGGTGTTGCAGGTCCCACATCCGGAACTTTACCGACGGAAGTTTGTCTTAGTGCCGCTGTTAGACCTTTTTGAGGCTGGCGACCCAGCCTATCAAAAGTTTCAGGAAGCCAGTCAGGCCTTACCGGCCGACCAGGCGGTCCGAGTTGTTGCTGAAAAATTAGAATATTAATTAATGGAAAAGACCATGGATAGTAAAAATCAAAAAATTATTGAAGATGCAGTGCGGACCATTTTGACGGCGGTCGGCGAAGATGTGAACCGAGAAGGGTTGTTGGAAACACCAGAGCGGGTGGCCAAGATGTATGCCGAAGTCTTTGGCGCCGTCAATACTGATTTCACCAACTTTACCGTTTTTGACTCAACGGAAGACGATGTCGACCAGGAAGTTATTACGGTCAAGAAGATTCCTTTCTACTCAATGTGTGAGCACCACCTCTTGCCATTCTTTGGCGAGGTTTCGCTGGCCTATATCCCGAATGACGGGAAGATTGTCGGCTTGAGTAAGGTGCCCCGGTTGATTGGCCACGTGGCCAAGAAGCCCAATGTTCAGGAACGCTTGACCTCTGAGGTTGCCCAGAAGTTAGACGAGTTAATCCACCCCAAGGGGATTGCCATCGTTGTCCGTGCCCGCCACATGTGCATGGAAATGCGCGGGGTGCGCAGTGTTGGCAATATCACGGAAACAACCTACTATATGGGTGAGTTCAAGGGCGATTTGGCCAAGCAAAGTCTCTTTTTGCAACAGGCATAAGAGTCGCTTAAAAAAATCAGAATCGGACTGTCGGCTGCGGCTTGCAGTCTAGCTAGATTAGTTGATGGCTGGTGTTGGGCTAGTTAACCAGCAGCGTGAGCAGTTTGTAGTTCGTTCAGTCAGTTGGGCAGTAGCGTGAGCAGTTTGCAGTTCGTTCAGTCAGTTGAGCAGCAACGCAAGCGGTTTGCAGTTCGTCTAGCCAGTGAAAGCACGGGAGGTCACGGTGAAAAAGGTAAATAAAGACCAAACTTATCAACAGGCGTTGGCCATCTTGGAGAGCATTCCGGCCGGCATGAAGTACAAGGAAGAGATTGACCGAGTGGCCTTCTTGCGCCAAATTATTGGTTGGTTAAGTTTTGACCGCTTTTCAAGCAAGGTCATTCGTCTGGCCGGTACGAACGGTAAGGGTTCGACCGGAAAGATGGTGACAAACTTCTTGGTGGCCAGTGGGCTGACCGTTGCCGGTTTTAATAGCCCGCACTTGTTTGAAGTCCGGGAAGAGATTACCTGGAATGGGGATGTGATTGCGAAGGCTGATTTTGCCCGGGCCTTCTTTGATTTGTTGTCCGTCTTGGATGACCACGAGGTGGACTTGCTGACTGAGATTTCCAGTTTTGAGGCGTCCTTCTTAACGGCCATGGCCTTTTACATTCGCCAAAACCCAGACTACCTGGTTTTGGAGGCCGGTCTGGGTGGCGAGTTGGATGCAACCAATGCGATTCCCCGATCAGACTACACGATTTTGACCCGGATTGGCATGGATCATATGCGGATTTTGGGTGATAATTTAACCGCCATCGCCCAAACGAAAGTGCGAATGGTCCGTGAGGGTGAAACTATTATTTCCTATGCCCCACAACGGCCGGAGGTCGATCAGGTAGTGGCTGAAATTGCGCAAGAGCGGGGCAACCGCGTCTTTTCAGCCGCCATGGTCGAAATTGATCAGGTGGCTGAAAGTGGCACGAAGCGAACGGTGACCGTCACGGTTGGGGACCAGGAAATCAAGGATATCCAGCTGGGGTTGCAAGGGTCCTACCAATTGGGGAACTTGCAGACGGCCATCGCCACCTGGCAGGTCCTGTCCCAAATCGATGGGGTTAGTCAGATCCCATTGGCCGCCTTAAAATCAGGGATTGCCACAGCCCACATGCCTGGGCGCTTTGAATACTTACAAGAGGAGCCCCGGCCGGTAATTGTCGATGGCGCCCACAACGTTGATGGGATTAACGCCCTGATTGAAACCGTGCAGGGCTCTTTTGCCAACCGGCGTAAGGTCCTGATCGTTGGTTTTTTGGCCGATAAGGATACGCTAACTTGCGTTCAAGACCTGTGTGCCTTGGAGAATACGACTTTCATCGTGACCACGCCAGATAATCAAGACCGGCAGTTAGCCGCTGAGGACCTGTACCAAGAATTCTTGAAGTTTACCGATGCAAAGCGGGTGCTGACGATGGCCAATCCGGCTCAGGCAACCCAATATGCGCTGGCACACTTTGACCAGGAGAACGATGTTGTCTTGGCGACGGGCTCTTTTTACCTCGTCAAAGAGGTTATTAAGGCCGTTCACAACCAATAAACCAGTAAAAAAACCAGCAGTTGCTGGTTTTTTTTGTTGCTTGAAAAGCCGGCGGCTAAGCTGATTTTTACTAGATTTTTGACCATAAAAAAAGCCCCCAAGCGGGGACTTTCAAAATAAAATTACATAAACATCACGGCGAAGACGATCAAACCAACGACGATTCGGTACCAACCAAAGGCCTTGAAATCGTGTGTTTGCACGAACTTCAACAACCACTTGATAGCGATAACCGCAACGATGAAGGAAACCAAAGTTCCGGTTGCCAAGACGGCCCATTGTTCGCCCGTGAAGGTGTTGCCCTTCAAGAGGTAAGAACCAACCTTCAGGATGGTAACCCCAACCATGGTTGGGATAGCCAGGAAGAAACTAAATTCAGTGGCCACGTAACGGCTGGCACCTAAGATGATGGCACCTAAGATGGTTGCCCCCGAACGACTTGTACCAGGCACGATTGACAAAGCTTGGAACAACCCGATGTAGAAGGCTGTGCTGTAGCCAATGTTTGCTAAGCTGCTGATCTTAGGGGCCTTGTTCTTGTAGATGTTTTCAATCACGATGAACAAGATACCATAAACAATCAAAGCAGTAGCAACAACGGCTGGCTTGTGCAAGTGCTCATCCATGAAATCATTCAATGGCAAACCAATAATGATTGATGGGAGGCAGGCGATAATCACCTTGAACCAAAGGACCCAAGTATCTTGGCGTTCCCGCACGGTCTTCTTTGCGCTAAATGGGTTCAGCTTGCTGAAGTACAAAATCACAACGGCCATGATGGCCCCAAATTGAATCACGTATTCAAACATGTTTTCAAAGGCTTTTCCTTGGCTGATTTGCACAAATTGGCTTACCAAGTCGATGTGGCCAGTCGAACTGACTGGTAAGAATTCTGTTAATCCTTCGACAATACCAATAATAATGGCTTTAAAAATGTCAAGCATAATCTCTCCTAGTATTTCTGGAATGCAAAACGCAACCGAATACCCACAGGCATTCGGTTACGGTTTGTAATAACAAACAAGAGCCACCCGTTTCTCACAAAAGAAGGGTCAGGCGACATCTGGCGGTGCTTTAGCCTTAATAGGTTAGAATTCATCGTCAAAATCAGTTTACCACAAAGCCTCGTGTTCAAACCTGAGTTTTGGATAAACTTAAACAGTTTTTATCAAATCAGCAGATTAACAATCTCGGAGTGTAGAATCAGTTTGAATTAATGGCAAAAGAAGGGGATTGGTACGGGGTTTTTGTAAGAGAAAATACTTCATATAATAGAAGGAAGCTGATTTAAAGGCATAAAAAAGCGCCCGTGTAAATACGGACACTTTGATTAACTAAACACAGTGAATTAAATTGTTGCCACTTCTTGGTTGCGGAAGCGTAAGTAGCAGTAGCCACCGAAGACGATTACCCAAATGATAGCCCCGGTTGCGGGGATAACGTCGTTTGGATTAGCGAAGAGTGACAAGAAGACGAGCACGAAGGCCCCGATGGTGATTGGGCTCGTGTAACGATACCAAGGCATCTTGAAGCCATCCGGCATGAATTCCGGTGAAACGCGGAAACGTCGGTGAGCAACCATCGTCATCAGGTAAACCACCAAGTAAAGGTCACTGGCACCACCAGTAACGAACTGGAAGGCATCGTTGATGGATGGGATGGAAGCAATCACGGGTGCGAAGAGCAACAGTGCACCGGAGAAGAGAATGGCAGGTGTTGGAATACCAGCCTTCGCAATCTTAGCCAATGGCTTCCAGTCTAGTTCTCGAGAAAGCTGGTAGAGGTGTCGACCACTTGAGAAGAGGACACTGTTCAAAGCTGAGGAAGCAGAAGTCAAAACCACGAAGTTAATCACGGCTGCGGCTGCTGGCAAACCAGCCAACTTGAAGACTTGCACGAATGGACTGTTACCGGCAGTGATGCTCGTCCATGGCATGATGGACATGATGATGATCAAGGCACCGATGTAGAACAACAAGACCCGGTAAACCGTTTCGTTAATGGCCTTCTTCAAGACCTTACGAGGGTTCTTGGTTTCACCAATGGTGATACCAACGAATTCCATTCCGGCCATCGCGAAGAAGACCATCGGGATCGAACCGAGGAAGGCTTGAAAGCCGTTAGGGAAGAGGCTGAAATTATGGAAAATGTTACCAAAGCTAGCCGTCGCCCCACCGGGACTCTTAAAGCCGGTCATGACCATGAAGATTCCGGTCACAATCAGGGAAATGATGGCGATGATTTTGATCATTGCGAACCAGAATTCCGTTTCACCGAAGGCCCTGGCTGCCAAGATGTTTAGCAAAACCAAGACGGCGAGGAAAGAGATTTCAATTGCAGCCGTGTTCCAGGTTGGAAACCAGAACTTGACGTAGGTTGCAATGGCCGTCAATTCAGACATGCCGGCGAAAATCAGTGCCAGCCAATAAGTCAAACCGGCAAAGACCCCGGGACCTTTGCCCAAATACTTAGAAATAAAACCAACGAAGGTATGTTGGTCGGGTTGTGAGTAAAGCATTTCACCGATGGCGCGCATCATGAAGAAAAAGAGCGTGCCCAATACGGCGTAGAGAATTAAAATTGTGGGGCCTGATTTTGAAATCGTTGAGCCCGCACCTAAGAAAAGTCCGGTTCCAATAGTACCGCCGATGGCAATCATTTGCACGTGACGGTTGCTCAAGGAGCGCTTGGTTCCGTCTTGGTTCACCTCGATCTCCTGAATAGGTTGTGCCATAAGCATCCTCCTTCTACTTTGAATCTTAGATTCAAACGAACAATTATCATTAATTCCTAATATAAGTCTGTGTTTCGTTGCGATTTCGTCTATCATAAGATGAAAAAATTATGCGAAAAGGATTTTTGTTAGGAAATATGACATTTGCTCTTGGGTTAGCAAAGGGGAAGTGTTATGAAAAAAGGCGAAAATTTGGCGTTTTGGGGATTTTTATGAAAGAAAAAATGATTCTAAAAAAATTGGTCAAAAAGATAAAAAAGTGGGGGATTTCATCTTGTTGAGAAAATAACTTGACGATTTTTTGACAAAATGTTTTGAATTCAGATGAGCTAATCAAATTGTTGCGGACGAAAATTTTAAACCTTAAATTCATCAGAAAATTGCCAAAAAATAAAAAATGACCACGAAGGTCATTTAACGGCAACGGCTTGGTCAGCAGCGCTAAGTTGTTGAATGGTTTGGCTGATTTTATCGATAGCCTGGGCCAAATCAGCTTGGTCCACAATCAATGGTGGCAAAAGACGCAACGTGTTGCCACGGGCTGAAAGGGTCAAGATGCCTTCTTTGTGGAGGGCCTGAATAACCTGGCCAACGGGCAGAGAATGAGCCAAGTGAATACCAACCATTAAGCCGGCACCACTGATGCCGGTTACAGCTTCTAGCGGACTGAGCTTCTTTTCTAGCTGGTCAAAGAGCCAGTCACCCTTGGCCTGAACAGTGGCTAAGAATTCTGGGTTCAGTTGCTTCAGGACTTCTTTCGCGGCAGACATCACGACCTTGTTGCCACCAAAGGTCGTACCGTGGTCACCGGGCTGGAAGTGCTTGGCAACACTTTCCTTGGCGAGGAGGGCCCCAACAGGCAAACCATTGGCCAATCCCTTAGCAACTGTAATCATATCTGGTTCCAAGCCGTAGTGTTCAAAGGCAAAACGATGGCCAGTCCGCCCCATGCCGCTTTGGACTTCATCAATAATCAACAAGGTACCGGTTGCATGACATTTTTCTTGGACTTGGTGCAGCCAGTCGGCCTGACCAACATTAATGCCGCCTTCACCCTGGATGACTTCAAGGATCACGGCAGCGGTGTCTTCGGTAATCGCATCGAGGGCAGCTGGATCGTTAAAGGGCACCATCTTGACTGCCGGCATCAAAGGCGCGAAGCCTTCTTGGATGTGGGGGTAACCAGTAACGGACAAGGAGCCGGTGGTCCGGCCATGGAAACCATAGTCAAAGGCAACGAGTTCGTGCTTGCCAGTCGCCTTGTGGGCTAATTTAATCGCAGCCTCGTTGGCCTCGGTCCCAGAGTTACAGAAAAAGGCCTGGTAACCGGCTGGACAGAGGTCTTCTGCGACTTCTTCTGCGAGCTGGTTTTGGTATAAGTTGGTAATATGCCAGACCTTTTCCACCTGGTCAGCCACGGCTTGCTTAATTTGCTGGTTGCTGTAGCCAAAGTTGCAGACACCGATACCGGCAGTCAGGTCAAGGTATTCTTTACCCTGGTCGTCGATGAGATAAGCATCGTGTCCATCCACGATATCAAAGGGGAATTGGTTGTAAGTATGCATAGTCGTTGTCATGGTAAAGCCTCCTGTTGGTTCTACTGGTTTGTTTTGAAATTGGAAAAATCAGGAACTTGTTCGCCATTTTTTACTACTAAGCGGTCAAGAAGGCGCACTTAAAAAAGCTTGGGCTTGCAGTCCCCAAAAAAGCGAGATAAAATTGTCGATTTTTTGTCCGTATCATAGTTCTAACTTTGTTCCTTGGCCAAGGTGATTGGTGATGGTAATCTTGTGGACACCATGGTGGAGGGCGGAAAAGGCGGCCTGGAGCTTGGGCACCATGCCAGCTGTAATCAATTCCTGGTCAATCAATTGGTTGGCTTTGAGCGGGTTGAGGGCTGTGACGACCTCTTCGTTGACGAGGACTCCAGGGACATCGGTTAAGAGGACCAATTGGTCGGCTGATGCCATGGTAGCCAGTGCCTGAGCCGCTGAGTCGGCGTTCACGTTCAGCGGGCCATTTGGTCCGCTAGCGAGTGAGTTGACTAGTAAGACGGGGTTCTGCTCGTTTCCGTCTTGGCTCACCTGTGCCAGCACCGCTTCATCGATGCCGGTTACTTCGCCGACCTCACCATAGGTGTCCTGATCAAGGTAGTCGGCGGTGAAGAGGGGGCCGGCTTTCTGGTTCACGGCCAGGGCCGGGATACCCGCTTCAGCCAGCTGATTTTGAAAATGAGGCTGGATGACGTTAGTCAGCAGGTGGCTGGTGAGGGCCAGCACGCTTGGTGGTGTGACCCGAATCCCGTCAATCTTTTCGGTTGGTAGGTCAAAGAAGGCGCAGGTGGAAGAAATTAGTTGCCCACCACCGTGTAGGATGACCACTTGTTGGCCTTCCTTGGTCCATTCCTTGACTTGGTGGAAGAAATCGTCTTTGAGTTGGCTGATGGCATTGCCACCGATTTTAATGACAATCATGGTCTTAACCCTCGTAGGCGGCGTTAATCTCAACGTACTTGTAGGTCAAGTCACAACCCCAGGCCTGGCCTGTTGCTTCGCCAACGTGCAAGTCAATGGTCAAATCAATTTTGTCTTGGGCGAGGATGGTTGCCACCTGGTCTTGGTCAGCCAAGACTTTTTGGCTGTCCTTGACGAGGGGCACATCGGCCAAGAAAATATCGAGGTGGTTGGGGCTGATTTGCGCTTGGGTTTGGCCAATGGCCTGAACGATTCGGCCCCAATTGTTTTCTTCGCCAAAGAGCATGGCCTTAATGAGGTTGGAGCCGACGATGGCCCGGGCGACCTGGTTGGCTTCAACCACTGAAGCCGCGTTGACAACGGTTGCTTGGACAAATTTGTTGGATCCTTCGCCATCCTGGGCAACCATCTTGGCCAAGGCGACCAAAACCGCCTTCAATCCAGCTTTGAAATCAGCTAAGTCGTTGGCCTGAGTAGTGCTTTGGTCAAGCAGTGCGTTTTCTGCCTGGCCATTAGCAAGGACAAGGACCATGTCGTTGGTGGACATGCAGCCATCGACCGTGATTTGGTTGAAGGAAGATTGAATCAAATCAGACAGAAGGCCTTGGAGGACTTCACCTGTGATGTTGGCATCCGTGGTAATAAAGCCCAAAGTGGTGCCCATGTTGGGGTGAATCATGCCAGAACCCTTAGCAATCCCTGTAATGGTAACGGGTTGGCCAGCAATCATGACGGAAACCGTTGTTTTCTTTTCGCAGGAATCGGTTGTCAAAATGGCGTGGGCAATGTCTGATTCGGGGGCCAAACCTAATTGGTCAAGGCCGTTTTCAATTTTGTCCATTTCCAATTGCTTACCAATGACACCGGTAGAGGCAACGGCCACGAGATTGGGGTCGATAGCTAATTTATTGGCGGCTAGTTGGTGGGTTTCATTTGCGTGATCCAAGCCTTCCTGGCCGGTGAAGGAGTTCGCATTATCAGAATTAATCACGATGGCTTGGAGCTCGTGGTTTTGGTTAATCAGATTTTTGGTGAACTGCACCGGAGCCGCTTGGAATTGGTTTTTGGTATAAACGCCAGCAGCTACGGCTGGAACGTCCGAAACAATCCAGGCCATGTCGAGTTGCTGGTCTTCTTTAAAGCCCGCATGGGCCGTGCCCGTTTGGAAACCTTTGGGCCAGGTAAAGTCAATTTCTTGCATAAGAAGTTCTCCTTTTCTTCTATATAAAGAGGGGCTTTTGTCTGTGTTGGTTTTGGTCTAGGTGCTGGCAAGATTGGTGGGATGATGAAAGGGTCGAAGTGACCTCTTTGTGGCTCAGCAGAAGTTTTATTTGCTTCATGCTGCCCCAAAATTCTTAAAAGGCCAGGGCCGTTAATTCCAGTCCAGCAGTTACTGGGTAGTTCAGCAACTGGTTCATGTTTTGGATGGCTTGGCCGGCTGCGCCCTTGAGCATATTGTCAATCACGGCGTCGATGGTCAGGTAACCCGTAACGGGGTTAAAGGTCAGGCCAATCTTGCAGTTGTTGGTTCCGATGACGGACTTGATGTCGGGCAGGTAATCGTCGCAAATTTGGACGAATGGATCCTCGTCGTAGAGGTCATGGTAGTAGTTGAGGATCGCCATCTCATCAATGCCGGGCTTAACCTTGGCATAAATCGTGGCCATGATACCGCGGTCAATGGGGACCAGGGTGGTCATGAATTGCAGGTGTTGCACCTTGGGATTCCACTTGCTGAGTTCGGCCAAGATTTCTGGAATGTGCTTGTGCTGGTTCGCCTTGTAAATCTGCAGGTTTTCGTTCGACCGGCTAAAGTGTGATGACGAGCTTAGTGACTTGCCGGCACCGGACAATCCTGATTTGGCATCCACGACGATTGAGTCGGGTTCGATCAAATCACCCATGACGGCGGGGGCTAGTCCCAAGAGGGTTGCCGTTGCATAGCAGCCAGGGTTGGCGATGTATGAGGCACCCGGATTTTCGTAGATGTCGGCCAAGCCGTAGTAGGCGTTTTGCAAATCAGTTTCCTTAGCTGGGCTAAGGTGGTACCACTTCTCATATTCGGCTGGGTCCTTCAAACGGAAGTCGCCGGAAAGGTCAATCACGGGGAAGTGGGCCTTCAAGAAAGGTTCGGCCAAGTTGATGGCCACCCCGGCTGGCGTTGCTAGGAAAATCAGGTCGTTGTTGGCCATGATTTCTTGGCTATCGTAAGGATAGGCGAGCTGGGGATGTGGCAGGTTCAACCGGGGGTTGAGGTCGACAAGGGGGATGGCGTCGTCTAAATCGTGTTGGTAGACGTTAATCGTCTCGACTTCGGGGTGTTCTTGTAAGAGGGCGTAAAGTTGCATGCCGGCATAACCGGTAACGCCTGTAATCGCGGCATTCATAGCAAGCTTCCTTTCTGTGTTACTAGGTAGGGGTTTTGGCCGCGTGGGTCATTTCCCCGCTTGGCCAATCAATGTCATTAAATTTTTGGAATAAATTGGGTGCCGAGCGTGGCGGCCATCATGGCTTTGATACCGTGCTTCCGGTTTTCGGCTTCATCGAATTGACGACCGTATTGGCTTTGGAAGACCTCGTCTGTGATTTCCATTTCCTTAAGGCCGTACTTGACGTAAACTTCCTTACCAACTTCGGTCCGAAGGTCGTGGAAGGCAGGCAAGCAGTGGAGGACAATCAATTGACCGTCATCAAGGTGTCCGGTCATAGCCAAGGCGTTCATGTTGACCTGGTAGGGAAGGAGTAAGTCGATGCGTTCCTTCCAGTTATCCTCACCCATGGAAACCCAAACGTCAGTGGTGACAACGTTGGCATCCTTTAAGCCGGTGGCCAAATCAGAAGTGATGGTGATTTCGGCGCCGGTTTCCTTGGCATAGCCCTGGGCAATTTCTAAGACTTCAGCAGCCGGTTGCAATGATTCCGGACTAACAATGGCAACGTTGACCCCGGCCATGGCACAACCAACTAGTAAGGAGTGGGCAACGTTGTTGCGGCCATCACCGAGGTAAGCAACCTTTAAGCCGGCCAAGTGACCGAAGTTTTCCTTGATAGTCATCAAGTCGGGGATGGTTTGCGTTGGGTGCCAGTCATCTGTGAGGCCGTTCCAAACGGGAACGCCGGAGTACTTAGCCAAAGCTTCGACACTTGATTGGCGGAAGCCACGGAATTCAATGGCGTCGTACATGGAACCCAAGACCTTAGCGGTATCTTCAATCGATTCCTTGTGGAATAAGTGGATTTCATTCTTGCCCAAGAAAACGGGATGGGCACCAAGTTCGTTGGCGGCCGTGGTAAAGGCTGACATGGTTCGCGTTGAGTTCTTTTCAAAAATCAAGGCGATGTTCTTGTCAGCCAATAGCTTGGTATGAATGTTTTGCTTGGCCAATCCCTTAAGGTGCAAGCCGTAATCGACCAAGTAGTTTAGTTCGTTGACTGATAAATCAGTCTCCTTCAAAATGCTCTTACCGTAAAATTGGTTTTGAAAAAATGTTGTTGTTGTCATAATCTGTTCTCCTCTAGCCGATAAATCAAATAAAAAACGCCCTCTGACAGACGATTATTCTGTCAGAGGGCGTTTTTGCGCGGTACCACCTCAGTTCCTAGAAGGTTTGCACACTCCTAGCTCAGCAAGTCAAAAAAGACTTTGGCGGTAACGGGCCATTGACCGATTCTTTCTACTCGTTTCGAAAGATAACTCACGGGCACGATTTAGTTGGTTTGTTTGGCCGGTTCTCACGAATTAACATCCAGCTTTTCTGTGAAAACAAAGTCAACTAAAATTTCCGATCATCGTTTTTTGATTAACATTGGCTTTTCGCCAACTTGTTGACAACAGCATAATGAATTTTTTTTCGCCTGTCAAGCATTAATTAGAGAAAAGTGAGAAAAATGTGATCTATTTCTTGGTTAAAATTCATCTATAAAATCAGTCTGGGAGCGACTTTGGCGGATTTTTTTTTGCCACTGATAAAAAATATTTAGCATTAGGCTGATTTTTCGATGGGAAATTTTTGTAAAACAGGTGATTGACCAGAAATTTTGTAGTTGTTGCGGTAAGATGGGGGAAGAAAGTTTATCAACAGCCAAAAGGAGACATGCCATGACAGAACAACTCGACCAATATATGCAATTGCTGAAATTATCCTATTCGGATGCCGTGGCGGAACTTTTGCAAAAGTACGGTCCGGCCAAGGACAGTTACTTTGCTGAGGATAACTACCAGGCATTTTTGGCTGGTGAAACGTATGATTTGCCAAAAAATCCAGCGACTGATCGAACAGCAGAGGGCCTTTATTGCCACCATATCGATGAAAGTCGGTACCTGAACCTGGCCGATCCGGCCATGATTAAGGTCCAACAATACCCTTATGCCAGTCAACAAAAGACCCGCTTGGTGTATTGTAATTTAATTGAGCACGCCATCCTGCATGCTTTGATTGCCATTGAAAGCAAGCAAGAGTTTGGCTACGCCGAACTAGAGAAAGAACTCAAGCCACAAATTGAAAAGTGGTATATCGAGGGCGAACAGCCAACTAGTCCGGCCGGGATAGTCGAGTGCTACCAAAAAGCCTACTTGTCGGCTGACGAAACCTTTAAGCTGATGATTTTTATCAAGGAATTGGTCAAGGCATAGGTCAGGGGTGATCGAGCGCCCGCAAACCTAAGACTCAGGGAAAATGGGCAGAAAAACAATAAATTGTGGAGCAAGCGCTCTTCTTCATCAGCCATGCGGTGGATGAGGAGGGGCGCTTTTTTACGTCTTTGTAACAGAAACAAGACGAGAAAAAGTCAAAAAGAAGGTCAAAGAGAAAGGGCTTTCAACCCCCAATTTAGCAATTGTTTGGAATGAATTTTCATACGGGTGCTGATTTTCGTCAAAGATTACATGCGGATTTCTTTTAGCCATTGTTCACGAGGACCTACTGCACTTTTTGTTCATTTGTTCAAATTATTATTTTTTGGAAGTCTCTATACTTGGGACCAAGCAATACAAATCCACGCATGAAATGAGGTGATTCATATGCAGACTGTCATTGCTCTTAGCGTCATCATGCTCTTTCTCTTCGTTGGGGAGTGGGTGTCGACGCTAAGTAAGGCCTATATTCCATCGGTCTTTGTCACAGCCGTGCTGTTTTTAATTGGTTATTGGACGATTGTTCCAAAGAACGTGACCACTACCGCGACCTTTACGCCAGCATTTACGACCATGATTCAGGCGGCCTTGCTGGTTCACATGGGAACGCTGATGGACTTTAAAACTTTGCTCCACCAATGGCGTGCCGTCGTGATTGCCCTGTGTGGCGTTGCCGGTACAGCCCTGTTGGCCATGGGTGGTGGCTTGATACTCTTCAACTGGAAGACGGTCATTGCCAGTGTGCCACCGTTGACCGGTGGTATCGTGGCCGCTTTCTTGATGAGTAACGGGTTAAAGGCGGCCCACATCACGGCCCTGGTTTCCTTCCCAGTTTCGATGTTCGTTGTTCACAGCATCATCGGTTACCCATTAACCGCCTTTCTGTTGAAGAAAGAGGGTAAGCGCCTGCTCACGAATTACCATCGTGGTGAATTCGAGGAGGTCGTCGAACCCGAACAACCAGAGGAAAGTAAGCCAAAGTTCGTTGATCGACTACCCAAAATTTATCAAACATCGGCCTTTCAAATCTTTACGGTCATGGCTCTCGCCGGTTTGGCCCTTGGTTTGGGAACATTGTTGAAAAACACGATTAACCCTTACATCATTCGCTTGGTCTTTGGGGTTATCGGTCACCAGGCTGGTTTGCTTCCTAGCCACGTTTTGGAAAAGGCCGGTGTCTTTAACTGGTTGATGTACGGTCTGCTTTCCTACATCTTCTCGTTCTTGGCAACCGTCACGCCACAGAACTTGGTCAACATTTTGATTCCAATCGTGACAATGATTCTTCTTGGAATCTTGGGCATGTTCATCGTTTCCTTCCTCTTGGCTAAGCCGCTAGGTTTCTCACGGGAAATGGCCTTTGCCAGTGCCTTAACCGCACTCTTTGGCTTCCCAGCTGACTACATTGTGACGCATGAGTCAGCCAAGAACCTGGCCAAAACGCCGGAGGAAGAAAGCTATATTTTGGCGAACACGCTGCCAAAGATGTTGGTCGGTGGGTTTGCGACAGTCTCCGTTGCCTCCGTTATTATCGCTTCGATTTTCTTGAAGTTGTTGTAATTGTTTCGTCGTTGTTTTAAACAAAAGAAAGGACAAATTTCTTATGAGTACGGTATTTACAAATGCAAACATTTTCGATGGTATCAAAGATGAAATCGCCAAGGACGCTTGGTTCTTGGTCGATGACGACGGTAAAATCAGTGAAACGGGCACTGGCGCGGCGCCAACTGCCAGCGAAACTGTTGATTTGAATGGTCAATACGTGATGCCTGGCTTGATTAATGCCCATACCCATGTATCCTTGGACCCCAATACCCATGATGGGGATGAGTTCGCTGATATCGTGACCGTCACGGTTCGTTCGGTTGAACACTTGCGTCAGTTGTTGAAATCAGGTGTGACCTATGTCCGCGGCTGTGGTAGTAGCTATGGGGTTGATCGGACCCTGGCGAAGTTGCAACGAGAAGGAAAGTTGGAAAAAGTACCACAAATCATGCCTTCCGGTGCACCAATGACCATGTCTGGTGGGCACGGTATTTTGTTCCACGGCGGTAATGTCACGGACTCACCCGACGAGATGCGCAAGCAAGTTCGCGAAAACTTTGCCGATGGAGCACAGTGTACCAAGGTCATGTCAACCGGTGGTGTCATGTCGATCAACGATAACATGGTCCAGCCCCAGTTGAAGATTCCTGAAATTGCTGTGGCGGTTGAAGAAACTCACAGTAAGGGCAGCATCGTCGCCGCCCACGCTGAAGCAAACCCAGGAATCATGAATGCCTTGAAGGCCAAGGTGGATTCCATTGAGCACGGTGACTATCTGACGGATGAAGAAATTCAGATGATGGTTGACCAGGGGACCTACCTGACCCCAACGTTGTTGGTTGTCCAAAGCATGGTCGACCACAGTGATGAGTTGCCCGATTGGGAAGCTCAAAAGAACGCGGAGGTCAAAGAAGCTGGTTTCCGCAATTTCCGCAAGGCTTACAAGGCGGGCGTTAAGCTGACCTTGGGAACTGACGCTGGCTGCCCATTCACTAATTTTGATGAAACGCCAAAGGAATTTGAAATCATGGTCGACCAACTCGGCATGACGAATTTTGACGCTTTGTCGAGTTCACATAACTCAGCGACTTTGATGAAGCTCGGGGAATATGGTGAATTGGCTGCCGGTAAGTATGCTGACTTCTTGGTTTTGAAGGACAACCCATTGGCAGACGTCAAGGCTGTTCAACAAGAAGACAAGCAGGTTTACCAAGCCGGCCAGCGCCAATTTTAATTAGATAATCGACTTCGTTGGCTACTTTTCAACTGTTAGGGGCGTTGTGTTTCGTTGCGATTGATGAAAAAGAACGGAACCTAACGGACGGAAGCAGACAACGAATTGGATTACTGTAATTAAAAAGATGTTGTCTGATCATGAATCGAATGAAAAGAATCGAGGTGTGAAAATGAACCAAAACAGTATTATTCGCGATGCGATTTTGTCGATGCCACCAGAGGGCATTTCAACCTTTAGTAAGCAAATTGAAGATATTCCGGGCATCATTAAATTGACCGTCGGGGAACCGGATTTCGATACCCCCGACCATATTAAATCAGCTGGGATTTGGGCGATTCAAGAAAACGACACCCACTACACGGATCCGCTGGGGACCTTGGCGGTCCGCCAGGCGGCGGCCGACTTCGTAGCAAAAAAGTATGGGATTTTCTACGATGCGAAAACGGAAGTCGTCACGACGATTGGCGTGAGTGAGGCCATCTTGGATGTTTTCTTGGCACTGCTTGAACCGGGCGATGAGGTCTTCTTGCCTTCACCAGTTTTCCCAGTCTACCAAGGGGCAATCAGTATCGCCGGTGGGAAAGTTGACTATATCAACCTGGCCAACGATAACTTCAAGCTGACCCCTGAGCGTCTCCGCCAGGAGGCTCAGGAAAACCCAAGGGCGAAGACAATTTTGTTGACGACGCCTAGCAACCCAACCGGCGTTAGCTATGAAGATGATGAGTTGGAGGCCCTGGCGGCCGTTGCCCGTGAATTTGACTTGACGGTGATTAGCGATGAAATCTATGCGGAAATCACCTATGACAAGGTGCATAGCTCGATTGCCAAATTTATTCCGGAGCGGACGATTGTCTTTAATGGTTTGTCCAAGTCGCATGCGATGACCGGTTGGCGTTTTGGGGTTATTTTTGCCCCCGAATCCTTGATGGAAGGCATCGCCAAGGTGCACGTCTTTAATAGCTACGATGTGTCTTCGATTGTGCAAAAAGCAGCGATTGAGGCCTTCACGGTGGGAATTAATGACATCGATCCAATGAAAAAAATTTACAAAGAACGACGAGACTTGGTTCTGGCTGCCCTTGAAAAAGTGGGCATTGAGGCGGTCACTCCTGAGGGCGCCTTCTATATCTTTGCCAAAATTCCGGCGAACTACGAAAGTAGCTTGGAATTCTGCACGGCCTTGGCGGAGCAGGCCCGGGTTGGCGTGGTGCCGGGGGATGCTTTTGGCCCCGGTGGCGAAGGCTATTTCCGGATTAGTTATGCCACGAGTACGGCTAACTTAGAAATGGCCATGGACCGCTTGACTGATTTTTTAGCGGCAGATGACCTTGCATTAAAATCGCAAGAGGCTTAAGATATGTGAAACAAATCGAAGGGAAGAGGGTCGAGAAAAAAGATGTTGGGATAAGTAAGTGAAGATTCTTTTGAGTGGACCCGAGAATCACTATGCTGCATAAAGTTGAAAATGCCATTTTGGCGGAAGAAAACGAGCAACTATCGGCGATTATGGATCAAAATTTGGCCATTTCGAAGTACATTCTTGCCAAACAGCCGGATGATCAGATTCTAAATCAGATTACAGCGATGCTCGGCGTCGATGCCTATATCATCGACTCCTTTGGCCGGCTGAAAGCCAAGAATAGTACGGCCGCTATTGACGAAGAACTCCTTGCTTACACCAGTAAAGATCTTGATTTAATCAACATGGAAGAGTCTCAAACGCTCTTCGATCGTTACACCATTTACCCCCTTAAGACCATCGATAAGCTGACGCGTCGGTTTGTCATTTTTGCGGCAATTCCTGCTAAAAAATCAGCGGAGGACTTGCTGATTTCAAACATGGTCAACCTGCTTAGTCTTGAAAGTTTGCAGGTCCACATCAACGTCAAAAATGAACGCCAACGCAAGAGCGAGGTCTTTGAAACAATCATCGCCCAACCGATTGCCAAGGAATCGTTTGCTAGCATTCTCAAGTTAAATGGTTTAAATATTGATGACCAGTACCAGGCCTTTGCGGTCGATGAGGCGCGGTCACAAAATACCGGCAACCATCAATTTGTCATGCATCGGGTCGCGGACTATATTTATTGGTATTTCAATAAAATTAACCAGCCAGTCATTTTAATGAATTGGAATTTCAAAATTTTCGCCTTGGTGAAGGAAACACCTGATTTGCCGGATATCTTACCGGATTTGGAAAAATTCCTGCTTGCCCATTTCCCCAATGAGCGCAATCTAATTGGCTATACGATGTACCAAAAATCGTTGATCAACTTCCAACAATTGCTCGACGAGGCCGATAAGGCCCTTGATACGGCCAAAAATCGCCAGTTGCAAAAGCCGCACCAGTACAACCCCCAACAGGTAACGGACGTCTTGCGACTGGTTCCCAAAAAAGAAGCGACCATCTTTATCGATGCGGTCCTCCAACCGCTCTTCGAGCTCAAGGTCGCTGACCAAGAACAGTACCTTTCCCTTTTAATGACCTTCTTTTCTTCCAACGAATCCATCGCCAAAGCGGCTGAAGCGCTCTTCATCCACCGCAACACGGCCTTTTACCGCCTGCAAAAAATTGAAAAAATCCTCGACATGGACCTCAACAATGCAGACGACAATGAAAAGATTCGCTTGGCCATTCAGCTGTATGAAATTTGGTATTAGGGTGGTTTCTACTCGCCGCCTGACTAACCAATCTTAATCATCCATCAGCTCAAACTAGATAAAACAAAACCCCTTCAAACTCGGTAGCGGCGTGGGCTGCGAGATGAGTGTGAGGGGGTTTTGAGTGTGTGTATGAAAGTACGTTGAGATTGTTTAATATAGTTATCGTTGTATATGGGCTATGAATTTAAATTTTTATTGAATCAATACTTATAGATTAACGATATCCGAAATAAATCCTTGATTGACCATATTAAGGTTGATGATATTTGGGATAACGTTAAAAGCTTCCCACATTGGATTTTTTGCTGTATCCCATCCAGGACCATCACTAATCCAAATAAAATCAATATTTGGTGAGTCTTTTAAGTATTGTCCGTACATCTCACTAAATTCACCAGAAACAGCCTTTAGTTTTGAACCGCCGCCTCCGTAAAAATTAGTTTCGATAACTACTAGTTTGTTTGTTTTGCTATTATAAATTACGCCATCATAGCGTCGACCACCCTTGCGCTTATCATCGAGTGCTTCAGGAACTTCAATGTTCCATTTTTCTTTAATACTTTTTGCGGTTGCCTGTGTATCATATTCACAGTGAGGGTTATGATTAACGACAAGTTTTAAATTTTGCTCTAGAATGTTTTCATTTTCGGTACCGCCACGATTTTTACGTGCATTGGAATCTAATCCAACTTCAACACCAAAAACATAGTCAACAAGGGACCGAGTTACGTTGTTCTGTAAAAAGGATAGTAGTCCGCTATCCTCCATGAAGTCGATATAGGCACTAATGTCTTTATTTGGGAGAGAAAAATTTAAATTGTAGGAATTTAGTTTGTGATCGGTACCATAGGTTAAAATATCCAAATCTAAATCACGGCATGCAAGCAAGATTGGGATAGTAGCAATTAGGTATGGTTGGGATTCAAACAATTCTTTAGTTTTTTGTTTGATGTCCTTTTTTCCAACTAAATAATTCATGGTGTTAAGCATGAGTTCGTAGGATTCAGTGTTATCAATTACTTTTTGCCAATTTACCCAATATTTTGGTGTGCGGTTTGTTGGAAATCTTGTTTCCATGAAGTAGTTAAATTTATCGTCAACATTCATGTTGATGTATTCAGAATAGTTCATTTTATTTTCCCAACCTTTTCATTTTCGAAATCAGCTACCCGTTGTCGTGCAATATCTAGATAATCTTCATTATTATCAATACCGACCGATTTTATGCCTAGTTGTGAACATGCAACCGATGTTGTACCACTGCCAACAAATGGATCAACGACAAATGAATCTTTCGTTGTCGAGGCAGATATAATTCTTTTTAATAGAGCTAATGGCTTTTGGGAAGGGTGTTTGCCAAAACGTTTCTCTGATTTGGCGGTATTTGACGTTAACCAAACATCCTTCATCTGTTTATTATCGTTGATTTCTTTCATCAGCGTGTAATTAAATATTTGTTTTCCTTTTGGCCGCTTAGCCCAAAGGATTGTTTCTGTCGAATGAGTGAACATTCGGCAACTCAGGTTCGGAGCGGGATTGGTTTTTTGCCAGGTGATATTATTCAATATTTTGAAATTCTTCTTTTGTATTAGATAACCCAAAATATAAATATTATGCATGGACCCAAAAATCCAAAAACTACCATCGGGTGTTAAAATGCGATCGAATTCTTCTAATAGTTTTTCGTAGAATTGTTCTGGATCAGGATTTTGATCCCAGTCTCCTTTATTAACGCTAACCATCTTACCACCACTATTAGAAAATCCTCCGTTACTAAGAAAGTAAGGAGGATCTGTAACGATAAGATCGACAGAGTGGTCTTCTAAAGTTGCTAAATATTTAAAAGCATCAGATTGGATGAGAGTATTTAATTTATCGGTATAAATGGTTTTCATTGTCTATTTTTACATTTAGTAACTGGTTATGATTACTTCGCCTACTTTTCCACGTTTTGTACCAACCGAATTTATAAAGCGGTTAGCCTGAACGGAATGAATATTGGCTTCTTTGTATAAATCTCTTACGATATCGACATCAGAATTGCTTAGCATCACCTTGACGCCTTTGTTACTGAGTCGGAAGAAAAGGTCTTTAAGACGAACTTGTTCATTATAATTAAACCCATCTGAAGTATAGGAAGTAAAGGAAGAAGTTTCGTTTACAGGGACATAAGGAGGGTCAAAGTAAACAAGATCATCACTTTTTGCATTTCTTACTGCATTTTCAAAATCGCCAGAAAGAATTTCAATATTTGATGAATTAAAATAGCGACTAACGTTTAAGATTGTCTCGCTATCAGCAATATTTGGATTTTTATATCGCCCGTAAGGAACGTTAAATTGGTTCTTGCTATTAACACGATACATGCCATTGAAATCAACCTTGAGCATATAGAGTATTCGAGCGGCTTTTTCAACGTTTGATAGTTCATTTATTTTGTCACTACGGTCTAAACCGCGGACTTCCAAATAGTAATCTTTCGTGTTTTTTTCGCTATGTTCTTGTAGTAATGATAGAAGTTCGTTTGGATTATTTTTAACTACCTGGTATAGGTTTATCAAATCAGTGTTGAAGTCATTAATAGTCGCATGTTTAGGTGCTAAAGAAAAAAGTAATGCTCCGCCACCAATAAATGGTTCAAAATAGTGATTGTACTTTTCGGGCATTAATTCTTGTAAGGAGGGAAGTAACTGTCTCTTTCCACCGACCCATTTGGTAATAGGTTTTAATTGTGTTGTGTTGCTTAATTCCATTGCGTAGTATATTCCTGTTAAAAATAAAGTAAATATTTGTTCAATCTATTATCACATAGTATTGTGTTAATAAGGTGAACGATTCTTGGAAAGTTTTATTTTTAAAAATAAAATTTATAAGTAAGTCGGAACGTTTAGTCACAGCGACCAAACATTCCGACTTACTTTTTATTTGCCGAAACTTTATATGTAATTGTTCAATGCAAGTCATTTATCAGGTAAAATATAGATAATATGTAAAAGAATATATTAATTTTAAATATTGGATGCATTTGATAATTGGTGAATTGACTATGGTAAAAAAAATCGACTTTCATATTCATACTATTCCAGATGAACAAAAGGATAATCTATTTTCGTTTTCAATGAAATGGTTAAAAGAATATACTGCTAAGAATGAAATTGATGCAATCGCCATAACTAACCATAATTTATTTGACGAGGAAAATTTTAATCTAATTAAGCAACAATTGTCCCCAATAAAAGTCTTTCCTGGAATCGAATTATCTCTTAATACTGGCCATGTCAATGTTGTAGCTAATAATGATAGTTATGGATTGGAAGTTATCAAGAATATCGCTATGCAAGCTGTCGAATTAGATAGTAGAGGGGGCCTATCGATAGATCAATATCTCCAAATTGAAGGAATCAAAGATTTAATTTATATTTTTGAATATGGAAAATCCAAAGAATTAGAAATTCCGACAGATTTGAAAGATGTTACCGCTACTTTTGGAGTTGCTAATTCAATGAAATTTAGTCGATTTAGACATCAGTTTCCGGAAAAGGTTCCAGTACTTTTTTCAGATGCCCATGCGACTTATGAGGATAAAGATTCAAGTAGAAATGATTTAGATAAGCTATCTTCTAAACAAACATTTGTACAAGTAGATGCCCCTTCTTTTGCTGAAATAAAAAGTTGCTTGTCAAATCCCCAAAAAGTCTCTTTGAATAAAGAATTTTTAAAGGATGTTGTCAGCGTGAATGGCGTTAATGTATCGACTGGCTTAAACCTAATAGTAGGAAAACGAGGAACAGGTAAGACGTTTTTTTATTAACTCTATTGAAAAATCAAACATTGGTACAACAGATCATATTCGTCAATTTGAAACATCAAAACAAGATGAATTTTTGTCAAATAAGAAAAAAGAAAAAGGGGATAGAGCCTTTAATGAAAAGTGGGTTCAAAAATATAGCGTTACTTTAGAATCGATTCGTAATTGGTTGCAAGAAGATATTGATAATTCTGATTTTGATAATTATTTATCAGAATTAGTGGATTTTGCCAAAAATATTCAACAACAAAAGACAGCAAATAGTATCAAATTATTCAAAGAACCATTATATAGTGACATTGATTTAGCCGGCATAGAATTTTCATTAAAAAACTTAAATAAAGTCATAGATGATGAGCCACTTTGGACAAAGTTTACTGAAAAGACGAGTGGATATAAAAAACATGTTATTAGCGTATATAATGAAGCACGTAAAAAATATATTGAGACTTATAAAATTCAAAAAATACAAAAAGAAGCAAATAGCATAATATCAGCTATTAAATCGATTGTTCAAAATAAAACAGGTGCAACACAACCGCCTGAAGCCGATTTTGGAAAAGTCATAAAACAGCAAAAGGTTGAAGAGGCAATTAACAAAAGTGTAACAAAGATGGTTCAACCCCAAGAAATTGAGCGTGAAAATATATTGGGATACTCGATAGTTGTAAAAATTCGTCAATTTTCTGGTGCGAAGGAATTTAAAAATGATGCAAAAATAACAGAGGCCGTTAAGGATGACGTATTTGGTGCTTACGAATCTAATGACTATGTAACATTTTTAAGAAATCTTAGAACGAAACAATCATTTCGTATAGGTAATCTACATCAATACTTTGTTCATACTTGTATTCAGCTTTTAACTCCAGAGAATATTCCTGCTTCTGGGGGGCAGTCAACTGCTTTTGCCTTAATCCTTCGGCTTGAAGAAGCAAAAAATAAAGAAATTATTTTGATAGATGAGCCAGAAGCGTCATTAGATAATGCGTTTATAAAAGAAGAATTAATTCAAAAAATTCAGGATTTAAAGAATAATAGTACTGTCTTTGTAATTACACATAATTCTACACTTGGAGCATTAATTAATCCCGATTATTTGATTGTAGCTAAATATGATAAGAATAAGGAATACCAAATACTTTCTGGAGAATTTGATTCTAAAAGAATAACTGATAAAGATGGTAATACTATGAATAGCTATAACGATTTCGTTGAAGCGATGGAAGCCGGCTTTACAACGTATGAAGAGAAGGGAAGCCAATATGAATCTCTTAGATAATAGTTCGGGTCAAATAAAGTTTGTGATCAACGATCACGAAAGCATTGAAGTAGAAAATTTAAATAAAGATCAGCTTAAAACAATTTTGAGTAATATATACGACAAAAGTGATTTTTACGATATTAATTGGAATGATGAAATAAAAAATCAAGTTCATAATACGGTTCATAAAGAAATTGTTGAACAAATAGTATCTAAAATTATAGATTTTAAAAGTAATGTAGACAATATAAAAAATAATATTGAAAGTTCTTTTCCACTAATTAATGACAAATAAAAAAATT
>NZ_DF968082.1:0-28544 GCF_001047135.2 Fructobacillus tropaeoli | reverse complement strand
CCCTTTTTTGCTGATTTTTTAGTGAAATTTGGCTGGTAGAGCATGCCGTTTATGCCAAATTGATTGGACTTTTAGAACCAATTGGTTTTACTTGGTTTGAATTATGACAATTAACTGACTGCATATTCAAAAAATGAAAATTGGTGCTAGCGAATTTTTGGCTTTTACCTTATAAATGAAGTATCGAAACGAAAGGAGGTAGAACATGAGTGGCTTGATTCGATTGGTGGTCATTTGCATCAAGTATGTTTTCAAGCACTTAACCGATTCTTTTTTTGGGCGGCACACGGATAACTTTCGAGTGCAGCTCCATGTCACTAACCTAGTACAAAAGGAGGTTAACTGCTATGAACAATGGCAATGCGGCAACATCACAATCCATCAAAATGCAACAGCGCCAAAACACAGGCGCTCGAATGGTTCAAATAGGCGTAATAAATCAGTTTAATTATTATTGTGTTAATGAAACTCAACAGACCCGTTTGAATCAGGTTTACTATGTCAAAATAATCGCATCCCCGAGAACGAACCATCGGCATTTGCGGTGTTGCCGACAGTGCCTTAAACGAAAACAGTTCCTCAGCCCATTCATCATTTTCGGAAAAGGTATCATGTATGTCACGGTTTACTGCTATTTGAACTTTTCTCTTTTCAGGCTCCACCAAGCCCGTTGGTCATCGTACCAAGTCTTATGCTAAAATGGTCAGAGCGGTTTTAACTTCAGTAACGCGATAAGGAGAAAAAATGTTTAAAGCGTACAAAAAGTTCTGGCAGAATTACGTTAACTTTAACGGTCGAACAACGCGAGCTGACTATTGGTGGTTTACTTTGGCCAATACCATTATTTGGTTACTTTGGATAGCGGTCTTTGCTGGTGTTGCTGTTGGGCCAATTATGAAGTATGTCGACCATGGGCGTTTCACGCAAGCCGATACGCCAATGTTAGGCCTATTAATCGTTTTGCTTTTATTGGCTCTCTTTTATGAATTGGCAACCTTCATTCCCAGATTATCACTGCAGTACCGACGAATCGTGGATACAGGTCTTAGTCCATGGTGGTTCCTCTTAGTTGTGATTGGCAAGTTCTTGTCAGTTAGTGCTGCGGCACAAAACAACGCAATCACAGCTGCTGTTTTCTTCTTAAACTTAGCTGTTTTTGTCATCAGCGTGTCTAAGACAGATGCCTTCAAGAAAGAAAAATAAGTTCAGCGTACAAAAGTTAGTTGCAGGAAAGGACCCACGAAAGTGGGTCCTTTTTTGGTTTGTGCTAAACATTCGGCGACGCTGGTGCTACAATGAGCAATAGAGAGTTCGAAAGGTCGGATAGCAAATGATTATGGTACAAGCATATAAAAATTATTGGCGGAAGTATTTGGACTTTTCTGGTCGAGCTTGTCTAGCTGATTTTTGGTTAGTGGTCTTTGACAACATCCTCTTGACGGTTGTGGTCCTTTTGCTAACAGGCGGATCCATTTGGGGATTGGCGCAACAACTGCTACACAATGATGTTTCCGGCATTGGTTTAGGTGTTGTTGGGATAGCAGCGTTGGCTTTGATTATTTCGCTATTTTACGGTTTAGCAACCATTATTCCCAACCTGTCATTGCAGTACCGCCGTATCTTGGATACCGGACTGAGCGCCCGTTGGTTTGCTCTTCCTGTTGTGGCTTGGTTATTAGTCATTGCTTATGCCATTTTTCAAAATGGCCTCGTGCTTTTAGCTTTGGCTGTTGTGGAACTAGTTCTTCTGGTCATTAACTTAGCCGGAACTAATCGCTTTTCACATAAACGTTAATTTCTTTGATGCCTGGCCGTTGGTCGGGCTTTTTTATATGACAATAATTTTTTTGAGGCAAGTTGACTTATGATACTAAAGCTTTAAAAATCAGTCATTTTTTAGTAGTTCTGATTTAAGAAGCGTGGTAAGATAAGAACGATTGAGAGAAAAGTAAAATGGGAGATATAAATGTTATCTGCTTACAAGGATTATTGGAAGAAGTATTTCTGTTTTTCTGGTCGGTCAACCCGGTCTGATTTTTGGTGGGTTGTCCTGGCTAACGTTTTAATTGGTATTTTGGTAACAATGATTAGTAGCGGTTCAGTCGTTTCTGCACTGGGGTCTGCCTTTAATAATGGCAATCAGGAGCAAGCAGCGACTGGCTTGGCTGGTTTTACGGTTGTTTTTATTGTTTTGTATCAATTGCTAACAATTATTCCCAATTTGTCTTTGCAAAGTCGCCGGATTATTGATACTGGCTTAAGTGGTTGGTGGTTTATTCTGGTCGTTTTAGCTTATCTCTTGCCATGGGCTTCGCTAGTAGCTTTACTAAGCGATGCCTATCACGCTGCTAATGGCAGCGGTACATCAAATTCTCTCTGGCTCATGATTCTTTGGGTCATTGTTGAAATTGTCCTATTGGTGATTAACTTAACACCAACCGATGCTTTCGGTCGGCACCGTTCTTGATTTGTGTGCAAAGCAGCCCGGTTGGGCTGTTTTTTAGTGTTAAAGCGGACAAAATACTTTTTTAGAATGCTTCTTGATGGTATAATGTCGGAGGCTGATTTATCCGGAGAGGGGGTGAGAAGGATGATACAAATATATAAACAATATTGGGAAGACTATTTCCATTTCAAGGGTCAGACTTCTCGCTCGGAGTATTGGTCAGTGTTTTTGATTAACACCGTGATTAGCCTCTTAGGTTATTGGTTGATCTTGTACTTACTAGATAATTTGGTCAGAACAGTTGTTTCCGTTGCCGATAATTCGAAGGCCTACTGGGTTGTATTAGTAACATTGATTTTTGTAACTTTTTTGCTGACAGTCTTTTTGATGCTCAATTTCATTCCATTTCTGTCGATTTCTTACCGCCGCTACCGCGATACGGGTTTGACGCCCTGGGCTTTTATTATTGAGCCTGTAGCAATTTGCTTAGCCATGGCCGTTTACTATTATGAAACGAAGGTTTATGAAACAAATATCACCATGCCTTTGTGGCTAATTCCAGTTTTACTGGTGTTGATATTGGCGGATTTTTTGATTAAAATTTTGCCGACGGGGACTTTTAATAAAATCTAAAAAGCCATTGGCCGTCAACCGGTCAATGGTTTTATTTGTTTTATAGATAATTTGTCCTCTTGCAGTAGTCTTTGCTAGGCTGAATAATCGTAGTTATAATGACATGTGTAATACGTTCGTAAACAAAGGAGGAGCGTCAGTGAGTCATGCAACTATTAAAAATAAAACAGTTTCGACTCGTGTGACTCCGGAAATTAGTGAACGAGCTAAAGCGCATTAAAACCATACCTTAAAAGGAAAATGGCAAGGTTATCGGGAATTTCATCCAGCCAGATATGGCAGTGATGGAAAACAGTATGACGGCTGGATTGTGGTCTATCAGCTAGATAATGACGAATTGATTTTACTGTTAGTCGCGACCGGACCGCATGAAGTTTTGACAAAATAGATAACAGTAAGGCCCCTAATTTCCATTCGAAATCAGGGGCCTTTTTGAATTGTGTTGAACTGAAGTGAAACTTAGTCCGCTTCGTCAAAAACGACTTGGCCGTCTTCAAAGGCAGCAATCTTAGCCAAAGAGTGGATGTTTGTTAAGCCGGCTTCGATGGCCGCTTGGCGACCAGGCTGGAATGACTTTTCAATCACAATGCCGGCGCCAACGATTGTAGCACCCGCATCATCGGCTAAGGCTTTCATACCGAGCAAAGCCTGGCCGTTGGCGAGGAAGTCGTCAATTAGCAAGACCTTGTCATCGGCCGATAAGAAGCGCTTATCGATTCTGATTTGGTTGGTGCTTTGCTTTGTGTATGAGTAGACGTCCGCGGTATAGGCATCGTCTGAGAGAATGCGGGACTTGGACTTGCGGGCAAAGACAACGGGCACATCAAGACTCAATCCGGCCATCACGGCTGGGGCGATACCAGAGGCTTCAACCGTAATCACTTTAGTGATGCCCTGGTCCTTGAAGAGACGGGCA
Organism: Fructobacillus tropaeoli; assembly: GCF_001047135.2. Classification (GTDB taxonomy): domain Bacteria; phylum Bacillota; class Bacilli; order Lactobacillales; family Lactobacillaceae; genus Fructobacillus; species Fructobacillus tropaeoli. The sequence goes on along the minus strand of NZ_DF968082.1, from coordinate 24,549 downwards.
AATTCGGTACCCATAGCCTGCATCAACTTCGGATCAATTTGATGGTTTAAAAAGGAATCAACCTTCAAAATGTCAGCGCCTAAGACGCGGCCGTCTTCTTTAATTCGTGCTTCTAATTCCTTCATGAGGACTCCTTTATCAAGACCGCTTACAAGCGGCAATCTAATTAATATTTTACCAAGGGTAAAAGCTTGCTACAAGGGCAAAAGTTGGCATTCAGTAAGAGATATGGTACATTAAAAACTAATGAAACGAGGATTATGTCGATGCCAAATCAGCAAGACAAGCTCATCAAGTGGATGAGGCTTACCAAAACCTTTCTATTAAATCTGGCCGCCTTTTTGGGTTTCTTCGCCCTTGAATATGCGGCGATGGTCTTTATCCAGGGTTCAGTTTATTTTTCCGGTCAGCACCGTTATGGGCTGTTGGTACTTGGCCTTGGTTTGGCGTATTGCTTTGTGCGCTTTGGTCTGCAGGCCATTAAAGATAATAAGACTAAGTTATCTTTTTCTTTGAAGAAAATTGCCTGGCCAACCAAATCAGAATTTGGAACCATTATTGTGGCCTACCTGTTAGGTTGGTCGGGGATGGTGATTTGGAACGAAATTGAAATTTTGTTCTTTTATAAGTTGACCCACGGGACAACGGAAAACCAGTCGGCCATTGATAACATCATGCAGGCCGGTGGCCACTATTCATTGGTCATGTTTTCGTTGATTATTGTCTTCTTAGGACCGGTGATGGAAGAAATCCTGTTCCGCGGACTCTTCTTCCGTTATTTCAAATCGGTGAAGTTCCCTTGGCTGGTTGTTGTACTGTCAGCCTTGTCCTTCGGCCTTTATCACCTAAGTTCTTATACTTGGGTATCGCTCTTGGACCTACCACCGTATGCAATCATCGGATTCTCGCTGGCTTACGTATACAAGAAAACGGACAAGTTATCATCTTCGATTATCATGCACGTTTTCCACAATGGCTGGATTCAAGTCATCTCGATTATCACCTTGCTCCAACACTGATTTTATCTTCTATTAAATTAGGCCTGCTTACCCGCAGGCCTTTTTTAGTGGGGTAAAGAGTAGGTGGCGCGACGGTTAAGCATAAGCAACAGTTGGACGGCCGGTTAAAGAGTAGATGGACCGGCAGTTAAACCAGTAGGTGGATCGCTTGCCAAATCCGTGTGGAGAAATAAAAAAATCTGTTGTTCTTTTACCCAGGTCGATCATCAGCGAAACTGATTTTGCAGCTGGGAGAACAGCAGATTTTTTAGCTGGATGAACTTAAGCGTTAACGTCTTGATCAGCCTTTGGCCAGCCGTTCAAGAGCAAGTTCAGGATCACGGCAACAACGGTCGTCATGACAACACCGTTGGTCATCACCATTTGCAATTGCTCTGGCAAGTGAGCCAAGAGGGTTGGCACTGAGCTAATGCCCAAACCAGCGCCGATTGACAAGCCGGCAGTCAAGAGGTTGCCTTCCTTGTTTAAGTCGACCTTACCAAGAATTTGCAAACCTTGGATGGCAATCGTTGAGAACATGACCATCATGGCGCCACCCAAGACGGCTGAAGGGATGATGGTTGCCAAGGAACCAAACTTTGGCAAAAGTCCCAAAACCAAGAGCAAGCAAGCGGCATAGTAAATGGGTTGCTTAGTCTTCACACCTGAAAGGCGAACAACGGCCACATTTTGTGAGAAGGTTGAGTAAGGGAAGGTATTGAAAATTCCAGAAAGGACAACGGCCAAACCTTCGGCACGGTAACCACGGGCCAAGTCCTTTTGTTCTAATTTCTTACCAGTCAAATCAGCCAAGGCAAAGTAAACGCCAGTGGCTTCGACCATGGCAGTCAAGACAATGATGATCATCGTCAATGAAGCAGACCATGAGAAAGTTGGTGTTCCCAAGAAGAATGGTTGGGGAAGGTGGAACCAAGCAGCGTCAGCAACTGGCTTCAATGACACGCGACCAAGGGCGGCTGCGAAGAGGGTTCCTAAAATAATCCCCATCAAGACGGCGATGGCCTTCAAGAAGCCCTTGGCGAACTTCATCAACAATAACGTCAAAACGATGGTTACAAAACCAATTACGAGGTTCTGCCATTCACCAAACGACTTGGCTGTTAAGCTGCCGCCACCCCAGTTTTGGAGGGCGATTGGGATCAAGCTCAAACCAATAACAGTAATCAATGAGCCAGTAACAACCGGTGGGAAGAAGGCGCGCAAACGAGCAAAGGTCCCAGCAATCAAAATGACGAAAAGACCAGCCACGATTGTAGCACCGTACATTGCGCCCCAGCCAAGGCTTGAGCCAATGTTAATCAATGGTGAAACTGCTTGGATTGATGAGCCCAAAACAACGGGCAAAGCGATACCAGTGATTGGCGTTTGCTTCAATTGGAAGAGCGTTGCCAAACCAGTACAGAAAATATCAACTGAAATCAAGTAAGCCAGTTGCGTACTATTGAAGTGCAGGGCTGTTCCAATCAACAGTGGTACCAAAATGGAACCAGCGTACATAGCCAGCACGTGTTGCAACCCTAAGAGTAGGGCCTGAAACTTTGGAAGGGGGTGGTTGGGTGTTTCCATGAGATCTCCTGTGCTTGACCAACCATCCTTGGTTGGTCAAAAGTTATGATAAAAAACAAAAATATCGGAGTAGTCCCGTCCCGCAGACAACAAAAAAAGCACGCAGTACCCAAGCGTGCTCAAAAAACCCTTGGTGATAGTCGCCCTTTTTGCCGGGCGGTAGAGACTTGGCTAGCATTAAAAGCCGGATATAACTCCAATACGGTACTAATATTATAGCAGGTATGAACTTTAAAAGATACAAATACCATTGGAATGGTCGGAAAATCAGAAAAGTGCATGAAATCAGCTGGGTCTTCGACTTGGCTGATTTTTTAAGTGGGGTCATTCTAATAAATGACATCTTCCTTACATTTTGAAAACAGGGTGCATAAGGGTGATGACCTTTAATGTTGATTAGAATGGGTCTGGCATTCTTGTAAAAATAAGGTTTTAGTCTTTTCCTTTATTAATGTGACTAAATAGTATAAAATGTTTCATATTTAATATAAAAATAATCGCAAAAGTAATATAATGACTTTAGAATGATTACATATCAAAATAATGGCGAATTTAGCTATCTTTTTGATACGGTTGCCTTTTGGTAGAAAAAAGGCGATATCAATAAGTGGACTAATCGATGTTAGTCCCAGGGGGCGCAAATGAATCGTAATCAAGACTTAAATAAAACGATTAAAGAACATTTTAAGATGTACAAGGCAGGTAAGGTGTGGCTGGTTGCCGGTATTACCTTGAGTTTCTTATCCCTTGGTTCAGGCAGCCTGGCTGCTCATGCGGATAGCATTGCGAAGTCCGGCGAAAGTAGCCAAACGGACGGCGGTAGTCAGTTGACTGCGACGAATTCAGCTGCTACCAGTACGGCTAGTGTCACCAGCCAACAAACTGCGCAGGTCAGTCAAACGGCGTTCATTGCTACCAGCTTGTCTGTGAGTCAGTCGCAATCGACTTCAACGAGCAGTTCGACCAGTCAATCGCAGTTAAACTCGGAAAGCGTTTCGACGAGCCAATCACAATCAACTTCGGCTAGTGCATCAACAAGCCAGTCACAGTCAATTTCGGCCAGTGCGTCAACAAGCCAGTCACAGTCAAGTGTGGCTGGATCGACGACTAACCAATCGCAATCACTGTCGGCTAGTGTCTCGGCCAGCCAGTCGTTGGCGCTGTTGCACAGTGGACAAGGTCAGGCCAACACTCAATTTATCACCAGCCAGTCAACGCAGACGACGGCACAAGCTGGCACAACAGACGAAAACGTTAGTGCTTTAAGTCTGGGGACAACGGCGGTAACACCCGAGGCCTTGGCGCAGTCTGATTTGGCAGACCAAGGTACTGTCCTTGGGGATAGTAGTGACAGCAGCACGACCAGTCAGTCGTCGATCGGTAGTCAAACCAGCACGAGCCCGGCACCCACGGCTGTGCAGTCGATGGCTGACGACCAGACGGCCCGGTCACAGTTTAATAGTACGGTTGCTAGCAACACGACTAGCCAATCAAATCAGGCCAACCCATCAAGCATTACCATTAGCCAGTCTGATCAGCTCACTAATATTGCCCAATACAAAGCGCAGGACCAAGCCAATAATTCTTATGCGGCGGTCACCGACTGGGCTTCTTTTAAGGCTGCTTATTTAAATGACAATATTCGCTTTATCGATATTCAAAATGATATTACGAACCCAAATGCGGGCAATTACAATGACCTTTCCGAACGTACCCAGAACATTATTATTCAAGGAAATGGTCACCAATTGAACCTGGGGCAAGCGGCGATGTGGACCGGCGTTTCACCCAATGTTGCCAGCAATGGGACTGGTGGATCAACCTTTACAATTACCAATACCAATTTGGTTCAGTACGATGCCTGGAATTCAACTGGTGAATCTGGTTCTATCGGAAAAGGCGGTTATCCGAATGCGGCCATTTCTAGCTATAGCCAAAATAACTCCGATGGTGGCTGGATTTATAACATTGATAACGTTAGCTTGAATGGCCCACAAGGGATTACTGGCCCGGCTAATCAGCAACCAGAACACTTACTGGATGCTGAGGGTTCGTACGCCATTTTCTCTGGTAATGTGACTGTTAATTCGACCCAGGAAATGGCTCGGATTAGTAAGGTTGATATCGTCAATGGTGCTAATGTGAACTTCCAGTTGGCCAATGGTGCTAACGTTACTAGTAATACGGGCGATGGTTCGCCAATGTTTAACTTCTCGAGCCTGGCAACCGCCCAATCACAGGGGTCGGCTATTACTGGATCCGACCATATGTTCCGGGTTGGGGATGGTGCCTCGGTCAGCGGAGGATTTTATCACTCAGGTGCAGCAGCACCTGGCTTATTTAACTATGGTCTCGTTTATGGTAGTTATCAGGGGATGGAAATCGGTGATAACGTTACCTGGACTTTGGACGGTTACCGGCACTTATTAGACCAATTGAACTACAATGGCTCTAATCCAAATAACCGCCAGTATATTTTTGGTCGGAACTTTACGGTTAATATTCTTAATAACCAGGATAATTTGTCGGGCGTGACTGCATTTGACGGTCGTGACTGCATTTGACGGTCGTGACTTTATTACAACAAGCGACAATACGAATGCCAATATCTACTTTTATCCTGGCTTAACCCTTTCTTTTAAGCAGTTTAATACTCAGGATTATGCCCAATCGATTAAGTTAGGCGCTGGAACAACGCTGGAGATTGATGAGCCCCGCCTTTTCTATGTTGGGCTCTTTGATTCCAATAATAATGGTTATTACTATGCCGGTCATGTGGATAATATCGGTGGCTTTAACGGTCAAATGTTTACGTTGGGTAATGGTGCTCAATTTATTATCAAGGGTGTTAAGACCAGCCTTTGGACCAACGGAACCTCAAGTAATTCAAACCTAACGCCCATCTATGCAACGGATGGTGGTACTTTAGTCGTTACAAACCAAAACGTTACTTTAACTTCTCGAGATGGTACTCAATTACCGGCTAGTTCGGTGAATACCAATAATATCCGTGAAGTTCGGGCCGATAATACCGGCGGCAACGGGGTCGTGAACGTTGACTATGTCGATGAAACCGGTAAGGTCGTCAAGCAGATTCAGGTCGATGTTTCTGATTTGAAGAAGTATTATCCGGGCGAAGTCGTTTCCTTGGTCAATTCCAACATCGTCAATGATCAAATGCCAACGGGCTATCGCTGGGCCTTGGGTTCTGAGATTCCAAGCACTGCAGCGAGTGATCATCAAAGTGGTGGGGATTCGACAACAACAGCCGATGACGGGACTGCGGATGGGCAAGCCAATAATTTGATTGTGCCCGTCAACGATATGTCCTTTACCTATAAGGTTTATGTTTATGGTCTGCCTGAAACCGTTCAATACCAGTATGTTGATGAAAATACTGGCAAGGTCTTGCCGGGTCAGCTGTCTGGTGGAACCGGCTCGGAATTAACGTCCGGTTTGATGACCGCTAATTACGGCAATACCATTGATTGGACCAAGCAGTACTACACAACTACGAATGTTCCAACCGGCTACCACTACGATGCCAACAATACCAACCAGACCAAGTCCACTGTTGTGAGCGATAACAATGGCTTAGTGACGATTTACGTGGCTGGGAACACGCAAAATATTCAGCCAGTTTACGAAAATCAGCATGGCAACATGCTTCAATCTTTGCCAAGTCTGACGATTCAAGGTATTACGGGTCAGACACTTTCTTCTTTGCCACAACCAGAGGTTGATGGTTTTTCAATTTATCAAACGCAGGTTAATGGTCAAGTTGTTGACCCAACCAAGCCTTATACCTTTGGTCCTAGTGACCAGATTACTTTCCTTTATGAAACGAATGCCGATCGAGTTTCAGATTTGAGTAATCTGATTTATGCTGAGGAAACCAAGGAAAACGGCATTATTAACAACGATTCGACCCTGAATAAGACGGTAAAAGCCAGCCAGGTGAGCCAGGTTGGGGATGCTCGGCAAGCGGCCTTAACGAAATTAAGTGCTGGATCCGGTAACGCCTTGAACGACATTTTTGCTCAGGGAATTGCGACTATTGATGCAGTCTATCACACCGGTTTGCCAATCGAGACGCAGCGGGCGGACTGCTTGACGGACTTGCAAACTGTGGCAACGAAAACCAAGACGACCATCAATGCCGACACAACGTTAACTACCGCTCAAATGGCGAGTGAGTCGGCAGCGGTTGATGCTGATTTACAGGCAGGTCAAACAGCTATCAAAGCAGCCACGGATATCGATGGCATTTATGATTCTTTCAATACTTACAGCACTAAGATTCAGGGTGAGTACAAGACTGGTGAGGCTATTTCTGGTCAAAAGTCGGATGCTAATAATGCCATTAATGGTGCGGGCAATCAAACTCACCAGGATATTAACAATGATCCAACTATCGATACAGCAACCAAAACGGCTGAAAACAATGCTGTTAATAAGGCCAATTCGGATGCTTTAATCAATATCCAAAATGCCCAAACAGCCCAACAGGTTGCGGATGCCTTGGCTAATGGCCTGGCTGCAATTAAAGCGGCCCACGTTTCTGGGACACCGCTGACGCAACAGCAAAGTGCTGAAGAACAGGCGGTTCAGCAGGCAGCTAATACCGCAACCGGAATCATTAGCGGCGATCAAACATTAACGAAGAGTGATCAGGATGCGCAAAATCAAAAGGTTTATAACTTTGCGAGTGCTGCTATCACGGCTATTTCGAATGCCCAGGATGCGCAAAGCATCGAAACCTTAGCGAATACAGCCATTCAAAATATCAATGCGGTGCACCAGTCTGGACCAGCGGTCAGTGATCAATTGGCCGCTGCCATTGCCAAGCTGAACGCCGAGGCCTTGAAGGTTACCAACGCTATTAATACCGATCCGACCCTAACGACCGCCAAGCAACAGCAGGAAAGCGCCGGTGTGACGGCTGCGCAAAACACGGCGTTGAACCTCCTAAACAGCCAAACAACGGCCCAGGGAATCCAGCAGCAGTTATCAGATGGTGTGTTGACGATTGATAACCAACATCAGTCTGGTGACGATTTAACGCAGCAAAAAAATGATGCCAATAATGCGTTGGCTGCCCAAGCAAGTGCGACAACAACGACGATTAATCAAGATGTCACGCTGACAGCAACGCAAAAGCAGCAACAAGATCAGAATGTGCAGAGTGCACTGACGGCCGACCAAGCACTCGTCACGAATGCTACGAATGCCCAGGGCGTTTTGGACAAAAAGACGTCTGGGTTAGCCGATATTGCCAACCAGCATCAGTCTGGGGAAACGATTAGCCAGCAACAAAGTGATGCGATCAACGTCTTAGACCAACAACGAACGACGGTTGAGAGCGCTATTAATACCGATCCAACTTTAACGACTTCTACACGACTGGCTCAAGATGCCTTGGTAGAGGCTGATTTTAGTAATGCCAAAAATGCAGTTAATAATGCTACGAATGCTGACGATATTAACACTGCCAGGGATCAGGGAAAGCAAAAGCTTGCTAGTGAACATGTCTCCGGTGAAGCATTGGCGAACCAACAGGCTGATAAGAGTAATGCCTTGTCAGTGTTAGCAGGACAAGTCAAACAACAAATCGAGGCCGATACGGGCTTGACGGGTGCGCAGCAGCAATCCCAGTCCAATAACGTTGACCAGGACTTGCAGAAAGCTGAATCCGCTTTGACTGCCACCACAGATGCCGATGGCGTCAACAGTGCCAACGCCGAGTGGATAAAGCAGATCAGTGGCGATTATCATCAGGCTAGCCAATCACTTGCTGAGCAGCAAAGCACCATCAATTCTAATTTGGCGGCATTGGCTGTGCAGGTGAAGACTGAAATCAAGGCTGATACAGGTCTGACAAGTAGCCAACAAAGCGATCAGTCGAGTCAAGTTGATAATGATTTGACCAAGGCTCAGGCTGCAGTTAGTGCCACGACGAATGCCGATGGTGCTAATAGTGCCAATACCTACTGGACACAAAAAATTAACGCTGACTATCAAGTGGGCGTTCCTTTGGCGACCCAACAAACGACTGCTAGCACCAACTTGGCGACATTGCATGACCAACTTGTTGCTGCGGTCAAGGCCGATACTGGCTTGACAAGTGCGGCACAAACAAGCGACATTGCCAACCTTGATACCCACCTTTCCCAGGCGCAAACTGCTGTGAAAACGGCAACGAATGCCGACGGGGTCAACAGTGCAGTTGCTATTTGGCAGCAAACCTTAAACGCTGACTACAAGAAGGGCGAAAGCCTAAGCGATGAGCAGTCCGATGCGAAAAATCAGTTAACGCAGTTAGCTGGACAGGTTAAGCAACAAATTGCCAACGATACCGGCTTGACGGGTGTCACCCAGCAGCAACAAGGTAGCAATGTTACGGCTGATTTGGCGAGTGCTTTGAATGCCAAGGATGATGACGACGTCAATGCCGCTGTAGCGACTTGGACAACAAAACTAAATGGCGACTACACGGCCGGCATTCCTTTGGCGACCCAACAAGCGACTGCCATTGCGAGTCTGAAAGCAACCGCCAGTCAGGCGAATGCAAAGATTACTGCTGATACGGGTCTGACGGGTGCTGCCCAACAGTCGCAATCCGGTCAGGTTAACACGGATGAAAGCCAGGCAATTGCAGCCATTAATGCGGCCACGAATGCCGACGGTGTCAATAGCGCCGAGACGAGCTGGACACAGACAATTAATAATATCTACAAGGCTGGAACGCCTTTGTCACAGCAGCAAGGAACTGCCAACCAAAACTTCTCGACCTTAGCAGGACAGATCAAGGGTCAGATTGACGGGGATGTCAGTCTGACGACTGATCAGCGACAAAGCGAAGAAAACAGCCTGCAGGCTGATTTGACGAAGGCTCAAGCGGCAGTTTCTGCTGCTACGAATGCTGATGGAGTCAATACTGCTGTTTCAACTTGGACACCAGTCTTGAATGCGGATTACAAGACATATAGTAGCTTGGCCGACCAACAAAGTGCGGCTGATGATCAGTTAGCAAAAATTGCTGGTCAGGTGAAGGCTGAGATTACGGGCGATACCGGCTTAACGACCGCGGACCAAAGTTCACAGTCAACCAAGGTTGATAACGATTTGGCGAGTGCCAAGCAAGCCGTCAGTGCCGCGACAAACGCGGATGGTGTCAATGCCGCCGTTTCGACTTGGACACAAACGCTTAATGGTGAGTACCATGAAGGCGTTCCTTTGACGAGCCAACAGGCAACCACAATTGCCAACTTGAAAGCATTGGCTGGTCAGGTAAAGACTGAAATTGCTAACGATGCCGGCCTCACGACTGCTGAACAACAATCGCAGTCAAACCAGGTGGATGCGGACTTTGGTAAGGCACAAACAGCCGTTTCTGCCACCACGAATGCCGATCAGGTCAATAGTGCTAGTGCAACTTGGACACAGACCTTAAATAACGACTATCACGCTGGTCCAGCCCTGGCAACCTTGCAGGCGAATGCGAATACGAATCTGTCAGGCGTGGCTAGCCAGGTTCAGAAAACGATTCAGTCCGATACGGGCTTGACGACCGCGCAACAACAAAGCGAAATCAGTGGGTTGAATGCTGATTTGGCTAAGTCTGAAAAAATTGTGAATGCCACGGTGAATGCCGATGGCGTGGCGAATGCCGTCTCCGTCTGGACGCAAACATTAAATAGCGACTACAAGGCGGGTGAGTCCTTAACAAGTCAACAGGTGACTGCTATCCAGCAGTTACAAGCACTTGAGAGCCAGGTGCAGGGCAAGATTACAAGTGACCCAACGTTGCCTACTAGCCAGAAAAATGCTGATACGAGCCAATTGGCAACTGATTTTGCCAACGCACAAGCAGCAGTTAAAGCAGCGACGAATGCCGATGGGGTGAATAGCGCTGTGGCCACTTGGACGAACACTCTCAATGGCGATTATCAGACGGGCGTGCCACTGACAAACCAACAGTTGACTGCCAATAACAGCCTGAGCGCTCTTGCCGGCCAAGTGCAGGTCAAGATTATGGCCGATACCGGCCTGACGGGTGCTCAACAACAGGCACAGGTTGCCCAGCTGAATGCTGATTTGGCCAAGGGACAAAGTGCGGTAAATGCTGCCACGAGTGCCGATGGCATCAACGCAGCTGTTACGAGCTGGGATCAGACATTAAATAGTGATTACCATGCTGGTGAGGCTTTGTCTGACCAGCAGGCAACAGCTAATTCGAACTTGCAGCAACTGGCTACCCAAGTGCAGGACAAGATTTCGGCTGATACCGGTTTGACGACCGCTCAGCAACAAAGTGAAATTAGTCAATTAAACACTGATTTGACTCAGGCACAAAACGCCGTTAAGGCCACGACTAATGCCGACGGTTTGAACGGCATTCTGCCAAATTGGACTCAAACCTTAACAAATGATTATAAGGCAGGCGAAGCTCTGTCGAACCAACAAGCAACGGCCAATACTAACCTGCAGACCCTTGCAGGCCAAATCCAAGCCAAGATTACGGCCGATAACAATTTGACGAATGCGCAGAGTCAGGCCGATACGGCCAAAGTTCAGGCTGATTTGTCAAAGGCGCAGGCGGCTGTTACGGCAGCTGTTAACGCCGATGGCGTGAATGCTGCTGAGACCAGTTGGACCCAGACACTGAATAGCGATTATCAAGCTGGGGCACCATTGGCCACGCAACAAGCGACCGCCAATGCCAACCTTGTCACGTTAGCCGGCCAAGTCAATGCGAAGATTTTAGCGGACACTGGCTTAACGAGCGCACAGCAACAATCAGCGATTGCCAATGTGAATGCTGATTTGGGCAAGGCTCAAGAAGCAGTCAACCAAGCCACGAGTGCGGATGGTGTTAACACCGCTGTGACGACTTGGACGCAAACGCTGAATGCTGACTATAAGACTGGCCAAACCTTAAGTGCTGAACAACAGGCGGCCATTTCACAACTGTCGCTTTTGGCTACTCAAGTTAAAAAACAAATTGCAGGCGATACGGGCTTGCTAACTGCTGATCAGCAGTCACAGTCAAAACAGGTGGATACTGATTTGGGTAAGGCCTTGGCCGCTATTCAAGCTGCCAAGGATGCTGATGATGTTAACGATACCGCTGCCGCTTGGAATCAGGCATTGACCAACGATTATCAGGCTGGTGTGCCATTGGCCACGCAACAGGCAACGGCTACCAGCCAGCTGAATACGTTGGCTGGTCAAATCAAGACTAAAATTACCAGTGATGCTGGTTTGACGACTGTGACCCAACAGGCGCAGTCTGCCCACTTGGCCAATGATTTGACTCAGGCACAAAACGCGGTGAATACGGCCACCAATGCCGATGGTGTTAAGAGCGCCCTTTCGACTTGGACGGGCACTTTGACCGGTGATTATACGGCCGGTGTGCCATTGGCCACGCAACAGTCAACTCAAAATGAGCAGTTAGCAACACTGGCTGCTCAAACGAAGGTGCAAATTGAAGACGATAGCGGTTTGACGAACGCTCAAAAAGCACAACAGTCAAGCCAGGTCGACCAGGCTTTGGCTCAAGGCCAGGCGGCCGTTAGTGCCACTAAAGATGCCGATGACATGAATAGTGCCGCTGCTAACTGGAAGCAGGCCATCAGCGGTGAGTACCATGCCGGTGAGGCTTTGTCTTCACAACAGAGCACAGCTAACTCTGGTTTGGCAACCACGGCTGGTCAGGTGAAAAATCAGATTCTGGCCGATAGTGGCCTAACGGGTGCCCAACAACAAGCAGAGGTGACCAACGTCAATGCGGATTTGGCCCGGGCTCAAGGGGTTGTCAACGGGACCACGAATGCGGATGGCGTTAACAGTGCGGTTGCAACTTGGAAACCAATTTTGCAGGCGGACTACCAGGCTGGTGAATCCTTGACGAACCAGCAGGCTAGTGCCTATGCGGCCTTAGTTAACCTTGCCGGTCAGATCAAAAACCGGATTAAGGCCGATACTGGTTTGACTAGTGCTGCTCAAAGCAGCCAGTCGAACAAGGTCGACTCTGATTTGAGTCAGGCACAAACGGCCATCAATGCCACGACAAACGCTGATGATTTGAACAACACGGTAACCACTTGGACTGGAACATTGAATGCCGAATACAAGGCTGGTGAGGCGTTGTCAGATCAACAGAATTCGGCGAATAATCAATTGGCCGTTTTGGCTAATCAAGTCAAGGTCCAGATTGAAGCCGATACCGGTTTGACCAATGCTGAGCAGCAATCTCAGTCAAAGCAGGTGGATACTGACCTTGCCAGTGCTCAAACGGCCGTTTCGTCAGCGACGAATGCGGACGGCGTGAATAGCGCTGTTACCACTTGGACCGGAACCTTGAACGCCGACCACAAGGTTGGTCAGGCGCTGTCGACACAACAGGCCACAACGAACTCGAATTTGGCGACCTTGGCCGATCAGATTAAGACAAAGATTACTGCAGATACCGGCTTGACCGGGGATGCGCAACAAGCAGAGGTTGCCACCGTTAATGCTGATCTGGGCAAGGCTCAGGCGGCTGTTAGTGGCGCAACGAATGCTGATGGCGTTAATAGCGCCAACAATTACTGGACACAAACACTCAATGGCGATTACCAAGCCGGCCAGGCTTTGTCGGACCAACAGACAACGGCTACTTCTAATCTAGGTACCTTAGCGGGCCAAGTGATTGCCAAGATTAAGGCGGATACTGGCTTGACGAGTGCTCAGCAGACTGCTCAGGTTGCCCAGGTGAATACTGATTTGACCAGTGCCCAAGGTGCAGTCAACGCTGCAAGTAATGCCGATGGTGTTAATGCTGTGGTAACGACTTGGACCCAAACCCTCAATGGTGACTACCGAACCGGTGAAGCATTAAGCGATGAACAAAAGGATGCCGGTACTAAGCTTTCAACGCTGGTAGTCCAAATTAAAAATAAGATTTTGTCCGATACTGGTCTGACGGTCGCAGCTCAGAAGGCTCAGTTAAATCAGGTCGATACTGATTTGGGTAACGCCTTAACGGCGGTGAGCGCAACCAAAGATGACGACGATGTGAACAGCGTTGTGGCCACTTGGACACAGACACTGAATGGTGATTACAAGGCCGGTGAAGCTTTGTCGGCCCAGCAGTCAGCGGCCACTGGCTCTTTGGCTACGTTAGCCAGTCAGGTCAAGGCCAAGATTGCAACCGATACCGGTTTGACGGCTGCTGCCCAGCAGGATCAGTCCGCCCAGGTTGAAAACGATTTGACGAAGGCTCAGGCTGCTGTGACCGTGGCCACCAATGCGGACGGCGTGAATAGCGCAGTAACTGCTTGGACCCAGACTTTGAATAGTGATTATCAGGCGGGTGAGGCCTTGTCGATGCAACAGTCGGCGGCTACTAACAATCTGTCGACGTTGGCTAGTCAGGTCAAGGCCAAGATTGCAGCGGATACCGGTTTGACCGGTGCCGCCCAACAGGCACAGTCCAACCAAGTTGAGACTGACCTTGGCAAGGCGCAGGCTGCCGTCAATGCCGCAACGAATGCGGATGGAGTCAATAGCGCGGCGACCGCTTGGATTCAGACGTTGACTAGTGATTACCAGGTTGGTCAAGCTTTGTCAGCCCAACAGCTGACGGCTAACTCAAGTTTGGCAGCCTTGGCAGGTCAGGTGAAAGCTCAAATCAAGAGCGATACCGGCCTAACGAGTGCGGCTCAAGCAACTCAAGCGAGCCAAGTGGACACTGATTTGGTTCAAGCCCAAGCAGTTATCAGTGCGGCAACGAATGCCGATGGTGTTAACAGTGCCGTTTCGACTTGGACAAAAACTTTGAAAGCTGATTACCAGGCTGGTACGGCCCTGTCGACCCAACAGACAAATGCCGGCAATAATTTGGTAATTTTGGCTGGCCAGGTCAAGGCCAAGATTGTAGCGGACACCGGCTTAACCGCTGTCACCCAACAGACTCAGTCAAATCAGGTTGAGGACGATTTGACTAAGGCCCAAGCGGCTGTGAATGCCACGACAAATGCCGATGGCGTCAATAGTGTGGTGGCTGCTTGGACGCAGACGTTGAACGCTGACTACCGGGCGGGCGAGGCCTTAGCCACCCAGCAGTCGACAGCCAATGGTTCTTTGGCCATTTTGGCTGGCCAACTCAAGGCAGCGATTAAGGCTGATACCGGCTTAACCGGTGCAGCCCAACAAGCTCAGTCCAATCAGGTTGATGCTGATTTGGCCAAGGCACAGGCAGCCGTAACGGCTACAAGCAATGCTGATGGTGTCAACAGCGCTGTGGCCACTTGGACGCAGACGTTGAATGGCGACTACCAGGCTGGCGAAGCTTTGTCCAACCAGCAGAAAACGGCTGGTGGCAACCTAGCCACGTTGGCAGACCAAATCAAGGCTAAAATTACAGCCGACACCGGTTTGACCAGTGTTGCCCAACAGGCTGAATCAAGCCAGGTTGAGACTGATTTGGCCAAGGCACAAGCATCTGTGAACGCCACGACGAACTCGGATGGTGTTAATAGTGCTGTCTCCACTTGGACGCAAACGTTGAATGGTGATTACCGGGCTGGAGAGGCTCTGGTTAACCAACAGCAAACGGCCAACAACGCCTTGTCGACGTTGGCTAATCAGGTCCAGGCTAAGATTCAAGCCGATACTGGCTTGACCAGTGCGGAGCAACAGACTCAGTCCAGTCAAGTTGCATCAGATTTGGCCAAGGCCCAATCGGCCGTTGGTTTGACGACCAATGCGGACGGCGTGAATCATGCAGTGGCTAGCTGGACCGAGATCCTAGATGGCGACTATAAGACTGGTAAAACTTTGTCGGCCCAGCAATTGACAGCTAACTCGAACCTGGCAACATTAGCAGGTCAAGTGAAGGCCAAGATTGCGGCTGACACTGGTTTGACTGGCGCATCACGGCAGGCTCAGTCGAACCAAGTTGAGACGGATTTGGCTCAAGCACAAGGTGCCGTGACTGCGGCCACAAATGCCGATGGTGTTAACAGTGCCGTTTCGACGTGGATGCAAACGTTGAATGCTGACTACAGGCCCGGTGAGGCCTTAGCCACCCAACAGGCAACAGCCAATACCAATTTGACCACGTTGGCTAACCAGGTGAAGGGCAAGATTCAAGCCGATACTGGTTTGACCAGTGCGTCACAACAGTCCGAAGCCAGTCAGGTTAATGCTGATTTGGCCAAAGCTCAGGATGCAGTGAATGCTGCAACAAACGCAGATGGTGTCAACAGTGCCGTTTCGACTTGGACACAAAGCTTGAATGCCGACTACCAGGCCGGTGAGGCGCTGACAGCTGAACAAAAGGATGCGAATACCAAACTTTCGGCCTTGTCAGTTCAGGTTAAAAATGAGATTTTGACCGATACTGGGTTGACCAGTGCGACCCAGCAGATTCAGTTAAATCAGGTTGATCATGACTTGGGCCAGGCTCTCGCTGCAATCGGTACCAGCAAGGATGACGATGAAGTCAACACTGTTGTTTCAGCCTGGACGCAAACGTTGAACGGTGACTACAAGGCTGGTGAAGCCTTACCTAACCAACAGGAAACAGCCACGGCCGCCTTGACAACTTTGGCAGGTCAGGTGAAGGCCAAGATTTTGGCCGATACCGGCTTAACCAGTGTTGACCAACAAAGTCAAGCGAACCAAGTTGCAAAAGACAGCACTCAGGCGCAAGCAGCAGTGAATGCAGCAACGAATGCCGACGGTGTCAACAGTGCCGTGGCCACTTGGACAAAGACTCTGAATGGTGATTACCAGGCTGGTGAGGCTTTGGCTGTCCAACAGACAATTGCTAATGCAAACTTGGCAACGCTGGCTAACCAGGTCAAGGTCAAGATTGAAGCTGATGCTGGTTTGACGAGTGATCAGAAACAAGCTCAGTCAGAGCGGGTTGATGCAGACCTTGATCGTGCACAGTCTGCCGTGAACGCGACAACGAATGCGGATGGCGTGGATAATGAAGTTTCAACATGGACCAAGACGCTAAACGCTGACTATCAGGCTGGTGAGCCTTTGCCAACGCAACAGTCGACGGCTAATGGTCAAATGACCACGTTGGCTAACCAGGTGAAGGCCAAGGTTGAGGCGGACACCGGTTTGACGAGTGCTGAGCAACAAAATCAGTCGGCCCAGGTTGACCGCGATTTGGCTCAGTCCCAGGGTGCTATCAACACGACCACTAATGCCGATGGTGTCAAGAATGCGATTGCAACTTGGACGCAGATTTTGTCCGCTGATTACCAGGCTGGTGAAACCTTATCAGCTCAACAATCAACAGCTAACTCCAACTTGGCAACACTTGCTAGTCAAGTGCAGGCCAAGATTGCAGCGGATACTGGCTTAACGACAGCGGAGCAACGGGTTCAGTCAGGTCAAGTGAATGCTGATTTGGCACAAGCTCAGGGTGTCGTGAATGCGGCACAAAATGCTGACGCTGTTAATGGTGCTGTGGCCACTTGGATCAAGACTCTAAACGATGATTACAAGCCTGGCGAAGTCTTGTCGGCCCAACAGTCGACGGCCACGAGTAATTTGGAAATTTTGGCTTACCAGATGAAGGCTAAGATTGCTGCTGATACTGGCTTAACTGGGGTAGAACAGCACACCCAGTCGGCTCAAGTTGATACTGATTTGGCCAAGGCAGAAGCCGTTGTGAGTGCAGCAACCAACGCCGACGGTCTCAAGAATGCTATTGCGGTTTGGACACCAACTTTGACCGGCGATTATCACGCTGGGGAGTCATTGTCAGCCCAGCAGGAATCAGCTAAGAGCAATTTGGCTACTTTGGCCGATCAGGAAGCAGCTAAAGTTGCAGCCGATACCGGTTTGACGAGTGCAGAACAGCAGGTTCAGTCGGGTCAAGTCGAGGCTGATTTGGCCAAGGCTCAAGCAGCTGTGACCGCAGCAACCAATGCCGATGGTGTTAATAGCGCGGTGGCCACCTGGACGCAGACTTTGACCGGTGATTATCATGCCGGCCAGGCTCTTTCAACCCAGCAAGCAACGGCTAATAGCAATCTGAACGGATTGGCTGGCCAAGTCAGGGCCAAGATTTTGGCTGATACTGGCTTAACCAGTACTGCTCAGCAGGCTCAAGTTACACAGGTAAATCAGGATTTGGCTAAAGCCCAAAATACTGTCTCCGCGGCAACGAATGCCGATGGTGTCAACAGCGCGGTGGCCACTTGGACGCAGACTTTGACCGGTGATTACAAGGCTGGTCAGGCTTTGTCCAACCAGCAGGTCACTGCTACTAACCAATTGGCAGACCTTGCTAACCAGGTTAAGGCCAAGATTGCTGGGGACGCTGGCTTAACGAGTGCGGACCATCAGGCTCAGTCAGCTCAAGTTGAGAACGATTTGACCAAGGCGGAGGCTGTTGTGACTGCAGCAACAAATGCCGATGGTCTTGATAATGCGGTCAATACTTGGACAAAGACTCTGAATGGCGATTACACGGCTGGTCAAGCTGTAGCAGCACAACAAGCAACAGCTAATGACAACCTGGCAGTACTTGCCAGTCAGGTCCAAGCTAAGATTGCAGCTGATACCGGTTTGACTAACGCTGAGAAGCAGGCTCAATCAAGCCATGTCGAGGCTGATTTGACCAAGGCAGAAACTGCTGTGAATGCAGCAACGAATGCTGACGGTATTAACAGTGCGGCCTCAATTTGGCAGCAAACCTTGAACCATGATTACCAAGAAGGCGCCCCTTTGAGTAGTGAGCAAACGGCAGCCAATACGAGTTTGGCTACGTTGGCGGGTCAGGTAAAGGCCAAGATTTTGGCCGATACCGGCTTAACAACTGCTCAGCAGCAGGCTCAGGAAAATCAGGTAAATCTTGATTTGGCCAAAGCACAAAGTGCTGTTAACCAGGCTAAGGATGATGATGGTGTCAACAATGCCGTCACGATTGGGACGCAGGCTTTGAATGCTGACTACCAGGCCGGAAAGGCACTAGCCCAGCAACAGCAGGATGCTGATGCTAACTTAGCAGCCGTGGCTAACCAAGTGAAGGCTAAGATTGCTACTGACACCGGTTTGACCAGTGTTGAGAAGCAGTCTCAGTCTGGCCAGGTGGATACTGATTTGTCCAAGGCAAACAGTGCTGTGAATGCAGCAACGAATGCCGATAGTGTCAACAGTGCCGTTTCAACCTGGACGCAAACGCTGAATGGCGACTACCATGCTGGCGTCAGTCTTGATAGTCAAAAGGCAGCGGCTGGTCAGGCGATTGCCACCGCCGCCACATCAGCTAGGGCGGCCATCGTGGCCGACAAGACCTTGACGACTGCGCAAAAGCAGGCCCAAGAGATCCAAGTCGATCAAGATCAAGCCAAGGCACAGGCGGCTATCAACGCGGCCACCGATGCCGACGCTACCGATACAGCTCGCGATGCTGGTGCCCAAACGATGGCTAATGATCATCAGCCAGGTGCAAGTGTGGCGGACCAACAGGCTGCCGCTAACCAAGCTGTGGCAGCGAATGCAGCTGCAGCGAAGGCGGCCATCGAGGCCGACAAAACCTTGACGACTGCGCAAAAGCAGGCCCAAGAAAGTCAGGTCGACCAGGATCAAGCCAAGGCACAGGCGGCTATCAACGCGGCCACCGATGCCGATGCTATCAATACAGATCGCGATGCTGGTAACCAAACAATGACTAATGACCACCAGCCAGGCGCAAGCGTGGCGGATCAACAGGCTACCGCTAACCAAGCCGTGGCGACGAATGCAGCTGCAGCTAAGGCTGCCATCAAAGCCGACAAGACCTTGACGACTGCGCAAAAGCAGGTCCAAGAGAGTCAGGTTGACCAAGATGCAGCCAAGGCACAGGAGGCTATCAATGCGGCCACCGATGCCGATGAAACGAATGCGGCCCGAAACACCGGAACGCAGGCGATGACCAGTGATCACCAGCCAGGTGCAAGCATTGCCGACCAAAAGGCAGCTGCTAATCAAGCAGTGGCAACAAAGGCCACAGCAGCTAAGGCAGCCATCGAAGCCGACAAGACCTTGACGACTGCGCAAAAGCAGGCGCAAGACCAACAAATTGACCAAGATGAAGCCAAGGCACAAGCAGCCATCAACGCGGCCACCGATGCCGATGAGACGAATGCGGCTCGTGAAGCTGGCAACCAAACAGTTGTTAACGACCACCAGCCAGGTGCAAGCATCGCTGACCAAAAGGCAGCTGCTAACCAGGCGGTGGCGAATAAGGCAGCCGCCATCAAGGCAGCCATCGAAGCCGATAAGTCTTTGACGACTGCTCAAAAGCAGGCGGAGGAGAACCGAGTCGACCAGGCGGTAACGAAGGCGCAAGCGGCCATCAACGCTGCGACGGATGCCGATGCAATGAATACGGCTCGCGATGCTGGCAATCAAGTTGTGGTCAATGACCACCAGCCGGGAACAAGCATTACTGATCAGAAGTCCGCAGCAGATCAGGCAGTAGCAGCAAAGGCTGCAGCTGCCAAGGCGGCGATTGAGGCCGACAACTCTTTGACAACTGCCCAAAAGCAGGCAGAAGAAAACCAGGTTGATCAGGCGTTGGCTAAGGCGCAAGCAGCTATCAATGCCGCAACGGATGCTGATGGTATTCAAACTAATTTGGCTACTTATGACCAGCAGCTGCAAAAGTTGCAAGATAGCCTGACAAAGTTAACAAGTCAGGAAAGTGCTCATCCAAAGCAGTCAGTTGCTGAAAAATCAGCTGGGGTCGCTACACAATCAGTTATGACCGTGCAACAAGATGATCGTGAAACTGAGAGGGTCACAATCAGTCCTCAGTTACAAGTGGTATTACCACTAACAGGAAAAATGGACCTAAATAGTTCGAAAACGAAGAACCATGCTCAACCAACGACTCGTGTTACTTTGTTTGCATATCCAAAGTTTGGATTCCATCAGAATAACCAGTCAATTATTAAAGGCGTTATTTTCGGCCTTTTGTCAATTTCGTCGCTGTTGGCGATGACGAAGACTTATTTCGCACTTGATTTTCACCGAAAGTTTATTGCAGGTAAGCGCCGGAAGCGTTAATCAAGTAAATTAAAGGTGATAAAGAGGAAGGCAGTCCAATTTGGGCTGCCTTTTTTGATTCAAAAAAATTTTTTCGCGAATAAGTCTTTCTTTTATTGCGAAACATAATTAACTGTGTAACTTTGTTGTTATATTTGATAGAAATTGGTAAAATACTACTAGAGTTATTTCTGACTTTTTGTCAGCATTTGCTGAAAAAATAAATATGTTCAACTAGACAAGAGAAAGGGGAAAAGATGTCAGAGGATGATAAAAATGATAGTCGATTTTTAATCGAGCTCATGATTGTGGTGGCCATTATGCTTATCGGTGCTGTATTCTTTGCACTGGCCCTTGCCACCTATTGGTATTAAAAAAAAGCGCCCAACTGCCTTGCCATCTGGCTGAAAGCTAAGTTAGCTTTCAATCGAATGTCTTCGGTTGGGCGTTTTTTTAATTGATAGCATTGTTCGTATCAGCTCGTTGGAAACTGCTTATCGGTGACAATTTGGTCAAGAATTTGGTAGTCTTGGCGCAAATCATAAGGAACATCGCGGTTGGTATTCCATAACTGGACAACGTAAAGGTTACCAATTAACCAAAGCAGTTCTTGATCGGTTGTGACGGTGGAAAGCGCCTTAAAAATTGACTTGTAGAACAGGTCTTCAAAAGCTCGGTCCTGTAATTGAAATTCTAAAACCTCAATGGTGCCATCAAAGTGAAAGGCTTTAATCGTTTCAAAGGGGTATTTTTTAAACTTATCAATGTCAAGTGTCGCATAGATTGATTGGACACTTGTGTTTAACAATTCATCTAAGAGTTCATACTTATCCACAAAGTGACGGTAAAAGGTGTTGCGATTAACCTCGGCAGCATCACAAATTTCCTTCACTTTTATTTTGGAAAAGGGGATGTCATGGAGCAATTCTCCGGCAGTCATTAGTAGGTGGCGGTGCATCAAATCATAGCGTTTATTTTCCATAAATATTCTCCACCTCGTTTAAAAGCAACATTTTTTAATTTTTGTTTCATTTTAAAACAGTGTAACATTTTTTGACTCTTCAAATCTTCTAAATTAGTCACTAAAATATTCATGATGATTTAAAAAGGAGGGGTAGAAATGCTCAAGAAACTCGGGGAATGGATTTATGAAAATAAAGTAAAGACCTTCCTGATTTGGCTGGCAGCCATTATTGTTGTCGGTGGCGGTGCAATCGGACTCGGTTCGCACTTCTCACAAAATTTGACGATTAGTGGCGTGCCATCAACGAATATCCAAAGTACGCTGGAACGGGAATTCCATCAAAATCCTAACAGCGGTACGTTAAAGGTTGTCGTTCAAAATCAGAAGGGGATTACTGATGACCAAACAAAGGCAGATGTTGCCAAGGCCATCTCTAAGGCTCAGGATAAGTATGGTTCTGATATCAAGACCATTGCCAATCCTTATACCAACAACACCATTAGTTCTGATAATACGACCACTTATGTCGATATTACCTTCAAGGCCAACTCCACATCGGTGGCGCACAGTACGATTACCGGTATCCGCTCCATCTTTGATGATCGAGTGAAGACAAGTGGAACGAAGGTTGCTTATACTGGAACCGTCCAGTTAAAGCCATTTGAAATCGGTGGTCCTTCAGAAATTATTGGGGTCGTTATTGCCTTTGTTTTGTTGCTTGTATTGTTCCGTTCCTTTATTACTGCCGGAATGCCAATTGTGTCTGCCCTAGTTGGCTTGATTACTGGCTTGTTCCTCGTAATTATTGGGACGAACTTTGCAACGCTTGCCAACGTTGCCGAGACTTTGTCTGTCATGTTAGCCTTGGCCGTTGGAATCGATTACGCGCTCTTTATCTTGAACCGTTATCGGACTGATTTGGCCGAGACAAACGGTAATCAAAAGGTAGCCTTGGGAAGTGCCTTGTCCGAAGCCGGCAAGTCGGTTATCTTTGCCGGTGTGACGGTGATTATCGCCGTTTGCGGTTTGTCCTTTGCCGGTATTGAATTCGTGACAACCATGGGCTTTGCCGCTGCAGTAGCGGTCGCCATCGCCGTGTTGTCAGCCTTGACCTTCTTGCCAGCTTTGATTGCGGCTTGTGCCAAGTTTATTCGACCAAATACGAAGACGGTCGATCACATGGCCAAGAATCCATCAAAGTTCACGAAGTTCTTGACGGGTCACCCATGGACAGTGGTCATTGTCGCCGTGTTGGTTTTGGTTGGCATTGGTTTGCCAGCGCAAAATATGCGCGTGGGAATGCCTTATAACGGCTCTTTGCCAGAAAAGCAGACGGAGCGTCAGGCGTATGACATGATTTCTGACAAGTTTGGTGAGGGAATTAACTCACCATTGATTGCTGTTGTGAAATTAGACACTGACAAATCAGCTGCGGTCAACGAAGCCAATGTGGCCAAGATTGCCAGCCATTTGAACAGCCTCTCTGGCACAAAGACGTTGTCGCCATTGTCAGTTGACCAGCAAAAGGCAGCGACTTTGCAGACGCAATTGACACAAGAAGCCCAACAAAAGATGGCTTTACAGGCCCAAACGACTGGTCAGATGCCAACCCAGGCACAAAAGGATCAGGCAGCCGCTCAAATCAAGCAAGTGATTATGGAGCAGGCAACGAAGCCTTATCAAATTTCTGCTGATGGCAAGTACGCGATGTTAGTCGTCATCCCAAAGAAGGGTTCTGAAGCAGTTGAGACAACTAATTTGGTCCACAAGATTCAGAACTACTCAGATAACACGACGAAGTCAAAGTACAACGCTAAGATTACTTTGACTGGGGTGAACGCCGTCAACTTGGATATCACGAAGAAGCTCAATAACGCAACACCAATCTTTGTCTTTACGATTATTGTTTTGGCCTTTATCTTGTTGATGGTCGTCTTCCGCTCTTTCATTGTGCCAGCGGTAGCGATGGCTGGCTTTGGCTTGTCGCTCTTGGCATCCTTTGGCTTTACCACATTGGTGATTCAAGAAGGCTTCTTGAAGGAATTCTTTGGTGTTGCCAAGGCGGCACCGGTCCTTTCATTCTTACCAATTATCGTCACGGCCATTCTCTTTGGTTTGGCGATGGATTACGAAGTCTTTATGGTTTCCCGTGCTCGTGAAGAATACCTGAAAACAGGTGATAACGACCGGGCAGTGACGGTTGCCATGCAGGACTCCGGTCCAATCGTAGTGACAGCCGCTTTGATTATGATTGCGGTCTTTGGCTCATTTGCTTTGAATCCGAGCCCAACCATCAAGTCTTTGGCCTTGGCCTTAGCCTTTGGTATCTTCTTTGATGCCTTTATTATCCGCTTGCTCTTTGTGCCAGCAATGCTAAAGATTTTTGGGAAAGCCAACTGGGTTTTCCCGGGTAATAAAAACTAAGAAAACCGACATCTTTCAAATTTTTTCTGCTTATAAAATTGAAGATAAAGAAAAAGCCAGCTCAATTGAGCTGGTTTTTTCTTTGTTTAAAAATTTACTTGCTCTCATCATCAGGGAACTTTCCCTCATTAAACATCTGATCGAAAATGGGGTAACCCTCATGAAGCGTATAAGGCTTTTCTAAGTTGTGGTTCCAGAGACGGATAATATACATATTCCCAAGACTCCACAAAAAATCCTGGTCATCAGTAAGCTGGCGTAACACTTTAAAAATCAAACTATCAAAGATATCCTGAAATAGGGAATCATCGAGTTGAAAATCAAGTGCTGACATCGGTGCTGAAAACTCCATAGCGGCAATAATTTGAAAGGGGTGCTTACGAAAATCAGCTAAGTCGACCTGGTCAAAGAGGCGGGTGATAGCCTCTGTTAGCATGAATTCCAACAGCGCAAATTTATCATCAAAATGCCGGTAAAAGGTATTATATGTTTTTAATAAAAATTATTGAAAACCGCTGTAAAACAGCGTTA
>NZ_DF968081.1:94367-178610 GCF_001047135.2 Fructobacillus tropaeoli | reverse complement strand
CAAGCATCCCCGAATATCAACGCTTGGGGTGCATACCTGTTTGGCAATTCTTGGCAGTATCTCAAGGAGATTATCGGTTATGCTTTCATACCAGAACAACATACCTTTAACACCATTACAATTCTGTTAGATGAAACGGGTGGCAGTGGTAAAAGCTACTTTGTAGACAAGATTGTAAAGCCACTTATCGGGCAGGCTAACATCACAGCCAAGGACATTGACACGCTGACCGGTAGCAATGGTAAGAGTGCACGTTTTGGGACGGTTGACCTGATTGGGAAGTTGGCTAATATCCATCTAGATATACCAGATACTCGCATTGACATGCCAGACGCTCTAAAAACTCTATCAGGGGGAGACTTGGTAGAAGTCGAGGGTAAAGGATCGAACTCAATTAGTGTTGAGCTCTATGCCTTGCTCATCTTTGCAAGCAATAACAAGCCTAAGCTATCGGTTAGCTCTGCCTTAGTCCAACGTATGCACTTAGTGCCAGTAGTTGCGCCGAAAGTACGAGACAACCCGAAAGAGGCCAAGCACCGTGAAAGCTTGTGGAATGAGAAAGAGGCAATCAAAGAGCTAGGAGGTTTTGCTATTGAGTGCATTAGGGCCTTTCAAGAAGCCAAGGCCAATATGAGGCTGACGGTTAGTGATGAAATTGAAGAGGTCACGAAAGACTGGGCGAACAGTCAGGACTTAGTTAGCTCTTTCTTATTAGAAGCACGAAAGGAAACGCCAGAGGGATATACGGGTGGTGTATCAAAACAAGTAGCCTTTGCAAGGTTCCAAGATTGGTTAAGAGACAACAAAATTGAGTCAAAAATAAATAAACGGAGTTTTGACACAAACCTGACACAAAAAGGGATTTTAAGTACTAGAACCCGTCTTCATCCAGAGGGAGAAAGTGCTAACCCTCAATTTAGTTGGCTAGGTTTAGACCTCGAAAAGTACGATTTTGGGTAAATGTGTTGGTTTTTGTGTCAGAGCTCAACCGTCAAGAGAGCTCAAGAGGCGTCACTGTGTCAGAAATGTGTTAAAAGTTGAAATCTGAAACACCTTGTTACTCTAGGTCTTAACTATATTTTGTGTTAAAAGTGTCAGGTTTTGAGTACTCTGAAGACCTCAACTTTATAGAAAGGGGAGAAAAGAGAGAGGTAACACACCCCCTATAGAGCGGAGAAGTGGGAAAAAGCGGGCACAAATGACACGAAAAAGGATTAGAGCTTAGAGCAACAAGGGATACAGCGTTTTTTTACCTGACACAAATTAGACACAAGATGACACGAACAAGAAAGGGAAAAATGAATATTTTTATAGCGATATTGTTGGCCGTGATGGTTGGTGTTATCTTTTGCCAAAAGTGGCAAATAAATAAGTTTTATCAAAGCGCCCACTTTTTTAGATACTATGCCAAGCTACACGAAAATAAAGCAACCTATGCCGAAGAAGAGGCGGAGACATTTAGAGACCTGCTAAAACAATTAGGTTATGACGTGGATAGATTAAGCAACGGCGACAAAACAAGAAAGCCACTAACAGAGTCAGAGAAGTGGGCTATCTATGACCGTCACCAAAGACGGGAAGCGCGTTTAAAAGTTGCTGATGAAGAACTTGAAGAAGCTGAAGAGTTTTATACCGTGAACAGCTAAGAAAATATAAAAAATGTTGCATTGTGCAAAAGGTTAAACGGTGGCAAAATAAGGGGCGTGACGTTCATGGACTGTAAGTGACGGTCAAAACGCACGCCTTTTTTTCATGACATCCCCAAAAATTGCCTTTTGTACATAGCTAGGGTGCTATGGAGGCGACAACATGCAATTAAAAGAGGTTCAAACAAAGAAAGGCAAAGCGTGGGAAGTAGTCGGGTATTTGGGACTACAGCCCAACGGCAAAAGAAAGAAGGTACAAAAGCGAGGTTTTTCAAGCAAACGAGAAGCGTCGGCATGGTTTAACAACGAAGTAACGCTATTTAGCAACGGACAAAGTCAGTACAACGAAAAAGCCCCCAAAACAGTTTTTACTGTTCGAGAGCTTTATGAAATGTGGCTAGATGGTTACCAAAACACTGTAGAGGAAAGTAGCCTAGTAAAAGTATTAAGCTATTTTGACCTGCATATCTTGCCAACTTGGGGGAATACGCCAGTTAGTGAAATAACCCCGCTATATTTACAGCAATATCTTAACACAATGCAGGCTAAACTGATTAAGTACAAAAAAGTGGTTGGCTATTTTAATCAACTCACTAAGATGGCCGTTAAGATGGACATGATAGACGTTGACCCGTTCACTAAGGTGGATATGCCAAGAGAGCGCAAGAGCCAGCCGAAAAAGAAAGCCATGGACGCTGAAGAGTTCAAACGGTTTATCGAGGTGCTAGATGGCCAATACTGCCAGATCAACAGGCAGGCTTACACACTGTTGAGATTGGTAGCCGTCACGGGGATGAGAACGGAAGAAGTTCTGGCCTTGCAGTGGAAACATGTAAACTTTGATGGTGGTTATATCAACATAGAACAAGCGCTAGGCCGTGGTTTGCATGGTAACGGATACATCAAGGCCACGAAGTCAGAGACCAGCACAAGAACAATCAAGGTGGCTAGTGACATGGTTAGAAAGCTGGCGCAATGGTATAACTTAAGCAAGAATAAAGAGCCTGATAGCTTTGTTTTCAATAATAACGGCAAACCATTGCAACCGCTTCGGCCCAATAAGTGGCTACATGAGGTTAGTGATAGTTATAGAGTGGCTAACGGCATAGCCATGCACGGCTTGCGCCATACTTGGACAACATTAGCATTGGAACAAGGGGCAAGCGTGAAACAGGTACAGAGTTACCTAGGACATGCAGACGCCAATATCACGTTAAATGTTTATGCAGAAATTACCAAGAAAGCCAGCGAACAAACGGGCGAAGTCTTGAGCAATTTAATTAGTTAAAAAAGTAGAAGTAGCGGAAAAAGTAGCGGATAAAACTTAAAACGTTGATATGACTGGGCTTATTGGAGTCCCTTCTTCTCCATAGAAGCCTGCAACAGTAGGCATTAGTAGTCAAAAATCTTGAAAAGCACTACTTTAGCATTCAAGGAAAATCAAGAGAAATCATAGAGAATTAACCAAAATGGTACTTTTTTGGAAAAAGTGCTGATAGGTGACAGAAAAAGCTTACGATTCTAAATCGTAAGCTTTTTTGTTAAAAATGAGTTGATAGATTTTAATTTTTAAAAGATATAAAAATATTTGTGGTAATGGCTAGGGAACTAGCGCTTTTTGTTGATTTTAGGTTTTTTAATTAAGATACCATTTATAAAAAATACCGATAATTAAATTTAACATAACGTGCTTTATCGAAAATAAGAGCCCACAACCCGATGAGTATCAGGATTGTGGGCGATTTATGAATTTAACTAAAAAGCATTGGTATGCCTCTTAGAAAGCTGTTAGAGTGCCATTCTCTGATTGTGAAAAAATCAATTTTGAGAGCGTTGAGCTTTTGCGTTAATGGTCGCTAATATTGCCGTAAAAAGCCAAACAAGAACGCTTAAGAATTCATATTTATTATGAGTATGAATACTAATAAATATATTGGCGACTGTTACGAATGAGATTACTGCCAAAACCAAAGTATGATATTTGCGAAATAGATTGTACAAAGAGTTTCTCCTTTCTTTGGCTCATTCTTAATTATATCAAAAAGTGTTCCGGCAGTTTGTATAGTAATTATGATGGTTTAACCTTAACATTACTGACAAATGATTAGATAGTCGATTAAATTCTCTACTTCAAAAAGTTTTATTATTTGTTCGATGCAAACAAGCGATATTTATTCAGCATGTTATTAAGGTAATCACCCTTAATGTTTAAAACGGCTGTCAATGTAACAACAAGTATTAATGCTATTTTTATCATCATATCTATAAATGTAAAATTAGAATGCAAAATCATTCTAGTGAAAAATTTTATGGGAAAATTTAGAAATGCGAAAATCCATAAACAAGTATAAAAACGTATATTAGAAATTTCTATCAAATAAACAACGAATAGATAATAAAGATACTACAAACTTACGGCTTCAATAGTATTATAAAAGTCCATGCTAGCTGTGTTGAGTTCGATAGCAAAAAATAACACTAACATTGGAAGATATGATAGTAAGGTTGCTTTTAATAATGGCGACCGTTGAACGCGACAAAATGTTTGAATAAAAGTTACGACTAAAATAGAAGAGGCTAGTGGAATAAGTGACCAACTTAGCTTTCTACCGATCGTGAAATTAATAAAAAGCGTAATCATATTAGCTATCAAAAATAGTAAAGTACCATATTTATTCACTTTTTGAACTATTTTTTTTATTCTTAATTTTTTAACTACTAAGGCATAATTTCTATTTAGTAGTTCATCTAAAGAACAATTAAAAATACTGCTCATGATAACAGTGCTTTCTATATCTGGATAGCTTATTCCATTTTCCCAATTTGAAATAGTTTGTCGAGAGACATGGATTTGTTGTGATAATTCTTTTTGAGTCAAGCCATTCTTTTCACGATAAAATTTAATGTTATTTCCAGCCGTCATAATTACTCCTAATATTTAAATCGATACCTCATATTAATTTGTAAAGTGATTAATTTGCAAGACAAGAATATGGGCACGGACTTTTTGCCATTATAATTTGACATTTTAATTATAAAAAAATAATATTATTATAATTAATTATTCATAATTCATAATTCGGAGAGAAACACATGAATTTAGTGCAAAATAAAGCTTTTCGGTCTCTGTCTTTTAGCAGTTTGTTTGAAGTGATTGGGATTAGTTTCTTCAATATTGTTTTACTTCTTTTGGCTAAAAGTACTAGCACCCCTTCATTTTGGGTTGCTGCCGTTTCAATCGCAACTGTCTTACCAGGTGTTGCCTCTGCTTTTCTAGGGAAAATTTCTGGTAGTGTCCAGCATAAAACTCGTTGGATTATTACCTTGACATTATGTCAAAGTAGTCTGTTCTTCGTTTTAGCTGCTCTTTTCCATGGTAATCACAACTACATCGCCTTTGCCCTTATCATTAATATCGTTTCCGATATGGCTGGCATTGTGATTAATTTAATGAAAATGCCGATTATTCAAAATAAAGTTGAGGAAGATTTACAACAACAAGCAATGGGTATTTATCAAAGTATCAGTCAACTAATCCAACCGATTGGGCAGGCGATTGGTGTTAGCTACATCGGTTTCACTCATGATTATATGACGGGTAGTTTGTTAAATGGCGTAACTTTCTTGATTTCAGCGATTATTTTATCAGTTTCTCATAAGCACCTTGACTACCAAAGTCAGCAAGTTGATTCAGCACCGGGACAAGCACCAAAATCAATTAAGTTTAAAGAGGCTTTGCGGCTGTATGCCCGCGTTATCCAACTGCCTGTTTTCAATTCCATTAGCGCTATTATTTTAATCAATGCTCTTGGCGCTAGTATCGATGGCATTTTAAATTTGTATGTATTAGATACACCTTCGGCATCACCCTTTAATTTTGGTGTTACCATTTTGATTATTAATGTTCTTTTTGTTTTTGCCAGCATTGCTGGTGCCGTGATTGTAAACGATCCCTTTAAATCTCTTTCTTTTAAATCAATCATCACCATTGTGGGTGTGGCAATCTTTGCCCTTTATCTAACGTTAATTTTCAATTTAGGACTAATCTTTACACTCATTCTTTTAGCTTTGATTGCCTATTTAGCAGGTAAAATCAATCCTAAGATGTATGCCCTATTAATGAAAAATGCTGACTCATCCTCACTAAGTATCATCTTAGGAATTTTGAGTAGTATTTTAACGATTGCTACGCCATTTGGTACTATCATTTTAGTTGGTGGCTACCCGATTTTTGGTAAAAACATTATTCTGTGCATTTCTAGCGTGATGGCCATCATTGCGGCAATCATAATTCAAGTTGGGAAAGTACCCAAAGAAAACACTAAATAAAAGGTCACTACCCGAACCAGGTAGTGACCTCTTTTTTAATATATGCTATTCATTCTTTTTATTGATGACTAGCCAACCAGTCCTCTTGAAAGATAGCGTAGTGGTCAAAATCGACCCATTGACCATCATAGAAGATTTCATCTTTTGAAGCACCTTCCTTGACAAAGCAAGCCTTAGTATAGGCCTTTACAGCTCCTGCGTTGAAAGGGAAGACGGACAATTTCATTTTGTGCATGTTCAGATTGTTGAAACCATAGTCCAACATCAAGGACAGTGTTTCTTGGCCGTACCCTTTGGACAGGTCTTCTTCTTTTCAATCTCATATTGCTGCTGTTCTGAATCGTAATCGACTTCACAGTCGAATTTTTTAATTAGTACAGGAATCTCTTATAATGGTACGGCCCTTCCCATAATTAGACAATCTTGACACTGAAGCAAGGCGCAAGCGCGCAACAACAGGTATAGACTTCCTTGACTATACTGATGCAAAAACAACTTTGAATATCAATGTAGAAATAACTAACAAAATCAGGGAACAAACGTGCGCCACTTTGAACAATATTTTTATCTATCGATGTAAACAATTTTAATTTTTGTTATTCTCAATGACTCAACTTGAACTTAGACAATGCAGGTTAGCATAAATGTTTGCATGGACAAATAAAAAAATGCGTGATAAAATAATATTTCGTTAGTTAGGCAACTAACTATTTAAAAGACAGGAGTAAAAAATAGGAGGTATTATGGACGAATCAATAGGACGGCTGATTAAGATAGCCCATTCAAGGCTTAATTCGCAATTAGATGAGTTAGCAAAGCCATATGGACTAACCGGGGTCCAAATGGCTGTCATTGACTATTTACGTTCTAATTCGGATGAAGTGACGCAAAAAGATATCGAAAATGAGTTTCAAATACAAGGCTCTACGGTTACAGTGATGATTGATCGTTTAGAACATAAAGCGTTAGTTCAAAGAATTAAAAGCCTCAAAGATAAAAGAGTGAATGAAATCAAATTAACTGAAAAGGGACAGCAAATTTCCAATTTGGTTAAAAACTATATCCAAGATTATGAGCGAGATATTTTTTCTCAGTTCTCTGAAGAGGAAAACAAAACAATTTTAAAATTCTTACACTCATTTGAGAAATAACGGAGGAATGATGGAAAATCGGGAATTTGTATTAAAAAATAAGTTAGCAATTGTTGCTGCAGCCATATTGGCTGCAGGGGGCGTCATGGTTGAAACGGCCCTTAATGTGACCTTTCCGGCTTTAACAAAAGTCTTTAACATCTCATTAAATGATGTTCAATGGGTTACCACCGCTTATTTGCTAGCAGTGACTGTTACGATGACGATTAGTTCATATTTAACTAAGCGATTTGGTAACAAAAATGTTTGGATTGGCGCTAATGCTGGTTTTATTTTAGGAAGTATATTGGCCGGGTTTGCTCCATCATTTTCATTTCTATTACTTGGGCGAGTCTTAGAAGGGGTATCAGCAGGTTTGGCGATGCCATTGATGTTCAATCTAATTTTGACCTTGGTACCTTTTGACAAGATTGGTACCTGGATGGGAATTGGATCAATGGTTATTGGTTTGGCACCATCAATTGGCCCTACGTATGGTGGAGCATTGGTTGAAAGTTTGGGTTGGCGTTCAATCTTTTTCACGTTATTGGTAATTCCAGCCCTATCAATCTTGATTGGAATCGCAACGATACCAGCTCATAGTGAGACGAACGAAAACTTGTCATTTGATTTTACTTCATTCTTCTTACTCGCTTTCGCTTTGATTGCAGGTATCTTAACGGTTAACCAATTAGAATCTGGTTCGGTTAACTACGTTTTGTTAGTATTGACAATCATTGCACTGTTCCTCTTTATCAAGGTTTCACTTAATAGTAAGAAAACTTTCTTAAATATTCACTTGTTTAAGGTACCGTCTTTTACTTTGCTATGGATTCCGGTTATTCTTTACATGTTTGCTAACCTAGGATTGGGATTGTTACTACCTAATTATCTTCAGTCAGTAGTACACTCAAGTAGTTTACTAGCAGGCTTCTCATTACTTCCAGGGACGTTTATTGGTGCCCTATTAACACCTTTGTTTGGTTCGCTCTATGACCGAATCGGATCAACAAAGTTACTTTTTGCCGGTAATATCCTCTTTGCATTAGCATTATTAGCTATGTCTTTGTGGGCTAAAAACTTGACGTTTATGACGATTGTGCTTACTTATACGCTGTTTACTATTGGGCGAACAATGTCCTTTAGTACTGGAATGACCGCAGCATTGGTTGATGTCTCACCAGAAGAACAAAGCGATGGAAATGCGATTATTCAGGCTGGACAAATGTTCATGGCTGCTGCTGGAACAACTGTTGCAGCATTGTTTGGTTCTAGCTCGGCAGGACTTGCAAGTGGAATGCAAGGATTTATGTGGTTGTTGTTTGTTATTTCCCTATTAATTTTTGTCATGTTTGCTGTACAGGCAAAAAAGGCACAAAAATAAAATTGATAAATCAGCTCATCAAATGATGCGTGGTTTACGACAACATGAGCCTCAGAATGAAGACAATATTCTGGGGCTTTTATGATGAGCAAACTGGCGAAACAAGATAAAGTTAAGTTGAAGTAAATTAAAAGGCCAGCTACTGATATTTAATCGGTAACTGGCCTTGTAGCTTGATTTGTGTTGTAATAGTGAATTTTGTTTTCAATGGCATTAATTAAAGCATTTTAGTCATGTTATACCAAGTCTCACCAGCATGCTGAGAATCAGAAATGCCATCGACTTGATAACCGTTTCTTTCATAAAAAGGAACCAGTTTTTCTAAACATGTTAAGGTTATTAACTGACGTCCTTGTTGCTTCGAAACGATAGCCAGTTGTTGTAATAATTGACCTGCAATGCCCATTTTTTGTTTGTCTGGTGATACGACCAAACTCAGAATTGTTTGATAGGGTGCTTGATCTGAATTGGGAACTGATGTTTCAAATAGTTCGTCTGAAATATAACGTTCTGTCGACGCCGGACCAACAATGTAACCTGCAGGATTTTCTTGTTCATCATAGGCAACAATAAACGTATCTGGGATAACTTTTATTCGTTCTAACATACTTTCCTTGGTGGCCGCCTCGGCCTCAGAAAAACCTGAATTTTCAATATTCATAATTTTATCTAAATCAGTTTCTTTTGGTTTACCAAATGTAATTGCCATTATTAAGCCTCCTTTATTTTGCCGTGAAAAGTATTATAACTCATTAAATAGGTTGGTCAAAAATATTAGTACAAAGCCACTACTCTGGTTTGGGTAGTGGCTTTTTTAATTCATTTTTTGTATTATCGCCGACTAGCCAACCAGTCCTCTTGAAAGATAGCATAGTGGTCAAAATCAACCCAATGACCATCATAGAAGACTTCATTTTTTGAAGTACCTTCTTTGACAAAACCAGCCTTAGTATAGGCTTTTACAGCTCCGGTATTGAAAGGGAAGACCGACAATTTTATTTTATGCATGTTCAGGTTATTGAAACCATAGTCCAATATCAATGACAGTGTTTCTTGACCATAGCCTTTGAATCGGTCTTCTTCTTTTGGAAAACCAATACCAAGTTCACAAGAATGGTTACGAATACTGATATTTGATAAGCTGACAAACCCAATTAAGCTGTCATCATCGACCTTGCGAACGGTAAATTCAACATTTTCGTCACTTCTAGAAGAATTACGAAAAATCTTTTCCCAATCTTCCGCCGTAAAGGGGTGAATGACGTCATCAGACAGCGGATTAATAAAGTTTTCATCCCATTGCCAGCTGGCAAAGTCGTTGCCATCACCTTCGTGGTAATGCGATAATTTTACATTTTTTCCTGTAAACATAATTTCTCCTGTTTAATCTCGTATTGCCATTGTTTAGAGTTGAAATCAGAATAAAGGCTGATTTTTTTAAATCAGTACTGTGAGATTCTGAAAGTTACTGGGTGTGATATTACAAACAGTATAACTTAAAACGGCTTAACATATGCTGACCGTTGGAATGCCAGCTTTTTTTAATCCGTAAATCTCAGCAAGTAGCCATTTGGATCTTGAATTAAAAATTCTTTTTGAACAATCAAACCGTCAGCACCTTCGTATCGGCTGACTGTTAGTTCACGAAATAGGGACACACCACTGCTCATAATTTCATGATAGAAATTATCAATTGCTGGGATTTCAAATGATAAATTGATACCACGCCCGAGAGGGTAAACGAGCTCTGCAGTGTTCCAACCGCTATCGTGAATTTCTTCCAACATGACCTGGTTACCATCTTTACTTAAGAAAACGAAATGTTTACCTGGTCGTTCATACTCAACTTTAAATTTTAAAGTATCGAGATAAAAGCGTTTTGATTGTTCAAGGCTAAAGACGGATAATTCGGGGATGGTTTTATTGAATTTCATTGTTCTTTTCCTTTATTAACCAAGATGTTGTGGAGGGTTTAGCCCTGGCTTGAATTGCACTGTGAGCGTTGAAAATGTGCTTTTGTTGATTATAGCGTTTTTGAACGAATGTTTAATCGACAGGAGGAGCTAAAACTTAAAATTTCCTCATCCAATCAATTAATCAAATAATGCCGGGGTAAATGCTGGTTGATAATTTTGTCATGCTTTAGTCGATATAAAATTACTTTTTGTTGCAGTCTCTTTGAATATTTATACACTGATACACATTAGAAAAAAATACTGTAGAATAGAAAAAGGTATAAATTAATATCTAAATGTCTAACGTTTGGATTGGGTGAATGTAGAGGTACTAGAGAAACTTTTTTAGCAACGTCTTTAATTGCTAAGAAAATATAATCAATAAATTTAGTATTTTCTTCCATTAACTTGAACAACGTGCGCAAACACACGCTAAGAGCGAGGGAGAAACCATGAATGGATTTTTTGTAATGCTATTTTTCGTATCCCTGATTTGGCTAATGGTCGAATGGATGAAAAATAAGCGGGCGGGATTAAAGCTGCCAAAGCGAGGTAAGTGGCTACTAGCGGCAACGCTGGCCTTCTTTATGATTGCCGGGGTAACGACACCTACCGATCAATCACAGGCGGATGACAAGCCAAAGGCGAAAAAATCAGCTACAACGGCGTCGCAGTCAAAGAAATCGGCTGCGACTTCAAGTAGTGCCGCAGCTACTCAAAGTTCAAGTACCAATGTTGACCAAAAACAGCAAACGGATAGTGGCCTCTTAGCATTTACCGGCAAGCGGCAAATGGTCATGGGTGACTTGGATCGATTGGGGCGAGCAACTTATTCTCATATTCAATTGCAGGATAAGGATGAGCCAAAAGTTAAACGGGCAGCAAAATTAAAGTACAACCCGGTCGGGTGGCACAACTTTAAATTTTATTATGGTGATGGAACCAAGCAGGCTTGGGTAATGAACCGAGGTCATTTGGTTGGTTACCAATTTAGCGGTTTGAATGATGAACCCAAAAACTTAGTACCAGAAACGGCTTGGATGAATGCTGGTAATTATAAGGGAATGAACGATAGTAACCAGGATTCGATGCTTTTCTATGAAAATCGTCTTGACTCTTGGTTGGCTAACCATCCGAATTATTGGCTAGATTACCAAGTAACACCAATTTACCAAGGGGATGAATTGATTCCTCGCCAGGTCAAGTTGGACTATGTTGGCTTAGATAGCTCAGGTAAGACACTCGTAATTAAGCTGGGGTCCGGTAAAGAATCAACTGATAGCAATGGCGTTACTCATGTTGTTCTTGATAATGTGACACCAAACGGAACAATTGATTATGCTAGTGGACGAGCTACGAATACGGTTGCAGAGGCTGGTACTAGTGTTGCAACAAAGAAGAGTAAGTCAAGCAAATCCACGACAAAAAAGCAGGAGCAAAGTACAGCTCCTGCAACTCAATCAGATGCTTCAGTAGCACAATCGACCACCCCGACAGAACAGTCTACAGCGCCTGCTGCGCAACCTACTCAGTCTGATCAAGGCAATAGCGGTGAATCCGATAGAACAGTTTATGTCACTGGTGGCGGAAAATCAGATGTCTACTGGTATAGTACCGATTCAATGCCAGCTCGTACTAATAAGGCCAACATCATCACGATGACCGAAGCGCAGGCGAAAGCACAGGGAAAGCGCCTCTCGTTAAAGCAGTGAGCAGAAAAAGGTCGGAATCAAAAATCCTTTTCCCAACTCTATTCCACCTTGCATGCCCTTCCAAGCTTGCGTACAATGGACATCAACAGGAATAGAGAAGGAGAACAACACAAATGACTATGGGTGCTTCTTTCAAAAGCTTTTGGAAAAACTATTTTAACTTTACCGGTACTGCGACTAGGGCCGAATATTGGTGGATGGTTTTACTTGGCGGCATTTTGGCAATTCTTTGGGTAGTTGCGACTGTGATTATGGCTGTTTTTGCCGGCCTGTCACCAGCTAATGAAAAAATGAATATTTGGCATTGGTTAACGACCTTGTCGGGTGGTCTAATCCTTTGGCTAGTTGTCTCAGCATTGGTTTTTCTGGCTATTTTAATTCCTTCGCTATCGTTGGAAGTCCGCCGCATTCGAGACACAGGGTTGAATGCCGTCCTGGTTTGGATTGTTTTTGCCATTGATATCTTGTCTGATGCTTTTGGTTCAACCGGAGTGTTGAACGATATCGTGTCCTTGTTGATTCTGTTGATCTTGGTCTTTCCAACCGATAAGTTAGCAAACGTTCGAATGATTGGTAAAAATCAGCGCTAAGGCTAAAGCTTGCCAACAATAACATCAATTGATACAACTTTGAGAAAGCAATTCCAATTCTGAATTGCTTTTTTAGTTTGTAATTTATTGCTAGTAAGATAGAAATATTAACAAATTTAGACAAATGTCAGGTTTTCTGTTATGGTTGAAATATAAGTGCTTTGACATTTCCTGCCGTTGAATCAGCTAGGGTTGCCATCGGATCGCCCAGGCTGATTTTTTTGGCGGAAAAATAATAAAATGAAAGGAAAATTATTAGATGAAATCGTTATCCAAATTTTTACATAAGCTTTTGCACCACCCTAATACCCTTGCTTGGGTTTTTCCAATCGTGATGGTTGCCATCATGTCCACATATAATACTGTTATTCGTTTTGGCTTTTCTGAACAGAAGCTTGAACGCGTTTGGCTCATGTATCCAGTTGTTGTGGTCTTTATTTATTGCTTGCGTACTTTTGTGACCTTGCCAATTACCATGCGGCTTCATAAGCATTATCCGAAATTTATTAAAAATCATTTGTCCGAAAGTTACACGGTTCCAT
This sequence comes from Fructobacillus tropaeoli, assembly GCF_001047135.2. Taxonomy (GTDB): domain Bacteria; phylum Bacillota; class Bacilli; order Lactobacillales; family Lactobacillaceae; genus Fructobacillus; species Fructobacillus tropaeoli. The sequence continues at coordinate 165,322 of NZ_DF968081.1, read as the reverse complement.
TGACTGTGATGATGCTTAATGTTTCCATCATGATGCTCTGGTTGACCGAAATGTACCATCGTCTTTACCCACAATTCTTGCCAGGTTACTTGATGAATTGGGTCAAAACTTTCTTTGTTGCTGTACCGATTTTCTTCTTGATTGTTCGACCAATTATCTTAGCCATTTTTGATTACCTCAGAAATCGGTTCCCTGTCGAACCTTTAATTGAAAAAATGGAAGATACATTGGAAACGGGTCACCGGGCCTAACGACAAGGGTGAAAAGTAGGTGAATTATTTTAGAGTAAAAGCAGAACATTTGTCTTCTTTTGCTCTTTTTGTTTGTTTTTAGGTAGCTAATATAAGAAAAACCTTAAACTTTTTTCATTCTTTTGTTATGTTAGCTAACAAAGTTTGTCAGATTTTAGGACGTTGACCCGTAAGATGGAAATAAGCTTGTCCCACTTACGGTCGACTAGAATAAATGTTGCAAGGAGAAAAACGATGTCAATGATCGAATTCAAAAATGTACAAAAGTACTATGGTGACTTTCATGCCCTCCACGACATCAATTTAAAAATTGATGCGGGTGAGACTGTTGTCTTAATCGGCCCTTCTGGGTCAGGAAAGTCGACCTTGATTCGAACCGTCAACGGTTTAGAAGAAATCGAAGACGGGCAGTTGATTGTGGATGGTCAAGACCTCCACGACCCCAAAACCGACATTAATAAGATCCGTCGGGATGTCGGGATGGTCTTCCAACACTTTAATTTGTATAACAACAAAACAGCGTTGGAGAACATCATGTTGGCACCGCGTCTAGTTTTGGGCCGCGAAGAGGCCGAAAACAAGCGAATCGCAATGGAATTGCTGGAAAAAGTTGGTTTGGCTGACAAAGCCAACAACATGCCGTCTGCCTTATCAGGTGGTCAAAAGCAACGAATCGCCATTGCCCGGTCTTTGGCAATGAAGCCAAAGGCACTCTTGTTCGATGAACCAACTTCTGCATTGGACCCTGAAATGATTGGGGATGTTTTGGATGTTATGCGTGATATCGCCAAGGATTCATCCATGACTTTGTTGGTTGTGACTCACGAAATGGGCTTTGCCAAGGCAGTGGCCGACCGGGTGATCTTTATGGCCGACGGTCGCATTTTGGAAGATAATTCGACAGCTAGTTTCTTTGAAAATCCTCGAGAACCGCGGGCGAAGAAGTTCTTAAGCCAGGTGGAACACCACTAAGAAGACGGGAAAGGGGAATTGCTTTATGGAAAAAGCAAAGAAGCGGCGCTTTGGCTTAATCGCGACCATTATTTTAGCCCTGGCCATTGTCCTTGGTCTATTTTGGGCGCAACAAACGGTTGCACATAATGCCAAGCACCAAGATACCCTCACTCGAGTAAAGAAGAGTGGGAAAATTGTTTGGGGAACCAAGGCTGATACGAAGCTGTTTGGTTTGATGGACACGAAGACTGGTCAATCTGAAGGATTCGATGTCGACATGGCCAAGGCTGTCACCAAGCAAATCGGTAAGCAAATTGGCGAAAAGTTGACACCATCCTTCGTGACGGTTTCAACTGCCTCTAAAATTCAGTTGCTGAAGAATACCAATATTGATGGAGTCTTCGGTGTGATGACGATTACCCCAGAACGGGCAAAGATTGTTGATTTCAGTCAACCATATTTCCCAGCGGGTCAGTCACTTTTGGTTAAGAAGGATTCAGGCATCAAGTCTGTCAATGATTTGAACGACCCAAGCAAGACTGTTTTGGTCGTTGTGGGAACAACCGCAGCACAAAATATTAAGAAGTTTGCACCGAAGGCCAAGACGATTGCCTTACAAGACTATGCTTCTGCCATGCAGGCATTGAAGGCTGGTCAAGGACAAGCAATCTCAACCGATAACGCGATCTTGTATGGTTTGGCCACGGAAAACCCAGACTACCAGGTTGTTGGTGGTACATTGACCAACGGCCCTTACGGGGCAGCCTTTGACCATGATCAAAAGCCAATGGTTGATCAAGTCAATCAGGCAATTAACACCATGAAGAAGAACGGTGTCTACAACCAGTTGATTAAGAAGTGGTTCGGTCAGGTGCCAGGTTTGGATTGGCATGATTTGGAGGTGCACGAATGAGTTTGTTTGAACAAAATTTCTCGGTCTTCCTCCAAGGATTTGGTCACACCCTGTTGGCTAGTATCTTTGCCTTGGTGGGATCACTGATTTTAGGAACAATTTTTGCGATTATGCAGGTCACGAATTCAAGAACGGCCCGCACAATCGGTAATATCTATGTCCAGGTTTTCCGAAACATTCCGCTGTTGATTATCACGCTTTTCTTCTACCTCGCGGTAGCGAAGGTGATTAAGATGACAGGGTTTACGGCCGGAACAATTGCTTTGACGCTGTATACCTCAGCCTTTATTGCCGAATCCGTTCGAGCTGGTATTCTTTCCATTGAAGCCGGTCAGATGGAAGGGGCACGAGCAAACGGGTTGACCTTTGGTCAGGCAATGCGGGTGATTATTTTACCTCAGGCCTTCAAGGTGGCGATTCCTTCATTGGGAAATCAGTTTATTAACTTAGTTAAGAACTCATCAATTTTGGCCTTTGTCGGTGGACTGGACTTGATGTACCAAGGAAACATCGTGGCAGCGAACTCCTTTGATACCTTTACGACTTACATTATCATTGGACTCTTCTACCTTGTAATTACCTTGCCACTCAGTTACTACATCCAACACCTTGAACATAAATTGAAGAAGAACGCATAAGGAGGCCGCAGAATGTCAGGATTTTTTAGTGCCTTTACAGAGGCAAACCTCGGCTACCTGATGGGCGGTCTAGGGATTACCGTTGGGGTCTCAATCATCTCGGTTGTTTTGAGTCTGATTTTTGGTTCCATTATTGGAATTGTTTTCTTTGAAAAGATTCCTTACTTCTCAAGTTTCGTTGGAACAATCAACAACATCGTTCGTAACTTGCCGTTGTTGTTAATTATTTTCTTTACTTACTTTGCCTTGCCACAATTAGGCCTGCACTTGCCAATTTTTTGGGCAACGGTCGTGGCCATGACGGTCTTCCAGTCGGCAATGTTGGCTGAAATTGTCCGTGGTGGTTTGGAAGCTGTTGATATCGGCCAGTTTGAAGGTGCCCGTGCCAATGGTCTGTCGAATATGCAGACGATGTGGCACATTGTGTTGCCACAGGCCTACAAGAAGATGATTCCGCCAATTATCTCGCAACTGATTTCCTTAGTGAAGGATACGAGTTTGGCATCCGGAATTGTTCTTGCGGAATTGACTTACCGTGGTCAAATTATCTACGCGCAAAACACGAATTTCATCGTGCCCGTCTTGGTTGTGATGACCTTGGTTTACTTCTTGTTGAACTACGGCTTGTCATTGATTGCCAAGTGGTTTGATCACAAGTTGGCATAATTGTTTGCCTATTATATATATATGAAGAAAACGATTCACTTTTTGAGTGGATCGTTTTTTCTTTTGGACAAATCAGTTGTCTTTAGTTCGGCAACTTAGCAATTAGCTAGTAGAACTAGGTCAATTTCAAGTCTTTTAGTCAAAATACCTAACGTAGAGGGGCTATAAATGGTAAAATGTACGTATTAATCTTAACGCCTTTTCCTGCAGTTAGGAAAAGGCGACTTTTTTGTGAGGAGAAAAGCGATGTCAATGATTGAATTCAAAGATGTACAAAAGTACTACGGGGATTTTCATGCCTTACACGATGTGAACTTGAAAATTGACGCGGGTGAAACGGTGGTCCTCATTGGCCCTTCCGGTTCCGGAAAGTCAACCTTGATTCGCACAATCAATGGTTTGGAAGAAATCGAAGAGGGGCAGTTATTGGTTGACGGGTTCGACTTGCATGACCCGAAGACGGATATTAATAAAATTCGTAAGAACGTTGGGATGGTTTTCCAGCACTTTAACCTCTACAACAACAAGACGGTTTTGGAAAATATTATGCTGGCACCACGCTTGGTTTTGCACCGCGATGAAGCCGAGAACAAACGGATTGCTATGGAATTGTTAGAGCAGGTTGGTTTAGCAGATAAGGCGAATAGCATGCCGGCAGCGTTATCAGGAGGCCAGAAGCAACGAGTGGCAATCGCTCGTTCATTGGCAATGAAGCCAAAGGCTTTGCTGTTTGATGAGCCAACTTCCGCCTTGGATCCCGAAATGATCGGGGATGTGCTGGATGTCATGCGTGATATTGCGCGCGATTCTGATATGACCTTGCTGGTGGTGACTCATGAAATGAGTTTCGCCAAGGCGGTCGCTGATCGGGTAATCTTTATGGCCGATGGCCGAATCTTAGAAGATAGTTCAACGGAAGCTTTCTTTGAAAACCCAACAGAGCCACGGGCCAAGAAGTTCTTGAGCCAGGTAGAACATCACTAAAATGGAAGGAAGGGTCTAGCTAAATTAACTTAGTTAGATAAAGCGTATGGAAAAGATTAGAAAACGTCGTTTTGGAATCATTGCTTCGCTGGTTTTGGCTGCCCTGATTTTGCTGGGGGCTTTTTGGGCCAGCGTGACGATTGACAAAAACAAAACGCACCAAGATACCCTGGCCCGGGTTGAAAAGAAGGGGCAAATTACCTGGGGTGTTAAAGCTGATACGAAACTTTTTGGCCTGATGGATACTAAAACTGCCCAACCGGCCGGTTTTGAAATTGATTTGGCCAAGGCGATGACCGCCCAGATTGCTAAACAAACCAATACGAAACTTTCAGCAGCCTTTGTGCCAGTGTCTTCCGCTTCGCGGATTCAGTTGCTGAAAAATACGAACATCGATGGGCTGATTTCCACAATGACGATTACGCCAGAAAGAGCGAAAATCGTTGACTTTACCAACGTTTACTTTAACGCCGGTCAGTCATTATTGGTTAAAAAGGACTCTGGCATTCAATCCGTCAAGGATATGAACGATCCGAAGTACACGGTGTTGGTCGTTGTGGGAACGACCGCCGCCCAAGAAACGAAGAAGTATGCGCCGAAGGCTAAGATTATTGCCTTGCAGGACTACGCTTCTGCGATGCAGGCGTTGAAATCAGGACAGGGACAGGCGCTATCAACGGATAATGCCATCCTTTACGGTCTCGCAACCGAAAACCCAGAATACCACCTTGTTGGTGGGGTCTTCACCAAGGCACCTTACGGAATGGCCTTTGACCATAACCAAAAGCCAATGACAAAGCAGGCCAACCGCGCTTTGAAGACTTTGCAGGAAAATGGCACGTACAACCGTTTGGTTGAAAAGTGGTTCCATAACGTTCCTGGCTTGGATTGGCATGATTTGGAGGTAAACAAATGAGCCTTTTAAATCAATATTTTTCAGTGTTTGTCCAAGGATTTGGTCATACGCTTTTAGCAAGTATTATTGCCCTAATTGGGTCACTGGTCTTGGGAACTCTGTTTGCCATTATGCAGGTCTCATCTTCGAAGGCCGGTCGCATCATCGGGAATATCTATGTTCAGGTTTTCCGGAATATTCCACTCTTGATTATCACGCTTTTCCTGTATTTAGCAGTAGCGAAGGTGATTAAAATGACTGGTTTTGTCGTCGGAACGGTCGGGTTGACACTGTACACGTCCGCCTTTATCGCTGAATCGGTTCGTGCCGGGATTCTTTCGATTGAAGCCGGCCAAATGGAAGGGGCCCGCTCGAATGGGTTGACCTTTAACCAAGCCATGCGGGTGATTATTTTACCCCAGGCCTTTAAGGTGGCGATTCCTTCATTGGGAAATCAGTTTATCAACCTGGTCAAGAATTCCTCCATTTTAGCCTTTGTTGGTGGGTTGGACTTAATGTACCAGGGTAACTTAGTGGCTGCTTCATCCTTTGATACCTTTACGACGTATATCATTATTGGTGTCTTCTATTTGGTAATCACGATGCCATTGAGTTACTACGTCCAACACTTGGAAACCAAGTTGAAGAAGAAAGCCTAAGGGGGAAAGGTCATGTCTGAATTTTTTAACGCTTTTACCTCAGCTAACATGGGTTACCTCCTGGGGGGCTTAGGCATTACTGTTGGCGTTTCAGCTATTTCGGTTGTCTTGAGTCTGCTGTTTGGTTCCATTGTCGGGATTATTCAATTTGAAAAGATTCCATTCTTTTCATCATTTGTTGGCACGTTGAACAACATTGTCCGTAACTTGCCACTGTTGCTGATTATCTTCTTTACTTACTTTGCCTTGCCACAATTAGGCATCCACTTGCCAATCTTTTGGGCGACTGTGGCAGCGATGACGTTCTTTGAGTCGGCCATGTTGGCTGAGATTGTCCGTGGTGGAATGGAAGCGGTGGACCGCGGTCAATTTGAGGGTGCGCGAGCAAACGGCTTGTCCAACATGCAGACGATGTGGCACATCGTGCTGCCACAGGCCTATAAGAAGATGATTCCGCCAATTATTTCACAGCTGATTTCCCTAGTGAAGGACACGAGTTTGGCATCCGGAATTGTGTTGGCTGAAATGACGTACCGCGGTCAAATCGTCTACGCGCAGAACACGAATTACATTATTCCTGTTCTTGTAGTCTTGACGGTGGTATACTTCTTGTTAAACTACGGTTTGTCATTAATCGCTAAGTGGTTTGACAAGAAATTAGCTTAAAGTAAGACAAAAGGACAGCGCCTATGTTCGATCCAAAGAAAAAATCAAAAATTATTGCTGCCGTGGCCTCAGCTTTTTTTGCTGTGTTGATGACCTTTGCTGTGGTTAATCATATTAAGTCACCAGCCGCCTTTGCATCGGATGTGAGTTTGGCTGTTCAAAAAAGCATCGCTGGGGACCAGCGTGGCCTAAACAATATGGTCGATGAAGTATGGGCGCAAGCTGCTCGTGATAACTTCGATAATGACTAAGAGCGATTACCGTTAGTATCAAAAAAACATCACCTGATCCATGTGTTACTATCTGAGTTAAAAGATAGTGCTTTTCATGATGACGGTGATGTCTTTTATTTTTGGGTGAGCTGACAGTGGTTGTTCTAGTAGCTATTGCCTTTCTGATGTTGACAGGTAGGCTAGGTTGGTCGCAGTTCAGCACCGATGCAAGTAAGATGATGCTCAAGCAGGCCTGATAGGATTGATATTTTCGAAATGAATTTAATATAACCGCTTACCTGTCAGGACTTCATTTGCGCCATTAAATGCTGATACTTTGCTTCTAAATTAGTGCTTGTTGAAATAAAAGTAAAATAGTGGTAAAAATGAACTAATGAAAAGCATTATTTTTCCTTGTATATTCTTTCTAAGCGAGTTAAACTCTCCTTTGATTGGTAGAAAAAAGTTGCGCGACAAAAGTGCTTCTGATGTTGGAAAAACGATTTGAGAACCAAGAAAATAGATTGAAAAAATACTTTTATCTAAATTAGATTAGTTCTTTGAGGCACTCAAAAGTCATGAAGAAAGTGACCGTCAATGACTGATTTTATAGGAGAGAAGAAATGACTGATTCAGCAAAGAAGCGGTTAAAGTACGGTGGCTTCCTGATCGCCTTAGGCATTGTCTATGGTGACATTGGAACGTCCCCACTATATACCATGAATGCCATTATTGCCGGCAATGCACATACCGACAATATGAAGAACCTGGTAATTGGGTCAATTTCCCTTGTTTTTTGGACTTTGATGTTAATTACGACGGTTAAGTATGTCTTAATTGCCCTGCAGGCGGATAACCACGGTGAAGGTGGTATCTTCTCCCTGTATAGTAAGGTTCGCAATCGGAACATGAAGTGGCTGATTATCCCGGCCATGGTCGGTGGGGCAGCCTTGCTGGCCGATGGGGCTTTGACCCCGGCTGTGACGGTCACGTCTGCCGTTGAAGGGCTAGAGGGGCAAAAGTTTGGCTCGCTGATGTTCCCAACGGGAATTGATTTCGTTGTGCCGGTGGTGTTGACGATTTTGTTGGTCGTCTTTACTTTGCAACGGAAGGGAACAACCAAAATCGGTCGAATGTTTGGTCCAATGATGCTCATTTGGTTTACCTTTATTGGTTTCTTTGGCCTGTTACAAGTCATTCAATATCCAGAGATTTTAAAGGCCCTTTCGCCTGTTTACGCCGTACAGACTCTGTTCAGTCCGGATAACCGCCTAGGTATTTTTATTTTAGGAAATATCTTCTTGGCCACAACCGGTGCCGAGGCACTGTATTCGGACATGGGACACGTTGGTAAGCGCAATATTTATTTGAGTTGGCCATTTGTGTATGTCACATTGGTTTTGAACTATATGGGACAAGGGGCATGGGTAATCATGCACAACGCGAGTGGTTCAAACCTGAACCTCTTCTTTGATATCTTGCCAAACCAGTGGCGACTGGTCGGCGTTATCTTGAGTACCATTGCAGCCGTCATTGCTTCACAGGCTTTGATTACAGGTGCCTTTACTTTGGTATCGGAGGCCATTTCGCTGAAGATTATGCCACGGTTGCGGATTACTTATCCGAACGATTTCCGTGGTCAAATGTACATCTCGATTGTTAACTGGATGCTCTTTGTCGCCGGTGTGGTCGTGGTTGTGCTTTTCCAGACTTCTCATAACATGGAATCAGCCTATGGTCTGGCCATCACGGTTACGATGCTGATGACAACGACGTTGTTGTTTGAGTTTATTCGCTTTAAGACGCGCACAAGTTTGGCCATTCTGTTTGCCGTTCCATTCGGTTTGCTGGAAACACTCTTCTTGATTGCCAGTCTTGGTAAGTTCATTCACGGTGGATATTTCACGGTGATCTTGATGTTGCTGATTTTGTCGGTGATGGTTTTCTGGTTCTATGGAAACAAGCGCCGCGAAGCACTGTCTTATAACAACGATTATTTGTCCTTGAAGGACTACCGCCGTCAGTTGATGCAGTTGTCTAACGACTCAGAAGAGCCATTGATGGCGAAGAACCTGGTTTATATTGTTAACGTTCATGACGATTATCAAATTAAGAAATCAGTCATCTACTCGCTATTGGGGGCCCGGCCAAAGCGGGCCAAGGTTTACTGGTTCGTCACGATTCGTGAATCCATTAATCCATACGAAAAGAGCTATTCGGTTGATTTGATGGGTAGCCAAAATATGGTTCGAGTTGTTTTGAATCTTGGTTTCAAGGTTGACCCACAAGTTGAATACTACATTCACCAAATTGCCAAGGTTTTGGTTAAGCAGGGTGTACTGGAACCACAAAAGATTCGCTACGGACTGGATAAGAACCGGAGTATTGGTGACTTTAAGTATGTGATTACCAATAATTACTACACGGATTTGAAGGCCGTCTCCAAGATTTCATCATGGGACCGGTTCTTAATCGGTGGCCGCATTTGGTTGCAATCCCACTCTGTCCACCTCCGTTACTTCTATCGCTTGCGCTTGAGTGATACGGTTGAAGAGGTTGTGCCACTCTTTATCGAGCACAAGACAGTCTCAAAGTTGCGGCAGCTGGAAGTTAAAAATCAGATGCCAAAGATGGATCGGTGGAACCGCCGAATCGATGATCCGGTGAGCCCAATCGATAAGAAGCGTCGTCAAGATGGGGATGAACACCCTCACCGCCACGATGATCACCATCACGAATAAAATAATTTTAGCTAGTAAAAAAACGCCTAGGGCTTCTTCAGAAGTTGTCCTTAGGCGTTTTTTTGTATATCGGTGATGAATGTCTGCATTAATTGTTTGATTTCTGCAGCGGTTTCTTTGAAAAAAGCAGTAATTTCTTCATCGGAACCGGTTACCCCAGCAGGGTCTGTTAATAGGAAATGCACTTTCTGGACGGAGTCCGGAGTAATTGGACAATGATCTCGGGCATCACCGCAAAGTGTTACGACGTAGTCGGCTGAGTTTAAAAAATCATCATCAATGGCATCTGATGTTAGACGACTGGTATCAAACCCTTCCTGATTTAACACCTCGATGGTCTTGGGATGGACCCCATGGGGCATTGTTCCAGCGCTTTTGATTGACCAGTCGGCCGGTGCATAGTAGCGGGCGTAGGTCTCGGCAAACTGGCTGCGTGATGAGTTACCAGTGCATAAAAAATAAAGTTGCATTGCATTTCTCCAAAATTATCGTATTTAGATTATACAAGACGGGGGTCAAAAAAGCCCGTTCAACCGAACGGGCTTTCTCAAAGGTAATCATTTTTCAAAGAGGACGGTGCGAACATTCTTCAACTCTGCGGGAATCATCTCGCAGCAACCACTAATCCAAGAAGCGCCGTGACGACGCCAGCTTGGTGCTTTTTCCGAAAAGATTTTTTCGTTTGGCTCGCCCCAGGTTTTCGTGACGGGGTCATAGTCGGCACCAGCATTGGGAGCGACTGCGATGGCTTTATCAGTCTTAGCAGTCGCCGTCACGTAGTCGAGTGCATTTTCCGTAAATTCAGGCTTAAAGCAGTTGAAGCCATAGGCGATAACGTTTTCTTGTGCTTCCAATACGGCTTGCACTTCTCGTAAATCAGTGCCATCACTGATGTGTTGGCTGTCCTTTAACGAACAGGTAAAGAGGACGTCAACATCTGGGTACTGATTTAACAATTGACAGAGCACCTTGATTTCAGCAAAGCTAGGAACAGTCTGGACGGCAATCAAGTCACTGCCAGCCTCAACCAACCATTGAAGACGGTCTTCATGAAAGGCCCTTAAATCGTCATCTGTAATCTCGCCATAGTCACCGGTATATTCGGCACCGTTGGCGAGATAGGCACCGTAGGGGCCGATATTGCCGGCCACCCACTTATCTTGCTCGCCAGTGCTATCAAAGCTGGCTTTTTCTGCCAAGGCGACGGACTGCTTGATTAGCTTTTCGGCCTCGTCTTGTCCTAGACCCTGCTTGGCAAAACCAGCGGTTGATGCTTGGTAAGAATCAGTCGTGGTGATGTTGGATCCGGCATTAAAAAAGTCAAGGTGAACTTGGTAGACCTTATCGGGGTCCGTAATCAATGCTTTGGCTGTCCAGAGGGGGTTATTCGTATCAAAACCCTGGTTACTCAGTCCAAGTCCCATTGAACTATCAAATAAAATCGTCTTCTGTTGTTTGGCCCAATCGTGAAAATTCATGGTGATGTTGTCCTTTACTTTTAGTTTGAAAAATTTGGTAGTAACCGTACAAAAAGAGTGAAAAGGGAACGCCGATAATCAGGGCAATCCGTTGGTTGGGGTCAAAGCCGATGCCAATAATGGAAGCGAGGCAGGCGATAATGACGACAATTGGCGTTAACGGATAAAGGGGTGCTTTGTATTTCAGGTCCTTGATATCGTGCTCTTTTTGGTACTGCTTACGGAAGTTTAATTGCGCCCAAGCAATCACAATCCAGACTGCGACAACAGCAAAGGCCGAAAGAGCGTTGAGGGCTAAATAGAGCGTTTGTGCTGCGTAAATACTGGAGAGGAGGGACAAGGCACCGCCGGCCATTGTTAGGATTAAGCCGTAAACCGGAAGTCCATGACGACTTAACTTACCGAACTTAGGGGAAATTTCACCTTTATCGGCTAGTGACCAAATCATCCGTGAGGCGGCAAAGACACCGGCGTTTGAAGCTGAGAACAGCGTGATAATTAAAATCGCGTTCATGATATCAGCAGCGCCAGGAATACCGGCTTGACCCAAGATGGCCACAAAGGGACTCGTTGCCAGGGCGTTATCGGAAGGTGCTAAGAGGGCACCCATGATTAAGATGGCACCAATAAAGAGCGTAATCAGCAAAACAAGGGTTCTACGACTGGCCTTTGGAATAGATTTTTCCGGGTTCTTGGTTTCGCCAGCGGCCACGCCAATCATTTCGGCCCCAGAATAGGCAAAATTAGCGGTCAAAACGGTGGCTAAAATGGGCCCGATGCCGTGTGGGAACCAGCCGTTCTTGGTTAATTCGCCAAAGTTAGCGGCAGTTTGAATATGGTGACCGGGAATTAATCGGGTGACCATTAAAAAGCCAATAACGATAAAGAAGAGGAGGGCGAACGTTTTGACCCAGGAAGTGATGGATTCACTCTTGGAGAACCAAGAAAGGTTGCCAATGTTCAAAATGAACATGATGAGGCCAAAGAAGAGACACCAAAGCCATGTTGGTTCTTGCGGGAACCAACGTTGCATTAAGACGCCCATCGTTAACAGGTTAGATCCTAATGCAATGGTCCAGGTGAGCCAGTATAGCCAGGCGACAACGAAGCCGACACCGGGATTGATATACTGGTTGGCGTAATCGTGGAAGGCGCCCGTGGTTGGCTGATGAACAGACAATTCACTGAGACACTGCATGACCAGGCAAACGAGGATGGCCCCAATCAGGTAGGCAATCACCGTTCCGATGGCACCGGCACTTTTAATGAAATAACCGGGACTCATAAAAATCCCGGTCCCAATCACGCCACCCAGTGACAGTGCAATCAGCTGGTTGGTGTTCATCGATTGGTTTTGCTCTGCTGTTTTAATAATGTTGCTCCTAGAATGAATTGATTAAATGATTTACCAAGGGTTAGTCGCGGTAAGCGTGGGTCAAGTCCAGCTGCAGACCGGTTGGGTTCAAGACAACACCCTTCACATTTGGTCGATTCAGGATAATACGCTTCCATGAATACAATGGGTTCAAGTTTGCTTGGTCCTTCAAAGCGGCTTCAGCCTTCTTGAAATCAGCGTCTCGGGCTGCCGGCTTATTGGCATCCTGATTTTCCGCTTGATTAACAGCGGCCGTAAAGGCATCATTCTTGAATTGACCACTATTAGTACCAGTCGTTGGCGTTTTGAACATGTTGTAGTAGCTGACACCATCTTGGTAATCACCAGTCCAGTTGGTTAAGGTGATATCGAAGTTACCGTTCTGGGCATCTTGCATCCGCTGCTTGATTGGGACAATCTTTTCCGTGACAGAGATGTCAGAGCCGAAAGTTGATTCCCAAGCCTGCTTAAGGTAATCAACGGTACTCTTGGAAACGACTGCATCGGCATCGGTTTCAATTGTCACGTTCATCTTGCCCTTATTAACTTCTTGAAGACCTTCCTTAAAGAGCTTCTTGGCTTGTGTTGGATCGTATTTGTAACCAGGGTTAACGTAGCTGGCCAGGTCTTGGCCGTTCGTGGCCTTGACCAAGTTCTTTGGCACCAGACCTGTTGCGGCGTAACGAGTACCACCACTGGCCTGATCAGCCAGTGCTTGGCGATTAGTTGCCAGGTTCAATGCCTGACGAATCTTTTGGTTTGCTAAGAATGGATTCTTGGCCTGGTTGTATTCGAGGTAGGAAGAAACAGCCAGTGGTGTCGTTGTTGCCGCCTTATTATTCTTATTGGCTTCGTAAATTTCTGGTGTACCGTAGATTTTTGCGCGATCAACTTTGCCTTGCTGATAAAGTTTGATGGCACTTTCTGGATTTTTGATAACCTGCCAGTTAACCTGCTTGGTTTTGACGTTTTTCGCATCCCAGTAATCAGGATTCTTGACCATCTTGAAGGACTCGTTGGTTCCATTCCAACCCTCCAACTTATAGGGGCCAGAGTAAATCTGATTTTTCGCGGTGGTACCGTAATGGGAACCCTGATCCTTGACGTAGGATTCCTTCTGTGGCATTAACTGGGCGAAACTCAGTAGGTAATTGAATTGCTGCATGGGCTTTTCAAGCTTAAAGGTTAACGTATCACCCTTGGCCGTCACGCCCAATGATGATACTGGCTTTTTGCCCGCCATGATATCGTCGGCATTTTTCACACCCGAAGTCAGGTAGGCGTATTGGGAACCGGTCTTTGGGTCGGCTAACCGTTGCCAGGAGTAGACGAAGTCCTTGGCTGCTAGTTCAGAGCCGTCTGACCATTTCAGCCCAGACCGTAACTGGACGGTGTAGGTGAGACCGTCGCTTGAAACGCTGTAGGACTTGGCCAAATCAGGAACTGGTTCGCCCTTGGCATTCAGCCGCAGCAAGTTCGATTCGGTGTTACCCAAGATGGTGGTGGAGTACTGGTCCGAACTTTTGGAGATATCAAGCGTTTGGATATCGCTATCTAAAGAGTAATTCAGAACGGAGTCTTCCTTAGAGGCATTCGTCTTAAAATGATTAAAGGTTGCCAGTCCTCCACCGGCAACCACTACTAGGGCGGCTGCTACCGTCCATTTTTGCCATTGTTTCATGAATTAGTGTCCACCTATCCCCAAATTTTTTCGGCCGTGTCGACAACTAATTTAATCTTGGCCCATTGTTCATCTTCTGTTAGGTGGTTGCCTTCTTCAGTCGAAGCGAAACCGCATTGTGTACTCAAAGCCAAGTTTTCCAAAGGAACGTATTGGCTAGCTTCCTTGACCCGGTCAATCAAAACTTGAGGGTCTTCTAGCTCAGGCTTCTTTGAAGTTACCAAGCCCAAAACAACTTCCTTGCCGGCAGGAACCTTTGCCAATGGTGCAAAGTCGCCAGAACGGTCGTCATCGAATTCCAAGTAGAAGGATTCGACGTTTTCTTGAGCTAAGAGGGTATCGGCAACAGTATCATAGCCACCAGTTGCTGCCCAAGTTGAGGCATAGTTTCCGCGGCAAACGTGTGTGCTAACACGGAGGTCTTCTGGCAAGTTTTCCAATGACAGGTTATTGATCTTTAGGTATTCTGCCTGAAGTTCATCAACACCCTTTTGGTCGATGTTTTGTTCTGCCCAGAAATCAGTGTCGGAGAGCATACCCCAAGTACAGTCATCCAACTTAATATCGCGACAACCAGCTTCATAGAGGGCCAAGTAGAGGTCGTGATAGGCGGTGGTCAAATCAGTGATAAGGTCTTCGTGATTTGGGTAAAACTCATTCAAAACAGCAATGTTTTCCTCGCCGCGAACCAATTCAGCGTAGGCCTGGGCTGGAGAGGGGATGCTTTGACGGGGGATAACATCCAAATCCTTGGTGATTTCCTGCAAGTATAAGAAGGCCTTCAAATCAGGATGGTCTTTTGTAAAGCGAATCTTACCGTCGACTTGGGCTGATTCGGCGCGCGTTTCAACATCGTGGAAAAGGTAGCCGTGGGCGACATTTGTCTTTTTAATACCTTCAAAGCCCCAGAAGGTATCCAAGTGCCACCAGTGACGACGGAATTCACCATCTGACACGTAGTGGAGACCGGCCTTGACTTCCTTTTCGACGAGGTCCTTGATTTCTTCATCTTGAATTTTAGTCAAGTCAGCTTGGCTGATTTTGCCGTCGGCGAAGTCTTGTTGGGCTTGCTTTAAGCGGGCTGGTCGTAAGAACGAACCCACGATATCAAAATGAACGGGGGTCTTGGTCAATGTTGCTACTGCTGTTTCTGTCATGTCTCTTCTCCTTTTTCTATACACTAAAAAGCGCCCCCAGGTTTAGATTTTTCAATCTGAACCTAGAGGCGCATGTAAACGCTGTACCACTCTACTTCACTGGTCTTGTGACCAGCCTTAGTCGATACACCAATGGGGGCTATATCGCAACATGATAACGGTTGTTAACCGTAGCCGGCTTATCACAAAGTACTCGCCGCACTATGAACCGCTCCTGGACCATTTTCATCCGTAGCCAATCCACCGTGTCTCATCAAATCACGGTTTTCTGTAGAATCGCTTGCGGATTACTCATCCAATCACTGCAGTTGTTATCTTGGTTATGAGTATAGCATTAAAAAAATATGAGTCAACAGTGAATTTAAAATTTATTTTTTGTATAAGCCGAAAAGTTTATAATAGGCACCAAGACAAAAAGCCGCGAGAGCTCTTTTGTAATGGACTTTGTTGATCTCGTAAATGGGACTTTTTATTTTTAAGAAGGCTCTCAAATTACTGGAGAAAAAATGAAAAAAATTGCTGTAATTGTCGGAAGTAATCGAACAAAGAGTGTTAGTCGGCGCTTAGCTTATTGGTTAGCCCCACAGTTGAGCAACCAAGAGATGAAAGCTGAAGTAGTTGATCTAGCCACCGTTGCCTTGCCGTTTTTGGATGAACCTGAGCTGCCATCTGAGGGTCATTATCAAAATCAGTCCACGATTGATTGGTCGAACCAAATCAAAAGCTATGATGGGGTGGTATTTGTCGCGCCTCAATACAATTGGGGTTATCCTGCTGTTTTGAAGAACGCGATTGATACACTCTATGCTGAGTGGCGGGGGCTACCGGTTGCGACCGTCTTCTTTGGCGGCCATGGTGGCTTTCAGGGTGATTTGGCCTTTTCGCTGGTTTTGCAGGGCGTAAAGGTTAACCGCTTGCCCGTCAACCTCCGCTTGAACCTGGCAGTTGGCCAGGTCACAGAAGAAATGTCGGCAGCAGAAGTAGCAGAACTCTTGTCGCCATACCAGGACCAGGTTGCATTGCTGCAGTCGGCCTTTCAAAATGAGTTGCGTAACCATGAATAAACGCTTTTTTGGTGCCAAACAAGTGGCAATGGTAGGCCTAGACATCGGTATCACTGGGACCTGTGCCCATTACCATTCGGATGTTGATATTGCAGGCCTGCGCTGTAGCCGATGCGAGGAGTATTTTGCCTGCTACCAATGCCATGATGCATTAGAAGACCACCACTTTGTGCCGATGGCAAAAAATTCGGCTGAGCCAGCAGTCCTCTGCGGGCGTTGCGGTCAAGAATTAACTTATCAAGAATATAAGACGGGCGCTTGTCTGAACTGTTTGGCACCCTTTAACCCACGTTGCGAAATCCACGAAGACCGGTATTTCTGCTGAGTGGTTTTTTATTTTGCCTGCTCTTTTGCGGCCTGGACAGTCATGGCAGTCGTCCCTATAATAACTTTATAGAGAAAAAGATTAAAAAGAGATGAAAAGAGGAAGTGGGATGGACGATACCTTAACCGCTCGGGCCGGCTGGCGGGATGCCTTGCCGACCGTTTTTGGTTATATTGGGATTAGTATGGCCTTTGGCATCGTGGCTAAAGCGGCGGGGTTGAGTACCTGGTTGATCGTGCTGATTTCAGCAATTGATTATGGTGGTTCGGCCCAGTTTGTCTTGGTCACGATGGTCGGCTCTCATAGTTCGATAGTGGCGATTGCCTTTGCGGTTTTTCTGGTCAATGCTCGGATGATTTTGATGAGCATGACGCTAGCCCCCTATTTCAACCGGTATTCGCTTTGGCGGAATATTTGGCTGGGCACCTTTGTCACGGATGAAAGCTTTGCTTTAGGGATGAGTAAGGTCAATGTTAGTCAAAATCGGCTTAGTTTTCCTTGGTTTAACACGGTTAACTTGGTCTCGTATGCCAGTTGGTTGTTGGGTACTTTTTTGGGTGCAGTTGTGGGCGGGCTGGTAACGGATCCTAGCAAGTTTGGTTTAGACTTTGCCATTACGGCCATGTTTATTGGTCTATTAATAGCGCAAATTAGTTCGGATAAGACGATTAAATTGGCTTTACAAGTAGCCGTGGTTATCTTCGTATTGGTGTTGATTTACCTATTTTTGATTTTTGTACCAAAGAACTTTGTCGTCTTACTGGTAACGATTTGTGGCAGCTTATTTGGGATGGTGATGAAACGTGTCTTTGACTAATTATATTCTATTAACAATTATTGCTTGTGGGTTCGTGACCTGGGTATCGCGGATATTTCCCTTTGTCATGCTGAAAAAGTTTAATTTACCAGAAGGGGTTCTCGAATTTTTAAGCTTTGTTCCAATCACCATCATGGCTGGTCTTTGGTTTGAAAGCTTATTTGTGCAACATTTGGGGCACCTCCCTAGCATCAATTGGCCGAATCTATGGGCTTCCTTACCGACAGTAGCGACGGCTGTGGTCACGAAAAATCTCTTGCTCACGGTGGTGGTTGGTGTGGTTTCGTTTGCAGTCTTAAACTTAATCGGATTTTAAATTAAAATTTTCTCATAAAGCCCTTGACGGCCTTGTTTTGAATGATTATCATTGGCACAACAACAGAAAAGGGGAATTGTCGATGCGAAAAATTGGAATTATTGGAATGGGCCATGTTGGTTCAACGGTGGCGCATGGTTTGATTGCCGAAGGCGTAGCGGATGAGTATGTCTTCATTGATAAAAATGAGAAGAAAGTCCAAGCTGATGCTCTGGATTTTGAAGATGCCAAGACGAATTTGAACAACAGTTTTTCTGTGACTGTCAATGACTACCAAGCGTTGGGGGATGCGGACGTCATTATCTCAGCCATCGGTAAGATTGAATTGCAATACGATAACGTCGAACATGACCGCTTTATTGAATTGCCACACAACGTTGAGCAGGTAAAAGAAGTTTCGGCCAAGTTGAAGGCTACTGATTTTTCCGGGGTTTTGGTGGTGATTACTAATCCTTGTGATGCCATTGCCGCTGTCTATCATGCAGAAACTGGTTATCCGAAGGAAAAAGTGCTTGGAACGGGAACGCTTTTGGATACAGCGCGAATGCACCGGGCAGTTGGCTCAGCCTTCAATGTTGATCCACGTTCAGTTGCGGGTTATAACCTGGGTGAACACGGAAACTCACAGTTTACGGCTTGGTCAACGGTATCCTTGCAGGGACAACCAATTACCAAATTAGCGGCTGAACAAGGAATCGATTTGGCTGCTATCGAAAAGGATTCTGTGGTTGGTGGCTATACGGTGTTTGATGGTAAGGGCTACACTTCTTATGGGATTGCGACGGCTGCCATTCGTTTGGCCAAGACAGTGGTTCAGGATGCGAAGACGGAAATGCCAGTTTCTCATAAGCGTCCGGAATTTGCCTCTTATCTTTCTTATCCTGCCATTGTCGGTCGCGAGGGGGTTGTTGCCTACTCACAATTGGATTTGACGGAAGAAGAATTGGCTAAGTTGCAGAAATCAGCTGACTCGATTCAGACTCAATTTGAAAAGGTTGTTGCGCATTAGAACGGCGTTTACACTGATAATGGTTCTAAAAATTAAATAATTTTAATAAAATGCTTGACTAATTATTAGACGTTATGTATTATAAACGTATGGTAATTAATTGCTCCGTAGTTCAGTTGGTAGAACGCCGCACTGTTAATGCGAGGGTCGCTGGTTCGAGTCCAGCTGGGGCAGTCCTAGCCAAATCAGTGTTGGTTGTCACTTGACAACCAACGCTTTTTTATTTTATAAATTAGAATAAAAAAGATTGGTGAATTTATTTGTTCGGAATGGCTATCGTCAATTGATGAACAATAAATTAAAAATATCTCATAAAATCCTTGACTAATTGTTGGACGTTATGTATTATAAACGTATGGTAATTAATTGCTCCGTAGTTCAGTTGGTAGAACGCCGCACTGTTAATGCGAGGGTCGCTGGTTCGAGTCCAGCTGGGGCAGTAGTGGGTAAAGTAAAAAGACGGTGGTTGCATGAAAGCAACCGCCGTCTTTTTGCGTGCTGTTGAAACTGATTTTATAAAGAAGGTTGACCGGGCTGGGCCTTCTTGTACCAATACCAAGTTCCATAGAGGGCATTCAATAAGATAATGACCTGAAGGACAAACATGGAACTGGCATAGGCGTCGTGAATCAAAAAGATATTGCGGTACCAGACAATGACTTGTATCACGTCGGAAGCCAACCAGGCAATCCATTGAGAACGGAAACCGTATGTCATTAAGATTTGGCCGACGATATTCAATGGAAGGACGGCCGAATCCAGGTAAATTTGAAGGCCGTTAAAGTGCTTGGAAAAAGCGACGACCGTTATATAAGAAAGAATGGTGATTAAAGTTGTGATGAGAGCGGTATGCAGCGTTAATTTACGGGAAGGAAGCTCCTTCTCGGCACCGCCGCGATAGCGGGCCCAGGCCGCAATACCGATAAACTGCATGATAAATGCGAATCCCTGGGAGGTGAAGTCACCATAAGTTCTTGAAAACAGGGCAACAATCATCCATGTTGCCGCACCAATTAATCCCCAGAAGTAATTACTTTGCTTACCCTGGTCGACTAAGGCGAGGTTGATCAGTGAACTAACCCCCGTTGAGACGGTCAACCAGGCCATCCCATTAAAGCTGCCACCGATTAAAAAAGTGGCGACTTGGGCGACAATCATTAATAATAGGAGCGCCTTCGTCATTTTACTGAGGCTGACCAGATCTTGTATGATCCGTCTAGGCGACATTGTCTCCTTAAAAATCAGCCAGAAGCTCGTCTTGTTCTTTACATTCTCCATCATTGTTTTCTCCTTGTTGTTTTTTAGGTGCCGTGACGGAAGCAACGCACCGGTTTGTAATCGCTCTAGTATACTCCCGAAAAAAGCGAACGTATCAATTGATTTTGTGGAAACGTTCGCTTTAAATGAAAATTAAATCGCTTGAGGATGGGATGGAGAAGCCCTTTGCGTGCTATAATTGATATGTTTGAAGAAACCGTGATTTTTAAATTTAAGGGAGTATCACATCATGTATTTGTTCATTAACATCATCGGTCTTTTGGTGTTTATCGCCTTGGCCGTCTTGTTTTCAAAAAACCGTTCAGCCATTAATTGGAAGTCGGTTTCAATCATGGTTGTCACCAACTTGGTCTTAGCTTGGCTTTTGACAGGCTTTCCGTTGGGTCGGAGCCTTGTTAAGGGAGCCGCTTCTGGCTTTGACAGCTTGATTTCTGCTGCCAGTGCTGGAATTGACTTCGCTTTGAAGCCAACTGGAATGGCTTTGCCATCAAACTTCGTTGTTTCAGCGTTGTTGCCAATCCTCTTGGTTGTGCCATTGTTTGACATTTTGACTTATATCGGGGTCTTGCCATTTATTATTAAGTGGGTTGGTCGCGGTTTGTCAAAGCTTTCCGGTCAACCTAAGTTCGAATCATTTTTCTCAGTTGAAATGATGTTCTTGGGAAACACGGAAGCACTCGCGGTTTCTGGTATCCAATTGAACCAGATGAAGGCTTCACGTAACTTGACGTTGGCGATGATGTCAATGTCTTGTGTGACGGCATCAATCCTTGGTTCTTATATGCAAATGATGCCTGCAATGTATATCTTGACTGCTGTGCCAATCAACGTGATTAACGCTTTGATTGTGACATCAATCTTGAACCCAGTTGAAGTAACTGAGGAAGAAGATACCATTGCGACAATCGGTACTGCTGCTCCTGCAGCAGAAAACGCTGAATCTGGCTCACAAGAATTAGCACAAGAAGAAATCGAAAAGGCTGAAAAGCCAGCACGCGAACCATTCTTCTCATTCTTGGGCGACTCAATCTTGGGCGCCGGTAAGTTGATCTTGATTATCGCTGCCAACGTGATTGCCTTCGTTGCCTTGGCTGCACTTGTCGACAAGATTTTGGCTTGGGTCAACCCTTGGTTGTCATTGGAGCACATCTTGGGAATTGTGATGTTCCCATTTGCTTGGTTGATGGGCTTCGGCAACCAGACTGCCTTCGATTTGGCACAATTCATGGGAACGAAGTTGGTGACCAATGAATTCGTTGTCATGGGTAAGGTAACTGGTGAAATTGCTCATTACGCACCACACTATAAGGCAGTTTTGACGGTCTTCTTAACGTCATTTGCCAACTTGTCAACAATCGGTATGATTATCGGAGCCTTCAAGGGCTTGGTTAACAAGGAAAAGAACGAAGTGATCGCTAAGAACGTTGTTTACTTGTTGTTGTCTGGAATTTTGGTTTCATTATTCTCAGCAGCAATGGTTGGTCTCTTTGTTTGGTAAAAGTTTGTTTAGAAAGCACCCGAAAGGGTGCTTTTTCTTTTGCTGAAAATTGGCTCTTTTCACAAAAGCCTGCTAAAATAAAAGAGTGAAGCTAGTTTAGCTAGCCAGAAATTTTCAGACAAACAGTAGCTATTTGTTTGATGATTAGTAGCAATATCAAGTACAGAATAGCCAAGGACGGCCGAATCATTTCAGCTGTTATATTTCGATTTAATCCCAAAATGTTTAGATAAAAAGAGCGGATTTTACGGAAAATGGTTACTGGCAAAGGAAGGTTCTATTTATGTTATCTCGTTCTCAACGGCGGAAGACGGATGGCCGTAAGCGTCGATTTTATAAGCAATGGTGGTTTTGGTTAATTCTTGTTTTGATTGTCGGTGGGGTGGCCTTTTACATGATTGGGTCAGCTTCATCTAAGAAATCAAGTGATACACCAACACCGGATATTTCATACTCATCGTCTAAGAAGCATACTTACGACTTTGGTGATTCGTCATCATCTGATTCTGACGATACAGACGATACAACAACGTCTTCAAGTTCAACTAATAACACGGCGGCATCTAATTCAGCTGCATTAGCAGCAGCACAATCTTCTGCAGCTGCTGCACAGTCTGCTGCCGCTGCGTCGTCTTCAAAAGCTGCAAAAGATGCAGCTGATGCGAAAGCGCAATCTGATGCTATTGCTTATCTCCAACCGTTTCAAAATGCTGTAACGAGTGCTCAAGCGGCAGTTACTGCTGCACAAAATAAGGTTAATAGTGCAACGAATGATAATGATAAGCAAAGTGCACAGAGTGCGTTGAATCAGGCAAATGGTCAGCTACAGGCGGCTCAAGCGGCCCTCCAAGCAGCACAGAAGAAGGTTGCTTAATACGCAAGTTCTTGTATATAAAAGGTTATGAAGGATTAGTCATGGCATAAAATTAGCTTGACTATTTTCATGGTCCTTTGTACACTTAGGGAAGCTAATGAGGAGTACACAAGCGCAGCTGTGAGAGACCTAGTGGGTGGTGAAAACTAGGACTGTTAATGTGGAAGGTTGCTTTGGCGTTAAAAATGTTAATGAATGAGTGGCTATCAAAATTGTCGATAGCAATTTAGGTGGTACCACGTGTAAGCGTCCTAATCGAAAGATTAGGGCGCTTTTTATTTTGGACCACAGGCCACATTACTATTAAAGGAGATTTGCTATGCGTGAAGTTGAAATGTCAACCAAGTACGATCCAACAGCCGTTGAGGCTGGCCGTTACCAAGACTGGTTGGATAATGATTTGTTTGCACCAGAAGCAAATCAGGCCATTCAGGGTCAAGAACCAGAACCTTACTCAGTGGTGATTCCACCACCAAACGTTACCGGTAAGTTGCACCTTGGTCATGCCTGGGATACAACTTTGCAGGATATGTTAATCCGGCAAAAGCGGATGCAAGGCTTTGATACATTGTGGTTGCCAGGAATGGATCATGCTGGTATCGCTACTCAAGCTAAGGTTGAACAACGTCTGCGCGAACAAGGTGTTTCCCGCTATGATTTGGGTCGCGAAAAATTTGTCGAACAAGTGTGGGACTGGAAAAACGAATATGCTTCAACCATCAAGCAACAATGGGGCAAGATGGGCTTGTCGTTGGACTATAGCCGTGAACGCTTTACATTGGATGAAGGGCTAAACCAGGCGGTTAACAAGGTCTTTATCGATTTGTATAATAAGGGTCTGATTTACCGTGGTGAATATATTATTAACTGGGACCCACAGGCTCGAACGGCTTTGTCAGATATTGAAGTCATTTATCAAGATGATGAAGGTGCCTTCTACCACGTCAAGTATCCATTTACGGATGGTACAACGTTGAATGGTAAGGACTATATCGAAATTGCTACAACGCGTCCAGAAACGATGTTCGGAGACGTTGCCGTTGCTGTTCATCCATCAGACGAACGCTACAAGGACTTGATTGGCAAGACGGTTAAGGTACCGCTTGTTAACCGTGAGATTCCAATTATCGCTGATGAATATGTTGAAAAAGACTTTGGAACTGGAATGGTCAAGATTACGCCAGCCCACGATCCAAACGATTTCCAAGTCGGAAATCGTCATGATTTGGAACGCATCAACACGATGACGGAGGATGCTCATTTGAACGAAAACGCCGGCAAGTATGTTGGCCTTGATCGTTTCGAAGGCCGTAAAGCCATGGTCGCTGATTTGCAAGAACAAGGGTTCATGCTTGAAGTAGAACCACTGGTTCACTCAGTTGGCCACTCTGAACGGACAGGTGTTCAAATCGAATCACGTCTTTCAACACAGTGGTTCGTTAAAATGGAGCCATTGGCTAAGCAAATTTTGGCCATGCAGCAAAATGCTGACGAAAAGGTAAACTTTGTTCCTGGTCGATTTGAAGATACCTTTACCCGCTGGATGGAAAACATCCGCGACTGGGTAATTTCACGTCAACTCTGGTGGGGCCACCAAATTCCAGCCTGGTACAAGAACAAGGGAACGGACCGAGAAGAAATGTACGTTGGGACAGAGGCGCCTGGCGCTGATTGGGAACGTGACCCAGATGTTTTGGATACTTGGTTCTCTTCAGCCCTTTGGCCATTTTCAACGATGGGCTGGCCAAACGACTTGGACGGCGACTATGCCAAGTACTATCCAACGAATACCTTGGTAACTGGTTATGATATTATCTTCTTCTGGGTTGCCCGAATGATGTTCCAAGGAAAAGAGTTTACTGGTCAACGACCATTTAAGAACGTCTTGATTCACGGCTTGATTCGTGATGGTGAAGGTCGCAAGATGTCAAAGTCATTGGGTAACGGTGTTGACCCAATGGACGTGATTGAAAAGTATGGTGCCGATGCCTTACGTTGGTTCCTGGCAACGGGTTCAACACCTGGTCAAGACGTCCGCTTTACTTATGAAAAGATGGATGCGGCCTGGAACTTCATTAACAAGATTTGGAACGTTGCCCGCTATGTCATCATGAACCTCGATGATGACACGAAGGCTGAAGTGCCAGCTAAGGACCAACAAACGCTGGCCGATCAATGGATTTTGGACCGCTTGAATGCAACGGTTAAGGAAGTTTCTGAAAACTTCGAGAAGTTTGAATTCGGTGAAGCTGGTCGGGATTTGTACAACTTTATCTGGTCTGATTTGGCCGATTGGTACGTTGAAATGACTAAGGAATCATTGAATGGCGATGGGGATAAAACAGCTGTTCAGCAAACTTTGGCCTATGTTTTGGATCAAACGTTGCGCTTGCTCCAACCAATCATGCCGTTTGTTTCTGAAGCTATTTGGCAAGAAATGCCACAGCAAAAGGGCAAGGATGAACACCTCGGTATCCAAGCTTATCCTGTTTACCAAGAATCTTTGGCGAATGCTGAAGCAGCCGCTTCCTTCAAGTCTTTGCAAGATTTGATTGTTGCTGTTCGTAACATCCGCGCCGAAGCAAAGGCACCAATGTCAAAGCCAATCAACGTGATTATCAAGGTCACGGATCCAGCATTGAAGTCAATCTTTAATGAAAATGCGGACTATATTGATCGCTTTGTCAAGCCAGAATCTTTGACGATTGATACGGACGTGACTGTGCCGCAATTGGCCATGTCACAGGTCATCACTGGTGCGGAAGTTTATGTCCCGTTGGCTGGTTTGATTGATATTGAAGCGGAAATCAGTCGCCTCCAAGGTGAAGCTGACAAGTTCCAAAAGGAAGTTGCTCGTGCCAATGGTAAGCTTTCAAACGAAAAGTTTGTCAATTCGGCGCCTGAAAAGGTTGTTGCTGCCGAACGTGAGAAGCTTGCTGACTGGGAAGAAAAGCTTGCTTCAACTCAAAAGCGCATTGCTGATTTACAAGCGCAAGGGTAAAATAACTGAATAGTAATAAAAATCCTCACCTTTGGTGGGGTTTTTATGTTAGGTTAATATGAGCCGTGTAAATTAGTAAGACGATTTACACATATTGACGAAGTTCCAAGATGGATTGGTTTTATTTATATAGGTAATAATATGTTTGGAAGTAAAATAATCGCCAGTGGTCATTATGTGCCAGAAGATGTTGTCACGAACGATGACTTGGCGAAAGTGATTGATACTTCGGACGAATGGATTGTCAGTCACACCGGAATACAGGAACGGCATGTCTCTTTACAAGGGGAAAATACGTCTGATTTGGCAACGAAGGCGGCCCAGCAAGCGCTAAACGAAGCAGGTGTTTCGGCCGAAGAAGTTGATTTTATCATTGTAACCACTTTTACCCCGGATGGCCTGGCACCTTCAACGGCAGCTTTGGTGCAACGTAATTTAGGAGCCAAAAAGGCCTTTGGCTTTGATCTATCAACTGCTTGTGCCGGCTTTGTTTTTGGTTTGACGACAGCCGATAACTTTATGAAGACTGGGCAATACCGGTATGGCTTGGTGATTGCTGCTGAAGTGAACTCGAAGATGATGGATTTCCGTGATCGAACGAGTACCGTTTTCTTTGGTGATGGTGCTGGCGCTGTTTTGTTAGCCCCTAGCGAACAAGGCGAAGTCTTGGCCACTGATTTGCATACGATAGGTGATGCAGATGTTGTCCATTCCGGTCGAATCGAGCCATTAACATCTTTGAGCGCCGACAACTATCCAAAGATTGATGCCTTTTTTCAGGAAGGACGGATGGTTTATCAAGAAGTGACCACTTTGATTCCAAATCATATCCAACAATTCTTGGCAGGGCAAGACTTAACAATTGATGATGTGGACTATGTGATTTTGCACCAAGCCAACCTGAGGATGATTGAGAAGGTGGCTGATGCCTTGAATCAACCAATGGCAAAGTTCATCACGAACGTCGAAAAGTATGGTAATTCGTCCTCTGCGGGGATTGCGATGGCCTTTGACCAGTTGCGAGAAAGTACGGATTTAGCAGAGAAAAAGGTCTTGTTGACTGGTTTTGGAGCAGGTTTTACCTATGGCTCTTTGCTCTATAAGGGCTCTTTGTAATTCAAAAGAGTCAAATGTAATGTCTGTGTAACATTACAGAAAGGGGCCAGCAATAACCAGTGTCTAAAATGAATATATAGATTAAGCGTAAGTTAAGCACTTACTAATCAAACATAAGCAGAAAAAATGGAGATGTCTCTCATGAAGAATAATATTACCAAAACTATTTTAGCGACGGTGGCTGGTGCAGCTGCATTTGCAGGTGCCGGAGCAGTTGCTTCAGCCAACGATATTACTGTTAAGGCAGGGGATACCTTGTCACAAATCGCTGCCAACAACAACACGACTGTTGATGACTTGGCTTCAAAGAACAACATTCAAAACGTTAACTTGATTTTTGTTGGTGACATCATCAAGACTGATGGAACCGCTGCTGGGACAGCCGCAGCCGCAGCTGCTAACACAACTACGGCAACTGCTCAGACAGAAGCTGCAGGTACTGCCGCTGCCGCAGCTGCTACTGCTTCTTCAGCAACTACTCAAACACAAGCTACTACAAACACAAACACTCAAGCACAAGCTGCTACTACTTCATCTTCAGCTAACTACAGCACTTACTCAGCCGGTGCTAGCGGTTCAGTTCAAACAATCATCAACGCTATGAACGCTAAGCGTGCAGCTGCTGGTTTGGCACCTGTATCATACGATGCTTCATTGGCTGCTCGTGCACAATCACGTGCTGAAAACGCCGTTGCAAACGGTGGTTTGCCAACTGGTCACATGCAACAAGTTGCTGGACCTGAAGTTGTGGCAATCGACTGGGCTCCAAGCCAAGTTGTTGATGCATGGTACAACGAAACTGGTATGATTGCTGCACCAGCTCACCGTAACTGGTTGATGAACGCCAGCTTCACAAAGGTTGGATTTGGAATCGTTGACGGTACTATCGTTGGTATCGCTGGCTAATCTTAACCGATTAATCTTAATTTAAACTAAAACACTTACATTAGTATGTAGGTGTTTTTTTGTTTAAGAAAAAGTTAAATGTGGATAGTAAGTAGACAGATAGCTCCATATTTTATTGATTCAACTACATTTGTGGTAAGATAAGGAAACATGAGAGCGCAGCCAGGAAGCGCGCAAATACGGCGAAAAAAATGGAGTGTCGAAGTTCTTATGGCAGATCAAAATAATAATGAATTTTCACGGCAACGGCGGTTTGATGAAGTCCGTCAAACAAAGAAAAAGAAGAGTCGTGTGAAACGTTGGATTTTATATATCCTACTTGCCATCGTGGTTGGTGTAATCGGATGGGGTGCTTACCTCTATAGCGAATATAAAGGTTCCATTGATTCAATTCAAAAATCGGCTAAAATTTCAAAGACCCGAGATGTCTCAAGTTTGATTGCCCAGGGCAAGTCATTCTCAATTTTGATTTTGGGAACTGATACTGGAGAACTTGATCGTGATCGAACAGGTTTGAGTGATTCAATGATGGTAGCCACCGTCAACCCAACGGAAAATAAGGTCACGATGGTTTCAATTCCACGTGATATTATGACAGCAATTCCAGGTGATGAGGATACCTTCCCACAGAAGTTAAATGCTGCTTATAGTTTGGATGGCGTTGGTGCTTCCATGAAGGCTGTTCAAAACTACTTAAACGTGCCAATTGATACTTATGCGCTAGTTAATATGAAGGGCTTGGAAACCTTGGTTAAGAAGGTTGGCGGTGTTTCAGTTAAATCCCCACTTTCCTTCCAATATAGTCAAGCAACAGCTCATGATTATGGCCCTGATTTGTATCGTTTCCACAAGGGTTCTACTTCTTACGAGAAGTCAACCGATAACGGTGTGACTTGGTCAGCAAGTAAGACAGTGATGGACGGTGATGCCGCCTTGGCCTTTTCACGGATGCGCTATGATGATCCGCAGGGTGATTATGGTCGTCAACAGCGCCAACGCTTGGTATTGGAAGCAATGCTAAAGAAGGCAGTGAACGTCAAGACGTTGATTGATCCAAGTTTCGTTAAGGCAATTTCAAAGAATGCCCAGACTGATTTGTCCTTTAACGACATTGTTAAAATCGCCCAGAAGTACCGTGGCGCTGTGAAGAACCAAGTTTCTGACCATTTGCAAGGTCAGGGCGTGATGTACGAGGGTGTTTCTTACCAAATGGTGCCAACCTCTGAAAAGCAACGGGTAACCAATCTCTTAAGGTCTCAGCTTGGTTTGAAACATAAGGAAACTGGTTCCCAGTTTGCTAGTGATGTGCCATCCGATCAGTTACGTTCAGCAGCTTATGCTCTAGCACAAATTGGTGAAAAATTAGTTCAATAAATCTTTGAATCAAGAAGTCAGCTCGCGGTGATAAAAACGCCTCGGCTGGCTTTTTTCTTTCCGATTATTCGTGTTATACTGAGTAATAATCAAACGATTGGGGTCTGATATGCAAGATAGAAAAATTGCCATTATCGACTTGGGTAGCAATTCGACGCGGTTAGTCATTGAAAAATTACATTCAAATGAAACGTATACGGAGATTTTGCGTGTAAAAGAAGATACAAGACTTTCGCAAAACATGGGGCGAAATCTGATTTTACAAGAGGAACCGATGGCTCGGACCATTAAAGTCTTGCAAAAGTATCGACAAAAAATTGAAGACTACGAAGTTAGTGAGGTTTATGCCATCACAACGGCAGCCGTGCGTTCTGCCAAAAATCAAGCAGAATTCCTGGAGCGGGTCAAAGACGAAACAAAAATCAGCTTCCGAGTCTTGACCGGCCAAGAAGAGGCCCACTACGATTTTCTCGGCGTCAGAGAAGCATTGCCAGATGTGCTGAATGGTGTCATTCTAGACACTGGTGGTGCATCCGTCGAATTAATTCCTTTCAAAAATGGCCAGGCGTTAGCCGAGGTTTCGGTTCCTTTTGGTGCTGTTAACCTTTCGGAGCGCTATCACTTGGCTGACACGATTGATGCAGCCAACATTGAGCAGGCGAATGTGGATATTCAGGCTGCTTATCGCCAGTTGCACTTTATTGATGACTGCCAAAACCTACCGGTTATTCTTTTAGGGGGGGCAAATCGGTCGTTAGCAAAAATGGCCGAAGAAAAAGAATTGGTTTACCATCCGAAAGCCCTTCATGGCTTTATGATGCCAGCTAACCAGGTTGGCGAAATTTTTCATCAAATTGCTCAGATGTCACGAACTGAGCGGGAACACCTCGCCGGCTTAGAAAAAAACCGGGCCGATATTATCATATCGGGCCTGTTGCCGGTATTAAACCTGATTAGTGTTTTAAACGCCCCCCAGGTAATTTTTTCAGAATCTGGTGTCCGTGAAGGCCTAATCGAAAGCCTGTTTGAGGAAAAAGAGCAAATTAATGACTAAAAAATTTTACGAATTAACGCCAGAAGAACGACTCGACTTATTGAACTTGCCAGAAGAATTGATGGCGCGGTTCGTAAAAGACCAAGAGGTCGCACACCAGGATTTGGTGGAAAATTACTTGACTGATTTTGCCCTCCCAGAGGGAATGGTTCGGCATTTAGTCTTGGATAACCAGCCCTATCAAGTGCCAATGGTTACTGAGGAACCATCCGTCATCGCAGCGGCTAATAACGGTGCCCGTTTGTTTAAGATGGGTAGTGGCTTTAAGAGTGCTGGGACCAGCCAGGCAATTCTGGGTGGTCAAATTCTCTTTGAACACATTGATTTTGAGCAGCTACAGTCCTTTGTAACTGCCAACGAATATGAAATTTTCCAGGCAGCCGAAGAGGCCAAAACAAGCCTTTACCGTCGTGGTGGTGGTTTACGGAGCATTAACCTCCGCCATGTTAGTGGACATCGAGCAAGCCTTGATATTTTAGTGGATACGAGCCAGTCGATGGGGGCCAATGCCGTTAACACTATTTTGGAGAGTATTCGATTGATCTTTGAACCCTTTGATGACCAAATTTTAGGGGCGATTTTGACCAATGCAGGTCACCAAAGTGTTGTGAGCGTCACTGGTCGTGTGCCAGTGACAGCGTTAGGTGGCTTTGACGCTGCACAGCGGATCGTTGACCTAGCTGATTTTGCCAAAGTTGACCCTGACCGGGCAGTTACTGAAAATAAGGGCATCTTTAACGGCCTATCCGCCGTTGTTTTGGCCTTGGGAAACGATTGGCGCGCGGTTGAAGCTGCAGGCCATGCCTATGCCAGTCGGAATGGTCAATATCAGGCCTTAACCAACTGGCGGGTGAGCGATGACCATGAATTCCTGGAAGGGGAGTTTTCTCTACCACTGAACCTTGGTCGTGTTGGTGGCGCCATTGCCGGTCTTACTAAAGCACAAGATAATTTAGCCTTATTGGGCAATCCAACATTGGATGAAATGAAGAAAATTGTTTTGTCTGTCGGCCTTAGCTCCAACCTGGCTGCCTTAAAGGCGATTGCTGGCGAAGGTATTCAAGCCGGGCACATGCGGATGCAAGCTCGGTTACTGGCCATTTCAGTCGGTGCAAAGACAGATGAAATCATGCCGTTGGCTAAAAAATTAACCAAGGCACCAGCAATTAACGAAGAAAATGCAAAAAAGTTATTAGGAGAACTGCGTCACCATGAATCCGAAGTTAAATGAGCTCTTAGAGCAGGCAAATCAGGTCTATCCTGGTACCGTGATGACCCGCGTGGGGCAGAAGCAAGATGGGCTGCTCCGCATGGACCGTGCCGAACAGTCTGCTTTGGCAGACCGCCTGTTGATTGAGGTGCCCGACCAGACGGAAGCTGATTTTGTCCTGGGAAATGAACTCTTGCAGTTAGTTTTGACCCTGAACGGCATTACGCCACAGATTTATTTTGCTTTGACCTTTAATGATGAGGATTTGGACCAACAGCTAATTACGATTGCGACTCGCTTGCATCGGACTGTTTTGCATGCCATTACTTATCAAGAGTTGGCCAAGCAAGGTTTCTTGACTGCTGATACGGTAGCTGCCTTCTTGGCCGGCGTTAAAGATGAATTGTCAGTCGAAGCAGCCAATGTTGATGGTGAGGACCTCTTCCGCTTGCTAACGGTTTTGGACGCGCAAGTCTTTTTGGCAGCTGCTGATAAGGCTGGTTTGGCTGATTTGGCAGCGGACGTTTTCGCAACGCTAAAAGAGGATTATCCACGGGCTACTGCTCAGGCCGAGAAATTAGTCGCACCAATTTTGGCGGCTAATTTGAAGGATTCTCGGCAAATCCGCAAGCAAATGGTTCGCTTGTTTACTGGGCTGGATGAAAGCTTAACCGAATTAGAATTGCCAACGGTCAATGCTAACCAGTATGTGACTTTGACGCCCGTTTTGTCACAGCGCCAGTTGGATGGGCCGGTTGCCAACCTCTATGAAGTCTTCCATTCCGAAATGACTGATTTCCAAACGAAGGAAACGGCTTTTGTCGGTGTCGGTAAGCAAGACCACCAAAATACCTTTGTGGTGACGCCACCAAAGGATGAGGCCGATCGACCAAAGTTTTTCACCGAACTATACCAAACTTCTGTTAAAGAACTGTTAACAAAGTTGGCTTTGCCATATATTTTGCGTCAGTAACATTGTGATTGAAGGAGGGGGAGACAATGCTTGTTAGCCCAGCAATTCAAGAAAATTTTTATCAAGCAAAATCGATTGTTTTTATGACCGGAGCAGGGGTTTCGACCCTTTCGGGTATTCCGGATTATCGATCAAAAAATGGTGTTTATCAGGGACTCGACCTTGCGCCGGAGTATCTTTTGTCCGACCAGGCCTTTGCTGAAATCCCAGAAATTCAGTACAAATTTATGCAGGAAAATCTGTATTTTCCAGCTGCTAAGCCAAACATTATTCACGAAAAGATGGCTGCCTTTACCCAGACCGGTCGCGGTCGGATTATCACCCAAAATATCGATGATTTGGACGTTGCCGCCGGTGCCAAACAAGACCGCCTGATTCGTTTTCATGGCTCACTTTACGACTTGTATGTTCCTAAAGATGGCGCCAAGGCGACGTTAGCCGAATACCAGAAGAGTCTGTACCGGTCGTCTGACCACGCCAAAATCAGGCCAAATATTACCTTCTATGGGGAGCAACCAAGGCACGTTGAAGAAGCCATTTCCCGGGTACAGCAGGCTGATTTGGTCGTCGTTGTTGGAACGTCCTTTCGGGTCTATCCCTTTGCTGGACTTTTGGCTTACGCCAACCCAGCGGCAAGGTTAATGGCGGTTAATTTGACTGCCATCCCGGTGCCAAGTCAGGTTGAGCAAATTGTGGGGGATGCGGGTCAGTTCTTTGAAGAACTGACGGTCAAGTCAGCTTCCAAGTGAAAATCAACTGGTTATTTTAAACCTTTGTCTTCAAGACGAAGGTTTTTTATTTGTATTTTATATGAAAAAAGATTAATATATTTTCCAGGAGGAAGTTTTATGACGAATGATCAAGGAGACAACCGGCAAAATGCCGCTGTTCATGCACCAAGAACACCGAGTCAACAAGAAATACACGAACATCATCATGGGCACGCAGCGCCTCAGCAGCTGTCACAAAAGCCCTATATTATCGGGATTACCGTTAATCTGATTTTCGTTTTAAGTGAATTAGTTTTTGCAAAAATTGCCCACTCGACGTCCTTATTTGCCGATGCCTTTCACAACCTTTCGGATGTGTTAGCGCTTGTTATTGCCTGGTTAGCCGTCCTCGTTTTTGCAATTAAGGCGACTAAAAAGAAGACGTATGGCTGGCATAATGTATCGATTCTAGCTTCAATTTTTAATATGATTTTGCTGCTCTTTGCGGTTGGAACGATTTTTATTGAAGGGGTCCGCGACTTAATTGCCCCGGGACAAGTTCATACAAATGGGACAATTATCACCATCGTGGCGGCAATTGGAATTGTGGTGAACTTGTCAACAGCCCTTTTGTTTAAGGTTTCGGGTACGCCCGATGAACATGGCCACCAGCATGGCCAGGATTTAAATGCAAAAACGGCTTATCTGCACTTGTTATCGGATGCCGGCGTTTCCATTGGTGTCATCTTAGCAGGTTGGCTGATTGACCTAACGGGTTGGCAGCTGATTGATCCAATTGTATCGCTGATTATTGGGGTCATTATCTTGGCTTCTGCTTGGCCAGTCATGCGTGAAACGGTCAACCTGGCGATTAACGCTGTACCGGAGGCGGTTGATGAAGTTGCCATCAGCGAGTATTTGGTCAACCAAGAAGGGGTGTTGGCGATGCACGACTTGCATATTTGGCCACTTTCAACCACTGAAACGGCGTTGACGGTCCATTTATCCGTTGATGATAACGTTTTCGATGATGATCACGGTCAGGAGTTTTTAACTCGAATTGAAGATGATTTGAAGGCTGATTTTGCCATCCAACACGTCACGATTCAGTTAGAAGCAGCCGAACACAAAGAAAATTGTAATGTGATTTAAGGTGGTCGATCGGGCTAATTTGCCCGACGGCGCTTTGATTGAAGACAAAATTTAATAAAAGAGATAAAACGCCAAGATGCTTGCTATCATGGCGTTTTTCTTTTGAAATTTGAATGGCTATCAGGTTGAAAAATCAGTTTAGGCTTGACCTGAGCGCTCACCAGTGTATGATTAACGAGAACTTAGGAAGACCAATCGGGTTAACTAGCTTTCATAAGACTTCAAGTTTGTGCTTGGCGGACGTTATGAAAATTATTTAGCACTTGCATCCTTTTCGGCCAAAAACTTGTTGGCCTTTTTCGGCATTTATTAAGTATATATATTTACACTGGCGCGAAAAGAAAATGATGATTTTCAAGACAATTTAATTCGTTTGACACCTTCCTGAGGAATCTAACTTTCCAAAGGAGAATCATTATCATGATGGTACAACAAACCGCAGATAATCAGCCACATGGCGCATTGCTCATGCAAGGCGGCACTCAGAATAAAAGCCTGGAACAGGTGAACGGTACAATCGCCGTCCCGAAATCAGGTTCGTTCTGGCGCCGCCTCCTCGCATTTTCAGGGCCGGGCGCATTAATCGCTGTCGGCTATATGGACCCTGGCAATTGGGTGACATCCGTTCAGGGTGGGGCATCTTACCATTATCTCTTGATGTCAGTCGTGATGCTGTCTGCTGCCATTGGTATGCTGTTACAGTATCTGGCTGGTAAATTAGGGATTGTAACCCAAGAAGATTTAGCTCAGGCAACGGCTAAACGAACGAAGAAAGCGACACGGTATTTTCTCTGGTTTATCACGGAACTTGCCTTAATCGCGACAGATATCGCCGAAGTAGTTGGTGGGGCAATTGCCTTAAACCTGCTCTTTGGCTGGCCGCTCTTGCTGACCGTCATCATGACGGCCTTTGATGTCATCTTATTGCTAGGGCTGATGAAGTTCGGCTTTCGTAAAATTGAAGCGATTGTCATGACCCTGATTTTAACGATTTTATTTGTTTGCTTATATTTGGTTTTCTTATCAAAACCTGATTTGGCCGGCGTATTTGGTGGCTTAATGCCACAAAAAGAAGTCCTTTCAACGCAAGCAATCCATGGCTTGTCGAGCCCATTGTTCTTAACGGCCGGCATTATCGGCGCTACGGTAACACCGCACAACCTTTACTTGCATTCATCAATTGTTCAGACCCGTAAAGTTGATAAGAAAAATCCTGCCGAGGTTAAAGAGGCGATTAAGTGGATGGCGTGGGATTCCAATGGTCAGTTGACCTTAGCCTTTATCGTTAATGCTTTGCTCCTGATTGTTGGAGCGGCTCTCTTTTATGGCCATGCCAATGAATTGGCATCCTTCAAAGGCATGTACTTGGCCTTGCAAAATCAGCAAATGGCTGGTGCGATTGCCTCGCCCTTTCTCTCAACGCTGTTCGCGGTGGCGCTCCTGGCATCCGGACAAAATTCAACCATTACTGGCACCTTAGCCGGTGAAATCATCATGGAGGGTTTCTTACATTTTAAGATTCCGATGTGGTTGCGGCGCGTGATTACGCGTGGCGTTGCACTCATACCAGTGATTGCCATTGCTGTTTTGTATGGCGGTAACGAGCATGATTTGGATGCTTTGATTACCGGAACGCAAGTTTTTCTCTCCGTTGTTTTGCCATTTTCGATGGCACCGCTCCTGTATTTTACTTCCTCAAAGAAAATCATGGGGCAGTTTGTGAATAAAAAGAGCGTGACCGTCATTGGCTGGCTCTGCTTTATTGCTCTAACTGTGATTAATATTTGGCTGGTTTTGGAACAAATGGGTCAGTGGTTTGGTTAGGAAAAACGACAATGATTCTGATTTAATTTAGAATAATTCCTGTTTTTATTGTGAAAAATCAGGAGAAACCACAAAAAGATTAAGTGAATTTTAAATCATTTATGATTCTTTAAGGCTGATATAACAGCCTTTTGGCCAAAAATGTTGCAATAGGTTTGCAACATTACAAAAATATCACTTGACCTTAGAATTGTCAGGTGTAATATTTACTATAGACTTAGGAAGAAGTCATTGAGTTAAGTAGCTTTCATAAGCTTTCAACAACCAAGTTGAATGAAATCCTTTATGAAAATTATTTAGCACTTGAAAAAAACAACACATGGTAGACGGACCAGTCTGCCTAAATTTCAATGAGGTCAGGGTGGCAGACTGCCCTTTTTGCTTTGGTCATTTTTTTCGAGTGAGAATTTGATTGCTTCGTCCCTAAGGAGAATTCCGAAGGAGAGATATTATGGATAATCCCGTAAAGAAGAGCCATTCCCTTATCGAACACACGGGCGATAAGAGTTTGGAAGAAGTAAACGGCACAATTGAAGTGCCAAAGGGCGCCCCTTTCTGGCGGCGTTTGATGGCTTTCTCAGGACCTGGGGCCCTGGTTGCCGTTGGTTACATGGATCCAGGTAACTGGGTCACGTCAGTAGCCGGTGGTGCTTCTTACCACTACTTGTTGCTGTCAATTGTTTTGATTTCTTCACTGATTGCGATGCTTTTGCAATACATGGCTGGTAAGTTGGGTATTGTTAAGCAAGAAGATTTGGCTCAGGCTACTGGAAACCGGACAAACAAGTTTGGTCGCTACTCACTCTGGATCATGACGGAGTTAGCGTTGATTGCAACGGATATCGCCGAAGTTGTCGGTGGTGCCATCGCCTTGAACTTGCTCTTTGGTTGGCCACTGTTGGTCACGGTGTTCTTGACGGCCTTCGATGTTATCTTGCTGTTGATGCTGATGAAGTTTGGTTTCCGCAAGATCGAAGCGATTGTTATGACTTTGATTATGACCATCTTGGTTGTCTTCATCTACCTGACAATCTTGTCAAAGCCTGACTGGGCATCATTGTTCTATGGCTACGTGCCACAACCAAAGGTAATTTCACCTGAATCACTTAAGGGCTTGCAAAGTCCTTTGATCTTGACTGCTGGTATCATTGGTGCCACGGTTATGCCACACAACTTGTACTTGCACTCATCAATCTCACAAACTCGTAAGGTTGATCACGAAAACCCAGAAGAAGTTCATGACGCTGTGCGTTTGATGACTTGGGACTCAAACATCCAATTGACGTTGGCCTTTGTGGTTAACACTTTGCTTTTGGTTGTTGGTGCTGCTTTGTTCTTCGGACATGCTCAAGAATTGGATTCATTTAAGGCAATGTACAACGCCTTGGGTGACTCAAAGATTGCCGGCGCAATTGCATCACCAATCTTGTCAACGTTGTTTGCCCTTGCCTTGTTGGCTTCTGGACAGAACTCAACAATCACTGGTACTTTGACTGGTGAAATCATCATGGAAGGTTTCTTGCACTTGCGCGTGCCAATGTGGCTCCGTCGTGTGATTACCCGTGGAATCGCCTTGGTTCCAGTTTTGGCTATTACCATTATTTACGGTGGTAACGAAGCCCAATTAGATAACCTGATTACTGCCACACAGGTCTTCTTGTCAATTGCCTTGCCATTCTCAATGGCACCATTAATCTACTTTACTTCTTCAAAGAAGATTATGGGCGAATATGCTAACAGTAAGTGGATTACTTGGACTGGTTGGATTTGTTTTGCTGTCTTGACTGCCATCAACGTTTGGTTGGTTCTTGACCAATTCTTCCCACAATACTTCGGCTAAATCAGGAACGATAAACGAAGTCGTAACGATGTTCTAACATTCACTGGAGGCAAATAATGGCTGAATTAAAATTAGATGTAGAACCAAAGCAATTTAAGACAATTCTTGTTGGTGTTGATGAATCAGAACAAGGCTACCACGCCTTGTCAAACGCGATTCACCAAGCCCGTGAAGATGATTCGCAATTAATTATCGCGACAATTTTGGAAATGGGTGACTTGTCAGCAATTTCTGCTTTGCACCTGGATTTCATCAAGGAGCGACGCCAAGAATTGGAAAACAATCTGGCTAAGTACCGTGATTACGCACTTTCACAAGGTTTGAAGAATGTGAAGGTTGTCTTCGATGATGGTATCAAGGCTGGTGAAATCTTAAACGATGAAATTGCACCACAGGTTGGGGCTGATTTAATCGTTGTTGGGGCCCACTCACATGAAGGCTTCTTTGAATCAATCGGTTCACAGGCTGCTTACATTGCCCGTAACGCCAAGATTTCTGTTTTGATCGTTAAGGATTAATTATTTAAAAACTGGTAGCTAATGGCTATCAGTTTTTTTGTCTTCTATACATGAATAAATTTTCATGTTATACTAAAACATAATTTATGAAAAGTTATTCATATAAAAGGAGCGGCTAATGACAACGACATTGATAACAGGATTTTTTTCATATTTAGGAACAACATCTGACTATTTCGTAATTTTAGTTTTACTGTTTGCCACTTTTCGCCAGAAGTCGCAGGTGCGGCCAATCATTCTTGGCGCCTACCTCGGCAATGCTCTTTTAGTTGGAGCAGCTTTGCTGATTGGTGGGGCACTTAAGCAAATACCGGCCGAGTGGCTTTTGGGACTCATGGGTCTGGTGCCGGTTGCTATCGGTTTAAAAAATTATTTCTCAAATGAGGGAGAAGAGGAGGGTGAGACTTTTGTTACCAAGGTCCAAGAAACGCCCAATCAGCGGATTGTTTTGACGGTCGTTTTGATGACCATTGCTGGCTGTGGTGCCGATAACTTAGCGCTCTACATTCCTTATTTCTCGCTAGCTAATTGGGCAGCCTTACCAATCATCTTTTTGATGTTTACAGCGATTTTGACAATTTGCATTTTCTTAGCTTACCGATTAGCGAAGGTGCAGAAGGTTCAAGATCTTTTTGAACGCTATGGTGATTTAATGCAATTGCTAGTCTATGTGGCCCTGGGTATTTACATTTTATTTGATGCTGGAACAGTGACACATTTACTTTCCTTGTTATAATAGGGGTATGAAAAAAGATGTCCAACATGAATTGAGTATAATTTTCAAATTGCTGGGGTCGGAAAGGCGCTTGGCCATTTTAGCCCTATTGCGCGAAAAACCTTGTTCGGTTTCTGAAATTGTGGACCAGCTCTCGATGGAGCAGTCTGCCGTTTCCCATCAGCTACAAATGCTTCGAGAAGCGCAAGTCGTGACGGTAGAAAAAGTAGGGCGGTCCGTCTACTACCAGCTGAACGATTCCCATATCTTAACTTTGCTCAATAATGCCGAGCATCACGTGGACCACGTTTTGCGGCAAATGAGCCACGCTGAAGCGGTGGCTGAAGAGCAAGCCGAAGCCAAGAAAAATCATCAATAAAATTAATCAAAGAAAATGCATATTTTTGTTGACAGATTTGTCTGCCGTTGATATACTAATATAGTTGTGAAATACAGCAAATGCCCTTGTGGCGGAATTGGCAGACGCGCTGGACTCAAAATCCAGTGGTGGCAACACCGTGTGGGTTCGACTCCCACCGAGGGCATTCATGAGAGCAAACAGCTAACTTTGTTAGCTGTTTTTTCTTACCAAAATAATCAAATAAAAGGACCGCTACCATCTATCATCAGGGTAGCGGTCCTTTTGTTGTGACTTGAATATTAGTTAATTTATTTGCGCATCACCAGTCTGGTAGTTGATGGTAACACCAGGCTCGACATTAAAAATCCAGTAGTTCAGGTTCAAAGTCTTGCCGTTGTCTTCAACTGATTTGGCCATATAATGGACGCCCTGTGGCAGTCGGTCAGTGCCGTTATAAAGTGGTGTGACCTGGCCGCGAATGCTAATATTAGGGTTTGTTTTCAATGCATTGCGGATATCATCTTCGGGTACCAATTGCCCGGGATAGGCATTTTCGACGCGGGTTCCGGTCGTCATATTTTCGGTCACCATGGTGGCCATCCCGAAGAATTGGTAGCCAACAATATGGGACTTGTTCCAAAGAGCTTGCTTGCTACCGCCAAGGTTCACCTGTGGATTTTTATGATAACCGCCAACCCAGGCACTTCCTGTAAAGTGGTCGTTAATATACCAACCGGAAGGACGGACACTTTCGGGAATGCGGGCGGGCCGCTTAGTGACTGCATCCATGCTGGCTTTGGTAGCGACAAAGTTTGCTTGCCCAGACCGACCGAGCGAATCAAGGGCGGATAAGGCTAAACCATTGGTTGGCCGTAACTTGTTACCGCTTTGAGCTGGGAAGGTCTGTTGCAATTCCTGGCTGGTAAAGGTGGCCTGATTTTGGTTAATGTGGACGATATCACCGTCGAGCGTGCCATCCCATTTAATCTTTAAAAGATCTTGGTCGGAATTAGTTGTGGCGGCAGGCCGAGGAGCACTCTTTGACCTATTCAGGCTTTGGCTCGCGGTAGTTGTGTTTGTCTTTTGGTAACTTTGATTATGGCCGTTTTTACCTGGTAAGAACGACAAAGCCGCCACAACCAAAATTAAGGCTGTGACGGCCGAACCAAAGTGCTTGGGCCGGTTGGGCCGCTGCTTATAAGAACGTTTTTTTGTCATTAGAAAGTCATTGCTCCTAAGAATTGTTTGATTCGAGGATCATTTGAATTGAAGAAATCCTCTGTCTTGCCATCATAGCCAACGTGGCCATTGTCGATAAAGACGATTTTATCGGCCACTTGTTGAGCAAAGGCCATGTTGTGGGTGACGATAATCATGGAGGTTTCTTTTTGAGCTAATTCGCGCAGAACACGTAGAACTTGGGCTTCTAGCTCAGGGTCCAAGGCAGAGGTGGGCTCGTCTAAGAGAAGGTATTGGGGCTCCATTGCCAGCGCTCTTAAGATGGCTACTCGTTGTTGTTGCCCACCGGACAACTGGTAGGGATAGCGATTGGCTAACTCCTCCATATTGAACTGCTTGAGTAAGGCATGGGCCTTTTCCAAAGCTTGGTCTTGGCTGATTTTTTTAACCTTAGTGGGTCCTTCAGTTAAATTTTTGAGGACTGTTAAATGAGTAAAGAGGGCTTTTTCTTGAAAGACCATGCCGAAGTGCTTGCGGACATCGAGAACTTGCGCCTTGGTGAGGGTCTTATCCAGATTCAGGTCAAGTTCATCGACAATCAACCGGCCGCTCGTTGGTCGCTCAAGCAAATTGAGTGAGTGCAAGAGGGTTGATTTTCCAGAACCAGAAGGACCGACAATGGCCGTCGTCTCTTCAGCCGGGAAGGTGACGGAAATGTCATCGAGGGCATTCTTATCGGGGTACTTTTTGCTTAAATTTTCAACTTTAATCATTGGGCAAACCTCGATGTGTACTTTTCTAGGTAGTGTTGGCCAACCGAGAGAATCGACGTAAAGACGGCATAGACCATGGCTACGAGGATGTACATCGAGAGGACCTTATAGTTCGTTGCAGCAATTTGTTGGGAAAGGTAAAACATTTCCACAATTGTAATCACGGACGCCAGTGATGTGTCCTTTAATAGGGAAATCAGCGAGTTCGACAACGGCGGAATTGAAATGCGGGCCGCCTGTGGCAAGACAACGTAGAGGTAAACCTGCGTGGTTGTCATGCCAAGCGACTCAGCTGCCTGCTTTTGAACCTCGGAGACCGATGAGATAGCTGCTCGAATGGATTCGGAAGCATAAGCCCCGGTGTTCAGAGAAAAGACCGTGATGGCCGAAACCCAGGCTGATTGGAACAGGGCAATGTGGGCGTTTGGCAAGCCGTAGAAAACAATGAACAATTGTACCAACATTGGCGTTGACCGGAAAAACCAGACATAGGTGGCGGCAACACCCTTTAAAATTTTCAAAGCGGCATCAGCCCACTCGTTCTGCGGTGCCTTAGCAACGCGAATCAAAGCGGTCGTGATGGCAAAGATAATTCCAAAGAAGAAGGAAATGGCCGTCAACGGCAGGGTGTATTGAAAAGCCGCCACTAACAGTCTTGGCAAGTATTTGATTGCCAGATCGATAAAATCTGTCATGAAAGAGTTCCTCTTTACTTTTATTAATTAGTCGTGGCTCAAGTCCATACCAAAGTACTTCTTAGAAAGCTTTGTCAAGGTACCATCCTTCTTCAACTCAGAAATGGCCTTGTTCATGTCCTTTTGCAAAGCGGCGTTCTTCTTGTTCATCAAAACACCGGTTGGTACGGATTGGATATCCTTTGAGATATCAACTGTGGTCAAATCAGCGTCAGGATTAGCCTTCTTCCAAGCGGCAAAGGCACCTTGGTCATTCAAAGAACCATCGGCACGGTTTGTCGTAATCAAGTTCATGGCTTCAACGATACCGGCAACGGCCTTGATGTTGGCACCCTTTTGTTGGGCAACTTGACCGTAGTTTGATGTCAATGACTGGGCCATCGTCTTGCCCTTGATGTCAGCCAATGAGTTCAAATCAGTCTCACCGCTACGCTTAATCAAAACTGATTTTGAGTAAAGGTAAGGTTCTGACATTCGGTAGTTCTTTTCACGGTCGGGACGAATACCGATGTTGTTAATCACGGCGTCATAACGGTTTGAGCCAAGACCGGCAATCAAAGAGTCCCACTTTGTTTGAACGAAAGTGACCTTCATGTTCAATTTCTTACCGATGGCCTTGGCCATGTCGACTTCGTAGCCAACCAACTTACCAGAATCGTCGTGGTAAGAAAATGGTGCATAGGTTCCTTCCAAGCCAACAGTTAATGTTCCGGGCTTGATGGTCTCATCTTTTTTTGGTTGATTTAACTGGGCAAAACCAAAGATACCACCGATGACCACGATAATCCCGGCCAGTAAAATCAAAACTTTCTTATTCATCTTACTTCTTCTCCTCAATTAGGTAAAACAGTGCAAAATAAAACCGCCCCTAGTGTACACCAAGGGCGGTTTTTACGTCTGTAAATCAGATAGACCCACCCTAAAAAAGCGGTAAGTAACACTTTACCGCAGTCATGTTTGGGTTGTTAGTTAAGTTTTTAGCTAACATTAATCTTCTCCGATTTCTTTTTATCAGTGTAACGGGACAAGAAAACTTTGTCAACAGAATTGAACTGATTTTGCCAAAAAAGACAAAATTGGTTTACTTTCAAAATAGTCGGTTAAAAGCGATTGTTCGGCTTTTATTGCTGATTTTTCCAAAATGGTTTACTGGAAAGTCTGACTGAATGCTTGTTCGGCCACCTAGTCGGGCTAGCCGGCTTTTGCTATAATGAAAACATGGTATCGGTCATCATTTGACCAGAAAGGACTCATATGTCAGACAAGAAAACATTTTATATCACAACCCCAATTTACTATCCATCAGGAAAGCTACAATTGGGAAATACTTATACGACAGTTTTGGCGGATGCCACTGCTCGTTACCACCGTCTTTTGGATGAAGACGTCTTCTTTTTGACTGGAACCGATG
Organism: Fructobacillus tropaeoli; assembly: GCF_001047135.2. GTDB lineage: Bacteria > Bacillota > Bacilli > Lactobacillales > Lactobacillaceae > Fructobacillus > Fructobacillus tropaeoli. The sequence goes on along the minus strand of NZ_DF968081.1, from coordinate 122,059 downwards.
AACACGGGGAAAAGATTCAAAAGAAGGCGAACGAAGCCGGTACAAGTGAAATCGAATATTTGGACAAGATGATTAAGGACATCAAGGACCTGTGGTCATTGATGGGTATTTCATATGATAAGTTTATTCGAACGACTGACGAAGGCCACGAAAAGGCTGTCCAGAAGATCTTCCAGCAATTATTGGACCAAGGCGACATCTACAAGGGCCAATACGAAGGTTGGTACTCTGTTTCCGATGAAGAGTATTTCACGGAATCACAATTGGCTGAAGTTTACCGTGATGAGAACGGTAAGATGATTGGTGGTAAGGCACCTTCTGGTCATGAAGTCGAAAAGATTCAAGAAGAATCATACTTCTTCAAGATGTCCAAGTATGCCGACTGGTTGGTTGATTACTACAAGTCACATCCTGATTTTGTCCAACCACATGCACGAATGAATGAAATGTTGCAAAACTTCATTTTACCGGGCTTGGAAGATTTGGCTGTGACACGAACTTCTTCGAACTGGGGTGTTCCTGTTCCAGGCGATGAACGCCACGTCATTTATGTTTGGATTGATGCCTTGGCTAACTATATTACTGCCTTGGGTTACGATTCAGCTGATGATTCACTTTTGAAGAAGTTTTGGCCGGCTAATGTGCAATTGGTTGGAAAGGAAATTGTTCGTTTCCATATTATTTACTGGCCAATCATGTTGCATGCGCTCGGTTTGGAATTGCCAAAGGAAATCATTGGTCACGGTTGGCTGGTGATGAAGGATGGCAAGATGTCGAAGTCAAAGGGGAACGTGATTTATCCTGAAGACTTAACGGCCCGTTATGGCTTGGACGCTGTTCGTTACTACCTGTTGCGCTCAATGCCATTTGGCAACGATGGGGTCTTCTCACCCGAAGACTTTGTGTCACGCGTGAACTTTGATTTGGCTAATGATTTGGGAAACCTTTTGAATCGAACGGTAGCCATGATTAATAAGTATGAAGATGGTGTGATTCCAGCCTTTACAACCGGCAAGACTGATTTTGATGAGGACTTGGACCTGGTTGTTGAAAAGCAGATTACAGAATACAATCAACACTTGAGTTCTGTTCATACAGCGGATGCGCTTGAAGCTGTTTGGGGTGTTGTTCGTCGTGCCAACAAGTATATTGATGAAACAGAGCCTTGGGTTTTGGCTAAGAAGTCAGGCGAAGACGAAGACGCGAAGGCAGCTTTGCAATCAGTTTTGGCTCACTTGGCTGGAGCACTTCGTGCAGTTGCAGCAATGTTGCAACCAGTCATGACGGATGCGCCACGACAAATGTTTGCTCAACTTGGATTAGACTACCCTGAAAAGGGTGTTTCACTGGTTGGACTTGCCATCGATCAAGTACCAGCAGGTACGAAGGTGGTTGCCAAGGGTGAACCAATCTTCCCTCGTTTGGATGTGGAAGAAGAAGTTGCCTACATTGCTTCATTGGTCTCAAAGGATACCAAGGGTAAGGGCCGGGCAGTCAAAGAAGCCGCTAAGCAGGGCGCAAAGGAGCAAGAAGTGAGCGAAGAAATCCAACATAAGGATTTGATTGAGTACGACGATTTTGATAAGGTCGAAATTTTGGCGGCTAAGATTACGGCTGCTGAATTTGTGGAAAAGTCAAAGAAGTTGATTAAGTTCACTTTGGATGATGGTTCTGACAAACCACGTCAAATTTTGTCGGGAATTCGTCAATGGTACCCAGAGCCCGAAGTCTTGTTAGGCAAGACAGTGGCAATCGTGGCCAATATGGCACCACGGAAGATGGCTGGCGAGTTATCAGAAGGAATGATTCTTTCTGCCGAAAAGAACGGCATTGTGACCGTTTCGGTTTTGCCAGAAGTCATTGAACCTGGTTCAGGAATTGAATAAAAATCAGTAAAAAAGGCGGTTGCGTGAGCAACCACCTTTTTTTGTTTGTTTGACGAAACGCTGGGTATGAAAAATGTTAGTAGTGTGGCATGGCGGAATCGCTGGCCACCTGGCAATAAAGTCTTACTTCAGTGGCCAAGCCCATGGGTCTTGGTGCCACTTGGCTAGGCGGGCATGGTCTTCATCACTAATCACCTTTTGGTGGGCCAATAACTTGATTAAGCCGGTATAAGTCAAAAGTGGGGCAAAGGCAAAGCCAGCCTCTTGGAAGTTCTTGTCAGCATCTGGGAAACCATACGAGAAGATGGAAACCACACCAGCTACGTTGAAGCCTTCGTTTTTGACAGCCTTCGCAGCACCAAGGACGGATCCGCCGGTTGAAATCAGGTCATCAATCAAGACCACTTGGTCATCTGCTTGGATAACACCTTCGACTTGGCGACCGGTACCATGGTCCTTTGGCTTGGAACGAACATAAACCATTGGCAAGTCTAATTCGGCAGCAACTAGGGCTGCTTGGGGGATGCCGGCCGTGGCAACACCGGCAATCACTGATACTTGAGGGTATTGCTCCTTAATCAGTTCGGCTAAGGCCTTGGTGATGGCGTGGCGTGTTGTTGGATAAGAAATCGTTTGGCGCAGGTCGGTATAGATTGGTGACTGGATGCCAGAGGCAAAGGTGAAGGTATCGTCAACCTTCAATTGGACGATTCTGTGATCGATTAAGTCTTGGAGAATTGCTTCAGTTGAAACTGTCATGGGTAAAACCTTTCATTCTTTCTTTTAATATCTTTTTGTTGGTAAAAATCAGCCTTGCCAAGCATTTTGATAGCGGTGCCAAGCAGCAACTGGGTCGCTCGCCTTGGTAATTGGCCGGCCAACGACGATGGCCTTGGCACCGTCCGCAGCTGCTTGGTCGGGACTAGCGACGCGAACTTGGTCACCCGTTTGGTCCTCTTGCATGCGAATGCCAGGGACAACGAAGAGAAAATCAGGACGCAAATGGGCGTTGAGTGTTGTCAACTCCAAGGCGGAGCAGATAACGCCGTCGCAGCCGGCCTGGTCCGCCATTTGGGCTAAGGCCAAGACTTGGTCCTGCATTGGCAGGGCCGCGTGTTGTTCGTTTTTCAGGACTTCATCGGAAATGGAAGTTAGCTCTGTGACTGCCAGGAGGGCAGGGGCATCGACGCCGGCCTTTGCCGCACCGATTTCCAAACCTTCTTTGGCAGCTTTCAACATGGCAGACCCACCCAGTGAATGAACGGTCACATAGTCGACACCGAGTTGGCCGATTTGAGCCATTGCTTGGCGGACGGTGTTGGGGATATCAAAGAGCTTGAGGTCTAAGAAAATGTCGCAACCGCGCTTTTTTAAATCAGTGATAATGGCTGGCCCAGCTTGGTAGAAGAGCTCCATCCCGACCTTGACGGTTAATTGGCTGGGGTCGGGAAAACGATCTAAAAAGGCAGTGACGGCGGCTAAGTCGTCAAAGTCCAAGGCAATCATTAGTGGTTTTTCCATGGTTACTCTCCTTCATGGGCAAGAAAAAAGACTATTCCCTAAAAAAGTTCAGAGAATAGTCTTATTGTGTTAAAAATTAAGCGTAAGCAAATCATCTGGCTTCTCTGAACCAATTAATGACTAATGAAAGTATAAACTATCTGCCGTCTTTCGACAAATTTATTTTAAAAAAGCCCCAAGGAATGTTTCCTTTGGGCTTTAAAATCAGTTCTGATTTTAAAGAAGGTCGCCGATAGCAGAATAACCAATCGTTGGGAAAATTGTGACCAAGCGACTGAGTTGTGCTGGTGTGTAGGCGAATTCAATGGCAGGCAAGAGAGCATTGATGATGTCCTCTGCGTGTTCTGAAATTTCGATTGCACCAACCAAGTGCTTTTCCTTGTCATAAATCAATGAAAGGTGGCCTTCCTTTTCGTAATCGACCATGCGGTACCAGTCATCCATGACATCCTTTTCAACGACATCATATTGATCAGGGTGAGCGGCAGCTTCATCGAGTGTTACGCCGGCTTGAGCCAAACGAGGGGTCGTGAAGACTGTGGTACCGATAGCTGGATAGTCGATGGCTTTGTCCTCTTGGCCCAAGAGGCGCTTGGCAACATACTGGGATTCGAATGTTGCTGTTGGGGTCAACTTTGGCTGATCCTTCTTCACTACGTCGCCGGTTGCATAAATATTCGGCACGGCTGTTTGGAGGTATTCGTTAACCGCAATCCCGGCCTTGTCGAATTCGATTCCCAAATCTTCCAGACCAAGGTCGGCCGTATTTGGTGTGCGACCGGTAGCATCCATGACGTAATCGGCTTCATAGGTACCGGTTGAAGTCTTAACGGCAAAGCCGGAAGTAACTTGTTCGACACTTTCAGTCTGACTATTCTTGACGAATGTAATGCCTTGTTTTTCAAGGGTTTGCACCAAAGCATTGCTATAGCGTTGGTTAAATTCAGGCAAAGCGCGGTCGGAACGAAGAATAACCGTGACGGCAACGCCCGCAGCGTTCATCATTGAAGCAGTTTCGAGGCCGATATAGCCCGCCCCAATAATGACCATCTTGTCGGGTGCTTGGTCTAGTGACAAGAAGTCCTTTGAATCGTGGAGGTACTCAGCACCGGGGATGTCCAAGCGATGGGAGTGCATACCAGTGGCAATCACGATGTTTTCGGCCGTAACGGTCTGATCACCGATTGTCACAGTGTGGGCGTCTGCTAAGCGACCAGCACCGAAGTAGAACTTGATGCCCAATTCTTCCATCCCGCCTTGGATGGCGTTTGGGAAGATGGCGATGATTTCCTTTTTACGGGCCATGTTCTTGGTCCAGTCAATGTCGCCACTACCTGAAACAATGCCGTTTGAAGCACGTAATTCACGTTGTAAGGAAACTGCGTTTTCCAGGATAACTTTGGCGTTGCAACCCCAATTTGGGCAGGTTCCGCCGACCTTTTCTTTTTCGACAAAGGCGACTTTTTTACCGGCCTGAGCCAGGAGTGGTGCACCATCAAAGGCCCCGTGGCCGGCCCCGAGGTACAAAACATCGTAATCGTATGCTGTCATTTTCTAGATTCCTCCTAAGTTGAAAGCTTAATACGATTATCTCACAGTTTCATTTGGAAATGAAATCTAAACTATACCAAATTGTCGTTTTGTCTACATGTTTAGTTCATTGATTAAACAAATTAAAAGCGTTTGTAAAGATAAATGGTAAAGAAAAAAAGCCCAATCAACGTTAACAGATGGCCCCCATAGTTTCGTTATCCTAATCTTGGGTTTTTCATCAGTTGGTCAAGGCTTTTTATTTTTGTTGCTTCTTGTCTTGCATCAATTAGTTTAAGGTCACGCGTTTTGACAAAGCGGGACGAACGACAAGGGCAATAATTAGACCAAAGGCACATTGGGCAATGTTACCGATGATTGAAGCAAAGCCGGTCGCCCAGCTGTGTGAAAGGAAGGCTGTGGCAAAGAAGTAGCCGACAACCATGACAAAGGAAGCCACGATAACGGCAATCGTTTGGCTCATCACTGATTTTTTAGCACCAATCAACCCGGCCAAGTAACCCTCTAAGCCGTGAATGACCAAAGAGAAGGGGGCCCAGGCGGCATAACCGGCTAAAAGATCTAAGAGCAAACCGGATAAACCACCAACAATCATGCCAGAACGCGCGCTACCCAATAGTGCCACTAAGAAAATACCGGCTTCCACTAGGTTGACGTAGCCACCTGGTGTTGGAATTCGCACCACATAAGAAAGGGCGAGGTTTAAAGCAGTAATCACGGCCAAAGTCGTGATGGTTTTGGTAGTAAAGTATTTATTCATAATCATCTCTCCATGTGTTTCATAATAATAGGAATATTATAGCAAGGATTTCAATGAATAAAAAAGACAGTTTTCTTTCAGTTATCCGACAAAATCAGGAAATGGTATGGTTAATTTTCCAAACAATTTCTAGTGAACACTTGCACTGGTTTCTAGCCTTTGTGTTATAATGTCCTTGTTGACATAAGTCAAAAAATTAATTGGAGGTCTACACACATGACTGTGAAGATTGGTATTAATGGATTCGGTCGGATTGGTCGTTTGGCATTCCGTCGTATCTTGGAACTTGGCGACTCAGCAGCTGATGTTGAAGTTGCAGCCATCAACGATTTGACTAGCCCATCAATGTTGGCATACTTGTTGAAGTATGACTCAACTCATGGAACTTTGGATGCTGAAGTTTCTGCTGATGAAACTGGTATCGTGGTTAACGGTAAGCACTACACTGTTTATGCAGAACGCGATGCAAAGAACATTCCTTGGGTTAAGAACGATGGTGTTGAATATGTATTGGAAGCTACTGGTTTCTATACTTCAGCCGAAAAGTCACAAGCCCACTTGGACGCAGGTGCTAAGAAGGTTTTGATCTCAGCTCCAGCTGGTGATGTACCAACTGTTGTTTATGGTGTAAACCAAGACATCTTGAAGGCTGACGACAAGATCGTTTCAGCTGGTTCATGTACTACACAGTCATTGGCTCCAATGGCTCGTGTATTGCAAGACCAATTCGGTGTTGAAGTGGCAACGATGACTACTATCCACGCCTTTACTTCAACTCAAATGATTTTGGATGGACCTAAGTCAAAGAAGTTCCGTTCAAACCGTACTGCTTCAGTAAACACTATCCCTCACTCAACTGGTGCTGCTAAGGCTATCGGCCTTGTTGTTCCAGAATTGAAGGGTAAGGTTGACGGTCACGCACAACGTGTTGCCGTTGTTGACGGTTCTGTTACTGAATTGACTTCAGTTTTGTCAAAGAAGGTTTCAGCAGACGAAATCAATGCAGCTATGAAGGCAGCCGCTTCTGACTCATTTGGCTACAACGAAGACGAAATCGTTTCATCAGACATCATTGGTGACACTCACGGTGCTACTTTCGATGCTACTCAAACGCAAATCGTCGAAGCCGGTGACAAGCAATTGGTTAAGACTGTTTCATGGTACGACAACGAATACGGTTTCACTTCAAACATGATCCGTACTTTGTTGCACTTTGCAAACGTATAATCATTTATATAAAGGAAGAACGCTTCGGCGTTCTTTTTTTTGTGCACATAATCTAACCTAAACAGATACAATAGAAACAAAAATGTACATAAAGAAATATATTTGATACAATGTTCTCGAGTTAACAAGGAGAAGTTTTAAAATGATGATTCATTAGTTGAAATGGAGGGCTATTTTCATGAAGTATAATAAAATGCAATTGACGAAAGTTAACGAACGTAAGGTTCTGAAAAAAGTCAAGAAGAATTGGGTAGTGCTTTCAATATCAGCTTTTGCCGTTGCTGGTGGCCTTACTTTTGCTAGTGAGGGGCTGACCACACCAGCTTTTGCTGATGGAAATGCATCCACTCAGACTAACAATCAGGTACAAACTTTTAATTATACTGATTTAGCCAAACAAGGAATTGTGAAGACCGATAGCATTACGTGGTCATACCAAGATGGTCAACAAATTCCAACCGGAACTTTTGATTCATTGCGTGGTAATGGTGGTACATCCTCGGTGACTTTTACAATTAATGCCAATACTACTCTCAAGCAAGGCGATACTATTAGCATTCCACTTGCGACTAATATTGATAATCAACCCGGCATGCAGACTTTTAATTTGTCGAATTTTAATAGTCAGGTCATCGAAAGTGCAACAAATACTGTCTTATCCACGAGCGTTTCTTATGATGCGGCCAGTCAAACCATCCAATTACCTTTAAATGGAGCTAGCTTTGACTCGAGTCGTGCGCATCAGATTACTTTGAACTTTAATACGGCTTCCGGACAGATTTTCCCAAAGTCTGCTGGTAATGGAACTGATTTATCCATTAGTGAAACGGTAGCGGACCAAACGCATACTTACTCTTGGGCCGCTCAGCCAACACAACCAGATTATAAAGAAAATAATACGCCGCAGCAGATGAAGGATAATGTTGCTGATGTCAATTCGAACGGTGTTTCAGCACGAACAACGATTACAAATACCGATGGCTTGGCCTTTACTGAACCGGTTATTTTAAATGATGGAAAAGATTATATTCAAACGATTGATATTAAGGCGACAGCCTCTTCCCAGGGAAAGGTGACACCGGTTTATATTGAAGATGGGGGCTATTTCTGGCCTCATTTGGCCTCCGCTAGTGGCTATGGACCCGCGACTGAGACAGCAGGTTGGACCGACCAAGCAGCTAATAATAGTGGCAGCACTTCAAATGCAGTTGGTGGTGCGCAGACTGCTTGGACATCAAAGGCAGACGGTGATCAACCCGCCGCTAACCAATATTCAGTAGTACGTGTATCAGATAATGAATTGAAAGTAATTATCAATTACGGTCCCTCACAGTACTACAAGTTAACAAAAGAACAGTTTGAGCACGTGATTAAGTCTCAGTACGCTAGTGTTTCTGATGATGTGATTGCACAAATGGAAAGTAAGTATGGGGATGGCCAGGGAAATTTTTATTTCCCATTTACTGTTTTAAGTAATTTTAAAGCGATTAATCCTAATAACGACAATCAACAGGTTCGCTACGATATTACTTTTTCTGATAACAAGGGTTTCTATGATAAGAAAACGCCTGTTTACACCAATGCAATTCTACACAATACTGCGAATGGTCAGACGATGGTCACAACTCGTTACGTGGATGAAAGTGGCAATCAATTAGCACCAAATGATGATACCCTTGGCTTTATGACTAAAGATAGCTTTTCGGCAGATAGCTTATCGATTGATGGCTATACTCTAGACGAGAGCAAGCTACCCGAAGGGGCTGTGAAGAATAGTGATGGTTCATACAGTGTCAATGGTACGTATAGCAAGGATGATGCGACGTATACTTATGTTTATAAGGCTAATACGACGAACACGAACCCTACTCCAGATCCATCAACTAGTACCACACCTTCTAATAACGGGGGTGGCTCGGAAAGTGCTAGTGAATCAGCAAGCGCCAGCGCTTCAACAAGTGCAAGTCAATCTGAATCAGCAAGTACCAGCGCATCAACCAGTACGAGCCAGTCTGAGTCAGCTAGTGCCAGTGCATCAACCAGTGCTAGCCAGTCTGCATCGGCTAGCGCAAGTACTTCAACCAGCACGAACCAATCTAAATCAGCAAGTGCAAGTACTTAAACCAGCACGAGTCAATCCGAATCACCAAGCGCAAGTGCTTCAACCAGCACGAGTCAATCCGAATCACCAAGCGCAAGTGCTTCAACCAGCACGAACCAGTCTGAATCAGCAAGCACCAGTGCCCCAACCAGTACGAGCCAGTCTGAATCAGCAAGCACCAGCGTATCAACCAGTACGAACCAGTCTGAATCAGCAAGTACCAGTGTCTCAACCAGCACGAGCCAGTCTGAATCAGTCAGTGCAAGTACCTCAAACAGTACGAGTTAACCTGAATCAGTGAGCGCAAGTATCTCAACCAGTACGAGTCAACCTGGATCAGCGAGTGCCAGTGTTCCAGTACAGACTAACTCAGTGGCACCGGTGGATAATCCGAGTGCGTTAGTCCAACCGGATCAAACAGTGACAGCTGTGACACCTTCATCTGTTTCACAAGCATCATCAGTTTTGCCACAAACAGGCAAGCATCACGAGAGTGACAAGGACGCTTTTGCTTTGGCGGCTTTGGGATTGTCTTCAGCGGTGTATTTGTTCGCACTAGGTAAGAACAAAAAGTGAGATGAGAATATTAAATCAAAAAGAGCACCTGTGCTTTGCGGGCGCTCTTTTTGACTGAATCATTATAAAATCAGCTGCCGGCAACCGACCTTGCTTGTCCTCTCGTGGTAGACTGGGTTATACGAACAAGAAGAACATGAGGGACAAGATGCAAGTTGCTATTTCGTCAGATAATCATTTGGATTTAAATAAGGTTGAAACAGAGTGGGCGTTGGAGCAACAAGCCGCCTACCTGCAAAAAAATCAGATTGCGGTTTATGTCATCGCCGGGGATTTGTTTAATCGCTTTGATAAGACATTAGACTTTGCCCGCGACCTGCAGCGACGGTTAGGGCCGGCCACGGTGATCCGCTTTTTGGCCGGCAATCATGAAATGGGGGCGGGGGTCAGTTACCAGGAGTTGGAAAGTCCGGTGGATGACCTTTATTTCCACCATAAAACGTTGGATATTGGTTCGGCCCGTTTGATTGGCAATAATGGCTGGTATGATTATAGCTTTGACCAAAACCAGCATAGCGTTGCGGAAATCACACGCTTTAAGCGTGAATTTTGGTATGATCGACGGATTGAACAACCGATGACCGATACAGAAAGGTTGGCAATTAACTTAAATCAGATGAAACAGGACATCAAGGAAGCAAAGAAGGTGGGGAAAACTCCAATCTTAATTAACCATTTTGCCCAGGAACAGGCCTTTATTGATCAAATGCCATTTCGCATGGAACGGCTGGATGTGCTGCGGTCCTTTTTAGGCAGTCAGGCCGTTAGTGATTTAGCGGTATCTAATCAGGTTCAGGCTGCCATTTCTGGTCACTTGCACCTTCATGTTCAAGCGTTGCCAATTCAGCGAACGACCTTTTACAATGCCTCGGTTGGCTATCGGACTCGTCGGGTCAAGGAATGGTTTAGTCATGACTTTATGACCGAGTGGGAAAATCGCCTGGTTGTTTTAGACGTGTGAAGGTTGTGAAAGGGCTGATTTTTCTAAGCTTTTCCATATCAATCTAAGCTATTAAATAACTGTCGCGGGGCAAGCTGATTTTTAATAATTAATATAGGTAGAAAGTGTTAAAATGAGTTGAGAAACGCTAATAGTTTGACTATCGAAGTATTAACTGTTAGACTGTTTTTATTGTGAATTGAAGTTAACTAGGGCCATTCTCGGCCATTAAGAAAGGAAACCCTAATGCCAGTACTGACTACGACTGAAATTATGGACCTCATTCCAAACCGTTACCCAATCATCTATATGGACTACGTTGAAGAAATGGTTCCTGATGAATCAATTGTTGCTGTTAAAAACGTGACGATTAACGAACAATTCTTCCAAGGACATTTTCCTGGTAACCCAGTGATGCCCGGTGTCTTGATTATTGAGTCATTGGCGCAAGCAGCGTCAATCTTGATTTTGTCATCACCACAATTTAAGGGCAAGACAGCCTACATGACAGGTATCAATGATGCCAAGTTCAAGAAGATGGTTGTTCCTGGTGATGTTTTGAAGTTACATGTTACATTTGGCAAAGTTCGAGAGAACATGGGGACCGTTATGGTCACGGCTAAGGTCAATGATAAGGTCGCAACCAGCGCGGAACTAATGTTCGTGGTGGCACCTGATGAGCAAAACTGAGCTGGCTAACCAGCAGGTCAACGTCAAGCAAATCAATCATGATTTGATGGAGATGCTTGCCAATGTTGTTTGGGTGGAAGAATACGAACTCAAACAGAGCCCTTTTTCGGCTTTGACGGTCAAAGAAGTGCATACGATTTATGCGATTTCCATGTACGAGGAAAAAACAGCCTCGCAGGTGGCAAAGGCTGTTCACCTGAGCCCAAGTGCGATGACTACGGCCATCGACCGCTTAGTTGATAAGGGGTATGTCGAACGCCGTCGTTCAAAGGAAGATAAGCGGGTGGTGAAATTAGGTTTAACCCATCAGGGGCGAATCTTATACCGGGCGCACCAAGCGCTTCATTTTAAGGTGACCAAAGCTTTGTTGGAAGACATGTCCAATGAAGAGGCGCTAGCGATGGAACGTGCGGTACATAACTTACAAGCTTATTTGAAGGCCTTAATTGATAGTTAGTCGAACGGGATTGTGAAAAATTATGGAAAACATTAAGATTGTTACTACGGCCATGCAAGTGCCAGAACGAGTGGTAACAAATGATGACTTGACGAAATTGATGGATACCAGTGATGAGTGGATTTATCCACGAACTGGTATTCACCAACGCCACGTTGTGACAACTGAGAATACATCAGATTTGGCAACAAGTGTTGCCAAAAAGTTATTAGAACAATCGGGTTGGGATCCCGCTGATTTGGACTTTATTATTGTGGGGACGATGTCACCCGATGCCCTTTCACCTCATACAGCTGCGATTGTGCAGGGAAATATCGAAGCACCGAACGCTTTTGCCTTTGATTTGAATGCGGCTTGTTCCGGCTTTGTTTACGGCATGTCGGTTGCCTCTTCTTTCCTTTCCTCTGGTCGTTATCAGAAGGGGATGTTTATTGGAGCGGAAGTGCTGTCAAAGCTGGTTGACTGGAAAGACCGGACGGTTTCTGTCTTGTTCGGCGATGGTGCTGGTGGCGTTTTGCTGGAGAAGACGGCCGACCCCGTTGGCTTGATTGCAGAAGAATTGCAGTCATTCGGTGACCGTGGTCAAGCAATCTTGACTGGCCGCTTTGCCAATAAGAATGTCTTTGCTGGTGAAATTTCACCACTTGATCCATACTTCCACCAGGACGGCCGAAGCGTTTATAGCTTTGCCACGCGTGAAGTGCCCAAGGTGATGCAGAAGGCGTTGGAAAAGGCTGGACTTGAGGCCGACGACGTCGACTTTTACCTGGCTCACCAGGCAAACAAGCGTATTGTGGAATCCATGGCAAAGAACTTTGGCCAACCAATGGACAAGTTCCCAACGAACATGGAAGAATATGGCAACACATCTGCCGGTTCAACGGCCATCTTGCTCGACGAATTGCGTCGCAGTGGTCAAATTAAGCCCGGCATGAAGATTGCCTTTGTCGGCTTTGGTGGCGGTCTTGCGATTGGCGTCCAAATTTGGCAACTTTAATTAAAAAATAAAAAATCAGAATTGCGGTGTAGTAGACTGCACCGTAAAAATCCAACGTATTGCAATACGAACATCTATATAGGAGAGCATGCTCATGACTAACGAAGAAATTTTTGACAAGGTTAAGGAAATTTTGATCGACCAATTCGATTTGGAAGATTCAGAAGTTTCATTGACTACTAACATGACTGATGATATCGATGCTGATTCATTGGACTTGTTCGAAGTTTTGAACCGTGTCGAAGACGACTTCGACATCAAGTTGGAAGAAACTGAAGAAGTTAAGACTGTTCAAGACTTGGTTAACAAGATCAAGGACCAACTTGACCAGAAGTAAGCATCAAGCGGTTTTTAACCGCATACATACAGGTAGATAAAATAAAGAGGCAGAGATTATGACATTTAAAATTGACAACCCCATTTTTGATAAATTAGGGATGAAGTACCCAATCGTTGAAGGTGGGATGACTTGGGCCGGTACAGGTGCCTTAGCTGCCGCTGTATCTGAAGCTGGTGGACTTGGTTTTATTGGAACTGGTTACTGGCACGGTGACGAAGTTCGTCGTGAAGTTCGTCGTGCCAAGGAATTAACGGATAAGCCTTTTGGTGTGAACGTGATGCTGATGTCTCGTCACATTCGCGAAGTCTTCGATGTCATTTTGGAAGAAGGCGTGAAGGTTGTTGCTACCGGTGCCGGTGATCCATCACCATTCTTGGAAGAATTGCATGCCGCAGGCGTAACGGTTATCCCTGTTGTGCCATCCGTTTCAATGGCGAAGATGATGCAACGTAAGGGTGTTGACGCCGTGGTTGCTGAAGGAATGGAATCAGGTGGCCACATCGGTCAAATGACAACGATGGCTTTGGTGCCACAAGTTGTTGATGCCGTTGATATTCCAGTTATTGCCGCTGGTGGAATCGGTGATGGCCGCGGTGTTGCCGCTGCCTTTGCCTTGGGTGCCTCAGGGGTCCAAATGGGAACTCGTTTCTTGACGGCTACCGAATCTGAAGTTCACCCAAACTACAAGGCCAAGGTCTTGAAGGCCCGTGATATTGATACGATTATCACTGGTAACATTGTTGGTTCACGTGTCCGTGTCTTGAAGAACAAGATGGCCAAGGAATACGTGAAGCGCGAAGTAGAAGAAATCGGTAAGCCAGAACCTGATTACGAAACAGTTGAAAAGCTTGAATCAGGAACTTTGCGTGCCGCCGTTGTCGATGGTGACAAGAACGGTGGCGCCTTCATGGCTGGTCAAATTTCAGGAATGGTCAATGATGAAAAGCCTGTTGCTGAAATCTTGGCCGGAATTTGGGCACAAGCAACGGACATTATGGGCATTGAAAACAAGGCAAAATAAGCGAGGTTTCTAATGAAAATAGGACTGCTATTCAACGGTCAGGGATCACAGCAAGCGGGCATGGGGACTGACCTCTATGAAAACTTGCCAGGCTACAAGGCTTATATCGACAAGGCTTCTGCCATCTTGGGTTACGATTTAAACGAGTTAGACCAAGACGAAGAAAAAATTCGGCAAACACAGTACGCACAACCAGCCATCGTGGCGATGGATGCGGCATTAGCTGCTTCATTAAAGGATGCTGGCTTAACGGATGTGGTTGCTGGTTTGGGTCTTTCCTTGGGTGAATATCCAGCCTTGGTGGCCAATGGCATTTTGACCTTTGAGCAGGCAATCGCCTTGGTTAAAGATCGTGGTCAATACATGCAAGAGGTTGGCGACAAGAACCCCGGCAAGATGGTTGCGGTTTTGGATGATAACCAAGATATGATTGTTGAGGTTGTTGAAGGTTTGCAAAAGCAGGGCCTACAAGTTTACCCAGCTAATTTTAATACCTTTTCACAACTGGTTATCGGCGGTGTCAAAGCCGATGTTGACCAGACTGTTGAGACATTAACGGAAGCCGGCGTGAAAAAGCAGGTCGAGTTGCCAGTTGTTGGTGCCTTCCACACGCCATTGCTAAATGAAGCCTCTGAAAAGATGGCCACGCGCTTGGCAGAAGAAGAGTTTGGTGTAGGGGCTTACCCTGTTTATTCCAACACGACGAAGCAAGCCTTTACAGCTGAAACAGTCAAGGATACCTTGACGAAGCAGATTGTTTCACCAACCTACTTTGCACAATGCTTGCAGGAGATGGTGGATGCCGGAGTTGATACTTTGGTTGAAATTGGACCTGCCGCTACCCTCGTCAAATTTGCGAAGAAAATTGCGCCAAAGGATGTTACCAAGTACACGGTGACGGACTTTGTTTCCTATCAAAAAGTCGTTGATGCGATCAACGCAGAGAAAGGATAAGAATCCATGGACTTTACTAATCAAACCGTTTTGGTAACTGGGTCATCACGAGGAATCGGCCTAGCCGTTGCTCACGCTTTTGATAATGCGGGCGCCCGTGTTATCTTGCATGGTCGTTCTGCTATTAAAGAAGAAGTCATCAACTCCTTCAAGCAAAAGCCAATGACGTTGCAGTTTGACGTTGCTGATGCCGAAACAGTTGAAGCAACTTTCAAAGACTTGTACAAGCAAGAAGGCTTTGAAGGCATTGATATCTTGGTGAACAACGCCGGGATTACCAAGGACCAGTTAGTGATGGGGATGAGCCCAGCTGATTTTGCCCAGGTTGTGAACACAAACTTGAATGGAACGTTCAACGTGACACAACCCGTCTTCAAGAAGATGATTCGACAAAAGCATGGTGTGATTTTGAACATGGCTTCTGTTGTTGGTCAAATGGGCAATGTTGGTCAAGCCAATTATGCCGCCTCAAAGGCTGGTATCATCGGTTTGACAAAGTCTTTGGCTAAGGAAGGGGCGAAGCGCAATATCCGCGTAAACGCCATCGCCCCTGGGATGATCGTTTCAGATATGACGGATGCCTTGTCAGACAAGGCGCGTGAAGCCATCTTGAATGAGATTCCTTTGTCACGGTTTGGTTCAATCGATGATGTGGCCGATGTTGCGCTATTCTTAGCCGGCAACGACTACATGACTGGACAAACGATTACCGTTGACGGTGGCCTTTATATTTAATAAGCATCGTTCATTTTAAGTTACTTAGATTAGAAAGGAAGCGGCAATGACACGAGTCGTAATTACTGGGATGGGGGCTGTTACCCCATTAGGAAACGATACAAAGACCTTCTTGGATGGCCTTTTTGATGAAAAATTAGGAATTAAGCCAATCACGAAGTTTGATGCAACTGAAACTGGTATTTCAGTTGCCGGACAAGTTGACGGTTTTGATCCAGCTTTGCGCGTTGGAAAGCGTGATGCACGTAAGTTGGACTTGTTCTCACAGTATGCTATCGATGCTTCTTACCAAGCCTTGGACCAAGCAGGTTTGTTGCCTGATGAAGGTTCAGAAGCAAAGTCAAAGGTTGCTAATTCAGAACGTTTTGGTGTTATCTTGGGAAATGGAATTGGTGGTTTGACAACTATCCAAGAACAAGTGATTAAGATGCACGAAAAGGGACCACAACGCGTTTCACCATTGTTCGTCCCTGAATCAATTCCGAACATGGTTTCAGGAAACGTTTCATTGCGCTTTGGTGCTCGTGGCGTGAACTTCACAGTCGTAACGGCTTGTGCCTCAGCTACGAACGCCATTGGTGAAGCCTTCTGGCGTATCCAATCGGGTCGTGAAGACGTGATGTTGACTGGTGGTTCAGAAGCGACTGTCAACGAAATTGGAATTGCTGGTTTCGCCGCTTTGACTGCTTTGTCAAAGGAAGAAGACCCTGCACAAGCTTCAAAGCCATTTGACAAGAACCGTCACGGTTTTGTCTTGGGTGAAGGTTCAGGAATCCTTGTATTGGAGTCCTTGGAACATGCTGAAGCTCGTGGTGCCAACATCTTGGCCGAAGTGGTTGGTTATGGTGCATCATCAGATGCTTACCACATGACTTCTCCTGCCCCTGACGGTGAAGGAGCTGCTCGGGCAATGAAGGCAGCCTTGAAGGATGCTGATATCAAGCCAGAAGACGTTACTTATTTGAACGCCCACGGTACTGCTACCGGTGCAAACGATTCAGGTGAAGCCGAAGCTGTTGCTTCTGTCTTTGGTCCGAACTCTGTATTGGTTTCATCAACGAAGGGAATGACTGGTCACCTTTTGGGTGCCGCTGGTGCCATCGAAGCCGTTGCTTCTGTTGGTGCTATCGACCGTGGTCAATTGCCAGTTAACGTTGGCTTTGATGAACCTGATGAGCACACAAAGTTGGTGAACTTGGTTAACGAAACGAACAAGAATACGGCTCCTGAATATGTTTTGTCTGCTAACTATGGTTTTGGTGGTCATAACGCAGCTGTTGTCTTCAAGAAGTGGTAAGAGGGAAGTTCAATAATGAATTTAAATGTCAAAGAAATTCGTGAATTGATGGCAGACTTGGAAAAGTCTACCCTGCGGGATGTTTACATCCAAGATGGTCAATTTTCATTGCACTTGTCTAAGAACGAACAGGTTCAAGGCAGTAACACACCAGCGCCAGTAGCGCCAAGTGCACCCGCAGCACAACCTGTTGTGAACCAAGCGCCAGCAGCTCAGGCCGCTGCACCTGAAGTAGCTGCACCAGCAGCCGCTGGAAAAGAAATCAAGGCACCAATGGTCGGAACGGTTTATCTCCAACCAAAGCCAGGTGAACCAAACTTTAAGAATGTTGGCGACCACGTCGAAAAGGGCGAAACGGTTGCTATCATTGAAGCCATGAAGTTGATGACTGAAATCAAGTCAGACGTTTCTGGTACCATTGCTGAAGTTTTGGTTGATAACGAAGAAGTGATTGATTTTGATATGCCACTTTACCGTGTCACAACTGATTAATAGATTAGACGGCTATTTCAGCCGATCGTCTTATCCAAGCATTGCTTGGATGTACATAGACAGCTAAAAGGAGAAGAGCTATGACCCAATTGAACACAAAGGAAATTCAAGAAATTCTTCCACATCGTTACCCAATGTTGATGTTGGACACGGTTGAGGAATTAGTACCTGGTGAGCGCTGTGTGGCCATCAAGAACATTTCCATTAACGAAGAAATCTTCCAAGGACACTTCCCTGGTAACCCAACTTTCCCAGGTGCTTTGACCGTTGAAGCATTGGCCCAAGCTGGTGCTGTTGCTTTGCTTTCAATGCCCGAGTTCAAGGGTAAGACAGCTTACTTTGGCGGCATTAAGAAGGCTCGCTACCGTCAAATGGTTCGTCCTGGTGACCAATTGCGCTTAGAAGTCGTTTTGGATCGCTTGCGTGGCCCTGTTGGTTCAGGAAAAGGAATTGCCTGGGTGAATGGTAAGAAGGCTACAACCGCTGAATTGACATTTATTGTTGGAGATTAAGATGTTTAAAAAAGTATTGGTAGCCAATCGTGGCGAAATCGCCGTGCGGATTATCCGGACGTTGAAGGAAATGGGCATCCAAACGGTTGCGATTTATTCAACGGCTGACAAGGATTCTTTGCACGTTCAAGTAGCAGACGAGGCCATCTGTGTTGGTGGGCCAAAGCCTGCTGATTCTTACCTAAACATGAAAAATGTTGTGACAGCAGCCCTATTAACGGGTGCTGAAGCAATTCACCCAGGCTATGGGTTCTTATCAGAAAACGCTCTATTTGCCGAAATGGTCGGGGATGTCAACATTAAGTGGATTGGCCCTCGTCCTGAAACAATCGATTTGATGGGAAACAAGGAACATGCTCGAGCAGAAATGACGAAGGCAGGCGTTCCGGTAATCCCTGGTTCTGATGGCTATATTCATAACGTTGACGAAGCCATTGAGGTTTCAAAAAAGACGGGATTCCCATTGTTGCTGAAGGCAGCTGCCGGTGGTGGTGGTAAGGGAATGCGCTTTGTTTACTCAGAAGGTGAACTAGCAGAAAACTTTATCAACGCCCAAAGCGAAGCTCAGTTGTCATATGGTGATGACCATATGTACATCGAAAAAGTCATGACGAATGTCCGCCATATCGAAATGCAAGTGATTCGCGACCAATTTGGTAATGTGATTTGCTTGCCAGAACGAAACTGTTCTTTGCAGCGCCGGAACCAAAAGGTGATGGAAGAATCACCAGCCGCTTCCGTGACACCAACAATGCGTGAAGAGCTGATGGACATTGTCACGAAGGCTGTGAACGCGATTGATTATGAAAATACTGGAACGATTGAATTCCTTCAAGACCAAGAAGGTAAGTTCTACTTCATGGAAATGAACACTCGAATTCAGGTTGAGCACCCAGTCACTGAAATGGTGACCGGCTTGGATTTGGTGCGCTTGCAGGTCGAAGTGGCTGCCGGTGAAGAACTGAAGTTAAAGCAAGCTGATGTTCAAATCAGTGGTCACGCCGTTGAAATGCGGTTGACGGCTGAAAAGCCAGAAGCTAATTTTGCCCCTAGTGCTGGAAAAGTTGACTTTGTCTTCTTACCAACTGGTGGACCAGGGGTTCGAATCGATTCAGCCCTTTACAATGGCGACACCATCCAGCCGTTCTATGATTCGATGATCGCGAAGCTGATTGCCCATGATGAAACGCGCGGGGAAGCCTTAGCGAAGTTGGAACGAATGGTGGATGAAACTTCCTTAGTGGGTGTTTCCACATCACAGACTTTCCAAAAGGCCTTGTTGCTGGATGAAAATGTCTTGACAGATAACTTTGGAACGAAGTATCTTGAAGATACATTTATGCCAAAGTGGGAAGAAAAACTGGCTGAACAGGCTGGTGAATAAATTTCTTGACGAAAGCCGCCTTTGAGCGGCTTTCACTTGCTTAAGAAACTTTAGACCCAAACAGTGATGAGGGGGAGAGGGCAGAGCCCAAAATAATATGGATTTATTTAATTCAAAAAAACCTGAACAAAATAAGATTAAGGTGACCGATGCCATTAAGGATAGGATTCCTGACGGCCTCTTTCTGGCTTGCCCATATTGTGGCGAACAAATTTATAACAAGGAGCTGGGGCCATACCGCGTATGTCCAAAGTGTAATTACGGTTTCCGTTTGCAGGCACACGAACGGGTGGCCTTGTTGACTGAAGACTTCGTCGAGATGAACGCTGACTTGACGATTGATCATTCTGATTTTCCTGGTTATGAGGAAAAATTAGCCCGGGCTAAGAAGCAAACTGAGATGAACGAGTCCGTTTTGACTGGAACGGCTACGATTGAAGGCGAAAAGGTTGCCTTGGGCATCATGGACGCTTACTTTATGATGGCCTCGTTGGGCTCAATGACCGGCGAAAAGATTACCCGTCTCTTCGAGTATGCCACAGAAAACCGCTTGCCAGTCGTGATGTTTACGGCTTCTGGTGGGGCGCGAATGCAAGAAGGAATCAATTCCTTGATGCAGATGGCTAAGGTATCAGCTGCTGTTGCCGCCCATCAGGAAGCAGGTCTGTTGTACTTAGTTGTGCTGACCGACCCAACGACCGGTGGTGTGACTGCTTCCTTTGCGATGCAGGGTGATGTCACGTTAGCCGAACCACACGCTTTGGTTGGTTTTGCCGGTGCTCGTGTGATTGAATCAACGATTCATGAAAAGTTACCAAAGGACTTCCAACGAGTGGAAACGCTCTTGGAAAACGGCTTTGTTGACAAGATTGTTCCTCGCCAAGACATGGCTGACATGATTGCCAATATTGTGTCATTACACCAACAGGAGGCTGAATAATGTTCGAATTTATCAAAACATTGTTTAAAAAAGAAATTGATCCAGCTGAAGTGGTGAAGAAATCCCGCGAAGACCGCTTTATGGCGCGCGAATTAGTCAATGGCATCTTTGATGATTTCATTGAATTACATGGCGACCGCCTTTATGGTGATGATAAATCAGTTATCGGTGGTTTGGCACGATTAAACGGCCAGCCTGTTACTGTTATCGCCATTGATAAGGGAACGGACATCAACGATAAGTTGTCCAAGCGAAATGGTTCGCCACAGCCTTGGGGCTACCGGAAGGCGCAACGGTTGATGGAACAAGCAGCAAAGTTCCACCGTCCAATCGTGACCTTCGTCAACACACCGGGTGCCTTTCCTGGCAAGGACGCTGAAGCCTTGGGTCAAGGGGAAGCAATTGCTCAGTCAATTCTGAAGTCAATGAAGTTGCCGGTCCCAATCATCTCTATTATCTATGGTGAAGGTGGTTCCGGTGGTGCCTTGGCTTTGGCCACAGCTGACCAAGTGTGGATGTTTGAAAACGCCACATACTCAATTTTGTCACCCGAAGGCTTTGCTTCGATTTTGTGGAAAGATGCCAAGCGAGCAAATGAAGCTGCTGGCATTATGGGCTTGACGGCTGCTGATTTGATGAAGGAAAATGTGATTGACCAGGTGATTCCAGAAGGTCATAATCATGGCAAGATTTTTAATGGCATGAAGGAAAAGTTATCAGATGAAATCCGGGAATTGCAGACATTGTCTGACGACGAGTTGATTCAACAACGACATAAGCGTTTTCGGGCTTTCTAAAT
This sequence comes from Fructobacillus tropaeoli, assembly GCF_001047135.2. Classification (GTDB taxonomy): domain Bacteria; phylum Bacillota; class Bacilli; order Lactobacillales; family Lactobacillaceae; genus Fructobacillus; species Fructobacillus tropaeoli. The sequence continues at coordinate 100,879 of NZ_DF968081.1, read as the reverse complement.
AAAAAATAAAACGCCTGTAATGGGAAATTTGTCGCGAGAAAGAGAAGCGATGTTTAATTTCTGGTTACGGCGTTTTTTTATGTAAACTAACCAGCCTGGTACTATCAGTAATGGGCTTTTTTACTGGGATGGTTCTGATTTGAATCAATATTAGCTTAACCGATTACAACATTAGTTAATGAAAGTATAAATAATTATAAGGACAATTTTTGTCCTAAATCGCAAATTAGAATACATCTTTATTAAAAGTAATCAAAAAGAAATGTAATTGAAATAGAGAAATAAAAATGTTAGTATTTTCCCGAAAGGGAGAATGAGCTATGAACAAAAAGCAAACATACAAATTATATAAGGCTAAGAAATTATGGGTAACAGCTTTAGCGGGTGTTAGTATGGTGGCTGTAGAAGGTGCTCACCAGCAGGCTCAAGCCGATGATGTTTCTAGTTCTCAAACAACAGAAAAAACAACAAATACAAATGAGTCAGCAAGTCAACAAAGTCAGACTGCCAGTTCACAGATAACAAATAATCAGAGTACAGGTAGCCAAAGCTTGGTAGCGCAGGGACTAAATCCTCAGAGTACTGCTGCTCAAGGATTAAATCCGGCAAGCACGACTAGTCAAAGTGCGGCGTCACAAAGTACGGGTACGCAACAAAGTTCAACCAGTGCTGGAGAACAAGGTGCACAGCAAACGGCAACGTTACAGGGGACAACTACTGCTCAAAATCAGAGCCAAGCTGCAAGTAATACAAGTAGTTCGACAGCCAATAATAATCAGTCATAAAGCACCAGTACTGGAAGTGGCACGCAATCGCAAAGCACTAGCACTAGTAGCGCTACTCAGTCACAAAGCCAGAAAACTGGAAGCGCTACTGATTCAAGTACTGCTGGTTCCAGCACTACCGATGCAACTAGTGGCAGCAATCAAGGTAGCCAGAGTCAAGCTACAGAACAAACACTGGATTTGCGCGAAGCAACGGATTCTGCAACGAGTAATGCTGCCTTATTGGGTGCTAATTTAACCCAAGGCACAACTCAACCAGTAACAAATGATAATCTTTCAGTGACAGTTACCAAGGATAATTTTTTGCAGTGGTTTAAATTAGGCGGCGATACAACTTATGATGCCAGCAGAAATACTGCTACTTTAACACCAGATATAGGTGGTGTTGAAGGAAACATCACGCTGAAAACTAAGATTAATGCCAATGACGCTTTCGTGTTGCACGGAACAATTAACCTTGGAAGCAAATTACAGGATGCTCAAGGTGCCGATGGCATTGGAATTGCCTTCCATCATGGAACTGTTGGGGAAATCGGTTCATTAGGTGGTGGTATTAGCGTATTGGGCCTACCAACCTCATCCGGTTATGTTTTTGATACCTGGCCGATTGATGGTGGTGATCACCACGATAGTAACGTAGATTCTTATGTTTCTGGTTTTCATAGCGATGTGGATCAAAAGGGGCAAGATAGTAATATTCGTTACGATGGCGGTTTTTTGGACTTGGATCCTACTAAATATCCAGTAGCTGGTAAAGCAATGCCATTTACAGTGACCTATGATGGGAATGGACACATGAGACTGGATTACCTGGGCCATACATTTTCCATTCCAGTTACTGATTTCCAGGATCCATTAGCCTTATCGATTGGGGCATCGACCGGATTAGATAGCAACTTGCAAACTGTTTCGGTTGATTCATTTACTTTTGACCCAGCACAGAATAATACCGTTTCTCGTACCATTAACTACGTGGATAAGAGTGGCAATAAGATTGCCTCATCAACCGTTCAGTCGGCCATTTATCGCCGTCAAGGAACATTGGTCAATGGCCAACCTACTTGTACGGATTGGCAGCTGGCCAGTGGAGCTAATAGTAATAACTTTGCTGCAGTAACGGCACCAACCATTGCTGGCTATAGCATTGAAGGCATTCAACCAACTTATTTTGACTCAACGACGGTTAATAATGATTCTGGTCAACTTTCCTACAACGTTGTTTATGATAAAGTTCTTGGTCAAGCAACGTTGAACGTCCAAGACAGCACGATTGTTGCTGGTCCTACGGCGCAATGGTCCGCTAGCCAAAACTTTTTGAGTGCCGTGGATCAAAATGGATCAGCTGTTGATTTGAGTAAAGTTCAGGTTAGTGGTTCGGTGAAGACTACAGACCCAGGAACCTATCCAATTACTTATACTTATATTTATACTGATACGAGTGGCAAAGCTGTTACAAAGACGGCCAATGTGACCGTGGTGCCAAGTTAGAGTAGTTTGAAGGCCAAGGACAGTACGATTTTAGTCAACTCGAAGTGGAATACGAGTGACAATGTTGTCAGTGCTACTGATGAAAACGGCAACGTACTTGATTTGAGTAAGGTTCAAGTTTCGGGCAGCGTCAATCCGCAAAAAGCTGGTACTTACCAAGTCACATATAGCTATACTGATCAGCAAGAGCACTATCATAGTACTCCTGCCACGATCACTGTGTTGGCTAGCCAAGGTAGTATCAATGCCGCTGATAGTACGATTGTTGCCGGCCCAAACACGAAGTGGACACCAGCAGACAACTTCTCTGGTGCTACTGATGCAAACGGTCAACTAATTGATTTGTCAAAGATCACCGTGACGGGTCATGTGGACACGACGAAGCCTGGTACTTATCCTGTTACTTATTCTTACACGGATGAAACTGGTAACCACTATTCAAAGACTGTGACAGTCACAGTTAATTCAAGTAAGGGCAGTTTAACTGCTAAAGATAGTACCTTGATTGCTGGTCCTGATACAAAGTGGACACCAGCGGATAATTTCTCGGGTGCAACGGATGAAAATGGCCAACCAGTGGATTTGAGTAAGGTAACGGTTGATGGCACAGTTGATACAACTAAGCCAGGTTCATACCCGATTACTTACATTTATACTGATGGCTAAGGAAATACTCATTCTCAGAAGGTAACAGTAACGGTCAATCCAAGCAAGGGTAGTTTAACGGCTAAAGATAGTACCTTGATTGCTGGTCCTGATACAAAGTGGACACCAGCAGACAACTTCTCGGGTGCAACGGATGAAAATGGCTAGCCGGTGGATTTGAGCAAGGTAACGGTCGATGGTAAAGTTGACCCAACTACGCCAGGCACTTACCCTGTCACTTATTCCTACACCGATGCCCAAGGTAATAAACGGTCTCAAACAGCGACAATTACTGTTGTAGCAAGTAAGGATAGTATCACTATTAAGGGTGGTGATTTGATTGCTGGACCAAGTACAAAATGGACCCCAGCAGATAGTTTCTCTGGTGCTACTGATGCAAACGGTCAACCAATTGATTTGACAAAGATTACCGTGACAGGTCATGTAGATACAACGAAGCCAGGCACCTATCCTGTAACTTATTCTTATACGGATGGTAGCGGTAATATTTACACTCAGACCGTGACAGTAACTGTGACAAGTGGTAATGACACGACATCAAATACAAATCAGGGTCCGAAAACGACGCCAAGTAGTAGTGGTCAGTCAACGACTCAGGATTCAGGAACGACGCCAAGCAACAGTGGTCAGTCAACGACTCAGAAATCAGAAACAAGTTCGACGATTGACTCACCTAGTCAGGTCAACACATCTGACAGTTTGGTAAACGCAACAACAAAAGCAACTAGTGTATTACCACAAACTGGTAATCATCAAGAAAAGTCGACGGGTCAAAAAGCGCTTGAAATTGGATTAATTTCGGCTACCTTTGGACTGATTTTATTGAAGAAGCGTAATAAGAAAAACGGAATTGACTGATACTCGATAAAGTTTTTGCTATAATGGAAGCTGAGGAATTTTCCTCGGCTTTTTGTTTTGGGCTCGTCTTGGAATTCGACAGGCTGTTACGAGCATTAGCTGCATTCCGCCATCCGGGCGTAAAGCGGGCAGACATTTAACTGCAAAAAACAATAACTCTTACGCTGTCGCTGCCTAAAAACCAGTGATTCGTAGCCAAGATTGTTAGGCTGACATGGTGGTCTTGGTTTAATAAATGGTCAGATCGGCTTAATGGTGATGCCTGCACGGTTAAGTTTAAATCAATTAGGTTCCCAGTCAGAGTCAAGTTCTGGACAATGACTGCTTTGGCTGTGGTATTAATCATTGCCCTATGAATGTAGAAGCTAGTGTGGCGGGCGGTTTGGACAGGGGTTCGACTCCCCTCGAGTCCATTGATAACATCAGGAGACGTTAAGAGGCGTCAAAAATCCCAGTCTTAAGCTATTTTTATTTTTTGAACGTCACTGACAATCAACAAAAGTAGCGGAAAAAGTAGCGGATAAATTAGAGGATAAAAAACACTTGCACCCTAGCAATGTGACGGCTTTTATAGCCGTTTTTATTTTGGCCAAAATATGTCAGAATACGCAAAAAGTAGCGGATAAAATCGGATAAACGGACAGAAAACGCCAGAAGCACCGAAACAGTACCGCAGGTAATGAACAACAACACGGATTAAAACTGTAGCGGAAAAGTAGCGGATATTTTTGTATTGTCCAGTAGTGGACAACTAACAACCGTGTTTGCAGGCACGCTTGAAAGTACGCTGGGGCACTGATTTAGTGCGTCAGGTCTTCCTGTATAATTGTCTTAAAAACATTTGTGGGGGATGACATGAAAAGGTGGGAAGTTTTAAGAGAATATTTTAAATATAATAGCGGCTGGACATTAGAGAAGATTGAACAAAGAAAGCGGGCAGGGTTTACATCGAAACTTGAAAAGGAAATGTGCTTATACTTTGAAGACGTACATAGGACGCTTGATCCGTTCATTGCCACGCTTCCGCCTGACTTTGTACAAATGCATTATGAACACTATAAACAAGGCAAGCAGTTCAGCGAGTACAAGAATATCGTAGGCACAGCGTCCAAGATAGAAAGAACGAACGCCAAAATTAACAGGTTAGTAAGGTCAGTTAAGCAGTCCGAACTGATAGAACAGTATTAGAATCAGACCACTTATAACACATTAAATAAATACGCCATATAAAGCCCGTGGAGGTTTTTTTGTTTGTTCTAGTATGAGATTAGACATTAAGAGTTAGAAAGTCTGTATTAGGGGCAAAATATAGCCCGTGTGAAGTGGTCTAATGAGTAGGTGTTTTATTTGTTAAGATTAGTAAAATGCTATTGCTTTGATATTTTGAAAACTATACGATTTAACTAGTTAATAACAATGAGGAGCGCACTCATGGTCGATAGAGTACCAGATATAAGATTTAAAGGATTTACTGATGCTTGGGAAGAGCGTAAGTTAGGAGATGTTGGGGATACTTTTACTGGCTTAACTGGAAAAACCAAAGAAAATTTTGGTCATGGATCAGCAAAGTTTGTAACCTATGTGAATGTTTTTCAAAATCCTATAGCAACCCTAGATCAGCTTGATGCAATTGAAATCGATGAGAAACAGAACCAAGTTCAAAAGGGCGATGTATTTTTTACAACTTCTTCAGAAACACCCGAAGAAGTTGGTATGTCATCTGTTTGGACACACGATACTAAAAATGTATATTTAAATAGCTTTACATTTGGATATCGTCCTCGAGTATCTTTTGATTTAAATTATATGGCATCCATGCTAAGATCACCTTCAATTCGAAAGAAAATAACCTTCCTAGCACAAAGGATATCACGATATAACATATCGAAAACAAAGATGTTCGAAATAGAGATACCTACGCCAAATCTTTCAGAACAACAAAAAATCGGCTCATTCTTCCAACAATTAGACAACACTATCACTCTTTATCAGCGTAAGCTAGATTTACTTAAGGAACAGAAAAAAGGCTTCTTGCAAAAAATGTTTGTATAATAGCCACTAAAGTCCGAAAGGGCTTTTTTATTTGATTATATAAATAAGCTATATAAGATGATTTAAGCGTTTTTATTTTGTAATGGTGTATTTTGTAGGAATGAAGATATAAAAGGTTGGATACCCCCGCCCCCGTCTGTTTGACGAAGAGAGCGCTCACATATCGTCATCTTGTGTGAAAGTTCAATTTTTGAAATTTTTAGGTAGGGGGGGGGACATCCCCTAAAAGCCTAGTAAACAGGCATTTGATAAAAATATTTAGCTGTTTTTGTCGGGTTTTTAGGGTGGATTTATGGGGTACTTTTTAAAAATACAAATGGCTACACAGCAACGCTTGGCGGTTCATAACCACCCCAGAAAAAACTTTTGAAAATTGGCGTATGATCCAAGGAAACGATATGTGTGTGCTCTCTTAAATGATCAAGATGGGGGGGGCAGTGATATGCCGAGAATGTGCGGGGTTGTATTATGCTGGTCAAGATAACAAGGCCAGACGTAACATGTTCGATAAAATCATGGCGTTACATGATAAACAGTTAAATCTTATTAATAAATTAGACCCCGTTCTATATAACAGTTACATGGGATTAGGCCATTTATTAGCCTGTGACCTAGCCTATAGAATGTATATAACACCAAAACGAACAAAGGGGATGCACTGGG
>NZ_DF968081.1:13109-94225 GCF_001047135.2 Fructobacillus tropaeoli | reverse complement strand
AAAGGAAGCGCATGACAAGGCCATTAAAGCGCAATGGGCGGAGGCAATAAAAGTGCATGGTACAAAAGTGTATGAAAAAGATTAAAACGGTCGCACCTAAAAAGTTACAAACTAGATCCCCAAAATAGGGCAGTGGTTTATAGTAATTGCTACTGTCTGCAAAAATCTGCATTTTATTGAAAAAGTCTAAAAGGCATGCAGTGGTAAATAGCTTTATATAAGCGTTTAGCGTTGTTTATATTTTGCACCCTTTTTCAAAAGAGGCGCAGTTTTATAACCCTTGCATTCTTTCAAAAAACTATAAATAGGGTGCAGTCAGTATTACCTTTCTGTAGCGGTTTATAGCTATTATGGCATTGAACTCTTTTTTTGAAAGTAATGCAGTATTTTGCAGTAATTGTAACAATGAACGAATTAGGCACCGTCAGAACATCCCTAATATAAAAAGCCTTACTCAAACGAGTAGGGCTATTTTTGTGCTGATCACATCAAGTAAGCAGCATTTATAATTAGTATACCGCCACCAATTAAAAATAGGATTGTCCCCCAAAAGATCTGTGAAATTACACTCCTATCTCCAAAGTATAAGCGTATGAGCGGGGCAGTTTGACCCATTGTTAAAATGATAAGTCCTAATAAAGTAATGGCAAGTCCAATTAATGCTATCATGTTTTTTTATCTCCTAATGCTAGTCAGTATCATTGCAAGCCCCAACGTGCTTTTTTTATTTGTCCTGTTACAGTCCTAGTAATAAGTAACTGTATAGCCGACAACCGCAATTATAACAAAAATAACAGCGGATTTTAAGTTATCGTTTGTCTTTAGTGTTCATATTGTTCTTCCTTTCATCCCCGATAGTGGGAGTCCATGCCTTAATAATCAAGGCGCTTTGTATCATGCAAGCCCAAGTGGGCTTTTTTTATTACTCGTATCCACCTAATTCTGGTGGTAATTGTGTACGTTCTTCTAGATGTTCTAGCAGTTCGGTAATACGTTGTAAGTCTGCTTTCGCTTCTGGGGATGAGTTACGGCCAAGCTCTGCTAGCATGCTTGTTGCTTTGTAGATATTGGCCTTTGTCGTATCGTCTTTAATCTCAACATTATAATCGATGTAATTATCAGGCAAACTCTCATTTTTAGAGATGACATCCAAGATGGGAGCGACTTGCTTCGTTGCCTTGATTTGTTCGTGCTTTTTACGTTCTTCATCGAAAACTTGAGGGTTAACGTCTGCCATGTATCCAAGAGCCTTGTCCCACCATTCCTCCATGGTGTGCGATTCAAATGGTTCTCGTATATCACTGATACCCTGCAAATAACCAACAGACACACCAAAGAAATCAGCAAGCTTTTGCCACGTTGCTAGTTTGGGTTCTGTTTTACCATTCTCATAATCGCTAAACGTGGAGCGCTTAATTCCTGTTTGTTTTTCGATAGAAACTAGAGAGAGCTTTTTTTCTTTTCTTAATTCTTTTAAACGATTTTTCATAGTTGTTCCTCACAAAAAAGAATAACATACTTTTGCTATTTTACCGAATATCTCGGAAAAAATTAAAAAAAGATTGACAACCGAAAAAACTAGGATATATACTAAACAACATATTAACCGAGTTTTTCGGAAATGGAGAGGGCATGAAAGTACTAAGCAAGATATTTATTGATGCTTTAACTATTAAGCAAGCACGAGAGCACCTAACTTATAGGCAGCTATCTGAGAAAACAGGCGTTACTGCTGTAACAATATCCAAGGTTATTAACGGAAAGGTAGATACAGCGCAAGAGCGTACGTTCGATAAGCTAAATGATTGGCTACTTAAGGAGGAATAGCATGGAGCAAACAACACAGACAGTCACAGAGAGGCCAAGGTGGCTTAACCTAAAAAAACTCGGCCAAGTATGCAGGGTGTTCGTCGAACACTTTCAAGCGCCATTTAGTGAACACTGGATGAGTGCAGGCACACGTTACAGGGTACGGCACAATGTACGACCGCGACGAGATTAGCAAAGCGATTAAAGAATGGCATTAAGGGGGATGAGATGGAAGTTCGATAAGTACGCTTATACGAATTACCATCAACTAGCCTATAAGTGCGCCACGGGGCTGACACCTAAGCAACTCAAAAAATCTAAAGAAGTCAATAGCCCAGAAGAGGTGTTAGATAATGACCAGAAAGAACGACTAGAACGAGCTAAGCAACATATAGCCTTGTATCTTCTGGACGGCAACGACTACCAAGACATCAAAGCAAAGTTATTTGCTGATATTTAAGAAAGGAGAGCCAAAAGCATGAAAAAGGCAAAAAAAAGACATCCCCCGAAGTTTGGCGACTAGATGGGAATGACTTGAGAAAAACGCCTTTTTAATGGCTATTTGGCTATATTTTAACATGGAAAAACAAGAAGTAACAACGTTATATAAATTAGATCTTGAATTATATCAGATTTATCATCAGAGATTAACGCCATTGCCCAGTTGTTAGCAGTAGCAATTAAAAATAAACAAGTGGATGAATACGACAGTGACACAATATTAAAAACTATCTCGGGTTTGTCAATTGATATTACTAACAAGGTTGGCGAGTTGTGTTTTGAGATGGAAAACTAGGGGGGATTAATGGCAATCAAACGAACGTATGGGGCCTTAACTGCTGTGTGATCTAATGTAAAACTTTCAACTTCTGCCATTGTTTTTTCTCCTTTGATAAAACGGGACTTTTTAGTATTTGTTGCTGTTTTGGATACAGGACAATAAAAAAAGTCCCGTAGTCATAAAAGACTACGGGACGATTTAATCGTGTTACCACCCGGATTCTGGCTAGCATCGCTGCTAGTCACTCAACAAGTACGTCAAAAAATGAGATACTCTAACGCGGTAACGGGCGCACCCGAACGCGGCTGATTTTGACAAAACTCACCACGTTACACGACTCCAAGACCATTTTCAACTTCTAAGCAAAACCGACTTTCACCAAATGTCAGCTCTCTATCATTTGCCGCTAAAGTTTACTTATCTCTTCAACATCAACTTTTTATTAGAGTTTACGGACGTTTTTCTCATTTGTCAACACTTTTTTAATTTATTTTCCGAAACGCTTTTTAAAATGACTTTAAAAATTAAAATCAATCATCCCTGGAAGCAAAAAAGAATGCCACTAACATGATTGTTAGCGACATCCTTTTGAGGGGAAGTTTGTTGATTAAGCCAAGTCCAGATTAATCAATCGCTTAGCGACTAATCACTTGGTGGACAACCTGATAATCAGTTTCATAACTTGGTGTTTCTGTTTCTTCTGACTGGGGCATTGGACTTACTTTTGTGAGTTGGTCTTCTGCCACCGGGTAGCCATCCTCACGCTCAATCTGGAAGAGTGGACGGTGCTTGACTTCGGTAAAGATTTTACCGATGTAAGTGCCGACAACCCCCAAAGCAATCAGGTTCAACCCACCGAGCAACCAGATGGAAATCATCAATGATGACCAACCGGCCGTTGGATTACCGACAATTTTTTCAAAAACTGTATAGGCAATTTCGACACCAGCAATTCCAAGGACGAGGATTCCTAGGTGAAGGAGCAAGCGGATCGGTTGGGTACTAAAACTGGTGATTCCATCGATGGCAAAGGAAAGCATCTTTTTTAGTGGGTACTTGGACTCCCCGGCTTGACGTTCACCACGCTCGTAGTAAACCTTAGCAGATTGGAAACCAACCAAGGGGACCATGGCCCTGAGAAAGACGTTGCGTTCTGGCATTTTGAGGAGGGCCTTCACGGCAACTTTACTCATTAAGCGGAAATCAGCGTGGTTGGGGACCATTTTGACTCCTAACCAACCAGCCAACTTGTAGAAAGCTAAAGCAGAATTACGCTTGAACCAGGTATCAGTTTGGCGGCTAGAGCGAACAGCATAGACGACTTCATTGCCCTCTAAGTACTTTTCGACCATTTGTTTAATGACGTCCGGATTGTCCTGCATGTCGGCATCAAGGGTAATCATGATATCCGCGAGCTTGCTACTTTCGGTCATACCGGCCAGGAGGGCTGGTTGGTGACCAAAGTTTTTGGACAACTTAACGCCGATAATGTCGGAATTTTGTCGTTCTTGCTGTTGGATAATTGACCAAGTCTTATCAGCTGAACCATCATCAACAATCATAATGAAGCTATCTTCGCTGACGAGCATCTGTTCAACCAAGCTTGCTTTAATCCCTTGGAGGACGTTCAGCGTGGTTGGAAGAACTTCTTCTTCGTTATAAGCTGGTAGGATTAACCCTAACCGTGGGATTTTTGAACGTGTCAACATAATTGGACTCCTTTCGTCTTAATAAATTGAGGACAAATCATACAGAGTAGAGCTTGAAGAGCCACCCATTCCTGTTGGACCACCGGCTGTCATGCCGCCTGCAGTTGTACCACCAGCTGTTGTCGCTGTTGTCGTTGTTGTTTGGCTAGCAGCTGTTGTTGTCGACTTTGAACCCGAGTCATAAGTGACAACTGTACCCTTTTCCTTTACCCAGGCCAGAATCTTCTTGATTTGACCATCAGAACTCTTGCTACGGGAACCAAGGACGAAGTACTTCAACTTACCATCCTTAACGAGTTGCTTAAATTGCTTAAAGGTCATCGTTGGATCAGTACCATTATAACCACCAAGGGCCATGACAGCCTTTCCTGATTTGATAATGTAACCAGAAGCTGAGTTTGAATCGGTTGTGGCAAAGAGGTATTTAGCGGAACCTTGGTGCTTTTCGGTATAGGCTAAGAGCTTCTTATTCACAGTGCCACCCATATCGGTACCACCACGACTGAAGAGGGATGGACCGGCAGCTGGAATAGCTGCTGAAGTATGGGTGATGGTTGGTGTGGCTGCCCAGAAGGCACCCATTGCCAAGACTGAAACAGCTGTGGCAATAATCTTTGCTTTGATTGCTGTCTTTTGTGGGAAGAGCCACCAGACACCGAGGCCAACGGCCAGGACAATCAGGATACCAGTAATCACTGGGTAATAAGAAGAAACGTAATAAGCTTGTAGGAGTAGCGTGGTGATCACGGCTACACTAAGCATGATGCGAGCAACGAATGGTTGTGTCTTGTCAACGGCTTCATCTTCACTGTTGACATCGACCTTCATCATCTTGGTAACGGCAGCGACACCGATAGCCGTCAAGGCTGCAATGGCTGGGGCCAACATGATGGTGTAATAAGGGTGGAAGAATGAAGCGACTGAGAAGAAGCCGTAAACAGGGACGAACCAGCCGGCCCAGAGGAGAACCTCTTCTTGTTCACTTGAAACGTGGTACCACTTGCTACCGCGCTTGCGGAAGCCAAGCCAACCAGCGATGAGGCCAAGGAAGGCTAATGGGAGGTACCAACCGATTTGAGAACCAAGATCGGACTGGAAGAGACGGAATGGTCCGATAGAACCGATGGCAAAGGCACTTCCAGCACCGCCCATACCGCCACGTTTACCAGTCTTACCACCAGGTTGACCAGTCATCTTGCCCATCTTACCGGTTGGAGCTTGACCAGTTGGTGCTGTTTGGTTTTGACCGTTAGTACCTGTTGGAACTTGGCCAGTTGGTGCAGTACCGTTTGTTGTCTGACCGGTTTGTGTACCGGTCTGATTTTGACCATTAGTGGTCTGACCAGTTGTACCAGTTCCTGTAGTCGGAGCCTGGCCCATTTGGTTCGTTCCAGTTGCTGATTTTGAAGACTTCGAAGTCTTCTTTGTTCCCATACCGGCAAAGGTACCACCAGTACCAGTTGATTGCCCAAGTAAACGTTGCGTCCCGTTGTAGCCAAAGGCCAATTCCATCAAGGAATTAGTCTGAGAACTACCAATATAGGGGCGCGAACTCTTGCTTGCTGAATCAACTGCCATTGGATAAGCCAAGGTGAAGACGGAAAGGGAAACGAGTGCGAGTCCCAACCAGCCAATCTTCTTTTTCCAAGGAATCTTGATGGCGATAATGTAGTAGGCGAACATGGCTGGCAAAATCATGAAGGCTTGGAGCATCTTGATGTTAAAGGAAACACCAATCAGAGCAAAGCTTAACATGACTAACCAGACGTTCCTCTTGTTCACGGCCTTTTGTAATGTGAAGACCGCTAATAGAAGGAAGAGGACTAAGATAGCATCCATGTTGTTTGTCCGGCTGTTGGCAACAACAGTGGGCGTCAACGTCATGAATAATGCGGCTGTCCGTCCAGCCCAGGCACCAAACTTTGGCTCTAGGAGACGGTACATGAGATAAACGGAGGCAATTCCAGCCAAGACACTTGGGAGGACAACGGACCAACCGTGAACGCCGAAGATCTTAGCGGAAATGGCCATGAACCAAAGCGCTACAGGTGGCTTATCCACCGTGATGAAACCGGCTGGGTCAAATGCCCCGTACCAGAAGTTTGACCATGACTTGGTCATGGAAGTGATGGCTGCAGTGTAGAAACTGTTGGCACTGCCTGCATCCCAGATACCCCAGCCATATAAAATAGCGCTGAGAATCAGTATGCCGACAAGGTACCAATCAAGTTTGTGTATCCATTTTGATCGCAAAAGCGAGGACCTCCTTCGTTCGAATAAAAATAGTGTAGGCCTAAAGCGCTATATCAAGATTAAGTGAGTATCAAGTGAATATTAAAATATCCAACGAATTAAAATCCGCTGTTGGATAAATGAAAAAATAAAAAGACCATCAAAAAATTGACAGTCTCTAACACCGATAGCAAAAGCCCACATTTTGGCCTTGATTAAGCTGCATAAAAGGAAATAAGAATCGGACAGCAAACACCATAAAAAGGCAGTCTGCAGGCGTTTTTGTCTTTGAAATAGCAGAAACATGGACAGCAGATGGCCGTTTTGCGTTGGTCATCAGACGGCCACTAACAAGAGTAGTCAAGTGGTTGAGAAACCATGTTTGAGTCATTTTTACGCCTCCGGTATTCTTGTAAAGAAGTATGGACTTTTGACCAAAAATTGTCAAGATGTGTCCGTGCAGTGAAAAAATTTTTCAAAAATCAGTAAGGAAGCGGGCATGATGGTTGTATTTAATAAAAATCGATTGCGAATAAAATGCTATAATATAGGTCATATGGCGCAATTACGAATACCCGAGTGGGTATCCCAACCGAAAAGGAAAAACACCATGAAAATGCTTATTATTCAGGGTCACCCTGACCAAGAATCATTCACTCACGCTAATGCGATGAACTTTGCAGCGGTGGCAAAAGAAAAGGGCCATGAAGTCCAAATTGTGGACCTAGCGACCGCTGATTTTGACAGCGTACGGCTATCGTCAACATATGGAAGATGAAAGTTTTCCGAAGGCAGTCCAAGAAAAGATTGCCTGGGCGGATCGAATTTCATTCTTCTTCCCTGTTTGGTGGTCAGCAGAACCATCTGTTTTGAAGGGGATGATTGACCGCGTCTTTACGCCTGGCTTTGCTTACAACCGTCGTAACGGTAAAATTGTTAAGCATCTGACGGGCAAGAAGGCGGACGTCTTTACGAGTTCTAATTTTGGGGGCTGGTACTACAAGATGTTTGGTAACGTCGTCAGCCGTTACAAGTTAGGGGTTTTTGCTTAAACAGGAATTAAGTTGAACAAAGCTTATGTTTTGGGCCACATGGATTCAGGTGTGACACAAAAAGACCGTGAAGCATACATTGAAAAGTGTGCGGCAACAATTGATTAAATTAAAAAAAGGACTTGCATTGATTAACGCAAGTCCTTTTCTGTTACTGATTTTGTAGGTTGGAGTGACGGACACTATAGGTGAAGTAGACGGCAATACCAATCAAGAGCCAAATGCCAACGGAAATCTTGGTGATATCTGGCAGCATGATGATAAAGAAAATACTGCACAGGCCAGCCAAAATTGGCAGGAATGGATACCAGGGCATTTTGAAACCTGTATTTTGAATATCTGATCGATGACGGAGTTTTAAAATACCAAAAGAAATAAAGGTAAAGGCAATCAATGTTCCAGCGTTAATCAGCGAAGCCAATTGAGTCAGTGGGACGAGTCCAGCAAAAACTGCCTGAACTACGGTTGCAATTAGGACCGCATTCGTTGGAACCGCATGCTTTTGGCTCACCTGACCTAATTTTTTAGGCAAAAGACCGTCGCGCCCAAGGGCATAAACGAGTCGTGACCCACCAATAAACATTGTGACCATCGCGGTAAAAATTCCAAAGAGGGCGCCAATCGTAATGAGCTTATTCCAAGCAGTCAGATGGACCACCTGAAGTGCATAGGCGGCGGGGTCATCGACATTCAGTTCTTTGTAGTTGACGATACCGGTCAAAACTAAGGAAAAGGCGACGTAGAGGATCACGGCAATAATGACGGTTCCCAAAATCCCCTTAATGACGTTTTTGCCGGGGTTAATGGTTTCGGCCGAATTGGAAGCGAGGGCATCAAAGCCAATAAACGCAAAGAAAACCGTTGCCGCTGCCGTAAAGATACCGCCCATTCCAAAGGGAACACTGTGAAATTCTTTTGGATAAAAAGGTACGTAGTTGCTGGTTTTGACATAAAAGAAGCCGACAATAATAAAGAGAATGATAATGGCTACTTTGACAATGACGGCAAAGTTTTCTACTTTTTTTGATAATTCGGTTCCCATCATGAGAATTCCGGCAATAATCAAGACAATCACGACAGCAGTGAAGTTAATCAAACCACCTTCCATTGGGCTGGCCTGCAGAGCCTTTGGTAAGTTAAGGCCAAAGCTCGCCAAAATGTTGTGATTAAAGTAGGCCGCAAAGCCAGTTGCTTCCGCAGAAACAGCCAAAAAATACTCTAAAATCAGTGACCACCCTAAGATCCAGCCAACAAATTCCCCGTAGATAACGGAGCCAAAGGAGTAGGCTGAACCTGCAATCGGCATAGCGGAAGAAAACTCCGCATAGGCCATGCCGACTAAACCAGAGACGAGGGCGGCGATTAAAAAGGCAACGGCTACAGCCGGGCCGGCATGACTAGCAGCTTCGTGACCGGGTAGGATGAAAATACCGGTACCAATCACGGCACCAATGCCAAGGGCAATTAAGTCCTTGGCGGTTAATGTTTTTTGGAGACGAGCATCAGCGCTTAGAAAATTAGCGACTGATTCTTTTTTGGAAATGTTCATACTTATACCTCAAATGTTTCTTTCTAGCTCTCTTATTATAGAAAAAATGATATGATAAGTACAATTAATAAATCACATAGTTGTATTAGGAAAAACGATTGATGAACCATTTACTAGTTTTAGAAAAGATTCTCCAGATGAATAGCTTCACCAAAGCTGCACAAGCGCTGGGGTATACGCAGTCCTCGGTCAGCCAGATGGTGGCTAGCCTTGAAAAGGAGTTTGGCATCCAATTGTTAAAGCGTTCTCGTCAAGGTGTTCAACTGACCCCAGAAGGCGAAAAGCTCTATCCCTATATCGAGCGGTCGTTGCGCCAATACCAAATCTTGCAAGAAACAGCGGGGGCAATCCGGGGCCTTGAAACAGGAACTGTTCGAATTGGTGCGATTACGAGTGTTAGTTGTTATTGGTTGCCAGACCTCTTCAAACGGTTTCAGGAACGCTATCCGGCGATTGAATTTGTTTTGCATCAGGGTGATTATGGAACCATTGTGAATTGGATTCAGGATGGGACCGTCGATTTTGGCCTCATGACGGCTGACTATGGGGATGACCTGGCTAAACAAATCATCCACACTACGGAGATGAAGGCCTTTCTGCCGGCGGATCACCCACTGGCAAAATTAGACCAAGTGCCGATCGCGTCTTTGACAGAAGAACCCTTTATTTTGGTCGAGGGTGGGGGTTATAGCGAACCACTCGAGGCTTTTCGCAAGGCGGGTCTAACGCCCAATGTCCGCTATCGGATCCAGGATGATTACACGATTATGGCTATGGTCGAGGCCGGGTTGGGTATTAGCATGCTCTCAGAGTTAGTGGCTAGTCGGACTAACTTTAATGTGGTGGCAAAATCAGTTGAGCCGCAGGTCAAGCGTCCAGTGGCGATTGCTTACCGGGAGAAAGAAGCGCTGCCAATTGCTAGTCAATATTTTATGGACTTTCTAACGGCCAACCAGCAAGAACTGATTTGAAAGCGGTACGTTGAGACAACAGCAAAACGAAAAATGACCAGGAGTTCTAGGGCACCAGACATAACATTCTCATTAAATTAGCATTATTTTTCACAATATTTCTTCGAATACATCTCTATCAGCACTCGGGTCCTGCTTCCCGGGTGCTTTTTTGTGGGCTATTTTGGATGAAAGGCACAAAAAAAGAAACCAAAACTCAGGGTGAGTTTGGCTTCTTGATTGAAGGGGGGATGATTTATTTTTCTACTGACGGCTCTTTGTCGAAAAAACTATCTGGCATCGTATTGACCAAAAAATCAGCCATTTCTTCGGGACTTTCTTTGGCTCCGTTTTGTAACCAGGCCATCATGACGTGAAAGGAAGCACCAAAAACAAAGATATGTTTATAATTAAAGCCATGCTTTTTTTCAGGATGTTTAGCCTTGATAATTTCGCCAAAGTTTACAAAAAATTCATAAATATGGCTGGAAAGTCCCCGGTCGATTAACAGCATAAACCGTTCTTCCTGGCTTTTAAATGCAACAAAAGAATCGGTAAAGCGCCTCTTCATGGTTTCCCGGGTGCGACTATGGGGGATTGAACTTTGTTTCTCTTGCTCATGGTGTTGGGTCACCAAACAGGTTAAGTAAAAGGTCAAAATATCTTCGATGTTATCGAAGTTGCGGTAGTAACTTACCCGCGCGACTCCAGCTGATTTAATGAGCTGTGCAACTCGGATTTCTGAAAGGGGTTGTTCCTTTAATTGCTCAAAAAAACCGTCCACAATTTGTTGCTTAACTCGGATATTTTCTTGTTGGCCAAATTTCATCTAGGTTCCTCCACGACAAGTGTCGTTTTGTGATTAAATTCCTTTTTTTCTAAGAATATTATAGCAAATAAATAAATTTAGTGAAACATGTTGACTCAGTTAAATCTAACTGTTACACTATGTTCCATAAAGTAACTGGTACACATTGTACCACGAAAGGAAATAACGATGGAAGCA
The DNA here is from genome assembly GCF_001047135.2 of Fructobacillus tropaeoli. Taxonomy (GTDB): domain Bacteria; phylum Bacillota; class Bacilli; order Lactobacillales; family Lactobacillaceae; genus Fructobacillus; species Fructobacillus tropaeoli. Next base: position 83,137 of record NZ_DF968081.1, on the reverse strand, counting down.
GTTCAAACAAATACTCGAACTTACAATCGAACACTCGTCGTCGTGGTCATGATGATTGCCATGGCCGCCGGTGCGTTGATGCAGACATCATTGGGGACGGCCATTCCTTCCCTAATGAAGGCTTTCGATATTAACTTGTCGACAGCTCAACAAGCAACGACATGGTTCCTTCTCTTTAACGGGATGATGGTGCCATTGTCAGCTTACTTAGCTAACCGAATTCCAACCAAAATCTTACACATGGTTGCCTATGGATTACTCTTTATTGGGGTCTTGGTAACAATGTCCACACCAGAAAATAGTGGATCTTGGTGGATTTTCATTGTTGGCCGGATTATTTCAGCCATGGCTTTTGGAATCATGATGCCAATGATGCAAATCGTCATCTTAAACATGTATGCCCCCGAAGAACGAGGCGCAGCCATGGGTGCGATGGGATTGGTTATTGGAATGGTCCCAGCCATTGGTCCAACCTTGTCAGGTTGGATTTTGAAGCAAGACCACACGATTTTGGGCTTCACTTTGTCTGATAGCTGGCGCTCAACTTTCTTGATTCCTTTGATTATTACTGGAATTGCCTTGGTTTTGACACCATTCTTGATGAAGAACGTTATTCCAACTAAGAAGGTTAAGTTGGACTTCTTGTCATTGGTTCTCTCAACGATTGGTTTTGGTCTCTTCTTGTGGGGCTTCACCAACGTCGGTTCACACGGTTGGGGCAATGTGCCAAACGTGCTCGTACCAATTTTTGCCGGTGTTGCACTCTTAGTAGTCTTCGTTTGGCGTCAGTTGAAATTGTCGAACCCATTCTTGGATGTTAAGGTCTTCTTGACGAAGGACTTTACGATTCCATCTGTTGTTGGAATTTTGGCCATGATGGCGATGTTCGGTGTCGAAATGATGTTGCCAACGTACTTGCAAAACGTGCGTGGCTTGTCAGCCTTTGATTCTGGATTGACTTTGCTCTGGGGAGCCTTGTTGATGGGTGTCTTCAGTGCCATCTCAGGTGCCTTGTATAACAAGGTCGGTGCACGGGCCTTAGGAATGGTTGGTTTTGCCATCCTTGGTTTGGGAACTTTCCCATTCTTGTTCTTAACTCCTGAAACACCAACCATTATTATTAGTGTCTTGTACGGTGTTCGAATGGCCGGGATTGCCATGGCCATGATGCCAATGACAACTAAGGCCATGGCCGCTTTGCCCGATGCAAAGACATCTCACGGTACTGCCGCTAACAACACTTTGCGTCAGGTTGTCAACTCTGTTGTGGTTGCCTTGTTGACATCAGTTGTTCAAAACGTTATCAACAACAACACACCAAGTAACCATTTGAAGGTTACGGAACCATTGCGCTACGCAAGCAAGATGTTGGATGCTTCTTTGGATGGTTTCAAGATTGCCTTTATGATCAGTCTTGGTTTCGCCGTTCTTGGTTTCATCCTGGCATTCTTTGTTAAGCAAGACAAGAAGGAGGAAGCTTAATCATGATTTTGGTAATTATTCCGATTTTTGTTGCCTTAGCTGCTGCTAGCTGGTTCCTGATGCCATCAAAAGTCCTGAAGGCTACTTTTGGAACAATCTTCTCATTGGCGATGGTTGTTTCAATTGGTTTGTTGGCTGCTAACATGGATTCTCATTATGGGATGAAGAAGGAAACAACGGTCGCTACCAAGCAGGTTTACTCTGCTGCACCTGCTCAAATGCCTGTGGGCATGGCTGCTGCTAAGAAGATTGGTACTGACGACTACGTCTTGGTCTATAAGGACCAAGCAACGGACAAGGAAGCAACCGCTCACTTTGCGCCTGATACCAGTGACATTGTCAAATCAGTTAAGCAATCAGCTACTTATACGAAGGCTGATGTTCAAACTGCTCAAGTTAAGACAACAACGACTAAGTGGGTTTACAAAAACGATACTTACAAGTGGTTGTTCAAACAAAATAAAGAAGATAACTTGGTCAAGGAAGTACACACTCTAGAAGTGCCTACCAGCTGGCAAGTTGTCCTCAAGTAACTGACGCTTAAAGTTAACTTACGCTTAAAAAATATATTTCTGCTTAATTTATTCTTCTCTCCAAGCACCCGGATTCTGCTTTCCGGGTGCTTTTTCTATTTTGCCATTCATTTCTGTTATAATTGAAACAAAAGCGTAAAGAGGGTGGCTGAAATGCTGACACCATTAATTTATTTATTATTAGCACTTGTGGTCGTGGCTGTTGTCGCTGTTGCCATTGATAAGCGGAACTTCATTTTTGGAAGTTTACTGATTTTTTCGTTATTGCTGACGGTGATGGCGCTTTATTTGAAGTTAGCTGGTTATGTCTTAGACAAACAGATACCGGTGATGAACATTTTGGTTATTTTGTTGCCAATTGCAGTGATTGCCTTCGCCATTTTTTGGTTGGCGCGCAATACTAATATTATTTCCCATAAGGAAGGGAAGAGTTTTACCGCTAAATTAGCGCTCTTCTTGGCAGTCACGATGGGCATTGATTTTTATTTGCTCTTTTTGATTGGGGAAGTTCATGGTCGTTTTCTTTTCTTCTGCTATACACTGGGAATGCTCGTCTACAATACTTTCTTCTTGCTGTTTCTCAGTTACCTGGGTTATTCACTTTTGTACCAGGTATTGCCAGCGACGAAGAAGGCTGATTACATCATTGTGCTGGGTAGTTATATCCATAATGGCCGGGTCACGCCGTTGCTCCAGAGTCGAGTGGACCGGGCTTTGGCCTATTACCGTCAGGCCGAAGAAGAAAAACGCCCAAAGTTTGTGGTTTCCGGTGGAAAGGGGTCTGACGAAAGTACTTCCGAGGCCGATGCCATGCGGAAGTATTTGCTCGAAGTCGGTGTGCCGGCAGAAGATATCATCTTAGAGAATCAGTCCCGCAATACCTTTGAGAACTTTATGTTCTCCAAGGAAAAGATTCTAACAGACTGGGAAAAATCAGGCCGTACTGGTCAACCGCAGATTCTCTTTTTGACCAGTAATTACCATGTTATGCGGGCTAGTCTTTATTCTAAGCGGATTGGTTTTTCAGCTCAGGGAATTGGGGCGCCAACTTCTCTGTACTTTTTGCCAACGGCCTTGATTCGAGAATACGTCGGAATTCTTTCCTATTACAGTCTAATCACCTTTCTACTTTTAGTTGTTGAGGCCTTTCTTGCTTATTTGATTGCCTTTTAAAAAACGATAGTCACTGATCTCTGGTCAGTGGCTATCGTTTTTAGTAGCGTTATGATTGGGGCTAGTTTTAATCTGATTTTCTTAAATTAGTGAAGCGTCATCAAATTATAAATAATAAAGATGAGCCCGATTAGAAAAAGGAAGGCAGCAATTCCAAGTAGCGGGAGCATGCTGACGTCTCCTTGACGGAAAAGCTTCCAGCCGTGAGCGGCCGCAAATAAGATAATTAATAAAGCGAAGGCAACGACGAGTAATCCAACAATGGCCATGATTTTGGCTCCTTTCAACTCCTCAATAAGGACCATTATACCGATTAATAGTCGATTGAAAAAGAGATAATCTGCCCAACCTGTTGTTTTTGTCATCATCGGAAAAATCAGCCTGAACACAGCCGGTTAGCGACGATGGTACTTTGACCACCCAGGTGATTGAACTTGATGGTTGGCCGTGATAATGGTTCGTTTTTAATGTTTTGCTATTTAAAGACGGGCAATTCACCTAAGAGTTGGACAATGATAATCCAGAGCGGCAAGACCACCGTAGCTGAAATGGTCGAAATCAGCTAGGTATTAGCCGCCAGTAAACTTTGATGGTTAAAGGCCATGGCGTAGTTGACTGCCACCGTGGCAACGGGGGTGGCCATCATAATGACCATTGTCGCCATGGCCACTTGGTCAACGGGCAAGATATGGGTAGTATTTGCCAAGATAGCGATGGCAGCCATGATGATTGGGACAATGATGACCTTATTGAAGGAGTAGTACCAGGCGGTGTGATTTTGAATCGCATCTGCAAAGGGCATCTGAGCTAAGTTAGCTCCAATGGCTAACCAGGCCAGTGGTGAAGCTAGGCCGGCTAACAGCTTCATCCAGGCAAAGAGCCAAGGGACAGTGACATCGAGGCGGTAGAAGGCCACCTGGCTGGTTTTACCTCCAGTGCTGATGCTGATCTGAGGCATCCAGTTTTGACTAACCCAGAGAATCAAGCCTAAGAAGGTGGCAATCACAATTGGGTTAACGAGCATCTTTTTGATATGTTCACCACGTAGCTGCTCGCCAGACATCTTGATATAAGCGTAGGAGTATAAGAAAACACGATAGCCAATATTGAAAACAGAGGCATACATAATTCCCTTAGCACCATAGACGGCTCCAGCAATTGGCATGCCAAAGAAATTTGTCGATCCAAAGGCGGTTAAGACGCCTAAAACGTCGCGTTGGTCTTTGTCGTAGCGACCGTATAAAAAGGGCATCGTGACAATCAAAATGACATAAATAATCAAGCCCCAAATCAGAACATCCATACTTTGGACGAGGGTTTGATGGTTCAATGGGGTTAGAAAGGCCGTAAAAGCTAAGAGGGGTAGGGCAAGCGTCATCGTGATGCTCGTCAAAGTTTTGACGGCATCTTGGCTAAGAGTTTGCCGCTTACGAAGCCAAAAACCTAAGAGAATGGTCCCTAAGGTTTCGACAATCGCAGCGATAATCGAAGTGTTGGTAAGCGTTTTTCCAGAGCAGAGCTAATCGACATTTATACCTCCCAGTTCCAACTTGTGGCGACAAATGATTTATTTATTAGTCTATCATTAAAATTAGATTAGAATAATTCTCTTGTTAGCAAAACTAACTTACAAAATTGTAACAAAATGAAATAAAAGAAATGGCCAAAAAGATTGTTCGGTTATCGAAGTTCTTGTATAATAATAGTATTCTTTATGTGAGACAAAAAGCCCCAACCATTACTGGTTGGGGCTTTCTGCTGTCTTCTTCAATATTATTTACTGAAGTTAACCGTTGGATTTTGTTGGGCAGAACTGTCTGCCGTGAAGTAGTTGAACTTGTGGTGATTCGTCATATATGCCACCAAAGAACTAGGGAACGACACAACCTTGTTATTGTAGTCTTGAACAGCCTTGTTATAAACCTTACGTTCATAAGTCACGCGGTTATTAACGCCTTCCAGTTGAACCATCAGAGTTTGGATTTGGTCAGAAGACTTCAAATCCGGATAGTTTTCATTAATCGTTGAAACCATCAAATTGAAGGCTTTATCCTGATTTTGCATAGCCGTTGTCTTTTGGTCTTGATCGTTGGCATTCGCATAGCTTTGCTTTGCTTGATTGTATTGGGTTCTGGCATCAGCAATCTTGCCGTAAATGGCAGATTCCTGTCCCTGGGCTCCCTTAACAGCATTAACCAGATTTGGAATCAAATCGGCGCGGTTTTGCAACGCGGTTTGAATACCACCAGTGGCAGCATCAACATCCTGTTCCTTGCGGGACAAGCCATTGGCAGAAGAAATAAAGCCACCAATGAGAATGATGAAGACAAGGGCGACAACTGCCGTAATTTGCCAACCGCGTTTCTTGTAAAAGGGCGTCTTTTCATTAATGATTGTCATGATTCGTATCCTTTATCGTTGTTTAGCTTGACGCTATTAGAAATATTGTAGCGGGGATTGTATCCTGGCGCAACCGTAGTTAGTCTTTAGAAATCAGATCCACCGCCACCAAAGTCACCACCACCGCCGGAATCAGACCCACCACCGAAGTCTGAACCGCCAAAGTCAGATCCATCAAAATCGGATCCGCCGCCCAAACCACCACCAAAATCATCGTAGTGATCATAGTGGTCATCGTCAAAATGGCGTCTTGGGCCCGAGAAGAGGTTTGAAAGTAGTAATCCTCCTAGGAACCAATTAAGACCTGAACTGTGGCCGTGTTGCGGTCCATTTGGTGATTGATTGAAGTAGCGTGTATTGCCATTACCGCCGCGATAATAAGACGTGTTGCCGCCATTAAAGCGACGCATTTTCGACCGAACTAGGAAAATGACGAGGGCAAGAACACCAACTAAGCCAAGGGCAATCACCGCACTGGTTGTTGAGGCGCTTTGCTTACCACTTGTTGGTGTTGTTGGTAGCGTCTTTTCAACCTGTAAAAAGAGATTGCGGATCCCTCGATCAATCGCTGTTGGGTCCGAAGATTTTAACTCCTGCTGGTTAGCTTGTAGGAGCTGATAAATTTTACCATCAGGCAAAACGGATTCAACACCGGTTCCGGTCACGACACGGACATTATTTTGCCCGTTGTTCTTAGCAAAGACAATAATGACACCATTGTCTTGCCCTTTTTTACCAGCGTGCCAAACCGAGAGCATGGTTAAATCGTTAGTGAAGTCGCGGATTGATTGGCCATCGGTATTGTTGACAGTTAAAACTGCTACTTGGGGCTGTTCCTTGGTCTTTTTAAACGTTTGCTCCTGCTTTAAAATCACCTGCTTGGTTTGATCTGAAAGCACATTGGCATTATCAGTCACAACAAAGTTCGAGCTGGGTTCAATTTTGTTCGGGTCTTCTGCCTGAGCTGTTTGAAAGTGCAATCCTAGGAAGAAAAGGGCTAGTAAGCTAATGGTGGCCAGCCCGATTTTATTTTTTAGCAAAGCCATCACGAGACCTCCAGTCGATGAAGCAAAATAGTTAATGAGCGGTTAGCGGTTAAAGCCTTCACTAATACTCTTGGCGTTTTTTTGGTGTTAGTTTGGAACCATCATTTGGATTTTGTAAGACAAGTTCGCGAATCAGGTTAATCACTTCGGGGTTTTCCGGTAACTTGGAATGTCCGGCATTATCACCTGAGACAGTTGTTTGGGTGTACTTAGCAACATTCTTTTGGAAAATATACTTACCGGAAAGAACGGATTGAACAGGAACCGTACCATCATCGGTGTAATCTTCTGAACCGGCAACTGAGTAAACGACCAAATCACTAGGCAGGCTACTTGCACCATCAATCATATCCGAAAGCATGGTTGTTTGTCTTGTCGTTGATGTTTCAGAGAAGTTGAAAGGCGTTCCCAAAGTCATCAGCGTCCGAATGTGGAAGTTGGTTGAACTATAGTAGTTTTCCAAATAATCTGTCCAAATCAGGCCACCGTTTGAGTGACCGACAGCTGAGAAACTCCGGAAATGGTAACGAGTTTGCAAGTCAGTCATGACCTTTGAGAGTGCCTCTGAATCGGCTTGAATGGTTGGATAATTGTCTTGATTACGTTCAAAGCCAACGACAATAAATGGTCGTCGGTTAGAGCCATCAACGTGACCAGAATAAGTGAGGCTACCGTCGTAATTGACCTGAACCTTCAAAACGGAGTGGGTTCCCTTATCACGGTCTTCTGAATTGATTGTGGCAAAGAGATCATCAAACCGTCTGACAGTCGCGCTGGAGCCAGGAACAAAGATAACGGGTTCCATCCGCGATTTTTGAATTGCCCGGTCATTTTGGTGCTCAGAAAGCATCCAAACACGACCAAAAAGGGCAATGACAATGGTCAACAAGACCGTCAGGAACAGCATGAATTTTGTACTTTTAGTCATGCTCGGCCTCCTTTGTAATCATGTCCTTCACAAATGGCCAGTAAATCAAAATTGAGCCAATCAGAACAAAGATGGCCAAGATTAATGACCGCCATGGGGTTTGACTGGCCATGAAACCAAGCAATAAGTGAGGCGTACCATTTGGCGCACTAAAGACGGTTGGCCGGATAAAATCAAGCTTAATGGCGACACTAGCTGAGAGTGAACCAAAAAGGGAACTCAAAATCATCGGTACCAATGTTAGTGGCCGGAAGTACAAGGGCACACCATAGGCTAAAATACGGTTGCTATCAAACAAGGCTGGTAGTAAAGACCAAAATCCAAGCCGTCTTGTCTTTTTACTTTTTGCAAAGATAAGGATGAATGCCAATCCTAAAGTTGCCCCAACGCCACCAATCATGGCCGAAGCGGTCAAAACCGAATAGGGATTTTGTGGCTGTGGCAGGTTGGCCATCACTGATTGATAAACGGCATTCAGGTTTGTGTTCACCTGGGCTAAATCAGTGGCACCAGTTGATAAGTCCAAGGGGATACTGATTCCTAAAACAAGCAGAATTGGTGCCAAAACAGCAACTAATGCCAAAGAATAATAATGCGCGAAAAAATCAGATGAGAAGAAGGTGGTGTAAGTCCCCTGGGTCACAATGTTGGGCATGAATGAGGTGATAGTCACGACGATAACTGAGACGATGGCTGCCCAACTAAGATAGGCAAAGCCCATGTCTTGCAACCGATCTTTCGTAATTTTGGTTAGCGCTAAGTAGGTCAGATTAATGAGATAGGCCACTAGTAAGCACAGTCCAAGATGGATAGTCAACTGTCCCTGGTTGGCAACGGTAGAAAAGGTCTGAACTAAGACCAGACCAAAGTTAACGGTGACCGGCAAGATTGGATCGCGCTTGTCGGAAAGTTTTTCCGTTAAATACTTTTTTGTCCATAGAGCAATCGTAAAGGCGACAACTAGGTAGTCTAAGACATTGACGACTCCTTGTGAAATTTGTGGATTACTAAAAAAGTGGATTTTGTAATGGAAAATAGTGGCGAACAAAGCGCCAGGGTCTAAAAATAATCGAGTAATCAAACGCCAATAAACATCAATGATTACCAAAGGTAATACCTGTTTAAAGGAAGAAAAAAGATTTTTGATAGGTGAAAGACCTACCCAAGCTCGATCCCATTGTTGAATCTTTGCTAGGATCTTTGCAAACATGTACAAGTGCCTCCAGACTTCCCCCAGATTTGGGGCGGTATCGCAAGAAAAGATATTGTGCTATAATAGCAAAAGTGTTTTACTAGGTACCACTGTAATATGCCAATAATTATAACACTAACCGAACAATTTTGGGGGGCGTCACGCGATGTTCAAGCGTTTTCTAAGCAAGCCCTGGGTGACATTTATTGTCAGAACCCTGGCTTATTTTTTAATCATTTTAGCCTTGATTTATCTGTACGGCTATTCCGGTGTCACCGGGGGCCACTTCATTTATAACGAATTCTAAAATAAAGAGGAAGCGACAAATGATTGATAACATTTACAAAAATATTGATGCCTATGCAGTAGAAAATCCTGATGCGATTGCCTACGATGGCTTGGGCCATACTTATACTTACGGCGATTTGAAGTCATACTCTGACTCGTTGGCCGCCTACTTAGATGAACAAAACTTGCCTGACAAGTCACCAATTATGGTTTTTGGTGGTCACCAATTTGAAATGGTAGCTGCTTTCTTAGCTGCTGTAAAATCAGGCCACGCCTATGCGCCGGTCGACAAGGACTCTGCCAAGGATCGAATCGAAAACATCTTGGAAATTGGTCAACCCTCAGCAGTGATTGCTTTGGATGAATTGCCATTGCCAATCGATTCTGTTCCTGTCTTCCAGGGCGAAGAATTGCAAGCAGCCTTTACTGCTAAGAAGTCATACGAGTTAACGCATCCGGTTTTGGGCGATGATAATTACTACATTATCTTTACTTCTGGTACGACTGGTAAGCCAAAGGGTGTTCAGATTTCTCATAAAAATGCCTTGTCTTACTTGAACTGGCTCTTCTCTGATGAATTTGATTTGCACCGTGGTGACAACGTCTTGACACAGACGCCATTCTCATTTGACGTTTCTGTTATGTCATGGGGTGGTTCACTGTTGATGGGTGGCGTAATGAAGCCATTGTCAAAAGAAATTGCCGATGACTTCAAGCAACTCTTTACGGTTTTGCCAGAAATGGACTTGGACCTGTGGGTTTCAACCCCTTCATTTGCCAACGTTGCCTTGTTGAGTCCTGATTTTAAGCAAGAAAATTACCCTCGCTTGAAGAAGTTCTTGTTCTGTGGAGAAGTTTTGACAGCAACAACTTCTAAGAAGCTGCGCGAACGCTTCCCAGATGCCCGAATCTTCAATACTTACGGACCAACGGAAGCAACTGTTGCCGTATCAGCCATTGAAATCACGGACGAAGTCTTGGCCAAGTACGACAAGTTGCCAATCGGTTACATGCAACCTGAAATGAAGGCAACCATCATGGACCAAGATGGAACGGTCTTGCCAATTGACGAACCAGGTGAAATTGTTTTGTCTGGTGAAGCTGTTTCAAAGGGTTACTTAAACAATCCTGAAAAGACCAAGGCCGCTTTCTTAATGGTTGACGGTCAACCAGGATATAAGACTGGTGACTTGGGTTACATGGACAAAGACGGCTTGTTGCACTACAAGGGTCGTGTGGACTTCCAAATCAAGTTGCATGGTTTCCGAATCGAATTGGAAGAAGTCGCTCAGCACTTCTTGAAGTCTCAGTGGGTTGAACAGGCTGCTGCCGTTCCTCGCTACGATGCAGATGGCGAAGTTAAGCAACTGTTGGCCATTGTTGTGCCAAAGAAGAACGACTTTGAAAAGCCAATGGATTTGACGAACGCTATTAAGGCTGATTTGAAGGATATCATCATGCCATACATGATGCCATCACGGTTTATCTACCGCGATGCCATGCCTTTGACACCAAATGGTAAGGTAAACTTGAAGGGCCTGATTGCTGAGGTGAATGGCAATGCCTAATCTACAACCCTACGCCGATCCGACCTATTTCTTTTACCTCTTAGTGGCTTTGGCGCCACTGGCAATTGGGCTTTACTTCGGTAAGCGTTTTGTCTGGTATGAGATTTTGGTCTCTTTGGCTTTTATCTTTTTAATTTTCGATACTGGTCACTATGTGAACCAGGGAATTGCGATACTAGTTTATAGTATCTGGCAGTTCTGTCTCGTGTCCTTTTATTCGGCTTACCGCAAGACAAAGAATGCCAACTGGGTTTTCTACTTAATGGTAGCATTGTCAATTTTGCCGATTACAATGGTGCGCTTCGGTGCCATTGGCGTTTTCAAGCCTGAATTCACGCTGCTTGGTTTCTTAGGAATTTCTTATTTGACTTTCCGCTCAACAGGGATGATTATTGAAACGCGGGATGGTGCCATTAAAGAGTTTAAGCCAATCATGTTTTTGCGCTTCATGCTCTTTATGCCAACCCTGTCATCCGGTCCAATTGATCGTTACACGCGCTTTGCCGGCGATGCCGGTTCGGTGCCAGAGCGAACGGACTACATTGACATGCTGGGCTACGCAGTCAAGTCTTACTTCTTAGGCTTTGTCTACAAGTTCATTTTGTCTTATTACTTCGGTCAAATCGTCTATCCATTCTTTCAGAGTTTGGCAATGGGCGACAACCATCACGGCTTTTCCTGGTGGTTGATTGGTGTGGCCTATTCCTATGGTATGTATTTGTTCTTTGACTTTGCGGGTTATTCTTGCTTTGCCATAGCTACATCATATGTCATGGGGATTAAATCACCAATAAACTTTAACCAACCTTACCGGGCCCATAACATCAAGGACTTTTGGAATCGTTGGCATATGTCGTTGTCATTTTGGTTCCGAGACTTCGTCTTCATGCGTTTCTCCTTCATGGTGATGCGTAAGAAGTGGATTAAGAACCGGACGACTGTTTCAAACGTTGGCTATTTGGTCAACATGATGGTCATGGGTCTTTGGCACGGATTGACATGGTATTATATCGTTTATGCTTTGTTGCATGGAACGGGAATGATTGTCAATGATGCCTGGTTGCGCTTTAAAAAGAAGCATCGTGACCAAATCCCACATAACAAATTCACGGAAGTGTTCGCCATCTTCTTGACCTTCAACTTCGTGATGTTAACATTCTTGGTATTCTGTGGATTCTTAGATAAGTTCTGGTTCCACCACTAATAGAGGAGAAATATAATGGACGTAAAAGCAGGCGTATTAGAAGTTTTGAACAACATCATTGGGGAAGACTTGTCTTCACAAATGGACGAAAACTTATTTGATTCAGGGTTGTTGGATTCAATGGCTACTGTTGAATTGTTGTTGGACTTGGAAAACAAGTTCGGTATTCAAGCACCCGTTTCAGAATTTAACCGTGAAGACTGGGACACGGCAAACAAGATTATTGCTAAAGTAGAATCATTGTTGGGATAAAACCTCATGACTAACAAGAAAAAATTGTGGCAGATCTTTGGCCCGGTGCTAGCAGCACTGGCACTTATCGGCCTGGTCTTTTTTCTGCCATTCCCGCTGAATCATTATAGTCAGCAGGACTTGAGAGAAGCTTCTGTTTCTTTCTCAAGCCAAATCGTTAAAGGGGAAGCGGTTAAAGACGCTGCCTTTAGTGACAAAAAAGTAAATTATATTCCTTTCTTTGGTTCATCAGAATTATCTCGCTTTGATTCTTTGCATCCATCTGTTTTGGCTGAAAAGTATAACCGTTCTTATCGACCATTTATGCTCGGTAAGGCGGGATCTGAATCAATGGTTCAGTTCTTGAATATGCAAGAGATGCCAAAAGCCTTGGATCATAAGAAGGCAGTCTTTGTGATTTCACCACAGTGGTTCACCAAGACCGGCTCAACGGGTGCGTTCTCAATCTTCTATTCACCACTACAAGTGGTTGATTGGTTGTTGAACATGAACAAGCCAAGCCAAACCGATCAATTTATGGCCCAGGCCTTGTTGAAGCAGTCTTTGGTTCGTGACAAGCCGATGTTTAACCGGATGTTACACAACGTGGAAGATGGTCAGGGTCCAAGTTCAGCTGATAAATCAGCTTTGCGCTTCCAGCATAAGATTTTGTCACGACAGGATGCCTTGTTCTCAAACTTTGAAACAAGCCATAACTACAAGAACGAAGTGATGAAGTATGCGAAGGACTTGCCTAACCAGTATCAAGAGCAAACTTTGAACCAAATTGGTTTTGAACAGGGTGAAAAGAACACCGGTTCAAACCGCTTTAGGATTAAGAACTCGTTCTATCGTACTCGTGTTTGGGCTGACCTGAAGATGCTCAAGGATGCTCAGGTCAACTATGACTACCGTCAATCAGTTGAATACGCATACTTGCAGGCTGTTTTGGAAAACTTTGCCAAGAACCATACGGATGTCGAATTCGTCATTACACCGGTTAACCAACGTTGGGTTGCTTATACTGGTTTGTCTGATAAGATGTACTACCAGGCGGTTGATAAGATTAAGTATCAGTTGCAAAGCCAAGGCTTTAACAACATTGCTGATTTGTCACACCGTGGTGGGGAAGACTTCTTCATGCAGGATACCATTCACATTGGTTGGCGTGGTTGGCTGGCATTAGATCAGTACTTGAATCCATTCTTGTCTGGTAAGTACCAGGATAATGACTACAAGATTAACAACAACTTCTTGTCAAAGGAATGGCAGAACTTTAAGCCACAAGATCAAGAACTACAAACCTTTTCATAAAAAGTTAGAGGATTGACACATTCTGTGTTGATTCTCTTTTTTTTTGATAAAATGGAGGTATGATTATCGGAATCGGAAACGACATGGAGTCCATTAGCCGAATTGAAGGCGTATTGTCTAGACGACCAAACTTCTTGTCGACAATCTTAACGCCAGCTGAGCAGGCGGCGGTCCAAAAGCGGACGGGCAAGCATTACTTAGAGTTTGTTGCGGGCCGTTTTTCAGCCAAGGAAGCCTATGCCAAGGCATTGGGGACCGGGATTGGCCGCGATGTGTCTTGGCAGGATATTTCAATCCTTAATGCCAAATCAGGTCGACCAATTATGAAGGTTGTTGGACAAAAAAATCGAATTGAAGTTGCCATTACCCATAGTGGCGACTACGTTAGCACAGTTGTTACGATTGAAAGAGTTTTCTGGGTACAACGCCTCACGGCTCATTTTATTGGTAGAAAAGAGAAATAGACATGAATGATGATTCATTTTCTAGGCGAGGAGCGGCACTCTTCGTTTCAGCAGCAGCGCTGGTTCATAATGCCAAAACAATTATGGCCCACGCAAAAGCCAAGCGCCTAATTGCCGTTATTAAGGCCAATGCCTATGGTCATGGTGCCAAATGGGCTGCGACAGTTTTGGCGAGTCAAGCAGACGTTCACGACTTTGCTGTGGCAACGGTCGACGAAGGACTTTCAGTCCGTCAGGTTTTACCGAAAAAAAGTGACCAGATTGTCCTCCTTGGCGTACAAAACGTTGATTTGACACCAGTGATGGCGGAAAACTATCTTGCACCGGCTGTAGGCAACCTGGATTGGTTACTAGCTGCAAGAGACCTTTTACAAGCTAGCGAAAGGCCACTGCCACCTTTGCGAGTCCATCTGGCGATTGATACCGGCATGGGTCGAATGGGCGCCAAGACGAAGGCTGATTTGTCATCGATGTATCAGTTTGTCATGGGTGAGGATGCCTTTGAACTGGCGGGGGTTTTCACTCACTTTGCTACGGCAGATGATCAAAACCAGGCTTACTATGACCAGCAGAAGGCTGATTTCTTAGCACAGGTTACGTCCTTGGATATCGATTCCAAGTACTGGCATGTTGCGAACTCTGGTTCGGCACTCTTCCATTTTGATGAAATTCCAACCGAAACGATTCGCGTTGGTTCGGCCCTTTATGGTTATAACCCGGCCTATCCAGCCAAGAAAACTGACCTGCCATTGCAACCGGTGGCGACCTTTAAAGCAAAAATTTGGGGCGTTCATCAGTTGTTGGCTGGTGAGGCAGTTTCCTACGGCGCAACCTATGTAGCACAAGAAGACCAATGGGTTGGAACAGTGCCGATTGGCTATGCCGACGGTTATCATCGAACGCTTGCGGGTATGACCGTTTTGGTCAACGGTCATAAAGAACGAGTCCTTGGCCGGGTCACAATGGATCAAATTATTGTTTCATTGAGTAAGCCTGTTCCAATCAATACGGATGTGATTCTATTTGGTCAAGATGGCCAGGAAAAAATCAGTATTGAGGAACTGGCCGAATATGGCCAAAGTATTCCTCACGAAGTCTTAACTGGAATTGGGTCACGAATTCCACGCATTATTGAAGACTAACAGTCGTGACAAGTGGTACACTAAGTGACAAAATAGGGCAAATCGCCCATACATAAGAGGATAGACATGACAGCAGATTACGAAAACGTTCGCCGCGGCGATGTTTTTTATGCCGATTTAAAACAGGGAATTGGCTCCGAACAGTCCGGCTTGCGCCCAGTTTTAGTGGTGCAAAATGATATGGGCAACATGAACGCCCCAACCACGATTGTGGTGGCCATTACTTCCAAAATGGCTAAGCCCAAGTTGCCGACACATATTTCACTACCGGCGGCAATTAGTGGGATTAAACGGGATTCCATTATTTTAGCCGAACAAATCAGAACCATCGATAAGCACCGTTTGCGCGACCGCATTGCCCACATTGACCAGCAAGATGGCTTGATGAAGGCGGTGGCAAAGGCCTTGAAAATTAGTATTGGCTTGGCCTAAAATTTTTTAGATGATTGCCTTCCAGCAGGCGTCAACCACCGTTAGCAATGATTATCGCTTGTTAGCCTGATTAACGAGGGCATCAACGTCGCCACCATGGTAAAGGCCTTTTAATATGACCTTAATCTGTTGTTGCTAAAGTAATATTACTGATAAGACATTTTAACGGGCACTGACTGCCCCAAAGGAGAAGGACTATGGCCAAAGCGATTAAAATCTTGTTAATTGAAGATGATGTAAATCTGGCCGATAATATTGTCGGCTTTTTGGAAGACTTTGCCGATGTCACAGCGGTGACGGATGGCCAAGACGGTGAATATGAAGGAAAAGAAGTTCCTTACGATCTCATTATTTCTGATTTGATGTTGCCGGGTGAAAACGGCCTGGAAATCATTAAGAACCTACGGGATGACAAAGTGGATACGCCTGTTCTGATTTTAACGGCGAAGGCATCTTTGGACGATAAAATTGAAGGCTTCAACGTTGGGGCCGATGACTATTTGACCAAGCCTTTCCACCGGGAAGAATTATTGGTTCGAGTAAAGGCGCTCTTGCGTCGAACGGGTGTCTATTCCGAAGATAACACGATTACGGTCGGTGAACTAACGATTAACTTAGAAAATCGTGGTGTCCAGGTTCACGGGCAAAGTGTTAAATTAGTTGGGAAGGAATTCGATATTTTGACCTATTTGGGTCAAAACAAGAATATCATCGTGACCCGTGACCAAATTTTTGATCGCGTTTGGGGAATCGATTCTGATACCACGATTAACGTGGTCAATATTTATTTGAATAATCTGCGCCGAAAACTTGAGGCAGTTGGCCAGGTCGGGCTAATTAAGACGCTCCGTAACATTGGTTTTATTCTCGAGGTACCGGATGCCAAGACTGATTAATCGCAAACAACAAATTGATAATTTCTCAACGTTGGCCCTGGGTCTAATGGTCATTTTTGGCTTTTTGGCCGGGGTTATTTTTTGGGTTTATACCTTCACGATTTACGACAGCTCTGACAAGGTCATTAACCAGTATGTGGAGTACTATCAACGGAATAATTGGTTGGATGAAGGCGCCTCTGCTAAGCAAAAGATGCTGACGGCTGACTCCATGCGCCATATGCCAGAAGATTTTCGTGGAAACTTCTTGTACTATGATGACAAGGGGAAGGAAATTGAAAATCAGACAAATAATAATGGTTCCAAAAATGTCTTAACGAGGCGTTTTGGTCTGAAGTTTGATACCAGTGATTTGAACTTAGCACCTAGAACAGTTCACGTTAATAAGACTTACCTGCGAATTCAAGCCGTTAAATTCAAGCCGAACACGGTCTTAGTACCAGATGGCCAAGGTTTGAAATCAGCTACCTATGGTTACGTCTTTGTTGATGTCACGGATACTGTATTGAATTTGAAAAAATTCCAAGACGTGATGGTTTGGTCATTTGTTTCGGCCTTTATCTTTGCTTTGTTCTTTGCCTTCTTTATTGCACGACAAAGTATGAAGCCAATCTTAAAGGCCTGGGATCAGCAACAAGACTTCGTTAATAACGCTGCCCACGAATTGCGGACACCGATGTCGGTCATTCAAGGGAAGCTGGAAACGATGCTGACCAAGCCGGATAATACAATCCGTCAGCAGTCCGAAGCCATTATCCTGTCGCTATCGGAAGTCAGACGGTTGAATTCCTTGACCAATAACATGTTAACCTTGGCGAAAACCGGGTCAAACATGACCAAGATTGAAAAGGAAAAAACCGATGTCGGGCAGTTTTTGAAGCAAATTTTGTCACCCTACGTTGAAATGGGGGAAATCTCCGACAAAAAGGTGGTTATCCACAATGCTGTGCGTCAGGAAGTCGAAATTGATCAAAAACGGATTCACCAATTATTGGTACTGTTAATGGATAACGCACTCAAGTATTCGGACGACGGTGCTACCGTGACGGTTTCCGCTGCGATTGAGAAAAAACGCTTAGCACTTTCGGTTGCTGATACTGGCCGGGGCATTTCAGCTGATGCGAAAAAGCATATCTTTGACCGCTTTTACCGCGAGGATAAAACTGGAAACCGGGAAACTGGTGGTACTGGTTTGGGTCTTTCCATTGCAGAATGGATAGTTGCTGCCCATAATGGTAAGATAACCGTGAGCGATAATGAACCAAAGGGAACAATTTTTAAGGTGACCCTTCCACTTTAAGTGTGGTATAAAGATTAGAAAATATTGAAAGGAAAGTTGCCGGATGATTCGTAAAAGAGTACACGCTTTTACTACTATGATAGTGGCTGCCTTTGTAATCGGAGCATTGCTGGTTTGGTTTAGTTCCTCACCAGGATCTTGGTATCAAAGTCAGTTGGCACAAGCCACCCATACGAATGCTGCCGGGACGGCAACGGTGGCAAAAACTGCCTATACAAGCAATGATCAGGCAACTAGTGCGTACAACAAAGTTAAAGATGCCGTCGTGACGGTGCAGAATTTACAAAAATCAGCTTCGCTAAGCGATGGTGCATCAGCCTTTGATGACCAAACAAAGGATAAGCAGCAGACCGATTATGAGACAGCAGCCCAGGGATCAGGTGTTGTTGTTAAGATTGGAAAGGATACTGCTGATATCGTGACGAATAACCACGTGATTGAAGGTTCAGCAGCCATCCAGGTCGTTGATGCTAACGGTCAAAAGGCCGAAGCAACGGTTATTAAAACAGATACGGCCAAGGATTTAGCCTTGATTCGAGTGAAGTCAACTGCCTTTAAGCAGGTTGCTAAGCTGGCGGATAGCTCGTCTTTGAAGTCCGGTCAACAGGTGCTGGCCCTTGGATCGCCATTAGGAGCAGCCTACGCCTCAACGATGACGAAGGGGATTATTTCGTCACCAAACCGGATGCTAGCAATTTCACAGACCAATAATCAAAACGTCCAAGTTATCCAAACGGATGCGGCTATTAATCCTGGTAATTCAGGTGGGGCCTTGATTAATTTGGATGGGGAGGTCGTCGGCATTAGTTCAGCCAAGATTTCTGCTGGTGCTGCTGATACCAATATTGAAGGAATGGGCTTTGCCATTCCAGCTAATACGGTGGCCGCTTTTATTAAATAAAAACTGCTCCATACTAGTTAGTACCAAGCAGTTAAAAATGATTAAAAAGAAAACCAAGCCGAAAGGCTTGGTTTTTTGTTAGAATGAAGTTGACTTATTGAAGGGTTCCTTCATACCAGTCAGTTACTTGCTTTGGTGTTAGGCGTTCCCCGTGACCAATTTGGTCGACTTTTTTGCCATCAACAAAGAGGACAAAAGAAGGAATACCTCGTAAACCATAGCTTGTTGCTAGGTCCAAGTTGTCATCGCGGTCGGCGTCAATCCAACCAGCTGTCTTAGAAACTTCATCCTTGATTCCTTGAACGAAAGGTTTGATGACCTTGCAGTCACCACACCAGTCGGCAGATAAGAACATGAGCTGCCGGCTGGGTTGGTCGATAAAGGTTTGAATTTCTTCGTTTGTGTGTTTTTCAGGTTGGTACATGGGATTGACCTCCGTTATTTTTCATCTATTATAGCATGAAAATCAGGATTAAGAAAATTGGCCTAGTTGTAATCGTGTCGTTATTTGAAAGCAAAATAAGGAAAACAAATGCAGTCAGTAACTGATTTTTATCAAGACCATCGAGGACCGGTGATTTCACAGGAATTAACCATCAAAAATGGCTTGAAAAGTGCCTGTGCCCGCGATCAGGCACAATATTTTAGCCTGGCCAACCAAGGCCAAACGGATCACGATTGGCAGACCCTTTTGAAGACAGCAACGAAAGTTCAGCTGACAACGAAAAAACCGGTGATGGTTCACGTTCGGGCTAAAGATGTTCAGCCCGACCAAGTGGAATCAACTTTTCACCATCTGCAAGACCTTGGATTAAACAATTTTCTGCTGGTGACTGGGGATAAGCGGGCAGATAGCAATGGGTTTTCATCAGCTCAAGACTTGCTCGTGGCCACTGGCCAAACCGGGTTAGCGGAGCTATGCTTGGCGACAACCTTAGACGTCAACCAGGTTGCTAACCACGGTGTTGCCTGGGTTGTTAACCAGGCTTTGGCCAAGGAAAGGGCTGGGGCGAAAGTTTTGATTAGCCAAATCTTCTTTGATGTGGATAACTTTTTGGCGGTTCAAGAGGGGTTGAAGATGGCCGGATCGGATTTGATCTTAGTGGCAGGTGTCCTTCATTATCCCAGCCAAAATCAGCTTGACTGGGTTCAACGAGTCTTACGTCTGACTGTCCCTGATGATTGGCGAAAAAATCCTGATTTGGCCAGCGCCCGTTTAGTTGCGGATTTAACTGACGGCCAGGCAGCAGGAATCCACTATTTTGCTAATTTTTAAGTGCTGAGGATGGCTCTTTTGGACGCAGAAGGGTTGAATCTTGGAAAAAAAGATGATGAGTGGCTATTTTTCTTCTTCATTCCAAGGTACAATGGTTTGATTACAACGATTTGGAGACAACCATGTTTAGAAACGTGAAGCGGTTTGTAATTGGCAAACCGTTGAAAACATTAGAAGCGTCCGACCAGGCTTTGTCAAAGTCCAAGGCCTTGGCCCTTCTATCATCTGACGCCCTTTCATCCGTCGCTTATGGGACGGAATCGATTACGGCCGTCTTACTGGCCGGTGGTGCAGTAGCCCTTTGGTTACAATTGCCGATTGCGCTCTTAATTTTGCTACTCTTGGCAGCCATTGTTTTGTCTTACCGGCAAATTATCCATGCCTATTCGAACGGTGGTGGTGCTTATACGGTTGCTAGTAAGAATTGGGGCCCCAAAGTTGGCTTAGTAGCTGGTGGCTCACTGTTAGTTGATTATATGTTAACGGTTGCGGTGTCGGCATCGGCTGCTGCTGATGCGATGACAGCCGCTATCCCGAGTTTGCTGCCTTTTGCTGTTCCGCTTTCGTTGGTGATTATCCTGATTTTAACTGCTTTAAACCTTCGTGGCTTGCGTGAATCGGCTAACTTTTTGATGATTCCGGTCTACTTCTTTATCGTCATTATGGCGGCGACAGTTGGTTATGGTCTCTTTCAGGCCGCAACCGGGGCGATTGCCTACCATGCTGCCGCCAAAATCGGCACTGATTTCTCGGCTTTATCGCTCATCTTCTTTTTGCGTGCCTTCTCATCCGGTTCCTCTTCATTGACTGGGGTGGAAGCTATCTCAAATGCGGTGCCAAACTTTAAGGCACCCAAGGAAAAGCATGCTGCTGCAACCTTAACGATGATGGCCTTAATCTTAGCTAGTTTCTTTTTGGGCATTACCTTTTTGTCTTACTGGTATGGCATTGTGCCAAACAGCCATTCGACGGTTTTGTCGCAAATTGCCGCCATTACCTATGGCGGTCATGGTCTAGGCTTTTATTTGGTTCAATTAGCCACAACGCTGATTTTAGCAGTGGCGGCCAATACCGGTTTTTCGGCCTTCCCCGTCCTGGCTGTGAACTTAGCCAAGGATAAGTACCTGCCACACCTCTTTATGGATCAGGGTGACCGATTGGGTTACTCAAATGGGATTTTGTCACTGTCCTTTGGGGCCATGATTTTGACCGTGATTTTCCATGGCTCAACTGATGCTTTAATTCCTTTGTACGCTGTTGGAGTTTTTGTGCCCTTTACGCTGTCTCAGTCGGGGATGATTATCCATTGGTGGCGGTTGAAGCCAAAGTTTTGGTGGGGGAAGGCGGCTATTAATTTCCTTGGTGCCTTTATGTCGGCTGCCTTGGTCATCGTCTTATTTGCGACCCGATTAACCCATGTTTGGCCGTACTTGATTATCATGCCAGCGGTTTTGACCGTATTCTTTAAAATTAGGAAACACTACGATGCGGTTTCTAAGCAGTTGCGCTTACAGTACCTCGATCAAAAGGAACAAAAGCACCAAGAATATGCGGGTTCAACGGCGATTGTCCTCGTCTCGAACCTAACGCAGGTAACGGCTGAGGCCATCGACTATGCGCAATCCGTTGCGACCAAGGTAGTGGCGATGCACGTTTCCTTTGATATTAATCCTGCCAAGGAAGAAAAAATTGCTAAGCAGTTTGCGGCTAATTTCCCAGACGTCCGTTACGTTGACGTCCACTCTTCTTACCGGTCAATCGTCAAACCAGTGGTTGGCTTTGTGACCAAGGTTTCGCATCAGTCTGAAAAGATTAACCATTCGGTCACGGTCATTATTCCCCAGTTCGTACCGAAGAAACCCTGGCAAAATATTTTGCATAACCAGTCCTCACTACGACTGCGGTCTGCTTTATCGGCCATGGATAATATTTCGATTTCGACCTATTATTACCACCTCTCAGAATAAAAATCAGCCAGTCAATCATTGTTATGATTGGTTCAAAAAAAGCCTCCAAATTTTTGGAGGCTTTTGTGTTGCTGATTTTTAGAAAGTTTCGGCTGGAATTTGGTCCAATTTGGCTTGCCAATCAATATCTGGATATTTGCGAGACAAGGCGGTTGCTAAGACGCGTTTTGCCAGATTACCATTACGGGTAAAGATTGGGCCGTGGAAGTAAGAACCGTAAACGTTGTGATAAATCACGCCCTCGGTCTTGTCCATGCCATTATTGCCTTGGCCGGTGGTGACGGTTCCCAAGGCCTTTTCGCCCTTGCCTAAAAAGGTTCGACCTTGGTGGTTTTCAAAGCCGTGGTATTCTTCGCCAGTCTCGTTATTTTTGATGACGATGTCACCAGTTAGCCGGCTACCCTTGAGGGTTTTGACTTGGTCATCGGTCATATTAGTGGTGTAGTGGTCCATGACCCCGATACCATCAACTTTGGTGCCATCGGCCATTTCCATATAATGACCTAGCAGTTGGAAACCACCGCAGACGGCTAAAAGTGGACCATCGTTTTCGATGTATTCTTTTAGGCCATCGGCCTTGGCTTTCAAATCGTTAGCCACGATGGTTTCTTCGTAGTCCTGGCCTCCGCCAAAGAGGACAAAGTCGTAAGCTTTGGGATCGAAGTCATCATTGAGCGAAACGAGGCGGTCGTCAACGTCGACGCCAATTTGCTTGGCATAGTAACGCAGGGCAATGATGTTGCCATAATCGCCGTACGTGTTCATTAAATCACCGTAGAGGTGGGCTAGTTCAAGCGTGTAGTCAGCCATTAATATTCCTCCTGAATGTAACCATGGTTTTTTAAGACGGCTCGAATTTGGAGCATCGCCGTGTAAGTAGCGGTCAGATAAACCTTTTTGGTTGGTGCCTGGTCGATTGCTTTTAAGATATCCTCCGTCTTTTGGTAGGTACCGTCGAGCTTAAAGCCGGCCATCTTCAGGCGAACAGTGACGTCTTTGTAGCGCTCGCCACCGGTTGACAAGGAGACTAATTTTGAATCATGCAGGCGCTCAAATTCGGCGTCCCAAATCCAAGAAGTATCAATTCCATCGGCATAATTGGCATTGAGCAACGTAATTAAAGTGAAGGGATCTTTTTCCGTTTCCATCATATCGATAACGGAGTTCGTCCCAACGGGATTTTTGATGAGCAAAATCGTGACATCCTTGCCATCGACGTCAAGTGATTCCTGGCGGCCGAAGACCTGCTTGTCCTCTTCAAAGGCTTTCTTGATATCAGCAGGGCTGACATCAAAGGTCCGGCCAACAGCGTAGGCTGCCAATGCATTGTAGATGTTGTAGAGACCGCCAATAGCAATCTTGTACGATGTGCCATCGAGATCAAAGGCAGAAGACTTTGGTGTTAATTCGTTTAATGCCGTCACGGCGTAGTCAAGCTTAGGCCGCTTGAAACCATCGGTTGTTGAAAAATAGCGGCCGAGGTTGGCATAAGTGATGAAGTCATAGTGGAGGACGGAATTGTCCGTTGGGGAAAGGATACCATCCGTGTTTGTTGGCGCCTTTAAGTCTTTAAAATCAGCTTCCTTGACGTTGTCAAAGCCATAGTAAATCCGCTGATTTGAGTAAGAACCGCGAGCAAAGATGGGCGAATCAGCGTTGGTAATTACCGTTGCGTTTGGTGCCTGGTTAATGCCGGCGATAATCTTATCGTAAGTGGAATAAATTTCACCGTAGCGGTCGAGTTGGTCGCGGAAGAGGTTGGTCAAAACGAAGTATTTCGGTTCAATGGCCTTTGCCAAAGACAAAACATTGGCTTCATCAACTTCCAAGACGGCAACTGGCTTTTTTCCATTGGGTGATGGCTGCACCTTTGTCGTTAGAAGCGTACCAACAATTCCCTGGACCATGTTGGAACCAGATGGGTTGGTCACGACCGTGTAGCCACCAGCCCGCAAGACCCGGGTGATTAAGGCGGTTGTCAATGTTTTCCCATTTGTTCCCGTGACAATCACCAGGTCAAATTCTTTTTCAATGGTCTGTAAAACTTCTGGATCAATCTTAACGGCTAGCTTGCCGGGTAAAGAAGTACCGCCACGCTTTAAGATATTGCGGAGCAAAAAATGACTACTTTTGGCCGTAAATTTGGCTAACTGACTTTTTACTGACATAAAAAAGTCCCCCTTTTTCTAAACTCTTATTTTACCATGCGCCATGCGAATTTTCCCTAAAATGGTCTAGGCAGTCGAGTTATGATTAAAAAATTGCTATAATAGATTGATAGAATAGATGGAATAAGTGAGGCGAAAACGTGGCACAACTGTACTTTGAATATGGGGCGATGGGCTCTGGCAAATCAATTGAAATTTTGAAAGTTGCTCATAATTATGAATCTCAAGACAAAGAGGTCTTGTTGCTAACGCCCTTAGTGGATGACCGCGATGGGATTGGCGTGATTGCCTCACGAATTGGGTTAAAGCGACCAGCAACGGTTGTGGCCGAGGATGAAAATCTCTATAAAATGATTAAGGCCCGCAAGAACGATAAATTAGCGGCTGTTTTGGTTGATGAGGCGCAATTTTTAATGGCGAATCAGGTCGATCAATTGGCCTACGTAGTCGATGATTTAAACTTGCCTGTGATGGCCTTTGGCCTGAAGCAGGATGCCTTTAACCACCTGTTTGAAGGGTCACGTCGCTTGTTGGAGATTGCCGATAAGCTTGAAGAGATGAAAACGATTTGCTCGTTTTGTGGTAAAAAGGCAACGACCCAACTGCGAATTGCCAATGGTCAACCGCAGTATTCTGGTAACCAGGTCCAAATCGGGGGGGATGAGTCGTACTTGCCAACCTGCCGCAAACATTGGTACCACCCAATTTTAGAAATGATTCCAAAGAATTAAGGAGACACGATGGATCCGATATTTTCACAATTACAAGCGGTCGTGGACCGTTACGATGAATTGAATCAAATGCTAGCCGATCCCGAGGTCATGAGCGATTCAAAGAATTACATGGCGCTGTCAAAAGAAGCGGGTGGCATTCGCGAAACGGTTGAAACCTTCAAGCGCTACCAACAGGTCGTCAACGACTTGCTTGAGGCCGAAGAACTCTTAGGGGATGCTGAAATGGGTGAATTAGCCAAGGAAGATCTGGCGACACTCAAACCCGAAAAGGCCGAATTAGAGGAAAAGCTAAAAGTTTTGATGTTGCCCACTGACCCCAATGATGATAAAAACATCATTATGGAAATTCGTGGTGCTGCGGGTGGCGACGAGTCGTCCTTGTTTGCGGCTGATTTGCTAGGAATGTACCGCCGTTACGCCGAAAATCAGGGCTGGTCATTGCAGATTGTTGATGAAACGACAACTGAAGTGGGTGGCTATAAGGAAGTCGTGGCGATGATTGTTGGGAACAACGTTTATTCAAAGTTGAAGTTTGAATCGGGTGCTCACCGCGTGCAACGAGTGCCATCAACGGAAACACAAGGTCGAATCCACACCTCAACGGCTACGGTCGGTGTGATGCCAGAGTTCGAAGAAGTCGATGCAGAAGGATTAATTGATCCAAAAGATGTCCGTGAGGATGTTTACCGGTCATCTGGTGCCGGTGGTCAGCACGTTAACAAGACGTCTTCAGCGATTCGCTTGACCCACGAACCAACAGGAATTACGGTGGCCATGCAAGACGAACGGTCCCAGCAACAAAACCGGGCACGGGCCTGGAAGATTTTGAACGCCCGTGTTTACGACCACTTTGCCCAGGAAAACGAGGCGGAGTATGCCGAACAGCGGAAAACGGCTGTTGGTTCTGGGGCGCGGTCCGAACGAATTCGAACTTATAACTACCCACAAAACCGGGTGACAGACCACCGCATTGGCTTGACTTTGAATAAGTTGGATCGGATTATTGCCGGTGACTTAGATGAAATCATTGATGCTTTGGTCTTAGCCGAACAAACAGCTAAGCTGGCGGAGTTAAATCAGCAATAATGACACAAGAAAAAACTGACTGGCAACAGTCACATCGGCTAAATCAGGCAGGCTCCGAAAAAACGGTTCAGATTTCGCTTTTAGAAGCACGCAAGTGGGCGCTCAAGGAACTGACGGCGGCCGGTTTGGATGCAGACGAGGCGAGTGATAACGTTGACTTTCTTTTAACAGGCGCTTTGAAAGTGAACTACGGGATGCTGCGGGCCAACCTAACCCGGCAAATGCACCCCTGGCTAGCCAAGCGCTGGCCAACATGGATTGCCCAGTTGCTCAAGGGCGTTCCCGCCCAGTATGTTCTCGGGCAGGCACCCTTTTATGGTCGCGAGTTCGTGGTCGATGACCGGGTCTTGATTCCCCGTCCAGAAACGGAACTATTGGTTGACTGGGTTTTGAGCGATTTGAAGGCTAAGGGTGAGCAGGCCCCGACTATTTTAGATGTTGGGACAGGGTCTGGCGCAATCATTTTGACGTTGGCTCAGGAATTACCCGACGCTCGTGGAATTGGCCTTGATATTTCGTTGGATGCTTTGGCAGTGGCCAAGAAAAACCGGCACCAATTCGAATTGGCGAACCGCGTTGGCTTGATGCAATCCGACCTCTTTACGGCTGTGGCCGACCAGCGCTTTGACGTTATCGTTTCTAACCCGCCTTATATCCGACCGGATGGACAGGAAGAAATGGATAAATCAGTGGTGGCCTTCGAGCCTGATTTGGCCTTGTACGCCCCAAATGGTGGCAAAGCCCTCTATGAACGAATGGCGCATGGCTTAGAAAAACAGCTGACGCCAGGCGGGGTCGCCTACTTTGAAATTGGCTATGATCAAGGCGAAGCGTTAACGAAGGTCTTCCAAGACCAATTACCAACAGCAACAGTGACATTGAAGCAGGATTTAGCCGGTCTTGACCGGATGATCCGGGTACAGTTAAAAAAATGAAAACGAAAGATTTACAAAACAATAGTACAGATATCGCAGAGGCAGCAGCGCTGATTCAGGCGGGTGAGGTGGTTGCCTTTCCAACTGAAACAGTTTATGGTTTGGGCGCGGATGCTACTAACGACGAAGCCGTCCAAGCTGTCTTTACGGCAAAGGGTCGGCCAGCCGATAATCCGTTGATTATGACGGTTGGGGATGCGAGCCAATTGTCTTCTTACGTTGAGGTTTCTCACCAAGCAAGACAGTTGATGAACACGTTTTGGCCGGGTTCGCTGACCATCATTTTACCGATTAAGGAAAATGCAGTTTCGATGCTGGTGACGGGTGGCCTGCAAACGGCGGCCGTTCGCATGCCGGATAACCAAGCAACGCGGGCAATGATCCGCCTGGCGGGGACGCCAATTGTTGGTCCATCTGCCAACCTTTCTGGCAAGCCCTCGCCAACGACGGCTGCTCACGTTCATCATGATATGGATGGGAAGATTGCTGCCGTTTTGGATGATGGTCCAACCCAAGTGGGCTTGGAATCAACAGTCATCGATTTAACGGCGGCCGAGCCAACCATCTTGCGTACGGGAGCCGTCAGTCAAAAGATGTTGACGGTGGTCTTGGGGAAGAAAGTCATCGATGGAACTAGTCAAAAGTCCTTGGCGGCCGATGAAACCCCAAAGGCTCCGGGGATGAAGTACCGGCATTATGCACCGGATAAGCCCGTGATTGTCTTTGACCCATTGGACTTCAATGACCTCAAGGACAGTCTGCAAGAGGGCGATGCCATCATGGCTTCAGAGGAGCTGCTGGCAGCATTACCAAAAACCGTGCCATCGTGGTCTCTAGGAGCTGATTTGGCCAGTGCGAGTGAAAACCTCTTTGCTGGGTTGCGCTACTTTGATGACCAGGCTGCTGTTGGCAAAATCTATGCCCAGGCGATGCCGGACATCGATTTGGGTAAGGCATATAACAATCGGTTAGGCAAAGCTAGTGGGGGCCAGCGATTTACTCTGTAATAAAAGAGATTTACCTTGCTATTTTGTAAGCGCTTTGATAAACTAAAACTGAATAAAAGACTTTTCCAAAAAGGAGAATATTATGGCAGAAACACAAGAGTTCAACATCATTTCAGAGACAGGGATTCATGCCCGTCCAGCTACTTTATTAGTACAGGCAGCTTCAAAGTTTGTTTCAGAAGTTACTTTGTCATACCAAGGCAAGGAAGTTAATTTGAAGTCAATCATGGGTGTGATGTCACTCGGTGTTGGCCATGGTGCAGACGTGACTATCAAGGCCGATGGTGACGATGCAAAGGATGCCTTGGCAGCAGTGGCAAAGGTCATGAAGGATGAAGGCTTGGTTAAGTAACCAAAGCTGATTTTAGATTATTTTCGACGAAAGGTCGCACTTTGGCGGCTTTTTTTATTTGAATTAAGAATGATTTTTAGTAAAATGAAGAAAAGTATCGATGTTAATTGGCGTCGATGACACGGGAGGGCTTTCATGAATATTTTGGTGATTGATACAAGTAACCAACCACTGCTCGTCGGCTTAGGCCAAGACGGCCAATTACTCGACACGTTCCAAACGGATAAGCCAAAAAATCATTCGATTGATCTTTTACCAGCGATTAAGTCGCTTCTGGCGGCTCAGGAGCTAACGGTACAAGATATCGACCAAATTGCCGTTGCCAAGGGTCCGGGATCTTTCACGGGCCTGCGCATTGGGCTGACGGTTGGTAAGGTCTTAGCGGACACGCTGAAAAAGCCACTCCTGGCCATTTCATCTTTGCAAAGCTTGGCCAAGCAAGTGCAATTGAAGCAGCAATCTGGCACTCTTGCAGCTGAGGATTCAACGGTGCAAAATCCCCATCCGGGTAAGCTAACCAAGGACACGGTTGTGTTGGCTCTCTTTGATGCGCGCAATCAAAATGTTTTTGCTGGTGCTTATTTGGGTGACATGGTTGTCTTGGAGGATGGCCATTATCCACTAGAAGAGGTCTTGGACCTTGTCAGCCAGGTGGCCGAGCCGGTGGTTGTGGTTGGGGATGGTTTACATTTCCAAGATACGATTGAAGAAGCCTTAGCAAATCAGCCCCTCACAATTTTGGACCATGACCAGTCATTACCAACGGGAACCGGACTTTTGGCCCTGGCACAAACAACTGCTCCCGTTGACAATATCGATGACTTAACGCCATCGTACTTAAGAAAAACCCAGGCGGAATTAAACTGGGAACAAAATCATCAAGACGATGGGCAGGACAAACCCTATGTTTTTAAAGTTTAAGAGAAAACAGAAAGTGCGACCAGTCGCCCAGACCTTGGTCGATTTTCCCGGTGAGACTTTTGAAGCAGCTGGGGAAGAATTATTATTACGAGTAGCAACTGTTTCCGATATTCCCGGACTTGTCGCGATTCAAGAGGCAGTCTACAATGGCTATGCCCCTTGGGTTTCGCGCGATTTCTACCATGAATTAACCCAAGAAAAGGATCGACTATACTTGGTCGCTTTGAGAAAGGACCAGGTCATTGCCTTTATTGCTTTGGTCAAGCGTGATTTGGTTTCTGATTTACATATTGCCAATATCGCCGTGTTGCCGGTTTGGCAGGGACAACAGGTTGGTTCGTATTTGATTAACACAGCCAAGGCAGTTGCTCGTGAAATTGGCTTAAAGGAACTTTCCTTGGAAGCAAGGCGGTCGAATACCGGTGCTTTGGCACTCTACGACCGCCATGGTTTTACGGTTGTGGATGTTGTGGAACATTACTATATTGATAACCAGGAAGATGCAATTTCAATGGTGCTCGACCTTGAACATTAAAACAGCAACAAGCGATGATAGCCAAAGAATCCATCAAATTGCTTTGGCGGCTTTTTCAAGGGATCAGGTACCAAAGCGGTTGATTGATGAGCAATTGGCTGCGGGGCGGGTGACCTATTTATTAGCAGAAATCAATGCACAGGCGCCCGCCAAAACTGATTTAGATGATGGGGCTGCTGAGGAAACTAAAATCGTCGGCTTTTTATCTTACCGTGCCATCTTGGATGAGGTGGACCTCTCTTTTTTGGCCGTTGATCCGGCTTTCCAGGGGCAGGGAATCGCTCGCGAATTAATGCAGGCTTTCTGTGAGCAAAATAACGAGCGAAAGGCCTATTTGGAAGTTGCCGAAAACAATGTTGCTGCCCGGCGTCTGTATGAAACATTTGGCTTTGAAATTTATGCCCGTCGTGATGGTTATTACCATGATGGCCAAACAGCCATCCTAATGGAGAAGAATTTATGACAACTTTAATTGCCTTTGAATCAAGTGCTGACGAGACATCAGTGGCCGTTGTCAAGGACGGCCAGACCGTCTTGAGCAATGCGGTGGCGACCCAGATTAATTCACACCAACGTTTTGGTGGCATCGTGCCGGAGGTTGCTTCCCGTCACCACCTGGAATGGATTACGAAGACCTTAGACATCGCCTTAGCGGATGCAAAGATTCAACCAGAAGACCTCGACGGTGTCGCCGTGACCTACGGACCAGGATTAGTTGGCTCCTTGTTAGTTGGTCTAATGGGGGCCAAAACCTTTGCAATGGCCCACGACCTACCGTTGATTCCGGTCAACCACTTGGCCGGTCACATTGCTGCCGCTAATTTTAACCGGCCAATTGTCTTTCCGGCTTTGGCATTGATGGTTTCCGGTGGTCATACGGAATTGGTCTTGATGAAAGAACCCAATGATTTTCACATTCTGGGTGAGACCTTTGACGATGCGGCTGGTGAATCCTATGATAAAGTTGGTCGGTTGCTGCACTTGCCATATCCTGCTGGGAAGGCGATCGATGAAATGGCTCACAAGGGTCAGGTGACCATTGATTTTCCACAAGCGATGGCCAAAGAGGCCGGGTATGACTTTTCCTTTTCCGGTTTAAAATCAGCGGTCATCAACCAAGTTCACAACGCCGAGCAGCGTGGTGAAACAATCAAGGAAGAGGACCTCGCGGCTTCTTTCCAGGCTGCGGTGATTAAGGCGCTGGTCGGTCGCACAAAGCGGGCCTTGACTGATTTTCCAGTGAAGTCGCTGGTTCTAGCTGGCGGAGTGGCTGCTAACAGCGGATTGCGTACAGCGTTGACTGATTTAATGGCTGATTTTCCAGCCGTTGACTTTATCCCAGTACCCAAGCAGTATACTGGCGATAATGCGGCCATGATTGGCGCGGCGGGCTATTGGAACTACGAAGACAAGATTTTTGCCGATCTTGATTTGAACACAAATCCTGGCCTTGATTTTCCATTAGCAGACCTCAACCAGCAGGATAATGAATAAAAATATTTGTGAAAAATGAGCGAATAGATAGGAAAACCCACAATCTATGCTATAATAAATATAATTTAGTTCACAAAGTGAAATGGAGACGCCATGGACGAGCAAGCAAAGATTCCACGAGCAACCGCCAAGCGGTTGCCCATCTACTACCGTTATTTAACGTTTTTAAATGATGCCGGCACCAACCGGATTTCTTCTGCTGAATTGGCTGAAGCAACCAAGTTTGATGCGGCAACAATTCGCCGTGATTTTTCATATTTTGGTGCTTTAGGCAAACGTGGCTATGGTTACGACGTTGAGGCCCTGTTAGAATTTTTTGCCAAGGTTTTGGACCAAAATTCATTGATTAACGTGGCTTTGATTGGGGTTGGTCATTTGGGCCAGGCTCTTTTGAACTTCAACTTCCACCAATCATCAAACATGCGAATTGCCGCTGCTTTTGATATTAATGAAAACCGGGGCAAGATTTTGTCCGGGGTACCGATTTACGACATGAGTGAATTGGAAGAGCAAATCAAGGCCCAACGGATTAACATCGCCATTTTGACGGTGCCACAAGGTGTTGCCCAGGAAATTACAGATACCTTGGTAGCCGCTGGGGTCAAGGGGATTATGAACTTCACGCCGTTGCGGGTTTCCGTACCAAAGGGTGTTCGGGTTCAAAACGTTGATTTGACTAACGAACTGCAAACGTTGGTTTACTTTATTCAGAACTACGCCTCAATTACGACGGGAAAGTAAGGATATGACGGTCTTAGATTTAACACAGCCAAGTCAGGTACAAAGATACCAAGACTTTGTTAGGACAGCGGCTAAAGGCCAAGTGACCCAGGACCCAATCTGGGGCGACTTGAAGGCTAATTGGGGCCACCTATACCTCTATCATGAAAATCAGGATGGCGACATTGATGCCGCAATGGCGGTCTTAACTATTGAAGCCGTACCTGGAAAATTGTTGGCGTATTGCCCAAAGGGACCCGTTGCTGACGTGACCAACGTCGCCTTGATTAAGGAATTCGTTCAAGAAGCGTTGGCTAATTTGCCAGAAAACGTCTTTTTGGTGCGAATGGATCCGGAAGTGCTCTACAACCAAGACTTGGATCAGGCTTACCAAGACGCTGGCTTTGTGACCCGTAACGTCAAAGTCGAAAACATGCATGGCAACATTCAACCACGTAAAAACGTGGTTTTGTTCTATGACGGTCGAGGCGAAGGGGCGCAACCAATCACTGACGAAGCCAGCTTGATGAAGCACTTCAAAAGCGATTATCGCAATCAAATTCGGCGGGCCATCAAGGATGGGGTCACCGTTACCTCTGGTCGTAGTAAGGAAGACATCGAGGCCTTCTTTAATACCTACAAGATGATGGCCAAGGCTCAGGGAATCACCCACCGGCCAATCGAATACTTCTACCGCATGCAAGAACTATGGGCCGATTCTGATTTGTTCCGGGTTTTCTTGGCACATTATGACGGCCAAGTAATTGCGGCTGGAATTGGTTTTGGTTACGGGGAAAAGATTTGGTATATGTATGCCGGATCAAACCGTGAATTTGCCAAGCACTATGGTCCCTACCTCGTGCAGTGGGAAATGCTGAAGTGGGGGCTTTCCTTAGGGAAGGTTGCTTATGATTTCGGCGGCGTTGGCGAATTTGACCACACTGACGGTCTTTATAAGTTTAAGCACGGCTTTGCCTACCATGACCCACAGGTTGCCTATATTGGGGAGCTGGATTGGGTTGTTGACCAGGCAGCCTATCAAAAATACTTAGAACAATTTGCCTAGCCGATGATGGTAGCCCCTAGTTGTGTGAACTAGTCGACTAGCAAACAAGACAAGAAAGGCATCCAATGACCATTAAAATGATTGCATCCGATATGGATGGTACGTTTTTATCCGGTGAAGATAGTTACGATCAAGAACACTTTGCCCGGGTTTTGTCACAATTAAAGGAAAAAGGCGTGCGCTTTGTCGCGGCCTCCGGTCGACAAGTGGCCAATTTAAAGGAGCTTTTTGAGCCAATGGCCGCTTATGGCTTGTTAGACCAAATCGATTTTGTCGGTTCCAACGGGTCGGTGGTAACGACACCAGGACAAGAGTTATATGCGGTCTATCTGACACCAGAACAGATTCGCAAGGTAATTGATTGGAATGCCTTAAATCCTCAATCAGCTGACAATGTGATTGTTTTGGCTGGGGTCAACGGGACCTATATTTCCAACCACGTCAGCCAAGAATTTAAGGAAATGCTGTCGATGTTCTATCCGAATGTCGTTCAGGTCGAAAAACTCTTGAAGATTGATGATAAGATTTTAGGTGTTTCTTTCGTGTGGCCTCATGAAGAGGTGCAAGAACATGTTCAACAGTTAGAAGAAGTTTTTGGCGAAGAAGTCCACGTCACCGGTTCTGGTTTTGGTTCCGTTGATGTTTTGCCAAAGGGTGTTGATAAGGCGGCGGCCTTGGAAGTTCTCCAAGATTATTACAATGTCACGGATAATGAAGTGATGGTCTTTGGTGATAATACCAATGATTTGGAGATGTTGGCGAAGTATGACAACTCTTACCTGATGCCAAATGCTATGCCATTAATGCACGATGCCCATAAGCGTTTGGCGTTGAAGACAAACGTTCAGGATGGCGTGTTAGCAACCATTGAAAGCGAATTGAAGCTTGATAATCAAGTGGAAATGGATTAAAAAAAGACTCAGCTGAGTCTTTTTTTCTTGCCTATAAAATTAGATTTGTTACCGGCTAACTTTTAGGCCGAAACTGATTTTTAATTGGTTTCCTGTTCTGGGATACCAAAATAATTAACGCCGATAGCAAACAAAACACCGATAAAAGTGTCAACAATTCGTAAGAAGACGTAGTCGATGGTGGCATCCATTGGGATGGTCAAAGCAATCAACAAGAGGGCTGCGAGACCACCAACAATTCCTAGACTACAGTCTAAGGCGTTGAGAATAACAATCGTGCAGATAACGAAAATTGGAATAATGACGATTGGCATCCAGCTATTGTGGTGCGTAAATTCACGAATCAAAAAGTAAAGTAGTGAGAAGAAACCACCAACACTATTTGATAGTAAACGAATTTTGGCAAATTGAATGGTATTGTCCCAATCTTCTCGAAGGGCGAAGACGGCCGCCAAGGCGGGAACCGACGCTGGTCGGTCGACAAAGTGATAAACGAGTAAGACCAACATCACAACAATGGCGGTCTTCACGGTCCGCATGCCGACGTGGATCTGTAACTTTTTCATGGAGTGCTCCTATTTTATTGATAGTATTTAGCGTATCATAGATAGTAAGATAAAGGTAATGATTGTCCAATCAGTGAGGTAAAACATGATTAAAAATCCAGTACTTGATCAATTACATGACCACCAATCAATCCGCTCTTTCTCCGATCGGCCAGTGACCGATGAGGAAGTCGAAGCGATTTTCTCTGCAGCCCTTGCCGGACCGAATATGCAAAACTTTCAGCCAGTCACCTTTATTGAAATCACCGACCAAGACCTCAAGAGGCGGGTCACTGAAAAGGTGAAGATGAAGTACATCGAAAATGCCACTCGGTATTTTGTTGTTACCGTCGATTGGCACAAGGTTTTGTTAAATCAGGACGCTGAAACCCGGGCCATTATGGAAGAACGAATCCAGCACTACCAATATTTGGAGGGCGGGATTGTTTCGGCTTCGATTGCCTTAGGTCGTGCTCAGGTGGCGGCTGAATCGCTTGGAATCGGTTCTGTCACAATGGCAGGTGCAATGGGCGCCTTTGAACTCTACGAAAAGGAATTGGACTTGCCAAAGTACGTTAAGCCAATTATGGGCTTTTCACTTGGCTACCCTGATCAAAAACCAGGCATCAAACCTAAGTTGCCATTGGCTGGTTCATTGATGAAAGACCATTACGATGACGACCAAATGAAGGCTGCCATTGAGGAATATGATCAAACGATGGCCGCTTACTTTAAGGGGCGGAATATTGATTCCAATTGGACGAAGCATAACGCCTCTTTGTTAACGAAGGGGGCTGCGAACACTGCCCTATCTCAATACCCTCATGATAAGGGACTTGATTTAAAATAAAATAAAGATGTATAAAAAGTCGTGCGAGCTTTATTGATGGAGGCCTTGGCCGGCTTTTTCTTTTGAATAAAACGAATTTCACCTTGTTGACAAATAGGTCTTAGGTGCTATACTAAAGTCAGATTAGCACTCGATGTGTACGAGTGCTAAAAATATAAACGGAGGTTGTGATTCATGTTAAAGCCCTTAGGAGACCGCGTGGTCGTCAGTGTTGCAGAACAAAGTGAAAAGACAGTTGGTGGCATTGTCTTAGCCGCTAATACGCAAGAAAAGCCAGTAACCGGTAAGGTTGTGGCAACAGGGAGTGGCTTGGTGGCCGATTCAGGCCAGAAGCTGGACATGACAGTCAAAGAAGGAGACCAGGTTTTATTTGACAAGTTTGCTGGTCAGGAATTGACTTATGATGGTCAATCATACTTGGCTCTCCATGAAAAAGATATTATCGCCATCGTTGATTAAACAACAATTACAAGACAATTAGCACAAATAATGATGATTTCAATCAGTTTTGGTTAAAGGAGTAGGGAAAATGGCAAAGGAATTGAAGTTTGCGGAAGACGCTCGCTCAAAGATGAAGGTCGGAGTTGATAAGTTGGCCGACACTGTGAAAACAACGATTGGGCCAAAGGGTCGCAACGTTGTTTTGGAAGAATCTTATGGTTCACCAATTATTACCAATGATGGGGTCACAATTGCCAAGGCGATTGAATTAGAGGACCATTTTGAAAACATGGGTGCCAAGTTGGTTGCTGAAGTTGCTTCAAAAACCAATGACATTGCGGGTGATGGAACCACTACTGCCACCGTTTTGACTCAAGCAATTGTTGGCGAAGGACTCAAGAACGTAACGGCTGGTGCTAACCCAGTTGGTATTCGGACGGGTATCGAAAAGGCAACGGCAGCCGCTGTTGCTAAGTTGCATGAAATGTCTCACACGGTTTCAACGAAGGACGAAATTGCCCAAATTGCCTCAATTTCAGCAGCGAGCGATGAAGTTGGTTCTTTGATTGCTGAAGCAATGGAAAAGGTTGGTAACGATGGTGTGATTACCATCGAAGAGTCAAAGGGAATTGAAACCACTTTGAACGTTGTCGAAGGAATGCAATTCGACCGTGGCTACATGTCACAGTACATGGTTACTGACAACGAAAAGATGGAAGCTAATTTGGACAACCCTTACATCTTGATCACGGACAAGAAGATTGGTAATATCCAAGATATCTTGCCTGTCTTGCAACAAGTTGTGGAACAGGGTCGGGCAATGTTAATTATCGC
Source organism: Fructobacillus tropaeoli (assembly GCF_001047135.2). Taxonomy (GTDB): domain Bacteria; phylum Bacillota; class Bacilli; order Lactobacillales; family Lactobacillaceae; genus Fructobacillus; species Fructobacillus tropaeoli. The sequence goes on along the minus strand of NZ_DF968081.1, from coordinate 46,801 downwards.
AGACGACATCACCGGCGAAGCTTTGCCAACTTTGGTTTTGAACAAGATGCGTGGTACCTTTAACGTTGTTGCGGTCAAGGCACCTGGCTTTGGTGACCGTCGTAAGGCCATGTTGGAAGATATCGCCATCTTAACTGGTGGTACGGTTGTCACAGATGACCTTGGTTTGAACTTGAAGGATGTGACTATCGAACAATTGGGTCAAGCCAATAAGGTCAATATCACCAAGGATAATACGACCGTTGTCGAAGGTGCTGGTGACAAGGCAGCCGTGAAGGAACGGGTTGACTTGATTAAGCAACAAATTGCCGACAGTACCTCAGAATTTGACAAGGAGAAGTTGCAAGAACGTTTGGCAAAGTTGGCCGGCGGTGTGGCTGTCATTAACGTTGGGGCCGCTACTGAAACGGAATTGAAGGAACGTAAGTACCGAATCGAGGATGCTTTGAACGCTACTCGAGCTGCCGTTGAGGAAGGCTTTGTCGCTGGTGGTGGAACGGCTTTGGTGAACGCCATGGCTGCCGCTGCTGCCGTTGAAGCAACAGGTGACGTGGCTACGGGTGTTAAGACCGTTGTGGCCGCTCTTGAAGCGCCAGTTCGTCAAATCGCTGAAAACGCGGGCTTGGAAGGTTCTGTGATTGTTAACAAGTTGAAGGAACAACCTGAAGGAACTGGCTACAATGCCAAGACGGATGAATGGGTTGATATGGTCAAGGCTGGAATCGTTGATCCAACCAAGGTTACACGTTCTGCCTTGCAAAACGCTGCCTCTGTTTCTGCCTTGTTGTTGACGACGGAAGCCGTTGTGGCCGAATTGCCAAAGGAAGATGCACCAATGCCAGCAGCCGGTGCTCAAGGCATGCCAGGCATGATGTAAACTGAGGGTATTTCTGCTAGAAATGTTTTGAAATAAGTGCTAAAGAAGGAAGTAGTCCAATTTGGATTACTTCTTTCTTTTTTTCTAAAAAAATCAGCTGGACCAATGGCTGCCTTGTGCTAGAATAAAGTAACGGAGGGAACTTATGACGTTTTATAGTGTTGATTATTTAACCAAGCAAAATAACTTAACCAATACCGTTGTGATCTTGCTGGTGGCCTTGACCTTTGTTCTTTTGGCTGTTGGTTTGGTAGCAACTTTTCGCCATCGCTTTAATACGCGTTATCGCGATTTGACGATTATTGCCTTTTTATTTTTTGTTTTTTTCGCGGGCGTTCAGTTTACTGATTTGCAAAACACAAATACTAGAAATTCACAGCAAAGTCAGATGACGGCCTTTGTTAAAAACTATGTTAAGGCACAGCATGTTAAAACCGACGACGTTTACTTTAATTCGACTTCGCTTGTTGACGGCATGATTGCTAAAGAAGGCAAGAATTATTACCAAATTGGCCTTTCAAAAGATGGCCAGTCCTATACCCGGACTCAGGTTTATTTGGTTAATGCGAATGTGGAGGTACAACGATGAGTTTTTACTTACCGATTATTTTAAAGTTGGGCATCGGCCTGATTGCCTTGATCGTTCAAATTAATATTTTTGGAAAAGGAAATTTGGCTCCATCAAATGCCTTAGACCAAGTCCAAAACTATGTTTTAGGTGGTATCATTGGAGGAACCATTTATACGGCAACGATTACCGTTTTTCAGTTTATTATCGTGCTGGTCATCTGGACGCTTTGGGTCATGATTTTGAAGTTCTTAAAGGAACACAATCACTTGGCCAAAAAGATTATTGATGGCACGCCAAAGGTCGTAATTGACCGTGGCCAGATTGATGTTGATGCTGTCGTAATGGCCGGCCAGTCGGCTTCTGATTTGATGTTTAAGCTCCGAGAGCAAGAAGTCTACGATGTTTCCAAAGTGAAGCGGGCCGTGATTGAACAAAACGGTCAGCTAACCGTGATTGAATATGGCGATCAGAATCCTAAATATCCGATTATTTATGATGGCCAGGCGAACTTTGATGTGTTGGACGCCATTGATCAAGACGAGGACTGGTTGGAAAATCAGGTCATTGCGGAAGGCTATGCCGGGATTAATGATATCTTCGTTGGCGAATACATTCAGGGGAAGATTCGGTTGACTCCTTATAATCAAAGTGATCAGAAGAAGTAATCGCTTGTTGTCATGGCGAGCGTAGAAAGGATTTTTCATTGACTCTTAAAGAAATCTATCATCGCGCTCGCACTAGTCGAGTTTGGACCATTGTGGTGCCAATGCTCGTTGGCATTGCCTATTCGTGGTGGCGTTACCAGCGCCTTTTGTTTTGGCCAAGCCTATTGATGGTGGTGACAGTGGCCGTAGTCAAGCTTGCCTATGACTGGTGGTTTGACCAATACCCAAGCCATTCGATTTGGATTTTGCGGCTGAAGCGGGGCATTGATGTTATCTTGCCATACTTTTTAATTATTTTAATGCTGTTCTTGAATACAAAGTTCAAGCCAACTGCGGGACTGTTAACTGTTTGGTTCGGGGTTGCGTTTCCTTTAATTGCCTTTTCGCTGTCGATTTCAGTCGCCAAGGATGTTCGCAAAATTCGCGCAGAAGAAATCAGTGCCAAGGAGTTCCAGCATGCTCAAAGTCGGGCTAGCTGGGTCCGCCCAATCTTCTTGCTTTTGCCGGTTCTTGCCTATGCAGAAATTTTATTGCTAACGCTGTCAGGTTACCTACCACTGCTGGCGTGGGCAATGATTGTTTTGTTCCCATTAGTTTTTGCTCAGGCGTTGGCTGTTGGTTTGGAATCCGACTTGGATAAGTCGGCTGATTTACCAGCGCGTAACCTCTTTTTGACGGGGCTTGCCCTTGTCCTAGTGTTGGTAATTGCAGGTGCTTGATTTGAATATCAAAAAGAAAACCGATGACTGTAAGATATGAACCCTGAAATTGGGACTTCATATCATTACTGTCATCGGTTTTTTAGTACCTAAACAAATTCATTTAAGTTTTCAACGGATTGGACTTGGAACCGCTTGCGTTCAAGCTTGGTGATAATCTTGCGCAGGATGGGGGAGTCTTCCGTTAGTGGCAGGGTAAAGAGGATGGATTTCGGTTCGTTTTTCTCGTTTTGAATCGAAAGAACGGACTCGATATTAGTATAGCGGGTGATAACTCGGGTGATTTGTTGCAGATTTCCCCGCTCTTCTTGCTTGGTCTTGACTGCCAGTGAAACACCACCCTTTTGGAGGGACCATGACTGTGATAGCAAGTCCATTAAAGAGGAGTGAGTCAGGACGCCGATAAAGTGGTGGGCGTCATCAACCACGGCAATGTGTGGTAGGTCACGAATAGCGAAGAAAAGTTCATAGAAATCAGCCGAAGTTGAGATAAACTTGGTTGAATTGCGCATGATTGAAGTTGCCCGCTTGCTTGTATCACCACCACGAGCAATATACTCATAAACGTGTTGACGGTAAACATTACCACGGAAGAGGTGCCCGGTGGTATCTAAAATTGGAATTGTACGGATGTGATCGGCTTCTTTACTTTCAAACAGTTCGTAGACTTCTTTGATAGTGGTGTCTTCGCTGATGGTGAGTAATTGATTTTTAGGGACGATCAAAGACTTTGGAAACATAGATTGCCTGCCTTTATAAAAGTTCTTTCTTTGCTCTATCCTAACATATTTATGTGTCAAACTTGCGTGTTATAATGATAAGATTAGGATGTTAGTAGAAATGTTTGAAAGGAAACCCTGATGAAATTTATTTTTGGCCTTGGAAATATTGGTGAAAGCTATGATTTGACAAGACACAACATTGGCTTTATGGCCTTAGACCACTTCGCGGCTAGTCAGGGGGTCGAATTTGTACCAACGAAACTTTATGCATCGGCCGCCAAGGTTGTGATTGATGGGGAAACGGTTTGGTTGGTCAAGCCAAGTACTTACATGAACGATTCTGGTCAGGCGGTTCGAGCCTTTCTGGACTTTTACGGTGGGGATGTTGATGACATCCTCGTGTTGGCCGACGATATGGACCAATCCTTTGGCAAGATTCGCTTTCGGGCCAAGGGCTCTGCCGGTGGCCATAATGGATTAAAGTCAATTATGGCCCATACGAAAACGCAAGGCTTTTTGCGCTTAAAGTTTGGCATTGGCCATCCAGACCATGACCATCAGTCGGTCGTTAATTACGTTTTGGGTAAATTTTCAAAAGACGATTTAGCCACCTGGGATGACACTTTTAAAAAGGTCGACCAGGCCCTCGTGGATTGGGTTCATGGGGCAAATGCGGCTGAATTGAGCAATCAATATAATGGGTAAGCATGACGTTAACAAAATATTTAACGAACAATGAAACAATTACGAAATTAACCGAACAACAAAAGCCTGGCGAGCGCCAGCTTTTTTTGGGTGTGAATGGGGCAGCAAAGGCGGCTTCGTTAGCAGCGATTTATGAACGGCGGCCACAGCCGATTTTGGTGCTCACCGATACTCAGGCCCACTTGGAGGATTTGGCGAACGACCTGGCTGATTTAGTAGCCGAGGAGGACCTTTACCGGTTTTCGGCCGAGGAAGCATTGGCGACGGAACTCGCTGTTTCTTCCAATTCTTTTGTGACTGATCGGGTAGAAGCTTTAACGGGCTTGGCCACCGGTCGGCCTGGAATTTATCTGACAAATTTGGCGGCCTTCGTTCGTTATGAACCGCAGGTGGCTGATTTCACGAATGCACAAATGCGCTTGAAGGTTGGGGAAAGTTATGACTTTCAGGATTTGAAGGCGCGGTTGGTAACCTTGGGCTACCGGCTGGTTGTCCGGGTGGAAAATCCGGGAGAGTACGCTCAGCGAGGATCCATCTTTGATGTCTTTCCACCAACGGCTGACAATCCCTACCGTCTCGATTTTTTTGATGACGAGTTGGATATGATTAAGACCTTTGATCCGTCCAGCCAAAAGAGTTCTGATTCGGTGACCGGGGTGACGGTCTTGCCAGCGACTGATTTGGTGATTGACCAAGACCGCTATCAGGCTGGTAAAGAACGTCTGGAGGAGGCCTTTTCGACTTATCGTAAGGGTTTGCCGGGAGTGGAGAAAAAACACGCCACGGAGGGCTTTGATAGCACGCAGACGGCACTTAATGAAGGGCGCCGGGACCAATCGATTCTGCCGTATGCTCAGTATTTTTTCCAAGAGAAGACGACGCTGATTGATTACTTGGGTCAAGAAGGATTATTCGTTGTTGACGACTTTGCTCGCCTGCAGGAAAGTGCCTTATCGCAGAATACCCTTGACCAGGAATGGCTTGATCAGCAGGTCGAGACCTACCAGATTGTGCCACCATTGGCCATTAAGGATGACTTGGAGGCTATTTTAGACCGAGTTCACCAGGCCGAACTTTACCTGGCCAACTTTCAGCGCGGCTTGAATAAGTTAACATTTGCTCACCTGGAAGAAATCACCTCCAGGCCAGCAAACCAATACTATGGTCAGATTCCGGCTCTTTTACCGGATTTGCAGTTTGCAAAAGACCGCGGGATGACGATGGTGCTTTTAATTAGTGACCATGACCGGGCGCAAAACTTTGTGGCAACACTGAAGGACCATGATTTGACGGTGCCAATCAACCGGGAAATTCAGGCCAATCAGGTCCAAATAATTATTGGTAACTTGGGGGCCGGCTTTGAGTGGCCTAAGAGTCATTTAACGGTCTTAACTGAACGCGAGTTGTTTGATAAGGCGCGGAAGCCGGTGGCCCGTCGGTCCCGGAAGATGGCGAACGCCGAACGTTTGAAGTCCTATAATGAGCTTCAGGTTGGCGACTATGTTGTCCATATTAACCATGGAATCGGTCAGTATCAGGGCTTGCAAAGCCTGGAGGCCAACGGTGGTAAGCAGGATTATTTGGTTATTTTGTACCAAAAGAATGCTAAGATCTTCCTGCCGGTCACTCAGTTAAACCTGATTCAAAAGTATATCGGTGGATCCGATGCTGGGAAGAAGCCCAAGATTAACAAACTGGGCGGGACTGAATGGCAAAAGACCAAGAAACAAGTTCAAAATAAGATTGAAGATATTGCCGACGAGCTGTTAGAGCTTTATGCCGAGCGGGAGGCCAAGCAAGGCTATGCCTTTCCACCCGATGATACGGCCCAACTAAAGTTTGATACGGCCTTTCCTTATCCGGAAACGCCTGACCAGGTTCGTAGTATTGAAGAAATTAAGGCAGACATGCAGCGCTTACGGCCAATGGACCGGCTACTGGTTGGGGATGTTGGCTTTGGTAAAACCGAGGTTGCCTTGCGAGCAGTCTTCAAGGCTGCCCATGCTGGTAAGCAGGTCGCCTTTTTGGCCCCAACAACGATTCTGGTTCAACAGCACTATGAGACGATGGTCGAACGCTTTGCTGATTTCCCAGAAATTCGGATTGGTCACTTGTCCCGCTTTCAAACGGCAGCCGAAAACAAGCAGACCATTCAGGCGTTAAAGGACCATGAATTGGATATTGTCGTTGGCACACACCGTCTGTTGAGTGCCGATGTGGCTTTCGCCGACCTTGGCTTACTGGTCATTGATGAGGAACAGCGTTTTGGTGTTAAGCACAAGGAAAAGTTAAAGCAAATCAGGACCAACGTCGATGTCTTGACGCTAACGGCAACGCCAATTCCGCGGACGCTGAATATGGCGATGGTTGGTGCCCGTGATTTGTCTGTGATTGAAACACCACCATTGAACCGTTATCCAATTCAGACCTACGTGGTCGAACTTGATTGGACCTTGGTGCGTGATGTAATTGGTAAGGAATTGGCCCGTAATGGCCAGGTCTTCTACCTGCATAACCGGGTGGCCGACCTGGAACGGATAGCAGATCAGATTCAAGACTTGGTACCCGATGCTCGGGTGGCGGTTATCCACGGCCAGATGTCAGAGGTTCAATTAGAGGGGATTCTCTACTCCTTTTTGAACCAGGAATTTGATGTTCTGGTGACAACCACGATTATTGAAACTGGGGTTGATATTCCCAATGCGAACACGTTAATCGTTGATAATGCCGATCACATGGGCTTGTCACAGCTTTACCAGCTTCGTGGTCGAGTCGGACGGTCAGCCCGGTTAGCCTATGCCTACTTTACTTATCCATTTACCCGCACGCCGAGTGAAGAGGGACAAAAGCGGCTGGAAGCCATTCGGGACTTTACGGAACTGGGTTCAGGCTTTAAGATTGCGATGCGCGACCTGTCAATTCGAGGTGCCGGCGATTTGCTTGGTAAGCAGCAACACGGCTTTATTGATTCGGTCGGTTATGATTTGTATACCCAGATGCTCAAAGAGACTGTTGCTGCAAAGCAGGGTCAGACCAAGCCGGCAACGACAACGCAAACGGATGCCGAACTGATTTTGGGTGTGTTGGCCTTCTTGCCTGATGACTACGTGGCGGATTCGGCGGAAAAGATTGATCTTTACCGTCAAATTCGTCAGGCGAAGTCAGATGAAGACTTCGAGAATGTTGAGTCTGATTTGATTGACCGCTTCGGTGATTTCCCAGATGAGGTTGGTCGCCTATTACTGGTTTCTCGAATCAAGAACTTGGCTGATTTGGCAGAGGTCACGCAGATCAGACGCCAGAGAAATCAGGTCACGGTGCGCTTTGCTGAATCGATGACCAGCAAATTAGCTGGGGAAACCATTTTCCAAGCCTTGCAGGACGTCCCCTACAAGGCGGTGGTCGATGGCAAGCAGGCTCAGCTGGCCGTCACGTTAACTATTGATTTAAAAGAGGAGTCAGCATACTGGCTCAATAACCTGCGAAACTTCCTCTTGGTTGTTTTGCAACTAACAAAAAAGGATGAAATTGATGCGAATTGATAAGTTTTTAAAGCTGTCACGGATTATTAAGCGCCGGGCCGTCGCCAAGGATTTGGCCGACCAAGGACGGATTGAAATCAACGATAAAAGAGCGAAGTCGGCTGCTAACGTTTCAACAAATGATTTGATTACGATTCATTTCGGTAACAAGACTTTGGTGGTCAAGGTTTTGAAATTGGCTGAAATCGTTAAAAAGGACGAAGCACAGGATCTGTATGAGGTTGTTTCCGAGTCTTATGAGCAAGATGACAAGGAAGATTAAGTTTGTCTAAAGCCTGCTAATTCGCCTTGCAAGTCTATTGCGATTATGTCAAAATAATACTGATAAGGAGTGGGGCGATGGTAGAAAACGAGCACCGACAATCGAATATTCGACCGTTAAATGCTCGGATTGCCAAGCAGATTGCTGCCTCCGATGCCCGTCGTGAAGCGAGTCGCAGGCACTATGCCAGGGCCCACCACTTGCGGGAACGACGGATTGTCTTAATCGGTCTTGCTGTGGCCACGGTTTTCATGGTTCAGTTGGTGCTGGGGCAGGTGCGGTTGCACGCTGCTAACCAAACGCTGACTAAGTCCGAACTGTCCCTTCAAGCCGTTCAAAAGGAAAACAAATCCTTGAAAAAGACGTCGAACCAATTGAAGGATCCGGCTTACTTGCAACAAATTTTGCGTGATAAGTACGGTTACTCACGCAAGGACGAAACGATTTATAATTTACCAGACAAATCTTAATGAATTGTCTAAAAGCCACCCTGGATAAGGGTGGCTTTTTCTTGATGACAATGGGTAAAATAAAAGTGATGAAGAAAACGATTGCACAGACAATTAAAGCAAAAGAGTGGCCAGAGAAGGTGGTGCTAGCCGTCTCTGGTGGCCTTGATTCCATGACACTCCTGGATTCATTGAACCGTTATCGACCGGATATCGATCTGGTCGTTGCCCATGTCAATTATCAACTGCGTGGTGCCGCTTCCGATGACGATGAGATCTTTGTGAGAAATCAGTGCCAAGCCCGTCAAATTCCCTGTTACGTTAAAAGGGTGATAGCGCCCGGAAAAAGTGGCGTGGAGGCCTGGGCACGAAAGGTGCGTTACGATTTTTTTGACCAAGTTGCAAAAGAAACCGGTGCTCGGGCTGTTGTTTTGGCCCAGCATCAAGATGACCAGGTCGAAACCCTATTATTACAATTAATTCGGGGTGGTCTAGCCCAGCAAAAGACGGGGATGATGGGGCAGTCGGATTATTACTTGCGGCCCTTTCTTGACTTCTCAAAGGAAGAACTTAAAAACTACGCTAAAGATGATCAGGTTGAGTGGCGGGAAGATGCGACGAATGCGGATCCTAGTTATACAGGTCGGAACCAGTTGCGCCACGAAATCATCCCGGCCTTAGCGACCATTAATGCCAAAGCGAAAGAGCACTTAGCTGATTTTGCCAAGCAGGAAGCTGTTGACCAAGAACTGCTGCAAGATCAGGCGAAGACATTTTTGCCGGTTTTTCAGGCTGATTTTCACCAGGTGCCGAAACCTTGGTGGGAGAAAACAATCTTACTATGGCTGCAAAATCAGGGCATCTATCAAGTCAAAAATGGACAAATGGTCGCCATTTTGTCTTTATTAGCCAATGACCAAAAGCCCAATGGTCAGGTTGATTTGGGGGATGGCTGGATGATGATCAAGGCTTATTCACAGGTTCAACTTATAAAAGAAGAAAAAACTGTAAAAAATGACCGAAAGCCCGAAGAACTTGTGTTAAAATTAGACCAATGGCAATTTTTTGACCGTGGCCAGCTTTTGTGGACCCAAAAAAGACCGCAAAAAGCTGATCAAGCCCTGGTTTTACCCGAACATTTGGTGGGCGTTTTAACGTTATCTTTGGCTAAAAAAGATGATCGTGTTCCTCTGAAAATCGGTACAAAATCAGTGCGTCGTCTCTTAATTGACAAAAAAATTCCGGTCACATTACGGGAAAAGACCTGGTTATTAAAAGATCAAAGTCAGGCAGTTTTGGCTGTTTGGCTAGGTCAACAGACTTGGTACCTGCCCGCCGGACGTGATCGTCCGAATGTAGCTAAGCAATGGTTAGTATGGCGAATTGAGGAAAATTAGTGAATAACGATATTGAAGAAGTATTATTTGACCAAGAGCAAATCCACGAAGCAGCGGTTCGCCTTGGTCAAACCATTACCAAAGACTACGCGGGGAGAAAGCCCCTCGTTTTGTCAGTGCTCAAAGGTGCTTACCTTTGGACGGCGGACTTGGTCCGTGAAATTGACTTGTACGTTGATTTAGAATTTATTAAAATTTCTTCTTACCATGGTGGGGTGACATCATCCAATGAAATTCAGTTGGTAACGGATGTCCAATCGGATGTCGCCGGACGCGATGTCCTGATTTTAGAAGACATTGTTGATACTGGTCAGTCTTTGCGGTTTTTAAAGGACTTACTCAAAGATCGTGGTGCGAACTCCGTGCAAGTCGCTACGTTCTTAGACAAAAAGGGTGGAAGAAAGATTGAAATCGATGCCGATTACGTTGGCTTCGATGTCCGCAACGAATTCGTTGTCGGCTATGGTTTGGACTATGCAGGCTTGTATCGTAACTTGCCTTACGTTGGTATTCTGAAAAAGGATATTTATAGTTAACATCCATTTAATCTCTTACCCGTATAATTTATAGCAACTTTTATCAAGATTGAGGACTCCCGATGAAAAAAAATAACGGTGGCTTCTTTAGAAGCTCCTTTCTATATGTCATCATCTTCTTGGCGGTCATTGCTGGAATTTACTCACTAGTTGGTGGGTCAAATGGCGGAACAAAGACATTATCATCGTCTGATTTCGTTAAGCAATTGTCCGACAAAGAGATTGACTCTTTCACAATCCAGCCCGGTAACGATGTTTACACGGTGACTGGAACTTATAAGAATAGCCAAAAGTCATCATCGACTGGTCAAGGCTTGAATAGCCTCTTGGCAAATCAGACTACGACAACGAAGTTTTCAACTTCTGTCTTGGAAAATGATTCATCCTTGAAGCAAATTACTGATTTGGCCAAAAAGACCAACACGGATATGACGACGAAGCCAGCACCATCTTCAGGCTTCTGGTTGAACTTGATTATTTCAATCGTGCCATTGCTCTTGATTGTGGGTGTCTTCTACTTGATGATGTCTCAGTCAAGCGGTAAGGGTGGCCAAGGCGGCATGATGGGTAACTTCGGTAAGTCAAAGGCAAAGCCTTCTGATCCGAAGGATAACAAAATTCGCTTTGAAAACGTTGCTGGTTCTGACGAAGAAAAGGAAGAACTGGTTGAAGTTGTTGAATTCTTGAAGTCACCAAAGAAGTTCGTCGACATGGGTGCTCGCATTCCAAAGGGTGTTTTGCTTGAGGGCCCTCCCGGAACTGGTAAGACATTGTTAGCGAAGGCTGTTGCCGGTGAAGCTTCTGTACCATTCTTCTCAATGTCTGGTTCAGACTTCGTTGAAATGTTTGTCGGTGTTGGTGCTTCACGTGTTCGTGACTTGTTTGAAGAAGCCAAGAAGGCTGCCCCTGCCATTATCTTTATCGATGAAATCGATGCCGTTGGTCGTCGCCGTGGTTCTGGCGTTGGCGGTGGTAACGATGAACGTGAGCAGACGTTGAACCAAATTCTGATTGAAATGGATGGATTTGAGAACTCTGAAGGTGTTATTATTCTGGCATCAACCAACCGTTCTGATGTCTTGGATCCAGCCTTGCTTCGTTCAGGTCGTTTTGACCGAAAGATTTTGGTTGGCGCTCCTGACGTTAAGGGTCGTGAAGCAATTTTGAAGGTTCACGCTAAGAACAAGCCATTGGCACCAGCCGTGGACTTGAAGGCGATTGCCCACCAAACACCTGGTTACGTTGGGGCTGATTTGGAAAACTTGTTGAACGAAGCTGCCTTGCTGGCTGCTCGTCGCGACAAGAAGTTAATCGACTCCGCTGACTTGGATGAAGCCGAAGATCGGATTTTCCAAGGACCTGCTAAGGCCAACCGGGCAATGTCCGAGTTGGAACGGAAGACAACCGCCTTCCACGAAGCCGGTCACGCCTTGGTCGGTTTGGTTCGTTCAAACGCATCCGTTGTTCGTAAGGTCACGATTGTGCCACGTGGACGCATTGGTGGTTACGCTTTGATGACACCAAAGACCGATCGTTATAACATTCGTTATTCAGAAGCTAAGGAACAATTGGCTGGTTTGATGGGTGGACGTGCTGCCGAATTGGCAACATTCAACGAAGCTTCATCCGGTGCTGCGAACGATTTCCAGCAGGCAACGAATTTGGCCCGCCAAATGGTGACGGCCTATGGAATGTCTGAAAAGTTGGGTATGGTTCAACTTGAAGGGAATGCTTCTGTTGGCTATAGCGAACAGGGTGGCGCACAGTCATATTCAGACGAAACGGCTGCATTGATTGATGAAGAAGTTCGACGTTTGACCAAGGAAGCCTTTGAGGAAGCAACCAAGATTTTGACGGAACACAAAGATAAGTTGGCAGCGATTGCTAATGCCTTGTTGGATGTTGAATCATTGGACGAAAAGCAAATTAAGGACATCTACGAAACTGGTCACTTCACCAAGAAGGGTGAAGAAGACGAAGATGATGCCAAGTCATTTGATGAAACCAAGGCTTCTTTGGATCACAAGGAAGACGAAGTGGAAGATGAAGAGCAAAAGGGTGATGAAAACCCAACAAAGCCTCTTGATCAAAATGATGATCAAGCTGAATCTGCGGACGATACAACTGATTCAGATAAATAAGTTTTTTAAAAAAGTTGGCTTAGGCCGGCTTTTTCTTTTACAATAAAGACAAGAACAAATAAAGGAATTCTTATGTCAGATCAATTAATTAAGGTCATTACAAAAGATGAGGCCTTCCGTGCCTTTGCCATTGACGGGACAAAATTAGTCCAAGAAGCAGCAAGCGCTCACCATGCCTCACGGATTGCAACGGTTGTCCTCGGACGAGCATTGCTAGCAACAGAAATCTTGGCCCAGGCAACTTTGAAAGGCGAAGAACGTCTTGGTGTGAAGATGGACGGGAAGGGCCCTATTGGTAACGTTGTAACGGAAGCAGATGCTCATGGGGCGGTTCGTGGTTACGTAACCAACCCTCAATTGGAACCAATCGTTAACGATGACGATCAATTGAACGTGGCTGGCGCTGTCGGCAACCATGGTTCTTTCCAAGTGACGAAATTGGCACCCTATTCGAAGCCTTACCTCGGTCAATCGATTATTGTTTCTGGTGAAATTGGTGATGATTTTACCTACTATTTGACACAATCAGAACAGATTCCATCCGTGATTGGTGTCGGTGTAACGATGAATCCAGATGACACGGTTGCGTATGCTGGTGGTTTTTTGGTTCAGGCATTGCCAGGGGCAACAGATGCTCAGTTGGATCAATTGGACGAGCATTTAAAGCAGATGACACCACTTTCTGAACTGTTGTCTGAAAAGAAAGGTCCTCTGGCGGTTTTGGATGATCTTTTGGGCAAGGATAACTATACGTCTCTGGCTTCTGTAGCTGTTGGTATCGCCGCTGAGCCACCCAAGGAAGCTTATGGTGAGATGTTAGCAACATTGCCATCCCATGAAGTTCAGGCGATGATTGATGAGGATGGCGGGGCTGAAGTGGTCGGCCGTTTCTCAGGCAAGAAGCACTATTTTGAGTCTGATGAACTAGAAGGAATCTTAAGTAAGATTTTAAAGCGTGAGGCTGAAGCAGAAGAAAAAGATGATGAAAAATCAGCTGCTGATAACGAAAACAAGCAGGACTAACGTTTTTGAAAAAACGGAAAAAAGACCATGAGACGGGCAAACCAGGCGGTTTGCCCTTTTGTCTTGGCCGTTGTTTTGTTATACTGGAACAAGATAAATGAGCGAATATTCGCCGACAGGAAGGTAGATAGACATGGCTGAAGAAAAAGCCTTAAATGATCAAATGGTCGCCCGCCGTCAGAAGATGAAGGCGCTGGTTGATGATTTGAGCATTGATCCATTTGGACATCGTTTTGACCGAGACGCTTTGGCAGCGGACCTCCATGAACAATACGATGAGAAGACACAAGAAGAGTTAGAAGCAAATCCTGTAGAGGTCATCATTGCTGGCCGAATGGTCGCTAAGCGTGGTGCCGGAAAAGTCATCTTTGCTGACGTCCGTGACCGCTCAGGTGAAATTCAAGTTTATGCTCGTCGTGATGACTTGGGTGATAATTACCCAATCATTAAGCGTGCTGATTTGGGTGACTTCTTAGGAATCAAGGGTCAAGTGATGAAGACGGAGGCTGGTGAATTAACCATCTTGGTTAAGCACTTGACTCACTTGTCAAAGGCCTTGCGCCCAATGCCCGACAAGTTCCACGGTATTTCAGATGTGGAAACGCGTTACCGTAAGCGTTACCTTGATTTGATTGCCAACAAGGAATCTTTAACTCGGTTCCAAAACCGTTCAAAGATCGTTTCAGCTATCCGGGCCTTTATGGATGGTCACGACTTCTTAGAAGTGGAAACGCCAATCTTACAAACGCAAGCTGGTGGTGCGGCCGCTAAGCCATTTATTACCCACCACAACGCCTTGAACATCGATATGTACATGCGAATCGCAACTGAATTGTATTTGAAGCGTTTGGTTGTTGGCGGTATGGAACGGGTTTATGAAATCGGTCGAATTTTCCGAAATGAAGGAATGGATCCAAAGCATAACCCCGAATTTACAACTTTGGAATCATATGCCGCTTATTGGGATTTCACAGACGTAATGGACGAAACGGAAGGTATCTTCCGCGCCGCCGCTAAGGTCGTTCATCCTGATTTGCAAGTGAACTACCAAGGCACTGACATTGATTTGTCAAAGCCATTTGCTCGTAAACACATGGTTGACTTGATTAAGGAAAAGACCGGCGTTGACTTCTGGCCAGAAATGACGGTTGAAGAAGCTCGCCAATTGGCCGACGAACACCACGTGAAGTATGAACAGTATTGGCAGGTTGGTCATATCATCAACGAATTCTTTGACAACTTTGTTGAAGATACGTTGGAACAGCCAACTTTCGTCTATGGTCACCCAGTGGAAGTTTCACCATTGGCTAAGAAGAATGCAGATGACCCACGCTTTACGGACCGGTTTGAGCTGTATATCGTTGGTTCTGAATTTGCTAATGCCTTTACTGAATTGAACGATCCAATCGACCAACGAGCTCGTTTTGAAGCCCAAGCGGCCGAACGTGATAACGGTAATGACGAAGCCGAAGGCATCGATGAAGACTTCTTAGAGGCCTTGGAATACGGTATGCCACCTACAGGTGGTTTGGGCATTGGAATTGATCGTTTGGTTATGCTCCTAACGGATGCCGCTTCCATTCGTGATGTTGTGTTGTTCCCAACAATGCGTCCAGAATAATTTTGTATTTTTACAAATAAATAGTTGACACGCTTGGTCCAATTTTGTATACTAATATAGTTGAGCCAAGCGCTTTATTCCGACTTAGCTCAGTTGGTAGAGCACCTGACTGTTAATCAGGTTGTCGCCGGTTCGAGCCCGGCAGTCGGAGTATTAAAAAAGACCAGACAGAAATGTCTGGTCTTTTTTTGGATTGAAATGGGTTCTGATTTTACCGGTTAAAATTCAACATTTGTCTTCTTCAATGCCGGAATAAGCAGCATAATGACGAGGGCAAAAAGGTAAATCAGTGAGAAGAAAATCATCACGGCGGCCAAAGAGTATTTGTCCATCAAGAGGCCAATGATAGGCGGGAAGAAGCCACCTAAGACTTTACCAACGGAAGACACAACAGAGTTGGCTGTTACCCGATATTCGGCTGGATAGAGGCGTGAAACGATGACGCCGTAGCCGCCATACATTCCGTTTGAGAAGAAGCCAACGACCATCATGATTAAGATTAGTGACCAGGCGTTTTTAGCTAAGAGAAGCGTGTAGAGAGAAACGGCAGCCATAATGAAGAAGAAAGTATAAGAAAAACGAGGGCCAAACTTGTCTAAAATATGGCCAAAGAAGTACATACCGAGAGACATACCGACGATTGTGGCGACCATCCAAAGATTTGAAGAAGAAATCGATAGTCCTAATTGCTTTTGCATGATTTTAGGGAGCCAGTTCATCAAGCCGTAGTAGCCACCAGTGTGGACCATCATCATTAAGGTTAAGGCAACTGTTTGCCAAGTCATTGCTGGTGTTTGGAAAAGTGCTAATAGTGGTACCTTGGTTTTAATGGTTTCCTTTTCCTGATTTTGCCGTTGTTCCTGGAGGGCATGGAATTCATCACTGTCCTTTAATTGGATACGGGCGATAAAGGCTAAAATAACGGGAAAAAGGCCGACCAAGAAGAGAGCATTCCAGCCGAAGAGTGGAATAACGATGGCGGAGGCGATGGCAGCCAAAATGGCGCCAACCTGACCACCGATATGGGCGAGGGAGGTCAGTTTACCGATTTTCTTACCGGCAAAGTTTTCGGCAATCAGGGTCACGCCGGCGCCATATTCTGATCCGGTACCAACACCGGCGATAAAGCGGAACAGGCAGACCAACCAAATGTTATGGGCAAAGTAAATGGCTCCGGTTGAAAAGGCCACGACAAAAAGTGTCCAGGTAAAAACTTTTGCACGACCGATTCGGTCAGCCAGCATGCCAAATAAAATACCCCCAATCAACGTTCCCCAAGAGGAGACCGATGCAATCATCCCACCAGCAAAATTGCTAATATGGAAGGATGAAATGATGGAGGTAAGTGCAAAAGATATAAAAAGGGCATCCATATGTTCTAGGCCAAAACCGGCAACGGTTGACCATAGTGTCAGTTTCTGGTTCTTCGTGAAGGGTTCTTGGCGCAAGTTGGTTTGATCTTGCGCGATGGTTGCTTCCGCCATGCAAAAAACATCCTTTCAAAACAAACAAGACATTCAGATTCCTCTGTGCCGTGGCCACGATTGACCAATCGACACAGATAATATAATCCTTGAAATTTCTAAAGACAAGCCTTGTTTTTTAGAAGAGTGAGGTGTATGTCAGGTAATAAGACATCTGATTTTTCATTGTTTGTAAAGCCTTTTTGTCTATGGGATTCATTTGAACGAAACGTCTTATTATTCTAGAATGTTGACTTGGTATTTGACTGGAAAACCTGATTTTAAGGGGCTTTTTGCTTGTATTATTAAAAAAGAGCTGGATTAGTATCCAGCTCTGTAAAAATATTTTTTAATTAGGTTATTTCACAACGGCAAAGCCACCGGTCCAAGCAATTTGCTTGGTAACGGCTAAGGTCATTTGCAAGAAACCAATCGATTCCAATTCACGGGCACGACGCAAAGATCCGGCATCGACAACATCGAGGTCACTGCCCTCAAAGGCTTTTTGCAACAATTCTTTGCTATCTTTGTTATCACCGGCAGTCAAAACTTCAACTGGGTTATCGCCAACTTTACCAGATGCTAGGTTGGCCGCAAAAATGGTATTAAAGGCCTTCAAGACATGACTGTCAGGTAAATCAGCTTGCAATTGGGCAGTGGCTGAAGAGTCAGCAGGGACATCCAGGCTGTCAAAAGTTTTAAAATTAACAGGGTTGGTTGTTTCAACAATCGTTTTTCCGGCAAACTTTTGTTGGTATTCTTTAGCGATGCTTGCCAAAGCGGCGTAAGGGACGGCCAAGATGACCAAATCAGCCACCGCGTCCGCCTTATGTTCGGTTGTTACATAGTCGACTTGATTGCCGGCTTTTTCCAATTGAGCGCCAACGGCTGAGCCAATATTTCCTTTACCAAAAACAGTCACATTCATGTGCAGTCTCCTTTTCTATTCGATTATGCCTACATTGTAAGGCGGGTCTTTGTGAGTGTCAAAGAATTGTCTTGAATGGTAGGCGAAGCTTTGTCTGATTTTTCGAAAAATTAGTAAAATAAAGTGGAAAAATGATTGACAGGCCCCGCTGTAAATGGCATAATGTAATAGTTGTTTTAAACGACAAATCATTCCGACTTAGCTCAGTTGGTAGAGCACCTGACTGTTAATCAGGTTGTCGCCGGTTCGAGCCCGGCAGTCGGAGTTATGCCGATGTAGCTCAGTTGGTAGAGCACGGGTATCGTAAACCTGGGGTCGAAGGTTCAAATCCTTTCGTCGGCATCATGAATAAAAGTTTGAAAGCTAATGGCAGAAAAATCTGTTGTTAGTTTTTTCTTTTTATCTTGCTTATGGGTGCTAATTTCTGTATTCTAGAATCATTATGTAAAGATTGTTGACCTAATTGAAAAAGAGCAGAGAAATTTCTCTTTTTGTTATAGCGGAGGAATTAGATTTATGTGGCACATTAAGACCTTTGATGAACTCAGTAATCGTGAAATTTGGGCGATGTACCGTGCTCGGATTGCCGTTTTTGTCGTTGATCAGCATAGTGAGTACCAAGACGTTGATGAGCAGGATTTAACAGCCTTGCACGTCTTTTATGAGGAAGACGGTGAATTGTTGGCCTATGCCCGTGTTTTCGCAAAAGACCAGGACACGGTCACTTTTGGCCGGGTACTGACTGTGCAAAAAGTTCGCGGTAAGGGATTTGGTAAAGCGCTAGTTCAACAATTGATGGACGTGATGGCTACTCGCTTTGACCAAGAAAAAATTGAAATTGAGGCCCAGGAACATGCGATTGGTCTGTATGAGCAATTTGGCTTTGAAGCCTATGGCGATACCTTCTTGGATGCTGGTGTCCCTCATAAGATGATGGCCGTAAAAAATCAGAAACGGTCGGAAGGTTGAAACAAGGCTGTTGGCTAACATTAGTTTTTTAGAAGAGCCCAATTGGGCTCTTTTTTGCTATCTTGATTTTGTTGACTGATACTAGTTTTTCCTAGTTACTTTAGTAGTAATAGCTATTCTACAAATCCATTTTGGATTATAAGTATACGTGAAATTAAGGAAATAATTTTGATTGACATATCGAAAACTATC
Organism: Fructobacillus tropaeoli; assembly: GCF_001047135.2. GTDB lineage: Bacteria > Bacillota > Bacilli > Lactobacillales > Lactobacillaceae > Fructobacillus > Fructobacillus tropaeoli. The sequence continues at coordinate 28,019 of NZ_DF968081.1, read as the reverse complement.
GATATAATAAAAATTATGGAAATTAATGAAAACATTTTTAAAGCACTAGCAAATTCAACTAGGCTAGATATTTTGGAGTGGTTAAAAAATCCAGAAGAGTCTTTTTCACAATTACCGGCATTTAATATCCGTTTTATGATGAACCATTTTGGTGGCGTTTGCGGTTCAGCTATTGTTGAGAAGTCCGGGTTAGCACAGTCCACGATTTCAAGCTATCTAAAAATACTCATGCAGGCTGATTTAATTACCGCTGAACGTCATGCAAAGTGGACATATTATAGGCGAAATGAGAACCAAATTCAGACACTGGCAAAGTTAATTGAAAGGACTCTTTAGAGTCTTTTCTTTTACCTAAAGAGAAGTTATATCGTATATTTCCGATATAAAAGGGAGAGTTAGATGAAAAATATTGTGATTACAGGTGGAACTTCGGGCGTTGGATTGGCTATTGCTCGTGATTTAGCAGCATCAGGACATCGTCTAATTATTGTTGGTCGTAACCTGGTTCGAGGTGAATCTGTTGCAAATACGCTTGGAAATAATACTGATTTTGTAGCTGGTGATTTGACTACTGATGAAGGACGGAGGAAAGTGGTTAATTTTATTAAGAAGTCGATGCCCATGATTGATGTCCTATTCCTTAGTGCTGGCATTTACCCAAAATCTTCAACTGAAAATATTCAAGCAAACTTGACTTCCCATTATTATCTGACTAAAAGTTTGGAGGATAGACTTGCTGGTGGACGAATTCTAATTGTAACCGGATCGCCAACTGCTATTCAGTGTTTACCCATTAATAGTGGTCAGCAAACGGTACTACAAAGAAGTGCATGGATACTGACTCATAAGACACTGTTAATGACTTATCTAAGTCATCAATTGCATTCAAAGCGAATTTCGGTAAACTCTTTTTTTCCTGGGGACGTTAATAGTCGATTGATGCCGTATACCATGGGGCTGAGTAATCAGAAGGTGCCAGTTGGAAAAATACTTGCGTTAAGTCCGAGTTTTGACGGAGTGACAGGGCGCTTCTTTGATGAAAATGGACAAGAAATACTGCTAAATCAGTCCAAGTATAACTATAATCAGGCACAAATAAATCTGTCTAAGTATTTTCAGTAGTCAATTCTTGATGAATGAAGATAACAATACTGAATTAAAATTCAAATGTAAAACGCTTTTATCCAACATCTGTCTATTAATTGATGGTTGTTATCATTGTTTGCTAGCCGTAAACTAGTGGCAACAATCAAAGGAGGATTTGTAATGTCAGATGGACGCGTAATGGATACGGCAGCAGATTTTGAAAAGTTTGGTGTCAATCCAAAGAAAGTTGAAAACTGGGAAGATGGTCGTCGAGACAACGATGAACCAGGTCACGGTGAGATTTGGTATATCGACTGCAGTTTTGATGATAAGACGACTCTGGTACTTGGTTTCCGGCCTAAGTCAACAGATCAGGTCAACAAAAAGGGCTTTAATCCTAATATTGCGATGAACTATAACACAAAGGCCGGTGAGCCCTTTAATGACTACCGCCTTTATAAAGCAGAAGATGTTTATACCAGCGATGAAAGCGCTGATTTGAAATGGGGCGAAAACACATTGAAGGGCCACGACTGGCAATCTTACGATGTGCATATTGAACCAGAAGACGATTACGAAGTTGAATTTGAAGGGAAAAAATCAGTTCAGCATCAAACAGCGATGGACCTTCATTTTGAAGCTGAAGTAGCACCATTCCGACCAGGAAACGGCTACATCACCTTTGGTCCCAACGATGAATATTATTACAACTTTATCTGTGTGACGAAGTTGAAGGTGACAGGTCATTTGAAGATTAATGGCGAGGATAAGGAAGTTACTGGACAGGCTTACTATAACCATCAATGGTTTAACATTAGCCCAATGGAAGCATTCCACAGTTGGGTGTGGGGTCGTCAAAACAGTGGTAAGTACTCTGTCTTGCTGTATGACATGGTCGGAGCGGAGCGTTTTGGTCAGCCAAAAATTCCATTGTTCACTGTGGATGATGAAAACGGTAAGCGCGTGATTGAAAACATTGATGATCAACATGCTAAGGTGGAAGTCTTGGACACTTATGTGCAGGAAAAGACCGGTAAGACCTATCCAAAGGAATTGCGCTATACCTTTGAAGATGATGGTGTGACTGCTGAATTCACAATCAAGAACCCTCAAGAAATTAACTTGATTGATATTTATGGCATGGCACCAAAGGCGGCACAAGAACGCTTTGACCAGGCCGGTTTGCAACCAACCTATACTCGCTACTTGGCCGAAACTACGCTAAAGGTGACACAGAACGGGCAGACTGATACAGTTAATGACAAGATGCTTTATGAAATTAATTTTGCAGCAAAGACGTTTTAAATTGTTAAAAATTTGATAGCAAAAAGGCCATTCTGACTTTCTAGTCGGGATGGCCTTTATTGTTTGGTTAGTTTAAAAAGAAAGAAGGCGTTTATTCTTAAAAGGAAAAAGCACTCAAACTTAACTGTTTGAGTGCTTTTTAAATTAGTTGCTTGCAAATTCGTCATAAACGTTGGTGAATCAACGTTTCATTATGCGGCTGGCGGGAGTCGAACCCGCACGTCCTAAAGCGGACACAGGATCCTTAATCCTGCGCGTCTGCCAATTCCGCCACAGCCGCATGCATTAATGCAACTATCAAATTCTACCTAGAATTGCTGCTCTTGTCAAGCGCTTTTCTTCTTTCTTCTTTTTATTCGGTTTTAATAGTAATTTTTGTTAAAATAGACATTGATTGGAGAATACCTATGAAGTTATTTAATTGGTCGAACAAAAAAGACCAGCAAGACAAAGAAATCCAAACGCAGGTTGATTTTCTGCAGGCTGAAAACGATCAGCTCTTGGACCAAGTTGAGTCCTTAAAGCTCGACATTAGTGAAGCCCGAAGCGAAAATGAGCATTTGAAGGAAGCTTTGAATCGGTCAACATTCCGGCAAGGGCTAATTAAGATGTCCATTGGCATGGGCATCTTAATTGTTTCCTATGCGCTTTTGGTGCTGGTGGGGGAACGAAATACCAACTTGCCCTGGCTATTACTGATTGAAGCCGTCTTCTTGTTCTTGATGCTTAATCGAGGAGAAAGTAAATGAGTGCGCAGAACCGGCGGCCATTTGTCGTAGCCAACTGGAAAATCAACATGATGCCGGACCAGGTTGGCCCCTACCTGGATACCGTTTTGCCTGCTTTGGTGGGTGAGACCGAAGTTGAAGTTGGCGTCGCCGCGCAAGACCTGTACTTAAGCCAGATGTTGCAGGCTGCAAAGGGCACTCCGTTAGTAATTGTTGGCGAAAATTCTCACTGGGAAGATGATGGGGCATTTACCGGTGAAACGTCGCCAAAAGCCTTGGCAGCACTTGGCGTTGAATACGTCTTAATTGGACATTTTGAGCGACGAAAGTTTTTTAATGAAACGGATGAAACGGTTAATTTAAAAACGTTAGCGGCGCTACGCAATGGCTTAAAGCCGATTGTCGACTTAGATGAAGACTTGTCGGCCTACGGCCACTTAGTGCCCGAAAAAGTTATTTTAAATCAGTTACAAGCAGCCCTTGATGGTGTTACGGAAGCTGAAATGGCTCAAGTAACGATTGCTTATGAGCCGACTTGGGCAATTGGTTCCGGGTCGGCGGCTTCGGCCGACCAGGCGCAAGAAGCGGCTGCTTTAATTCGACAAAGCTTAGCTAATTTATATAATCGAGACTTGGCTAATAGCATTCGCATTCTGTATGGTGGCTCAGTGACGCCGAAAAATGCACCCGCCTTCTTATGCCAGCAAGACATTGACGGTATCCTAGTTGGTAAGGCTGCGCTAGATCCCAGACAGTTTTTGACCCTGGTTGATCAGGCTAAAAAGTAAAATTAGTTCTCGGACAAATCGGCCAAGCCGTTGGCTAAGCTAGAAAGAACCCATTTTTCCTGTTCATTTTACCTGATAAGGGTGTTATAATTTAGTTGGTTTTATAAATATTAACCACAGACAAAAGGAGAGCATAAAATATGTCTTTGATTTCAGATATCATCGCACGTGAAGTTCTTGATTCACGTGGAAACCCAACAGTCGAAGCTGAAGTTATCACTGAAGTTGGTGGATTTGGCCGCGGAATCGTGCCATCTGGTGCATCAACTGGTGAACACGAAGCTGTCGAATTGCGTGACGGTGACAAGAACCGTTTCGGTGGCAAGGGTACTACTAAGGCCGTTGCTAACGTTAACGATGTAATCGCTAAGGCTTTGGTTGGTAAGTTTGACGTAACTGACCAACGTGCCATCGACCAAGCCATGATTGACTTGGATGGTACTCCTAACAAGGGTAAGTTGGGTGCCAACGCTATCTTGGCCGTTTCAATCGCTGCAGCCCGTGCTGCTGCTGATGAATTGGGTGTTCCTTTGTTCTCATACATTGGTGGCATGAACTCTTATGTCTTGCCTACACCAATGATGAACGTTATCAACGGTGGTGCTCACTCAGATAACAAGGTTGACTTCCAAGAATTCATGATCATGCCTGTTGGTGCTCCTTCAATCAAGGAAGCCATCCGTTATGGTTCAGAAACTTTCCACGAATTGAAGAAGTTGTTGGCCGCTGACGGCAAGGCTACTTCAGTTGGTGATGAAGGTGGATTTGCTCCTGACTTCGCTAACAACGAAGAACCATTGCAATACTTGATCAAGGCTATCGAAGCTGCAGGTTACAAGCCTGGTAAGGACATCGCTATTGCTGTCGATGTTGCCTCATCAGAATTGTGGGATGCTGACAAGTCAAAGTATGTTTTGCGCTGGTCAACAAAGGAAGAATTCTCAACTCCTGATTTCATCAAGTACTTGGAAGACTTGGCTGACCGTTACCCAATCATTTCAATCGAAGATCCTATCGATGAAAACAACTGGGATGACTGGGCTGAAATCACGAAGGAACTTGGCAAGAAGGTTCAATTGGTTGGTGACGACTTCTTCGTTACAAACACTGAATACTTGGCTAAGGGAATCCGTATGGGTGCTGCCAACTCAATCTTAATTAAGGTTAACCAAATCGGTACTTTGTCAGAAACAATGGATGCCATCGAAATGGCTAAGGAAGCTGGTTACACAGCGATTGTTTCACACCGTTCAGGTGAAACTGAAGACACTACGATTGCTGACTTGGTTGTTGCTACTAACGCCGGCCAAATCAAGACAGGTTCAATGTCACGTACTGACCGTATCGCAAAGTACAACCAATTAATCCGTATCGAAGAATTGCTTGCTAATACTGCTAAGTACAAGGGTGTTCACGCATTCTACAACTTGTCAGCTGACGCACGCGAAGCTATCCAAGCTAAGTAATAAATTTTAACGAAAAACGCCTTTCGGGGCGTTTTTTTGTGTTTTCTTTCGTATAATATGGAAAAGATGATTAAGATGAAAGTTGTTTTATCAAAGGAGGGTCTGCATGGTAACACGCTGTCGTTGGGCTGCAAATTATGAAGAGGGAACGCCAATGGTCGCCTACCATGACCATGAATTTGGACACCCTGTTCGAGATGATGAACGACTGCTATTTGAGTTGTTAACACTAGAACTTTTTCAGTCAGGTTTGAGCTGGCGAACGGTTTTGAATAAACGAGCCAATTTTAAGGCTGCCTTTGCCGACTTTGACATTAATCAGGTGGCTCATTTTGACCAACAGGACGTTGAGCAATTGCTCTCTGACGCAGGGATTATTCGTAATCGGATGAAAATTGAAGCAACAATTAATAATGCTCAACAAATCCAAACGCTTCATCATCAGGGCGAGACGTTTTCTGATCTGATTTGGCAGCAAACAAATGGTCAAACATTGGATATTGGTGTTGATCAGGATGAAAAGATAGCTAGCCAGAATACGCTTTCTGAAGCCTTTAGTAAGCAACTAAAAAAGATTGGTTTTAAGTTTGTGGGTCCGGTGACTGTTGAATCGTTCTTGCAGGCTGTTGGTGTCGAAAATGCACATGACTTGGAATGTGACTTTCGTTAAGTTCAAGCCCAGTTGGGCATACATAAAGCGCTTGATTAATGTGTATATTGTGTGTATGATACAGTTGTAGTCAAGTCAGAGGAGGAACTCAGTCGTTGACTATTAAACCAAAAATGATGATTAAGAAGTTAGAAAAGCATGGCTTCAAGGTTATCGGCCATAAAGGCTCACATGTCATGCTTAGTGATGGTCAACATTATACGGAAGTGCCAAAACATTCTAAAGAACTTCCGAAGGGGCTAGAAAGAGCAATTTTAAAACAAGCGGGGCTTCAATAGGCTGATTGATTAAGTCTTTTATGTATATTGAACAAGCACAGAACAGAATTCAGAAGAGGATAAATCACATGGATAAGGAAATTGAATTTGTTATGAGCTATCCGGTTGTTATTCATCAAGAAGATGATATGTTTTGGGCAAGCGTTCCAGATGTTCCGAGTGCTTTTACAACCGGGGCGACGGTTGAGGAAATTCTTGTCAAAATTAAAGAGGCGATTGAGTTGGCATTATCAACGACGCTCGTTGTTCCTGAACCAACAAAGTTTAGCGGAGTTGATGCAGAAGATGGATTTGTTCAAATGGTAACGGTGTCGTTGATTGATTATTTAAGAGCATCATCAAAAACGATTCGAAAGAACGTGACTGTGCCTAGTTATTTAAGTGAGTTAGCCAAAAAAAATGGCGATAACGTTTCTGAAATTTTGACAAAAGCACTTGAGAAAAGATATGGCATTGGTTGATTTAAAAATGGATTTAATATTAAGTGTTCTAAGGAGACAGCAATGTCTCTTTTTTTTGTATCCAATTGGCTGATTGTTTTATTCTAGTTGCCAAATGAACAATAAAAAGCACCTCCATTCAATTAAGAATTTGAGGTGCTTTTTGAGTTCATTCGCTACATTTTCGCTACAAGAACTTTTTAAATGATGATTTATCAATAAATATAGATGCGCGATCCGGGAGTCGAACCCGGATTGCAAGAACCGGAATCTTACGTGCTATCCATTACACTAACCGCGCGAACTAGATTATTATAACCTACTTTGCGGGAATTTCCAAGTATGTTTCACCAATTTTTTGAAAAGTAACCTGGCCGGCAAAGCGGTTGGTTATTTCTTCCTCAAAGGCTTTTACCTGATCTGGGGCAACCGCTACTTGATGGTGGACAGCTGTGTCAAAATCAGTTGAAAAAACTGGGTATTCTTCTTGCTTCAACCAATAAGTCAGCTGATCATTATTTTGATAATCAATATCAATTTGAATTTTTTCTCGCCACAGGCGTTCGACCAAACCGGCCTCGTCTAACCCCTGGGCAACAGTTCCAGCATAGGCACGGATTAAACCACCCGCGCCAAGCTTAATGCCCCCAAAGTAGCGGGTAACAATGGCTAGAATATTGTGGACCTGGCGTTTCTGCAAGACTTCGAGCATGGGAACACCGGCCGTCCCAGAAGGCTCACCATTGTCTGAATAACGCTTAATTTCATCGTTGTCGCCAATGACATAGGCAAAGACGTTGTGATTGGCTTTGTGGTGTTCCTTGGAAATCTGCTCGATGTAGGTCTGCGCCTGTTCCTCAGATTCGATGCGAAAGAAGGAAACGATAAAGTCTGATTTTTTAATTGTTTGTTGCCAAGAATAATCGTTCTCAGCGAGTAAGTAAAAAGGCTCCATAGCCCGTATTATAACATGACCAAATCAGAAAGAAGGTAGAAAAATGAATGCCGAGAAGCTCTATGGCCGTCTGGTAACCTGGCCAAAAGCGGTTGAGCCGCCGATACTTTGTCACACTCTACCAGCCTTTAAGCAGGGAATCTGTCAACGTTGTGGGCAAAAGGAGCGGGCAAAGCTGGCCAATAATGGCTTTTATTGCTTAAAGTGTCTGAACATGGGCAGAATTTCGACCAATGATTGTTTACTGACGATTCCTGAACCGAATCTCTTTCAGGCTGAAAGTCACCTCAGATGGAACGGTCAGCTAACCAAGCAGCAAGAACAGGTGAGCCAAGATTTGATGGCGAGCTATGATAGGCGAGAAAATCGACTAGTATGGGCAGTTACCGGTGCCGGTAAAACGGAAATGCTGTTTCCATTAATTGATTACGCACTGCGGGGAAAGGGGCGCGTTGCCATTTTGACGCCGAGGGTCGATGTGGTCCTCGAGCTAGCACCACGCTTAGAAGCGGCTTTTGATTGTCCAATTCAAGTTCTCTATGGGCAACACGGTAGCCAATACCAGTATAGCCAGTTGGTTTTGGCGACGACCCATCAAGCGCTCCGTTTTTACCGTGCCTTTGATTTATTAATTATTGATGAGGTTGATGCTTTTCCTTTTCGTGGCGATGCTGCTTTGTCTTACGCCGTTTTGCGAGCACAAAAAATTCAATCAAGTGTTGTTTATCTAACGGCGACGCCAACGGCTGATTTGAAACGCTTAGTCAAGCAGAAGAAATTAGCCCAGTCCTATCTGCCGCAACGTTTCCATCAAGGCCTCCTACCACAAATTCAGGTGCAGCGTGTTGGTAACTGGCGCAAGCACCCACCAAAGAAGTTATTAACCGCTGTTCAATTATGGGTCAATCAGCAGAATCCCTTTTTGATTTTCGTGCCACGGGTGAAGGATTTAGTGCGTGTTTTTGATTATCTGCAAAGGTTTCAGACGATTAAGGGGACAACAGTCCATTCCACTGATCCTGACCGTGCCGAAAAAGTCCGTGATTTGCGGTCTGGTGCCTACCGGTATTTAGTTACGACAACGATTCTAGAACGTGGGGTCACATTACCTGCCTTGGAAGTGGTGGTTCTGGGTGCTGATGATTCCGTTTTTTCAACAGCGGCGCTTGTCCAAATTGCAGGACGGGTGGGGCGGTCTAAAAATCGGCCCGATGGCCTTGTTTTAGCACTCATACAGGAGCCGACACTTAAATTACGGGCGGCTCGTCAGCAAATTGCTGATTTGAACAATCGGGCAAAACAGGTGGCCGGTGTGCCAACTGACAGCCAGGAAGGAGATGAAAATTGAATTGCATACTCTGCCAAGAGGACTTTCAATCGCCAGTCACGATTGGTCAGTTGGCTTTCAATAAGAGTCAGGCCAAGCAGTTATTGTGTCCGGAGTGCTTAAATAGTTTTATTCATTTAAAAGGGACGCTTTGTAGCGGGTGCGGTCGTCAATTGGTGGATTCAATTCCGACTGAGAACGCACTGCTGATTTGCTCAGATTGTCAGCTTTGGCAAAATCAGGGTTACCGCCTGCTTGGCCATCAAGCACTCTATGTTTATGACGAGCCATTGAAAGAGTACATGTCCCGTTACAAGTTTATGGGTGATTACCGGCTTGCCACCGTGTTTCAAAAGGAAATGCGTCAAATGCTTCGGCGCTCGGTAAAAGATAAGCAGATTGACCTCGTTATCCCCATTCCGGTGAGCAAGGAACGATTTTTACAAAGGGGTTTCAACCAGGTTAATCCATGGCTTTTGCGTTCTGCCAAAGACGTGTTAGAGATCTTTAATCACAGTAAGGTTGACCAATCTAGCTTGGATCGAGCAGATCGACTCAACACGCCACAACCATTTGTCATTGCTGCCAAGCAAGCTAGATTGGTGGCAGGTAAAAGAGTTTTGGTTGTTGATGACGTTTATACCACCGGGCGAACACTTTACCATGCGGCGGACTGCCTTTATCAGGCGGGTGCTTGTTTTGTGTCGTCAGCGTCATTAGCCCGCTGATTTATTTTTGACGTTGAAGGTCGGGGTAGGAGAACGTGTTTGTAAGGACTCCTATTCTGGATTGCTGCTTTAGCTCCTCTGTTATAAAATAAAACGAATAGAAGGAGAAATTTCATGCCACCACTTTTGACTTTGACCATAACGATTGCCGCCATCTATTTTGTCTTTTACCTGATTCGTCCGATTGATTTTGGCAAGTTACTACCAAAGAATCCTTTGCAGGCAGCCGTGCTCAAAGTAGTTGTTGCGACGAGCCTCGGATTTTTGTTGGCGACAGCCTTGGTATCACTTTTAAATTCGGCCTTACAACTGCCCGGCACTCTCCTAAAAGATTTCTAAGAGATACCGGCCGAAACTGGTCAAGTATGATATAATTTAAAGGATTGTAGGGGACTGTCTTTTCTTTATAGACCCTACCGAACATGAATTTTGGAGAAATAATAACCATGGCAAGAGATATTGGAATTGATTTGGGAACCGCCAACGTTTTGATCTACGTTGAAGGCGAAGGTGTGGTCCTTAATGAACCTTCCGTTGTCGCCGTTGACGACAAGACTGACCGTGTTTTGGCCGTTGGGGCTGAAGCCTATCGGATGGTTGGTCGAACACCTGGAAATATCCGGGCCGTTCGTCCTTTGAAGGATGGAGTCATCTCTGACTTCGATATTACAGAAGCGATGTTGACTTACTTTGTTAACAAGTTGAACGTCAAAGGCTTTATGTCAAAGCCAAACATCATGATTTGTGCCCCAACAAACATTAGTGAAATTGAACGTAAGGCAATCATCCAAGCTGCTGAAAAGGCCGGTGGTGCCAAGGTTTACTTGGATTACGAACCAAAGGTTGCCGCTATTGGTGCTGGTTTAGATATCTTTAAGCCGGTTGGTTCAATGGTCATCGATATGGGTGGTGGAACTTCTGATATCGCCATCTTGTCATTGGGTGACATCGTTGTTTCCGAATCAATCCGGGTTGCCGGTGATCGCATGAACATCGATATTGTGAACTACTTGAAGCGTGAACACGGTTTGGTTGTTGGTGAACGTTCAGCAGAAACCATCAAGATTGAAATCGGATCTGCCTTGAAGTCTGACGAGCCAAAGACAATGACTGTCCGTGGTCGTGACAACTTTGAAGGCATGCCACAAACCATCACCGTGAACTCAAACGAAATTGAAGAAGCCTTGCATGACACGTTGGTTCAAATTGCTGACGCTGCTCACTTGGCTTTGTCAAAGTTGCCACCTGAATTGGCAGCCGACATCATCGATCGTGGTGTGATGTTGACTGGTGGAGGCGCTTTGCTCGACGGGATGGACAAGTTCATTGCCGATCGTTTGACAGTTCCTGTTTTTGTTTCAGAATCACCATTGGACAACGTAGCCAAGGGAACTGGGGCATTGTTGGAACACATGATGTCGAAGAAATAAGGAGTAGTCATGAGCAAGAAAAATCAGAGCTTTGGCGTATCTTTGGTAACAAAGGACGACGAAATCCAGGTTTTGGTTGATGATCAACCGATTGGCAAAATCGAACAAAATCAGGGTGGCTATACTGGTGTTTTAGGCAAGCAAGTTGTCATTGCCAGCGCTCAATCGACCGATGAAGCCTTGCAGGCAATTCTCGCATCATTCAATCTCTACCATTAATTTTTTAAAAGAATCCTTTGCCACGGCAAAGGGTTTTTGTACATAGAACCACCTAAAATTTTGTGCAAAAGGAAGATTCACCATGCAGCGTATCGCATCACATAAAACAGACCGGCCATCTGCTTCAGAGTTGGACTGGGGCATGATTTTAATTTTAATCTTGCTGATGTTAATTGGTCTGTATTCCCTGTACTTTGCTATTTTAAACGGCGGTAAAGACGCCTCGCCCATTAAAGCTGTCATTATGCAGATTGTTTACTGGATTGCTGGTGGCGTGATGATTGCCTTCATCATGCACTTTGATGCCTTCCAGCTCTGGCGATTAGCCCCTTTTCTCTATGCCATGTCCTTTGTCTTGCTGATTGCTGTTCTGATTTTTTATAATCGGGCTTTGTATGCGAATGCGGGTGCCAAATCGTGGATTGTCTTAGGGCCAGTTTCGATTCAGCCAGCGGAATTTGTAAAACCGTTTTACATTGTGATGTTAGCGAAGATTGTTGCTACTCACAACCGTTTGTATCCAACACACCGTGTTGATTCTGATTGGTTGTTGCTTGCCAAGATTGCCGGATGCTTCTTACCATTGGCCTTCTTAATCGCCTTACAAAACGATTTGGGAACGCTTCTTGTCTTTATGGCAATCACGGCTGGTATTGTGGTTGTCTCTGGAATAACCTGGCGAATTCTTGGGCCAATCTTTGCGGGCGTGGGTGTCTTAGGCGGTGGTATGATTTTCTTGGTGGCCTCAACCATTGGTCGAACCATCCTTGGGGCCTTGGGGTTCCAGTCTTACCAATTTGCTCGAATTGATGCCTGGCTGCACCCTGGACAAGATACTTCGAATACCGGTTATCAGACATATCAAAACCTCAAGGCAATCGGGTCTGGCCAACTTTTTGGGTCTGGATTTGGGAACATGAAAGTCTTTGTGCCTGTTCGTGAATCGGATATGATTTTCTCAGTAATGGGTGAGTCCTTTGGCTTCATTGGGGGTGCCTTCTTAATTGCTTTGTATTTCTTTTTGATTTATCGCATGATTAAGGCAACGTTTAAGGCGAAAAACGCCTTTTATGCCTATATTGCGACAGGAGTCATTATGATGGTTTTGTTCCACGTTTTTGAAAACATTGGGATGAACATCGGTCTCTTACCATTGACAGGAATTCCGCTGCCCTTTATTTCACAGGGAGGGTCGTCGCTGGTTTCGAATATGATTGGAGTCGGGCTAATAATGTCGATGTCTTATCAGCAACAAAGCCGAACTTTCAACGATTCGAACGAATTTAATTTGTAAAAGGGTGCTATGGAAGAACTTGCTGCAATTCATGAAAAAACACGGGTCTTATTGTCACAGCTACGCAGTGGAGATGTTTATGAATCACTGCCTGAGTTACTCTATGTCCTAAAGGAAAATGCGGATATGGAGCCAGCTGAGCCCACCCCTCGTCCCAGAGACTCGATGGCTGCCATTGAACAAATGCAGGTTTACCAGGATGTTTGGTCAGCCAACCATGAGGAATCAAATCAATTTGTGGCTGATGACGACTTGCGAGCATTCGTGGACCAGTTGTCTTCACCGAGTGCAAAGATTCGTGATACTGGTGCATTCTTCTTTCTTGGTAATGCCATCCAAAACGGCCATCTCAGCCACCAGCAATTAGACTGGTTGACGGCTGAAATGATTAGCGACGAGCATTTACTCACTCAAATTTTGCAGGAAGAAAATGATGGTGCTTATGGTCGCTCTTTTGCACTGGCTATTCTTTCGATTTTATTGATGGCTGATCAGCAAGCTGCTGAGCCCTTTATTGGCCCAGAGTTGATGATGGCAATCATTGAACAGGTTAGCCTGTATACGCTGCTAGAGCGGGATACTCGCGGTTTCGTTCCTGGTCATGGCTGGATTCATGCTTATACTCATTTAGCAAATGTACTGGGCGCTATTTTTGACCGGACGGACGTTCCACGGTCTGACAAGCTGTTCTTGTTGGCTTGTATTATGACCAATTTTCGTCAATTAAATACACCGCTAACGATGGGGGAGCTGAACCGCCAAGTCGGTACCATCTTGCGCTTAAGTCGGAAGCATAGCCTTTATGCCGATTATTTACTGCTGTCATTAAAGTTGTGGCGGCAAGACCTTGTGAACGAGCCCTTTGCACAAACTCGGTCACGCTGGCAGAAATTATATAATCGAGTTGATTTCTTCCAGCAAATTTTAGCTTTTGGTCAAGACCAGGTGCCTGAAAAGGTCTGGGCATATGTCCAAGAGACTAAGAATTACCTTTCTTAATTGTCTTCGTCTCGCCAAATTGGCGAATGAAAAAAATATTTACCCATGACGTCCGCTTTTTTGGTGGGCAAATAAAGGAATTTTGTTATGAGCAAAAAACATGTTGTGTTGTTGTTTGGTGGAAACTCGTCTGAGCACGATGTTTCCAAGCGGTCTGCCTATAATTACTATCAGGCCCTAAAGGAAACGGGCAAGTATGACCTTTCGGTCGTAGCGATTGCCCAAAATGGTTTTTTCTTGGATGCTAAGCGGTCATTTGAAATTATGAACCAAGCCGATGAGGCACCCTTGGTTGCTGAATACATGGATAGCATTGATCCAACGAAAACGTTGGCACCGATTGCTGCCTTGAAGGATTTGCCACCAATCGATATTTTTTTCCCAGTTGTTCACGGTAACCTGGGTGAAGATGGTACGCTTCAAGGCCTCTTCCGGCTCTTGAAGAAGCCATATGTTGGTGCGGCTTTGCGTGGTCACGCGATTTCCTTTGATAAGGTGATTACCAAGGAAATTTTGACGGCCAATGGTATCCGCAATACCAAGTATCTGGTTACTTATCAAAATGATGACCAGCCATTGACTTGGGCAACCGTTGAAAAAGAATTGGGTTCACCGGTCTTCGTTAAGGCTGCTAACCAGGGATCATCCGTTGGTATTTCACGGGCGGAAAATGAAACAGAGTATCAAGCTGCCTTAGCTGATTCCTTCAAATATGACCGCAAGGTCTTGGTTGAAGCAGCCGTTAATGGTCCTCGTGAATTAGAAGTTGGTGTGATTGGTAACGATGACATCTTGATTTCCGAAATCGGTGCCCACCAAGTTCCGGACCAGGGCGGCGATGGTAAGGGCTGGTATGACTACAAATCAAAGTTTGTGGATAATTCAGCTGTTGCCTTTGAAATTCCTGCCAAATTGCCAGAAGATGTTACGGCTGAAATTAAGGCCATGGCAAAGAAGGCTTACCAGGTCTTGAACTTGGCTGGGGAAGCTCGGATGGACTTCTTAATTGATGAGAATAATGTTCCATATTTGGGTGAACCAAATACGCTGCCAGGATTTACGAACATGTCCTTGTTTAAGCGCTTGTGGGATTATTCCGATATCAACAACGCCAAGTTGGCCGACATGATGGTACAATATGGTTTTGAAGCTTACGAAAAGGAACAACAAATTTCTTATTCATTCGAGTCATTGGGT
>NZ_DF968081.1:0-12969 GCF_001047135.2 Fructobacillus tropaeoli | reverse complement strand
GGTTTTTTTACTGATTTTTACTTTTGAGCGAGCTTTTCGCAGCGGACAACCAAAACGTCGATTGTCGCCATTCGAGTGACGAAGGCGGTGACAGAACCAACAACTAAGCGTTCAACGGTATTGAGCCCTGTTGCCCCAATCACAATCAAATCAGCTTTGATTTCTTTTGGAATATCGGTTGCAATCATGGTCTTTGGTGAACCGTAGTCAATCCGATATGAAACGTTTGAAAGGCCGGCATCAGTGGCTTCCTTTTTATAAGTTTCCAATGACTGACGGGCATCTTCTGTGATGGTATCAATCATGGTGTTATCGAAGGATGTGATGTTTTGAATGGCGCGGGTATCAATGACATTAGCAATCACTAATTCAACGTTGCCGTCTTCTTTTGCCAGGGCGATTGCGCGCTTTAAGGCCGCCTCAGCTTCCTTTGAGCCATCCACTGGAACCAAAATTTTCTGGTAAGACTGTGTCATCGTAAAGACCTCTCTTTCTTTCTAGGTTCATTATAAGTCTTTTAAGACAAAATAAAAAGCGGCCTCTACGGAATAGAAAATTAGTTGATATTAAAAGTTGAATTAGTTGTTTGGACACCACAGTAAGAGCCTACAAAAAAAGCCCGCCCGAAGGCGAGCCGTGGGTCATGCCCACGATACTCTATTGGCACCGTTAACCGCTACTCAGATTTTCCTCGAAATTAT
This sequence comes from Fructobacillus tropaeoli, assembly GCF_001047135.2. Taxonomy (GTDB): domain Bacteria; phylum Bacillota; class Bacilli; order Lactobacillales; family Lactobacillaceae; genus Fructobacillus; species Fructobacillus tropaeoli. The sequence goes on along the minus strand of NZ_DF968081.1, from coordinate 12,268 downwards.
CGAGGTGGGCGTTTCACCGGGGGCTTTGACTACCGAACGAAAGGGCATGTCATGACCTGAGGATCCCCGTCCAAAATAAAAAGGTTGTAAGGAAAAAGCTGTTAATGTAGCAATGCGTATACCAGAGTATTCACTAATAGTATACTGATTTTGTCTAAAAATACTAGTCTTGACATTCTGATTTTTGTGAGTAATCATCAACAAAAATTGTCGTTCAAAATCAGATTGGTATTGTTTATTTTAAGCCACGACGCTGTTGATTTTTGAGACTTTGGTTGACGTCTTTTAACTGCTGCTCGAAATTCGAGTTACCCTTCGGCTGGAAGTAGGCATCATCCTTGATGGCATCTGGGAGGTATTGCTGAGCAACCCAGTCATTTGGGAAGTCATGAGGGTAGATGTAGTCGTTACCGTGGCCGAGCTTCTCGGCGCCCTTGTAGTGACTATCGCGCAGATGGTCTGGGATAGATTGGGCCTTTGAGCGGCCCGCTTGGGCGATGGCAGCATCCATCGCGGTGTAAGCCGAATTTGATTTGGGCGATAGCGCTAACTCAATAATGGCATTGGCCAGTGGAATCCGTGCCTCGGGTAGTCCTAATTTTTCAGCAGTTTGAATGGCTGTCACGGCGCGTTGAGCACCATTCGGATTGGCGAGGCCGATATCCTCGTAGGCAATCACAATCAGTCGGCGCACTAGGATTTGCAAATCACCGGCAATGATCAGGCGGGCAGCGTAGTGCAGGGCTGCATCAACATCTGATCCCCGAATGGATTTTTGGAGAGCCGAGATGATGTCGTAATGAGCATCGCCGTCCTTGTCGGCCACGAGTGCCTGCCGTTGAGTCGTTTCTTCGACGACCGCCAGGGTCACCTGGATAACCCCGTTTGCATTCGGCTTGGTCGAAAGAACCGCTAATTCCAAGGAATTTAGGGCAGAGCGAAGATCGCCGTTGGTTGCCTGGCTAAGGTGGGTGAGGGCTTCGTCGGTTAGGTTCACTTGATAGTTGCCAAGACCGCTTTCCTTATCCATTAGTGCCCGTTTGATGGCCTTTTTGATGTCTTGGTCACTTAAGGGGTGGACTTGGAAAATCTGGGTCCGGGAACGGATGGCCGGCGTGACATTTAAGTATGGGTTCTCCGTTGTCGCCCCGATTAAGATAATGGCGCCTGATTCGAGGTGGGGGAGGAGAAAGTCTTGCTTGACCTTGTTGAGACGATGAATTTCATCCAAAAGCAGGACGACTGTCCCCGACATTTTCGCTTCCTCAGCAACGACCTGCAAGTCCTTTTGCGAATCAGTTGCCGCGTTCAGGGCTCGAAAGGCAAAGTTTGTCGAACCGGCAATCGCCGAGGCAATCGAAGTCTTACCAGTTCCAGGTGGACCGTAAAGAATCATTGAGGAAAGACGCTTGGCTTCCACCATCCGCCAAATGATTTTATTTTCGCCGACTAAGTCTTCTTGGCCAACGATTTCTTCAATTTTTGTTGGCCTCATCCGGTAGGCCAGTGGTTTTTGTCCGGGCATGAAGACTCCTTTATCAGTGTGACTTTGTCTTGATAAAAAAGAAGCCGGTTGAAACCGGCTTCGTCAGGTTACAGGTCAATTGATTCCTGGTTTACGGCTGATTTTGCCGCAAGAACGACCGCGTAGGGGTCATCAGTTTGTTTTGTTCTTTCAAAATCGGATAGAAGGGTATAGGGGTGATTGGTGCTGACGGCCATTTGCAAGTAGTTTATGTAGGCATCACCACAAGCATCCTGGTCAATCAGTAAGGTCGTATCTGGCCAGTTGGCCATCCGTGCCTTGAGTTCATCTTGAACTTGGCTATCGTCGGCCTTTGATTCTTTAACGGCCGCGACTACTCGTTCACGAAAAGTGCCTAGGTAAAGGCGCTGTTCATCAGGGTTAATCTTGGGACCACCATTACCTTGCTGCCCCTGTTCTAAACGGCTGTTAACATCATCCATTGGGTTATCCTCCAATTACTTTACTACAGACAATTATACGGAAAAAGCTGTAGAGATTAAAGACTTGTCTGCTATTTTCGGGTGTTATCCAACATTTGTCGGTGGATTGACCTAGTCTGTTGATTGCCGCTAATGAAAAATCAGTAACGATGAAAATTTTATTAGAATTGGTCTAGTAAATCCAGTGGAATTTTGTCCTGCTTCTTGAGTAGACAGGCTAAAAAATCCATGTTATATTGATTTCGAAAATTGAATACGAATTATCTGGGGTGCCGGTTGGCTGAGATTATACCCATTGAACCTGATTAGATTAACGTCTGCGTAGGAAGATAGTGATGATAGTTTTTTTGAAAGCTGTTTTTGCGTTTTTGACGTGGAAACAGCTTTTTTTGTTCAATTTTTAACAAAAATGGGTAGTGGCTGGCATGAAAAGCTGATTTTTCGGTGGTCGGACCCAGAAGGGAGAAAAAAGATGGTGACAATTAATGGCGAACAGATGGACAACGTCGCAGGTGTAACGGTTTTGAGTCTACTTGAAGAGCAAAACAGTCATCACGAAAACGTGGTTGTCGAACTCAATGGTCAAATTTTATCGAAAGCGGTTTTGGCTGAAACGGTGCTGGTTGAGAACGACAAAGTAGAAATTATTGCCTTTGTAGGTGGGGGTTAGAAAAAATGACAACGATTGCAATTGATGGTCAGGCGGTGGAATCCGTCTACCTAAAAATGAAGGATCGCAATGTGGCTAACAGTCAGGAGAAGTTGGCAGCCGCCCATGTGACGATTGCCGGTTCGGGAGGACTAGGATCAAATATTGCCATTGCGCTGGCCAGGGCCGGGGTTGGTCATTTGACCTTGATTGATTTTGATGAAATTGAGCATAGTAACTTGAACCGTCAGCAGTTTAAATTAAGCCAGGTTGGTTTACCAAAAGTCTTGGCCCTGAAGCAAAACATCTTGGAGTTTAACCCCTTTGTGGAGGTGACGACTTGGCAGGAACGAGTGACGGAGGGCAATGTGTTGGACCTCTTTACCGGTGCTGATATTATCTGTGAAGCCTTTGATGATCAAAATGCGAAAGCAATGCTGTTAAGACGGGCGCAAGAAGTTTTGCCAGAGACACCAATCGTGATGGGCAATGGCTTAGCTGGTGTTCACGATGCCAATCAAATTCAAACCGTCCGGCAAAGTGACCATGTTTACCTTTGTGGTGATGGCCAGACCAAGGGAGCAGAAGGATTGATGGCCGCTCGTGTCCTGATTTGTGCGGGGCACCAGGCGAACCAAATCCTACGTTTAATTCTAGAAAAAGAGACAGTAGAGGAGTAAAAAATGTCGACAAATGATCCATTGGTCATCGGTGGCCATCAGTTTGAATCACGCTTTATTTTGGGATCTGGTAAGTACTCATACGAGTTGATTGACTCAGCGGTTAACCATGCCAAAGCGGAAATTATCACGATGGCTCTTCGCCGCACGAGTGTAGCTGAGGAAAATATTTTAAATTTTATTCCACAGGGGACAACCATCTTGCCAAACACTTCGGGGTGCACGAACGCTGAGGAGGCAATCCGGATGGCGCGAATTGCTCGTGAACTGAGTGGGAGTGACTTTATCAAATTAGAAGTGATTCCTGATAAACAGTATTTGATGCCCGATAACTATGAAACGTTAAAGACAACCGAGGTTTTGGCCAAAGAAGGCTTTATCGTCATGCCCTATGTCTTGCCTGATTTCAATATTGCGAAGCAATTAGTCGATGCAGGTGCAGCTGCCGTCATGCCATTGGGCGCACCAATTGGCACTAATAAGGGCCTTTCCAACAAGGATTTGATTCAAATTTTGGTCGACGAGATTGACCTGCCAATTATTGTGGATGCCGGAATCGGCCGTCCAAGCCAAGCAGCCGAAGCGATGGAAATGGGTGTCGATGCTATCATGGCCAATACGGCAATGGCAACAGCGGGGGACATTCCCTTGATGGCCGAAGCCTTTCACTTAGCGATTGAAGCTGGACGCAAGGCATACCTGGCAAAACCAGGACGAGTATTGACGAAAAAGGCTGCGCCATCATCACCATTGGCGGGCGTAAGCCTCGGTTAAAAAGGAAAGGAATGGCCATGATCCAGCCGAAACGGGCAAGGCTTCATCTATCATTAGCACAGAAAATCATTTTGATTAATTTTCTTGGTTGGGTCTTTATCTATGCCGACCGGACCATCTTAAATCCAGTGATGCCGGAAATTCAACGGTCTTTTGGTTTAAACCATGCTGAGTTGGGACTGATTTCATCTGTTTTTTTTTAACCTATACGGTTAGTCAGTTGCCATTTTCACGTCTAGCTGACGGCCATTCAAAGAAGACCATCGTCGCTTTGGGTTTTATCTTCTTTGCAGTAATGACTTTTCTATCGGGTATCGTGCCAACCTTTACTCTTTTTCTATTGGTGCGGGCTCTGGTTGGTTTAGGGCAGGGCAGCTTTTACGGTCCGGCCTATGGATTAATTAATGAAAATCTTAGTGACCGCCATGCAACTTTGGGCATGGCCATTATTAATAGCGGGCAGGGTGTTGGACAGATTCTTGGCACCTTGCTGGCTAGTACGTTGGTAATTCAAAATCAGGACCACTGGTCGACGCCCTTTTTAGTGATTGCCTTACCAACGGTGATGGTCGGTTTCCTGTACTTGTATGGCTTACCTAAAGAGGGTCGGTCAATTCGGTATGGGGGAAAGTCGGTGAATACACGCGGTGGCCAACAGCAATCGCTCATCTCGTCGTTAGCGCCAAAAATTTGGCGACCGTTTTTCGAGCGGCCGCTAATCGGTGCTTATTGGCTTTTGTTTTGCTCAATTTATGGCCAGATTGCAATGCTAACCTGGTTACCGACTTTCTTGTTGGGGATGAAGAATATTGACCAACGCTTTGTCGGTTTGATTGCTTCGATTGTGCCCTTGATTGCCATTCCAAGTGCCTTAATTTTGGCGAAAAAATTAGATCAAACAGCACATGCCAGGCGGTTTCTATACCTTTTTGTACCGCTATCGGCCTTGGCATTGGTGTTGGGAAGCTTGAGTCAAAATTCAACGCAGATTGTTTTGGCACTGATTTTGTATGGGTTGACCGGGAAAATGACGATTGATCCATTGTTGTTACAGGTCATTCGCCGCCATGCACCAAAAGGTCGAGTTGCCACAACTTTTGGCCTTTATAACTTTTTGGGGATGTTGGCCTCGATTACGGCGCCATATCTGACGGGTTGGTTAACGGATCTGACCGGTTCTTTGGCGGTTGGTTTTGATCTGGCAGCGGCATTGCTGTTGTTGGGATTACTTGGTTTTGGATTGAGTCAGAGAAATGCAGGATAAAAAAATTACCGACCTCTTGGAGAGTTTTCAAGCAATTGGTCGCACGAAAAATCAGGGTTATACGCGAACGGTTTATGACCAGGCCTGGTGTCAGGCACAGAAGCAGTGTGTCAACATTATCAAGGAATTGGGACTAGTACCCTGGGTTGATGAAATTGGCAACTTGTATGCGACTGCTGATTTAACTTGGCCCAAAGAACCTGTAATTTTGGTTGGTTCGCACCTGGATACGGTTGTCGATGGTGGCCTATATGATGGCCTTTATGGCGCTTTAGCTGCTGTCTTGTCGGTTAGTCAGGTGGCCAAATCAGAACAACGTTTGTGGCAGCCGCTCGTCGCTGTTATTTTTTCAGAAGAGGAAGTCTCACGCTTTGATGCGACCTTTACGGGCTCACAATATTTACTTGAACGGGATTTGAAGGGTTTTGATGCCTTGGCTGATGCTCAGGGACAGACCTTCGGCCAAGTTCGTCAAGCTGCGGTGGCTGCCCTGAGTCCTTTTGTGCAAACGGCGTCATGCCTAAAGATTGCTCAATACCTTGAATTGCATATCGAGCAGGGGCCGATTTTAGAGAATGCGGGGACCGATATTGGTATTGTAACGACCATTGTTGGTCAGGAACGCTTTTTGATTCAGTTGGTGGGGCAGGCTAACCATGCTGGAACAACACCAATGGATTGCCGTGATGATGCCTGCCAACAAGCAGTTAGTTTGCTGGCGGACCTCTACCGTGAGTTAGCGCAAATTCCTGATTTATGCTACACCATTGGCAAAGTTCAGTTGGAGCCTAATGTAGCCAATGTGATTCCTGGCCTAGTCACTTTTTCGTTGGACTTACGCCACCAAGACCAGTTGGTCTTGTCAGAAGCTGTTGGTGTGGTGGCCAAACTAGTGGACCAGTATCGGGCAAAACTTGAGCGCACTACGGCAGTTATGCCCACCCAAATGAATATGGGTCTTCAGGGGGAGATTGCTGAAGCATGCCAATCGGTTGGTCTGACGCACCAATTTTTACCATCTGGTGCAGGTCATGATGCACAGGTGATGGGGGAACAAGTGCCGACTGCCATGATCTTTGTCCCCAGCGTTGGCGGGGTTAGTCATGTACCGGATGAGAAGACAACACCAGCAGATTTGGAAAACGGCCAACGGGTCTTGACGGCCGTTTTGGCAAAATTAGTAGGGTAGTATGAACAGAAAGAACCATTCCTCAAACAACGGGGGATGGTTCTTTTGTGCTGTTGGATTCGTGAAAGATGAAAGTGTGGGTGGGGACAATCGCAATTGGTAACGTTGCCCTTTTCAGCGATTGTGTGGGTTATCTCTGGTCTGATTTTTTAAAGTGAATTTACAATGGAAGTGCAACACCCTTGATAAATAAAAAAAGCCAACACCCTTGATGAGCTTGACTTCTTGGTGGAACAAAACGATTCATAAAAGAATGGCTAAAAATAAAGCCATAATTAATGTTGTTTTCTTAGGATTAGTGGGATAGCGATACCAAAGCCAATCATAAAAGCACCATTTGTTGACCATGCGGATTGATGAACTTCGATGCTCACAAATGTGATGATTAAGCCAAAGATGATGTAGAGGGCACCGAAAGACAGTGATAACTTTTTGCGTTTACTTTGTTCCGTTATTGTTTTTAGTTTTTCCATACTGGTAATAGCCACCCAAGTAATAACAAATATGATGAACATGTTAATGAGCCAAGACATGATTTCTCTCCAATCATTGATATAATTGTTCTAGTTTAACATATTTTTTTGGAATGAAGAGTAACCGTCTAAAGTCGACCTTTGCAACTAATGTACAACCGAATTATTTGAGCAAAGAAAAAAGCCACCGCATAAGCAGTGACTTTTCAACCAGAAAGAGTTAATTAAATTATCCCAAACGGTTGTAGTATTCGACGATCAAGGCTTCGTTGATGTCAGCATCCAATTCTTCACGTTCTGGCAAACGAACGAAAGTACCTTCAAGCTTGTCAGCATCAAATGAAACGAATTGCGGACGTGAAACTACTGATTCAACAGCGATTTGGATAGGAACAATGTTCTTTGACTTTTCGCGAACAGAGATAACCTGACCAGGAACAACTTCGTATGATGGAATATCAACGCGCTTACCATCAACCAAGATGTGACCGTGGTTAACCAATTGACGTGCTTGTTGGCGAGTAGTTGCCAAACCAAGACGGTAAACCAATGAGTCCAAACGGCGTTCCAAGAAGATCATGAAGTTGGTACCGTGAGTACCTTGACGAACCTTACCGGCCTTGTTGAACAATGAGTGGAATTGACGTTCAGTCAAACCATAAGTGAAACGCAACTTTTGCTTTTCGCGCAATTGCATTCCATATTCAGAAACCTTTCCACGACGGCCTTGGCCATGGTCACCAGGTGCGTAGGCACGACGTGACAATTCCTTACCAGTTCCAGAAAGTGAAACACCCAAACGACGTGAGATACGCCATTTTGGTCCAGTATAACGTGACATGTATATGTCCTCCAAAATGTATTTTGCTGCACATTTGAGGGTCGGCACCAGATGCGTGCAGCGTCAAGAAAAATCGTTTCTCAGTGACTGTAGCCAAGTCCTTACTAACGAGTTTGGACGTTGTTGACGCGCTTCTTTACCGACTGCTACTCAATACAACTCCAACAAGTATAGCAAATCAGAAGAAAATTAGCAAGAAAAAGATTGATAGTGCTGCTACCATTAAATTTCTTATGCAATCTCCTTGCAAAATTTAGGCTGAAAAAGAGTAAAAAATCTTAAGAAAGGGATAAAACGAAGTAAATGGGTCTAATTTCAACAGTCAATAGTGTATGGTGGACTTAATTAGTAAATAAAGCTGAGGGTTTAGTACATATGTGGATTATTATTGCAATTATCGTGATTATCGCTATCTTAATCGGCCTTGGTTGGGCGGTTTTGACACAAAGGCAGGCTGCTACGCAGGTGGGTGATTTTAGCATGGCTAAAAAAGCGCTCATGGATGAAGACATTGCGACTGATTTAGCAGCGGCACGAAAGGTCGCATTAGCAGGCCAGGCTTTGCAAAATTTCCAAGAAACGGAAAAGATTTACCGTGACTTGCGCAACCATCGCTTTGCGGCAATTGATGCGGAAATCAATCGAGCAATGCAACTGAGCGCAGGTTTGAACGTTTGGAAAACAAGGAAGTCATTACAATCTTTATTGGATCAAATGACGGAAGCGGCTGCCTTGCAAAAACAGGTTGTTTCAGGACTGGAAGACATTCAGCAAGAAAATCAAATGCAACGTCAGGCAATCGATCAATTACACGGTGACTTTGACGATATCACGGATCGGTTAACAGCGACAGATAATCCTTACGGCCCCAGTGCCCCTACTCTATTAGCCTTTTTATTTGATGAAGAAGAAGAGTACCAACGCTATCAAGAACTAATTGAGTCTGGAGACCGAGTAAAGGCAGCCCAAAAGTTTGAAGAGGTTGGGATGATTGCTGGTCAAGTGCTCGATTATATGCAGAACTTGCCAATTTTAGTTACCACTTTTAATGAAAAATACTTGGATCAGATTAACGAGTTAAACACGAGTTGGCACGATTTGACTGACCGTGGCGTTGTTTTTGCAGAAGGTGTTGTTGAGGAAGCCTTGAATGAAGTTGATGACCTGCGCCTCCAAGGACTCAAGGCGATTGCAGGTTTGAAAGTCAAGGAAGCAAATACTATCTCAACGACTTTGAACCAGAAGATTCAAGAATTGTATGATCTGTTGGAAGAAGAATATCAGGCTTATCACCGTTACTTTAAACAGCAAGAACGTGTGAATACGGAATTTGATCGGGTTAAGGAACAGAACCATTCTTTGCTCCTTGAGCTAACTTATTTGAAGGGACGCTTTATCCTTGGCCATGAAGAAGAGGACCGCCAAGCTAGTTATCACCATGATATTGAAGGCTTAGTGTTGAGCCAGCAAGAAGTTCAACGAGCCTTAAAGGAAGGCAGTCAGACATACAGCTGGGCGGTTACGCGCCAAGAAAATTGGTTTTCAATTTTGAGCCAATTAGATAGTGACCAGGTCGCCTTGTACCATCAAATTGAGGAGTTCCAACCCGCTTTGAAGTCCGCTAAGGAGCACACGGCTGGCTATATTGATCAAATTCGCGGTGTGAAGCGCTCGCTTGAACGTCGCGATTTGCCAGGGTTACCTGAGGATTTTCTACAAAAATTCTTTGCAGTGAGTGACGAAATTACGCGTCTGGACGAGGCTGTGTACGCAGGTGAAGTCGATCTGGACGATGTGCAGCGTCAATTAAACATTGTTGCTGCTGACTTTGATACTTTAAAGGAACAGGCCCACGATGTGATTATCGCTGCTGATTTGGCTGTTTCACTGCTTCAGTACGCTAACCGTTACCGCGAACAAGACGAAGAAGTTGCGAAGGCGTTGAAGGTGGGGCAAAAGCTTTACCAAGTCGATTTCGATTACGATGGTGTGATTAAAGAGATGAAGCCAGTCTTGCAAGTGGCTGAGCCCGGAGCCTTCGAGCGTCTCCAGAAAAATCAGGACCCGGTTCTTCTATAAAAAGAAACAGCGATGAAAGTAATGAAGTTTGGCGTTTTCTGTCCTGATTTCACCACTTGATGACGTTAAAAGTAAATAAGAGCAAAAGAAAAGCTGACTGTCTGGGTTGATTCCCAAGCAGTCAGCTTTTTTAATTGATTTACTTTTCGATTTGATTGAGTGAAGAATGGCGGATACCGTAAGTAAAGTACCAAATCAAACCAATCACGACCCAGACACCATACATCTTCAATGTTTCTGCAGGCAAGCGCAGGATTAAGAGTAATGATAATCCGGCAGCGATGACTGGTAGGACAGGGTAGAATGGCATTTTGAAACCGTCGTGCTTAAGGTCTTGACGCTTACGCAAGAACAAGACACCAAAGCTGATAAACATGAAGGCTGTCAAAGTACCAATGTTAATCAGATTAGCCAGTGTACTTAATGGAACAAGTCCGGCCAAGAATGCTTCAACAACAACAGCCAGAATCAAGGCGTTAACTGGAAGACGGTGTGGGCCAGCGACCTTTCCTAAGCCACGAGGCAAGAGACCATCACGACCGAAAGAATAAGCCAAACGTGATGAGGCGAAGATCAAGGCTAACACAGCGGTGAACATTCCAATCAAAGCACCGATGGTAATGACAACGGAGAACTGTGTTTGCTTAACGGCCTGCAAGGCGAAAGCAGCTGGGTCATCAACACCCAAGTTTTTGTAGTTGACGATTCCAGTTAAGACAATTGAGAACAAGGTATACAAGACGGCAGAAATTGCGACCGTTCCCAAGATTCCCCGAGACATTGTCTTTGTTGGATTCTTAACTTCGGCTGCATGAGCGGCAATCGTATCAAATCCTAAGAAGGAGAAGATGATTGAAGCTGTTGCGGCGGTTAGACCACCAAGGCCAAAGACACCCGTTTGGAATTGCTTAGGGTAGAAATCAGCGTAGTTATGGCCCTTCACGAAGAAGAGACCACCGATAATGAAGAGGGCGATAATGGCAACCTTCAAGACAACACCGGCATTTTCAATCTTCTTGGATTGGCTTACACCAGCGAATAGAATGGCTGCGGAAATTAAGATAATAACCACGGCCATCAAGTTGACAACGCCACCGGCACCGGGTCCAGCCTGGAGTGCCTTTGGCAATGCCCAACCCATCTGACCGAGCAAATTATTGAAGTAGGCAGAGAAACCGGTCGCAATAGCTGAAACGGCTAGGAAGTACTCCAAAATCAAGGACCAACCAAGGACCCAACCGATTACTTCACCATAGATAACAGATCCGTAAGAATAAGCTGATCCGGCAACTGGCATGGCTGATGAAAATTCGGCAAAGGCCATTCCGCAGATACCAGAGAAGATGGCTGCAACCAGAAAGGCGATGGAAACAGCGGGACCAGCATTGTTAGCGGCCTCATGACCGGGCAGAATGAAAATTCCAGAACCAATAACGGTTCCAACACCCAGGCCAATCAGGTCTTTTGTTGTAAGCACGCGTTCCATCTGCTGATCCTTCTCAAGGTAACCAGCAGCTGACTCGCGAGCAAAGGCACGTTTTAGTAATTGCATAACTTTTCTCACTTTATTTTAATATAACTGCCATCAATTGTACCAACTTTTAACTGGATTGTCGATTATTTTGATGATAAGGTAAGAAAACAAAGGAATGGGGGATGAGAAAGCCATGAATCGGGTAATTGTTTTAACGGGACCAGCTGGAGCGGGGAAAACCTCAATTGCAACTTACTTAAAAGAAAAATGGCAAGTGCCACAAGTCATCACGCACACTACTCGTCCAAAGCGGGCTGGTGAAGTTGACGGTGTTGATTATTATTTTGAAACGAAAGATTCCTTCTTATTAAACCACTATTTGGAGTCGGTTCGTTATAGTCAGGCAAATTATGGCTCTTCTAAGGAAGGTTTAGAAAAAGCGTGGCAGAAAAGTAACCTGGCTAGTATTGTCTTAGACACCAAGGGAGCTGAAACCTATCAAGAGATTTTAGGGGACCAGGCCTGGACTTGGTATGTCACGATTAAAGACGTTGTCAAACTTGAGAACCGGCTGATTGCTCGCGGGGATGCAAAAGACAGGGTGCAGGCTCGATTATCTGCACCAGAGTTCCAACGTGATTTAAACTTGCCCGATAAATTACAAGGACATGCTGAAATCATTATTAATGATGATTGGCAGCAAACATGTCACCAAGTGGACCAGTTATTGGAACGGTAAAGGCTCTTGAATGCTGAATTTTAAAATCAAAATGCTGATAAATCAGCGTTTTAGACCAATCGCTAAAATTCGTTAAAAAAAGTGTTGACGAGTAAGAAGGTAGGCGCTATACTATTTATTGTTCGTTACGAAGCAAAC
>NZ_DF968080.1 GCF_001047135.2 Fructobacillus tropaeoli | reverse complement strand
CAAGCATCCCCGAATATCAACGCTTGGGGTGCATACCTGTTTGGCAATTCTTGGCAGTATCTGAAGGAGATTATTGGCTATGCCTTTATACCCGAACAGCACACCTTTAACACCATCACAATTTTGTTAGATGAAACGGGTGGCAGTGGCAAAAGCTACTTTGTGGATAAGATTGTAAAGCCTTTGATAGGGCAGGCTAACATCACAGCTAAGGACATTGACACATTAACGGGTAGTAATGGCAAGAGCGCCCGCTTTGGGACGGTTGACCTGATTGGGAAGTTAGCTAATATCCACCTAGACATCCCCGACACCCGTATCGACATGCCAGACGCTCTTAAAACTCTATCAGGGGGCGACTTGGTAGAAGTCGAGGGTAAAGGATCGAACTCAATTAGTGTTGAGCTCTATGCCTTACTTATCTTTGCCAGCAATAACAAGCCTAAGCTATCGGTTAGCTCTGCCTTAGTCCAGCGCATGCACTTAGTGCCAGTAGTTGCGCCGAAAGTACGAGACAATCCACGAGAGGCCAAGCACCGTGAAAGCTTGTGGAATGAGTCAGAGGCAATTAACGAACTAGGAGGCTTTGCTATTGAGTGCATTACTGCCTTTCAAGAAGCCAAGGCTAACATGAAGCTGACGGTTAGTAATGAAATTGAAGAAACCACGAAAGACTGGGCGAACAGTCAAGACCTAGTTAGCTCTTTCTTACTAGAAGCACGGCGAGAAACAGAAGAAGGATATACCGGTGGAATATCGAAACGAGTTGCTTTTTCAAGGTTTGAAGATTGGCTAAGGGATAATAAAATTGAGTCGAAAATGAGCAAGAAGAGTTTTGACACAAAAGTGGCACAAAATGGGTATTTAGAGACACGAACCCGCCTTCATCCAGAGGGAGACTCAAATAATCCACAATTTAGCTGGCTAGGTTTAGACCTAGAAAAGTACGTTTAAGGGCGATTGTGCACGTTCCCGTGTCAGAGGCCAACCGTCAGGAGACGTCAAGAGGCGTCACCGTGCCACGAATGTGTCCAAAGTTGAAACCTGAAACCCCTTGTTACTCTAAGTCTTAACTATATTTTGTGTTATAAGTGTTATGTTTTGAGTATATAGAAAGGTAATTGAATAAAGAGAGAGGGAGGTAATAGAAACATATATAGGGAAGAGAAGTGGCGAAAAACCGACACAAACCGACACAAATAGCTTTTACGCTTAGAGCCACAATAGATACAGCGATTTTTAAAGTGACACAAAAAACGGCACATTTTGACCCAAAGTAAGAAAGGAATACGATGAACATTTTGATAGCAATTTTACTGGTAGTTATGGCTGGAATTATCTTTTTCCAAAAGTGGCAAATAAATAGGTATTACCAAAGTGCGATATTTTACCGCTACTACTCAAAGATATACGAAAACAAAGCGATCCATGCTGACGCTAAAAGCGATATTGCAGAAGACCTTTTAGCCATGATTGGCTATGACATTGAAAATATCTCGACTGGTCAGGTAAGGCTTAGGGAATTATCGGACGCAGAAAAGGCACGACTAGTAAATGCCAATACTAGCCGTCAAATCATTCTAGAGAAAGCTGATAAAAAACTGAAGAAAGCAACAGAAACCTATGAACGTTTAAGCTCATGAGTTGATAGGAGAAAGTAATACAAGCTGTTACATTGTACAAAGGGACAAGATGGTGGCAAAATAAGAGGCGTGACGTTCATGGGCTGTCAGTGACGGTCAAAACGCACGCCTTTTTTCATGACATCCCCCTATTTTGCCCTTTTGTACATAGCTGGGGTGCTATGGAGGCAGTGGTATGCAATTAAAAGAGGTGCAAACGAAGAAAGGCAAAGCGTGGGAAGTAGTCGGCTATTTAGGACTACAGCCCAACGGAAAAAGAAAGAAGGTACAAAAGCGAGGCTTTACAAGCAGACGTGAGGCGACAGCATGGTTTAACAATGAAGTAACGTTATTTAGCAACGGACAAAGTCAATACAACGAAAAAGCCCCCAAAACAGTTTTTACTGTCAGGGAGCTTTATGAAATGTGGCTAGAAACCTATCAAAACACTGTAGAGGAAAGTACACTAAACAAAACACTAAGAATCTTTAGGCTTTATATTCTGCCTGATTGGGGCAATGTGCTAGTAAACGACATAACACCCATATCATTACAGAAATATATTAACACACTACAAAAGAAAATAATCTACTACCGCAAGGCAGTCGGATATTTAAGGCGTTTGCTAGATATGGCGGTTAAATTGGGGATGATTGACGCAAACCCTTTTAGCAAGGTAGATATGCCACGACAACGGAAGCAACAAAGTAGCTTGCCGAAGTTTTTAGATGTTGAGGAATTTAAAAAGTTTATAGAGGTACTGGATGGCCAGTATTGCCATGTAAATAGGCAGGCGTACACACTGTTAAGGTTGGTTGCTTTCACGGGGATGAGAACCGAGGAAGTACTAGCTTTACAGTGGAAGCATGTAGACTTTAAAAATAATTACATTAGCATAGAGCAGGCCTTAGGCCGTGGAATAGGTGGCGGAACATATATAAAAGTTCCTAAGTCTGAAACGAGTCGGCGAACTTTAAAAATAGATCATAACATGATGAGAGCCTTGGCTAGGTGGTACGAGTTTAGCAACTATATTAAAAAGGTTGATTTTGTTTTTAACAACCAAGGAAAGCCATTACAGATATTAAGACCGAATAAATGGCTACACGAGGTAAGCAAGCGCTATGGAGTGGCCGTTGGGTTGTCTATGCACAAGCTAAGACATACATGGGCGACATTAGCGCTAGATAGAGGGGCAACGGTCAAACAGGTACAGACCTATTTAGGCCATGCAGACGCCTCAATCACATTAAACATTTATAGCGATATAACCAAGCGAGCAAGCGACGACACACCCGAGATATTAGCGGGGTTAATTGAATAAAATAGCGGATAAAGTAGCGGATAAACTCTAAAACGTTGATATATGAGGGATAAATAGACTCCCTCTGGGGCTATATCAAGCTATACGGTGCTAACACGCACCGTATAGCTTTTTTTTCTTTTTAAATGGCTATATATCAACGTTTTCATACGGTTTTAATGTCTAGCAAAGTCTTTCAAAATAAGTCGAAAATTTGCCCCAAATTTGCCTCATAGGACACTTTTTTGATAATTTGCCCCAAATTTGCCCCAAAAAAAGCCCCCAAAAAGGGGGGATCGAAGTTATAAATTGTCAAAAATGACCTTGATATTATCCAGGATTTGGCTGAACATGATAATAATCATTGTATCTTTAGTTAACGAATAGATGGGTAACAAATAATCATTTTAAAAGTGGGTAACTAAAAGTAAAGTGGGAGTTAGACATGTGCGATTCTAATACATTTAAAACAGTAAATTATACACCACAGACAGACCCTAGTTATAACCAGGAACACCACTTGGAAAATCCTGCTGGTTTTATGGATGATATGCAGTCAATTTTTCAAGATCGTAGTGGACTTTGGCATGTTTACTATCTGAACGAACCAACTTGGGGCATTAACAATGAAATAGGGAACTCGAATTGGCAACATGCAACTTCAATTGATGGGACACACTGGGTGAATGATTCAGATATTGCGATTAAATCACGAAAATTAGACCCAACAGTTAAATGGGGCTCAGTTGCTACTGGTTCTGTTGTGATTAGTGATGGCTCAATTGCTGGAACAACCGATGGGGATTTCGTAGCTTTCTTTTCAAGTTACGGTGCGGTAAATTGCGGTGAGCAATCAATTTGGGCGGCGATTTCAAAAGACAATGGGCACTCTTATCAACCTCTATCTGATTTAGCGGTTTAGATAATTATCCTGATTTTCGTGATCCATATGTGATGAAATACAATGGTCAATGGGTGATGTATATGGCTGAGGGAGACAAAGTCGGTACTTATTCATCAACAGATGGCCAAAACTGGAGTTATATTGGCAGTACGTCATGGAACCCTGATGCCTTTTTGGATGGGAAGGACCACGGTATCGTTGAATGTCCTTATGTTGTCACAATGATGGCAGATGATGGCACTCGTCACGCGGTTCAATTTGTTGGCGCTAATGATTATAACTGGGGGTACACAACTGGAACGAGTTATTTGATTGGCTCAATTGACAGTAGTGGCATCTTTACCAAGCAAAACGATCAGACATTGCCAGTTAGAATTGACCTAGGGACTGACTATTATGGATCAAACTTTGGCAAGGTGGATGAACAGACTTTGATTACTAGTTCGTGGGTCAATAACTGGGCTTATGCTAATGAGAAGGTTATTGGCATTGACGGAAATCAAACGAAAAAAGGCACGACATGTGCTTTGTTTCGTGATATCAAAATGGTTAAAGACGCTTCAGTACCGTCTGGTTATTCTTTGCAACTTTTCGTTCGTGATGTGGTCGACCGCACTTTCCCAACAAATGATGACTACAATGTTTATCATGATATTCCATCAGGTGGAGAATATTTGAGAACGATTGATAACAGCAAGGTGGTTGATTTTGACATACAAGGTGGTCAACCAGGAGGAGTATTTGTTGTTGACGTTCGGCAAGATGACAACATTTCGACACTGATGTTTGACATCAACGGTGGTTGGATTAGAACCAAAAGAAGCATGAAAGGGAATTTCAATAATTCTACTTACAATGCTGAAACTAAAAATATTACCTATGGAAAACCAGGATTAACAGATACGCATTTGACTATTTATTTCGATACCAAATCAATTGAAATTGAATTTACTGACTCACACCAGGTTTATACACTGCTTAAGTGGGGGAAGAAAAACAATCGGTCAACTACTTTGTCATTGCAAGGTGGAAATATGCCAGTATCGGTTAATTGTAAGGAATATGATTATAGATGACGAATTTGATTGGCTAAATATATTTGGTTTTCGGAATGTTAATTAAAATAATTTGGAATTAACTGATTGCGCTAAAAATATGGTTAGGGTCAACGAATTAGTCATTAATCAAAATCTTTTTAATCTGTTTTATGAAAATATCGTCTTCAAAACGACATCTTCTATGTAACTAAAGTAAAATTAATGATAAAATTGTAGTTGGACATTTTTGATTGAATTACTTGAAACATAAGGGGAAAAATATATGGATACTGTATACGATGGTAACGCAAAGATTAACACTGTAAACAAGCATGTCTTTGTTTGGATTTGCAACTTTTTGGTCGGTGAATTTGGTGTTGACCGCTTTATTCGAGGACAAATCGGTCTAGGGCTGTTCAAGCTTTTCATCGGCTCATGGATTACTTTGGGTATTTGGCCCTTTGTCGATTTTGTGATTGCGCTTGTAAAAGCCTATGGATCAAACAACCATAGCAATGAATTAACATTTATTAACGGTCGTTACGCCAACTAAAAGTTATTTTCGTGAAAAAGATAGTTGATAGCTACTAACTAATAAAACCCACCGTTACTGAACGGTGGGTTTTATTTGATGTTATTAAAGCGGATTATTAAATGCTGTGATTTAGTATTAGTAGCAGTTAGTTCAACCCAGTAGGGCAACGTAACCCACCATGCTCAGCACAGCGATGATTCCGATAATAACGAACCATGGGCGCGTGTAAAGCGTGTCTCGTGGTTGCTGGTCTTCGTCTTCTTTGTTTTTATTGTTCATCAGAATACCTTTCCTTTATACAAAAGCAGGTTACCTATATAAAATAATGGCGCGATAGGTAAGGGACCAGGGTGAAATCGTTATGACCTCATGTCCCTGAGCTTCTAAATTGCTGATAGCGGCATTTAAATTTTGTTCAAAGCCTCTAGCAGTACTAGCGGTGATGACCTTTGTTTTCATAGGTTCCCTCCGTTCTTTAAATCAACTCTCTATCCTCATTGTAAGTAAAGCGACACATTTTTCAATGATAGGAGCTGATTTTTTATGAAATTTGAAGGATTTGGGCTGGCATATCAGTCATTATCAAGCCGTTAAATGTTTGATTTTAAAATCAGTCTAAAATATGGTTGACGGCTGATTTCATATGGTAAAATATAAGCAACGCTAGGGGCGTCGATTTGACTGAGAAGAACCCTTTGAACCTGAACTAGTTAGTACTAGCGGAGGAAAGTGTCATTGCTAATGAATTTTTTAGTGGTGCTTTCTATCAAGAAAGCACCTTTTTATTTGCAGCAAACGGCATAAGGTCAGTCGTTGAGATGCCTTTCTAAAAGGAAAGGTAGAGGAATGTCGAAAACAGTTTTGATTACGGGAAGTAGCCGAGGTTTGGGAGCGGAAATTGCACGCACTTTCGCAAAAGATGGCTTTCAGGTAGTGATTAATTATTACCATAGTCAGGAGAAGGCCGAAGAATTGGTAGCGGAAATCGGACCTGACCGTGCCGTGGCCATTCAAGCTGATGTCCGGAATCGAGCCGAGGTTGATCAAATGGTCCAACAGGCCGTTGCTAAATTTGGTTCACTTGATACGGTTGTGAACAACGCCCTCATCAACTTTAAATTTGATCCAGTGGCACAGAAACCCTTTAAGGATTTGACTTGGGACTCTTATCAGGAGCAAATCGATGGTACATTGAAGGGAGCCTTTAATGTGACCCAAAGTACCTTGCCACAAATGATTTCGCAAAAAGCTGGACAAGTGGTTAATATTGGGACTAATTTATTCCAAAATCCCGTTGTGGCTTACCATGAATACACCACGGCCAAGGCTGCCATGATTGGTTTTACCCGTAATTTGGCAGTTGATTTGGGTGAATTTGGAATCAACGTCAATATGGTTTCGGGTGGTCTTTTGCAAACAACGGATGCCAGTGCGGTCACAACGCCAGAAGTGTTTGACTACATTAAGCAGACAACGCCGCTGCGAAAGGTGACGGAACCAAGTGATGTTGCCAAGGCTGTTCTCTTCCTTGGTAGTGATCAGGGCCGGGGGTTAACGGCACAAAACGTGACGGTTGACGGCGGTTTGACAATGAACTAATTGAAGTACATTCAGCAATGTCCAAGACGGGCATTGCTTTTTTTGTCAAAAAGAAAGCAAAGTGTAATAGGTAAACTAGAATCATTAGCGTTAAAATCAGGAGTAGATACTACTGACGGCTGATTGTTAGCCATCAAATAATTTTTTTAGAGAGAAGGAATAACAATGGTTATTATTGGCTTGATTGCAATTTTGCTGATTGGGATATGGTTTTCTTTTTGGCTTTCGATGAAAATTATTGAAATGCTGCCATACCTGATTTTGCTTTATATTGCCTTGAATATTTTGAACTTTATTTTGGACCACAAGACGGGTATCTTATTGACTATTCTGGTAATTGCGGCGATTCTGATTTCTGCTTGGATTTATGGTTTACGTCATCCTGATGATGAAAGTGCGGCAGATCAAGCAGACGCTGAAAATACTGTAGAAATCAGCCCAGCAGTGGCCGATGATACTGATGTTGAAACACCAATCGCTCAGCCAGTTGCGTTAACACCTGCTGAACAACGTGACCAAGCGTGGAAACAGATGGAAAAAATTCATCCGTTAAACATGGGGGATGGTCTGTTTATTGATACAAAAAATGAACAGATGTTTCTTGATTTAGGTGACTCAGAAATGCGTGGCCAGAAATACTTACTAGAAGATTTTTCTGCTGTGCAGGAATACAAGGTACGCGAAGAAACGACGGAGAACAAGGTGATTGGCGTTCGTTTTGCAGATATGGGCCGGTACAACTTTGCCGATATTGAATTAAGTAAGGCTACAAATGATGTTTTGGGTGTTAGTCCGGCCGACTATTTTGAAGGTATCTTGGCACAACAAATTTCTGCTGTGCACCCAGAGGCTAGCCCACTTCAAAGCGATGACCAGCAAGGAATTGCTGGGACGAGCCATTAATGATTGTGCGTTTTATTTTTACGGCCGAACATAAGTTCTACAAATTGTTATTAGAATGATAGACAAACTGACAACAAGAGAGTTAAACTAATGGAGTCAGTTACCGATCTAGTTTTAAAAGGTTGGTACAAAATCTATTAGGTCCAGTTGAACATCAGGTCTGTAAATGTCCTGATTTTTAATTGTTTGGGAGAGTTAGAATGTTTTTCTTGGTTTCATTGACTATCATTGGTTTGCTGTTTTTGACTGCAATTGTGAAGGCACACCATTTAGCACGACGCCGTCGAATCATTCGGGCAATGCTGAAGCGAGAAGTTAATCAAGCATTGGCTGAGCAAAATCAGCAGAATGATAATAACTTTGATTTTGATGTTCACACGCCAAAAGAGGTTCATGACTATTTAAAGAAGCAATTCGAGGATGAAAATGCTTTAAACCTCGGCGACGGTCTCTTTATTGACGTGAAGACGGAGTACCTGTTTTACGACTTGGACCATGCTGATGCCGACGGCAACCTTTATTTCATTGAAAACTTTGATGAAATTGAGCACTATGAAGTGGTTGCGGAAACCGAAGAGACTAAGACCATTGCGGCAAACTTTTTGGATTTTGATGATGGTGATTTTGTTCATACAACTCTCAGTCGGCGAGAAAATCCTGTGATTGGAACAAGTCCAGCTGATTATTTTGAAAAATTGTTGAAAAAATGCGTGAAGCAAAACCGGCAGGCCTACCAGGACTACTTGGTGAGTCAGGAGCGATAAAGGCGTTATTATATCCCCGCTTAATCTATTCACGTTACAATAAAGTTACGATTAGTATATTGAACGAGGTATAAAACGTGTTCTTATTATTTGGCTTAATATTAGTGATTTGGGGAATTGTTTCACTTTTCCGGTTCACTTTAAATGTATTTTCATACTTTTTAATTTTAGTTGGTATTTTGTTAGTGTTGAGTTTCTTCCTCCATCATTGGATTTTTTCATTGATTATCGCGGCAGTTATCGTCTATATTGTCCGCAGTGGAAAGCGACGGGTTGTTGATGATCAACCGGATACGGGCTTTGGTCGTCGAGACATTAGCGATGAAGCAGAACAAAGCGATTCAAAATAATTTAAATATGACTTTGATAAGGACGACTGAAAGGTCGTCTTTTTTTTTGCTATCTACTGATTTTTTAGTAACATTTTCCTTTTTCTCCCAACTGGTCTATAATCAAAATTACTTATTCTACTTGAAAAGAGGACGGATTGATGAAAATTGGTATTACAGCAGATGCAAATATGCAACAAACAGCCCCGAGCCGATTGAAGTTAGCTGATTACGTTCAAAAGCGCCTAGTGGACGTCTTGGTTAAAAACGACGTGGTTCCGATGATTTTGCCAATTGCTAAGCCAGAAATGGCGAAAGAAATGGTCGGGATGGTGGATGCCATTATCATTCCAGGTGGACCGGATGTTTCACCGCACCTTTACGGTGAAGATCCGCACCAGCACATTGGCGTAACGTATGTGCCACGCGATGATTTTGAAAAGGCGGTCATCGAGGAAAGTGTTCGGCAGAATAAACCTGTTTTTGGAATTTGCCGTGGTATTCAAATCATTAATGTTGCTTTTGGTGGGACGCTCTATCAAGATTTGCCCTCACAATATGAGCAAGAAGCCATTCGCCACGAACAGGTGCCGGATTCAGCTTTCCCAACTCATTTCGTCAACGTGGAAGAGGGTAGCTTTGTGTCCAAGTCGCAGGGGACTCACCCCTTCGTGAACTCCAAGCACCATCAAGCGGTGAAAAAGGTCGCGGACGGTTTCAAGGTCACTGCACGGGCTAATGATGGCGTGATTGAAGCGATTGAAAATCCTGATTTGGCCGTTTATGGCGTTCAATGGCATCCGGAAACTTTTTGGTCTGACCATGAAAATCAGGAAAAGCTTTTCCAGGATTTCTTTGCTTTGGTGGCTGAAAAAAAGGCCTAATTGAACGATTATAAATGCAGGGATAAACCCTTAATTTTACAATACTGAGGCCCGTAAATTTATGCCAAATGGGAATAAATTTTGCAAACTGAATTGCTTATAATGGTGGCAAGCGAAAACCAAATTTAATAGCAATGAGGTGATTAGAATGCAAAAATATTTATGGCCGGTGACGAAGGGTGGACTCATTTTTATGGGACTGCTGTTGATGGATTTCTTTGTTGCAATGTTTAATATTTCCCAAAGCGGAGTGACAGAAACAGCACTAGGAATTCGGATTGAAACCGAACGCGATGCTCGTTCAATGAGCAATGTTGTGACGGGAACCTGGGATATGCTGGTATACTTTACCGTCTTTATGGTTCTTTGGCTGGTTTATTTTTATTTCAAAAATCAGTCCAAAAGAAAACATTCCGCTGCCAAATAAAATAATAAACAAAAGACCGACTGAAAAGTCGGTCTTTTTGTATGAGCGGATGCTGATTTTTTATTTGATTTGATAAAGGCACCAGACCATCTCGGGGTGGTATTCCTTGATGATGGTCAGTGAATCATGGGGAAGGAAGGATTGCTTACTGAAGATGGCGTATTGGTAGTTGCCTTCCTCAAAGGCTGTCTGTGCCAGTGGCTTGCTGGGCACGAAGTCAACGGCCAGATTTTGGTGGCTGTCAATCATGTATTGATGAATTAGCTCCGTCGTTGCCGGATGGAGGATGGCTTTTTTGTTTTTCAACGCTTGGTTTTCCGTTAACAACATCGGCATAGTTGGCAAAGCAAAGGTCGTCTGAATCGTCAGGTGATCGAGGTAACGGTAGTTATTTCTTGTCCAACTGTCACCATCGTCCGATTGGTAGGCGGTTGGGACCAAAAAATAATCACCGATAAAATCAGTCAGGTGCTGGTAGACGTCCTCAAAGTTCTCATGCAGGGTAATCGTGAGACCCTGATAGTCAGGGTCCTCATCTTGCAGGTGCTTTGCGGCCTTATAGCTGTCGGTTGTTTTTGGTCCTAAGGTATGAATAGTAGCCATCGTCAATCCTCCTAAATGCTGACGTTGATTGCATGAATAATTTCTTCGGCGATTTCAGCCGGTTGTTTGCCATCGACGGTAATGATTTCACTGGCAATTTTTTCGTAAATTGGTTGGCGCGCCAGCTTAAGTTCTAGCAGGCCGTCCATCCCCAGTTGCTGGAAAAGTGGGCGACTAGCAACCCCATCGGCCAAGAGGCGGGTGGTAATGGTTTGGTCATTTGCATCCAAGAAGATAACGGGGCTGTCCTGATTTTTCAGTAAGTCTTGGTTGCTGACCTGAACCGGGGTGCCACCGCCAGTTGACAGAATGCCTTCCAGGCTCAGGGCCTCGGCTAAGACTTTTTGTTCGAGTTGGCGAAAGTGGGCTTCGCCAAATTGTTCGAAGTAGGCGGGAATGGTCAAGCCCGCAGCCTGCTCAATGAGGGTATCGAGATCGTTGTTTGGTAAGGCCAACTGTTGGCTGAGTTCTTGGGCAACGGTGGTTTTGCCGGAACCCATAAAGCCAATTAAAGTAATTCTCATCGCTTTTCCTCCAATCGTAGGCGGGCCTCATTGGCGGCCTGTAGTTGATCATGAATACTGTCTTGGTCATCAACCGCGATGGCGGTCCGTAACCGGGTTAGTTGCTTTTGAAATTGATCAATTTGTGCTAATAAATCAGCGCGTTCGCTCGTGAAAATAGCGGTCCACATGTCAGGGTCTGCCTTGGCAATCCGCGTGGTGTCTAAGAGGCCACCGGAAGGGATGCCAGGGTCGATGGCCATGTCATCAACCTCCGGAATGATGGTGTTGGTCAAGGCAAAGGCGACCATGTGGGGCAGGTGGCTCGTGGCTGAAACGAGTTGGTCGTGTTGCTTAGCAGTTAGAGAGCTAAAGTGCAGCTGACCAGGAGCCAAGAGCGCCTGATATTTCTTGATAGCGGCTGGGCTGGCGTTCCCATTCACCAAGAAGAAGCTATGATTAGCAAAGAGGTCTAACCGACTGTTCTTGCTTCCTGTTAGGTGGGAGCCGGCCATCGGGTGGCCGCCTAAGAATTGAACACCATGGTTCATGAGCGGCTCAGCGGCAGCTAGGATGTTTTCCTTGCTGCTGCCGACGTCGGTCACGAGGACATCTGATTTCAAATCAAGCTCGGCCAATTGGCGTAGGCTCGAGCAGATGCCGGAAACGGGTGTGGCGAGGATGATTAAATCAGCCTGCTTGGCTCCCGTTTCAAAGTCGACGGCCGAATCAACGACGCCATCGTCCACCATCGTGGTGATATTTTCTTGTTTTGGATCAAAAGCAATAATGGTTGTGGCCGGGTTAGCGGCTTTGATGATCCTGGCCATGGTGGCCCCAATCAGCCCTAACCCGTTGATAAAGACAGTTTTCAATTTGATCAACTCCTTAATCGTTGCAAGTCAGCTAAAAAGCTGGGGTAAGAAATATTAACGGCATCAAAGTCTCGAATCGTCACGTCCTCTGGAACTAGTAGGGAAGCAATTTTGAGGGTCATTGCAATTCGGTGGTCTTGGTGGCTGTCCAAATCAGTGTTTTGCACTTGCCAACTCTTGCGGCCATCAATCACGAAGCCATCAGGTAATTCCTCAATGGCAATGCCGAACTTCCGGAATTCTGCTGCCACGACCGCAAGCCGGTCGGATTCCTTGAAGCGTAATTCTTCAGCGCCGGTAATGCGGCTGATGCCATCCGCTCTGGCTGCTAAGAGGGCCAAGAGGGGCACTTCATCAACAAGGGCGGGAATTTCTTCAGCGCCGATTTCAAAGGGCTTGAGTGCCGAAGCTGTAATGGTAATATCAGCAGAGGGCTCCGTTTCTTCGTTGGCCTGGGGGCGTTCTTGAATGGACAGTTGTGAACCCATTTGCTTGAGAACTGAGAGAATCCCGGTACGCGTTTGATTAATTCCAACATTTTCAATCGTAATGGAAGAACCGGGCACAATCGCACCCGCAACCAACCAGAAGGCGGCAGAGGAAATATCACCAGGAACGGTGACGTGTTGGGCGGTCAGAGGGTGGCCAGGGTGAATGGTAATCTTGTGGTCCTCACGGTCAATGCTGGCCGGGCTAAAGGCAGCCAACATCCGTTCCGTATGGTCTCTTGAAGCCGTTGGCTCCTCAATCACGGTATCACCCGTTGCTTGAAGGGCGGCAAGGATGATGGCACTTTTGACTTGGGCACTGGCAACCGGCAGGCGGTAATGAATCCCATGGAGGGGGCGACCGAAGACCGTTAACGGTAGGTGGTTCTCAGTGCTGGTAAAATCAGCTCCCATCTGGCTGAGTGGGTCGGTGACCCGGGCCATTGGTCGCTTGGAAAGTGAGGCATCTCCCACCAATTTTGAATCAAAGTCCTGACCCGCCAAGAGTCCGGTAATCAACCGAGTTGACGTGCCGGAATTGCCCATGTCCAGAGGCTGGTTGCTTTGGGTCAACCCCTTTAAGCCAACACCTGTGATAACCACCTGGCCGTCTCGTTCATCAATTTTGACCCCCAAGTCCTTGAAGGCCTGCATCGTGGACAGGCAGTCAGCTGATTTCAAAAAATTATCAATTGTTGTCACACCCGTGCTAATCGCCGCAAAGATAATGCTGCGGTGGGAGATACTCTTGTCACCGGGAACGGTGATGCGTCCGGTTAATTTTGTTCGATCTTGTTCTGCCATGATTTATCCTTAGAAATTCTTGAGTTCGAGACGGTAGTCCGCAATTTGCTTTTGCAAGCGGGCGAGGTTGCTACCATCGAAAGTATCGGTAATTGCCTTGGCCAATTCGATAGCAATCACGCTTTCAATCACAATTGAGGCGGGCACAATCGCGGTGGTGTCGGAGCGTTCCACCGTGGCCTTTTTAACTTCCTTGCTGTTGATGTCGGCACTTTGCAATGGCTTGTACAGCGTTGGGATGGGCTTCATCGCAGCCTTAACAATGACGGGCATGCCATTGGTCATGCCACCTTCAAAGCCACCCAGGTGATCGGAATTACGGGAAAAGCCTTGTCCTTCTTGCCAGTCGATTTCGTCCATGACCTGGCTACCGGGGTGTTCGGCATTTTCAAAGCCATCACCGATTTCAACACCCTTCATGGCGTTGACCCCCATGACGGCTGCTGCAAGCTTGGCATCTAATTTTGTATCCCAGGAAACATAAGAGCCTAAGCCGGCTGGCACGTTTTCAGCCACCACTCGGATGACGCCACCCAAAGTATCGCCATTGCGCTTGGCCGTATCAATTAATTCGTGAATGGCTGTTACCTGGGTCTCTTCGGTAAGGCGCAAGTCGTTTTGGGCAATCAACTTTTCAATTTGGTCAACATCCGTGGGTTGGCTCCCCTCGGCATGGATGCCGCCAATGGCTTCCACGTAGCCGACAATCTTGATATTTAGGGCCTGCAAGACCTGCTTGCAGATATTACCGATAGCAACTCGCATGGCTGTTTCGCGGGCCGATGACCGTTCCAAAACATTTCGCATGTCGCGATGACCATACTTCATTCCACCGACCAAATCAGCGTGGCCGGGACGGGGGCGACTAACGGATCGCAGGGTATTTTCTGGCGTTTCTTCTGAGGTGGGGTTCATGATTTCAGACCATTGCTTGTGGTCACGATTTTTAACTGTTAAGGCAATTGGGGAACCAAGCGTCTTACCATGGCGGACACCACCAGTGATGATGACCTGATCGTGCTCAATCTTTTGCCGGTTACCACGGCCATATCCTCCTTGACGGGCAGCCAAGGCAGCGTTAATCTCGTCAATATCGAGTTTTAGACCAGCGGGGATGCCCGTCAAAATTCCTGAAAGTTCCGGTCCGTGTGATTCACCAGCGGTTAAGTATGTGAGCATAATGTTTTTCCTTTTCTGTATCTGGATTGATTCTTGGTAATGGTAGTTACGATGGTGGCTAATGGGTGAAAACAAGTTAGTCGTCATCTGGTTCTTATTGCAATGATAATGGTAGTTATGGCGACGGCGAGTTGTTGAAAGCGGGTTAACCACCAGTGCGTTCTTACTTCAGTGATGCCTGGTACTTGCGGGAATTATCCATAATAGTTTGGATAATGTCTTGATTATAAGCCACCAGGTCCTTATTTTTGGTTTTCTTGGCAACATTGTCGAGAACCTGTCGCTCGCGGTCGAGGTCTTTGATGGCAATTTGCCCATTTTGTTTGAACTTATGCACATCATCGACAGCGGCGAAGCGTTGTTCGAGGAGGTCAATCAGTTGTGCATCAATGCGGTTAATATCTTCTCGTGCGTCGGCTAAAGAGGTATTCGCCCGCTTTTCCTTTGGCAAAGCCCAGAACATAATCACGGCGACGGCCAGACCGACCAAGGCGACCAGAATGTCACCGGCCATTAAGTTGATGCTTGGGTTCTTCACAATTAGGCCGGTAATGATTGGCACCGAGAAGGAGGCCAGGGAGCCGAAAATAAAGAAGAGACCTGTTAACATACCCTTGTGCTTTGGGTAGATGGACAAGAGGGTGTTCAAGGCGATTTGCATCAAGCCACCCGCAGCGCTCAAACCAAAGAGGAAGGCGGCGATGGCCGAAATTGTTTCGTTGGTGCTCAAGGTAATCGTGGTGATAGCCAGTAATGAGACGGCGTTTAACGTGAGGAAGAGTTCTTTTTTAATGGTCAGGCGCTTTAGTAAGACCACGACGATGATGACGCCGCTGATGGAACCAAGGCTGTAAAGGGAAAGGAGGAAGTGGGCCATGGCGGCTGTGAAGTCAATTTTCTTAGTGAAGATGGTAATCCACTGGGTAAACCAAATCATGACGGCCATTGAGGTGTAACCGTAGACGAAGAGGCCAGCGGTCAAGGCTGATTTCTTAGCGAAGCCAAGCTTGAGACCGGATGTCTCTGCAATAGCGGCCGTTTCTCTGGCGTCCTTCACATTAATCGTGAGAACGTTGGCGAGGTTGACCAGCAAAATCGCAGCTGGGACCAAGAATGAGAGACCGAACCAAAGCTTTTGTTCGGCCAAGAAGAGAACGATTAGTGGCAGGATAAATTCACCGACGGAAATGAAGGCCTTCAAGAGGACGCTGTTACTGGTTCCGTTTTGGTTGATTTCTGCCAAAAGTGGGTAGGTTGCTGAGTCGAGGGCTGAGTTGGCCACACCGGCCAAGATGGCCAAACCATAGGCCAGGGCAACCGATTGGTTCAGCGGTGTTGCCACGAAGAAAATCAGGTATGTCATCATTCCGATTAAGAGGGTTGTCTTGCGGCCAAAGCGGTCAGAGATAAAGCCCATAATCAGGTAGGCGATGAGGCGACCGATACCAATTCCGGAAAGGATAAAGGAAGCCACTGTTAAAGTGGATTGCCAGTGATGGGCCAGGGTGACCAGGTTTTGGGTCAGAATAATCATGCCAAAGCCGTGGACCAGGTAGTTGGTGAAGAGGCCAGCTTTGAGACGAAGGCGGGAAGTTTGCATAACGATTTCTCCTTAGAGTAGTTGAAAGATTTGACGAATTTGAGCGATGGTGAGCTGGCCGGGCGCTGATCCGCTGGATTCATCAAGGCTGGCGAAGGTAATCGCTGACCCGCTTAGTTGACCGGCAATCCGACTGATTTTGCCAAGGTCACCCATGGCCATTGTGACGATGGGGATGGCTAGGCTTTCCTGAGCAGTTTGGCTGGCGGTTAAGAGGCGTAAGACGTCGGCCTTGGTTGTTGGCATAACAGCAATTTTGGCCATGTCCGCCTTCAAGTTGGCCATTTTTTCAAATTGATTTTGTAAAAAGGCGTTGGTTGGGGTGGATTGGAAGTTGTGGTAACTGGCGATGACCTGAAGGTTTTGATCATGGATGGCTTGGATGGCCTTTTCAACCATTTTTTGGTCGTGGTCAACTTCGACATCGATCAGGTCAAAGCCACTTTGAGCAAGTTTAGCTAAGAGGTCGCCGTAAGCTGCTTCTTCAAGTGGCATGGCACCGCCCTCACCCTGTGTTCGAAAGGTGGCGATAATGGGAAGATCACCCAAGCCAGTCGTTAGGGCGGCTCGAATCTCTTTTAAGTCCTTTAACTCTGGCGTGTGGTCGAGGTGGTCAATCCGCCATTCGACTAAATCAGGTTGGCTTTCCTTGATTGCTGGTAGTTGTTCCTTCAGATCATCTAGGTTGGCGGCGACAATGGGGAGGGCAATGGCACTTTGGTCGTTTTCCCCGATGATGGTATTGTGACAGGTCAGTGTTTTCATTGTTGGTCCTTCTCCTCAATTGCTGCTTGGACGAGGTCGATTGGCATGTCTTGGCCGGTCCAAAGTTTGAAGGCGGCTGCGCCTTGTTCAATCATCATCCCCAAGCCGTTGTAAACGTGGTCGACGCCGGCGTTCTTGGAAATGGTCATGAGCTTGGTTTCTCTTGGGGCGTAAACCGTGTCGTAAACGACCAGGTCCTTTTTGAACCATGTTGGGTCTTCGACAAGGCTTTGATTTTCCAATGGCTTCATGCCAACGCCGGTGGCATCACAGAAGATATCGGCCCAAGCAAGGGCTTCTTTTAAAGCACTTTGATCAGCGAGGTTCGTTAAGCTGGCCTGGCAATTGGTTTTCTCATTAATGATGTCGACGGTTTCTTGTGCGTGGTCGAACCGACCGTCGTGGCGGTTGAAGATTCTGATTTCGCTGAGGCCATCGAGTGCGGATTGGGTGGCAATAGGTGTTCCAGCGCCACCGGCACCAATCAAGACCATCTTTTTTCCAGCAACTTCATGGCCCTTTTTCTTTAAATCAGTGACGAAGCCGACGCCGTCAGTGGTGTAACCGGTTAAGACGCCGTTATCATTGACCACGGTGTTGACGGCTTGGTTGAGCTCGGCTGAAATATCAAGCTTGTCGAGGTAGGGGATGATGGCCTGCTTATTGGGCATTGAAACGTTGGAACCGCGCATGTCTAAGGTACGGATAGCAGCGACACCATCCTTGAGCTTCTCGGCTGGGACATCAAAAGCCAGGTAAACGAAGTTCAGGTTTAAGGCCTCGAAGGCGGTGTTGTGCATGGTTGGTGACATGGAGTGGCGGATGGGGTAG
The DNA here is from genome assembly GCF_001047135.2 of Fructobacillus tropaeoli. GTDB lineage: Bacteria > Bacillota > Bacilli > Lactobacillales > Lactobacillaceae > Fructobacillus > Fructobacillus tropaeoli. The sequence continues at coordinate 208,488 of NZ_DF968080.1, read as the reverse complement.
GCCATCAAGCCAATTAAGTAGGTGTGTCCATCAATTCTTGTCATGTGATTCTTCCTTTCTGATGTAAATAAAAAAGCCGGCTAGGTAAAGACCTAGTCGGCTGATTGCTCACAGTGAGAAAGAAAAGATTCCATCATGATTGCCATCGATTACCGACTAGGTGTTACATCTAGTCGGCCAACACAAAGATGACTTTATTACCTAGATGCGTACGCTTGAGCACGTCCGCATCGAGAATTGGACGTGCTATCTAAAGTAATAAAAGCCATAATAACGACTCATCATTTGTGCTGATGGTTTTTTCATTGTTGGAATCCCTTTCCGTTAAGTTGCTTTAATTAAAACATAAGAAATTTGTTTTTGCAAGAGTTATTATCATCTTTTTCTCATTTTATTCTTTTTTCGTTCATTTTGTGTGGTGCCTAAATAATAGACTATATAAGAGGAAAAGGTTAGTTATTAGTTGTTGTTTCTTGGACTAATTTATTTTTTAAATCAACAAAATGAAAATAATTCTCATTTTTTCTTGACAGTTTTTCATTTTGTGATTAAACTGAGGGCAATTAAATAATTCGTCCATAAAAACCAATGATGTGGAGATCAAGATTGTTGTGCACGCTAAGAGAGTTGCCGATGCTGGGAAGGCGATGGAACGCAGGCAGTTAAATGGACCACGGAGGGTTCTGCTGAAAGAGCATTTGCTCGAGTACGGGAAACGTCAGGCATACGTCAGTTGTCGGGGATATGTTAGTATCTCGCTAAGGAGGGGCTAAGGACTTTTTTTCGTCGGCTTTTTTGTCGAAGAAATCAGTTTTTTAGCCTAATTAAGGTGGCACCGCGGAAAAAATCCGTCCTTAACAAAGCATAAATTGCGTTGTTATCGGCGGATTTTTTAGTTGAAAAAACGAAACGAGGTGACCAAGAGTTGAATCAGACAGACCTAAAGCAATATGGCCAAGAATATCCCTTCCTGCCAGTGATTGTTAGCAAGAAAATCAGTAATTTTGACCCAGTGGTGTTGGTGGAAGAACTGGGGACAACCAAGGATCAGACGATGATCTTTCAACGCGAGGGTGTGACCACCTTCTTCCTCTCGCTTGAGCAAACGATTACCGGCCGTGATGGCCAAATCCAAGTGACGAGCGCAGCTGGCCAAGTTGAAACCAAGCAGGGCGACCCAATTTCCTTTTTAAATCAGCTTTATCAACAGTACAAAATTCCGAAGGTGACTGATACCGTCCCCTTTGTAGCCGGGTTAATTGGCTACTTCGCCTATGATTTTGTCCGCTACCATCCCGATGTTCACTTAGCACCGGTCCAAGATGATCTTGGCTTAGCGGATTTTGAATTATTTTTACCAAAGGTAGTCGCCAATTATCGGCACGAGACCAAGGAGCTGATTTTAAGTCAAACGGTGGCGTCCAACCGGCTTGAGACCGACTTTGAAAAGGTCCAACAAGAGCTAAATGATTTGGCGGACCAAGCTGGTGAAATCATGGACCGGGTTCAGGAAAATGAGTTAGTAGCCACTGAGCAGGAAAACCAGGCTGGCTTCAACCATGAGTCGCTTGAGGAAGACGAGACCCAAAGCCAGCCAGCACGAACTTTTAATGAGTCACTTGAAGGCGACGAGATTGAAAGCCAACCAGCGTTAACTTTTACCAATCAATTTACCCGGGCCGCCTTCAGTGACCGGGTACAAATAACGAAAGAACACATCCATGCCGGTGATATCTTTCAGCTGATTTTATCCAATCCTTACCTAGCCAAAACGGATAATCAGCAACTTCTACCGGGGGTCTTTACCAGGCTGCAGGAGGGCCCACAGTCGCCTTACCAGTTCTACTTTCAGAACGGTGACTACCAGGCAACCGGCGCTTCACCGGAAACATTGATTAAGAAGACCGGCGACCGGTTGTTCTCGTATCCGCTAGCGGGTACCAGGCGGCGGGGGAAAACAGCAGCAGAGGACCGCTTCTTTGCCCAGGAATTGCAGCACAGCGAAAAGGAACTCGCGGAACATAATATGTTAGTTGATCTGGGGCGCAACGATTTAGGTCAAGTTAGCCAATTTGGCACGGTCGCTGTTACGAAACTGCGCCACCTGCTTTACTTTCCCAATGTGATGCACCTTGGTTCGACAATCGAAAGCCAAGCCCAGGCTGATTTAACCCCTGTCGATATTTTAGCAGCGACCTTGCCGGCCGGAACATTATCGGGGGCACCCAAGATTTCGGCCATGCAGATTATCAATCAATTGGAGGGCCGCAAGCGGGGCATTTACGGTGGTGGCATCGGCACAATCGGTTTTGATGGTGACCTCGATATCTGCATTGGTATTCGCTCAGCCTATCAAAAGGACCAGAACCTGGTTGTCCATGCTGGGGCTGGGATTGTTGCCGACAGTAGCCCAGAGGAAGAGTACCGAGAATTTGAAAATAAAAGCCGGTTGATGTTGGACTTGGTTACAAAGGAGGCGGCAGCTGATGCTATTACTAATTGATAATTATGACAGCTTTACCTATAACCTCTACCAAGAAATTGGCAAGTTGATCAAGCAGACCATCAAGGTGGTTAAAAATGATCAGGTAAGCGTTGAGGACCTGGAGGAACCAACGTTGACTGGACTGATTTTGTCGCCGGGACCGGGTCGGCCAAATCAGGCCGGGAACCTCAATACCGTTTTGGCAGCAGCCATCGGTCGGGTGCCTGTTCTCGGTGTTTGCCTCGGCCATCAAGCGATTGGCGAGGTCTATGGGGCCAAGATCGTTCCGGCCCCTCTCATGCACGGGAAGACGAGTCTGATTCGCCAGCAGGGCAATCAGTTAGCGGGTATTTTAGCCAATTGCCCGACAACCTTTACGGTTGGACGCTACCATTCCTTGATGATTGATCCAGCCACCATCCCCAATCACTTAGCCGTGACCGCCCAGGCCGATGATGGCACTATCCAAGCGGTTGCCGATGAAGAAAACCACGTTTACGGGGTTGAATTTCACCCCGAATCGATTATGACGGACCAAGCGGCCGCCAAACAAATTTTTACTAATTTCTTAGCTTATACGGGAGAGAAGAACCATGATTAAAACAGCCATTCAAACAGTCAGTCAACAGCAAAACTTAACGTTTGAGGAAGCGGCCCAGGTCATCAGCGAAATCATGACCGGCCAGGCCGAAGAGATTCAGATTGCCGCCCTTTTGACGGCCTTAACGGCAAAGGGTGAAACGGCCGATGAAATTGCCGGGGCTGCCCAAGCCATGCGCCAAGCAGCCTTAGAATTCCCTAAGCAGCCGGCGGGCTTGGACATTGTTGGTACCGGTGGTGACCACTCCAATTCCTTTAATATCTCGTCAACGGCGGGTTTGGTCATTGCCAGTCTGGGTTATGACGTGGTCAAGCATGGTAACCGAGCTGCGTCCTCAAAAAGTGGTGCTGCCGATGTCTTAGAAGCCCTTGGCTTCCCGATTAATCAGGAGGTTGACCAGGCCGAACAAATGCTAAAGGACAACCACTTTACCTTTCTCTTTGCTCAAAAGTACCATCAAGCAATGAAGTATGTGGCCCCAGTTCGTCGCGGTTTAGGCATCCGGACTATCTTTAACGTCTTGGGACCATTGGCCAATCCAGCCGAACCCAAGCAAATGGTTTTGGGCGTTTATGACGGGGCATTGTTGGAACCGATGGCTCAGGTCTTGCACCAGCTCGGTGTCCAGTCGGCCAACATTTTGTATGGAACGGATGGTCTCGATGAAGCTTCCATTTCAGCGCCAACCAAGTTAGTGCAATTGCGGGGTGACAATATTCAGTTCCAAACGATTACTCCTGAGGAATTCGGTTTGAAGCGGGCCACCAAAGAAGAAATTGTTGGTGGAACGGCGCAGGAGAATGCGGCCATTACCCGGGCTATCTTGTCTGGTGAGGAACGGGGGGCCAAGCGCGATATCGTGGTCTTAAATGCAGCCATTGGCCTGAATGCCGTCAACCCAACCATTACGATTAAAGAGGGTGTGAAATTAGCCCAGGAGGCCCTCGATGATGGTCGGGTAGCCGATTTGCTGGCAACCTTAACCGCTGCGGAGGCTGTTGAATGATTCTAGATGACTTAGTGGTCGCCACCAAAAGACGGCTAGTAAAAGAAAAAGAAGCGGTGCCGGTAGCTGATTTGAAAGCGCAGGCGGAGGCATTGCCGGTGGCTGACCCGCAGGACGTTTACGACCGCTTTTTAGCACCAGGGATTCACGTGATTGCCGAGGTCAAGAAGGCCTCGCCTTCCAAGGGGGTGATTGCAGCTGATTTTCCTTACCAAGAAATTGCCCAAACTTACGATCAAGTCGGCGCAACGGCCATTTCGGTCTTAACCGAGCCGGATTACTTTCTGGGCAAATTAGATTATTTGACCGAGATTGCGCCAGCGGTGACCAGCCCCGTTTTGCGGAAAGACTTTGTTATCGACCCCTATATGATCTATCAGGCCAAGGTCGCGGGCGCAAGAATTATTCTATTAATTGTCGCGATTTTGTCACCAAAGGACTTGCAAGCCTATTTGAGCCTGGCTGAAAGTCTGGGACTGGCGGTACTAGTCGAGGCACACGACGAGGATGAAATCAGTCAAGCACTAGCCGTCGGTGCCAAGATGATTGGGGTTAATAACCGTAATTTAAAGGACTTTACCGTCTCCTTTGACAACAGCCAACGACTCTTTGATTTGGTGCCCGATTCCGTTGCCTTTATTGCCGAAAGTGGTGTGAAAAAGCCGGAAGACATCGTCCACCTGCAATCCTTAGGAATCAATGGTGTGCTTATCGGTGAGGCCCTGATGAAGGCGGCTGACCCGAAAGCTTTTATTGAAGCAGGATTGGGGGAGCAGGCCCATGACTAAGATTAAAATTTGTGGCTTGATGACCGAGGAAGAGGCCTTGATGGCCAACGAGGCGCGCCCTGATTTGGCGGGAGTGGTCTTTGCTCCCGGTCGCCACCAGGTTACGGCAGAAGAAGCTTTAGTAGTGCGCCAGGCGCTGGATGATCGGATCCCCCTGGTCGGCGTGTTCGTTGCTGAACCGGTCGAGACGATTTTGAAATTAGTTGAAACGGGGACGATTCAAATGATTCAGTTGCATGGCCAGCGGCCAATCACCGAAGTACGGCGGTTACGGGTGGCCGGCGTGCCAATTATCCAAGTTCTGGTGGGGGATGATGCCATTGACCAGGCTAAGGACTGGCAAAATCAGTTGCGGCTCCGTCGGTTACAAGAGCAGGATGGCGGTTTGGAAAAGCGTCAAGACAGCGATCCGGCTTTAGCCCATTTTAATGGCCGTTTGGCCGAACTGCCAGCCAGTAATTTGCCTTTAGCCAACTTTAATGGCGGTTCGGACGAACAGTCAGCCAGTGATTTGGCTTTAGCTGATTTCAATGGCGGATCGGACGAACACCCAGCTAGTGATCTCGAGCTAGTTGATTTTTTAATGGTTGATGCTGGTGCCGGATCCGGCCAACGACTAGATTGGCAACGGTTAGTTGGTTTAGCACCGACCCACCTATTTGTGGCTGGTGGAATTCAACCCAATAATCTAAGTAACTTACTGCAAATTTATCAGCCTGATTTCGTTGATGTGAGTTCTGGAGCGGAAACAAAGGGGCATAAAGACTTAAACAAGATGGTGGCACTGGTGGCCATTGCCCATCAAGAGGAGAGAAAGTAATGGAAACAGAATACAAGACAAAGAAACAAGCCGGTCGGTTCTTAGAGTATGGTGGCCAATATGTACCGGAAACTCTGATGAATGAGTTAAATAAGATGGCCGATGTTTACCAGGAAGCGAAGGCCGATCCTGATTTTCAGGCGGAATTGGCTGACCTACTGGCTAATTACGCCAACCGCCCATCGCTGTTGTACTATGCTAAAAATATGACGGAAGACCTTGGTGGTGCCCAAATTTATTTCAAGCGCGAGGATCTGAACCACACGGGGGCTCATAAGATTAACAACGTGATTGGCCAAGCACTATTAGCCAAGCGAATGGGCAAAAAACGCTTGATTGCCGAAACCGGTGCCGGTCAACATGGAGTAGCCACGGCAACGATTGCTGCCCTGTTTGGCCTGGAATGTGAAGTCTTTATGGGGAAGGAAGACACGGACCGTCAGCGTTTGAACGTTTATCGGATGGAACTCCTTGGGGCAAAGGTTCACGCCGTGACTTCCGGATCAATGGTCTTGAAGGATGCCATTAATGCTGCCCTGCAGGACTTTGCTGCCCGACCTGAGGACACGTTTTATGTGATGGGCTCGGCAACCGGCCCTCATCCTTATCCGGAGATGGTGCGTGATTTCCAAAGTGTCATTAGTCAGGAATCAAAGCAACAAATCCAGGACCAATTGGGACGCTTGCCTGATAAGGTCATTGCCTGTGTTGGTGGTGGCTCCAACGCCATCGGTAGTTTTGCCCACTATATCGACCACCCCGAGGTGGACTTGATTGGGGTGGAAGCGGCCGGCAAAGGCGTTGATACTGATTTGACAGCTGCTACCATCGAAAAGGGCCGGTTGGGTGTCTTTCACGGTATGAAGTCGCTCTTTTTGCAAAATGACAGTGGCCAGATTAACCCGGTTTATTCGATTTCAGCTGGGTTAGACTATCCAGGAGTTGGGCCAGAGCACGCCGCCTTGGCGGCCGAACACCGGGCCCAATACGTTGGCATCACCGATGATGAGGCCGTGGCTGCCTTTGAGTACATTGCCAAGCAAGAGGGGATTATTGCTGCGATTGAAAGCTGCCATGCCGTGGCCTACGTGCAAAAATTAGCGCCAACATTGCCAAAAGACCAGGTTATTGTCTGCACATTATCTGGCCGAGGCGACAAGGATGTGGCCGCGATTGCCAAGTATCGGGGGGTTGAAATTCATGAGTAAAATTAGTCAGACCTTTAAAAACCATAAAAACTTTATTGCCTTTGTCACCGCTAATGATCCAGACATGGAAACAACTGTTAAAAATGTTGTGGCCCTGGCTGAAGGCGGAGCCGACGTGGTTGAAATTGGGATTCCTTTTTCCGACCCAGTCGCCGACGGTCCCGTTATTCAGGCGGCCGATTTGCGGGCCTTGCGTGACCCTGATTTACCGATTGAATCGATTTTTGCAGCTGTAAAGGAAATTCGACGGCAAACAGCGGTGCCGCTGGTCTTCTTGGTCTACCTAAACGTTGTCCTCCAGTACGGCTATGAGCGTTTTACTGCCAACTGTGAAAAATTCGGTGTTGATGGCCTGATTATCCCCGATTTGCCCTATGAAGAACGAGGGGAATTGGCTCCCTTTACTGACAAGCATGGCTTGGACTTGATTCCACTGATTACGGTGACGTCTGGTGAGCGGATTCCAATGATTGCCAAAGATGCGACCGGCTTTATCTACCTGGTTTCTTCTTTGGGGGTGACAGGCACTCGTGAGTCCTTTGCTTCTAATTTAGCGGAGGTTGTTGGGCAAATTAAGGCCGTCACGGATGTGCCAGTTGCCATCGGCTTTGGTGTCCATACTGCCGGCCAGGCGCAAGCAATGGCGAAATTGGCCGATGGGGTCATTATTGGGTCTGCCTGTGTCCAGATTGTGGCTGATAATGGTCAAAATGCACCGGCAAAGTTACAGACATACGCCGAGGAAATCCGTGCTGCCGTTGATGGGGTAGTAATCGGATAGGGCTGATTTAAAACTAAAAAAATAGGATGATCGCGATTGTCGCGACCATCCTATTTTATTGATAACTAATTTTTAGAAAAATAAACGAATGCCAAAGTACATAATGACGAAGCCGATAAAGGGCGACAAGAATTTGTTAATCTTTTTGGGATCGAATTGTTTGAGGACAAGTGGGGTTAAAATCGAACCAGCGACGCCACCAATCATTAAGTAGAGGCCAGCTGTCCAAGAAATTGGTCCACCACTCAATAAATGACTAACAAGGCCGACAACAGCCAAGACCCATAGAACGTAGGTTGTCGTACCGGCTGCTTTAACTGGGGGGACGTTCATAATCGAAAGGCCTGCCACGGTGGCCGAGCCACCTGATAGGCCACCAAAGCCAACCATGAGGCCGGAAATTAGTCCGAAGATTGGGGCAACCTTGCTATTTTCGTTGGCCTTTTCGTTCTCCTTTTTCTTGCGGAAATTTTTAATGACGACAATCAGACCCATGCCCGTTAGCAAAATTCCAACGCCGATATTGTAAACAGCGACGGGAATGAATCGGGAGACAGCGGTACCAATGATAATGCCTGGAATCCCGGCGATAATCAATCGATTGCCCAGCTTGCTTTCGATATTTTTTAATCGCCACTGTGTCACCATGCCCGAAAAGAGGGCGAAGACGGCAATTAAAAGCGAGGTTGGGACGGCGACGACTGTTGACATGCCTAAGGTCGAGGTTAAGACGCCAAGGTAAAAAGTGGCACCTCCGCCACCAATCAAGGTAACGAAGCAACCAATTAGGAAACCATAGAAAATTGCAATCATGAAAAAAACCAGCTTTCAAATAAAATATTCAGCAAAACCCATCAGGGAGTGCAGAGGTTTAAAGTACAAACCTTCAATCAGAATGACACTAATTAATAGTAGTCTACCAGTCTTTGACAAAAAATCCAAGGTAGGAGGCGCTTAAAAGAAAATAGTCCGAGGATGTCATCAAAAGAAACGGAGGATGCTAGCAACAAAAATTTGCAGAGCTTGCCAGTAACAAAAAAAGTGAAAAAAACTTTAACATCAAAAAAGGACTGGGATTTTCCAGTCCAAAAGTTGGCTAGTAGCTTGGTGGCAACGAAAGAATTAATGGAAAGGTAAACAGGGTGGAATAAGAAATGAATTTTTTCGGGAAACGTGCTAGAAATATAGTTAGGAACTCATTGATTACACGAAAGAATCCTGTTTACCAAATGTCGAACAATAGAAGTAGGAATTAAGACAAGTATTCATATAAGGATACTGCCACCAGGTTCCTAGCACCTAAATTATATCATAATTTTAAAATAACAATCATTATTTTAAAATATTATACAAATATACCGACGTTGATTAAAATAAATAAAAGAATACTTTTAAATATTTGAGAATGATGGTATTAAAGCTGGCACGAGAACCAAGCGTGCCGGGGGCTGATTTGCTCAGGTTTTGATTATTTACAACTTAGGGAATGCAAAAGCGCTACCTTGTCGAAAAGGTAAAATAAAAAAGACCTTAGGCCTTTTTGTTTGAAACAGATTCACGTAACCAAGGTTGGTCGCTTGCCTCATTTTCAGTCAAAACACGTTCGAGTGTTTCCGCCGCAGCGGGAACAAACATTTCTGGTCTTGGGTTAACCGGAATAAAGTCGGCGGCCAAGGTTTCATCACCATCGACCACCAAATCAGCTGCGCTAGCACCAGGGACCAAGCGAACCTCAAAACCCATTGACAAGGTCTCTTGGGCATCGCCCCAGGAATTTTTATCAGTCACGTGACTGGCAATGCCTAAGAGGCGGACCACTTCAACGTCCAGGTTGGTTTCTTCCTTAAATTCACGGACAACGGCCTGCATTGGTGATTCGCCGTACTCCAAGAAACCACCAGGGAAGCCATAGCCATTCTTTGAATCACCACGCTTTTCCAATAAAATAGCGTCGTGGTTTTCATTCCAAAGGACGCCCCAGGCAGAAGGGAAAATCATGCCTTCGTGACCAACCTTTGCTCGCATCCGAGCGATGTAATTTTGTTCCATTATATAACCAGCTTTCTTATTTTTAGCTTTCAGTCAATTTCACAATAGTATCATAACACTCAATCATGATGTTTTGCGGCCGCTTTTTCAGACTAATTTGCTTGTCAGCTGTTTCCAAGATGGACCGTGTTATAATGGGCATAGTGAAAATTTTTTGAAGCAGGTGAAATATGACACAGCAAAAGGGTGCCGTTTGGTACGAACACCTTCATACTGAAAAACATACCGGTGCACGTCGTGGCCGGTTACATACTCCCCATGGAACCTTTGAAACCCCAATGTTTATGCCGGTTGGGACTCAGGGTGCCGTTAAGGGCGTTAACAATCGAACACTGAAGGAAATTGGCTCACAGTTTATCTTGGCCAATACCTACCACTTGTGGGTTCGCCCAGGCGATGAGTTAATTGCCGAGGCCGGTGGTTTGCACAAGTATATGGGCTGGGATCAGGCCATCTTGACGGATTCTGGTGGTTTTCAGGTCTTCTCGTTGTCCGACTCACGAAAATTGAGTGAAGAGGGGGCAACCTTTCGCAACCACGTGAACGGCGACAAAATGTTTTTGTCGCCAGAAGTGGCCATGCGCATTCAGAACAATTTAGGTTCTGATGTCATGATGCAGCTCGACGAAGCTATTCCCTATTTTGAAACTTATGAGTACATCCGCGATTCGATGCAGCGATCATTGCGCTGGGCGGACCGGGCACAACAGTATCACAAGAAGACCGATACCCAGGCTTTGTTTGGAATTGTCCAGGGAGCAGGTTTCCGCGATTTGCGGACTGAATCCGCTAAGGAATTAGTCAAGATGGACTTGCCAGGCTATGCCGTTGGTGGTTTATCCGTTGGTGAATCAAAGAAGGAAATGAACCGGGTTTTGGACTTTACTATGCCAATCTTACCCGAGGACAAGCCCCGGTATTTGATGGGCGTGGCTGCTCCTGATTCCTTGATTGACTCTGTGATTCGCGGGGTGGACATGTTTGACTGTGTCTTGCCAACGCGAGTTGGTCGTAAGGGAACACTGATGACCAAGCGTGGTCGAGTGGTGATCAAGAATTCAAAGTACAAGAATGACTTTTCACCCATCGATCCTGATTTGGAATACTATTCAAAGAATCCAATCCGGACAAATCAGTTTGGCAACCTAGCGCAATATGATTTGCCATCTTATAGTCCCTATCAAAACCTTTCCAGGTCTTACTTGCACCATCTCTTTAATGCGAATGAGTTGCTGGGCGCCCAGATTGCCTCGGAACACAACTTGCGCTACTTATTGAATTTAATGGAAGAAATGCGGACTGCCATTGAAGAAGACCGACTCTTGGAATTCCGCGAGCAGGTCTTGGAAGATTATGGTTATAACAAAGCCAACGCGCGTTTGTTCTAAAAATTTGTTACAATAGTTTAAACAAAAATAAATTAAAGGAAGTTCTTATGCAAAGTTTCATTTTCCCTCTATTAATTATTGTTGTCATGCTCTGGTGGATGTCACGGACGAGCAAGAAGCAACAACAACGTCAACAAGAAATGCGTAGCAACATGAAGCCAGGTGCTAAGGTTATCACCATTGGTGGCTTGCATGCTGTTGTTGATGCTGTCAACGAAGAAGCAAAGACTGTTGATTTGGACGCCGAAGGCGTTATTTTGACTTTTGAAGCAACTGCTATCCGGACTGTTAAGCCTGAAGAAGAGGCTAAGACTGAAGAAGTTAAGCCAGCTGAAGAAGCTAAGTCTGACGATAACACTGCTGAAGAAGCAAAGGACGAAGCAAAAGATTAAGACGTGATTCGCTTTGTTTGACGCAAACAAACAGTCGTCTTAGACCCTCCCAAACAATTCGGGAGGGTCTTTTTACCAGTAAAGAGGGACAAAAATTCCAAGGAATGCTGATTTGCCCCAGAAACGTGATGAGGAAGAATTGATGAATTTACTATTACATTATGCCAAGCCTTACTGGAAGCAAATCACCTGCGCTGTTTTAGCAGTCGTGACGATGGCAACGGCAACATTATTGCAGCCGCAATTTTTAAAGCGGATGCTATCGGCCATCATTGCTGATAATTCGCAGGCTGTTCTCCATAACGGGGTGTGGTTGTTGGCTTTGGCGGTTGTCGGCATGGTTGCCGGGGTTTCTGGGACCTTTTTTGCTTCCCGAGTTTCCCAAAGTGTTGCGGCTGATTTACGACGAGCAGAATACGAAAAAATTCAGTCGTTTTCTTTGACGCAGATTCAAAAGTTTTCATCTGCTAACTTGGTCATTCGGTTAACTAACGATATTAACCAGGTTCAACGCTTTGCCATGCAATTGATGCAAATCATTTTACGTGTGCCAATTCTATTTGCCGGTGGCTTGGTATTGGCCATTTGGACCATGCCTGGTTTATGGTGGGTCATCGTTTTGATGATTATCTTAATCATGCTGACAACAGGACGCATTTTTGGAAAAATGGGCGGTTTGTTTGGCAAGTTCCAACATATCTTGGACAAGAACAATACCATTACTCAGGAAAGTCTTTCAGCTGTCCGTGTGGTGAAGTCCTTTAACCAAGAAAAGCAAGAAGAAGACAACTTTGCAGCCAGTACTAAGGAATTGACGGATTTAAACCAAAAGATTGCTTATATCTTTTCATTAATGACGCCGGTTTATATGCTGATTTCTTATATCGCGATTGCTGCTGCTTTACTTTTGGTTTCGCAAACGATTTTAAAGAACCCTGATGAATTGGCCAAAATTACGCCTTTTATCACCTATTTAAATCAGATTTTGTTCTCATTGTTGATGATGGGGATGGTTTCGAACATGGCCTCCCGTGGTTTGGTTTCTTTGAAGCGAATTGGGGCGGTGATGGCCGAGCCAAGCACCATTAATATTCATGAAAATGCTGAAAATGGAACAGTTAAGCGGTTAAATGGGAACATTAATGTTCGTGACCTTTTTTTTGCCTATCCAAATGATGACAAGCAGGTTTTGCGCGATATTTCCTTTAATCTGCCTGCTGGCCAAACGCTTGGAATCGTCGGGTCGACGGGGTCCGGAAAGTCAACTTTGGCACTGTTGTTGGCACGCTTGTATCAGCCAAGTGCGGGTCAGATTGACATCGATGGCCAAGACTTACAAACCATCGACCAGGAAACGCTACACCAAAACCTGTCAATTGTCTTGCAAAAGCCAGTCTTGTTTTCCGGTACGATTGAAGACAACTTAAAGATGGGCCGGCCAGATGCCAGTTTGGCTGATTTAGAAAAAGCGGCCGACCAGGCCCAAGCCAGTGAATTTATTAATCAATATCCTGACCGCTTTGGTCAAGAAGTTTCGGAACGGTCTTCCAACCTTTCCGGTGGGCAAAAGCAGCGGTTATCGCTGGCCAGAGCCCTGGTTAAAAATCCGAGTCTGCTAATCTTGGATGATTCAACTTCCGCCTTGGATGCCCGGTCCGAAAAGCTGGTTCAAGAGGCACTAGCTAAGGACTTTGCAACAACCACCAAGGTGATTATTGCCGAAAAAATTGCCTCAATTATCCATGCCGATCAGATTTTAGTCATGGATCAGGGTCAGATTGTTGGGGTTGGAACCCACCAAGAGCTCCTTGACCAGTCTGAAATCTACCAAGATATTTACCAAAGTCAAAAAGCAAAGGAGGACAACCATGGCTGAAATTAAAACGGCACTTGCTTACTTTGTTAAAAACTTAAAGCAATACTGGCGGGCCTTGTTCATTTCGTTGCTCTTAATTTTAGTGGCGACCTATGCGCAGATTAAGGCGCCACTTTATTTGGGGGATGCTATTTCGGCCTTGACCCATTACTTGGTTGCCTCGCTGACACCTGGTGGCCATGGCTCCCTACATGACTTCTATGTGGCCGTCTTTTCTATGATTGCTTTTTATGTGTTGACTGAATTTGCTTTACTAATTTCTGGTCTCATGACTGCCAAAATTTCGTCTGATTCAGTAGGTGTGATGCGCCGTGGTTTGTTTGGCAAGCTCCAAAAAATGCCAGTGCGCTACTTTGATACCCACCAGGACGGAAAAGTTTTATCACTCTTTACTTCTGATTTAGATAATATTTTTACGGCCATGAATAACGCCGTTTTCCAGATTTTCTCCCAAGCGCTGCTTTTTGCTGGTGTAATTTGGATGATGTTTGCCAAATCAGCTACGATGGCGTGGGTGACATTGGCTTCAACGCCGATTGCCATTATCGGTGCCTTACTGATTGCCAAATATGCTCAGGTTCAAATTAACCACCAGCAGGCGGCAACAGCTGACATGAACGGTTATATTAATGAACAGTTAGCGGGACAAACAGTTCTGTTAACAGAAGGCCGTCAAGCGGATTCGATCGAAAAGTTCGAACCATTTAACGATCAGGTTCGAGTAGCGAGCCAAAAGGGCCAGTTCTATTCCGGCCTGTTAAATCCCTTGATGCAGGGGTTCTCATTGCTCAACTTAGCGATTGTGATTTTCTTTGGTTCTTGGTTAGTGTTGCATAATGGCATGGATAAGGCCTCTGGTTTGGCCTTGGTTGTTGTCTTTGTTAACTACTCACAGCAACTTTTTCAACCAATTACTTCACTGACGACCATCTACAACGCCTTGCAACTGGCCGTAACGGGCGCCAACCGGATTACGGAGGTTGAAAAGGAAGACGATGAGGTCAACACAGGGACAAAGATTGCTGGTCCGCTTAAGAACGAGATTGCCTTAAAGCATGTTGATTTTTCTTATAACCCAGACCGACAAATTTTGAAGGACGTTTCCATTACGGTTAAGAAGGGCCAGATGGTTGCTTTGGTGGGACCAACGGGTTCCGGTAAGACGACCGTGATGAACCTGTTAAATCGGTTTTATGACCTGTCGGGTGGTGAAATCACCTATGATGGGACAAAGCTACAAGACTTTGACCTTTATTCCTTGCGTGACCGCGTTGGGATTGTTTTGCAGGAATCAGTTGTCTTTTCAAAGTCAATCATGGATAATATCCGCTATGGTCGACCGGACGCAAGCTTAGAAGAAGTCCAAGAGGCCGCCAAACAGGCACGCATCCACGACTTTATCATGTCCTTACCAGACCAATACGATACACAAATTTCCCCTGAAAAAGACCTCTTCTCCAGTGGGCAAAAGCAGCTTCTTTCAATTGCTCGAACAATCTTGACGGATCCTGATTTGCTAATCTTAGACGAAGCAACGTCGAACGTCGATACGGTCACTGAAGCAAAGATTCAAGAAGCCATGGATAACGTCATGGCCAACCGTACTTCCTTTGTGATTGCTCACCGTCTTAAGACAATTTTATCCGCTGATCAAATTGTCGTTTTGAAGGACGGTCAGGTCATTGAACGTGGTTCACACGAGGAATTGGTCAAGGAAAATGGCTTCTACGCCGAACTGTATACTAACCAAATGGTCTTTGAATAGGGCCTTTAGCGGTCTGAAATCATTACTTCTTTCTGGGGCAGAATTTGGAACGACCCCATCGAGATGGTATACTAAAAGTACTATGCCCAAGGGCAAAGCAACGAGCAATGGAGATTCCTATGAAAATTGGCTTATTTACGGATACTTATTTTCCACAGGTTTCCGGTGTCGCCACCTCAATTCAAACCTTAAAAAATGCTTTGGAGGCCCAGGGTCACCAAGTTTATATTTTTACGACCACTGATCCTAAGGTTGACAAGCATACACCAGAAGAAGGGATTTATCGTTTTTCATCGATGCCCTATTTTGGTTTCAAGGATCGTCGTTTGACTTTTCGTGGTTTGATTCAAGCCGTTGAAATTGCCCGAGACTTAGGTTTAGAAATTGTCCACACGCAAACGGAATTTTCACTGGGCTTAATTGGCAAGTATGTGGCCCGACGGTTAAAGATTCCTGTTATTCATACTTACCACACGCAATATGAAGATTACACACATTATGTTGCCAAAGGGATGTTAATCCGGCCTGGTGCGGTTGGCCATATCGTAAAGGCCTACCTGAAGGGAATGGAGGGCGTGATTGCCCCTTCTGAGAGGGTGAAAGAAAGCCTGCTTAGTTATGGTGTGACGATTCCAATTCCAGTGATTCCAACCGGTGTGGCGATTCCAAAGCGAGAAGCTCACCACGATATTCGTCAGCAGTATGGCTTGGCTGAAAATCAGCCGGTGATTCTGTCTTTGGGACGGTTAGCCTTTGAAAAAAATGTGGCTTTAACGATTTCCGCCTTTTCGGAGCTTTTGCAAACGATTCCGGATGCGAAGCTCATGATTGCCGGTGATGGCCCAGCCAAAAAATCTCTTGGAGAACAGGTTGAGGACATGGGCTTGCAGGATGCCATTATTTTTACGGGCATGATTAACCATGACCAAGTCGGTGATTACTATCGAATGGCCAACGTTTTCGTTTCCTCATCGGATAGTGAGACACAAGGGCTGACCTTTATTGAAGCCTTGGCTGCTGACCGGCCTTTTGTCGCTGTTCGTTCACCTTATTTGGAAGAGGTGGTGACCAACAAGGCGATTGGAACGTTGATTGACGATTACGATGAGTTTTTAGCCGCTACTTTATACTATTTACAACATTCTGATACAGCTGCCGATGATCGAATTCGGGCAGCAGCAGTAAAAAATGTTGATGCAACGACTTTTGCGGATCGAGTCTTAAACTTTTACGACCAGGTTTTGCAAGATTACCACCATGATGACGATGATGACGATTCAGACCAGTTAACGGATGAAGAAGTCGGTTATATCAAACGTCTCTTACGCAACCCCTTTAGGAGAAGCTAACTTGAAGGTTCTGTTATATTTTGAAAACCAAAAATTAATTGCCAAATCAGGCATTGGTCGGGCCATGCGCTTGCAACAAGAGGCATTGGCACCGATTGATGATGTTGAGGTGACGACTGACCCCAAGTGTACGGACTACGATATTTTGCATATCAACACTTATGGTGTGAAATCGATGTACATGGTCAAAAAGGCCCATAAAATGGGGAAAAAGGTGGTTTACCACGCCCATTCGACCTACGAAGACTTTCGTAATTCATTCTTTGCCTCAAACTTGATTGCTCCCTTGTATAAGAAGTACTTGGTGGCGCTTTATGGCCAAGCCGATGCTTTGATTACGCCAACGCCATATTCAAAATCGCTTTTGGAAAATTATGGCCTGACGCAACCAATTTACCCTGTTTCAAATGGGATTCGTTTGAGTAAATATGCAAATGACCCTCAAAAAATTCAGGCTTACAAGGATTACTTTAATATCCGACCAGGCCAGAAAGTTGTGATGTCTGTCGGCCTGTTCTTTGAGCGCAAGGGGATTTTCGATTTTGTTGAATTAGCCAAGCGTCACCCAGAAATTACCTTTATTTGGTTTGGTCACACCAACCCCACCATCTTGCCACGTAAGATTCGCCGGGTTGTCTTTGGTGGTGAGCATCCAAACAACCTGATTTTCCCAGGTTACTTATCGGGGGACGTAATTTTAGGGGCCTTTGCTGGGGCTGATTTGTTCTTGTATCCATCCTACGAAGAAACAGAAGGAATCGTCGTCTTAGAAGCCCTGGCCTCTAAGCAACGTCTCTTGGTTCGTGATATTCCGGTTTATGATTCTTGGCTGAAAGACGGTGTTAATAGCTATAAGGCAGAAGACTTAGAAGACTTTGACCGCCAAATGGTTGCCATTTTAGCTGGTGAAAAATCAGATTTGACCCAGGCTGGCTTCCAAGTTGCACAAGAAAGAGATTTAAACCGAGTTGGAGAAATTCTTGCTGAGGTTTATCAAGCGGTTTTAGAGAATCGCGCCTTGTCATTTAACGCTGACCAGGACGGGGCGCTTGTGCCAGCTTGGTCGACGAATCGGTCCTAGGAGATTCTTGATGGACGTTTTAAAATCCAAAAAAAACCAATTATCGGCCTTACTAGTCCTTGTGTTAACAGGTCTAACCATCTATTACTTGACGCGGGAATTAAGTGGTCGCGAAAAGCAATTAGAGGCAGCTCTGAAAGTCTTGGACTGGCATTTTCTTGTTCTTGCATTGCTGACGATGATTCTTTCGTTGGTGCTTGAGGCATTGGCTACTAGATCTCTCCTTAGTTCTGTTGATCGAAAGAATACGAGTTGGGGCACTTTGATTCGTGTCCCGCTGCTTAATCAACTGGGGACAGGTCTAACGCCTTTTGCCTCCGGGGGACAGCCAGCGCAATTATATGCGTTAACGCGAGGAAAAATCGAAGGTAGTCGGGCTTTGTCCGTAACCTTAATGAAGTTTTTGGTTTATCAAATTGTAGTCGTTTTATTCTTTATTGTCGGCTATGTAGCCGCCGATTCTTTCATCTACAAAAATGTTGATCCAACCTTTGCTACCTTCATTCCTTTTGCCATCGCCATCCATGCTGTTGTGATTATTGGCCTGCTCTTGGTGATGTTTTGGCCAAAGCTGTCTTTGAAGGTTGTTGAATGGTCTGGCCGTGCTGCACAAAAGTTTATGAGTGCTAGTCGGGTTAAAAAATTAGTTGACACGGCGGAAGATAAGGTCAATAATTTCCATCAGGAGTCAAAACGTGTTGCCCGCTCAGCTAAGTCGCTCCTTGTGGCAACACTCTGGACAGCCCTGCAATTAATTGCCTTTTACCTGGTGCCATATTTTGTTATCCGGGCCTTTGGTTATGGCTCCGTTAACCCCTGGCTGATTTTAACAATGAACATTATGATTGTGATGGTCATTTCGTTGTTTCCAATTCCAGGCGGTGTTGGGGGAGCAGAGTTGTCTTTTCAACTTCTCTTTACGCCTTTCGTTAAGAACCCAGCAACTTTAGTCTTGGTTATCTTAATTTGGCGAATCATTACCTATTACTTCTGTCTCTTTGCTGGTATTTTAGCCTACGTAATTCCGAATAAGGAACAACGGTTGGCAAAGCAACAAAAGGGGTGACAAAGAATGGATGATTTAGCCAGTAAAAGTGTTTTAACAACGATATTAAACCGGCTCTTTGCCATGGAAAAATCAACGGACCAACGTTTTCAAGTTCGACGTTTTGACTCCTATGGCTTAGAGGTTTTAAAGGTAACCCTTGATCAAGAAGACAAGGTTTGGACAATCGAAGAACACCGGCGCAATAAGCAATATAAATTTGATGATGTTGATCTGGTCGCCATCGAGATTTATGACCTCCTCTTCGATATTCAACATACCTTTTAAGTTTTGTGAGGAAAACCGATATGTTAGCTCGTCTTAAAAATGCATTCAAGCCAAAAAAACTCTGGCAAAAGATGAAGAATACTCAGGACTTTTGGACTAGTATTAGTGGTTTTTTTGTTTTGAACCTTTTTTTTGTGTGGTTAAAGACCTATATTAATTACCACATCAATTTCTCTTTGGGCGTCCAAGGACCAATTCAAGATTTCTTACTTTTCTTGAATCCAATTCCAACGGCAATTATCTTGCTCGGGATTGCACTCTATTTCCGCGGGAAAGTAGCTTATATTTTAGCCTGGGTGATGAACTTAGTTCAGACTGTTTGGCTCTTTGCTAATATTCTTTATTACCGTGAATTTTCTGATTTCCTATCCTTTGGGATTATGGGATCAGGCTCATCAACCGGCAGTAATCTGGGCAAGTCGATTGCGGCCATTATTCGCCCAACTGATTTCTTAGTCTATGTCGACTTGATTGTGATGGCCATTGTCTTACTCTTTAAGTTCTGGCCCATTGATAAGCAAGCAATTCAAAAGCGTTATGCGATTTTGACAACCATTTTAGGAATTGTCTTGATGTTGGTTGATTTTGGAGTCGCTTCGGTTGACCGCTCGGGCTTGTTGACGCGCTCATTTGATAATAACTATATTGTTAAGTACTTAGGCTTAAATGAATACGCTGCCTTTAATGCCTGGCAGACCAACAATCAAACGAAATCTCGTAAAGAAGCCAGTGCTGCTGATTTACAAAAGGTTCAAGATTTCTTGAAGCAAAACTCAGTGCCGGCTAATATTTCATATACCGGAACGGAAAAGGGTAAAAACGTCTTCGTTATTCACCTTGAGTCATTCCAGCAATTTTTGATTGATTACAAGGTTGATGGTCGCGAAGTTACGCCAAACTTAAACGCCTTCTACCACGATCAAAATACGCTTTCGTTCGATAACTTCTACAACCAGGTTGGCCAGGGAAAGACATCCGATGCTGAAATGATGCAGGAAAATTCCTTGTACGGGCTTTCGACCGGATCAGCGATGACCAAGTACGGTTCAAGTAATACCTTTGAAGCGACACCTGCCATCCTAGGCCAGCAGGGCTATACTTCTGCTGCCTTCCACGGTGACGTGCCAACCTTCTGGAACCGAAACAATACTTATAAGTCCTTTGGTTATAATTATTTCTTCTCAAAGAACTTCTATAAGGATAGCGATAAGCCAAGTTATAACGTTGGCTATGGCATGAAGGATAAGATTTTCTTGAAGGATACTGCTCAGTATATCGAGCAGTTGCCACAGCCATTCTATGCCAAGTTAATTACGGTGACAAACCACTACCCATATGAACTTGACAAAGAAGATACTGATTTCCCAGCTACAAAGACCGGTGATACGACAGTTGATGGTTATGTTCAAACTGCTCATTACCTTGATCAGGCCTTCGGCGAATTGATGGCTTACCTCAAGCAGGCTGGGTTGTACGATAACTCTGTCTTTGTTTTGTACGGTGACCATTATGGTATTTCTGAAAACCACAAGCCTGCCATTGCGAAATTGCTTGGTAAGACTTCCGTGAGTGATTATGACTTGGCCCAATTCCAGAAGGTGCCATTCATGATTCATGCAACTGGTTTGCAGGGTGGTATCAACGATACCTACGGTGGCGAAATTGATATGATGCCAACCTTGATGAACCTTTTGGGGGTTTCTACGGAAGGGATGACCATGTTCGGTCACGATTTGTTGTCAACTCAGAATCCGCAAATTGTTGCTTTCCGTGATGGTGATTGGACGACGCCAACTTATACAAAGTATAAGAACCAATACTTCGACAGTAAGACTGGTCAGAAATTGTCGATTGATAATAATCCAGCGCTAAAGGCAACAGCCCAGCGGGTGCAGTCATACGTTGATGAGTCACTGTCAAATTCGGATAAGGTGATTACAGGTGACTTGCTTCGTTTTGATAAGAACCGTTGGAATTTCCACCAAATTGATAAAAAATCGTACGACTATACGAAGGCCAATACGTTGAAAGCGTTGAAGGCGAGTCAGTCATCGAGCCCAACTTCGATTTTGGCCTTACGTAACGGCCAATCAACTGTATCGGATTACAAAACTGATGCACCGGAGCTGAAATAAAAAACAAAACAAGAAAACGAACACGTTCAAGTAATAGAACATGTGTTCGTTTTTTGTTATATTTGTTATAATGTTCCTGAGTGATTTTTTTACCAGGCGAGGAGGATTTATCTTGATTACACCGCAAAAAGATCAAAGCTTTGAAGTTGTTTCAAAGTACCAACCGACTGGTGATCAGCCGAAAGCGATTGATAAACTCGTGAAGGGTTTAAAAGATGGCGTCAAGGAGCAAATTTTGCTCGGGGCAACCGGAACAGGGAAAACATTCACAATTTCCAATGTGATTGCCCAAAACAATAAGCCAACCTTGGTCTTGTCACACAACAAGACCCTGGCTGGCCAGCTCTATTCTGAGTTAAAGGAATTCTTCCCACATAATGCGGTTGAATACTTTGTTTCCTACTATGATTACTACCAGCCAGAGGCCTATGTGCCTTCTTCGGATACCTTTATTGAAAAGGATTCCGCGATTAACGATGAAATTGACCAGTTGCGGAATTCGGCAACGGCTTCACTGTTTGAGCGCAACGATACGATTATCGTTGCCTCAGTCTCATCAATCTTTGGTTTGGGTGATCCGCACCAATACCAAAACCATGTGATTTCTTTGCGGGTTGGTAACGAATATGGTCGTAATCAATTGATGCGCGATCTGATTGACATCCAATTTACCCGTAACGATATTGATTTTCAGCGTGGAACTTTCCGGGTGCGAGGCGATGTGATTGAAATTTTCCCGGCTTCCCAGGATGAATTGGCCATGCGGGTTGAATTTTTCGGTGACGAAATTGACCGCATTCGACAAATTTCAGCTTTGACGGGTCAGGTCGTTTCAGAACGTGACCATGTCGCCATTTTCCCAGCGAAGCACTTTATGACCGATGATGAACGGATGAAGGAAGCCTTAGTTGGTATTCGCCAAGAAATGGAAGACCAGGTCAAGGAATTTGAAAAAGAGGGCAAGCTTCTTGAAGCTCAACGAATCAAGCAGCGAACCGAATATGACCTGGCTATGTTGAATGAAATGGGCTTTACATCTGGAATCGAGAATTATTCACGCTGGATGGACGGTCGCAAAGAGGGCGAACCACCATTTACCCTCTTAGATTTCTTCCCCGATGATTTTTTGATTGTTGTGGATGAAAGTCACGTGACGATGCCACAAGTTCGTGGGATGTACAATGGTGACCGCGCCCGGAAGCAGACGTTGGTTGATTATGGTTTCCGTTTGCCTTCAGCACTGGATAACCGCCCTTTGCAACTGCCAGAGTTTGAGAAGCACGTCAACCAAATTATTTATATGTCGGCTACACCAGGGGACTATGAGCTTTCTCGGGTACCAAAACGTGATATTGTTGAGCAAATCATTCGACCAACCGGCCTGTTGGATCCGGAAATTGAAGTTCGGCCAGTGATGGGGCAAATTGATGATTTAGTGGGTGAAATTAACCTGCGGGTTGAACGAAATGAGCGTGTCTTTATCACAACGCTGACGAAGCGAATGTCAGAGGATTTAACGGATTATTTGAAGGATGTTGGCATCAAAGTTGCCTACCTCCATTCCGATATCAAGACGCTTGAGCGAACAGCCATTATCCGTGATTTACGTTTGGGCAAGTACGATGTGCTGGTCGGCATTAACTTGTTGCGTGAAGGAATTGATGTCCCCGAAACTTCTTTGGTGGCCATTTTGGATGCTGATAAGGAAGGTTTCTTGCGTAATCCGCGCTCGTTGATTCAAACGATTGGTCGTGCTGCTCGAAATGCGAACGGCCACGTGATTATGTATGCCGATAAGGTGACAAGGGCCATGCAGGAAGCCATGGATGAAACGGCTCGTCGTCGTGACATTCAGATGGCGTATAACAAGGAACACGGCATCACGCCACAAACAATTAAAAAGGAAATTCGCGACCTAATTAGTGCAAGTAAGGCTGCCGAAGAGGTTGAGGACGTTGACTTGACGCAAGTTGACTTTGCTGATTTGCCAAAATCAGACCAGACTGAAATTTTAGAAAACCTCACTAGCCAAATGAAGGCGGCGGCAAAGGGCTTAGACTTTGAGACGGCTGCTAAAATTCGCGATAATATTATGAAATTAAAGAAACGGGCCGGCCGCTAAAGGTTGGCCTCAGGTCACCGATGTGATAAAACAGGGCTGAACTTGCCAAGCGAGTGAGTGCTCGTTTGACCATGAAAGAGGATTTTATGGCGAAAGATAAAATTGAAATTCGCGGGGCTCGTGCCCATAACTTAAAAAATATTGATGTTGATATTCCAAAGGAATCCCTCACGGTTGTGACTGGCTTATCCGGATCTGGAAAGTCTTCTCTGGCTTTTGATACCCTCTATGCCGAGGGGCAACGCCGCTACGTGGAATCATTGTCCGCCTATGCCCGGCAATTCTTGGGGCAGATGGATAAGCCCGACGTCGACTCGATTGACGGCCTTTCACCGGCCATTTCCATTGATCAAAAAACAACTTCGAATAATCCTCGATCAACAGTCGGAACGGTAACCGAGATTTCAGATTACTTCCGTTTGTTGTTTGCTCGAGTGGGGAAGCCTGATGATCCAAAGGATGGGACGAAAATTCTGCATTCGATTGATCAGATGGTCGAATATGCTCAAAAAGAGTTACCTGAGGGAACCCGTTTGCAGGTCTTTGCACCGATTATCCAGCACAAGAAGGGCACCCACGAAAAGGCCTTTGCTCAGATGCAAAAGCAGGGTTATTTACGGGCTCGCATTGATGGTGAGATTGTTGAACTTGATACGGTTGACGACCTCGCTTTGGAACGTAATCGTTTCCATGATATTGATGTTTTGGTGGATCGGATTGTTTTGCGTGCTGATGCCCGGTCTCGCCTTTTCGATTCGATTGAAGCAGCCACGAACCTAGCTGGCGGTTTAGTGGTTTTGGAGCCGGTTGGCCGTGGTGACGAGGAAGTTCCTGCGCCATTGCGGTTCTCAGACCACTATTTGGGCGACCTGAAAGATTTTAAGGTTGGCCGATTGGAGCCGCGACTCTTTTCTTTCAACGCACCGATGGGGGCTTGTCCTGTCTGTCAGGGGCTTGGAGCGACTCAAGAGGTCGATTTGGATCTGGTTGTGCCAGATGATACTCTGACGTTGAAACAGGGCGCTCTGGCGCCTTGGAACCCAATTTCTTCTAACTACTATCCAGCACTGCTGGAACAGTTTTGTGAACAATTTGGGATTGATCAAAATGTGCCCTTTATGGATTTGTCGAAGAAGGACCAGGACCTGATTTTGTATGGGTCGGGTGAGAAGGAATTCCACTTCCACTTCCAAAATGATTTTGGTGGCGTTCGTGATGCTGACCAGGTTTTTGAAGGGGTGATGAACAACGTTTCCCGGCGTTATAAGGAAACCAATTCCGACTTTACTCGTGACCAGATGGCTCAATACATGACGCAACTGACCTGTCCAGCATGTCATGGATACCGGTTAAACCCGGCGGCCTTGTCCATCAAGGTTGGTGGCCGCAATATTGGTGATGTCACGAATTTGCCGGTTGATGAGGAATTGGCTTATTTTGCTGATTTGACCTTTGGTCCCCAAGACCAAGAAATTGCCCAGCCAATCTTAAAGGAAATTCAAGATCGACTTGGTTTCTTACGGTCCGTTGGCCTTGATTACCTAACGTTGTCTCGGTCAGCTTCCACATTGTCTGGTGGGGAATCGCAACGAATTCGCTTGGCGACACAAATCGGGTCAAACCTATCTGGGGTCCTCTATGTTTTGGATGAACCATCGATTGGTTTGCACCAGCGTGATAACGATAAACTGTTAGCATCGATGCAGTCAATGCGTGATTTGGGGAACACACTGGTTGTCGTTGAACACGATGAAGATACCATGGAAGCTGCTGATTACCTGATTGATGTTGGCCCTGGGGCTGGATCACTAGGTGGCCAAATTATGGCCGCTGGTACGCCGGCTGAAGTCATGAAGAATCCCAAATCTTTGACTGGTCAGTACCTCTCAGGAAAGCGTTACATTCCGGTGCCGAAGTCTCGTCGGAAGGGCAATGGCGAAGAAATTGTCATTCGGGGAGCCAAGGAAAATAACCTAAAAAACATTACGGCGAAATTTCCATTGGGAAAGTTTGTCGCCGTTACGGGGGTTTCTGGATCGGGTAAGTCGACACTGGTCAATACCATTTTGAAGCGAGTTTTGAAACAAAAGCTCAATAAGAATTCAAATAAGCCTGGTGCCTACCGCTCGGTTGAGGGAATTGAAAACCTAGAGCAAGTGGTTGATATCGATCAATCGCCAATCGGTCGAACACCGCGGTCAAACCCCGCAACCTATACGGGTGTCTTCGATGATATTCGCGAGTTGTTTGCTCAAACAAATGAGGCCAAACTCCGTGGGTATTCCAAGGGACGGTTCTCCTTCAATACGAAGGGTGGCCGCTGTGAAAACTGTCGTGGTGATGGGGTCATCAAGATTGAGATGAATTTCTTGCCGGATGTTTACGTGGCCTGTGAGGTCTGTGGTGGTACTCGCTACAACTCCGAAACGTTGGAAGTCACTTACAAGGACAAGACGATTTCTCAGGTCTTGGATATGACTGCCAAGGAAGCTCTTGATTTCTTTGCACCAATTCCAAAGATTGCCCGTCGTTTGCAAACCATTAATGACGTTGGTTTGGGCTATGTAAAATTAGGCCAATCCGCAACAACACTATCAGGTGGGGAAGCACAGCGAATGAAGTTGGCTTCTGAATTGCATCGCCGGACAAACGGGAAGACGATTTATATTCTCGACGAACCAACAACTGGTTTGCACACTGATGACATTGCTCGCTTGCTAACGGTTTTGAACCGCTTGGTTGATGCAGGCAATACGGTCGTCGTCATCGAACACAACCTGGACGTAATCAAGTCAGCCGACTGGTTGATTGATTTGGGTCCAGAGGGTGGTGCCGGCGGTGGTAAGATTCTGGTTACTGGGACACCGGAAAAGGTGGCCAAAAACACCGAATCTTATACGGCTAAGTATTTGAAAAAGATTATGGACCGCGATATCGCTCGCGAAAAGCGTGATGAAAAATCAGCGCAGTCCTAAAGAACAATAAAAACGGCAGTGACCATTTAGTTTTAGATGGTCACTGCCGTTTTGTTTTTTCATAATAAATTGGGAAGTGAATAGCTCGGCTTAAACCGCAACTGCACCGCGGATAGCTGGTTCTGATTCATAATCCAAAATTTTAATGTCATCCATGGTGTAATCAAAGATTGATTTGACCTCAGGGTTCAGCCAAAGCTTTGGCAATGGATGCATTGGCCGACTGATTTGTTCTTTGACCTGGTCGACGTGGTTCTTGTAAATGTGTGTGTCGCCGATAGTGTGGACGAAGTCACCGACTTCCAGACCGGTTTGAGCAGCAATCATGTGAATCAACAGCGAGTATGAAGCGATGTTGAAGGGAACACCTAAGAAGAAGTCGCCCGAACGTTGGTAAAGTTGTGCTGAGAGCTTACCATCACTAACGTAGTACTGTGACAAAACGTGGCAAGATGGCAGTGGTGCTTGAGGGGTCGTTTCGGCATTCCAAGCAGACAAAATCAGACGCCGAGAGTTCGGATTGTTCTTGATTTGGTCGATTAAGTTGCTGATTTGGTCTGTGGTGCCACCATCGGGCAAAACAGATGCCCATGACCGCCAGAGCTTACCGTAAACCTCACCGATATAACCGTACTTTTCCATAAAGTCATCATCGTTTAAGATTTTGTCGATGAAGATGTCCTTTTGCTCCTGGTAGAGGGCGTTGAATTCGGCATCGGTTTGTGAACGCAAGCCAAAATCAGTCATGTCCGGTCCACTATATTCGTCGGACTCAATCCAGTTTTTAAAGGCCCATTCGTCCCAGATATGGTTATTATTTTGCAACAAGAAGCGGATGTTATTATCCCCGCGCAAGAACCAGAGCAATTCTGATTTGATCAGCTTGAAGAAAACTTTTTTAGTGGTTAAAAGAGGGAAGCCTTCCTGGAGTTCAAAGCGCATTTGCGTCCCGAAGATTGAATAGGTTCCGGTCCCAGTCCGATCGTCCTTGTAGTGGCCTTCGTTCAAGATTTTAGCGGCCAGATCGAGGTATGTTTGTTCGTTTTGACTCATGATTAAGTCCCCTTTAATAAAAATTAGTCCTTCTTAGTATAGCAAAAAAGCAAGGTGTCCTCCTTGCTTTTTCTTTGGCTAGTCTTTAATAAATTGAGCGAGGTTGATTTGTTCAGCCGTTTGGGCTTCGAAGGGAACTTGGACTAAGGCAACGTTTTTTTCTTTTAAGAGGGACTCGGCGAATTCATCATTGCGATAATCACGCATGAAGTTAATTTTGGTAATACCGGCTTGAAGCAACAGTTTCGTACATTGCACGCAGGGAACGTCGGTCACATAGACTTCTGATCCTTCAACGGCAATCCCCATCGAGGCGGCTTGCATGAGGGCGTTTTGTTCAGCGTGAACGGCTCTGATGCAGTGACCATCAACGATATAGTCGCCAACTTCTGTACAGTGAGGGGTCCCAGAAACGGCACCGTTGTAGCCAGAGGCGATAATGCGATGGTCCTTCACGAGGATGGCACCAACGTGACGTCTAGTACAAGTTGACCGGGTTGAGAGGATGGCGGCTTGTGCGATAAAGTATTGATCCCAAGAAATACGGTTGTCAGACATAAAAAAATTACCTTTCTGTAAACAAAAAACGGTTTTATTCTGATAAAATGGTCTTACAAAGATATTTTATAATAAAACGTTCGGAAAATCAGGAACAAGGAGAAACATAATGGCAACTATTTTAGACGGAAAGGCCCTCTCAAAGGACCTCAAAATCGCACTGGCGGACAAGGTCAAGGAATCGGGGTTGAGTCCAAAGCTAGCGGTTGTTTTTGATCCAAAAAATGATGGATCACGTCTCTATGTTGGCATGAAGCAACGCGCAGCAGCCAAGGTTGGCATTGCCACTGAGGATATTGCGGTTGCTGACGATGTGACAACAGAAGCCGTCTTAAAGATTGTAGCAGATTTGAACGCAGATCCAAGCGTGACTGGTATTTTGGTTCAGGCACCATTGCCAGAAGCTGTTAACGACCAGCAGGTCTTCTCAGCCATCGCCCCTGAAAAGGATGTTGATGGATTAGGTGCTTTCAACCAGGGAATGCTCTTTGGTGACCAACCTGGTGAATACGCCGTGGCAGCCACTCCTCAAGGCGTGATGACGATGTTGAAGCATTATGACATTGATCCATATGGTAAGAAAGCTGTTGTCGTTGGTCGTTCTCAACTCTTTGGTCGTCCAATGGCTGCTTTGTTGAACAACGCGAACGCAACGGTGACGTTGGCTCACCGTTACACACCACGTGAAATGCTCCTGGATTCCCTCAAGGATGCGGACATTGTTGTCGTTGGAGTAGGTATTGCGAACTTTATTACTGGCGACCAAATCAAGGATGGTGCTGTTTTGGTTGATGTTGGGATGAACGTTGTCGATGGTAAGACGACCGGTGATATCGAATTTGCCTCGGCCGAAAAGAAGGCATCCTTCATTACGCCAGTTCCAGGTGGTGTTGGTCCAATGACCATTGCTACGCTGTTGAAAAATACTTTTGCAGCAGCTTTGAACCAAGAAAAAAATCAGTAAAAATTAATTATGCTTATTTAAAAGATCGAATTCATTGAATTCGGTCTTTTTTGTTTTTCAAAATCTTTTTTCGTCAAACCCAATAGTGTTGTATAGAGGGCAATGGAGCAAAAAATTGGTTAACCGAACGTTTTGAAGTTGAGCAATTTTTTGCTGAATTGGTCGTCTTATTCACTAGCGATGAAAGGAGGACACCATGATCAAGAAATTGGCCAATTGGCCCGAACATGAACGAGCAGACCCCGCTGATTGGATTCAAGCAGTCCTATCCTGGGGGCAGACGAAAAAGGTAACGGACTTTTATTTTTTACCGGCAGAAGGTGGTAATTACCAGGTACGAGCGCAAATTTTGGGTCAAGTGAGAATCCTGGCAGTGCTGGAAGCAGATTTTGGAAAACGAGCCTTAGCTGTTGTGAAGTACCGGGCGGGTTTAAATTTGGCCGAGAGCCGGCGGCCACAACTGGGCCGCTTTGATTTTGGCCAGGGCTTCGTTCGCGTTTCAACTGTTGGCGACTTTTTGGGGCAAGAAAGTGCCGTTTTGCGGTTGATTTACCCTGATTTGTCACAAAACCGCTGGTTTGATCCAGCAACATTTGCAGACTTGGTTGCCGAAAAAATCAGTGCCGGTCTTTACTTGGTAGCCGGCCCCACAGGGTCAGGTAAGACTAGTACCCTTTATCGCTTGTTGGATGTCTGGTCACCAGGCAAAGTTGTCTTAACGGTTGAGGACCCGGTTGAAATCTACCAGCCAGCTTTTTTGTAACTGCAGGTCAACGAACAAGCAGGAATTGATTACCAATCCTTAATCAAGGTGGCCCTGCGTCACCGGCCAGATCTATTAGTGATTGGCGAGATTCGTGATGCCAAGACTGCTCAGGCCGCCCTTCAAGCAGCCCTAGCTGGTCATTTGGTGTTGAGTACTTTGCATGCCAATTCTGAACTGGCAGTTTTTGATCGTTTGCTCAACCTTGGCCTTGACCGTCAATTACTGAACCAAGCCTTAGTTAAGACAGTTTATCAGCGCTTGCTTCCAGACTTAGATGGTCAGCTGTGGGTTGTGTGCGGGGTGGCTAACTGGCAGGCGGGTGAAGTAACTCATCACCGTCCCTATGCCGAAAATTTAAAACGCTACCAACAAGGAAATCAGGAGGTTTAATTGATGCGTCCGCAACGAAAAATACGTTTTTCTGAAAGTGACCAGGTTCTTTTTTTGGCTGAGCTTGGTGAGTTAACGGCATCTGGTTATGCCTTATCATTGAGTCTCGATGTTTTAGCAAGTGCCCATCCAGGTTGGCAAGAAAGGCTACAGACCATCCGTGGCCAGTTGGAGCATGGCCAACCATTAGCTACAAGTCTGGGAAAGGTTTTAAGTCCTTCGGTTGGAATTTATCTTGATTTGGGTCAGTCACATGGTAATTTTGACCAAACGCTGACCGCTTTGGCGAGTAACTTTGACCAAGTGTTGCGCTACAAACAAAAGCTCCGCCAGATTCTAACTTATCCGGTGATTTTATTGGTTTTTTTATTATCCCTGGTTGTGGGGATGGAGACGTATCTTTATCCCATTTTTCATGCTTTGTCGGCCGGACAAAAGGGAGGGCAAGGTCCAGGCAGCAATCCTGCTCTCTTTTATTTGCATGGCTTAGCTTTTCTCTTTGGCCTTGTTTTAGTCATGATTATTATTTCGATTTTCTTACTGAAGCGTTTAGCACCACTACAACGAATTCAAGTCGTCACTCGGGTCCCTTTTTTGGGCACGCTGATGCAGACGCTCTTAACTTATCTGCTAGCAGAACATCTGGGGATTTTGCTGTTAGCAGGCCACACGCTGCCCAATGTGATTGATCGTTTTGCGGCCTTATCCGCTAAGAAAAACGGACTGGTTGTGGCCATTGCTAAGCGAGCACAAGATGCCGTGCAAAGCGGTCAAACTTTGCAAAGTTGGATTGGCAATCAATCTTATTTGAAAAAGCCACTAGCGACTTATTTAGATAGGGGATTTACCGGGCCAGTACTTGGTACCTACTTGACTTACTATGCCAAAAGCGAATTTCAACGGTTTGACCGCCAAGTCAGCCGATTATTAGGCCTCGTTCAACCGCTCTTTTTTGCCCTGATTGGACTGACCATTGTTTTGTTATACCTCGCAATGCTATTACCGCTGTATAAAAATTTAGGAGGAATGTCGATATGACACACACATCTGACTTTGTTAAGCACACACAAACTGGAACGGGGGGACGGTCTCGATTGGCTGGAAGGCCCCGGGATTACTGTCACCATCAGTCCCATCCGATGAACCATCCGATGCAGATTGGTTTATTCAACCAGCGGTCCTTTTTTCAACCCCACAAACGTTTTTGGCTTAAACGTGAACATCGTAAAATTTGTCAATCAAAGGCTTGCTATGCAGTAGTCCGAGCAAAAAATCGGCGGATAGCAGCGAAGAAAAACGGTTTCACATTGATTGAAGCGACGGTAGTACTCTTCATTATTGGTCTTTTGATGTTACTGATTTTGCCGAATTTAACGCAACAACGAGATAAGGCGCAGCAAACCCATGCAAAGGCAATGGTCGCCACTGTACAGACACAGGTTGATTTGTATGTTAATGACCACCCAGAAAAGAAACAGGTCACAATGGATGATTTAGCAAAGGAAAACTACTTGACCAAGGAACAGCTTGAAAAAGTTAAGGCACTGAAAATTGTGATTGCAGGTCATGAAGCTAAAATTTAAATCCTTTACCTTGATCGAATCCGTGATTGTCCTAAGTCTGGTAGCACTTTTGCTTGGGCTTGGATTAGCCTTACGGCCGAGGCCAAATCAGCAGAGTTTTGCAGATTTTCAACAGCAATTTGCTGCCCATTTTCAACGAGCCCGTCTATTAGCACAAGCAAAAGAGGTTGAAAGTATTCTCGATTTTCAATCAGACCAGTTGGTGATTGGTCAAGAAGTGCTTTCTTACCCAGTAAAAAGTAAAGTTGATCAGACAGCAAAAATCGTGATTAAGCCGAGTGGCTATGTGGCCCCCGGTCATATTTCCTGGCGCCAGGGCCAAGTAAACTGGCGTCTTATTTTCCAATTTGGAGGTGGTACCTATCGTTTCGAGAAAGTCTAGAAAATCGTTAGGATTTGCCCTCGTTGAGGGGGTGATGGCACTGACGCTAATTACTGGTGTGGTTGTTTTTGAACTAGAAACGTTGCGCAACTATCAGAAAAAGCAGGGAGAACTGATTTTGCAGAATAAGGCGGCCAACCAGGAAAAAAGAAAGGCGTTAGAGAGATGGCAGTCTTTTGTTGACCAAAAGCAAAAGGAAAAGGAAGAAGCCAATCATGACGGCAGTTCAAAGTAAAAGTAGCCGGAACGGCTTTACCATGGTGGAAGCAATCATGGCCCTCGTCGTGGCAGCGATGGTCTTTGAAGCGTTAATGGTCATTTTGCCACAAAGTAAAAAGGGGCAGACGCAAGATGTACAGACTGATTTTCAGGCAGCCTTAACACAGTTGGGTCGGCAAAACTATCAACTGGATCAAGTTCAATTGCATGAAATTCAGCTGAAGAAGACCATTGGCGATCCGGTTACGTTGAAAATTGCTAAGCATGACTTAGTTTTGGATGGGACTCATCATGGTCGCGTGCTCTTGCTACACGGGATTGATGATTTACGGATTGATAATTTTGGAACCTATCAGCTTTTGACTGTTTTTTCTCGGGGGCATGAGAAAGCGAGCGGCACACTTTTTTTGCCTAATACGAAACAGGCCATTGTAGAAGAGGGGTAAAAGATGTTTAATAATCAGCCACGCCAGCAGCGAAACCGTCAGCCAGCCTACTTACTGTTACCGACCATTTTGGCATTGACACTCATTGGCTTGCTGTTCTTTTTACAGACAAAAATTTTTCACCAAAAGCTGCATAGCCAATTATTATTGTTGGAAACGACGACCATCGATACAAGGCAAATTGAAGCATCACGATTGTTTTACCAAGATAACCAACAATCTGGCCAAATTCAGGGTGATCCTTGGTTAATTGAATCGGGAGAAAAGCAGATTAAAATTACTAATAAACATCAGGATTACTGGCGACCACTTTTAGCCCCTTAGCCTTGTCTAGACTAGCAAAAAGGGCTAAAATAAGACCATGATAAATCGACAAATTCCTGCATATTTTGAAAAAATTGATCAAGCCGTAGTGACGGTGAAAAATCAAGAAAAAACGACCAATCGAGAAGCCCTCGTCATGGCTTTAGAGAGGCTGAATAAAAAAGAGATTCTTAGCTCCGACCATGACCAATTGGCTGATGATTCTAAAAAGGCATTACAGTCGTTAGAAGAGATTGACTGGCCAAAATTGTCTTTCAGCGACCAACGTAATATCTTACAACTTTTGGTTTTGAAAGCTGATCGAGAGGATAAAGTACCAGCAAACCTTCAGTTAACCCCAGATGGTATTGGTTATCTTTTGGGCGAGCTGATTTACCAGACAGCTAATCCTAGTGAACAAACGAGTATCACTGACATGGTTATTGGCACTGGCAACCTCCTATGGACAATCGTTGAAAGCTCTAGTCGTCATGAACTTTCAATCCACGATTTAACTGGGATTGATAACGATGAAGGCCAGCTTGATTTGGCCAGTGAATTGGTAGCTGCACTGAAAGAAGACCCAACACTGTTTTTGGGGGATGTTGTTGGCTTGAAAAAAGAGGAAGTCGCGCCTGCTGATGTTGTGATTGGTGACTTACCAATCGGCTACTACCCGAAAGAAGCACCGGAAAGCTTTGTCACAGCCTTTTCAGAACAAGATGGCCAATCTTATGCTCATTATTTAATGATTGAAAAATCATTAGATTTAGTGAAGAATGATGGTTGGATTTATCTTATCGTGCCAAATGATTTATTAACAGGGCCACGGCATGAGTCAATCCTGAAATTATTCTCACAAAAGGCTCAATTAAAGGCATTTTTGTCACTGCCAGCAGAGTATTTCCAAAATCAAGAACAGGCGAAAGCTTTCTTGGTTTTGCGGAAGAAAGATGCGCTGCCAAAGCAAGAAGTTTTGATGGGACAGTATCCTTCCGTTAAGGACCAAAAGGCCTTGCAAGAATTTTTGCAAGATATCCAAGCCTGGGGTAAACTAAAGTAAGTTAGAAATGAATTAAAAAACAAAGATAGGTGGATTTTTTTCATGGCAAAGATTATGGCAGTGAATGCCGGTAGTTCTTCATTGAAGTTTCAGCTCTTAGAGATGCCACAAGAGCAAGTAATCGCCCAAGGGTTAATTGAACGAATCGGAATGGATGATGCCATTGTAACGATCAAGTTTGCGGCCAATGATCAAGCGGCCAAGAATGCTGACGTTGAGGTATCTGGTGACAAGGCTAAGTTTAAGACCGTTACCGCCATCAAGGACCACCAAGTTGCCATTAACTTGATGCTTGAAAAGTTGTCAGAATTGGATATTATCCAAGACTTTAGCGAAATCGTTGGTGTTGGTCATCGCGTTGTTGCCGGTGGTGAATACTTTGACAAGTCTGTTTTGGTGAACGATGATGTCTTAGCTAAGATTGATGAATTGGCTGATTATGCACCATTGCACAACCCAGCCAACGCATTGGGCATCCGTGCCTTCCAAAAGTTATTGCCAAACGCAACTTCTGTCGCCGTCTTTGATACTTCTTTCCATCAGACAATGCCAAAGGTGAACTACCTTTACTCATTGCCTTATGAATACTATGAAAAGTATGGTGCACGTAAGTATGGTGCTCACGGAACTTCACATCGCTATGTAGCCGGCCGTGCTGCTGACATTTTAGGCAAGGATTTGAAGGACTTGAAGTTGATTACCTTGCACCTTGGTGCCGGTGCTTCAATTACGGCTGTTAAGGGCGGTAAGTCATTTGATACATCAATGGGATTCACACCATTAGCAGGTGTGACGATGGCGACTCGTTCAGGGGATGTGGATGCTTCATTGGTAAACTTTATCCAAACCAAGGAAAACTTGTCAAATGAAGACATGTTGACAATCTTGAACAAGAAATCAGGATTGCAGGGAATTTCACAGGTCTCAAGTGATATGCGTGATCTTTTGGCTGCCCGTCAGGACAACGAACAGGCTGATTTGGCAATTAAAATCTTTGTTGACCGTGTTGTTCGTTACATTGGTCAGTACATTGCTGAAATGGGTGGTGCTGATGCTTTGGTCTTTACTGCCGGTATTGGTGAGAATGCTGATTGGGTTCGAGAAGAAGTCGTTGACCGCTTAGGTTACTTTGGCATCAAGATTGACCAGGATAAGAACACTGGTTGCCGTGAAGAGGCTGATGTTTCAGCTGCTGATGCCAAAATTAAGACTTTAGTTGTGCCAACTGATGAAGAATTGATGATTGCTCGTGATGTGCAAGAATTGATGGCTTAATTTTATAATTACTTAATCAAAAGAAAACATAATGAGTACAACGCTGCTTGCACTCGTTATGTTTTTTTAATTATATTTCTTTATAAAGGGTAGTATACTAGGAGTTGCTGGTTAAACTCCCGTACAAATCGAGTTGACCAGGCGAAATAAGATTGAAGATTGGAAACATTACTGATGGAATTTGAAAAACGTCGGCAATCGTCAAAGAAACGCAAAAAACATAGTTGGCGGTTCCGAATTATCATGATCCTATTCGTTTTGCTATTAGCAGCTGGTGGGGCCTTCTGGTTCAATCGCCAGGGATATCAGGCAAAGAATCCAAATGACACCGCGGTCACGATGGTTACAGTCAAGGACAAGGCGAGCGTCAAGGAAATCGGTGCCCAGTTGCAAAAAGAGGGGATTATCCGCAACAGTCGCTACTTTGTTAGTTATGCAAATAAGTATGGGGCTAAAGATATTGCGGGTGGCACTTATCCGTTGTCACAGGTTCAAGATATTGCTGAGATTTACCAAGAATTAACAGAGGGTTCTGGAGCTGAACCGGTTTTGTCTTCTGGCTATACCTTTATTTCAAATACGAAGACAGCAGAGCAGACGGCACAAACAATTGCTGATGCTGCTGGTGTATCAAAGTCTGATTTATTGGCTGCCTATAGTGATAGTGATTTAATTGCTCAAGCTAAGAAGGAATACCCACAGTTATTCTTAAATGCCAAGAGTGACCAGACTTTGTATGATTTCGTCTATCCAGGAATCTATCGTTTCAAGAAAGAAAAGTCCGCCAAGGACTTGGTCATGACCATGTTGAAACAGACGAATAAGACTTTAAAGCCATATTATGCTCAATTAAAAGCCAATAAGATTCCGGCATCGACTGCTATTTTGCTGGCGGAAAACGGCGGTAAGAAAGAGTTCGACCGGCGTTTAGCCTTTATTAAGAAGATTGCGCCATATAGCCAGAGTCTTCAATCTCAGTATGGTATTCTGGCGTCAATTTCAATCGCTCAGGCTATCCATGAATCAAACTGGGACGATTCTGCGTTGTCATCAAAGTATAATAACTACTATGGTGTGAAGACGGATGATACAACGGCTGGTAAATCAGTCGTTTTGCAGACTCAAGAAGTTGAAAACGGTCAAACGGTGACGAAGAATGCTCGTTTTGCTGTTTACGACTCTTATCAAGATTCCATGAAGGCTCACGCTAAGACAATCGCCAATGGCAATACTTGGAATGCCAACCAGTTTGCCGATGTTTTGGCCGCTAAAAATTACAAGGATGCTGCTCAAGCATTGTCAACTGACGGCTATGCTACAGATCCTAGCTATCCAAAGCTGATTATCCAGATTATTGAAAACTGGAACTTAGCACAATACGATAAAAATTAACCTTTGAAAGCCTGCTTTGTCAGGCTTTTTATTATTTCGTGAAATTTTTTTGTAAAAAAATGTTGTGTAACCGTTTACATTCGTGTAGAATATAGCTTGTAAGATAAGTGAAAGGAACTTAAACATTATGAACTTTGCAATTTTAATTGCCTTGCTCCCAGCTTTATTCTGGGGTTCAGTTGGGCTCGTATCAACAAAGATGGGCGGATCTGCCTCACAACAAACTTTCGGAATGTCAATCGGAGCATTGATTTTCGGAATGCTAACACTCTTTGGTTTCGTATTACCACATGGTTTCTACCTTGGTTCTGAAATCTGGGTTGTTGGTATTTTATCAGGATTGGTTTGGGCAATGGGAATGGTTTTCCAGTTCTTGCTCTTCAAGGAAATGGGTGTTTCATTGGGAATGCCTTTGTCAACAGCCGGCCAGATTATTATGAACGCCTTGTTGGCTGCCACTCTCTTGGGAGAATGGAAGAATGCCGCTATGTGGATTGTTGGGGTTGTCTCAATTGCCTTGGTCGTGACTGGTGCAACTTTCATTTCAAAGCCTGATAAGACGGCAGCAACGCCTTCAAAGATTGACGCTAAGGGAATCTTCTACTTAGTGATGTCAACTGCGGGCTTCATGCTCTACTTCGTTTTGCCTAACTTCTTGTCAAAGATTGGTTATATTTCAGACGACATCAAATCTGCCGGTCACGGTTTGAACTACATGACGGCTATCGTTGGTCCTCAGGCCATCGGTCAGGTAATCGGTTCATTGATTATCGTGCTCTTCGTCTTCCGCGAAGGAAAGCAAATGTTCTCAAAGCCAACTTGGAAGAACTTGGTAACTGGTTTGGTTTGGGCCGTTGGAAACATCTTCATGTTCGTTTCATCTGCTAACCCAGCCGTTGGTCAAACGATTGCCACTGCTTTGTCACAGTTGAGTATCGTTGTTGGTACCTTTGGTGGTATCTACATCTTGCATGAAAAGAAGACTTCTACTCAAATGAAGTTTATCATTGCCGGAACGCTCTTAGTTTTGATTGGTGCCATCTTGATTGGTAACATTCACTCCTTTGCATAATTTATTAATTCATCATAATAAGCAACATAATATAAATCAGAAAGGCGGGCCCTTCCAAAAAAGGAAGAACCCGCCTTTTACTTTGCTGATTTTATTTTAACATTAAAAAAACCACTCAAACTGAATTGAGTGGTTTTCTAACTTAGTCTTGCTTTGTCTTAACAGACAAGATTTCAACTTGAATTTCAACGTTGTTAGGCAATGGCACCTTAACGGTGTCACCCTTATGCTTGCCAAGCAAGGCAGCAGCCATTGGTGATTCATTTGAAATCTTACCAGCCATTGGATCCGCTTCAACAGAACCAACAATGGTATAGGTTTCGGGATCTTCATCTGGAAGTTCCTTGAAGGTTACTTCCTTACCCAATGTCACTTCATCGCTGTCAGAGTTGTCAGCTGAAATGATTTCAGCGTTTTCAATCATCTTGCGAACGGTCACAATCCGTCCTTCAACAAAGGCTTGTTCGTCCTTTGCTGATTGGTATTCAGAGTTTTCAGACAAATCGCCGTATGAACGTGCGATTTGAATGCGGTTAGTAATTTCTGGACGTTGCTTGGTAATTAAGTCATCAAGCTCCGCTTGCAATTTGTCACGACCTGCGGCCGTCATTGGGAATTTCTTTTCTTCCGCCATGGTTCTCTTCCTTTCAGTGCCATGTAGCACAAAAAATACAGCACGTTGAATATATCACGGTCCTAGTCTCGGCGCAAGGCTTGTCGTCGATTCTTTTTAAAGGATGCATAGGCAGCGATTAAGAGTGCTGTTAGCATTGATAAAAAGAGACCGGGCACTAGCAGCGGTGGTGTATAGGTTAAGGTTACGTGGTGCTTACCAGGGGTTGTCGGAATGGCAATCAGCCCTTGGAGCACCGTCTTTGTTTTGACCACCTTGCCATCAACCTTGGCCTGCCAACCGGAGGCAGCTGGAATACTAGTCATAATTAAGGGTTGGTTGGCTGTTGTGACAATCGTACCACTAATTTTGCGTGAATTGGCATTTTTAATGGTTAGTGAGTGTTGTTTTAGTTTTGCTAGGTCTTGGTTAACGGCTTGTTGATCGAAGTAGTAGATGGCGAAATCATCGAGGTAACGTGAGTCGGCGCCGTCATTTAAGGTAATCGTTAAGATTTGAGGCTGGTCCTTCTTGTTGGTGTTGAGGTTTAGGGCCACCGTATGGTCATATGAACTTGACTGGGTCAGAAGTTCACCATTGAGTCGGAGGTCGACTGAATCAAGGCTGATTGCGCCGCCAATATTAAGGTAGTAAGAATCATTAGTTGTTGGTGTGTAAGCTAAGGTTAAGA
This sequence comes from Fructobacillus tropaeoli, assembly GCF_001047135.2. Taxonomy (GTDB): domain Bacteria; phylum Bacillota; class Bacilli; order Lactobacillales; family Lactobacillaceae; genus Fructobacillus; species Fructobacillus tropaeoli. The sequence goes on along the minus strand of NZ_DF968080.1, from coordinate 169,564 downwards.
CAGCTTTCTTATGCTTATTGACCTTTTGAATTGTCCCACCCGTCAAATCAGCCGTCGTTGTTAGATTTTCAGTCTTGAGAATCTGGAAAGGTTCTCGATAAAGTAATTGCTGTCCTGACAGACCGGCAAGGCTGGCAAGAAGGTTTGCCTGGTTGACCAGTGGGTAACGCACGGATAGTGGAGTGGTCAACGCCTGATTTGAAGCAGCATAGGCCAGGCTAAGAGCTGTTGGATTCTCTTTTAGTGCCCAATTTTTGCCACTAGCAACGGTCTTTTGCTGATTGTAGTCGGGACGATTGCTTTGCTTTAAATAGGCGGAACTAGTATTTAAGTGGCCGGTTGTTTGGATAAAGTATTTAAAGGCCAGCAGAGAATCGGTGATGGTAGTGCCATTATCATAGGCAATTTTTGAATCGCCTTCGATTTGGCCGATGTTTTGGTAGAACTGGGCGGTAGTGGCAGGGAGCAGGGATGAAAAGTGACTGCCAGCCTTAAAATTAGCCGAAAAGCCATCGTTATAGGTCCGACTGAGGCCCTGACTAATGCGATACCAAGAATTATCGTGCTTAGTGGCTGCTTTGGAAACTGCCGTGAGTCGGGTAACGCCAGCCTCATAGGTGGCCTTTGTTAGATAGGAAAGGTGGTTTAACGTCTTGCCAGCATTAAAAATCAGGTAGCCAGTGGTCACAATCAATAGAAGCAACATCTTCACTTGATTGCCGTCCATCACAATTAAAATCAGGATGGTTAAAAGGTAACCGAAGAGAAAGCCGAGAAGGGCATTTTTATCAAGGTAAGATACCTTTAGCAGTTGGCTAGATCCCCAGATTGTTAGTGCTAAAACAGCCACCAGGTAAAAAGTACGGGCGAACAGGCTGGGCTGCCAATTTGGCTGAAAGCCCTTGGCAGCAAGGACAATTGAAAAGAAGGAAATCAAAAAAGAGAACCGAGCTGGGTACCAAACGGGGTATTGCCCACCATGGAAAAGTAAAATCAATGGTGCAAAAGTCGTTGCTAAAATTAAAATCACTAAGATTAGGGCGGCCATCAATTTTTCACGAAGTAAAAATTTTTTGCTAGCAAAAAAGGCCCAGAGAGCGATTAAAATTAATGGCGCTACTAAAAAATTAGCCTGACCGGTTTGCATTTGATCGAAATCAAAGGAACCAGGCATTAACTTCAGGAATAATAACAATGGGTTATTATCAAATTTGAATAGCCAGGTGGAATTGTGAGTCGTTTTCCCCATCTTCAGTTGGGCGTAGGTCGGCAACCAAAGCCAAGCGGTTAAAAAAATGCTTAAGATTCCTGATTTTACCAATGTGAAAACAATTTTTAGCCGATTTTTGATTTGACCGTCAAGCAGGCGAAAGGGAACATAAAGAAATAAGAAGAGTCCCACCATCCAGGCGATGTAATAATTGGTGATAATCGTCGCCACCAGCATTGCCAAAAAGGCACCGGAACCCTTGTGGGCCAGGAGCCGTTCTAATGACAGAATCAGCAAAGGGAAGATGGCGGCAGTGTCCAACCATAGCAGGTTTAAATCATTGGCGATAAACCAGGCTGAGAGTGGGTAATTAATGGCGAAAATCAGAACCCAATAGCCTGACAGCCAATTCATCTTTTTAATTAAAAGCGCCATCGAAAAGCCGGCCAAACCGATTTTTAAAACGGTCACGACTAAAATCCAAATAGGCATGGTTTTTGTTGAGGCGAGTAAGAAGAGTAGGTTAAATGGTGACATTAAATAATAAGACCATTCACCAACCATGTCGCCACCAATTCCTGATGAAAAGGAATAAAAAAAGGCAGACGGATCAGATAGAATCGTATGCTTAAACTGAATAAAGTAATCCAGGTATTGCTGGCCCAAATCAACCGTTAAAATGGTCGATGAACCAAAGGGCGTCATCCCACGACCAGCAAAATAGGCGGTCATTAATATAACAGGAATTAGAAAGGAAAGCGTGACTGGTGAAAAAAGGTATTTTTGGGCGGTTTGTCTGTAATTATTCATGCCTCTAGAATAACAAAATTCGGTTGAAATTTAGCGATAAATTCGCTTTTTATGGTAAAGTAGAGAGAATCATAATGAACATAGATGGAAAGAATTCAAATGAAGCGCAATCCTTACCTTGAAGACCGTGATAAAAATGACGCCAGAGCAAACTTGCCATCCCGGCTAAAGTTACTTTTAGGCGTCGTCATTGCTTTAACAATGGCATTGATTATTCAATTGGCCTTTCTGACAATCAAACAGGGACCAGCCTTTGAAACAGAGGTTAGCAAGTCCGATGAAACCGTTGAATTAGGTAGCGCCCAGCGTGGCCTGATTTATGATAGTACCGGTAAAGTGATTACCGGTAATAAGCCCGAAGCGGCGGTAACTTATACTAGAGGAAAAACAACGACTTCGGCCCAGATTGCTAAAATTGCCAAGACGCTATCCAAGTATATCTCAATCGATACTAGTCGTTTAAGTGATCGGGCGAAGGCCGATTACTATCTCGTGACAAACTCAACGGAAGCAACAAAGATTCAAACGAAGTTGCAAAAGCAATATGGGAAGACTGCCGATGGTTGGTCGTCTACTCAATTGAGTACTTACCAAGCGCAGTATGTGATGAATCATAATCTGGATAAGGATATCGATGCCAACCAGGCGATGATTTTCCAAAAGATGTCAGGGGCCTATGCGCTATCAACAACCTATATCCAAGAGTCAGGTGTTTCCGATAAGGCACAGGCTGAAATTGGGGAACGGTTGTCTGACATGCCTGGTATCAAGATTGGTGAGTCTTTCTCTCGTGATTATCCTGAAGGGAATGATTTCGAACCAATGGTTGGTACGGTCACCAATGAATCAACTGGTTTGCCGGAAGATCGATTGCACACACTGTTGGCACAGGGTTATTCACAAAATGAACCGGTTGGTAGCTTTGCTCTTGAAAAGCAGTATGAATCACTATTGAAGGGATCACCATCACAAACGGTGATTTCGACGATGAATGGTGTCAAGAGTTCTGATATTAAGTATGAGGGACAGGCTGGTGACTCTTTGAAGTTGACCATCAACTCTGCCTTCCAAAAGAAAGTGCAACAAATTTTGGAAGATAATTTGCCTGGTGGTGATGTGCAAGGAGCTTATGCGACTGTTATTAATCCCTATACTGGTGCAATTTATGCCATGGGTGGGGTTAGTCGTGATAGTAAGACTGGAACGAAGACGGCCAATCCGTTAGGAAACATTAATGCTGCCATCGTCATGGGATCTGTTGTTAAGCCAGCTATCCTGGCCACTGGTTTCCAAAAGGGCGTGGTCACCCCAACGAACAATACGATGTATGATCAGGCGATTAAGATTCAAGGAACGCCAAACATTACTTCATACTGGAACCAGGGTGGTAGTCCGGTGGCCGTTGATGCCCCAACGGCCTTGGAGCGGTCTTCGAACACTTATTTCGTTCAATTGGGAATGAAAATCGGTGGTCAGACTTATTATCCGGGTGAACAGTTGAAGCTTCGTTCCGATGCTTTCCAAACGTTGCGTAATGGTTTGGCACAGTTTGGCTTAGGAACGAAGACGGGAATCGATATTGATGGCGAAACAGCGGGTTATCGTGGACCGACAGACGGTGCCAATATTGGAAAATATTTGTACGAATCCTTCGGACAGTATGATTCTTATACAACCATGCAGTTGGCTCGCTACGTTTCAGTAATTGCTAACGGTGGTTACCTAGTTCAGCCACACTTGGTTGGTTCGGTTTTGCAGAGTGATGTTTCTGGTAAGAACCAAAAGACCGTTTGGACGGCACAACCACAACTTCAAGGTCAAGTTTCTTTGACCACGGACCAATGGAATGTCATTAAGAATGGAATGTACCGAGTGGCCAACGGTTCAGACCCACATAACACGGGAACTAGTTTGCACGGCTTGTCGCCACAGGTTTATGCCAAGACTGGTACTGCCGAAACAACAACCAATGGTCATTCGACCTATACTGAGTCAATGGTGGCTTATGTACCAGGTCAACCATTTGCCATGTCTTTGGCTATTCCAGGATTGAACTCCTATTTGGATGGAACAAATGGTCGTATCTCAAAGGAAATTATTAATGCCTTTTGGGATACTGTGATGAATAAGCCAAGTTAAAATTAGTTAAAAAGACAATAAGCATCAAAAAACCAGTACTGAAATTTTTCAGTACTGGTTTTTTGTGTTGCAATTGTTAATTAGTCGTTCGCGTTTGGTTTGATGCCATACAAATCAATTCGATACTCGGTAATTTGCAAACCGGTTGCAGCCTGGGCAGCCTTGATCAGGGGCGCAGGGTCAAAGTTAGCTGCATCGATAATCTCGTTGGTCTGCGTATTAATGACGTGATAATGGGGATGAGAGGCGGCATCGTAGTGACGCTTACCATCTGAAATTCCCTCAATCACGACGACTAATTTAGCATTAACAAATTTTTCCAAAGTATTATAAACAGTTGCTAGAGAAATATCTGGCAAATCATTATGAATCATTTCCGCCGTAGGGTGGGTGTCATGACTCATCATGTACTCTAGCAAGGTCAACCGTTGATTAGTTGCCTTAAGTTTGTGTTCCTGTAAAACGGATTTCAGCTGATCAAGCATATTTTCCCCTCCTAATGTATCGAATACATTACGATTATAACATGTGATTAGAACAATTCAAAGACTTCTTGACAAATATTTTAGAATTTGTGGCTTTACACTGGGATTATTCTTAATTAATTATCTAAATAAGAATAGAGTGGACATTAATGACTTAGAAAAGATAGTTATCAGAACTACACATTTGCTTGACAAACGTAAAGGAAGCTGATAAACTATATTAGAACCATTCTTAATTGAGGAGGATTATTGAGAATGAAAAAAAAGTCATTAATGGCCCAAAACAACTTGGTTCGTGCGGGCGTCATGGGCGGCAATGATGGGATTCTATCGGTTGCCGGTATTATTATTGGAGTGGCCGGTGCGGGCCAAAGCCTGACGGCAGTGATGTTGTCAGGCTTTGCAGGAACGCTAGCCGGCATGGTCTCGATGGCTATGGGTGAGTATGTCTCGGTTGAATCATCAAGAGATGCTCAAGACCGCGCTCGAAAAGAAGAATCGAAGGTTTTAGAACAAGATTACGACAAAGAATTTAATTTTGTCAAAGACAAGTATCAAGCTGATGGTATTTCAGCTCAGATGGCTTTGCAGGCGACAAAAGAAATGATGGCAAAAGATCCTTTAGAAACAATGGTGCGCGAACGCTTTGGCTTTTCGTTAAATTCCAAGGTTTCTGCTGGTGGTGCCGCTATCGTCTCTTTTTTCGCCTTCCCAACCGGAGCAGCCTTTCCAATGACATTGATGGGCTTAGCAAAACCAGAGTGGCGCATTGCAGCGACTTTTTTAGCAGTCTTAGTGGCATTATTAATTACAGGTTATTTAGCTGCTGTGATTAATGGCGCTAACCGCATTCGAGGTGCTTTAAGGAACCTTGTGGCCGGGATTTTAACGATGGCTGTGACGCTGGCAATCGGTTCACTCTTTCGTTAATGGGGGAGAAAAAAGATGAAAAATGTTTTAAGTACAGTTAGTGACCGCCGTGAGGAAAAAAAGAGCGGTCAAACAATGGAAGAACGGCTAAATGCAATTCGAGCAGGAATCCTAGGTTCAAATGATGGTATCTTAACCGTTGTTGGGGTTGTTTTCTCAGTTGCGGCAGCGACAACGAATCGACTTGTGATTGTCATTGCGGCGTTGTCAGACTTGTTGGCCTGTGCCTTATCAATGGGATCGGGTGAATTTGCAGCGGTTTCTTCACAGTCGGATAGTGAACGGGTGGCAGTCGATCGCGAGCGAGTGGCATTAAAGGAAAACTTTGATGAACAGCTGGCAACAGTTCAAGCCTATTATGAAGGCAGGGGTGTGACCGCTGAAACAGCCAAGGCCATCGCGGTTGAGTTGTTAGCACAAAAGCCATTGGAAACGATTTTGTCCGTCAAATATGATATGACCCTTGGTCACTACGTTTCACCAATTGAGGCCTCTTTTGCTTCAACGTTTTCGGCAGCGCTTGGTGGTGCCCTGCCACTTTTGGCACTTCTTTTATCACCGATGAAATACCAATATATTGCAGCGATTTTGGCAACGGTGGTGGCTGTTTCTTTGACTGGTCTCATTTCAGCTTTCTTATCAAAGGGAATGGTGAAACGAGCGGTTATCAGAAATATTTGGATTGGGCTCTTAACGATTGTGATTCACTTTAGCATTGGTAAGCTGTTTTAAGACAAAAAGGTTGAAAAATGGTCTAACTGAAATTTTTTAAAAAAGTCTTGGCTTAATGCTGAAAAAATTTTATAATGTATGTGAAGTTTTGTTATTGCAAATCGAAGTTATTTTAACGGAGGATGAAAATGAAAGTTGTTGTTGTTGGTGCCTCTCATGGTGGTCACGAAGCCGCACATGAAGCTTTAACTCGATACCCAGATGCACAAGTTACTGTTTATGAAGCGGGCGACTTTGTGTCCTTTATGTCTTGTGGAATGGAATTATTCTTAGAAGATAAAGTAACGGATCGTGACGATGTCCGGAACTTTAAGCCAGCCGACTTGGAAAAGTTTGGTGGCAAGGTTTTGACACAACATGAAGTGACTGGCATTGATACGGATGCCAAGAAGGTGACTGTCAAGAACTGGGCGACTGGTGAAGTTTTGGAAGATTCATACGATAAGTTGATTTTGTCTTCTGGTGTTACGCCAGCGACAATTCCAGTTCCCGGTGCTGATTTGGATAACGTTTATCTGATGCGCGGTCGTGATTGGGCAACCAAGATTTATGACAAGTTGCATGACGATGCCGTTTCTTCCGTTGTCGTCGTTGGAACTGGCTACATTGGAATCGAAGCTGCTGAAGTCTTTGCGAAGGCAGGCAAGAAGGTGACGGTCATTGACTTGATTGACCGCCCATTGGGAAACTACCTTGACGCTGAATTGGCTGAAAAGGTTCGAGTTGAATTGGAAAAGAACGGAGTGAACTTACACCTCGGTCATACGGTTGCTGCCTTTGAAGGTGATGGTAAATTAGCCAAGGTCAAGGACAATGCCGGTCAAGTATTTGATGCTGATTTGGCCATTGTTGCGGCTGGTGTTAAGCCAAATACGAAGTACTTGCAGGGAACAATCGACTTAGACCAACGTGGTTGGATTAAGACGGATCCATACTTGCGAACTTCTGCCAAGGATGTTTACGCGATTGGGGATGCCATCTTGCCATTCTTTGCGCCAGCTGGTCAGCCAGCACCAATTGCTTTGGCTTCAACTGCCCGTCGTGAAGCACGCTACGTGATTGAAACGATGACGATGGACAAGCCTGCTCGTTCATTTGCTGGTGTCAACGGTTCATCTGCCTTGCCAGTCTTCGATTACAACCTGGCCACAACTGGTGTGAACGCCAACAATGCCGCGAAGATGAACTTAGAAATTGCTTCTTCTCTGTATGAAGCAACAATCCGACCTGAATTCGTCAAGGAAGGAAACCCGGAAATCAGTGTGAAGTTGATTTTCAACCCCAAGACACATGCAATTTTGGGTGGTCAGGTCTTGTCAAAGGCCGACGTCACTGCCCATGCCAATACGATTGCCTTGGCAATTAAGGGCAAGATGACTTTGGAAGACTTGGCCGAAGCTGACTTCTTCTTCCAACCTGGTTATGACCGTCAATGGTCTGTCTTGAACTTGGCAGCCCAGACTGCCTTGGGTCAAATTCCATCCGTTTAATTTTTAAAATTAGTTTTTTTAACTTAAAAAGACCTCAAACTGTGAGGTCTTTTTGCTTGTAATTATGGCATAATAGGATTTATGAAAAAACGTTTAAAAAAAATCTGGGCCTATCTAGACCGCCGTTTTCGGGTCGATGCCTTGGTGACCTATTTTACCCGTGCACAGTTAACGTTAGTTGGACCAACCTTTGCCTACTATGTGGTTCTGACACTAATTCCGCTGTTGATTATGTTTGTGTTGACAATTGCGGCGTTAAATTTAAAAACGGAACACGTGGTGACCGTTTTGGCACAGATGTTGCCTTCTTCGATTGCTAACTTTTTAACACCAATTGTCAATTCGGTTGCCCATACCAATACAAAATCATATCTTTCTTTTTCACTGATTTTTATTGTCTGGTCGCTATCACAGGTTTTGGCCGTTCTGCGCAGTACCTTTAATAAAATTGCCGATAAGGAAGAAGTTGGTTTGCCGATTCTTTCAAGATTATGGGCCTTTCTATGGCTAATAGTCATGTTGGTAACCGTTGCAGCCATCATTTTGATTGGAAATATTACGGCGTTGCTGATTAATCATTGGACTGGGATTGTGATTGCCTCACCAACTCGCTGGCTGGTCATTATTGGCTTGTGGATTTTTCTGATTTGGGTTAACTACCGCTTACCGGTGAAGGGTGCTCGGCCATCATTCTTAGCAGCGATAGTGGGAACTTTGATTGACCTATCATTATTAATGCTTTTAAACCGAGTGTTTGTTTGGTTTGCTAATATCCAGTTCCATCGATCCGGTGTTTATCAGTCTTTGGCGTCGATTGCTGTTTTCTTGATTTGGTTGGATCTTTTGGCAACGATTTTAGTCGTGGGCTTTGTCTTGATGACATGGCTAACGGAATTCCCGTTCTTTAGCAAGGACGATAAGGAGAAGGAGGAAGAAAGTGTTTAATCAACAGGATTTTCTCGTTTTTGATGACCCGACTTTGGATGGACGAATGGACAAAATTCGAGCAATCATTGATCCGAAGTTTGAGGCTTTTGCTGATTTGGCATTGCCGATTTTAAAAAAAGATGGTCAAGATTGGTATGCACACGTCGCCAAGCATAAGATGCGTAAGACTAATGCGCCGGATAATACTTGGGTGGCCTTTGCCCCCAATAAGCGTGGTTATAAGATGATGCCGCATTTCGAGTTGGGTTTGTGGGCGGATAACTTGTATTTTTACTTGGCAGTTGAGGAGAATATGAAACCCAAGGACTTGGCTGAGATTGCACCCAAGCTGCGGGCGGTAGCTAGCCAAGTTGCTCAGCTACCAAGTGAGTACTGCCTGTCATTAAATCATATGGTTAATGAAAATCAGGAGTTGGCCAGTTATGCTAATGCGGTGGAGCGGTATGAAAAGGTGAAAGCCGCTGAAGTTTTGGTTGGCTTGAAGATACCGGCTGAATCGTCCTTAATGGGCCAGGAGAAGCTAACAGAGACGTTAATTCAAGCTTTGCAAACACTTCTACCAATTTATGAAAAGTTGCGCTAAGGGTTAACTAGGGCTGTTAAAAGATTAAGAAAAAACCAGGTACTTTGTTTTGTAGCAAAGTACCTGGTTTTTTATGTGAAATACTTAGTCCGAAGTAGCAGTCAGGTCCATCAATTGGAGGGTCTGTGCTTGGTTGATTTCATGGTAGAGTTGGTCACCCAGAGCAGGTGAAATGGCCTTTTTCTCTAATTCAGTGGTAACAAAACGGTACTCATGGCCGAATGCCTGAATGTAGGCTTCGGCAGGAACCGTTACGTCAACGTGCTGGTAATCGTGGGATACTAAATCAAAGAAGCGGTCTAAGATTCTTCTGACTTGGTCGATATTGGCAGTTTCTTGGCCAGCAATCATCTGCTTTGCCAAGTGCTTGGCTAGCAGTTGGTCGGCGTAACTTTGAGTGTCAGCGTTTAAGGCCCAAACAGCGTGGCGGTTATCGCGGAAGTTGGCGATAATTTGCTGCTGTTCAGGGTGTGTCTTAAGGTATTCTTGCTGGTAACGAGCACGTTGCTTATGGGTAAAGGTGCGAGTCTTGGTGTGGAACTTGATTTCGCTTTGCAATCGCCGCAGTTTACGGAGCAGGTTCATCACCGGATGACGCTTGGTAGCCGGATTAATCAGGCCACGCTGGATAATCTTAGAATAGATGGCAATCGTGTTTTCATCGAAGTTTTGTTGGATATGGTCGGAATCCATATACTCGTTCAATTCATCGAAGACTTCATTAACCAATGGCAAGACGGCTGTTGTAAAATCAGCCTGAGCCAGCCGGCGACCATTGGTAAACTTTTGCGTTTGCAAGGTTTGGCTGAGAGCTTTTTTGACGGCGTGCTTGGCTGAAGACTGTTCGACGGCAATAATCGCCGTATCAATCATTTGCTTGCGGACGCGATCGAGGTCTTCTGGGCTAAAGTCCGCCGTTTCTTTTTTCAGCAAGAGTGGTAGGGCCACGCTGGCAACAGCAAGAGAAATCAGGATCACGAGGGTGGCCACAATTTGAATTTCATCTAAGAAAGGCAGGGGGCGACCGTTAATCTTGGCTGGCAATGACATTGCCAAGGCTAAGGTGACGGCTCCGTGGACGCCTGAAAGACCAAAGAGGCGGGCGCGAACTCGGCGGTTTTTTGTATGTTTTTTACCGAAGAATTCAGTGAGGTTCTGATCACTTTGGAGTGTCACCCAAAGAAAGCGGCCTAAAAACATTGCCAGATAGATGGCGGCAGCCAGTGCGATTAAAATCAGGGAACCAATCCAGCCAAAGTGGGTCATCGTTTTAAAAATCGCTGGCAGCGCTAGACCTAAAATCACAAAAACAATACCGTTCAAAACGGTGGTGGTGGTTTGCCAAATGGTAGCGGTCACGATTTGACTTTCGGTGGCAATTAGTTGCAGTTTTGAATGTTCCCAGTTATGCACTAAGCCCGCTGCAACCACGGCCAAAATACCGGAGGTGCCAAGGTGTTCGGCGACAATATAAATCACAAAGGGGGTTAAGAGGTTTAGGGGGATAGTTGTTGCTTTAGCAGAGGTTGCGTGGAAGTTTAAATACATCCGTAACCCAACTACTAGTAAAGAAAGGAGGGCACCGACTAAAAGGCCACCTAAGGAAACAAAGAGGAAATAGCCGATACCTGTCATGGGTGACAGCGACCCCTTAGTAAAAAATGAAAGGGCTAAGTCCAGTAACACAATTCCGGTTGCATCATTAAAAAGAGACTCTAGTTCCAATGACTGATTTAACCCCTTGGGCATGGTTAGGCCCTTTGTCATCGATTTAACGGCCACGGCATCCGTTGGGACCACAATGGATGCCAGGGCGATTGTTAAGGCCAGCGGCCACTTGGTAGGGAAGTTGGCGTTGACTAAGGCAACTAAGACCATGGTAAAAAGCGCCAATACCACTGACAGCTGGATAATGGTTTTGGCGTGTTTACGAATAGTATTGTAGGGGTGGCTTTGCCCCTCTTGAAACATGATGGGCGCAATAATCAAGAATAAAAAGAACTCGGAGTTGATTTGAAAGCCGTGAAAGATTGGTAGGATGGAAAAAAGGGCACCAATGACAATTAAAATCAGTGCTTCTGGAATACGCTTGACAAAGGGCTGAACAATGTTAGCCGCAACAACGGCACCCACGAGCAAGGCGATAATCAATAAAATCGACATGTACTTCTCTTTCTCATAAATGGATTGACCATTGAAAGGTCTTCTTCCTAATAATTATAGGGCTTTCCAGATTATGAGGCAAGCGTTCGCCTTTTCACATCCGCTTACTATCTTTTATCTCATTTTTTAGTTATAATAGCATTATTGTTAATTCTATATTAATAAATTTTTAATAAAAGGTAGGTGCCTCATGGCTGCAATTCCACGTCTTTATGAAACATTCCAACCCGATCATTACGATTTGTTTTTGGATATCTCACGCGAAAATAAGTTGATTGTTGGAAAAACGACGATTACGGGTCACGTGACGACGACTGATTTAGCATTACACCAACACGACTTAGTGGTGGAAACATTGAAGGTTAACGGCCAAGCGGTCGACTTTACAATGGACAATGACCAAGATCAAGTGACTTTTAAGGCTGATCAGGCTGGTGAAATTGAAGTCGAGATCACTTACCACGCACCATTGACGGACAACATGAATGGGATTTACCCATCTTATTACAACGTCGATGGTCAAGCTAAGCAATTGGTTTCCACGCAATTTGAAACTTACTTTGCCCGTCAAGCTTTCCCAAGCATTGATGAACCGGAAGCGAAGGCCACGTTCTCTTTGGCCATTAAGTTTGATGAAAAGCCAGAGGAATCCGTCATCTCAAACATGCCAGAGCAAAAGGTCGAAGAGGGTGTGCATTACTTTGACAAGACGGTCAAGATGTCCACTTACCTCTTAGGCTTTGCCTTGGGTGACTTGCAAAGCAAGAAGACTAAGACGAACTCTGGGGTTGAAATCGGGGTATTCGCCACGAAGGCGCACCCTGCCGATAACTTGGACTTCTCACTTGATATCGCCAAGCGGTCAATTGAATTCTTCGAAGACTTCTATCAAACACCATATCCATTGCCACATTCTTGGCAAGTGGCTTTGCCTGATTTTTCAGCCGGCGCCATGGAAAACTGGGGTGTTGTGACTTACCGTGAAGCTTGCCTGCTTGTTGATCCAAAGAACTCTTCAACGGCAACCAAGCAATACGTGGCTACCATCGTGGCCCACGAATTGGCTCACCAATGGTTTGGTGATTTAGTAACCATGAAGTGGTGGGACGAATTGTGGTTGAACGAATCCTTTGCCAACATGATGGAATACGTGGCGACGGACTTCTTGGAGCCCGACTGGCATATCTGGGAATCCTTCAACGCCGTCGAAGTTCAAAAGGCTTTGCAGCGTGATGCCATCTTAGGCGTTCAACCGGTTCACGTTGAAGTTAAGCACCCAGAAGAAATTGATGCGCTCTTTGATCCTGCCATTGTCTATGCCAAGGGTGGCCACTTGTTGGTCATGGTTCGTGCCTTGATTGGTGATGATGCCTTGCGCAATGGTTTGAAGGAGTACTTTGCCAAGAAGAAGTACAGCAATGCAACCGGGGATGATCTTTGGTCTGCTTTGGGTGAAGCTTCTGGCAAGAACATTGGCGAAATCATGCATTCTTGGTTGGAACAACCTGGTTACCCAGTTGTTTCTGTCAAGGTGGAAGATGGTCGCGTCAAGGTTAGCCAAAAGCCATTCTCAATTGGTGGTGACAAATCAGCTGTGCCAAATGCCGACGGCCGGATTTGGCAAGTGCCATTGGCCGCTTCTGCTGCCTCAGCTCCTGATTTGTTGACGACTGAAAGCATGGACTTGGGTGACTACGAAACATTGAAGCGTGAAAGCAATGGCGCCTTTACCTTGAATGTTGGCAATACTGGTCACTACATCGTGCAATACGACGACACACTTTTGGCCGAACAAGTGGCCAACTTGGAAAAGGCAAACGCCATTTCCCAAGCTCAATTCTTGCAAAATAACTTGTTGTTGGCCCAAGCTGGTCAAGGTTCCTTTGCTGACTTGCTTTGGGTCTTGCCGAAGTTGGCAGATTCAACGTCTGAATTGGTTCAATCACTGATTTACCAAGTCATCGGTCAAGTCAAGGCCTTTGCGACAGACGGTTCTGATTTGGAAAAGAACTTGAAGACCTTTGTTGGCGACCTTTCAAAGCAGCAGTTGGCCCGTCTCGGTTTTGACAAGCGTGCTGGTGAAAGTGTTGACGACGAAATGGTGCGAGCTGAAGTGTTGTCAGCAGCCCTCTTTGCTAAGAATGCTGACTTGGTTGCCCACGATCACGAAGTCTTTGAACAAGCTGGTGGGGATGTGACGAAGTTGCCTGCCAACGGTCGAGCAGTTGTGTTGAAGAACGAAATCCAAAACTTTAACACCCAAGAAAAGTTCAACCAGTTCTTGACGGACTACCAAAAGACGGCGGAAGCTGCTTTGAAGTCTGATTTGGAAGCCGCTTTGGTAACGAGCCAGGATGAAAATCAGTTGGAGACGCTGGTTGCTAACTACCAGAATGCCGATGTGATTAAGCCACAAGACCTTCGCGGTTGGTTCCAAGGTGTCTTGGGCAATGACAAGGGTCAAGCTTTGGCCTGGAACTGGGCAAAGAACAACTGGGACTGGTTGGAAGACCGTCTTGGTGGTGACATGTCCTTCTCATCATACGTGACGGTGATTTCTCGCATCTTCAAGACAGCGGAAAACTTGGCCGAATTCAAGGCCTTCTTCACGCCTAAGTTGGACCAACCAGGTTTGGCCCGTGAAATCGTGATTGACCAAGCGGTGATTGAAAACCGGATGAAGACGATTGCCGACCAAACGGCTGACGTTGACCGTGCTTTGGCTTTGTTGGCACAGAAGTAAGCCTTTAAGTACAAACGCAAAATTTTAACGAGACAAAAACCGCTTTGACTGCTAGTAGTCAAAGCGGTTTTTATGAGGTGGAAAATCAGTTAATGGATACTGATTTCTGCGTTATCAGTTTTTTTAGTGTTCGCCCGGAATAAACGTATCATTTTTAATCAGTGACCGGAAATTTTGGTGCACCTGGGAGAAGAGATCATCTGGACCGTTGTTTAGCATTTCCTTTGGGAAGAAGAATCGTTGATCTAGGGAAGCCCGGCCCTTAATGGAAGCGACAAGCGCCGATAGCTGTGATAACTCACGGTGGCTGCCATCACTCAAGACGAGCTCAATTTGGGTCCGGGGCTTCTTCTCGCTTGGCTTATAATCATCGTAAGGAAGGTCATAAGCGTCGTTTTGGGCCGTGTAATATTCTGGGTCAAAGCCAGCATCCTTGACGATTTGCTCGAGCTCAGCCAGGTAGGGCGCCGATTGCTCGTTAATTTGGATAGACTTAAATGGGCGCCGGTTTAAGAACCGGGACGAGAGGTCCGCTAAGATTTGGTCAGGATAGTCCTGCCAACCGTTGATGGCCGTCATAAAGAGGTTGTCATCAAGGCGTAGGTACTCATCAATGGTCAAATCGTGGTCGGGTTGAAAGACGGGCGCCAGCAAGGGTCCAACCAAGTCACCGGTATTGTGTCCCTGTGAAAGGAGTTCCTTGACGCGACCTAAGAGGTGCTCCAAAATCACTTCCATCCCACGTGAAACCGGGTGGAAGTAGACCTGAAGGTACATCTGATAGCGGGAAACAATGTAGTCTTCAACCGCATGCATACCAGCGATATCGTAGGCAATCCCGCTTTTGCAAGGTTTCATCGTTCGCATAATTCGGTCGATATCGAATTCACCGTAAGTGGCGCCGGTATAAAAGGCATCGCGCAGAAGGTAATCCATCCGATCCACGTCTAATTGACTGGAAATCAGTTGGACGACTTGATGGTTTTCATAAGTCTTGGCAATGACTGAGGCGACCTTGTTGGGAAAATCAGGACTGTAAGATTGCAAAACTCGGTTGATTTCGGTATCGCCAGTAATAATATCCTGGGTCATTTGTTCATGGTTGGTGTGGAAAAGGTGCTCAAAAGTGTGTGAAAAGGCACCATGGCCAACGTCATGTAAGAGGGCAGCGACAACCGTCAACATCTGTTCCTCTGGGTCCCAAAGACCATCGCCAGGTGTTTTGGTGCGATAGTATTCGTTAAAGTAATCGGTGATGCGCCGAGCTAGTTCGTAAGCACCGACGGAGTGACCGAAGCGGTCATGAACGGCCCCGTGGAAAACAAAGGCGGTTACGCCAAGTTGTTCAACCCGACGGAGTCGCTGAAACTCGGGAGTATTAATCAGGTCTAAGACTAATTGATCTTGGATATGAATGAATTTGTGAATTGGATCGCGGAGGACTTTTTCGTGTGCTAATTTTTCCGACATATTTGACCTTTCCCTTCGTGCTTTTTCTTATTATAATAGACTTTAGCTGTTTGTGAAAATATTAGGAGCAATTTTAACTAAATGAGCCAAAAAGAAGTACAAGTGAAAATCAGTCACCAGGTCTTTCAAGATGCCGGTGATGAACATTATGAGGTTGAAACGACCGGTTTATTGACCATCAAGGGTGATAGTGTTTATTTGGCCTACACCGAAAAAATTGATGATGAAGGTGAGACCAAGGTCATCTTTAAGCTCACCGAAAAGCAAATCAGCCTTAGTCGTCATAATGTGACGAAGACGCGAATGGTTTTTCAACCTGGCTTGGTTGAACACCAGCCCTATCAAACGGTGGCAGGCATGATGCTGCTTTCAACCAATACCAACCAGCTCGACTTTACCTTTGATGAAGGCAAGCAAGCGGGGTCGTTGGACTTGGCCTATGCCTTGTCAGCCAATGACCAGGTGGTTGGCCAATACCAGGTTGCCTTGCAATTTGGGCCAAAATCCAGTATACTCAACTAGTTAGAAGCGCGAAAGGACGAGAGCCATGTCAAATTTAGAAAACGGTCAACTCAAGGAAGAGATGTCCTTGGTGGAAATCGCTACGGCCATCTTAACAGAACAAAAGAAGGCCATGGCCTTTACTGATTTAGTAACGGCCATCCAAAACTTTTTGGAAATCGATGCGGATGCTTTCCAAAGTCGATTGTCACAATTTTATACGGACTTGAACACTGACGGTTCGTTTATTTCCTTGGGAAATAACGAATGGGCTCTGCGTTCATGGTATCCAGTCGATGCAATCGACGAATCAATTCACGAAATTGATGATGAAGAAGAAAAGCCAAAGAAGAAGAAGGCCTCAAAGAAGGTGAACGTCTTTGCCGATTCTGCATCAGCCGATGACGACGTGATTGACTATAACGATGATGATCCAGAAGACGATGACTTTGATGACCTTGAAGGTCACAATGCCGAGACTGGTGACGGCAATGATGCCGAAGATGACGACGATGCTGAAAAGGACGAAGCCATCGAAGATAACCTGACGGAATTAGCCGGCTCAGATGACCTGGATGACTTATCTGATGGGGATGAAGAGCAATAAAAAAGTAAAAATATTTTTCAAAAAGTATTGCTTTTTTGCTCTTGCTTCGGTAATATATATAAATGTGCTAAGGCACAGGATTGCTTCCGTAACTCAGTTGGTTAGAGTAGGGGATTTTTAATCCCAAGGTCCTCGGTTCGAATCCGAGCGGGAGCACTGAGTTAATCAGGCGACCTTGGGAGATTCCAAAGATAAGCAGAACTTGAAAAAGTTCTGCTTTTTCTTTGCTCAAAAAAGACAGTTAAAAAGGACTTCAGGATTTACCTTGCGGTAGAACCTGAAGTCCTTTTTTTGTCGTTAATGATTAATAAAACCAAGTGTCGTAAATTGTAATTGGTTCGTGCCTTTTTTGTTGGCTATTTAAATAGAGTGATTCAATTTTTTCGGCGTCGCTAGTAGAAACCTGCTTGCCTTCCAAATAGTCGTCTATGGTCTTGTAAGAGACTCCTAGGGCCACTTCATCTGGCAGCTGTGGTCGATCATCTTCCAAATCAGCTGTTGGTGTCTTTTCATACAGGTGAGCGGGGGCTGACAAGGCTTCAAGCAACGCCCGTCCTTGGCGCTTGTTTAGTCGCCAGAGGGGGTTGATATCCGTGCCGCCGTCACCGTACTTGGTAAAGAACCCGGCGATGGCTTCGGCCGCATGGTCGGTACCAATCACCACTGCCTGGTGTTCTCTAGCCACCGCATACTGGGCAATCATGCGCATCTTGGGCTTAATCGAGCCTCGGCTTAAGTCATCAACGACCAAACCAGCCTCACGCAAAGAGCTAACCATGGCGTCGGTAGCTGATTTGATATTGGTTGTCACTGTTTGATCAGGGTTGATGAAATCAAGCGCCGCTTGAGCATCGTCTTCATCTTGCTGTTGCCCATAAGGTTGGCGGATGGCGATAAATTGATAATCTTCTTGCGTTTCTTCTCTGAGCTCATCAATGGCCATCTGACCTAATTTACCGGCCAGTGTTGAGTCCTGGCCACCAGAAACGGCGATGACCAATCCCTGGTAGGCGCTATGGGTCAAGTACTGCTTTAAGAAGTCAACTGACCGCCGAATTTCGGCTTGGGGGTCAATAACGGGTTGCACGTGTAGTTCGGCGATAATTTTGGCTTGAAGGGCTCTCATGCTTTCATCTCCTTGATTTGTTGACGGATGGTTTGAATTAAGTCGTTTTTGGCATCGTAGAGGTCTTGTGCCAAATCAACGGGGTAGGTTTCTGGATTTAAGATGCGCTTGTATTCATCCCAGAGATTGTCTAGTGAGTTTTTGGCGTAGGCCTTAATTTCTTTGATGTCAGGCAGGTCGTAGACTAATTTTCCATCGACGAAAATGTCATGGAGAATTGGGGTTGCCTGAAAATCAGTAACTTCCTTGGAAAGAAGGGGGTGGTTCGGGTCAAACATGTGGAGAGTTTCCACTTGATTTGGATCCTGGCCAAAGAAGGTCAAATAGTCACCTTCTGATTTGCCATCCTTCTTATCGGTAATCCGCCAAATTTGCTTTTTACCGGGCGTAGAAATTTTTTCGACGTTATTGGACAGCTTAATGGTGTTTTGCCCATCGATGCTGACCATTTTGTAGACGGCACCGAGGGCCGGTTGGTCGTAGGCGGTAATCAGCTTGGTACCAATGCCCCAAACGTCAATCTTGGCTCCCTGGCTTTTCAAATTCAAAATGGTATTTTCGTCCAGGTCATTGGAGGCGTAAATTTTTGCATCTGGGAAGCCGGCTTCATCGAGCATTGCCCGAACCTTCTTTGATAGGTAAGCCATATCGCCTGAATCAATCCGGACCCCCTGGAAGTTGATTTTGTCGCCAAATTCTTTGGCTACTTTAATCGCATTTGGCACACCTGATTTTAGGGTGTCAAAGGTATCAACCAAGAAAACAACATCATGGTGGGTTTTGGCATAGGCCCGAAAACCTTCATAGTCGCTTTGATAGGCCTGAATCAGGGCGTGGGCATGCGTTCCTGAGATTGGAATATGGAAGAGCTTACCCGCTCTGACGTTTGAACTGGCATCAAAACCACCGATGTAGGCGGCTCGAGTTCCCCAAAGGGCGGCATCCAGTTCCTGGGCCCGTCTGGTTCCAAATTCAAGCAACGGCTGGCCATCGGTAACTGAAGCAATCCGAGCTGCCTTTGTTGAAATCAGTGTCTGGAAGTTGATGATGTTCAATAAGAGAGTCTCCAACAGTTGGGCATCCACCAAAGGACCATCGACTTGAATCAATGGTTCGTGGTTGAACATGACTTCGCCCTCTAAAGCCGAGCGGATAGTTGCCGTCAAGTGCCAATTCTTCAAATAGAGCAAAAAGTCCTCTTCATAGAGGTCTAATGACCGTAAGTAGTCGATGTCGTCATCGCTAAAGTGAAGATTTGTTAGGGCCTTAACGAGTCGTTCCAGCCCTGTGAAAACAACGTAACCGTTGTCAAAGGGCATCTTGCGGAAATAGGCTTCAAAGACCACTGGCTTTTGATAAATTTTGTCTTTCCAATAGGTATAAATCATATTGATTTGGTATGCATCAGTATGCAATACCAGTGAATCGTCTGTGTACATAGTTCCGTCCTTTTTTCTCCTATTATACGCAGAATTGGTTCATTGTTAAAAAGGTTTTGTGAAGAATTTCAATAACAAATAGTTATTTTTTTGTTGCTAATTTTTTCTGATTGTAAACAAATGGTAATTATCATTCTAAACTCCTTGTGCCCTAAGACTAAGAGCACTTGAAGGCGCTTTTTTCACAAACGAACATCTGTTCTAAAAAACAAAATCGTTGTAGTATTTGAGTTACCCCAAAAAAACAAAAAACAGGAGGAAGTAATTTAGAATGGTACAGGCAATCGAAAATAACCAATTGAAACAGCTAACCGTGATCAAGCAAAGTGGCGAAGCAATGGCCTTTTATGCTTATAAGATCGACTTTATCCTGGAACACCTGAATTTATCAACAGAAACCGCTCAAGCCATAATGGCAGAATTGACCGAAACTTTGGCGAAAGCCAAGAAGGTCACGACTTCAGAAATTCGGACGCTCTTGAATGCTTGTTTAGAAAAACATGGCGAAGAAGAAGCCATCAACCAATACCAAACGTATTGGGAAAAAGACAAACAAAAGTTCGCCGATGCTTCCAATGTTCAGAAGCGAATTGAAAAACTATTCGATAAGGACGCATCCGTCGTCCATGAAAATGCGAATAAGGATAGTCGGGTCTTTAATACCCAACGCGATTTGGAGGCTGGTGCTGCTAGCCGCGCACTCGGGATGCAAATGCTACCAAAGATGGTGGCCAAGGGACACATGCGTGGCGACATTCACTGGCACGACTTGGATTATTCACCGGTGACACCCGCTACGAATTGTTGCTTAATTGATTTTGACAACCTTTTGAACAACGGTTACAAGATTGGTAATGCCTGGGTTGATTCACCAAATTCAATTCAAACGGCAACGGCACAGATGTCACAAATCATTGCCAATGTCGCTTCCTCCCAATATGGTGGGTGTTCGGCCAACCGAATCGACCAATTGTTGGCTCCTTTCGCCAAGAAGAATTATGACAAGCACTTAGTCGATGCGAAGAACTGGGTCGCCGAAGAAAAGCAAGAAGAATATGCCAAGGCCAAGACTAAAAAGGACATCTATGATGCCATGCAAGCCTTGGAATATGAAATTAATACTTTGTATTCTTCCCAAGGACAAACACCTTTTACAACGATTAACTTTGGTTTAGGAACCAACTGGATTGAACGCGAAATCCAAAAGGCTATCCTTCAAATCCGAATCAAGGGTCTTGGTAAGGAACGACGAACAGCCATCTTCCCCAAGCTGAGCTTTACGGTTAAGCGTGGCTTGAACCTCAACCCAAACGATCCCAACTATGATATCAAGCAATTGGCACTCGAATGCTCAACGAAGCGGATGTATCCTGATTTGCTGATGTATGACAAGATTATCGACATCACTGGTTCCTTTAAGACGCCAATGGGCTGCCGGTCCTTCTTGCAAGGTTGGGAAGACGAAAATGGTCAAGAAGTGAATTCTGGTCGGATGAACCTCGGGGTTGTCACGGTGAACCTTCCTCGAATTTCACTCTTTGCCAAGCAAAACAAGGAACTCTTCTGGCAAATCTTTGATGAAAAGATTGCCTTGACCCATCAGGCCTTGGCTTATCGAATTGAACGAACGAAGGAAGCCGTACCAGAAAATGCGCCACTCCTGTATATGTATGGTGCCTTTGGTAAACGTTTGAAGAAGACGGATAGTGTTGATGAAGTCTTTAAGAATGGTCGGGCTACGGTTTCATTGGGTTATATCGGTTTGTATGAAACGGTTGCTGCTTTCTATGGTTCAAACTGGGAAGGGAACCAAGAAGCGCACGACTTTGCCGAGGAAATCGTTAAGCGGATGCATGATTACTGTGTTGAATGGGAAAAGGAAAGTGGTTACCACTACAGCCTTTATTCCACACCAGCTGAATCTTTGACGGATACTTTCTGCGAGGCCGATATCGAAAAGTTCGGCAAGATTGAAGATATTACGGAAAAGGAATACTACACAAATAGTTTCCACTATGACGTCCGTAAGCATCCAACGCCCTTTGACAAAATCAGCTTCGAAGAAGCCTTTCCAAAGTACGCCGCTGGTGGCTTTATTCACTACTGTGAGTATCCAAACTTGCGTCAAAATCCACAAGCCCTAGAGGCTGTTTGGGATTGGGCCTACGACCACGTTGGCTACTTAGGAACTAACACGTCAATCGATAAGTGCTTCAAGTGTGGTTTCTCCGGCGACTTTAAGGCGACGGCCAAGGGCTTTGAATGTCCACAGTGTGGTAATCACGATCCACAGATGTGTGATGTGGTCAAGCGGACCTGTGGTTACCTTGGGAACCCACAGCAGCGTCCAATGGTCAATGGCCGTCACGTTGAAATTGCAGCACGAGCAAAGCATTTAACACAGGAGATGATTACAGATGTCGCAAGCTACCAGAAAACCAAACAATCCGATGCCCAAAGAATGGACCGCAGAAGAGCTTAGTCAAGGCTTTATTGCGGACTACAAAGCCTTTAACTTTGTTGATGGTGAGGGTGTCCGGTGTTCACTGTATGTTTCTGGCTGCAAGTTTATGTGTCCGGGCTGTTATAACGTGGTGGCGCAAAATTTCCATTATGGTCAGCCCTATTCAATGGAACTTGAAGACAAAATTATTGAAGACTTATCCAAGGATTATGTCCAAGGCTTGACGCTATTAGGCGGGGAACCCTTCTTGAATACCCAAGTCTGCATCCAATTGGCCAAGCGAATCCGCCAGGAATTTGGTCACACAAAGGATATCTGGTCTTGGACCGGTTATACCTGGGATGAATTAATGAAAGAAACGGATGACAAGCTGGAATTATTGTCTCTAATCGATATCTTAGTGGATGGTCGGTTCTTGGAAGAAGAAAAGGACCTCACACTCCAATTCCGTGGTAGTGCCAACCAGCGGATTATCGATGTGCCAAAATCACTTGACTCGGGTGAAGTGGTTATCTGGGATAAATTAGTGCACTGATTTTTTGGTCGGTAAATTTTTAGTCGACGGATAGAGAGTATTAGTGGCCCACTATCTTTGAAAAATAAGTGGCTCAAAAGTTTCTAACTTTTTGGAACAAAATACTGACAATTAGGGGCTGCAAGGCCCTGCCGATGGAAAACACCGACAGGGATTTGTGGCTCTTGTCATCTCTTCTTGCATTTTAATCCAAATAAGTTGATAATGATTAGAAAATGATGATATTTATGAGAATAGGATGATAAATGAAGACGTTAAAAATTGAAGACCTCCATGTTCAAATCGATGGCAAGGAAATTTTAAAGGGTGTCAACTTGACCGTTAATACGGGTGAAATTCACGCCATTATGGGACCCAATGGAACCGGAAAATCGACCTTATCGCAAACAATTATGGGCCACCCGGCCTATCAAATTACCCAGGGGACCATCAAGCTGGACGGTCAGGACTTAAGTGAAATGAGTGTCGATGAGCGCGCTCGAGCTGGCTTGTTTTTGGCCATGCAATATCCGGCCGAAATTCAAGGTATTACAAATTTTGAGTTTATGCGTTCGGCCGTGAATGCCAGGCGCGCTGACGATGACCAGGTTGATGTCATGACTTTCATGAAGGAACTGGAAGAAAAGCGGAACTTTTTGTCGATGAATGCCGAGATGGCCAGTCGTTATTTGAACGAAGGCTTTTCCGGTGGTGAAAAGAAGCGCAATGAAATTCTGCAGATGCTAATGATTAAGCCAGCAATTGCCATTCTAGATGAAATTGATTCTGGTTTGGATATTGATGCCTTAAAAGTCGTTTCAAAGGGTGTTAATAGCATGCGCTCGGCTGATTTTGCTACCTTGATGATCACGCATTATCAACGCTTGCTTGACTATATCGTGCCAGATTATGTGCACGTGATGATGGGCGGTAAGATTGTGAAGACTGGTGGTCCTGATTTGGCCAAGCGTTTGGAGGGCGAGGGCTATGCAGCCCTGCGCGACGAACTAGGACTCGATATTACGCTGACAGACGAAGATGTACCGGTGGTGTGAAATGGAAGAGGTCAAAAGACAGATAATTGAAGAATTGCCCCTACCAGACTTTCCTAAGGTTCGTTTTCAACATTGGGGTTTGACGGACTTAGTGCCTGGTCAAGGACAGGCAGACCAGCCGTTGATGGCGCAAGCCGGGGAGACCGGCGTCGAGTTAGCGGGTCTGAGCCAAACGTACTATGATTTGCCGGAGGACTTGGTTGAGGCTGGCGTCTTACTCCTGCCACTGAAGCAGGCCAAGCAGGACTATCCGGACTTGGTTGAGCAAGTTTATGACCGAGTGGCCGAAACAAAGGACCGCTTGACGGCAGAAAATTTGCAAAGTGCTAACACGGGTCTCTTTGTCTACTTACCAGTCGGGGTAACGGTTGCCGAAAATTTGAACCTCTTTTTGGCTCACTTGGGTGCAGACGGTGACTTGGTTGGCCGGGTAGTAATTTATGCTGATCGAAATAGTCAGGCACGAATCGTCAGTCAATTAGAGACGGCTACTGCTGGCATTAGTAATGTTTCCTTGGTGATTGAGGTTTTGGCGGCCACCGGTGCCAAACTGACGATGGTTAACTTCGACCACTTAGACCAGGAGACGACTGGCTTTATTAATCGTCAGGCCGTTGTTGGTAACCAGGCGGAAGTCAATTGGGTCAACGCTGCCTTTAACGATGGCAACGTGATTAGCCAATTGACGACCAAGCTGGTTGGTGAGGGTGCTAAATCAGAAACCGGGGTGGCCGCGTTTACCTCAGGCAAGCAGGTCCAAGGTTTTAACACGGAAATTCAAAATATCGGTCGGCATACGGTTGGGCATATCTTCCAACGTGGGGTGATTTTGAATAGTTCAAGCCTGATTTTTAATGGGATGGGGCGGATTATCAAGGGCGCCAAGGGATCCGATGCCCAGCAGGAATCACGGGTCTTGATGTTATCCAAGCGCGCTCGTGGTGAGGCTAACCCGTTGCTCTTAATTGACGAAAGTGATGTTACGGCCGGGCATGCTGCCTCGGTTGGCCAGGTGGATGACCAGCAACTCTACTATTTGATGAGTCGCGGTTTGACGGAACAAGTCGCCAGAAGGCTGGTTGTTCGTGGCTTCGTGGGGGAAATCCTCGCGAAAATCCATGATGAGAAGGTCGAAAATCAGGTCGTTGCGGCCATTGAAAGAAAGTTAAACAATGAAAACGGTACGAGATGACTTTACAATTTTAAATCGGCAGGTCAACGGCCATCCGTTAACTTACCTTGATGGGGCGGCGACAAGCCAAAAACCAAGCCAGGTCTTAGACCGGATTCGGGCCTATTATGACCAAGAAAATGCCAATGTTCATCGTGGCGTTTACACGTTGTCGCAAGAGGCGACGACCAGCTATGAGGGTGCGCGGGCGAAGGTTGCGACCATGATTGGGGCGACTGCTGCCAAAAACATTGTCTTTACTAGGTCGACGACCGAAAGCCTGAATTGGCTGGCTCAGGGCTATGGACCGAACCAGCTGGAGGCCGGGGATGAAATCTTGTTAACCCAGCTGGAACACCACTCCAACATTGTTCCTTGGCAGGTGCTGGCCAAGGCGACGGGGGCTCGGTTACGGTACGTTTCCTTGGCGGACGAAGGCGAAATTGATTTGGCTGATTTTAAGGACAAGCTCAGTCAGAAGACGAAAATCGTCTCCTTTGCTCACGTATCCAACGTCCTTGGTAGCCTGGCACCCGTCAAGGAAATGACGGCACTGGCCCATGAGGTGGGGGCAACGGTTATTGTTGATGGGGCTCAGGCTGTTGGCCATTTTTCAATTGATGTTTCGGACTTAGATGTTGATTTCTATGTCTTTTCCGGTCACAAAATGCTTGGGCCGACCGGCATCGGGGTGCTGTACGGGAAAACTGATTTCTTAGAAGCAATGACACCGGTGCAATACGGTGGGGAAATGATTGAGCGGGTAACACTAGAGGAAGCGACCTTTCAAGAGATTCCCTGGCGCTTTGAAGCCGGAACGCCCAATATTGCCGGCGCCATCGGTCTCGGGGCAGCTGTCGATTACTTGAACGAGGTTGGCTTAGAGACAATCGCCGACAAAGAAGAAGAGTTGATGGCAGCCGCTTTGTCCGCCCTGGCAGAAA
Source organism: Fructobacillus tropaeoli (assembly GCF_001047135.2). Lineage (GTDB taxonomy): Bacteria > Bacillota > Bacilli > Lactobacillales > Lactobacillaceae > Fructobacillus > Fructobacillus tropaeoli. Next base: position 144,040 of record NZ_DF968080.1, on the reverse strand, counting down.
TCCCTGATTTAACCGTGTATGGGCCAAAGGACGCCAAAAATCACCATGGTGTTTTGTCCTTTAACCTAGCGGGTGTTCATCCGCATGATGTTGCCACCGTTTTGGATATGGCCGGCGTTGAGGTTCGGGCGGGCCACCATTGCGCCCAGCCGTTAATGGATTATTTGGGTATTCAATCGGCCGTCCGTGCCACCTTTGCCTTTTACAATAACCAAGAAGACCTTGACCGCTTTGTTTCGGCTTTGCGGCAGGCTCGGGAGTACTTTGTATGAATCAAGCAGACTTAGGAATTTTATATCGGCAGGTCATCTTAGACCATGCTAAAAATCCGCATCATTTTCGGACGTTGCCAGCCTTGGTTGGTCAACAGGTTGAAAAGTTTAATCCAAGCTGTGGGGATGTTTTACAAGTGCGAATGGTTGTTTTGGAAAATCAGATTCAAGACATGTCCTTTGATGGCGCGGGTTGTGCCATTTCGATGGCTGCGGCTTCGATGCTGACAGAACAGTTGATTGGGCAAAGCTTGCCAGCAGCTCGGGAAAAATTAGCGGCATTTTCTGATTTATTAACGGCTGATCAGGGCCAGAGTCAGAACCAGGATGGCCTGTTCACCGGTGAAGGCCAATCAGCTGGGGCAAAAGGTGAGCAAGCGCAGGATGTTGACCTCGGTGAATTGTCGGCTTTGGCCGGCGTTCGTCAATTTCCAACCCGACTAAAGTGCGCCACTCTCGCCAGCCATGCGGCGACTGATTTAATAGCCAAGATTGAGGGGGAGTAAGAATGGAAATCGATCGACAAGAAGACCTGCAGCGAACGCGGGCAGCCATCGGGGCCGATGAAGAGTATGCTCATGGCTTTCATGATGACTACCAGGCAGTCTATTCGACCGGGCAGGGACTAAATGAAGAGATTATTCGTAAAATTTCGGCTAAGAAAAATGAGCCCGAGTGGATGCTTGATTTTCGCCTCCGGTCTTATCAGGCTTATTTGAAGATGCCGATGCAGGAGTGGGGCCCGGACTTATCCGAGCTGAACTTTGACGAAATTTATTACTATAACAAGCCAACCAACGGGAAATATCGGGATTGGGACGATGTCCCCCAAGAATTAAAGGATACGTTTGAGCGGTTGGGTGTTCCAGAGGCCGAACGGAAATGGCTGGCCGGCTCGTCTGCCCAGTATGAGTCCGAAGTGGTTTACCACCGGATGAAAGAGGAGTTCGAGAAGACGGGGATTGTTTTCACGGACACTGACACGGTTGTGCAGGAATATCCGGAATTAGTTCGAGAATATTTGGGTTCATTAGTGAAGCCCACCAATAATAAATTAGCTGCTTTGAACTCAGCTGTGTGGTCCGGGGGAACCTTTATCTATGTACCGAAGGGCGTTCATGTCACGACACCCATCCAGTCTTATTTCCGAATTAACACGGAAAAGGAAGGACAGTTTGAACGCACGTTGATTATTGTCGATGAAGGTGCCCATGTTGACTATGTCGAGGGTTGCTCCGCACCAACTTATTCGGAAGATTCCCTGCATGCGGCTGTGGTGGAAGTGATTGTAAAAAAGGACGGCTATTGCCGCTACACAACCATTCAAAACTGGTCGAATAATGTTTATTCTCTGGAAACGAAGCGGTCAGCGGCTGAGGAAAACGCCACAATGGAATGGGTCGATGGGAACTTTGGCTCAAAGACAACGATGAAATATCCTTCGGTTTATTTGAATGGCCAGGGGGCCAGAGGCACCATGCTCTCGATTGCTGTTGCCGGTGAGGGTGTGAACTTAGATTCTGGTGCCAAGATGATTCATAATGCACCCAATACGTCCTCTTCGATTGTGTCCAAATCCATTGCCCATGATGGTGGATCAACTGATTACCGGGGAACAGTGAAGTTCGGTCGCGATTCGGCCGGCTCTTTTGCTCACGTTGAATGTGACACCATCTTGGTTGATGACCAATCATCAGCGGATACCATTCCTTATAACACTGTTTTGAACGGGAATGTCTCGATGGAACATGAGGCAAAGGTTTCCAAGGTTTCTGAAGACCAACTTTATTATCTGATGAGCCGGGGAATTTCGGCCGAAAAGGCAACCGAAATGATTGTCATGGGCTTTGTGGAACCATTTACGAAAGAACTGCCGATGGAATATGCGGTTGAATTGAACCGCTTGATGAAATTTGAAATGAGTGGATCGGTAGGTTAAAAAATGGATGCAGGAAAAAAAGAAGAAATCATGTTGGCCTTGAGTCAGGTGATTGACCCGGACTTTCGTGTGGATGTCGTTAATTTGGGCTTTATTAATGATATTGATTTAAATGACCAGGGGTTGTGCTTAGTCAATATGACCTTAACCGTGATTGGATGTCCAATTATGGGCACTCTAGAAGAAATGGTCGCCGATGCCTTGAAAATTATTGATGGTGTCGAGGAAGTTAAGATTGAATATCGTTGGGAACCGGCTTGGTCGGTTGAAAGGATGTCACCATATGCCAAGGCCATGTTAGGCCTAAGTTAGAAAATAATGATAAAAACTTAATGTTTTAATTGAAATCTCATGAGCAAGGTATTATCATGATTATAACGAATCTAAGGGAGGAGAAAAATCATGAAGAACCAAGGCGTAATGATTGTTAAGACCATGCACAGCGCAAACTTGCTTGGCTTGTTGGGCAACCCCTAACGAGCCAAGGTTTTTAGCTGGCTGTTAGGGGGAACATCCTAATGGCTAGCCAAGGCAATTCATCTTTTTCTCTTTGCGGACTAGTCATTTTGATTAGCCCGTTTTTTTATTCACAAAGTGAGGGAAGAGTATGAAAAACCAGATTAGATTCTATGACACAACATTACGTGATGGCGAACAAACAATTGGTGTTAATTTCTCGATTGACGAAAAGGTCGCTTTAGCTAAAAGCCTTGAAAATTTTGGCGTTGATGCGATTGAAGCCGGTTTTCCGGCAGCTTCCGCGGAAGATTTCGAAGCAGTTGAGGCCGTTAGTGAGACGGTTCAAGAGGCAGAAGTGGTAGGCCTAGCTCGGATGGTGAAAAAGGATATTGACGCTGCGATTGCAGCCACCAACAAGGCCAAGCACCAAGTCATTCATGTCTTTATTGCGACTTCGCCAATTCACCGTGAAACCAAGTTGAAGATGTCTAAGGCAGAGATTATTGAAAAGATTCAAGAAGACGTTAGCTACACCAAGAGTCGCGTCGACAAGGTTATCTTTTCACCAGAAGATGCCACTCGGACGGAACCGGATTACTTGGTCGAAAGCATTAACGCTGCCATTGCCGCTGGGGCCACGACCATCAATATTCCCGATACGGTTGGTTATGATTTGCCGGAAGAATATGGTGAACTATTTGACTACCTTCATGACCATGTCCAAGCCTTTGACCAGGTGACTTGGTCAACCCATACGCACAATGATTTGGGCTTGGCCAATGCCAACGCCTTGGCGGGGGTCGCCCATGGCGCAACAGAAATTCAAGGAACCATCAATGGGATTGGTGAACGAGCCGGCAACGTTGACTTGATTGAAGCGGCCGTCACATTGCAGGTTCGCCGTGACCACTGCCAGCAAACTATTGCCTTGAACTTGCAGCAAGCCACTAAAATCGCCCACCAAGTTGAAAACTATTCGAAGGTCAAGATTGCGGCGAACAAGGCGATTGTTGGTCGAAATGCCTTTGCCCATGAATCGGGCATTCACCAGGATGGGTACTTGAAAAACCCAGCGACCTACGAAATCTTGTCACCAGCCATGGTTGGTGCCAGTGCTTCCATGCCATTGGGCAAGTTATCAGGATCGCATGCTGTTTCAGCCAAGTTGAAAGAGTTGGGTTATGAGATGCCGATTGAAAACATTGCCCATCTTTTCCCAGCTTTTAAGACGCTAGCGGAAAAAGTTAGCATTGTTTCCGATGACCAGTTGATTGCCTTAGCTGAACAGGAGTTAGCAGAAGGGGTGGTGGCAAAATGATGGATCGTCAAAAGATTGTTGTCTTCGAAGGCGATGGTATTGGGCCAGAAATTATGGCGGCCGGCTTGGATGTCTTGGCCGCTGTGACACAGGGAACTGATTTTACTTATGAAACAGGATTTTTGCCCTTTGGTGGTCAGGCAATTGATCAGGTCGGCGAACCATTGCCGAATAACACGATTAACCAAGCCAAGCGCGCCGATGCCATTTTGTTGAGTGCTATTGGCGGGCCAAAGTGGAATGCCTGTCCAAAAAGGCCGGAAGATGGCTTGTTGGCACTGCGGTCTGAGTTAGGACTCTTTGCCAACGTCCGGCCGACGGTCGTTGCCGATTCACAAATTGACCAATCACCTTTGAAGGCTGAGATTGTTCGCGGAACAGATTTCGTGATTGTGCGCGAGTTAACCTCTGGTGCTTACTTTGGTGAACCACGGTCAAAAACATTTGATCAGGCAATCGACACGATGTACTATAGCCGCTCCGAAATTGAGCGCATCATGGTTTATGGTTTTGACTTGGCGCAAAGCCGCCGCCAGCACGTGACGGTTGTTGATAAATCGAATGTGCTGGCGACCTCAAAGCTTTGGCGGGAAGTTGGCCAAGCTGTGGCGCAACGCTACCCTGAAGTGACGGTCGATTACCGCTATGTTGATGCCACTGCGATGGCCATTGTCGCGGATCCGACTCAGTTTGATGTGTTGATTACTCCAAATTTGTTCGGTGATATTTTAAGCGATGAGGCCGCTCAAATTACTGGCACGATTGGTCAGATTCCATCGCTTTCTGCTGGTGCGACCGGTCCAAAAATGTACGAGCCTATTCATGGTTCGGCGCCCGATATTGCAGGTCAGGGGATTGCCAATCCCATTTCGATGATTAAAACGGTTTCTCTGATGCTGTCTCAAAGTTTTCACCAGGAAAAATTAGCCAAGCAAATCGATGAGGCGGTTGAGTTAACAATCCGACGGGGGCAGGTAACACCTGATATGGGTGGGACTTGACTACCAAAGAGGTGACCGAGCAAGTGATGAATGCGATGCAAGAGGGGGTTTTCTCATGAGCCAAACACTTTTTGATCAAATCTGGAACCAACACGTTATCGCTGGTGAACCGGGGCAGCCACAGTTGCTCTACGTTGATTTGCACCTCGTGCATGAGGTGACGTCACCGCAACCCTTTGACGGGTTACGGACGAGTAACAGGCGCTTGCGGCGGCCTGATTTAACCTTTGCAACGATGGACCACAATGTGCCCACCAAGAACCTTGAGAGCGTACAAGACGAAATGTCACGGTTGCAGATGGCCACCCTGGAAAAGAACTGTCAGGAATTTGGTGTTGATTTGGCATCCGTGGGGGATGAGGACCAGGGGATTGTCCACGTTGTTGGCCCAGAATTGGGATTGACTCAACCTGGCAAGGTGATTGTTTGTGGTGATTCTCATACCGCGACCCATGGCGCTTTTGGTGCCATTGCCTTTGGAATCGGTACCTCGGAAGTTGAACACGTGATGGCCACCCAGACGATTTGGCAAGTCAAACCAAAAACAATGGGCATTAAGGTTACCGGGCACTTACCCGCCAATACCTATGCCAAGGATTTGATTATGGCTTTAATCGCCAAGTATGGGGTTTCCTTTGGGACTGGCTATGCAATTGAATTCTTTGGTGAAACGATTGAAAATTTGTCGATGCCAGAACGGATGACAATTTGTAATATGTGCATCGAGGCTGGTTCGAAGACCGGGATGGTCCAACCAGACCAAACCACCTTTGATTATCTGGCGGGCCGTAAGCGAGCGCCAAAGGACATGGAAAAGGCCAAGGAAGTTTGGTCACAACTGAAAACGGATGATGAAGTAGCCTTTGACCGTTTGATTGAATTTGATGTTAGTGATTTGAAACCAATGGTGACCTGGGGAACGAATCCTGGAATGGCGATGGCCGTTGACGAAAAGACGCCGGCTATTTCGAATTCAGATGACCAGGCGGCCTATGACTATATCGGCTTACATCCGGGGATGGCTGCCGAGGAAATTCCACTCGATTATATTTTCATTGGTTCTTGCACAAATTCGCGGTATGAAGATTTGGTGGAGGCTGCCAAGATCATGAAAGGCAAGCATCTGGCAGCAAACATTACGGCCTGGATTGTGCCAGGCAGCCGGGCAATTCGCAATCGGGCAATGAAAGATGGTCTGGCGCAAATCTTTTTGGATGCTGGCTGCCAGTGGCGCGAACCTGGTTGTTCAGCCTGCCTGGCAATGAATGAGGATAAAATTCCAGCCGGCAAGCATGCCGCTTCAACGTCGAATCGAAACTTTGTTGGTCGACAAGGGAAGGGGTCCAAGACGCACCTTGCTTCACCAGCAATGGTGGCAGCTGCCGGCATTGCCGGTCACTTTGTGGACATTACCAAGATTCATGACACAGCCGAAGCGGCAATGGGGGTCTAAGATGCAGTCATTCGTGAAAGAAGTGGGACGGGCAGCCGTTATTGATGCTAATAGTGTCAATACTGATCTGATTTTACCCAAGCAATTTTTGAAAAATATTTTAAAGACGGGCTTTGGCAAGTACCTTTTCTGGGATTGGCGGTACCTTGCTGATGGCCAAAAGAATCCGGACTTTGTCTTAAACCAAAAAGACCATCAGGGTGTTTCGATTTTAATTACCGGCGATAACTTTGGCAGTGGTTCCTCGCGGGAGCACGCTGTCTGGGCCTTGACTGATTTTGGTTTCCGGGCCGTGATTGCTGGTAGCTTTTCCGATATTTTTTATATGAACGCAACGAAAAATGGCCTTTTGCCGATTGTGTTGCCAAAGGCAGACCGCGATATCTTGATGACGGTTGCTGCGGATGAAGCCATCACGATTGACCTCGTCAACCAGGATGTTGCCATGGACGATCGTCACTTCCATTTCGATATCAATCCCCAGTGGAAGGAAAAGTTCTTGAAGGGTGAAGATGACATCGATTTGACCATGAAGTATGCCGACCAAATTCAGGCATATGAAGACCAGCGTCAGGCGCTGGTGTGAGGGGGCAAACATGGATCAAGTAAGCGTTAGTCAATTAGAAAGTCGGATGAACACTAGTAGCGCTAGCCCGTTGTTTTATAAGGTATTTACTCTAGTCGCTGCCGGGATGATCTTGGATGCGGCTGATGTCTACCTAGTGAGTGCCGTTAACTCCGTTTTGTTGAAAAATCACTTTGCAACCCTGGCACAGGGTTCGATGTTTCTCTCCGCTGGTTTTATGGGCCTCTTCTTTGGTTCCCTGTTAGCTGGCTACATCGGTGACCACTTTGGACGCCGAATTGCTTATCAAAGTAACTTGCTACTCTTTGGGTCAATGACCCTCTTGGGTGCCTTGGCACCAAATATTTGGACCTTGATTGTCTTGCGTTTTCTGGCCGCCATTGGTTTGGGTGCTGAAATCGTAACGGGCTTTTCACTGGTCAACGAATTTGCACCGATTGCTAGTCGAGGAAAATGGTCCGGTTTGGTATCAGTGATTGCCAATTCAGCCGCTCCACTGACCCTGTTGTTGTCAGCTTACGTGATTCCACATTACAGCTGGCGGATGATGTTTGTCATCGTTGGTGGGTTATCCCTATTACTCTGGATTGTTCGTCGTGGTTTCCCAGAGTCACCACGGTGGCTGATCTCTAAGAAACGCTATCAGGAAGCGGCGGTCATTATTGATCGGTTAAATCAGGACCGTGATGGCCTGACAGACCGCAGCCAGCAAAGCACGGTAGAAGAACCGGCAAAGCAAGCAACCAGTATTAAGCGAGGTTTGTTGGTAGCGATTGTTGCGGTCAGTGCTATTAATTTGGTCCAGTACACCTTTACTTCCTGGATGCCAACCCTGTTGGTTAAGCAGGGAGTTGCAGTAGCCCACTCGTTGGTTTTCTCGGCCGTGATGATGGTTGGCGCCCCATTTGGTGCTTTGCTCGGTGCTAGCTTGGTCGATTGGCTGGGTCGGAAAAAAGTCATCATCACGACCTTTATTTTTACAGCGGTTTGGGGACTGATTTATGCCAACCAACGTCAGGCAGAAGCTGTGATGGTTGTCGGCTTTATCTTAGTGCTGGCGATTTATGTCTTGATGGCTTCGATTGTCAGTGTTTACGTTGCTGAGCTTTTTCCAACGACTTTTCGTTTTCGGGGTGCCGGAATTGCCAACGCTGTGGCCAAGATTTTAACGGTCTTTACGCCTTATGTGGTAGCTTTTGCCCTGACTTATTTGAAGGCCAGCGTTATCTTTTGGTTTATCGCAGCGGTTGCATTGATTGCGGCGGTGATCGTGGCCATCTTTGGACCGGAAACGAAAAAAGTGGCCATCGAGTAAGCAACCAAGTAAATGTAGCAATCGAAACGAGGGGGATGCCGGCTGGCATCCAAGGAATTTTTGCAGGTAAAATCAGCAATCGCAAAAAAGTCGACGCCACAATAAGCGTTTGACAGCGAGCGTTAGTTCAAAAAGAGGAGAAGAAAATGACTGAAACGATGACAAAGACGATGACGAAGCAAGTGCACTGGAACGGGCATGTCCAAGAAGAGGCCATGACCATTTTGCAGGCGGGCAAGGGGATGATTGTCAGCCCAACCAAGGTTGGTTACATCATTATGACCACGGATAAGGCAGGCTTGAAACGGAAGTTTTCCGCCAAGAACCGTAAGCGCAATAAGCCCGGCGTTGTTTTGTGTGGTTCCATGGCCGAGTTGGAAGAATTGGCCGAAATGACACCAGAAATCAGAGATCTGTACCAAAAGCATTGGGACCAAGACATCTTGTTGGGCTGCATTTTGCCCTGGAAGAAAACGGGGATGGCCCAATTGCCAGATGATGGTTGCCAAGAATTGATGATGGATCAACGACAGACGAGTTGCTTTGTCATCAAATTTGGTCGGCCAAGCGAACAAATTGCCAAGGCATTGTGGGAAGAACACCACCAGTTTGCCTTTGCTAGTTCTGCCAACCCATCAGGGCAGGGGAACCGTGGCTTGGTTACTGGTATTGGTGAACGAATCGAAGAAGCCGCTGATTTGGTGATTGAGGCCGATGATTACGTGGCTTCAATTCAACCGGATAAGAACATCGACACCCGCTACGAGCAAGGGGTAATGGTTTCGATGGTTGACGAAAATGGACATTTGATTCCAGAACAAAACAATCAGGTGGGCATCCAGCCATGCCCAATCGTGATTCGGAAAGGACTTGATATCGACAAAATTATGGCCAACATGGCACAGATTTTTACGAGTTTTGATTATCGCCATGGTTTTTATTACTGAAGTAGCTTTTAGAAAGTAGAAAAGAGGAGCAGTATTTATGACAGACAGTCACAGTTGGAAGTTCGACATTAGCCGTTATGGGGCCTTTATTTTGGGTATCTTGGCTCTGGGCATCGTGTTTTTGAGCACGGGGATGAGCAAGTAGCCTCAGTTACTCGGGATGGCCGGGATTTCGTTTACCTTTGGCCTGCGCCACGCCTTTGATGTTGATCACATTGCCGCTATCGACAATATGACCCGGAAAATGTTAAATGATCACAAGAATACGAGAGGGGTTGGGTTTTCCTTCTCCTTCGGGCATTCTTTGGTCGTGGTGTTGTTGACCCTATTGACGGTACTTTTTGTTGAATGGGCCGATCATTCTTTGCCAATTTTGGAGTCCGTTGGTGGGATGTTTGGGACCATGATTGCCGCTGTGATGTTGTTAATGCTGGCTTGCTTTAATACCTTTATCCTGCGTGGTATTTGGAAAAATTTTCGGCAAATGAAGAAGGCGGCTTTGGATCCCGATAACGAGCAATTAGCCGCTGAATCACGGATTTACCGCTTGTTCATGAAGATGTTGAACCTAGTGAACCACAACTGGCAAGTGGCGATTGTTGGTTTCTTGTTTGGTTTGGGCTTTGACACGGCAACGCAGGTGGCGGTCTTAGCCACATCGGCAACGGCAACGACTGCTGGTGTTCCCTGGTATGCCATCTTATCCGTGCCTCTGTTCTTTACCGCAGGGATGTGCTTGATGGATACTTTGGATGGTTTCTTCATGTCAACAACCTACAACTGGATTATTTCAACTTCTTACCGCAAGGTTTACTTTAACCTGATTTTGACAAGTATCTCGATTATTGCTGCTGGCTTTATCGGTGTTGTCGACTTGATTCAATCAATGTCAGCCATGTTCCACTGGGACAACTTCTTGACCAAGTGGGCGGGTGCGCTCGATTTCAACGAATTAGGCATTATTTTGGTGGTGATTTTCGTTGTTGCCTGGGCAGTTGCTTTGCTGATTTGGAAGCTGATGAACCTGTCAAAGTATGATCAAGTCGAGTCATAATATTTGGAAAAATCAGCGTACCAACGGCTGCCGTTCGATTGTCTTTGATAAAAGTACTTGCAATTTTTTTCAGATGCGCTTACAATTATCACATTCATGAGGACGAGTAATCGGTACAAGTCTGCTAGAGACGTCACGGTTGGTGAAAGTGACGGGCGAAGCCGGTGAAAACTCCCTCAGTAGTGGCCTTTGAGTAATGCGTGAAATGAAGCCCGGTTGTCAGCCGTTATCTTGGCAAAAGAGTGTTGTCTAGGTCTTTTTACTTAGGCAAAACACGGGTGGTACCACGCAACAAAGCGTCCCTAGAGATTTCTAGGGACGTTTTTTTTGTTTGGCCAGCCGCGTGGAGGAGAAACAGATGGAAAATGGAAAAGAATTAAAGCGGTCATTGTCATCGTTCCAGATGGAAATGATTGCCCTTGGTGGCACAATTGGTGTTGGACTCTTCTTGGGGTCATCATCGACCATCAAGTGGACGGGAACGTCCGTCTTGCTAGCCTACCTATTGGCTGGGCTGGTCTTATATATTGTCATGCGGGCATTGGGTGAGATGCTCTACGTGAAGCCAATCGTTGGATCATTTGCCAACTATGCAACGAAGTATATTCATCCGGTTGCCGGTTACCTAACTGTGTGGGCGAATGTCTTCCAGTGGTTGACGGTTGGAATTTCGGAAACAATCGCCGTCGGTGATTACATGCACTACTGGTGGCCAGGTGTGCCAACCTGGGTAACGGGTGTGATTGTCTTAATCCTGTTGACGTTAACAAACTTGGTAACGGTTAAGGCCTACGGTCGATTGGAAGCCTGGTTCTCAATCATTAAGGTTTTGACGATTGTCTTTATGATTATCTTGGGATTGTTGATGATTCTCTTTGGCTTTGGTAATCACGGTCATGCCATTGGTTTCTCAAACCTGTGGTCACACGGACCATTCTTTGCTCACGGCTTCAAGGGCTTCATGTTTGCCTTGTCAATCGTGGTCACTTCTTACCAAGCCATCGAAATCATCGGGATTACGGCTGGTGAAGCGGCCCACCCACAAGAAGCCATTGTGAAGTCGATTAAGTCGATTGTTGCGCGAATCCTGATTTTCTACGTTGGGGCAATCTTTGTGATCGTAACGATTTATCCTTGGGATAAATTAGACACGGTCGGCTCACCGTTCGTTGAAACGTTCGCCAAAGTTGGGATTACGGCTGCTGCCGGAATCATCAACTTCGTGATGTTGACGGCTGCAGCCTCCGCATTGAATTCTGGTCTGTTCTCATCATCACGGATGTTATACACATTGGCACAGCAAAAGGAATTGCCACCAGTCTTCTTGAAGTTGTCAAAGAACCGCGTGCCAGACGTTTCCGTGATGGCCATGTCTGTTGGAATTTTGCTGGGAATCGTCTTAAACGCCGTCTTACCACTTTTCTGGAAGGGGTCCGAGAACATCTTTGTCTTGGTTTACTCGGCTTCAACCTTGCCAGGAATGGTGCCATGGTTTGTGATTTTGATTTCTCAAATTAAGTTCCGCAAGGAAAACCCAGACCTGATGAAGGGCCACCCATTCATGTTGGCTTTGTCACCATGGTCGAACTACTTTGCAATTTTCTTCCTATTAATTACTTTGGTCTTCATGGTGATTAACCCAACGACTCGGGTACCATTGGCCATCGGCTTTGGTTTCTTGTTTTTCATGGGGCTCTTGTACTTCTGGACGCACCGTAACCAGCAAGAAGTTAAGTAAAAATCAGCTTCGCTGACAAGGTCGTCTTGGTTGCTTAATTGGATGCATTTTAACCGAGATGACCGAGATAATTGTTGTCAGTGGTTGGCTGTCTCCCACCTTTCATACTGAATTTGTTTGGTCTAGATAATTATTTTATCTAGTGTTGACATTCAGGGGGGCAGTCTGTAATATATATTAGGGCTCACATTTAATGTGAAAATCTTTTATTGCTCCCAAGCTACTGCTTGGGAGCCTTTCTATTTTATTTAATGAATTTTGGCTAAAACCATAGCAAAATTCAGTGTGTCAGGCAAAACATAGGAGGCATTATGGCAAAGAAGCAAACCAAGTATATTTTCGTCACCGGTGGGGTCGTTTCATCCCTTGGAAAGGGAATCGTAGCAGCTTCTTTGGGTCGTTTGTTGAAAAACCGCGGCTTGAAGATGGCAATTCAGAAGTTGGATCCTTACATCAACGTTGACCCAGGTACCATGTCTCCATACCAACACGGGGAAACGTATGTAACGGGCGATGGCCTGGAAACTGATTTGGACATGGGCCACTACGAGCGTTTCATGGATATCAACACGAACATGTACTCAAACGTGACGACTGGTCGGATTTATTCAGAAGTTTTGGCCAAGGAACGTAAGGGTGATTACCATGGTGCGACTGTCCAGGTTATCCCACATATCACGAACGCCATCAAGGACAAGATTGTTAAGGCTGGTGAATCAACTGATGCCGATGTTGTTATTGTCGAAGTTGGTGGAACGGTTGGTGATATCGAATCATTGCCATTTATCGAAGCCTTGCGTCAAATGAAATCAGACTTTGGTAACGAAAATGTCTTCTACCTGCACACATCATTGATTGTTTACTTACAAGCAGCCGGTGAGGCAAAGACAAAGCCAACACAACACTCTGTTTCACAGTTGCGTTCATTGGGTATCCAACCAGACATGTTGGTCTTGCGGACACAACACCCATTGACAGATGAAATGAAGACAAAGTTGGCAACCTTTACGGATGTTAACCCACAAGCGGTTATCGAATCACGCGATGTGGACACTTTGTACGAAATTCCTTTGAACTTGCAAGCACAAAAGATGGATCAAGTGGTTGTTGATAAGTTGAAGTTGGATGTGCCAGAAGCCGACATGACGGAATGGAAGGCCATGGTTGATGCCATCGAGCATCCAAAGAAGACCATCCATGTTGCCGTTGTTGGTAAGTATACTGATTTGCAGGATGCTTATATCTCAGTAAACGAAGCCTTGAAGCACGGTGGTTACTCACAAGATACTGATGTTGAAATTGCCCACATTAATTCTGAAACGGTGACGGAAGAAAACGTTGCTTCCTTGTTGAAGGATATGGATGGCATCATGGTTCCTGGTGGCTTTGGTCCTCGTGGAACAGAAGGTAAGATTCAGGCAATCCGTTATGCCCGTGAAAACAACATTCCATTCTTGGGTGTCTGCTTGGGGATGCAATTGGCCTCTGTTGAATTTGCCCGTGATGTCTTGGGTTATGAGGATGCCAACTCAATCGAGTTGAACCCTGAAACAACGCATCCAATCATCGCTTTGATGGATGACCAGAACCAAGTGACTGACTTGGGTGGGACACAACGTCTTGGCTTCTATCCAACTTGCCTGTTGGAAGGCACAAAGACTGCTGCTGCTTATGGTAACAAGTCTGAAGTTGACGAACGTCACCGTCACCGCTACGAATTTAACATTAAGTACCGGGACGAATTTGAAAAGGCTGGTATGGTCTTCTCAGCAACATCACCTGATAACAAGTTGATGGAAGTCATCGAATATCCAAAGAACGACTTCTTTATTGCTGCTCAATACCACCCAGAATTTATTTCACGGCCAAACAAGCCAGAAGGTTTGTACAACAGCTTTATTACTGCTGCTGTGGCCTATAACGAAAAGTAAGCACCAAGCTGATTTTTTAATGAATGCTTTGTTTTGAAGACAAAAAGGTCGCCATATTATTTGGCGGCCTTTTCGTACATAGAAGTCGTGAGGGTATAATAAAGTTATGTTAGCCAATATCTCAAAACACCTTGAACAAAAACTGCTCCTCTTACCAGATGAACCAGGTTCTTATCAAATGAAGGACCGTTTGGGCAAAATTATTTATGTTGGTAAAGCCAAAAACTTGAAGAACCGGGTGCGGTCATATTTTAAGCAGGACCATACTGGCAAGACGGCCGAACTGGTTGCCAATATTGTTGACTTTGACTTTATCGTGACCAATTCCGATAAAGAAGCCTTCTTGTTGGAAAATGAGTTAATTAAGAAGTATAAGCCCTATTACAACATTCGCTTGAAGTATGGAACAGGCTATCCATACATCAAGATTACCCGCGAAACTGATCCACGAATGGCCTTGGTTTCAGAGGTTAAGAAGGATGGTGCCTTTTACTTTGGTCCTTATCCTAACGTGTATGCTGCCCAGGAAACGCTCCATTTCTTGGAAAAGAATTACCCACTAAGGCGGTGCAAGGGTCGCCAAGGTCGTCCTTGCCTCTATTATTCGATGGGCCAGTGTTTGGGTGCTTGTTTTCGGGATGTTCCCAAGGCGGAATATACGGCTCAGGTTGACCGAATTAAGCGCTTTTTGTCCGGTGATACCAAAGTCGTGAAACGCCAAATTGAAAAGCAAATGGGTCAGGCTGCTGAAAATTTGGAGTTTGAGCGAGCAGCTGATTTACGTGACCAACTGAAGTATATTGATGAAACAGTTGAAAGCCAGCGAATATTGTCGAATGATTCAACGCCACGCGATATCTTTAACTTTTACCTAGATAAGGGATGGATTACGGTTTCCGTGATGTTTGTTCGGCAGGCCCGCTTGATTCGCCAGAGTAAACAGACCTTTGCCGTTGTTGGTGATGGGATTGATGAATTTACAACCTTTATCCAGCAATTCTACCTGCAAAAAAATATTCAAAAGCCAAAGGAAATTTTGGTGCCAAAGGGTGTTGACCATGACCTTCTAGCCGCTGCCCTGGACGTTCCGGTGCGCACGCCCGTCCGCGGTGAAAAGAAGGACCTGCTCGATTTGGCAGAAAAGAACGCCAAGATTGCCCTGGATGAGAAGTTCCGCCTGATGGAATTGAATGAGCAAAAGACGTCGGGGGCCATGAAGGAAATCACTGATGTCCTTGGAATTTCAATGGGTCACCGGATCGAAGCCTTCGATCATTCTCATACCCAAGGGGAAGAAATTGTGTCGGCGATGGTGGTCTTTGAAGATGGCCGGCCAAACAAGGATATGTACCGGAAGTACAAGATTAAGTCGACCGATCATGCCGATGAGTGGCTAGAAACGCAAGAAGTTATTCGGCGACGTTATTCCCGCCTGTTGAAGGAAGGGGCTGAGATGCCGGACCTGATTTTAATGGATGGGGGCATCATCCAGCTGCATGCGGCCAAGGAAGTTTTGGAAGATGAGCTGGGCCTTGATGTACCAATTGCGGCCATGGTTAAAAACGATAAGCACAAGACTGCTGACTTGATTAACGGGAAGACGGAAGAGGTCGTGCGCTTAGACCACCAGTCTCAGGGCTTCTTCTTGGTTCAGCGAATCCAAGATGAAGTTCACCGCTTTGCCATTACTTTCCACCGTCAGTCGCGGTCGAAGAAATCCTTGTCTTCGCGCCTGGATGCGATTGCGGGAGTCGGTCCGAAAACGAGACAGAAGCTGTTGACCAACTTTGGTTCGATCACCAAGATTGAAGCGGCCAGCATCGAAGAGCTTGAAGCCTTGGGATTGTCATCCAAGGTTGCTCAGCTAGTTCACTGGTCACTGTCGGAGCAAAAGCCTTAAGGAAAATCGGCTTAATTGGCCAGTCAGGTTAGAATGGTTTTATATGCTGCCGGCAATCATTGGCGTTTTACCCCTGGTTTGCAGTATATTGGTAGTGTTGACACAATTGATAGGTGACGTC
The DNA here is from genome assembly GCF_001047135.2 of Fructobacillus tropaeoli. Taxonomy (GTDB): domain Bacteria; phylum Bacillota; class Bacilli; order Lactobacillales; family Lactobacillaceae; genus Fructobacillus; species Fructobacillus tropaeoli. Next base: position 128,006 of record NZ_DF968080.1, on the reverse strand, counting down.
AAAATTTTTGCTATGGTGAAAAATCAGGTCATTTTTGTCCTGATTTGGCGTCTTCTGGGCAGAAGTGTAGGCAAAGAGAACTTTCTGTGATACACTTAACTGTCTAGATTCATTGGATTAAAAAAGGAGTAGCGCATTGCGCGCGAATACAAATGGCATTTGTTGATCAAGCACAAGTTGAGCTAAAAGCAGGTAAGGGTGGCGATGGAATCGTTTCCTTCCGTCATGAAAAGTTTGTGGCCATGGGTGGTCCCTTTGGTGGGGACGGTGGCCATGGTGGTTCCATCATCTTGAAGGTGGATGAAGGACTACGAACTTTGATGGATTTCCGTTATAATCGTCACTTTAAGGCCCAGTCTGGTGGCAATGGTGGGACCAAGGGGATGACCGGTGCGTCTGCAGACGACCGAGTGATTAAAGTTCCTCAAGGGACCATCGTGACCGATGCTGATACCGGTGAGGTATTGGGTGATTTAGTGCGCCCTGATCAGACATTACTGGTTGCTCGTGGTGGTCGTGGTGGTCGTGGTAACATTCGTTTTGCCACACCAGCTAACCCAGCTCCTGAATTATCTGAAAACGGTGAGCCAGGTCAAACACGACAAATTAAGTTGGAACTGCGAGTTTTGGCTGATGTCGGTTTGGTTGGTTTCCCATCTGCTGGAAAGTCAACATTGTTGTCAGTGGTTTCAAATGCAAAACCAAAGATTGCGGCTTACCACTTTACAACGATTGACCCGAACATCGGAATGGTTCGCTTGGGCGATAACCGTGACTTTGTCATGGCTGATTTGCCAGGATTGATTGAGGGGGCTTCTCAAGGTGTTGGATTAGGTTTCCAGTTCTTGCGTCACGTTGAACGGACTCGCGTTATCTTGCACCTGGTGGATATGTCTGGCATTGAAGGACAGGATCCTTATGTTCAGTACAAGAAGATTTTGACTGAATTGAAGGAATATGATCCAACGATTTTGGAGCGACCACAAATCGTGGTTGCTACTAAGATGGACATGCCAGATTCAGAGGAATTGTTTGCGAAGTTCCAGGAACAGGTGCAAGCAGATTCCGGTTTGGCCAAAACGCCTGAAATTGTTTCGATTTCAGCTGTGACTCATGATGGCGTTGATGCGCTTTTGCGTAAAACAGCCGACCTGTTGGATCAAGCACCAGTACCAACGGCTTACCAACAAGAAGAAGAAACAACAGAAGAGAAAATTTACCAGTACAAGAAGCAGACGCCTGTTATTTCCGTTGATTGGGATGATGAACTTTCTTGCTGGTTGATTTCTGGACCGGAAGTCGAAAAGCTTGCTGCCATGACGAACATGCAACGTGAAGCAACCATTATGCGCTTTGCCCGTCAACTCCGCCATATGGGTGTTGATGATAAGTTGCGCGAAGCTGGTGCCGAAGACGGCGACGACGTTCGAATTAATAATACAAACTTTGTCTTTGAATATTCTGAATAAGCCAAAAACCATTGGCTACCTTTCAGTCGAAAAAGCCCACCTACAAAAATCGTAAGGCGGGCTTTTGTTATAATAGAAGTGAATTTTAAAAACGGGCGGATTGCCGTCAAAAAGACAGTCACCAAAAATAAGGAAAATAAAGAATGATTTTACCGGAACTTGCCAATTTATTTCATGAACAATTTCAAGAAGAAACGCCAATTCAAAAGGCCCTTTTTGACCGAATGACCGCCGGTGAATCCGTCTTCGGCCTGGCACCGACTGGTTCTGGGAAGACGCTGGCTTTTGCTTTACCAGTGTTGTCTAGGATTGATTTGACGGCCAAGCAGAGTCAGGTTCTGATTTTAGCACCGTCACAGGAACTAGGGGCACAGCTGGCCCAGGTCATTCGCCCGTATGCGAGTGAGGTTGGCGTGAAAGTTGCCGCCTTAATTGGTGGGGCCAACGGGAAACGTCAGGCTGATAAGTTGAAGAAGGAGAAGCCGGCTATCGTGGTCGGGACTCTTGGCCGGATTTTAACGATGATTGATGGTGGGGCATTGAAAACCAAGCACCTGAAGACGTTAATTGTCGATGAGGCCGATGCGACCTTGAACGAGGAACATCAGGAAGACTTAAATGCTTTAGCGAATGCGCTTCCTCCACTTGACCAGGTGGATCTTTTTTCAGCTACCTCCGGTGTCGACTTGGCCTGGGTCAAGGAACTTTTTGGCCACTCTGTGAAGCCGGTTTCCGTGGAAAATCAGGCACCAAAAACGATTGACCATACCTACTTGCACGTTGATGCCAAGGCAAACCACAAGGTCTTGATTGAATTAGCTCGTCGACACCAGCAAGCCCTGGTCTTCTTTAACACCATCGGGGCCTTGGTTGCTGCACAAGCAGCCTTGCGCCACGAACATGCTTCCGTTATGTCCGTTGGGAACAACGAGAAGTCGCACTTAAAGCGGGCCGACGCCCTCCAATCGTTTAAGAAGGGCAAGCTTGACTTGTTGCTGGCAACCGATGTGGCTGCCCGTGGTCTTGATATCCAGGGCTTGCCATTAGTGGTGAACGCGCAAATTCCGAATAACTTGACGACCTACCTTCACCGAACTGGTCGAACAGGACGCGCGGGTCTTTCCGGCCAAGTGCTGAACCTTGGTAACGACCACGATATTCGCAAGTTGAAGCAGTACTTGCCAGAGGAAATCAGCCTGGAAAAGTTTGACTGGGCTGCAGCTGATGAAAAGCAACAGGAAGCTAAGAAGTTGCAAAAGGCGATGGCGACAGTGACAGATGATGGTGCTGATTTGGACGAAGAAAAGCAGCCACGTGCTGAAAAGAAGCGGGCCACCAACCCTCAGGATGGCAAAATCCGCAAGGCCGATAAGAAGAACCGTCAAAAGCAGTCCGAAGAGAAACGCGAATTGACTTCCAAGGAAGCCGCTAAGGCCAAGAAAAAGCACCAAGCACGGAAGAAGAAGGATAAAGGAAAGCCAAAATGGGCTAGCCGACCTCAGGATTCGAAGTGATTTAATCGGGTTGCCGTGTTTTCAAGTGTGGCCAACTGGTAGTTGGCTGACGACAGCAAGACGAATCGTTGGCCATTATCGCTTTGCTATAATGAAAACAATATGAACTTATTGACAGATTATCCAAAAGATAGTCGGGCAATCGTGCCTGGCTATTTTTTGTTATAATATTTCTTGAAAATATTAATGAAATTTGTTGATTTAACCAGTAATCGTCAAGGTTAGGCCAAAAGTTAACCAAAAAGTTAGCCAAAAACTAAGCCAAAATATTGAAAACGTTGATATGAAGGGGGTTATTGACCCAAATGCCAGAATTACCTGAAGTTGAAACTGTCCGCCGCGGGCTGACCGCCCTGGTACAGGGGGCAAAAATTAACAGTGTGGCTGTTCCTTATCCAAAAGCAATCGTTTCTGATTTAACCGATTTTCAGACGGATTTAGCTGGGGCAACCATCGATCAAATTGACCGGCGGGGCAAGTTTTTGCTTTTCCGACTTTCAAATCAAAAGACCCTGGTTTCCCACCTACGGATGGAGGGCCAGTACTCGGTTGAGCCTGTGGGGGCGACCCCGCATAAGCACACGGAGGTTATCTTTACTTTAGATGACGACCGCGATTTAATGTACAACGATACCCGCCGCTTCGGTCGGATGCAGCTGGTGCCAACTGGTAAAGAATACCAAGAGGTTTCTGGTTTAGCGAAAATGGGGCCGGAACCCACCGAAGCTGATTTGGACATCACCTATTTGACCTCAATTTTAGCCAAGTCCCACCGGAAAATTAAGCCATTTTTGCTTGATCAGTCTAACGTAGCTGGCCTTGGTAATATCTATACGGATGAGGTGCTTTGGCAGACCAAGGTCCACCCGGAGACCTTAACGGACCATTTATCGGCGGAAGAGGTGGCCAACCTGCGCCAAAACATTATTCAAGAGATTAACCGGGCAACGGTCCATCACGGGACCACCGTCCATTCCTTCTCCAATGTTTTTGGTGAGGTCGGCCAATTCCAAAACGAACTCGATGTCTATGGTCGGGCAGGTGAGCCTTGCCGGCGCTGTGGCACAACCCTGGTCAAAATCAAAGTCGCCCAACGCGGAACCACCTACTGTCCAAACTGCCAGGTACAAAAGTAAGTGAGACCTCGGCTTGTCTGGTGGCTGTAATTAGACCATGAAAAATCAGCGCTATTAACCGCTATTTCATTTTATTTATCTTTAAAAACCCAGCAGAAGGTAATTGTGCCTTTTCGCGAAAGGAACTCATGACAGAAATCACACCAATCTCGCGCAACCGTGTTAAACTGACCGCGAGAAAACATCTACAAAAAAATTTTGTTGCTGCCATCAAGGCTAACTGGATTGTCATTTTATTTAATCTTTTTCAAACCGCTTTGGTACTGACAACGACCTATCTAGTGTTATTGAACTATCACCAAACGGGTCAGCTGGTATACTTCAACCAACGAAGTGCTTACTTTAGCCAAACGGTTGCCAGTACGATTGCTCTGGTCTTCTCTTGGTCTGCCAAGTGGGCCATTGTGGATCAATTTCAGGAACCAAAGGCTAAGGTCACATGGCGCCAAAGCATTCAGGCTTTTCGCTTTGGGCGGTTCTTTGCGACCTTTATGCTGGCTTTCGTACAAAACATCCTGCTCTTCTTATGGTCGGCACTGGTGATTCCAGGCTTCGTTAAGGCCTTTTCCTACTCACAGACTTACTATGCCTTTAAGATGGATAGCCTGTTTGGTCGCCAGCAGAAATCCTTGACCGACTATATTTCGATTTCTCGGCGGGTAATGTCTGGACGAAAAATGGAACTTTTCCAACTTGAACTTTCCTTTTTGGGCTGGCACCTACTAGGATTTTTGACCTTTGGCTTAGCCTATATCTACGTGACGCCATACTTGAATACGGCGCGAGTTGTCTACTCAAGCCAAGTCTTTGCACAAGCTTTGCAGAAGGGGGCAGCATGAAAATCATCGGTTTGACAGGGAGTATTGCTACTGGAAAATCAGCGGTCACCAAGATTGTGGCAGCTGCCGGTTACCGGGTAATTGATGCCGACCTGGTTGCCCGCGAGGTAGTGGAACCGGGGACCTTTACTCTTGAAAAAATCAAGGATGTTTTTGGTTTAGATATTGTTGAAAACGGAGTCTTGAACCGGAAGAAGCTTGGGCAAATGGTCTTTCAAGACCCAGCTAAATTAAAGGAACTCACAGCGATAACGAGTCCAGCAATTTACTCAGCGATTGAGGACAAGCTCAACTTTTTTAAAAACCGTGGTGAAAAGGTGATTTTTATCGCCATTCCACTCCTTTTTGAACAAAAGTACGATGAATCTGGCTGGCTCGACCAAATTTTGGTGGTCGCTACGAACCCGCGGATCGAACTTGACCGATTAATGGCCCGTGATCACTTAGACGAATATGCGGCTCAAAGCCGAATTAAGGCCCAAATTTCAATCGAAAAGAAGGCCGAGATGGCAGACGTCGTCTTTGATAACAATGGCAGTGAAGAAGAACTAAAGCAGCAAGTGGAAAAGTATTTAGCTGATTTAAAGAAGGAAGAATAATGGCTGTTTCCAAGCAGACAATTGAATTTCAGGCGAAAGAGCCGGCCTATTTGAGCTTGCAGGCGCCGATCAGCCTTGCTGATTTGGACCGGGTTTTTAGCTTGTACTTGCCATTTTTGGGTGCTAAGGCTTATGCGCTTTACCATTTCATGGTTCAAGAGAGCCAGGCTGGTACGACAAAATGGGCCGATCACTATTTGCTGCTTGATACGCTAACCCTTTCATTGCCCGACCTTGTCCATGCCCGCAAGGCGCTGGAGGCGGTAGGGTTGTTGAAAACCTTCTACCAGGAAGCTGGTGGCTTTGTTGGCTATACATATCAAATTCAGCCCCCAATGACGGCACAAGACTTCTTTAACGAAGACCTGCTGTCTGGCTTACTCTTTTACTTTGCCGGTGAGGACCGTTTTCAGGTTTTGGCTGACCGCTTTGCGGGTCAACCGGCCGGTCAAGTCACTGGTGCCAACGTTGTCAACCTCTCGGCTAGCTTCTTGGAATTCTTTGATAATCCGGTTGCTGGCCGTCAGCCAAGTGTCGAATTGGCAGGGCCAGGGTCGCTGGACGATTTGGACTTTAGCAAGCAACCTTTTGACTATGATGCAATGGTCGCCCTTATCCATGGCACAACGGTTGCTAATTTAGCGCCTGACCGGCAATTGATTATGACCCAGCAAGTCCTTTACGGGCTGAACGAGGCCGAGTTAGCAACGGCCATTACACGCAGCATTAACCTTGATGACCACCGTTTAAACCGCCCCGCCTTTATGGCCTACTTGCAAAATCAGTGGGGAAACAATGCTGAAAAGACCAAGTTGGCCAACCGGGGGAGCCAAGGCGAAAGGCCTGTTACTAGTCAGGGGCAGAGCAACCAAGCTACTGACCCAGCTAGCCAACAGACTAACGGAGGCCAGGGTCAGTCTGCTCAGGCGTCAAACAGTCAGAGTCATCCTAAACAAGGAACGTCAAAACAATCAAGGGCCCTGCAATCGCTTTATCAGGCCGCTGACCTCTTGAGCCCAATTGACTTTCTACGGCAAATTAAAGAAAATAATCATGGTTACGTGACAAAGTCCGAGAGCCAGTTACTAACCAATCTGGTCCAACAAAATATTTTGCCGGTGCCGGTGATTAATATCCTGATTTACCAGGTTTTGGTGAATATGGATAATTCCGATTTGAAGCGAAACTTGGTCGATTCGATTGCCAATGATTGGGCGAAAAATCAGGTCGATACCGCACCGAAGGCAGTCGCTGCGATTAAGAACCACCAAAATCAGCAGAAGGCCCGCACGAGCACGAATCAAAGTCGCTACCAGGGCCGCTATAATCGATCCGGTCAAAAGGTTGAACCAAAGATGGCTCAAAATGATCAGTTGACCAACCAGGCCAGTCAGGGTGATGATGCAGCCGCCATGATGGCGTTGTTGAAGGACCGCAAAACTAAGAATTGAGGTTTGTAATGAAAGATTTAGGGTCAGCCTTAAAAGATTTTCAAAAAAAATACCCCCAAGTTTCCAATGCCCGTTTGGCGCAAACCCTGGAAGTAATCAAGAACGATCAAGACGTTCAAGATTTCTGGCAGGCACATCAAAAAGAGCTGAGGCCTGATGCCTTTGCGGTATCGATGATGGATTTGTTTGAATTTGTTAACCAAAAGCATCAGAGCAAAAATCCGGATAGTGGGCTTTTCCCCGGCTACCATCCCGTTCTGACGATTGAAAAGGGTTACCCACATGTGACCTACCAGGCCAGCCAGAAAACCCAGGAATCTTTGATGCAAAAAAAGATGCTGAAGATGTTTTCGGTGCCAAAGGACGTGCGCCAGGCTGATTTGAAACAATTAGTTGCAGAAGTCGGCCAACATCCTGGCCGCCAGGCTGCTGTTTCTGCTGCCGTGCGACTTTTTGATGCCTTGGTTTCCAAGGATGAAGGCCACCAGGACGACTTTGTTCAGGGCCTTTACCTGTATGGTGACTTTGGTGTCGGCAAGACCTACCTAATGGGGGCTTTGGCCAATGCCTTGTCTGCTAACGGGATTTCGGTCATGATGGTCCACTGGACATCGATGATTGAGGACTTGAAGGCCGGCTTTAACAAAAATGGCGCTGATCAAAAAACAGACGATATTATTTTGCAGGCCAAGCAGGCCGAAGTCCTGATTTTAGACGATATGGGGACGGATAACTTGACTGCTTGGGCGAGAGATTCTATTTTGTCGGTTATCTTGGAATACCGAATGCAAAATCAGTTGACCACTTGCTTTACTTCTAATTTTGATTTAACCTCATTAGAGGAGTATTTGAGTCAAACGAGAGAGGCAAAAGAGCCGGGCAAGGCTGCCCGGTTAATGCAGCGAATCCTTTTCTTGGCTCAACCAGTAGCGGTGGCCGGCGAAAATCTGCGCTTGCGTCGTTAAAAAATTTCTGTTGGGGGCTGGACAGTTACTGTGACAGCCCTTTTCTTTTGTAAGTTTTCACTTTGCCCTTTTTCAGGAGGGCAAGAGGGGATGTTGATCATGAAAAAACAGCTTGGCCGCTTGGCCATTATTGCCGTTGTGACCATCCTGGCCTTTTTCTTGGCTCGCTTTGATAGCTTTTTGTACCCCGCCCCTGTTGGCCAGGTAACGGCCGTCAAGCAGACCAGCCAAGAATCCACGACGGACGAATTTGGCAACCAGGACGGTCAGTATACTCAGAACCTGACGGTCAAACTACTCAACCGGTCTGGCCAAACGGTTAAGATTCAAAATCAGGTGATGGCCTCACAGACGATGACGACTAATTACGATGTTGGTGACCAAATTCTCCTGAAGGAATATTCTGGCTCTTATCAGATTGATACCATCAAGCGCGATTCGACGCTCTTGGCGTTGGTGGCCTTATTGGTAACGGCGACAATCATTTATGTTCGCTTTAAAAAGACCAGTTTCTTATTGCTATCGGTTCTGTTAAACGCTGCCGTCTTTGTGGTAGCACTCCTTGTTGACGTTCATGTTAAGAGTTTGCCCGTTGTTTTCTGGTTCTCTTTGGTGGCAGTGGCTTTGGCGGCACTTTCTCTTTACCTTGTTTTGGGACGGAGTCAGCAAGCCCACATTACGCTGGCGGCAACAGTCATCACAACTGCCTTGGCGGTTTTCGTCATGTGGTTTGTCTTACTGGTCACGGGTGGTATTGGTGTCCACTTTGAAACCATGTCCTTTGTGACCCAGGTTCCAGCCCCAATTTTCTATGCGCAAACTATTATTGGGGTTTTGGGGGCGGTGATGGATGAGTCGGCTGATATTGTTGCTGGCCTCTTTGGTCTTCACCGGGAATCACCTCATCGACCTTTTAAGGATTATTGGCAGGCGGGATTGTCAGTTGGCCGTGAAATCTTGGGCACTTTGACCAACGTTTTGTTTATGATTTTCATTGCCGAAACGATTCCAATGGTGATTTTGATGCTGCGTAATGGCAATAACTGGTCGTATATTTTGGACCAGGTCATGAATCTTGGTATCTTGCAGACAGTTGTTTCTGCTCTTGGAATTGTTTGGGCAGTGCCCGTCACAGCCGGCCTGACGGCCTGGAAGTTACGTCATCAAGAAGAGGAGGCGGCAAAATGAATTCGATTTGTGTGCTGATTATTATCCTTCTTCTTTCGTTAATGATTGTTGGTGGTCAGCAGGGGCTGAAAACGTTCTTGGGACTAGTTTTGAACTTTTTCCTGATTTTTACGTTGATTATCCTAGTTAATTGGGGCTTTAATCCTTATATCGTGACGGCCATTATTTCCTTGATGATCCTCTCGGTCGCTATCTACCTTTCGGCCGGTCGGGCGAAAGTGATGGCAATTGCTTGGCAAAGCTCCTTGGTGGTCACCACCGTTGTTGGCTGCTTGTCTTTTTTGACCCAACACTTTGCCCAGGTTCAAGGCTACACTCTTGAAAATTCGGATGAATTAGAGGGCTTGTCGCTCAATATCGGCATCAATTTTAGTCACTTGGTCGTGATTGTGATGGTGATTTCGGCTTTGGGAGCGATTGCCGAAGCTTCGATGGCGATTACTGCTGATTTATTCGAGGTAATTGACCGTTCGCCTGATATTACCAAGGAGTCTTTAAGTGAACATGCGGAAACAATTGGGAGCCAAATTCTAGGGACAGCGGTTAACACGCTCTTCTTCGGGATGTTAGGGGCTAATATTCCGCTTCTGATTTGGTACCTGCGCCTGCACTACACGTTGGCGGAATTTATCAATGCCAAGCTCTTGGTGATGGAAGTGGCCACGATGCTGTTGGGCATGATTGGTATTTTGCTATCGATTTGGCTGTCGACTTACATGGTCGAGCGCCGTTACCAAAAGGAAGGACGGAACTTGTTAGATGAATCAGACGTTTAATTTGATTGAAGAAATCACCCGCAATGATGGCACAATTTACTACGAGCTGGGCAATATTTCCGAAAACTCTCGAGCAGAGTATGCTGCTGAGCATGGGATGATTAAAGAAGTGCGGATTTTGAAGATGAATATTCCGCGGTCTTCTCACGTGGAAAAGGTAGAGGACTTCATTAACCATCACTATGATTTTTTGCCATTGGAAGCTGACCACTTTGACGAGTGGGTCAAGCCGGATGATATCCAGGCGGAGATGAAGCAGATCCTTTTAGACAATAAGTTAGGTTAAATCAGCTTGTGCAATAACTTTCATAAAGGTATTGTAATTTAGACCAATTTTCTTTATAATTATAAGCGTTGTTCAAACGCTTTTTGGTGGCATAGCCAAGTGGTAAGGCATGGGTCTGCAACACCCTGATCGCCGGTTCGACTCCGGTTGCCACCTTGAAAGTAAAGTCCCTGACGGGTTATCCTGTCGGGGACTTTTTTTATTTATTTTGAACTGCGTTATTTTATCTTGATTTCGTATGATTACTTGTGGTCGATTGGCGCACACAAGTAATTACTTTTCTGATTTTAAAATAGATAGTTGGCAGTAACACGTATATTTATACGTGTTATAATGTTATTTGAAGAAACGAGGAAGCATGGTAGAGTACAACTTCAAAAAGTTGTCCAAAATGGCTAATAATAAGGGATTTAAAGTTGTCCGTATTAAAGGTAGTCATTATCAGTTCTTGAAGGACGAAACAGGAGAATTGGTTACGATACCTAACCACGGTAAACAGGCAATTGCTAAAGGCACAGCCCAGCGAATACTGAAAGCATTGGGCTATTAGGTTGATTTTGCACGTTAAAATTGAAAAGGTGAGCGATATGAAATATATTTATTATGCAACTCTATATCAAGACGGTGACAGCATTGGTGTTAAGTTCTACGATTTTCCAAATGTGAATACTTTTGGCGATGGTGAAATTGAAGCGTCCGAAATGGCCAAGGATGCATTAGAAGGGTATCTGCTTGCTGCTGAAGACAACCAGATTGAATTGCCTGAAAGAACGAACGCTGCTGATATTCAAACAAAAAAAGGTGATTCCTTGCTTGCTGTTGTGGTTGATACCTCCCTTGTAAGGGAGCGAGAAGACAATAAATTGGTCAAGAAAACGCTGACCATTCCGTCTTACTTAGATAGGGCTGCTCGGGAGAATGGCCTTAACTTTTCGCAAGAGCTGTCTGATAGGTTAAAGAAAAAGTTGAAACTGAATTGAGTAGGAGATAATTGCTAGTGAGTCAAAGTATCCGTTGAAAGTTGTTTTCTGAGTGTACATTAAAATTTGGTAGATGAACTTTTTTAAGTTTTTCTGATTTTTCAGGCGTTAAGTTGTGTTAGCAAACAAAAAAGAAGGCTGTTAAGCCTTCAAATTGCTGCCTCTCATAGGCACAAAATATATTTTTTCCGTTAATTGGATTGCAGTCAAATTTTGTTTAATAGGTGGTCAGACCACAGCCATCAATACAACGGCAAATTTCTCACAGTATCGCCCAGTTTAATGGTCTGACGACTAACGTCTTCAAACGGGAGAATATTGTCGTCATCAACATTTAAAATCAGTGCTTCTTTGCTAGTTAATGGGTAGTTAACATGTGCAGTTGATGGCACGGCGAAATGACGCTTATATAGAATTGAGTAGTTTTCGTCGATTTTTATGGTGTCAGTGTTTCAATTAGTGATTCACAGCGGCCTAAGAATTTGTCATCATTATAGGGATCGGTGACCTCGCCTAACAGCTTATAGACGCCTAGCTTTTGTCCGCAGTAGATGCCGTCTTTTTTACCAACGTTCACAATCACTTCATACTCATTTAAAATTCTGATAACCTTACCGCTATTTGAATGATTTGACTCTAATAACATGGGCCTTCTCCTAATACCTAAGTTAATCAGCTTTTAGCGTGGTTCCGGCTCTGCACGTAATGCTTCCACATTCAATTATTCAAACTACACATTTGTTTTTACTTCAACTAAAATACCAAAGCATGTGTTGATGTATTGACAAATTCTTCGCTACATTTGTAAGATACAAAATCTGCAATTAGCCTTTTATACGGTTGTACAAAAGGCTATTAATTGTATAGAATGTCATCTTCGATGAGCGATATACTTTATTCTATCAAAAATGAGATAAAAACTAACAAAAAGTAATAAAATTTCATTTAAAAATTGATGAAGCAAGTCTTAGTTTGTTTATAGTTCTGGAATATTGACTGAATCCCAATGATTCGATTTTAATTTTTCGGCCATTTAGCCATAAAACTGATTCCGATAGGATTGACGAATGGTGGCGCTTTTTAATCAAAAATATTTATTTTTGATTATCCAACACTTCGCTTCGATTGTCCTTGCATTTTTTCTGATTGTGTTATAATTGACACAATCATTCGAGCGAATGATGGAATAGGAGATACAAAATCATGGGCATGCGTGTTGATAATTATGTTTCACCAGAAGAAAAAAAACAGGTAGATGAGAAGCGGATTAAGATGCTGAAGATCTTTTCTAAGGTCGCAACCGTGATGAACATCTTGATGTACGTTTCATACTTTCCACAGATTGTTTCTAACTTTAGCGGAAATCCAGTTAACTGGCTCCAACCGGCTGTTGCAATGGTCAACGCTACACTATGGACTGGTTATGGTTGGTTGAAGACTTATAAGGATTGGCCAATTATCATTTCCAACGTTCCTGGAATTTTCTTTGGAGCGATTACTTTCATCACAGTATTTATTCATTAAAAAACAAAAGTCGCCATTGGCGTCTTTTTTTATGGTTAAAAAATGAGAAATCAGTGCTTCGATGACGGGCATGGATGAAAAATCCATGTCAAAAGAATGTTGGGCTGGTTGACTTCTGATTTTGGTGGCGAACGTGACAAAATTGTTGCAAAGGTGGTGCTGACAGGCTTGCTGGCGTGGTCGATATTTCATTTCGTTCTTGAAAATGGTAAAATATTGCTTATCAAAAAGAGGGGATACACTCATGTCATTGGCTTTAGAAGACCCGGTTTCAGCACTGTCCGGTGTCGGGGAAAAGAGACAAGCTGCGCTACGCGACTTGGGTATTTTTACAATTGAAGACTTGTTGACTTATTATCCCTTCCGCTACGAGGACTTGGGCGCAAGGCGGCCATCGGAAACGCTTGATGGGGAAAAGGTAACGTTTAAAGGGATTGTTTCCACACCCGCCGTGGTTCGGCGCTTTGGCAAGCGGTCGCAGACGGTTTTAGGATTGTTGATTGATCGTGAAAATATCCGGGTAACCTTCTTTAACCAGCCCTGGGTTGCTAAAAACATCGAGGTCGGCCAGGAGGTCGCCGTTTATGGTACCTATAATGCAGCCAAGGCGGCCCTATCCGCTATCAAATTAGTTCCAGCCACGACCGATGCCCTTGATCCAATTTATCCGGCTTCCAAGGGCGTTAAGGCCAAGACGATTGCTGATTTGGTCGAGCAAGCCTGGGGGCAACTGCGTGGACAGATGCCCAACCTGGTGCCACAACACTTGCGTGATAAGTACCACCTCCTTGATAAAAATCAGCAAATCGAGTGGGCTCATTTTCCAAAGGACTCAGCGGAAGCCAAGGCCGGTCGGCGGTCGGCGGCCTTCGAAGAGTTCTTTATCTTTCAAATGCGCCTACAATTGATCAAACAGGCGGACCAGTCCTTTGGTGGTCAGCCACTTAATTATGACAAAAAGGCGGTTGCCACATTGATTGACCGCCTTCCTTATGACTTAACCGCTGCCCAAAAACGAGTGGTTGGCGAAATCTTGGCCGACCAACACGATGCACGGCATATGAACCGCTTACTACAAGGAGATGTTGGTTCCGGAAAGACGGTGGTGGCAGCCATCGCTATGTATGCAACGGTGACCGCCGGCTGTCAGGCGGCCTTAATGGCACCAACCGAAATCCTGGCGCAACAACACGCTAAGAGCCTGGCAAAGCTCTTTGATCAGGCCGGGATTGATCTACGGGTGGAACTGTTGACTTCCGGATTGAAGGCTGCGCAGCGCCGCCAAATCTTAACTGATTTAACCAATGGTGACATTGACATTGTTGTCGGCACCCATGCCTTGGTGCAAGACGACGTTTACTTCCATCATCTTGGCCTAGCGGTCATTGATGAGCAGCACCGCTTTGGTGTGAAGCAGCGGTCAAAGCTGCGCGAGGGGGGGATGAACCCTGATATCCTGGCCATGACGGCAACGCCAATTCCAAGAACCTTGTCCATCACAGCCTATGGCGAAATGGAAGTTTCCGTGATTGACGAATTACCAGCAGGACGGAAGCAGATCATTACGAGCCAGCTTTCTCAAAGACAGTTTGACCAAGCGCTTGCTTTAATGAAGGCAGAATTGGCCAAAGGAGCGCAGGCGTATGTCGTGACTCCCTTGATTGAAGAATCCGAGACGCTGGACGTCCGGAATGTTACCGAAGTCTACCAGACCTTGCAGGCAGCCTTGCCAGACTATACGGTTGGCCTCCTACACGGGCGCTTGAAAAAGGACGATAAGGATACCTTGATGCAAGGCTTCAAGGACAACCAGGTCCAAGTTTTGGTTGCGACGACCGTCGTTGAAGTTGGGGTCGATGTGCCGAATGCTTCCATTATGTTAATATTAGATGCCGACCGTTTTGGCCTGGCTCAGCTCCATCAATTGCGGGGCCGGGTTGGCCGAGGCGACCGCCAGTCTTATACGGTTTTGGTGGCCGACCCTAAGACCGACTATGGTAAGGAACGACTCAAGGCCTTGGTTGATACGACCGATGGCTTTGAATTAGCCCAACGCGACTTGGAATTACGGGGCGCAGGTGATATCTTAGGAACGAAGCAGTCGGGAATGCCTGAATTTCAGGTGGGTGATCCGGTTAAGGATTTGACGATGCTGACCATTGCCCAGCAGGAGGCCTTGAGTCTCGTGCGTGAGTCAGATTGGGACAACCAGGTGGAAAATCAGCCCCTAGTAACTTACTTATCCAAAACCATGGCGCAATTCCGCCATTTTGATTAATGAATGTAAAAAAGCGATAATTTTAGGAGAAAAATTGTGATTAAGATTGCCATTGATGCGATGGGTGGGGACTTTGCCCCAGATGAAATTGTCAAGGGAGTTGAAATGGCCCGTGACCGTTACGCAGGCTTGGAATTCCAATTGTTTGGAACCGAAGCTAAGGTCCGCCCATTGATTCAAAATAATGACCGAATTACATTGATTCCAACGACAGAAGAAATCGAGATGGGTGAAGAACCTGTCAAGGCAATGAAAAATAAGCCAGACTCTTCTTTGGTGCGCGCTGCAACAGCCGTGAAGGAAGGGACAGCGGATGCTTTGTTCTCTGCCGGCAATACTGGTGCCATCCTTTCTTCTGCCATCTTTATTGTTGGCCGGATTAAGGGTGTCGACCGTCCAGCCTTGGCTTCTGCGATTCCATCATTTGGTGGCCCTAACGATTCATTTGTTTTCATGGACTTGGGAGCAAATGCCGAAAATAAGCCAGCGCACCTTTACCAATATGGGATTTTGGGTAGCTTCTATGCTCAATCTGTTATGGGCATTCAAAACCCCCGTGTTCGTCTATTAAATAATGGGGGCGAAGAAGACAAGGGGGATGAAACCCACAAGGCAGCCCACCAGTTGATGAAGCAGGCAACCGCCTTTAATTTCCTAGGCAATGTTGAGGCCCGTGAAATCTTGGAAGGCACTGCCGACGTTGTCGTTGCCGATGGTTTCTCTGGTAATGCCGCATTGAAGGCTATGGAAGGAACGGCTTTGACGATGATGGATCAGTTGAAGGATTCGATCAAATCAGCTGGATTCCGTGGCATGTTAGGTGCCCTCTTGATGAAGCCAGCATTACGCTCTTTGAAGCATAAGATGGACTTTAACGAACAGGGTGGTGCTGTGGTCTTGGGTGTGAAGGCACCTGTCGTTAAGACGCACGGTTCTGCCAAGGCCAATGCTGTTGCCAACACGATGGGCCAGATTCAAACGATGGTTCAGGAAAACTTGGTCGAAAAGACAACGGCCTTTATTAAAGAAAATGCCGACGCTTTGAAGGCAAAGAAAATTGAAAAATAAAAATCAGCCTGACGGTCGTGAATGATATTGCTCACGAGCCGTTAATCGCTGAAGGAGTAACAAATGGCGTTTACAAAAGAACAGATTTATGACCGGTTAGCAAAGGAAGCCGCACAACGGTTTTCATTAAAGGCTGAGAAGGTTAGCCCCGATCTGAACTTTGCTAAGGATACATCGGCTGATTCAATTGATGTGGTTGAATTGGTTTTAGAAGTTGAAGATGAGTATAATATGGAAATTCCAGACGAAGAGTTGGATTCCTTAACGACGCTGCAAAAGGTCGTTGATTACGTCTATGTTCACCAGGCATAATCGTCGGCGAGTTAGCCCAGGGGTGAAAACGCCACGGACGACATCCACGCATAAAAAATCAGCATCACCCACTCGTGGCGAAGTTGGACGTGGCTTTGAATCGGCTGAACTCAGGCAAGCCGATTTACAGGCCTTTGTTGAAAAAGTTTCTTTAGATTTCTTTGGGCGCCCTTTTACGCATCAAGCAATCTATAATAACCGCTTGCAAACAACGGGTGGTCGCTACCACCTAGCTGACCATCATATTGATTTCAATCCGAAGATGGCCCATCGGGCTGATTTTATCGGTATTGTCAAGCACGAACTAACCCATTATCACCTCCATCTGGCGCACCGAGGCTATCAGCATAAAGATGCCGATTTTAAGAAACTCTTGCAGCAAGTCGGTGGATTGCGCTATGCACCGGCTCTAGAGCCAAGAAAGCAGCAGAGCGTGAAATGGCATTATCGTTGCCAAAACGGCCACGATTTTTATCGAAAACGACGAGTGGACACGAAAAAATATCGCTGTGGTCAGTGTCGAACACAATTGACCTTGGTTGAGTAAATGCGGTAGTTCTTGAAAAATTTCTTGGCCAAGCAAACCATTATTTTTTATGAATTAAAGGAAAGGAATCATGACTTTATTTAAAGTTGGCTGGAGTTTTCTAATTTTACTAGCCTACCCAATTGTATTTTTATGGGCAGCCAACCATGGCTGGCCAACCTGGTTAACCCTTGTTGCCGCTTTCTTCTTAATGCTTGTCGGTAGCTTCGGTTTCATGGGCATTGCCTATTGGCGTTATCGTCAACAAGAATTGCTTGACACGCACCAAGATGAAAATGTCTTGTAATTTAAATGCAAATGAAAAGGCCGTGTAAGCGTTTGCACAAACGGCCTTTTTTTGCTATGATTGAACTTTAGAAGAGGCTTTATATAAGGAGTTATGGCGATGGCAGAGCAAAAGAAAAATGCAACAATTTATGATGTCGCCGAAAAGGTCGGAGTTTCACTGGCCACTGTTTCCCGAGTTGTTAATGGCAATGATAATGTGCGCCAGTCAACCAGAGACAAAGTATTGAAGGCAATTGACGAGCTAGGCTACCAGCCCAATGCGGTAGCCCGGGGCTTAGCCTCCAAGAAGACTACCACCATTGGCGTGGTCATGCCTGATGTGACGAATATTTTCTATTCTGAATTGACTCGCGGCGTTGATGACATCGCTCAAATGTATCAATACGATGCTTTGCTAACCAATACCGATGATGAACAGGATCGGGCAGTGACAGCTATCAAAAACCTGCTGACGAAGCAGGTGGATGGTATCATTTATATGGGGACTAAGCTCTCGGAGCCAGTGATGGCCATGATTCAATCTGCCGGCGTTCCGATTGTTTTGGCCGGATCGGTGGCCGAGAATGAAGCTTTGCCATCCGTCAATATCGATTATGTGACTGCTTTTGAAACGGTCACTACTAAGTTGCTCGCCCGCGGTCACCAACGAATCGCTTTGGTTCTTGGTTCAAGAGACCGAGCAATTGATCAGGATTTTCGTTTAGTTGGTTACCAACGTGCTTTGCAAGAAGCGGGCATCGATTACGATGACCAGCTAGTCTTTGCAAAAGCACGGACCTATGAGGCTGGCCAACTACAGGCTGCTGATTTAATGGCCCAGGATGTGACGGCCGTTGTTGCTTACGATGATGAAATTGCCGTTTCCATCTTGAACTATTATCAGGACCATGGGTACAAGGTACCGGAAGACTTGGAAATTGTGACATCAAACAACACGAATTTTTCGATTGTTTCCCGACCAGAGCTTTCATCAATTAACCAGCCTAAGTACGATATTGGGGCCGTTGCCATGCGGATGTTGACGAAGCTGATGAATGGTGAAAAATTGACGGAAACACAAATTAAGTTGCCATACACTTTGATTAGTCGCGGATCGACAAGAACTGAATAATTAAACCAGGAAATCCATTCTAGGGTTTCCTTTTAATTTAGAATCATTATAAATAACTTGCCATTTTTGAATTTTTTCTATAGAATAAAGGGATAATCAACAAAGGGGGAGATTTCCTTGAAAAATATGAAGCGCTTATCGCCATTTTCGTTGGTCTTGTTATTTACGTCCTTTACGATGTCAATCTCTCAGTCCACGATGACGACAGCCTATCCAATTTTAATGAAGCAGTTTGGGATTAACGCTGCTAATGTGCAGTGGGTAACCTCTGGCTTTATGGTTGCTATGACCTTAGTGATGCCTTTGTCACCCTGGTTACTAGACAACATTCCATTGAAAAAGTTATTGAATTTGATTGTCGATGTCTTTCTTGTTGGAACGTTGTATGCGATGGTTACGCCAAATTTTCTTGGTGTTGTGATTGGTCGTTTACTTGAGGGAGTTGCCGTTGGAGCACTTTTTCCAACTTACCAGGCGGTAATTTTAGAAAATACACCAAAGGATGACCGTGGTGTGGCAATGGGGACCGTCGGTCTGGTCATGGGTTCGGCACTGGCTGTTGGCCCAATCGTTTCCGGGATTGTTCTGCAATGGGGATCATGGCGGATTTTGTTCGGCCTATTCTTTATCGTCTTGCTAGTTTTGATTACGACAATGCAATCCAAGATTGAAAATACGCACAAATTAGAGCCACGTAACTTTGACTTTTTGTCTGCTTTTCTTCTGATTGGCTTTGCCGGTATTCTTTATACGATTTCAGTCTTACCCGCTACTGGTTGGAATTGGCCACTGGGGCTGATTTTGCTGCTTTCCGTTATTTTCTTGTTGACCTTTGTCGTTCGCCAGCTGAAGGAAGAAACGCCATTCTTGGACTTACGAGTTTTCAAGTATCAGGGTTACTTGCCTGCCATGCTGTTAACGGGAATGTCTTATTCTGGCTTAATTACCGCGACAGTTTTGATGCCATTGTACTTCCAAAAGGTTTATCATCTGGTGCCAATTCTTTCAGGTCTGTTGATGATTCCGGCAGCCGTCTTCTTGTCTTCCATGAACCCACGTGCCGGTCGGCTGCTGGAAAAAATTGGTCTGCGTCCCTTAGTCTTGCTTGGCTCAACCATGATGGTTTTGGGTTACTTAGACTTAGCTGTCTTTGGAACAAAGTACCTGTTACTGGCCATCATTGGTGCCATGCTTCTGGAAGGTGGGAATGCCTTCATCATGATGCCAGCAGTTACGGCTGCCAACAATGCTTTGCCTAAGCACTTAGTTTCCCACGGTACAGCCATCATTACGACCATGCGCCAGGTGATTGGGGCGACATCGATTTTGGTTGCCAGTATCTTGATTGGTGTGTTTATCAAGTCGACCTCCTATGGGGCTGCTTTGAACCACACGGCTGCTTGGTTTATCTTGATTCCGTTATCTGGATACTTATTGGCCAGTCGAATTCGCGTCCAAAAGCAAGATTAAAAATCAGAAAAGAAATTGCTTTGCTTTGAAGTTCGAAATTTGACAGACAAATTTCGGGCTTTTTATGTCGCGATTTTCCTTTTTGAAACAAAATGATACTAGCTTTTAGGGCCGTTATCACGTAAAATAGGTTGGATAAGAAAAATGATTGAGTGGGCTTTTTGGCCCCTTGGAGGCAATTTTGGCAAAGAAACCGTTACTAATTGGTATTACAGGTGGGTCTGGTTCTGGTAAGACCACCGTTTCCAAGGCGTTAATCACTCGTTTAAGTGCAAACCAGCCAGTCTTGTTGCAGCAAGACGTTTATTACAAGGACCAGTCGGACAAGCCAATGACTGAGCGGGTTAAGACGAACTATGATCATCCGGATTCGATTGAAACGGATCGATTCGTCGCTGATTTGGAAAAGTTGATTGACTACCAGGCAATTGATATTCCGGTTTATGATTATGCACAACATACGCGATCAAGCGAAACGGTTCATATTGAGCCGGCCGATGTGATCATTGTTGATGGGGTTTTGCTTTTCAACGATGCGCGTGTTCGCCACTTGCTTGATTTGAAGGTGTTTGTTGATACGGATGATGATATTCGCTTTATCCGTCGTCTCCAACGTGACACGCATGAGCGTGGCCGGACGGTTGAAGGCGTGATTGAGCAATACTTGGCAACCGTTAAGCCAATGCACAATCAATTCGTTGAACCCACAAAGCGTTATGCAGACATTATCGTACCAGAAGGTGGAGAAAACTTTGTGGCCATCGATATGTTGATGAACCAGGCAATTGCCATGGTTGAAAAAGAAGAACAAGAATAGCACGTAAAAACGCACTGTTGATTAACAGTGCGTTTTTTGTTGACTAATACTGATTTTTAAGCAAAGATACGAAACGGTGGTTAATGAAGTCGGGTGCTCTCAATCACGTCACGCATGGTATCGACGACATGTTGCGTTTGGGTTGGCAGCTTTGAGCCTGCAAGGGTGAAAAGCGTGTCGATGATGGTTAACTGGGCGACCAAAGAGGACATTGATTCTGACCGGAAGTTAATTTCTTCTGCTAAGGACAAGAAGACTAAGTCAGCCATCTTGGCCAAAGGAGAATCGGCGAAGGAAGTAATGGCGATAAAGGGCACTTGATTGTCCTTTAGCTTTTGGGCAACAAAGAGGGTATCTTCGTTGCGACCGGAGTGGGAGATCACGACCGCAGTATCCTGCGGCGTTAACTTGACGGCCTGCATTAATTGAATGTCGTAATCAGGGTGAGAAATCACATCAATTGGGGTGCGTAAGAATTTGTGGTAGGCGTCAAAGGCGGCAATCGAAGAACCACCAATGCCAAAGAACCCAACTCGCTTCGCCGAAGTCAGCCATTTTACCGCTTGGTCTAATTTTTCGGCATTCAAGTTATCGATGGTCATTGAAAGAGCATTTTGGGCACCGGCAAAAACTTTCTTTGTAATGGCGGCGGTGTCATCGGCATCCTCAATTTCCCCAAACAAGTCAACGGGCGGCTTTCGTTGATTATAAGAAGCTAAAGCCACCGAAAAGTCGCGGTAGGAGGCAAAACCGATTTTTTTAACAAAACGTGAGATGGAAGCGGTCGATACGCCAGTCTCTTCAGCCATTTCACGGATAGTGCCGGTTGCAGCTTCGGCTGGTTTGGCCTTAATATAAGTAATCAGTTTACTTTCGGTCTGATTATAACCGGCCGGATTTTGTCCGAGTTTAGCAAAAATTGAATTTGGCATAATTGTCTCTCTTTATTATTGAAGAACCTAAGAATATAAATACTATACCTAAATTGAAATTTATTTTCAATTATCACTTGCATCGTGTAAATAATTTTCATATAATAGGACTTGTAGTTTAATAGAAGAATTCAAAAAAGAGGTAATACACATGAAGTTTGCCATGATCGGCCTTGGTAAGATGGGTCTTAACTTGGTTAAGAACGCCGTTGACAATGGTCACGAAGTTGTTGCATTCGACTTGAACAAGGATTTTGTTGCAGAAGCAGATGCTTATTCAGACAAGGTTGAAGGCGCAAGCTCAATCGATGACATGTTGGCTAAGTTGCCATCACCAAAGGTTGTTTGGGTAATGGTACCAGCCGGTGTTCCAACAAACTCAACAATCGATACTTTGATTGAAAAGATGGATAAGGGCGACATCATCATTGATGGTGGAAACTCAAACTACAAGGATAACTTGGAACAAAACAAGCGCACCACTGCAGCTGGTTTGAAGTTCTTCGATGCTGGTACTTCTGGTGGAATGTCAGGTGCTCGTAACGGTGGAAACTTCATGATTGGTGGCGATGACGCCGAAGCATGGAAGACAATCGAACCATTGTTTGCTTC
Organism: Fructobacillus tropaeoli; assembly: GCF_001047135.2. Lineage (GTDB taxonomy): Bacteria > Bacillota > Bacilli > Lactobacillales > Lactobacillaceae > Fructobacillus > Fructobacillus tropaeoli. The sequence continues at coordinate 105,844 of NZ_DF968080.1, read as the reverse complement.
AATCGCTTTGGAAGATGGTTACTTGTACACTGGTCGTTTGGGATCAGGTCACTACTTGAAGATGGTTCACAACGGAATCGAATACGGTATGATGCAAGCCATCGCCGAAGGTTTCGAAGTATTGGAAGCTTCACAATTCGATTACGACTACGAAGCAGTCGCAAAGTTGTGGAACCACGGTTCAGTTGTTCGTTCATGGTTGATGGAATTGGCCGAAGAACAATTTGCTAAGGATCCAAAGTTGTCAAAGATTTCTGGACGGATGCATTCATCTGGTGAAGGAAAGTGGACAGTTGAAGAATCACTTGACTTGGAAGTTCCAGCACCAGTTATCTACTTGTCACTTGCAATGCGTTACCGTTCATTGCAAGAAGACACGTTCACTGGAAAGGTTGTTTCAGCATTGCGTAACGGCTTTGGTGGACACGCAATGGACGCTGCTAAGTAATTTAAGATTTGTTTTGAAACTTGCTCCCGTTACTTGGGGGCTTTTTCTTTGAAAAGCTTATTCTATCAAGCACCTTGCTATTCTAGATTAAGCTGATTTATCAGAAAGAAGGCCGAGTGGCCTTTTTTCTGGAATTGTGATGGAGAAATAATCATGGATTATATGATTGGTATCGACTTAGGAACGACCTCAACCAAGGCCGTTTTGTTCGATGATCAAAACCAAGTGGTGGCCCAATCGAACGTTGGTTATCCCTTATACCGGGACCAAACGGATATGGCGGAAGAAGACTTAGAAGAAATCTTTGTCGCCTTCACCAATGCCCTCGCTGCTGTTGTTCGTAAGGCAAAGTTGAGCGAAGGGAATAAGATTGCAGCCGTTTCATTCTCATCAGCAATGCACTCATTGATTGCTTTTGATAAGGATTGGAAGCCACTGACGCGTGTTATTACTTGGGCGGACACTCGTGCCGTTAAGTATGCTGATGAATTAAAGGCATCTGGTCAGGGGATGGAAATCTACCAAAAGACTGGAACACCAATTCACCCAATGGCACCTTTGTCAAAGTTGCTTTGGTTGAAGAATGATCAGCCAGATATCTACAACAATGCTGCTCATTACTTGGGCATTAAGGAATATTTGTTCTTCCGTTTGTTCGGTGCAAACAAAATGGATATTTCAATTGCCTCAGGAACTGGTTTGTTCAACATCTTTAACTTGGATTGGGATGAGCAAGCTTTGTCAGTAACTGGTTTGTCAAAGGATCAATTGCCCGAACCTGTCTCACCATATGAATACGAAACCAAGATGAAGAGCGACTACGCAACGGTTCTTGGCTTGCCTGCTGATACACCATTTGTTTATGGAGCCGGTGATGGTCCATTGTCAAACCTTGGTGTTGATGCCGTTCAACCTGGTGTCGCAGCGATTACGATTGGAACTTCTGGTGCCATCCGTGTCGTTTCTGATAAGCCTGTTATCGATCCAAAGGGCCGGACATTTACTTATGCCTTGGACAAGGATCACTGGGTTGTTGGTGGACCCGTTAACAACGGTGGCGATGTCTTCCGTTGGGCCCGCGATAACCTCTTTGATGCCGAGAAGTCAACAGCCGCATTGCTTGGGCAAGACGCTTATGACTTGATGACTGAAGTGGCATCAAAGATTCCTGCTGGATCAGATGGTTTGCTCTTCCACCCATACTTGGGCGGAGAACGAGCACCAATTTGGGATGCAAACGCTCGTGGCTCATTCTTTGGTTTGAACCATTCACACACTCGTGCAAACATGATTCGTGCCGTTCTGGAAGGAATTACCTTTAACGTCTACATGGTCTCATTGGCCTTGGAAGAAGTTGTTGGTTCATTGAAGTCCATCCAAGCAACTGGTGGTTTTGCTCGCTCACCTTTGTGGCGACAAATGTTTGCGGATATCTTTGAACAACCAGTGACAGTGCCACAAGCCTTTGAATCAGGTGCATTGGCCGCTGTTGTTGTTGCTCAAAAGGCCTTGGGTCAAATTGATGATTTGTATGAAATCTCAAAGTATGTTGGTGAGTCAAACACTTACCAACCAGATCCAGAAAACTTCGAAGCTTATCGGGAATTGGCACCAATCTTTATTCGCTTGTCACGCCAATTGCAAACTGAATATGATAACATTGCCGACTTCCAGCGTAAGCACATGAAGTAAGGCGCAGAGATAATAGGAGAGAAAGCCAAGCGGCTTTCGTATGGATAAATGGAATTTGTTATGTTATTCGTGTCCATCTTACTCTTGCTGGTTTTAATCACCAAGTTTAAGTTGAACACCTTCGTATCGTTGGTCATTACGGCCTTCGTTTTGGCCCTCTTGTTGGGCATGAACCCATCAAAGATCCCGGATGCCGTTTTGGGCGCCCAGGGAATGGGAAACATCTTGGGATCAAACGCTGTTATCTTCATCTTTGGTGGAATGATTGGTCGTTTGGTTGCTGATGCTGGTGGTTCTTATCGAATCGCTAAGACCTTGATTGCTTGGTTCGGTTTGAAGCGTTTGCAATGGGCCGTTTTGTTAGCTTCCTTTATCATTGGAATTTCAATGATTTTCGGAGTCGGCATGGTTTTGTTGATTCCAATCGTCTTTGCCGTTGCCATTGAAGCGGGTGTCCCATTGCTTTACTTGGGAATCTCAATGACGGCTGCCTTGTCATCTGCACAAGGTTTCTTGCCACCACAACCAGCTCCAACTGCTGTTGCCTCACAATTGGGCGCAAACGTTGGTTTGATGTTGATTGTTGGTTTGATTGTTTCAATCATCACGGCCGTTGTTGCCGGTCCTGTTTATACAAAGTTGGCACAGAAGTTTGCTCCTGATGCCTTCCAATTCAAGGAACATATCGAAGCGGTTGGTGAAGTGAAGGAATATGACTTAGATAAGTCACCAAGCTTTGGTTTGTCAGTCTTGACTTCTGTCTTTCCATTGATCTTTATGATCATCGCCACTATTTATAAGTTGGTGGTTTCAGGCGGAAAGGCTCCAGCTAATCCCGACATGGTTTACCGAGTAATCGATTTCTTGGCCAACCCAGCCGTTGCGATGACCATTTCTTTGATCTTTGCTATCTTTGCAATGGGACCTGGTCAAAAGCGCTCAATGAAGGATGTTGAAGCTTCATTGACTGAAGGCTTGAACTCAGTTGCCGGCATCTTGTTGATTGTTGGTGGTGGTGGTGCCTTGCGTGGTGTTTTGGTGACATCAGGTATGTCAAACCAAATCGCCCACTTGTTCCAATCATCAGGTTCAATGTCTCCTATCACGATTGTTTTGTTTGCTTGGGCAGTGGCCTCATTGCTTCGAATTGCCGTTGGTTCAGCCACGGTTGCTGGTATCACGGCTGTTGGTGTCGTGAACGGTATCTTAGCTGCTAACCCACACGGTGACTTGTTGCTCGTCTTGGTTGCCTTGGCCATTGGTGCAGGTTCATTGATTGCTTCTCACGTTAACGATGCTGGATTCTGGATCTTTAAGGAATACTTCGACTTGACGGTTAAGCAAACTTTCCAAATCTGGACGGTTTTGGAAACAGTTATTTCTGTAACTGGTTTGATTGTTATCTTAATTATTACGGCACTTTTTGTTTAAATCAGTGCAAAAAAAGAACTGTTGGTATTAACAACCAACAGTTTTTTTGTATAATAGAGTTGCAATTTGTAATCGTTCTGGTACAATAGTGACCATTGGTGATTCACATGTAAGTGGTCACTTCGATAAATGTGATGGAAGGATATTATGAAATCTCATAAAATTGGTTTACTACAACTTGTTCTTTTGGGACTAGGATCATTGATTGGTTCTGGTTGGCTGTTTGGTTCTTGGGAGGCAACTCGTGTTGCTGGGCCGGCCGCCATTATCTCATGGGTGATTGGAGCGGTCGTGATTGGCGTGATTGCCTACACCTATATTGAATTGGGAACGATGTTTCCGCAGTCGGGTGGAATGTCAAAGTTTGCCCAGTATACCCACGGTTCACTCTTAGGTTTTATTGCTTCATGGGCGAACTGGGTGTCACTGATTACTTTGATTCCAATCGAAGCGGTGGCGGCCGTTCAATATATGTCAACTTGGCCTTGGAAATGGGCAAACTGGACGCATCATTTCTTAAGTAATGGTCAAATCACGACACCAGGTCTGCTCGTTGTCTTTGGCTTCATTGCCATTTTCACGCTGCTGAACTACTGGTCGGTGACTTTGCTGACTCGCTTTACATCGGCAATCTCATTCTTAAAAATTGGGGTACCGTTGTTAACGATTTTGATGTTGACCATTTCAAGCTTCCACCCAGGAAACTATGGCTCAACTGTTCATCAGTTCATGCCTTATGGAACAGCACCAATCTTTGCTGCAACGACTGTTTCTGGTATTATCTTCTCTTTTAATGCCTTTCAAACAATCATTAACTTCGGTTCAGAAGTTAAGGACCCTACAAAGGATATTTCTCGGGGAATCGTGATTTCCTTAGGAATCGCAGCAGTTTTGTACATCTTGATTCAATCAACCTTTATTACGGCGATTGAACCATCTGAAATTGCTAAATTTGGTTGGCACGGAATCGATTTCCAGTCACCATTTGCTGATTTGGCCATCTTACTTGGCTTGAACTGGTTGTCAATCTTGCTGTATACGGATGCCTTTGTTTCACCATTTGGAACAGGTGTTTCCTTTGCGGCCTCAACTGGTCGTGTCTTGGCAGCGATGGCTTCCGATAAGCACATCCCACAATACTTGGGTAAGATTAACGAAAAGTACGGTATTCCACGAATGGCCATGGTCACGGATGCCATCCTATCAATGATTATGGTCACGGTTTTCCGGTCATGGGGAACCTTGGCGGCCGTTATTTCAACTGCTACCTTGATTGCGTATTTGACGGGACCAGTTACGGTTATGTCACTGCGAAAGATGGCACCTGATTTCAATCGACCATTTAAGTCGAAGAGCATGAAGTACATGGCTCCTTTGGCCTTTGTATTGGCTTCATTAGCCACTTATTGGGCAATGTGGCCAACTACGATTGAAGTTATCTTGATTATTGTCTTGGGATTGCCATTCTACTTCTTCTACGAGTGGAAGCAGGGCTGGTCAATGGACCGTGCTAAGCAGCAAATCAAGGGATCTTCCTGGTTACTTTGGTACTTGGTTGCCTTGTCAATTGAATCATATATTGGTTCACACGAATTTAATGGAATCGGCCTTGTGAAGTATCCATTGGACTTCGTGATGATTATTGTCGTTGCTTTGGCCTTCTACTTCTGGGGAACGGGCTCACGCTTGGTTACCAAGCATTTCCGTCGCGCCAAGAAGATTAATGATACGGTTGAAGTTGAAGAACCTGAACTTTAATATTGATTTAAACAAAAAGAATCGGTTAATCCGGTTCTTTTTTTAATTCAGCAAGGAATCCTTCAGATTACAAGGCGATAAATGAGAAACTATAAAATTAACAAAGCTAGTATTAATAAAGTATTTGACATTTAAATTAGAAAATGCTAATATTTTTGATAGTTTATAAATTAAGAAAGTAGGAAATGCTTATGGTAGATAAAAGCGGGATGGGCTCTTGGTTTAGGAGAGCTGATCCATCAGCGTTCGAACAAAGTGATGCCCATCTGAAAAAGACACTGGGTGTGAAGGAAATGTTGGCCTTGGGAGTTGGAACAATTGTTTCAACGGCCATCTTTACCTTGCCAGGAATCGTGGCAGCGAACCACGCGGGGGCAGCCGTTACTTTGTCCTTCGTGGTTGCCGCAGTCGTTTCTGGTTTGACAGCCTTTGCTTATGCGGAGTTTGCTTCTGTTTTGCCATTTGCCGGTTCCGTTTATTCTTGGGCCAACGTTGTCTTTGGTGAAGTTTTCGGTTGGATTGCCGGTTGGGCCTTGTTGGCTGAATACTTTATCGCCGTTGCTTTCGTTGCTTCTGGTTGGTCAGCCAACTTCCACCAATTCCTAGCTAATTTTGGCTTGTCATTGCCAAAGGCCTTAAACGGTTCCTTTGCTGCCGGAAACGGTGGAGTGATTGACCTCTTCTCACTTTTGGCCGTTTTGATTGTGGCCACTTTGCTTTGGAAGGGAACGAACACGACTGCCAAGGTTGAAAATACCTTGGTTGTCTTGAAGGTCTTGGTTATCTTGCTCTTTATCGTTGTGGGTGCCACTGCTATCCATCCTTCAAACTATGCCAACTTTATTCCAGCTCATAAGCCAGGGACGACTTTTGGTGGTTGGCAAGGAATTTCAGCGGGTGCTTCACAAATTTTCTTGGCTTATATTGGCTTTGACTCAATTGCTGCCAACTCTGCTGAAGCCAAGAACCCACAGAAGACGATGCCTCGTGGTATCATTGGTTCTTTGATTATCGCCACGGTCTTGTTCGTGACGGTTGCCTTGGTCATGGTTGGAATGTTCCACTATACCCAGTATGCTAACAACGCTGCGCCAGCTGCTTGGGCCTTGGAAAAGGCTGGACACCCACTTGTGTCAAATGTTTTGTCTGTTGTTGCCTTGGCTGGTATGTTTACGGCCATTATCGGAATGATGTTGGCTGGTTCTCGTTTGCTTTATGCCTTCGGCCGCGATGGTTTGTTGCCAAAGTTCTTGGGAGACGTTAACGGTAAAGGTTTGCCAAACAACGCTTTGCTGGTCTTGACCGTCATTGCCGTTTTGGTTGGTTCTGTCTTCTCATTCAACGAATTGGCCGGTTTGATTTCAGCCGGAACGTTGATTGCCTTTATCATGGTTTCGGTTGGGGTTTACGCCTTGCGTCCACGTGAAGGAAAGGATTTGCCAGTACCTGGCTTCAAGATGCCACTTTACCCAGTTTTGCCTGCTTTGGGCGCCTTGGGTGCTTTCTATATCTTCTGGTCATTGGACATCCAGGCCCGTATTTATGCTGGCTTCTGGTTCGTCTTAGGCTTGCTGGTTTATATGTTCTATGGTTCACGCCATTCACGTTTGCACAAGTAAATCAGAATGACTTAACTCAATATTTTTTCATGAAAGCCCGGAAATTTCCGGGCTTTTATTGTATAATGATTAAAAACAAATGAGAAAATGAGGTTGGGTATGAGTAGAAACTTAGATATTTTAGCCGAAGAGGATCAAAACCGAAATGAGGCGGCCCGGATTAAGTATTTTGACTTAGTGGTGCAGTCTGGGTCTGGGGCGACAGTGACGGATGCTGATGGGAAGACCTATATTGATTTGTTGGCCTCTGCTTCTGCCATTAACTTTGGGCATTGCCATCCAAAAGTGGTTCAGGCCATTAAGGATCAGGCTGAACAGCTGATTTTGTATACGCCAGCTTATTTTGCGAATACGACTACGGCGAAGCTTTTGGACCGGCTGTCCCAATTAACGCCAGGCGACTTTGATAAGAAGGTTGCTTTAGGAAATTCGGGTTCAGATGCCAACGAGGCGATGATTAAGTTTGCCAGAGCTTATACTGGGCGGCCAAATGTGGTGACTTTTACCGGCGCAATGCACGGGTCGACCTATGCAGCCTCGATTGCTTCAGCCATTTCATTAAATCAGGTCCGCAAAATTGGCCCATTGATGCCCGGCTTTTATAAGGCACCGTTCCCGGACAGCCATGACCGACTACCAGGAGAAAATGAGCATGACTTCTCCTTGCGTAAATTTGCTGAATTTAAGCAGCTTTTTGAGAGTTATGTGCCGGCGGACGAGACGGCGCTGGTCTTAATTGAACCAATCCAGGGGGATGGCGGCATCGTCAAGGCGCCGCAAGAATACATGGATTTGATTTATCAATTCACTAGGGAAAACGGTATTGTTTTTGCAGTGGATGAAGTCAACCAGGGCTTGGGCCGGTCTGGCACGATGTGGTCAATTGATCATTTCGGGATTGTGCCTGATTTGCTAGCCATTGGAAAATCGATTGCCTCTGGTTTACCATTGTCAGCCGTCGTTGGGAAGGCTGAAATCATGGATGCCTTGCCCGCACCGGGCCATCTCTTTACGACTGGGGGTAACCCAGTGGCGGCCGCAGCTGCCTTGGCTGGTTTGGACGTCTTAGAGGAAGAGGACTTGGTTGGTCGGTCAAAGCGCTTGGGCAAGCGAGTGCAAGAATACTTTGATCATGCTAAACTCCGTTATACCTGCCTCGGTGATGTACGCATTTACGGTCTTGATGGTGGCATTGATATCGTTGACAAGGATGGCCAGCCTGATGCCCAATTAGCGAGCCAAATCATTTTCAGGCTCTTTGATTTAGGGGCCGTTATGATTACGCTTCGGGGCTTTATTTTGCGTTTCCAGCCACCTTTGGTGATTACAGAGGAACAGCTTGACCAGGTCTTTGCAATGTTTGACCAAGTCTTTACGGAGGCTGACGATGGCACTCTGAAGCCATTGCCAAAAGACCGCGCAATTGGCTGGTAAAGAGACTTTCGCCAAGAAAAAATTGTGCTATAATTATCCATAGTAACTGGATATGCGGTCTTATAGCTTCCTTTTAGCAAGGTGTTGGTTGATGGAAAACACTAGGAACATAAGCTCGTGCTCCCAGGATAAATGCCGAAATCGGCCGCATCCTAGCGTTATCAGGACTTAAAGGTAAAGATTTGAAAGATCATTACAAACAGCGGTGGTACCACGGTCACGCGTCCGCTCTTTGTTTTGGTCTTTTTTATTTAACCGAAAACCAAAGGAGAACTCATGAAAGAATTATCATCAGCCGAAATTCGGCAAATGTTCTTAGATTTTTTTGCCAGTAAGGACCACTTGGTGGTACCGGCCAAGTCATTGATTCCAGAAAACGACCCATCTCTATTGTGGATTAACTCTGGGGTGGCTACTTTAAAGAAGTACTTTGATGGCTCTGTTGTGCCACCAAAGCCTCGATTGACTAACGCGCAAAAGGCCATTCGAACAAACGATATTGAAAACGTTGGTAAGACTGCCCGCCACCATACGCTTTTTGAAATGATGGGAAACTTCTCAATTGGGGATTACTTTAAGGAAGAAGTAATTCCTTGGGCTTGGGAACTCTTGACTTCACCAGAATGGTACGGCTTGGACAAGGAAAAGCTGTACGTCACGGTTTATCCAAAGGACCAAGAGTCATGTAAAATCTGGGAAGAAAAGACTGATTTGCCAGCAGGTCACGTTTATGAAGTCGAAGATAACTTTTGGGATATCGGTGAAGGCCCTTCAGGTCCCGATTCTGAAATTTTCTATGACCGTGGTGAGGCCTTTGCTGATTTGCCAGCGGATGATCCCGAAATGTATCCAGGGGGTGAAAACGAACGCTACTTGGAAATCTGGAACATCGTCTTCTCACAGTTTAACCACTTGCCTGGATTAACGGACAACAGTACGTACCCAGAATTGCCACATAAAAACATTGATACGGGAATGGGACTCGAACGATTGGTTTCCGTTTTCCAAAATGGTCGGACAAACTTTGATACGGACTTGTTCTTGCCAATTATTCATGAAACTGAAAAATTAGCTAACGGTGCCAAGTACGATGAAACCAAGGATACGCCCGAAAACGTTTCCTTTAAGGTAATTGCTGACCACATTCGAGCAATTTCCTTTGCCATCGCTGACGGTGCTAAGCCAAGTAACGAAGGTCGTGGCTACGTTATCCGCCGCTTGCTTCGTCGAGCTGTTTTGCATGGCCAAAAGTTGGGCATTCAGGGTGAATTCCTGACAAAGCTGGTACCAGCCGTGATTAGTACATTGGATTCTTATTATCCAGAATTGAAGGCCAACCAAGCTGAAATTGAAAAGACAATCTTGGCTGAAGAGAAGCGCTTTAACAAGACTTTGAAGGCCGGTTTGTCACTCTTGGACGAAGTGATTGCTGAGGCCAAGAAGAATGGCCAAAAGGAAATCTCTGGTGCAGATGCCTTTAAGTTGTCTGATACCTATGGCTTCCCAGTTGAATTAACGGAAGAACAGGCTGAGGACGCTGGTTTGTCAGTTGACATGGCTGGCTATCAGGAAGCATTGCAAGAGCAGCGTGACCGTGCGCGTGCCGCTCGTTCAACCGACAATGCCATGGGCGTTCAAAACGCTGCCTTAACAGACTTGAAGGTACCATCAACTTATGTTGGTTGGACTGATAAGGCTGTTCTTGGTGCCAAGGTTGTCGCTGTTTTGGTTCACGATGAAAACGGCGTGGCCCAAGTGGCAACAGAAGCTCATGCTGGCCAAACGGCTTGGTTGGTCTTTGATAAGACACCATTCTACGCTGAAATGGGTGGCCAAGTTGCTGATTTTGGAACGGTTAAGGATGAAAATGATAACATCTTGGCCGAAGTGACGGATGTTCAAAACGGACCAAATGGTCAGCACATCCATACGGCGCAAATTATGGCCGATGTGAAGGTCGACCAGGTGGTTGATTTGGCCATCGATTTGGACCGCAACCGTGCCGTCTCATTGAACCACACGGCCACTCACATGTTGGATCAGGCATTGCGGAATGTCATTGGTGGGGATGTCCACCAGGCTGGTTCTTTGGTGGAACCTGAGTACTTGCGCTTTGACTTTAATCATGAAGGTCCAGTTGACCAAGCAACGTTAAATCAGATTCAAGACCAAGTTAACGAGCAAATCGCCAAAAACTTGCCGGTTACTTGGGAAGAAATGTCCCTTGAGGATGCCAAGAAGGTTGGCGCCGTGGCGGTCTTTGATGACAAGTACGGTGACACGGTTCGAGTGGTTTCCATTGGCGACTATAACCAAGAATTTGATGGTGGAACTCACGCCCAGTCAACGGCTGAGTTGGGACTCTTTACGATTGTTTCTGAATCCGGTATCGGGGCGGGTGTTCGTCGAATTGAGGCATTGACTTCAATTCCGGCCTTAACGCGCTTTGAGGCAGAGGAACAGACACTTGCTGCCATTGCCAAGAGCTTGAAGGTACCAAACCTTTTGGCCGTGAAGGACAAGGTTGAAGAGGTTCAAGCTGATTTAAAGGCTGCTAATCAGCAGATCGAAGCGATGCAGGCACAATTAGCTGCCTTGCAGGCTGGCGAACTCTTCAATAGTCCAAAGCAAATTGGTCAATTAACGGCCGTGGTTGCTCAAGTCAAGGTCGATAACGCCGGTGGCTTGCGCCAAATGGCAGATGTTTGGCGCGATAAGGGAGCGTCAAACATCTTGGTTTTGGCTGCTGCCATTGGCGACAAGGTTAACTTGTTGGTTGGTGCTGATAAGACGGCCAACGCGGCCGGCATTAAGGCGGGGGATGTGGTTAAGGCCATTGCCCCAACTGTCGGTGGCGGTGGCGGTGGCCGACCTGATTTGGCCCAAGCCGGTGGAAAGGACCAAAGCAAGATTGCTGAAGCCCTCGACCAAGCCGAAAAAATCATTGGTCAAGCTTAATACATTCTTTGATAGAAGGTCGACGGAGGACAACTGGCAAATTGGTCAGCTTGGAATTTAGTCGGCTTTTTGCTTGGAAACGTGTTAAACTAAAGACACGTAAAAGTGAAAATTATGAAGAAAGGAGTGTGTACGATGAGTGTGAACGATAAGACTGCGATTTTTGACTTCGGTAACCAGGCACCAAAGGATATCCATGAAACGATGGTATTGGTTTATGCCGCTTTGGAAGAAAAGGGTTACAATCCAATCAATCAGATCGTTGGGTATTTAATGTCTGGCGACCCAGCTTATATTCCCCGACTCCATGACGCGCGTAATTTAATTAAGCGTCACGAGCGCGATGAAATCATCGAGGAGCTCGTACACGCCTATTTAAATAAGTAATGCGGATACTAGGACTTGATGTAGGCTCAAAAACAGTTGGTGTAGCCGTTTCCGACCCAATGGGTTGGACGGCACAAGGGGTGGAAATCATCCGCATCAACGAGGGCGAAAAAGTCTTTGGCTTAGACCGCTTGGGTGAAATTATCCAAGAAACAGGCGCAAAGGGTGTCGTTTTAGGTCTGCCTAAGAACATGAACAATACCGAAGGCCCTCGTGCCGAAGCGGCGCGAGCGTACGCTAAAATGGTGGAAGATCGTTTTAGCTTGCCCACTGATTTTCAAGATGAACGATTAACAACGGTTCAGGCGGAACGGATGCTAATCGAAGAGGCGGATGTTTCCCGGAAGAAGCGTAAGAAGGTTATCGACAAGATTGCCGCAGAATTCATTTTGCAAAATTATTTGGACGCTAACGGTAAGTTGACTAAGTAAATCTGTTTTTTACTTTGGCGCAATCGTAACAATAACAAAGGATTTTTTTATGGCTAAGCAAAACCCAGAAATTGACAAGATTACTCTGATTGATGACAACGGCGACGAAACTTTATACGAAGTTTTGTTTACTTTCCATTCAGAGGAATTTGACCGTTCATATATCTTGCTCGTCCCAGACGGTGTCGAAGAAGATGAAGAGGTTGATGTACAAGCATACATTTTCAACCCAGCCGAAGATGGCGAAGCAACGGAAGAAGATTTGTTGCCAATTGAAGATGATGCAGAATGGAACATGGTCGAAGAAGTGTTGAACACTTTCTTGGATGATGATTCAAACTTTAACTAAGCATGATGATTAGTCACCACACTGTTGTGGTGACTTTTTTTGACTCAAATTGGTGATGAAAAAGGGATTGTTTGGAGCAAAAATCAGCAGTGATCAGTGTTAGTTTTTCTAACAAGAGACAATAGTTGACCATCGCACTTTTTTATGTCAGAAAAGCTTGCCAAAGGCATTTACAGGTGCTAAAATACTAACAAGCAAACAAAAGTTGCAATCCTTTAAAGCCGACCGGAGAGTCGCTAAGGTGGACAAGCAGCAAGGTAATGGTTGGAAGAAGTTCCTGACCCCTGGGCGAGACCCTGGCTAACCTTGACAAAAAGGCTGACAAAAATGGACGAAGTGCAAGCTAAACGGGTCCAGTCAACTGCCACTGACGCTCTGATCTTAGGATTAGGGCGTTTTTTATTGGAAAAATTGCAGCGGGAAAATCAAGGGGCATTGAGATGACGAATTGGAACAACTGCCTAGACCTAGCAGATTTATCAACAACGCAATTACAAGAAGTCTTGGACTTAGCCCAAGACTACCAGGCTGGGAAACAGGCACCAGCCTTGAAACGTCCGGTTTACGGCGTGAACCTCTTCTTTGAGAATTCAACGCGAACCAAGTCATCCTTTCAGATGGCAGAGAAGAAATTAGGGATTGACCTAATTGATGTTAATCCAGCGACTTCTTCCGTTCAAAAAGGCGAAACACTGTCGGACACGCTGCGAACCTTGGAAGCAATCGGCGTTGACTTTGCCGTTATTCGCCACGGTCAAACAGGTTGGTACCAAGAACTGGTTGAGAATCCTTACGTAACAATGGGCTTGTTCAACGCAGGCGATGGCGCTGGTGTTCACCCATCACAAACGCTTTTAGATTTATTAACAATTGAAAATGAATTTGGTCGAATTGACGGCCTTAAGGTTGGTATTATCGGTGATTTGGCTCACTCACGAGTGGCAAAATCAGATGCCAAAATTTTAAAGTCATTAGGTGCAACGCTTTACTTTGGCGGACCTGATTCCTGGTACAGTCATGACTTTGATGATTTGGGGACGTTTGGCACGCTGGAAGAAATTTTACCGGAATTAGATGTTGTCATGATGCTCCGGGTGCAATTGGAGCGCTTCGATGAAGCCAATCGCGACGCCTTCACGGCCGTTGATTATTATCAACAGTTTGGTTTAACACAAGAGAGAGCCAAGCTGTTACCAGAACACAGCATTATCATGCACCCAGCCCCAGTTAATCGCAATGTTGAAATTGCAAGCGAATTGGTGGATGGCGACAAATCACGGATTTTCACCCAGATGGGCAACGGGGTTTTCGCCCGGATGGCGATGATTACCAAGGTCCTACAGGCACGCGGCTTAATGGAGGCTGACAAATGAGAGTATTGATTAAGCATGCAGCAATTAACAAGCGCTGCCAGGATATCTTAATTGTGGATGGCAAGATTGAAAAAATTGCCAGGGGAATTGAAGTCCCAGCCGACGAAGAAATTAATGCTCATGGTGCAGCAGCCATTCCCGGTTTGATTGATGTCCACGTGCATTTCCGTGAGCCAGGCTTAACTTATAAGGAAACCATCGAGACAGGCTCTCACGCAGCCGCTCATGGAGGCTTCACAACAGTGATGACCATGCCAAACGTCAAGCCAGTTGTTGACACTGCCGAGAAGGTTCGTCAACAGGTTTTGTTAAATCAGAAAAATAGCCTGGTGAAGATTGCCCAGTTTGGCGCTTTATCCGCTGATTTGGTTGGCGTGGGCGCAGCTGATTTACAGGCAATGGCTGATGCCGGTGCCATGGCCTTCTCAAACGATGGCCACGGTGTCCAAGACGCGCAGACGATGTTGGAAGCCATGAAGGCGGCTAAGCAGGCCGACCGCGTGATTTCAGCTCACTTGGAAGATGATTCCTTAATCCAAGGTGGGGTAATGAATGCTGGACCGGAGGCTGAGCGCTTGGGCTTGCCCGGGATGACAGGGTTGTCCGAATCAACTCAGTTAGCTCGCGACCTGGTAATGGCGCAGGCAACCGGCGTTAAGTACCACATCGCCCATATCTCAACCAAGGAATCTGTTGCCCAGGTTCGCTTGGCCAAGCAGATGGGCCTGTCAGTGACAGCGGAAGTTTCACCACACCACTTGTTCTTGGATGATAGCATGATTGAAACCGATGACCCAATGTTCAAAATGAACCCACCATTGCGGTCAAGAGAAGATCGACTAGCCCTAATCGCTGGGCTTTTGGATGGGACGATTGACATGATTGCCACCGACCATGCACCACACAGCGAAGAGGAAAAATCAGGTTCTATGCACGATTGCTCATTTGGCATTGTGGGATTGGAAACGGCTTTGCCACTGGTTTATACCCACTTTGTTAAAAGCGGCTTGGTCGACTTGGATACTGTCCTTGATTGGATGGTTCGCCGCCCAAAGCAGGTCTTTAACCTCGCATCTGCAGGTGAACTACGAGTTGGCGACGCAGCCGACATCGCTCTGGTTGATTTCATCCATCCATACAAGATTAACCCAGAAGAATTTGAATCAAAGGGGAAGAATACCCCATTTACCGGTCAAGAGGTTTACGGCAAGGTCTTAAAGACCTTGGTCGACGGCCACTTGGTCTATCAAGCAAAGAAGGAGTAAGGCAATGCAAGGATACTTAGTATTGAAAAATGGATCAGTTTACGCCGGTGAGCGTTTTGGATCCGAAAAAGATTTGTTAACAGAAGTTGTCTTTTCAACCGGGATGACTGGTTACCAAGAAACGATGACTGATCCCTCATATTTTGGCCAAACAATGGTCTTCACTTACCCTTTGATTGGTAATTACGGCATTAACTTGGACGATAACGAAGGGGCTGGTAGCAAGCCTGCCGTTGATGCCATTATCGTTAAAGACCTGGCCCGCCGTCCTGCTAACTTCCGTTCTGTGATGACCCTTGCTGATTTTGCCAAGGAAGAAGACTTGCCAGGATTGACTGGCGTTGATACACGGAAATTAGCCAAGGAAATCCGCGACCATGGTTCCATGCCTGCCGTCTTGGTCTCTGAATTAAATCAGGAAAAGATTGATGCCCTCTTTGCTCAGGACTACCCATCATTGTTGTTGGCCCGGGCAAAGAAGGAGGAAGAAATCGAGACCTTCGTTGGTGAAGCTGACGGTCCAAAGATTGCTTTGTTGGACTTTGGTTTGAAGGGCTCAATCGTCAAGGCCTTGCAAAAGCGTGGCGCAACGGTAACGGTTTTCCCTGGGAAGACGCCAGCATCCGTAATTGAAGCCAGCAACCCTGACGGTGTTTTGCTATCAAACGGACCTGGCGACCCAACTCAGTACGGTTATGCAACGAAGACCATCCTTGAATTGCAAAATAAGTACCCAATCATGGGGATTTGCTTGGGACACCAGCTCTTTGCCATTGCCAACGGTGCCAAGACTTACAAGATGAAGTTTGGTTACCGTGGCTTTAACCACGCCGTGACGGATGTGGACCACAAGCGGAAGTACTTCACCTCACAAAACCATGGTTATGCCGTTGATCGGGCTTCATTGGCCGGTACGAATTTGGAAGTAACCCACGAAGAAATTAATGCTGAAACTGTTGAAGGCGTTCGGTTGAAGGATAAGGAAGCATTTTCAGTCCAATTCCATCCGGATGCTTCGCCAGGACCACACGACGCCGAATATATCTTTGACAACTTCATTAACAAGTTGACGGAAAAGAAGGGAGCCTAAGATGCCCAAGCGAAATGACATTCATAAAATTTTGGTAATTGGTTCGGGACCAATTATTATCGGTCAAGCGGCCGAATTTGACTATTCCGGTTCACAGGCCTGCCTCTCATTAAAAGAAGAGGGCTACCAGGTGGTGTTGATTAACTCCAACCCTGCTACCATCATGACGGACCAAGAAATTGCCGATAAGGTGTACTTGGAACCAATTACCTTGGATTTCGTCAAGGAGGTCTTGTACCGAGAAAAGCCGGATGCCATTTTGCCAACCTTAGGAGGCCAAACTGGCCTAAACATGGCGAAAGATTTAGCTGATTCTGGTATCTTGCAGGAATTAAACATTGAATTGCTTGGAACAAAGTTGCCAGCCATCGAACAGGCTGAAGACCGTGAATTGTTCAAGGATTTGATGGAAGAATTGAACGAACCAGTACCGGAATCACAAATTGCCACAACAGTCGAAGAAGCAGCTGATTTTGCCGAGAAGATTGGTTATCCAGTTGTTGTCCGTCCTGCTTATACGCTTGGTGGAACCGGCGGTGGTTTTGCCAATAATTTGGCTGAATTAGAAGAAATCACTGCCCACGGTTTGGAATTGTCACCAGTAACCCAGGTGTTGATTGAAAAGTCGATTGCCGGCTACAAGGAAATCGAGTTTGAAGTCATGCGTGATGCTGCTGATAACGCTTTGATTGTGGCGGGGATGGAAAACATCGATCCAGTTGGGGTGCACACAGGTGACTCCATCGTTGTTTCGCCAACGCAGACCCTCTCGGACCGTGACTATCAAATGATGCGGGATTCCGCTTTGAAGATTATCCGAGCCTTGAAAATTGAGGGTGGTGTCAACATCCAAATGGCTTTGGACCCAGAGTCCTTCCAGTACTACATTATCGAAGTGAACCCCCGTGTTTCTCGTTCATCAGCCTTGGCCTCCAAGGCAACTGGTTATCCAATTGCTAAGATGGCGGCCAAGATTGCCGTTGGTTTGCATTTGAACGAAATTAAGAATCCCGTGACTCAGACGACTTGGGCTGCCTTTGAACCAGCCCTTGATTATGTTGTGACCAAGATTCCACGTTTCCCATTTGATAAGTTTGAACATGCTAACCGCACGTTGGGGACACAAATGAAGGCGACTGGTGAAGTCATGGCCATCGGGCGGACGCTGGAAGAATCATTGTTGAAGGCTGTTCGATCACTTGAAGTCGATGAAAAGGACCTGAGTGCTGGTTACTTTGACGGTGTTTCAACAGAAGACTTGAAGGCCCAATTGATGCCGGCCAAGGATGACCGCCTCTTCGCCATCGCTGAATTGATTCACCGCGGGGTGACGATTGAAGAAATTCATGATATTACCCAGATGGATTTGTTCTTCTTGGACAAGATTCTGCACATTATTGAAATCGAAAGAACGGTTCAGGCTGAACCCGACAACTTCGAGGAAATTAAAACAGCCAAGAAATATGGCTTCTCCGATGCTTGGTTAGCAAAGTTGACTGGTAAGACAGAAGCTGATTTCCGTGCTTGGCGCAAGGCACAGGGCTTGTTACCAACCTTCAAGATGGTTGATACAGTTGCCGGTGAATTTGAGTCAAAGACGCCTTACTACTATGGCACTTATGAAGACGAAAATGAGTCAATTGTCACGGACCGACCTTCCGTTTTGGTTCTTGGTTCTGGTCCAATCCGAATTGGGCAGGGAGTTGAATTTGACTACGCCACTGTTCACGCCGTGAAGGCCATCCAACAGGCGGGTTATGAAGCCATTATTCAAAACTCAAACCCCGAA
This sequence comes from Fructobacillus tropaeoli, assembly GCF_001047135.2. Taxonomy (GTDB): domain Bacteria; phylum Bacillota; class Bacilli; order Lactobacillales; family Lactobacillaceae; genus Fructobacillus; species Fructobacillus tropaeoli. The sequence goes on along the minus strand of NZ_DF968080.1, from coordinate 87,820 downwards.
ACGGTTTCCACTGATTTTGCCATTTCCGACAAGCTTTATTTTGAACCATTAACCCTAGAAGATGTTTTGAACGTGATTGACCTCGAGCAACCTTTGGGTGTAGTGGTGCAATTTGGTGGTCAAACGGCCATTAACTTGGCTGCTGGTTTGGAAAAAGCTGGTGTGAAGGTCTTGGGAACAACGGTGGCTGATTTGGACCGTGGGGAAGACCGAGACGAATTTGCTAAGGTGATTGATAAGCTTGGCTTGCCAAAGCCAAAGGGGGAAACAGCTACGACCAAAGAGGGTGCCTTGAAAGCAGCCAATGACCTTGGTTACCCCGTTTTGATTCGACCATCTTATGTGATTGGTGGTCGGTCAATGGCCATCATCGATTCCGATGACGACCTGAAGACCTATATGGAACAGGCGGTGAAGGTTTCAAACGATCACCCAGTTCTGATTGATGACTACCTCACTGGTCAAGAAGCCGAAGTTGACCTGATTTCAGATGGTACGGACGTGTTGATTCCAGGAGTGATGGAGCATATTGAACGCTCTGGGATTCACTCAGGTGATTCCTTTGCAGTTTATCCAACGCAGCAGATGTCTGCTAATGTGAAGGCTCAAATCGTTGAATCTGCTCAAAAGTTGGCCAAGGAATTGAACGTAATTGGTTTGATGAATATCCAGTACGTGATTCATGATGAAATTGCCTACGTGATTGAAGTTAACCCACGGGCCTCGCGGACGTTGCCATTCTTGTCAAAGGTCACAGAGATTCCAATGGCTCAGGTCGCTACACAAATCATGTTGGGCAAGTCTTTGAAGGACTTGGGTTACCAATCTGGTTTGGTTCCTGAACCAGCAGAAGTTCACGTGAAGGCACCGGTCTTCTCGTTTGCCAAATTAGCTGGCTTGAATTCAACGGTTGGACCAGAAATGAAGTCAACTGGTGAAGTCATGGGAACCGCTGACAACTATGATCAAGCACTCGCTAAGGCGATGGTTGGTGCTGGCTTGCCAATTTTGCACCAGGGTCGGATCCTTTGGGATTTGGCCGAAGCAGACCAGCAAGAGGGCTTGGCCCTGGCTAAGCGCTTTGCAGCCCTTGGCTTTGAATTGGCTGCTACTGGTAGCAATTTGGCCTTCTTGCAGGAAAACGGTGTTGCAGCTAAAGCAGCGCCAGCTGATTTGCCAATGGCGATGGCGAAAGAAGAATTCCAAATCATGGTCAACACACTCGACCAGGCTGATCAGGCTTTGGCGGGAGAGAGCTCTGTTCGAGCGGCAGCCATTGTCAACGAGGTGGCCTTGTTTACGGCCTTGGATACCGTCGCTGCTTACTTGACGGTTTTGGAATTACCAGAAGAAACACACTTTGTAAAAGCATTGGGAGAATGATTCATGACGGAAATTGATTTAAGCGCTGACCTCTTTGGTCAAACTTTAACGAGCCCATTGCTCAACGCTTCTGGGGTCCACTGCCAGACCAAAGAAGAACTGAATGACTTGGCAAATACGAGTAACTTGGGTGCGATGGTGACAAAATCAGCAACGCTGCAAGCTCGTGAAGGAAACCCAAACCCACGTTACTATGACCTTGAAAATGGTTCGATTAACTCGATGGGGCTGCCAAACTTGGGTTATGATTTTTACCTTGATTACGTTTTGCAAGAGCAGACAAAGCCCACAATCTTGTCAGTTGCTGCTTTGTCAGCGGCCGATGCGATTACTCTTTTAAAGGACTTGCAGGCTTCTGACTATCAGGGACCAACTGAATTGAACTTGTCTTGCCCAAACATTGTTGGGGAACCTCAATTGGCTTACGACTTTGAGGCCACCGACCGGGTCTTAAGCGAAGTTTTCAGCTTTTACACGAAGCCTTTGGGTGTAAAGTTGCCACCATACTTTGATTTAGTGCACTTCGATAAGATTGCTGCAGTCTTGAACAAGTACCCATTGACTCACGTGAACACGATTAATTCGATTGGTAACGGCCTGTGGGTTGATATCAAGCAAGAACAGGTTGTCACGAAGGCCAAGGGCGGCTTTGGTGGCCTTGGGGGAACAATGGTCTTGCCAACTGCTTTGGCCAATGTTCGGGCCCTTCGTCAACGTTTGAATGACAACATTAAGGTCTTGGGAACCGGTGGTGTGACTTCCGGGGCAGATGTTTTTGCACACATCCTTTGTGGGGCTGATTTGGTATCCGTCGGTACTCAAGTGATGAAGGAAGGCTTGGGCGTTTACGACCGTCTAGCCGAAGAATTAAAAGCCATTATGGCTGAAAAGGGTTACCAAACGCTGGCCGACTTCCGCGGGAAGTTAAAGGAACTGTAAGACAGTTTTGGCTAAAAAATCAGTCAGCGTTTTGGCTGGTAAAATGATTAAACCAACAGTGATGTTGGTTTTTTCTTTTTTTGGCAAATAAATTAGAAAGGCGTATACTGGCTATATTCAATTTCAGACAACAATGATTCTAATAAAATGGAGGTGCCCTGGTGGCTAAAAAGCGGAAAAAGAAAAAATGGTTTTTCCTGCCAAAGGCGAAAAAAAAGCGGCGAATTTACTTTATGCTCTTGCTCGTTTTTCTAACTTTGATTGCTTTGACCGTGGCGATGAACCAATCGATGACAACCAAAAAGGATCAAATTATCTATCAAGACGAAGCCAAGCAAAAACAGCTCAAAATTTGGGCGCCCTTTGCACAAAAGATGCAATATAAGTACCGAATTTTTGCTTCCATCTCACTGGCACAGGCAATCTTGGAATCTGATTGGAACCAGTCGAGTCTGTCAAAGGACTATAACAACTTGTACGGCATTAAAGCATCGGCTAGCCAGGCTGGTGTGGTCGTTCCTACCAAGGAGTATGAGGACGGTCATTGGATTACAGTCGATCAAAAGTTTGCTTCCTACAAGACCTGGCAGGAATCGATGGAGGCGCATGCCCAGCTTATTTCAAAGGGGACCCACTGGAATCCTAACCAATATGAGCATGTGCTGGCAGCCAAAAATTACCAAGCAGCAGCGCAAGCCCTTGTTCAAGATGGGTATGCGACGGATCCAACCTATGCGGCCAAATTAGTGGCGGTCATTGAAACCTGGAATTTAAAGCGCTTTGATTTGGCGGTGAAGATGGGGGATGTTACTTCCTAAAATGGATTGATTGAGGAAAATTATTAGAATCGTTTCAATTAAAAGGAGAACCGAATTCGTCGCGTTAATGATGTAAGTACGGTTCTCTTTTTGTTTGATTTATTGGTTGGTCTTTGATGCGAAAATCTTGACAGTTCGACTCGGTTTCTGGCCGATTTTGACGATTGCTTGGCCGGTTTGTAGCTGACCTAACTTCTTGCCAGTTTTAGCCGAGTTGGCTAAGAGGGGCAGGGCTTGCCATTCGTTTTGGTTCGTGAGTCGATGGGCGATTGTGGCCGAAAATTGCCCTAGTAGAGCGGTCGGCAAGTCGAGCGGCGACTGAGAAGCAAAGGCCACCAGGAGGCCCTCCTTGCGCCCTTCACGAAGAATTTGTGCTAAGCCACTGTCCTTGTCTTGGTCAGCTTGGCTGTTTTTCAGGAGGAAACGGTGACCCTCGTCGATTAAGAGGTAAACCGTCGCCTTATGCGTGCTCTGAGCCTGAAAGCTGAGAAGTTGGCGCCAAACGGTAGACATGATAGTGGCTTGGAGGGCACCGAGGTCTTTCAGTTGGGCGAGATTGATACTGATTTTAGCACCGAAGTCGGCCTTGGCCGTTGCTAATTTGAGTAGGTAAAGCAAGTCGTACTTGGTCGTTTTCACCTGGGTGTTTGGAGCAATTGCCTTTAGGCGCGGATCTGCCAGGCGGTCGGCTAGTTGGTCGATGGCCGTCATCAAATCAGGATCGGTGTCGGCAAGGCTTTCTTCATGATCTGCAAATCCTTGACGAGCCAGCAACCGCAATTGGGGCGCGAGGAGGCTTAATGAAAAGGTCCATTGGCTTTTATATAGCTGACTTTTTTGCTCATAAAAGGCATCGGTGGTTAAGGACTGAGTATTTAAAATGTCCTTTTGTTGCTGGTTAAGGTAGTAGTTGATGCGCAGGGCTGCTTGAGCTTGCCCAAGTAGAAGTTGCCACTTGGTTGGCCAGGTTAGGTCAAGGGCAGTTAGCAAGTCCTCTGCTGCCAGCTGGCTGAGATCAAAGTAGACGTTTTTGCCAATGTTATAGGACACCTGCTGGTTGTTTGCCCGGCTAAATTCACCGGTTGGGTCGAAAATAATTTGTCCAAGTCGATTTTCCTGTAGTTGCCGGCTAATTTGTTTGAGGGTCGTTGATTTGCCGGACCCAGTTTGCCCAACCAAAAGCAGGTGTGGGGCGAAAAGCGTCGTGGCCGTCGGTTGGTACTTGGTTTTGAACCAGCCAGTCTGGCCTAAAGTGAGTAAGTGTTCGCTAGTTTGCATGATTTTTCCACCTTTAATTATAGTTACCTTACCAAAAAATCAGACAGGCTGTAAATGGTTAATTACTGGTGGCTGAGGCTTGGTTGCCGGGTATTTTTCAAGCGAGCAAGCGAAACCAGGACTGTTTTTTGTCTTGGCCTGATTTTCCTTGAATTATGATAAAATAAGAGCAGTGAACAAAAACGATTTAGGATGGCAAAATGACTGTTGAAGAACTAACCAAGGGTATGAATAGCAAGCAAGCAGAGGCGGTCAGAACGACAGAGGGACCGCTTTTAATTATGGCTGGTGCCGGCTCTGGGAAGACCAGGGTTTTGACGCACCGTGTTGCGCATTTGATTGAAGACTTAGATGTGGCGCCTTGGCGGATTTTGGCCATCACCTTTACGAATAAGGCTGCCCGTGAAATGCGGGAACGAATTGGTAAATTAGTGGATGAACAGCTGGCCCAATCCGTTTGGGTTTCAACCTTCCACGCCCTGGCTGTCCGGATTTTACGTCGAGACGGTGAACGTATTGGCTTGGGTAAGAACTTTACAATTTTGGATAGTTCTGCCCAAAAGACGCTGGTGAAGCGGGTGATTAACGATTTGAACCTGGATTCAAACCAGTATGATCCGCGAACCATTTTGGGCACTATTTCCAATGCCAAGAATGATTTATTAACGGCCAAGGATTACCAAGAACAGGCCGCTAATTTTTATGAAGAGCGAGTGGCGGAAGTTTATTCTTCTTACCAGAAGGCTTTGCGTCAGGCGCAGTCGGTCGACTTTGATGACTTAATTATGTTGACGATTGAACTCTTTGAAAAGGCTCCTGATGTTTTGCAACGCTACCAGGACCAGTTCCGGTACCTCCACGTCGATGAGTACCAGGACACCAACGATGCTCAGTACAAGATTGTCAACATGCTGGCGCAGGGTTCGAAGAACTTGGCCGTTGTTGGGGATGCCGATCAGTCAATTTATGGTTGGCGTGGTGCCAACATGCAAAATATTTTGAACTTTGAAAAGGATTGGCCCGAGGCAAAATCAGTCTTCTTGGAACAAAATTATCGGTCAACTCAATCGATTTTGGATGCTGCCAATGATGTGATTAATCACAACAACGAGCGAGTGCCAAAGAAACTCTGGACCGAAAACGGTGTTGGGGACAAGATTACCTATTACCGGGCCCAGTCTGCTCAAGACGAGGCCTATTATGTGTTGGGCCAAATCCAAAAGGGACAACGCGAAGACCATAAGTCCTTGTCCGACTTTGCCATTCTTTACCGGACCAATGCCCAGTCCCGTGCCATGGAAGAGTCTTTGGTTAAGGCCAATATTCCTTACACGATTGTCGGTGGGCATAAGTTCTACGACCGTAAGGAAATTTTGGACATTATGGCCTATCTCTCGTTGGTTGCTAACCCAGCTGACAATGCGGCCCTAGAGCGGATTATCAATGTTCCCAAGCGTGCCATCGGCCAGTCAACAGTTGACCGGCTCTTTACCTTTGCCAACCAAGTGAACTTACCCATGTTGGCGGCTATCGACCAAGTTGAAATGGCCCAGGATATCCGCCCAGCCGCGGTGACAAAGTTGCTTTCCTTTGCCGAAATGGTGCATAACTTCCGCCAACAGGCTGAGTTCTTAACGGTTTCTGAGCTAACGGACTTGATTTTAGATCAGTCCGGCTATCGTCAGGAGTTGCAGGCAAAATCAGACCCCGAGTCGCAATCACGATTAGAAAACCTAGATGAATTTTTGTCTGTAACGAAGGAATTTGACGACAAGTACGATGCCCAGGCGGAAGATGCAGTCAACCCGTTGACTGATTTCTTAGGGTCAACGGCCCTAATGGCTGATCTGGACAATGTCGAGGAAGATAGTGGGGTAGTCACGTTGATGACCTTGCACGCCGCCAAGGGACTTGAATTCCCAACGGTCTTCTTGATTGGCCTTGAAGAAGGATTGTTCCCATTGGGCCGAGCCGCACAAGACGAGGACCAGTTAGAGGAAGAACGGCGCCTGGCCTATGTCGGGATTACGCGAGCTGAGCAAAAGCTCTATTTGACCAACGCCTTTTCCCGCTTACTATACGGTCGGACACAGGCGAACCAACCTTCCCGCTTTATTGATGAGATTTCGCCTGAATTAATTGAGCAGGCTTATCCAGCAGGTGGATCTGGCGTTTCTGCTGGTTTGTCTTCGAAGTTACTTCGAGCAACGAGCACCACTTATCAAGGGGCCGCTAAGGCTAGTCCGGTTCAAAAGAAATCAGCCGGAACCACTGGTGCTGAAGGCGTGACATGGCAAGCCGGTGATAAGGTTTCTCACAAGAAGTGGGGTATTGGAACGGTTGTTTCGGTCACCGGTGATCAGGCTGACCAAGAACTCAAAGTCGCCTTCCCAGAAGATGGCATTAAGCAACTCTTGGCTGCCTTTGCACCAATCACACGGGTTGATTAAGCGGGCAGGAAGGCACGGAGGCTTTCCCCTTGGTGCAATCACAGCCATGGCGGTCGCTGACTAAACGACCGTGTAGAAAGGATTTTTTATGGCAAGTAATCCACAACCAACAAATATGTCGACAAAGGATGCGCAAGTCGAAATCAGTCAGTTGCAAGACGAGCTGACCGATTACGGGATTGCCTACTATGAGCAGGATGCGCCCAAGGTTGAAGACCACGTTTATGATGAAAAGTATGCCCGGTTGGTGGCCTTGGAACAGGCCTTTCCACAATTTGTAACACCGGATTCACCAACACAAAATGTTGGTGGTGCCCAAACCAAGTCCGGCTTGGAAAAGGTCCAACATCCGGTGCCAATGCTTTCTTTGGGGGATGTCTTTTCTTTAGAAGAACTGCAAGAGTGGGAAAACCGGACGGTGAAGGCATTGGGCCAACAACCATCCTACAACTTGGAATTAAAAATTGATGGTCTGGCCGTTTCCTTAAAGTATGAAAATGGCCGCTTAATTCAGGCTTCAACTCGAGGTAACGGTTTGATTGGTGAAGATGTTACGGCTAACGTCAAGACCATCGCAGATGTGCCCCAAGAATTAAAAGAGCCTCTAACCATCGAGGTTCGTGGTGAAATTTATATGCCCAAGGCCTCCTTTGCGCATTTGAATGAAGAACGGGAAAATCAGGGTCAAGAACCCTTTGCCAATCCACGGAATGCGGCGGCGGGGTCGTTGCGCCAATTAGATGCTCGCGAAACCAAGAAGCGCAAGCTGTCTGCCTTTATTTACTATACGGCCGAGGCCGATACCTTAGGTGTGACCAAGCAATCAGAAGTTTTGCGCCGCTTTGCCGAACTTGGTTTGCCAACCAACAAGGACAACCGCGTGATTGGCCAGATGCAAGACATTGCACCCTATATTGCCGAATATACCGAAAAACGTGACGGATTGCCTTACGGGATTGATGGCGTTGTTGTCAAAGTTGATGATATCGATTCCGAAATTGACCTGGGGAACACGGTTAAGGTGCCACGCTGGTCCATCGCCTATAAGTTTCCACCGGAAGAGGAACAAACGATTGTCCGTGATATCGAGTGGACGGTCGGTCGAACGGGTGCAGTAACACCAACGGCGGCCATGGATCCGGTTTTCTTGGCTGGGACAACGGTACAACGGGCTTCCCTGCATAATCCAGACTACCTCGAAGAAAAGGATGTCCGCGTCGGCGACACGGTGACCTTGCACAAAGCTGGCGATATTATTCCAGAAATTGGCCAGGTAATCCTGGATAAACGCCCAGCCGATGCCAAAAAGTATCAAATTCCAACGACTTGTCCTTCCTGTGGTGCTGATTTGGTCCATGTTGAGGGTGAAGTGGTGTTGCGCTGCATTAACCCAGCCTGTCCGGCACAGTTGCAGGAGGGGCTGACCCACTTTGCTTCTCGGAATGCGATGAATATTGATGGCCTTGGCCCACAGATTGTTAGCCAACTGTTGGATAAGAAATTGGTGACCGATGTGGCTTCCATTTATTCTCTCACGGTTGAACAATTGCTATCCTTGGATAAGTTCCAGGAAAAATCAGCCAATAACTTGGTGGCGGCCATCCAGTCTTCCAAAGCCAATTCTGCCGACCGCTTGCTCTTTGGTTTGGGCATCCGTTTGGTTGGGGCGAAAGCGGCGAAGACTATCATGGCGAATTTCCAAGACTTACCAAGCTTAGGACAAGCGAGTGTTGACCAAATTGTGGCGATTGATGGCATTGGCCAAGCGATTGCGGATTCCGTTGTCAAATACTTCGATGAACCCCAGTCCCAAGCCCTTTTGGCCGAATTGGCTAATGCTGGCGTGAATCTAGAATACTTGTCCGAAACGGGCCCAATTGATGAAAATTCATTTTTCTATGGTAAAAAGATCGTTTTGACTGGTAAACTAGAGCAGAGTTCACGGAGTGAAATTGCTGCCTGGTTAGAAGCCCATGGTGCCAGCGTTACGGGATCAGTTTCAAAGAAGACTGATTTAGTGATTGCCGGTATTGATGCAGGCTCAAAACTGACAAAAGCAAACGATCTCGGAATCACTGTCTGGAATGAACAAGAATTCTTGTCAGCCCAGCAAAATGAGGCCGGCTAAAGCAGTCGGTTGCGGCAAGAAAAACTTGCCGGTGGTTGTACTTGGCGTATTTAGCCAAGCTGTCAAAGAGGAAGAACAATGTTAAAACGGATTTCAAAGCGGGGCTATATCCTAATCGGCCTCGTGCTTCTGATTATTTTAGGAGCCTTTTTTTACTTTATTAATATCGCTTCGGTTACACCAAGTGTTTCCAAAACAAAGGGTGTTCAGCTGACGCAAAGTTCTGCGGGAGATTATCAAACGGTCATTAAGGATGGTCATTATTTGACTTCAGCCGCTCGTGGCATTACCGCAACGTCCTTGAACAATTCTTTGGATGTTCAAGATTTCGAAACTTCGCTGTTAAATTTGTCGAAGTCACACTTTAAGACTGGTCGCTATATCTTCCATGAAGGCCAGTACCTTGATTCTGATACGGTTAATGGTCTCTTGGCTCGTCAGACGGACAGCAATTCGACTGGTTTGAATCCAAAGGACAATGGTAAGACGGATAGTTCAAGAAATCCGATTTACGTTCAGACGTTAACGGAACAAGATTTCATGACTAAGAGTGGCAATAACCTACAATTAGCTGGAATGGTTGTTGGTGTGGCGATGAATAGTCAGGATGCCTACCAAAAGGAACAGTATGGCACGACCTATTACCAGACGATTTCGGATAAGGATCGGATTGCCTACGGCCAAAAGATTGCTCCGAAGTTGATCAAGACGATTCGTGAGCAACAGGGTGTTGGCAAGAACATTCCAATCGTGTTGGCCATGTATGATACTGCTTCTCAGGATTCATTGGCTCCTGGTTCTTTCTATGCTGAAGCGACCTCAAAATCAGGTACTGATATTGGCGATTGGTCAGATATCAACGAAAAGTCGATCGTTCTGCCAAAGGAATCCGATGATACTTCGAGCCTTGGGTCTGATGAAAATACCGGCTTCAATAACTTCAAGACGGATATTTCGAATTTCTTCCCAAACATTGCTGGGGCAACAGCTTCTGCTAAGTTTACGAATAATAAGTTGTCTTCCATGAATGTTACGGTGACAACGCAGTTCTATTCACCAACCGAGATTGAAGCCTTCTCCAACTATGTGGCCACATCTGCTATGAAGTTCTTACCTTCATCAGCTCCTGTACAAATCAAAATTCAAACGGCCAACGAGATTCAAGCTTTGCTTGTTCGTAAGGCCGACGACAAGTCCTATACGATTACAAAATTGGATCAATAAGTTTGATTGCAAATTAAAAACGCTTAGAAGCGATTCTAAGCGTTTTTTTGTTTCTTAATGATAGTAGACCATCACGGTGACAATCAGTCCGAAAATGGCTATTAAGGGCTGAATTTGATAGGTTAATGGCCGGATAAAGGTTAAACAGTAGGCGGCCAAGGCGACAGCGATGGTGAGAAAGGCAATCGGTGAGAAGCCTTCTAAGATGAGAGTAGCCAGGATAAAGAGTGGCCCGGTTATGAGTCCTAATTTTCGACCCTTAGCTGTTGGCAGGAAGAGGGGCGTGAAGTAAAAGGCGGTGGCAAAGACTAACAGCCATGACTGCTTCAAAAAATCAGGTTCGACATAGTTGTTAGCCAGGTAGTTGATGCAAATTGGTACCGAAAAGGTCAGCAAGATACTTAAGCCGGCTAAGCCAAGCGGGTTCTTCAACTGAAAGGCCCGGAAGGGTAAAATCAGCAAGAAGCAGATGAAGAGCAAGAGGAGAGCTAAGACTTCAAAACGTGACCGTAGTTGTGAGTTAAAAATCACGATTAGAGAAGCAGCTAAGGAAGCCCAAACACGCCAGTCGGGCCTGGCAAATCGGGTTTTAACGAGGAAACCCAAGGCAACCGCAGAAAAGATTGAATAGGCGACTAAAGACCAAATTTGCCAGTTACCGGCGTTTTGCCAAACCTGGTGGTAGATGAGAGGCTGTTGCCACCAGATAATGTTCAAACCAACTGCAATCGCTGGAACCGTATAGCGATGGGGTGTTGGCAGAGCAGCCACTTGAGCCTGGCTGGCTTGTTGCTGCTGGTGCTGTTGCTCTTGTCGTCGTTGTGACCGAGAGAAGAAGTCGGCTGTTTTTTCCTGGATTGGTTCGTCAGTTGCGCCATCGAGTGGCGTGCTGGTTTGTTGGTCAGGATTGGTTGTTTCATTTTCTTTTGTCATCAGAACCTCGAAAGTCAATTGCTATTTCTTATTCTATCATGTAGAATATAAATTATAAATTACATAACTATCAAGAGCAGGGAAGTGATACAGCACGGTGAACCTGCACCAACCGGCATTCGCACGGTGGTAATTCTGTAAGATAGGCAACTTGCAAAGCGCTTTGGGTTGTCCAAGGCGCTTTTATTTTGTCTCTTAATTGTTAGTTAATTTAAAGGAGAAAAAGAAAATGACAAAATTTTTTACTGCTGAATCAGTAGCCAATGGACACCCAGATAAGGTGGCGGACCAAATTGCCGATGCCATCTTGGATGCCGTGTTGATAGAAGACCCAAAGGCTCGAGCCGCCATTGAAGTGACGACATCAACGGGGGATGTTTCTATCTTTGGTGAGTTGTCAACGACTGCCTATGTGAACGTCCGTCAAATTGCCGTTGATACAATCAAGGCAATCGGCTATGACAAACCGGAATTTGGCTTTTCAGCCGATTCCATCAATGTTTCCAACAAGATTGTGGAACAATCACCGGATATCGCCCAAGCCGTTGATGCAGCGGAAGACGATCCAGACCAATTAGGTGCCGGTGACCAAGGAATGGTCTTTGGTTATGCAACCAATGAAACGGCTGATTACTTGCCATTGGCCTTGGATTTGTCTCACCAGTTAATGCGCAAGATCCGTCAGGTTCGCAATGACCAAGAACTGACTTATCTCCGTCCAGATGCCAAGGGCGAAGTGACGTTGGAATTGACGGATGATGGCCAGGTCAAGCGTATTGCAGCCGTTGTCTTGTCAACTCAGCATGATGCGGAAGTGACATTGGAACAATTGCGCGCTGATGTTAAAAAGTTCGTGATTGATCCTGTTTTGCCTGCTAATTTGGTTGATGATCAAACGAAGTATTACATCAACCCATCTGGCCGCTTTGTCTTGGGAGGGCCTCAAGCCGATTCTGGTTTGACTGGTCGTAAGATTATCGTCGATACTTATGGCGGGGCAGCCCACCACGGTGGTGGTGCTTTCTCTGGAAAGGATGCGACTAAGGTTGACCGGTCAGCTGCTTACTATGCTCGATACGTGGCGAAGAACTTGGTTGCTGCTGGTTTGGCCGACAAGATTGAACTTCAGGTTGCTTATGCAATCGGGGTCGCAAAGCCAGTTTCATTGAATATCGAAACCTTTGGAACCGCTAAGGTTGCAGAGGACAAGATCGAAGCGATTGTTGAGAAGCTCTTTGACTTCCGTCCTTTGTCAATCATTAACAGCCTTGACCTTCGTCGTCCAATCTACAAGCAAACAGCTGCTTACGGCCACTTTGGCCGTCCCGATTTGGACTTGCCATGGGAAAAGTTGGACCAGGTTGAGAAAATCAAGGCGGAATTGTAAGCCAATTTTCTTTGAGGAAAAATCAGACCTATCATCTAAGTTAAAAAAGACCTGAATGCCGTCGAAGGGCGTATCCAGGTCTTTTTCATTTGTGTTGATTAGTTTTCGGTGACTGCCATGATGGGGTAGGTCCCAGCAATGGTCATGGTGAAGGAATAGGCCCCAGATTGAAGGAGGCGACCATCGGTTTTGACCGACTGAATATCTTGGATATGAAAATCGGCAGGAATCGTGAGTGGGATGGTGGTAAAGCCCTTTCGACTAGGGTTTTCCACGCCTTTTTTACCACGCAGATAGGTCAGCATGATTTGTGGCCAGGGAAGTTGGTTCACCAGACGGATTTCGGCCGCAACACCATCTTGGCCCAGAACAATTTGTAAACCGAGCGTCTTGGAATGGTTTTGGTAGGTATGGCCAAAACGAAGGGTCCAGGAGAAGCTGATTTTATTTTGGTTGCGTGAGGCCTGGCCCCAAAAAGAAAACATTTGATGAAAGGCGTGCTTCCAAGCAAATTTTTGATTGAATTTAGGTAAAATAGCTGAAAAATCAGGACCGACCTGGAAGCTATCCAAGAAGTATTGCTTGCCTTGCTTTGGAACAGAACCCGTTACAAGCCCAAGAGGAGCCTGCTGGATGGCTTGGTTGTTTAAGGAAGTTAAAATTTGGTTCACAAGATGATTTGTTGAGTGGCTTTTATCGCTCCAATTGATGAGCAAGAGTGGCCAGCGCAGGCTTTCGTCAAAGTCTAGAATTGCGGCCAAAGTTGCATTCAAGGAAGCTGGATTACCAATGACGACGATTGGCAGGACTTCTTCTGTTTGCAAGGTCTTAGCGACCTTACGGGCGAGGCTATAGACTGGGTTTTGCGTTGATGCCTTTTGAAAGCTTGTCACCGCCTGGGCGGCTGTTAATTGCCCTTGAATTTGATCCAAGGAACCCAGATCCTTTTGGCGAATCAGGGTTGTATCGATAATAAAGTGTGCTGATGTCATAATCTTAAGTCTTTGCTATGTCGTTAAAAAAGGCATGCCAGTGCATGCCGGATACCCAAATGATGGGCATCATTTCAAATTTATCAGAATACGTCGATTATAGCAGAAAATCAGGGATGGTGACGATTTTTTCTTGACATTTGTTTGGCGCCACGTCTTCTGGCACGACAAAATGACGAGCAAATAAAAAAGACGAACTTAGGTTCATCTTTTTGATGATTAGTTTTTAATCGTTTGGATTAACCCAAGAAATGACGCAATTGGGCCATGCGGTTAATCAAAGCAGTGATGGCAACGGAAGCGCCTTCCTTGAATTCAACGACTTGGAGGGCGATTTCGGCGTGCTGTTGTTCAGCCATTGTTTCTGGGCCAACGTGGAGGTCAAAGGCATCCTTTAGGATGACGATATCTTCTTCGACTTCTTGCCAGGCTGGACTTTGTGTCTTCAAAACCTGGAGGGCATCCCAGTTGACATAGTGGGCTAATTCCGCAAAATCAGCGCGCATGCTTGGGTAATAGCGATTCAAGACAGCCAACTGCTCCTCGTTGAGGCTCGCGTATGCACGACCAAAGCCAATAAATTCAGGTGGCACACCAATTGAGTAGAAGGCACCAGTAAAGTTGATAGCCCGAGGCAATTCGATGTTATCAACTGAACGGGAGTAACCTAGGACCCCAACGTGCTGACGACGATCACGGCGCTTTGGAAAGGCCTTGAAGATTGGTTGAACATCAGGAACCAATTGCTCAAGTGTTTCCTGGTAGAAGGTTGCTGATTTTTGAGCGATATCTGAAAGAATCGCTTCGTCTTCATCGCTAATGACCAATGGCTTGGCCTTTGGTAATTCTTCCTTCAAGTACTTGATACCGGCCTTTGTTTCGTCAATCGAAAAGTCATAACGAAATGCTGACTGAACAGTTGCCGTGCGCACACCAGGGAACTCACGGACATAGCGCTTAACACGACGAGGTGAGAGGCCACCACGGAAGATGGCAGACCCAGTTCCAGAAATTGGGTAGATGGCGATGCCTTCTTCCTCGGCAAATTGGTGCAAGCGAGCTAAGGCCAACTTGTTTCCAATAATGGAGGACATAAAGCCGGCTGAAAGGGCAGAATCAGACCCAGCCAAGAAGACACGTAAGTACTTTGGTCGGAAACCGAAGTGTTCTTCATGAAGGTTCAAGTATTCCTTCAAGATTTCTGGTGCATGGTATTGCGTTTCAAAGTCTTCAAAGAGTGGAATCATCTCGATGTAGGCCTTGTTGTCTTCCGTTGGTGTGAAGGTCGCATCCTTGAATTGGGCGAGCTTTTCAAACAAAAGCTGCATTTCAATGATTTGATCGGCACGCTGAGCCATTGGCAAGATAGCTTCAAACAAAGGACGTTGGTCAAAGCCAAGATCGTTGGCAAAGTCTTCTGAACTCAAAAAGGCGGTCATGGCTTGCATTAAGTTGTAGCCCTTTTCTTCCCAGATGTTTGGGAAACGGAAGGTCAAAAACTTGTCACGACCAAGTTGGTGTTCCTTAAAGTATTCATAGTGGGTTGAAAAAAGGCGGTCAATGACGGCCGCATCGGCGTGCTTTCCTTCCCAGTCCCACATGTATTCATCAACATCGAGGGCCTGGTAGTTTTGAAAGGCTTCATCAGTTTCACGATAAGCACTGATGAAAGGTTGTTGCGCGGTGTCCCAGAAGGGGGCGTTGGCGTTATCAGGGTGTTGTGTGCCCATAATCGCCGGAATCTTGCGTTCTGTCATCTCTTAAAGCTCCTTTTTGGGATAGAAACGGATAATCAATCGTTAAACAAGTAAAAGCATAAATAAAATGTTAACGATACCCTTTAATAATAGCAGATTTTAGTATGAAAAAAACGTCTAAACGATAAAATCATTTAGACGTTTTCTATTTTTCTTAAATCATAATCAGCATCGGCAAAATCATTGGCTTACGAGCCGTTTCTTTATGCAAATACTTGGCCAAATCATCAATGATGGCCTGACGAATATCAGATTCACTGGCATTCTTTGCAGACATTGCCTTACGAATCGTATTGAAAATGACATGACGACCGTCATTAATGAGGTCACCAGATTCACGCATGTAAACAAAACCACGGGATAAGATATCGGGTCCAGAAAGGATTTCCTTTTTCTTTAAGTCGATCGTGGCCGTCACAATCACCAATCCATCTTGTGACAATTTCAAACGATCATGCAAGACAATCGAACCGATATCGCCAATTCCTGAACCATCGATATAAGTATCTTCGGCAGGGAAGTGCCCAGCAATTCGTGGTGGGTTAACACCGTCAAGAGCGAGGACATCACCGTTTTCCAGGATAAAGGTATGGTCTTTTGGAATATCAAGTTCTTCGGCTAAGCCAGCATGAACTTTGAGCATCCGGTATTCACCGTGGACAGGCATAAAGTATTCAGGCTTCATTAATGACAACATCAACTTTTGTTCTTCTTGGCCACCGTGACCAGAAGTGTGAATGTTGTTTAACTTACCATGAATGACGTTGGCGCCACCTTCTTCTAATTTGTTAATCACAGCGTTAACAGAGGCTGTGTTCCCAGGAATTGGGGAAGAAGAGAAGATAACATTATCGTTTGGCTTCAAGCGAACCTGCTTGTGAGTGCCATTAGCAATCCGCGCCAAAGCGGCCATTGACTCTCCCTGTGATCCGGTTGAAAGAATCAAAAGTTCGTCATCTGGGATATTTTTAATCTGTGACTGCTCAATCAGGGCGTCATCTGGGATGTTTAAGTATCCAAGGGCCCGACCGTTGGTCATGGCTGATTCCATTGACCGACCGAAGACGGCAATCTTACGGCCGTGAGCAATGGCAGCATCCGTGGCCATTTTGATTCGATTCATGTTCGAAGCGAAAGTAGCAAAGATAATTCGGCCATGCTTTAGTTGTTCAAAAAGCTTTTGAACAGTCTTTTCGACCCAGGCTTCTGATTTTGTCCACTCGGGACGCTCAGCGTTGGTTGAATCCGACATCAACAATAAGACGCCTTCTTCACCAGTGCGAGCCATTGACCAAAGGTTTGGCTTTTGCTTGGTGGTTGGTGTCAAATCAAATTTGAAGTCACCGGTTTCCACAATTGTTCCAACGGGCGTTTTGACTGAAACGGCAAAAACGTCTGGGATTGAGTGGGTGGTACGAATAAATTCAACTGACATTTGGTCGAATTCAATGACTGACCCATCCGTAATTTCGTGGAGTTCAGCGCGGTTTAAAAGCTGCTTTTCTTCCAACTTGTTCCGAATTAAGGCCATTGCCAGTGGTCCGGCATAAACTGGTACATTGACAGCTTGTAAAAAGTAAGCAATCGCCCCGATGTGGTCTTCGTGTCCGTGGGTGATCACCAGAGCTTTTACTTTGTCAATGTTTTCGACTAAGTACGAATAGTCTGGAATGACATAGTCAATTCCTAAAAGGGAATCCTCCGGAAACTTAATTCCGGCATCCACGACGATAATTTCGTCCTGGTATTGGATTCCATACGTGTTTTTTCCAATTTCGCCAAGTCCACCAAGGGCGTAAACGCCAACTTCGTTTTCTTTAATATCAACTGCTGACATTAGGCGAAGGTTGTTAACTTAAATTCCGGATTAGCCTGTTCGTACACCAGTGCTGCATCGGATAATTCTTCAACATCTTCGATGTTAAATTCTGTATTTGCTTGCGCAGCTGCTAATGCGGCTGGCTTTGATTCGGCCTCGATGTAAAAGGCCTGAGTGTTTTCCCGCTTTGGATTGCGGTCGAAATGACTTTGATAGTAAACTTTGTAAACCATGTTTGTTCCTCCAAGTTTAATTTTTAATTGATCACGAACGAAAACCTTAACTTCTATTTTACCACAGCTGGCAGGGGATTGGGGGCTTTTCTATCGGCTAGTTGCTGATAAGGACTACTAGTAAATAGGCCAATCTGAATTTACAATAAAGTTATTGTTTTCGCTATTTAAATTAGAGCCGAAATAGCCTAGTTATAAAATCAGGAATAAACGATAAAATGCCGATATATTCGATATAAAAGTTACTGAAACGTTTTGTAAAAACATTCACATTGAGCAGAGTAATTGTTATAATAATTGCCATAATAATAAAAAAATCACAAATATAGACCTGGAGAATAACCATGACAATCAAAAACGTAGTAGTTGCCGGAGGCGGCGTGCTCGGCTCACAAATTGCCTTTCAAAGTGCTTTTACAGATTTTAATGTGACGGTTTACGGCCGATCAGAAGATTCACTAAAGCGGGCCAAGGAACGCTTGCAGCCCTACGTGGCCATTTACAATGATTTTTACGATGATGGTCAAAAAGCTGATTCGGTTATTGAAAAGATTCGTTTTACGGCTGATTTGGAAAAAGCGGTGAAGGATGCTGATTTGGTCATTGAAGCAATTCCGGAAAGTTTGGCCGCTAAGGAAAGCTTTTATCGGACACTCTCTTCAGTTGCACCGGCAAAAACAATTTTTGCCACAAACTCGTCAACCTTTATTCCTTCTCAATTTGTTGACTATGTGAGTCAACCCGAGCGCCTGCTAGCTATTCACTTTGCTAACCAAATTTGGGCTAACAACACAGCGGAAATTATGGGCCATGCTGGTACAAATGCTCAATATATGGACGACCTTGTCCAGTTTGCCAAGGATATCCGTATGGTGCCATTCCGTTTGAACAAGGAACAACACGGCTATTTGTTGAATTCTTTGTTGGTACCGTTTTTGGAAGCCGGCCAAAAGTTGTGGGCTGATGAGGTTGCTGACCCACAAACCATTGATAAGGCATGGATGATTGCGACGGGTGCGCCAATGGGACCTTTTGCCATTTTGGATGTTATTGGATTAAACACACCGTACAATTTGGCTTTGGCGCAGGCAAAAGATAACCCAATTGAAGAAAAAATTGCTGCTTTATTAAAGGAACGAATTGACCAAAATGAAATGGGCTTGGCCACGCAGAAGGGCTTCTATGAGTACCCCAAGCCAGCATATCAAAACCCAGATTTTTTGAAGTAAGAAAGCCTGAGTTGAGTAGTGTGGTGCGCGTTTGTTGGGGAAATATTAAAGGAAATCAATTGATAAATCAGTTCAATCCTAAGATCAAGCCTTGGCTTTTGTGAAAGAAGAGTGCGTATTGACCAAAAATTTGTTATAATAAAATACAATTACTTAACGAACGAGGGATAGACTCATGGCAATTGGCATGAATGATTTGAAGACAGGTTTGACGATTGAATACTCAAACTCAATCTGGCGTGTATTGGAATTCCAACACGTGAAGCCTGGAAAGGGAGCTGCCTTTGTGCGCTCTAAGTTGAAGAACTTGCGGACGGGTGCGGTTAACGAAGTAACCTTCCGTCCTGGTGATAAGTTTGAACAGGCCGAAATTACAACGCGCCCAATGTCATACTTGTACGCCGAAAACGATGGTCGTGTCTTCATGGACACTGAAACTTACGAACAAATCAACATCTCAGATGATAACTTGCAAGAAGCCTTGAAGTTCATGCTTGAAGGAATGGAAGTTAAGATTACGATGTATGGTTCAGAAGTCTTGGGAGCAGAATTGCCATCAACTGTTACTTTGAAGGTAACGGAGACGCAACCTGGTATCAAGGGGGCAACGGCTACTGGTTCAGGTAAGCCTGCTACTGTTGAAACTGGTGCTACAATTACAGTGCCAGATTTTGTTAACGAAGGTGAAACCATCATTGTTAATACTGAAGATGGGTCCTACAAGGGTCGGGCCTAAGGTTGCTTAGGCTGCTTTCTTGATGAAGCAGTCTTTTGTATTTATTGGTACCGATTTTATCGGTTGATTGGAGGAAACAATGGTCAAGCAAGCCAGCTTAGCGAATAAGAACTTTTTACTGTCCGCTGAAAAAATGGAAGACGGGCAAACAATGGTTGCCCGGCATGCCTTGGAATTGATTGCCCAGGCAGCAACCCTCGAGGTTGATGGTGTAGCAGCCATGCAAACAAATGTTTACGATCATTTTCCAAAATCTTTGACCAATATCGCCAAAACGAAGGGTGTTTTATTGGAAAACGACGAAGATGGTCTGAATTTTGACGTCTCTGTTGTTTTGCATTACGGTGTTGTCGTACCAAAGGTGGCTTTTGCTATCCAACAATCAATCAAGAAAAACTTGGCTGATTTGACTGGTTTGACGGTTACGGAAGTGAACGTCAACATTGCCGGTTTGGT
The DNA here is from genome assembly GCF_001047135.2 of Fructobacillus tropaeoli. Classification (GTDB taxonomy): domain Bacteria; phylum Bacillota; class Bacilli; order Lactobacillales; family Lactobacillaceae; genus Fructobacillus; species Fructobacillus tropaeoli. The sequence goes on along the minus strand of NZ_DF968080.1, from coordinate 68,058 downwards.
CCCTGATGATACAAACGATACCCTGGACCCTGACCATTTGTTTGATCATGACCTGGCAAAGGAGCCCAGCTAATGACTCAATTATCACGACATGAAGAACGGCAAGCGGCCGTCCAGATTCTCTTTGCTTGCGCCAACAAGACGCCAGATGAAGCTGAAATGGATTTGGTCTATGACCTAGTTGTCGGTGATCAAGACTACCATGCCTTTTTGCCCCAACTGGTTAACGGTGTTTTAGCAAGAAAAGCGCAATTGGATGCTGATATCGCAAAGCACTTGGCCTTAGGCTGGAAGGTTGACCGAATTGCACGGGTTAACCTCGTAATTTTGCGCATTGCAGTTTATGAATTGCAGATGCCAGAACCCGCACCCTACAAGGTTGTAGTGGATGAAGCGGTAGAACTTGCCAAAGAATTTGCTAGTCAACAAGATGCGCAATTTGTTAACGGTGTCTTGAAGAACTACGCACCAGTCGATGCTCAATAAAGAGAGGACTGCTCAGCTTAAAAACCCACCTTTGGGGGATAAGTTGCTGAGTAGTCTTTTTTTATCAACAGGTACACCGTTATGATGGACACGCGGGCATCGTTTTTTTGCAATAATGTTTGTCTATTTTCTCACGAGTTCAAAAGAAAATGCCGTCCTGTGCTAGAATAGAGGAAGTAAAAAAGGAGGCCATCATGGCGATTTACCATCCAAATGAACAACCAGCACCATCATACGACAGTCATACGCATTTGAATGACGATGAACTTTACTTTGACGTGCCGGCATATTTAGCAAGAGCACATGAATTTCAAGTAGTTGAAATGAATATTGTCGGCTATAATGCCGTTGGCAACCAGCGAGCCTTAGAAATTGCCCAAGAAAATGACGGGGTTTACGCCATCTTAGGCTACCAGCCTGAAGATACACCTGATTTTGATGAAGCGGCTCTGACAACGCTGACCAAGCAATTGGACCAAGATAAGGTGGTTGCCGTTGGTGAAACTGGTTTGGATTATCACTATGACACCGATAAGAATGTTCAAATGCAGGCCTTTTTGGCGCAAATCAGTTTGGCCAAGGAAAAGGATTTACCGGTTGTGATTCATAACCGCGAAGCCTTTGATGATGTTTACCGGGTTTTGAAGGAACAGAATGTCACCAAGGCGGTGATTCATTCCTTTTCTGGCACTCCAGAACAAGCCAAGGCCTTCGCTGACTTAGGCTATTATATTTCCTTCTCTGGCGTCGTGACCTTCAAAAAAGCGGAAGAAGTTCGCGAAGCAGCCAAGGTTGTGCCATTGGACCAAATTTTGGTGGAAACGGATGCCCCATACTTGGCACCCAGTCCAAACCGTGGTAAGCGCAACGAACCCGGTTGGACCAAGTTCGTCATCGATGATTTGGCCAAGACGCTCTCAATGTCAGCTGATGACCTCGCAACACAAACCAAGCAAAACGCTGAACGGGCTTTTTTGAACCATGAGTGACCGACCAAAAATTAAGGCGATGGTCGTGGTGGAAGGCTGGTCGGACACAAAACGCCTGAGCCAAGCGGTTGACTGTGACACGATTGAAACCAGGGGCTCAGCTCTGGGTGAAGAAGTCATTCTGCGTATTCAAAAGGCAGCCGCGAAGCGGGGGGCCATCGTTTTAACGGACCCTGATTTTAACGGGAACCGGCTCCGGCGTTTAATTACAGAAGCAGTCCCAGCAGTTGCCCAGGCAACAATTAGCCAGGACCAAGGCCGGGCGCAAAAGGACAATCCGCACAAATCCTTGGGGGTGGAGCACGCGCCATTAGATGTATTGGCCGCTTGCCTCGTTGAAGCTGATCAGCAAGTTGGTCAATCGCGACCGGATTCAGACATTGATCGGGAATTTTTGGTGGATTTGGGCTTAATTGGTGGACCAACCGCCAAGGAGAAACGGATTTTGCTCGGTCAAAGCCTACAAATTGGTTATGCCAATGGGAAACAACTGTATCACCGTCTTTTAGCCTATGGCATCATGCAAGAGCAGGTTATGGCGGCCTTGAAAGGAAACATTAATGGAAAAGTCAATTAAAATTGCTAATCCAATGCGGACTCAAGCAATTTTAAATCAGTATGGCCTGCGGGCCAAAAAAAAGTTTGGTCAAAATTTTCTGACTGATCAAAACATTCTGACTGGGATTGTGGATGCGGCAGAGTTGGGTAAAGAGGACGCCGTGGTCGAGATTGGCCCCGGGATTGGTGGCTTAACCGAATACCTGGCCCTGGCTGCCGGTGAAGTCTTAGCCTTTGAAATTGACCGGGATATGGTCAAGGTCTTAAGTGAAACCTTGGCGCCGTATGATAATGTCACGGTTCAAAACGATGATGTCTTAGAGGTTAATCTAAAGAAAACGTTAGCTGAACATTTTGGAGCTGACCGGTCAGTCAAGGTGGTCGCTAATTTGCCATATTACATCACGACACCAATTCTTTTAGGCTTATTGCAGGCACAGATTAACTGGTCTCAATTAGTGGTGATGATGCAAAAGGAAGTTGCTGACCGCTTAACGGCTGAACCAGGGACGAAGGAATATGGTGTTTTGTCGATTACCCTGTCTTACTACGCTAATGTTCAAACTGCGTTGAAAGTGCCACGGACTGCCTTTAACCCAGCACCAAATGTGGATTCGGCCGTTGTTTCTCTCACACCAAGAGAACCTGACCAACCGGTTGATCACCCTGATCAGCTGTTCTCACTGGTTAAGGCAACCTTTGCCCATCGACGGAAGTCGCTTTGGAATAACCTCTTGCAACGTTTCGGCAAAGAGGAAGAAACCAAGGAGCGGTTAACAAAAGCTCTAGACCAATCGAATATTCAACCGGGGGTTCGAGCTGAAAAACTAACCCTCAATCAATTAACGGACTTGTATTTAGCCTTGATGGAACAGGGATTCTACGCAAGTTAACTGTTAACGCTGAAAACTGCATTTTTTGCTAATATTGAACTTTTGTTACTAATGTGTTATAATAGTTCTTGTTTAATGAGAAAGGCGGTCGAAAATGTCAACTTTGGAAGATATTAAGTCGCGCTTGGACGCGCACATAGGCGAAACAGTCACTGTAGTTTCTCAGGCAGGTCGTAAGAAGTTTACGGAGCGTTCCGGAATCTTGCGTTCTACTTTCCCATCACTGTTTGTGGTTGAACTGGATGAAGAAGCTGATTTTGAGCGTGCTTCATACAGTTACACAGACGTCTTAACGAATAACGTGGACATCACGTTTGCCGATTAAGGAAATACATAAAAAGCCCTGACGGGCTTTTTTTGTTGGCCTGGTTTTAAAATGAAAGAGGAGAATGCCATGAGTGCGCAGATTGTTGTTAAAAACTTTACCGCTGCCTTTGGTGATCGCGTGATTTTAAAGGACGTTTCCTTTAAAATCGATGAACACCGCTTTACCGTCATTGTTGGTGAAAATGGGACCGGCAAGACAACTTTAATTAAGGCCTTAATCCAAGAGGTCATTGGTCAAAAACATCCTGGCCATGAAAACAAGAAACAGAAGGGGACGATTGAGGTCAACAGTAAGAGCTTGGCCTACGTACCACAGTTTCGTGACCTGGGAGACGATTACCCGCTGACGATTCGGTCCTTTATTGCTTTAGGGTTGAAGTCGGGCTTGCGTCCCTGGCTGAATACCCATGAAAAATCAGCTATCGACCAGGCCTTGAAGCAAGTTGACTTAGCTGATTTAGCTGATTTACGGCTATCGGATGCCTCTGGTGGGCAGAAGCAACGGGCTTATATTGCCCAAGCTCTTGTCCAAGAACCCGATTTGCTGATTCTAGATGAACCAACGGCTGCTTTGGATGCTAATCACGCTTTGGCACTCGTTAAGAGCGTCCGCGCTCTCCAACAAAGTCGGCAAATTGGTGTTTTGTGGATTTCGCATGATACTTCTTGGGTTAAGGAGTATGCTGATGGTTACCTTTGGCTACATGATGGCCAGATTCAGGGTGGTCAAGCAGCTGATTTGCCAGATGCGGCTGCTTCACAACACCGCCAGGAGGTAAACCATGTTTGATCAAGTTTTTATGCAAAACGCTTTTATTGCTGGCACAGTGATTTCAATTGTTGCTGGAATAGTGGGAACTTTTGTGGTCGCTCGCTCATATAACTTCTTGAGCCATTCTTTAAGTGAAATTGCTTTTGCTGGGGCGGCCTTTGGTTTCTTTATTGGCTGGCCACCACTTTTGGGGATGGTGATTTTTACCATTTTAGCTGCGTTGTCAATTGGAGGATTGGAGAATGCCAAGGTTCGCCAGGATAACGTGACTTCTGCCGTATCAGCCTTTGCCATTGCCTTAGGAATTCTTTTCTTGGCGCTGGGGCACACTGCCAATTCGGCAGCAACCGGCATTTTATTCGGTTCCGTTCTTGGGATTTCACATACTGATTTGTTAATCTTGGCGGGGATGGCCCTGGGTGTCTTCATCGTGATTTTCTTGTTTTACAAGCCATTACGCTTACTGGCTTTTGATGAGGCGGGACTATTACTTTCACGAGGGAAAAAGACCTGGTTGAAAATCCTTTTCTTGGTGGTGATGGCACTGTCCGTGGCCATTTCATCACAACTAGTTGGCTCCTTGTTAATCTTTGTCTTGGTCACTTTGCCGGCAGCATCTGCCCGCTATTATCAGGGTTCTGTTGGCCGTTTGATGACTCTATCGGTCTTCTTCGCTTTGTTCGGAACTTGGACAGGATTGGCTTTGGCTTATGTCACGAATCTGCCAACCTCTGCCTTTATTGCTGGCATTGAAGTGCTGATTTATCTGCTATCAATATGGTTAGCTAAGGAATAAAGTGCATTAGGTCAGCCTTTTTGTAACAAATGTTAAAAAACGCCGGAGTTAAAAACGAATGTTCGTTTTTAACTCCGGTTTTATGCTATAATAGTCGGGATGGAAATTATTATTCTGAGGAGGAAAGGGCAGTATTTTTGCCCACAAAAATACCTATGAAAACACGTCGAGCTGACCGTTTGGTCGATATGTCGCACTATCTATTGGACCACCCGCGCCAACTGATTTCACTAAACTTTTTTGCCGATCGCTATGAAGCGGCAAAATCGTCAATTTCCGAAGATTTGTCAATCATTCGTCGGACCTATAAAGCCCGTGGTACGGGTGAAGTGAAAACCTATCCAGGTGCAGCCGGTGGGGTTTATTACACGCCATTGATGGCGGCTGGTGAGGCTAAAGACTTTGTGGATGGCATTTGCCAAATTGTGAACGATGAATCCCGCGTTTTGCCTGGCGGCTATGTTTACTTATCTGATTTGTTAGGACAGCCAAATGTCCTACGCCAAACCGGACGGTTGATTACGACTCAGTACGTTGGAGAAGAAATTGATGCCGTGATGACTGCCGCAACCAAGGGGATTCCCTTGGCCCAAGCAGTTGCTGATCAATTAAATGTGCCTTTTGTGATCGTTCGTGATGATGCAAAGGTGACGGAAGGTTCAATGATTTCGGTTAATTACTTAACTGGATCGTCAAAGCGCGTTGAAAAGATGGCCTTGTCAAAGCGGTCTTTGAAGGCCGGCGCCCGCGTCTTGATTGTCGATGACTTTATGAAGGCTGGCGGAACCATTCAGGGAATGCAAACGCTGGTTCGTGAATTCGGTGGTACTGTTGTTGGGACTGCTGTCTTTGCTGAAGGTCGGTCAAATGTCCGTTTGTTAGAGGACTATACTTCCTTGTTGCACGTTGAAACAAACTTAGACTCTGGCCAGTCTATTAATGTGCAGCCAGGAAACTATTTTGAAGAAATTTATCAAGGTAAGGAATAAGAAACGATGCAAGCCACAAACGTTGTCATTTTGGCGGCCGGGAACGGTTCGCGGATGAAATCAGACCTACCAAAGGTCTTACACCAAGTTGCCGGTCGGGCAATGGTTGATTGGGTGGTTGCCGCCGTGGCGCCATTGAAGCCAAATAAAATTTTAACGGTTACCGGTGTTGGGGCTAAGCAGGTTCAAGACCACTTAGCTGGGAAGTCCGACTTCGTTGTTCAGGAACAGCAATTAGGAACAGGTCACGCTGTCTTGCAGACCAAGGAGGCATTAGCTGATAATGAGGGTGCGACGCTGATTTTATCAGGGGATACGCCACTCTTTACAACGGAAACGCTTCAAGCTCTTTTGGATGAGCACGCTCGGACAAAGAATGCTGTCACGGTTTTGACAGCCTTTGCCGAAAACCCAACGGGTTATGGCCGAATTGTCCGTGGTGAGGATGAAATGGTCTTGAAGATTGTTGAGGAAAAGGATGCGTCCGTTACGGAACGCCGGATCCAAGAAATCAATACTGGTGTGTACATTTTTGATAACCAGCTCTTGTTTGAGGCTCTTTCACAGGTCGGTAACGATAACGTGCAAGCTGAATATTACCTGCCTGATACGCTCGATATTTTGCGGGAGATGGGGCAACAGATTGGTGCCTACCAGACGATGGACTTTTCTGAGTCAATGGGGGTTAACGATCGTGTTGCTCTGGCTGCGGCCAACAAGATTATGCGGACGCGAATTAACCGCGGGCACATGCAAAATGGTGTTGAATTAATTGACCCCGATAATACCTATATTGATGCTGGTGTTCAAATTGGCAAAGATACGGTGATTGAAGGCAACGTGACGTTGAAGGGGAAGACGGTGATTGGTCAAGACAACGTTTTGACAGCCGGTACTCGAATTGAGGACTCAACTATTGGAGATGAAAACGTGATCACTTCTTCACACCTTGAAGAAGCGCTAGTTGAGAACCAAACAACGATTGGTCCTTATGCCCATCTACGACCATTGGCTGAAATCAAAGACCAGGCGCACCTCGGTAACTTTGTGGAAGTCAAGAAGGCAACGGTTGGCCTTGGTTCTAAGGTTGGTCACCTTTCTTATGTTGGTAATGCCACATTAGGGGCGGATGTGAACGTCGGGGCCGGAACAATTTTCGTCAACTATGACGGCGTGAACAAGTTTGATACGACGGTTGGTGACCGGGTCTTTATCGGTTCGAATACGAAGATTATCGCCCCCGTAACTTTGGCCGATGAAAGCATCACGGCAGCGGGGTCAACGATTACGGATGATGTTGACTTTCATCAAATGGGCATCGCTCGTAGTCGTCAAACAAATAAAGATGATTTTTGGGACAGAATGCCCCATAAAAAAGGATAGGGAAACCTATTCTTTTTTATTTTGGCCAAAAAGAGATAACTTGCCTATCTAATCGACTTTGTTTATAATAAAAATATGGTTATTTAAACTATACCAATATAAAAATTAGAGAAGGAGAAGAAAATGAAGAAGAAATCAATCGGTTGGATACTGGCCCTTTTACTAGTATTCATCTTGGGTGTGGTACTGGTTTTGGGATTAAAGGATCAGGATAAGCATCATTCCAAGAAGATGACCATGTCCAGTAGTCAGATGCAGATATCTTCGTCCTCATCATCGATGGCCATGTCGTCTTCGATGTCTGGCATGGATATGGATGAAAGCTTACCAACTGATTTACCAAAGGCTACTCAACCAAAGTATCCGGTTGGCTCAAAGATTACCTTAGAGGCTGATCATATGACCGGAATGAAGGGCGCCAAGGGAACGGTTGCGGCCGCTTACGACGTCAAACTATATGAGGTCGATTACCAGCCAACTAATGGTGGTAAAAAGGTTAGCGGCCACAAATGGTTAACCAAGGAAGACTTTTCTGATATGATGGACCACCAAGAAGGTGATACGGTCACGTTGACAAGCACTCATATGGCCGGGATGAAGGGAGCAAAAGCAACCATTACGAAGGTAGTCAATGGTCCTGCTTATGCGGTTAGCTATCAGCCAACCAATGGTGGTAAGATGGTCATGAATCACAAGTACTTGGTTGAAAGTGAAATCAAGTCTCGATAACGGAGAGAAATGAAAGGATGGAACGCGATGGATTTTTCAGTACTATACATTGGTAGCGGTCAGGCAAGTTGGAATGGGGCTGTCCCATTGGCTAAGTCTGGCGCTAAGGTGGCCGTGATTGAAGAAAGCCAATACGGTGGTGTTTGCTCAAATAAGGGTTGCAATGCCAAGATTATCTTGGATAAGCCTTTGGAATTGATAAACCGAGTTAAAGACCTCCAGGGACGGGGCATTGATGGTGTCCCAACTGTTAACTGGGAAGACTTGATGGCCCACAAGCACGAATTAATTGTGCCACAGGATGCCCACGGCAAGGAACGGTTGGATAATGTTGGCATTACAACTATCACCGGCCATGCTGAGTTTGTTGATACCCATACGGTGGCTGTCGACGGCAAGACTTATACGGCTGATAAGATTGTGATTGCGACCGGCTTGCGTCCTCACGTTCTGGACGTTCCGGGTCATGAACTTTTTGAAAATTCGACCGATTTTCTTTCATTGCCACACATGCCCAAGCATGTGACGATTTTGGGTGGCGGTTTCGTTGCCATTGAATTTGCGACAATTGCTAACGCCGTCGGGGCCCAGGTTGATGTGATTACTCGCTCAAATCGTCTGTTGCGTCAGTTCCCAGCTCAGTATGTGGCAGAAGTCCAGGCTGATTTGAAGGCCCGTGGCGTTCGCTTTATTCCTGATATGAACATCAAGAGCGCTGAAAAGACTGCGGCTGGCCAAATTGCCTTGACCGGTGACCATGAATTCCAATTGACAACCGATTATGTCTTGGATGCGACCGGCCGTGTGCCAAACCATGACCAGTTGAACCTGGAGGCCATCGGGATTGAAGCTAACCAGCGTGGGATTGTGGTTAACGAATACCTACAAACATCCGTTGAAAACATTTATGCAGCCGGTGACGCCATCGACAAGCAGGTGCCAAAGTTGACACCAACCGCAGCCTTTGAATCCCGTTATTTGACTGCTCGATTTAAGGGTGATAATGATGGCCCAATCGTCTATCCAGCTATTTCGGAAGTGGTCTTCACGTCGCCACGAATTGCCCAGGTTGGGGTACACCTTGACCAGGCCTTGGCAGAACCTGACCGTTATGAAGTCACGGAGGCCTCTTATGATGGTGACTGGTATCGTCAGGTTGAAAATGAGCAGGGGGCTAAGCTCTCACTGATTTTTGATAAGAACAGCAAGGCCTTGGTTGGTGCAGCAGAAAAGTCGAATAATGCTGACAATACCATTAACACGATTGTGCCTTACATCCAAATGAAGATGACCAAGGAACAGTTGAACGACTTAGTTTATGTTTTCCCATCAATCGAGTACACTTTGCAACGGCGGTTGCCACTCGTCTGATTTTGATAAAAGTGTTTAATGAGTATAGCGGATTATGCTATACTTTTTTTATTAGAAACAAGGGGAGTGACAGACTATGTCAATCAATGGCCAAGCCATTATCGATCAAATTGAAGAACAAAATTATGCTCAAGAAACCTTAGCAGTCAAGGATGGCCAGAGCATTGATTTGGATGCCCTTTTTTCAGCCTTTTTGCCTTTAGCCCAAAAGGAAAACCTGGCATTGGCCAAGGCGGATATCGACGGTGGCATCGAAGAAGGGGGCACAACCTTTTCTTTGGAAGTCAACGTGATTAACTTACCGTTGCGCTATGCCAATCAGGAGAAAAAATTGGTTTATGCCGATCAGGACTATGAGCTGCAGGTTTATACAATCGTTGATAACCTCAATGTCTCCAAGTCACGGTTAAAGATTGCTAAATTGTCTTCATTAGCGGCCCTGCTAGATGACAGTGATGGGGTCTTTGCTAAGGCTGCTGCTTGGTTCGATGACCAGTTGCAGGTTATCTTGGAAAATCAGCAGCAAGCCGAACAGGAGGCTGCTGAAGCTGCCCAAAAGGCTGATGAAGAGCAAGCTGCAGAGGAGAAAAAATGACGTTACCAAAACCAGCCAAAGCGGCCATTAATGGTTTGATTTGGGTGGTAATTGTGTTAACATTTCAAATACTGCACTGGACGTCATTACCGCTGCAGATAGTATTGATTGTGGTATTGATTGTGGAAATGCAAGCTTTAAAGGCACTCTTTACGTATCTTGAAAAGGGTAAAAAGCGTCAGTAAAAAAGCAGCCGAGCATGGCTGCTTTTTTAGTCAAATTTGATTTTAGCTGACAAGTGGTAGGAAGTATGGTCTTTTTCCACCGTAGCCTTTAAGACCTTTGGGTTGGCGGTATGGGCTTGAGCGATGAGCTCGCCGAGGTCATAAGCCTCAATGACAGCCTTTACTAGTTCTTTTGGACTTTGCCCCATGTCGGGTAGGGCCAGGTCCTCCCAGTCACGGTCTTTTGCTGGGCCCATTTGGACCAGTTCTTTTGTTTTAATCTGTTCAATGATAATCATGTGCCTATTATACGGTCTGGTAGTTTGGGTGTAAAGACTGGTTCCATGAGGCATGCTTGCTTTTTGCTGGGAAATCTGGCATAATAAAGGCATGCGATGAGTCGAATGCGTTTTTAGAACGCACACGCGGCCTACTGTATTAAATTACTAGCCACGGATTTGGCGTAGGTGGTAATGGTATTGTGGAATTCCATTATCTCACCATGACTATCAGTATTTGACTGAGGTGACGTAGACTTACTTGGACTTTGTTCAAGTCGCCCGTCAGAGCGTATCTGGCATGCCAAACTAAGCAGCTAACTTCGGTTAGCTGTTTTTTTATTGGCTGATTTCTCTGGTATAATATGTACTAAGAATGCGTTCTAGGAGGCCTTAATGGCAGATTCGTCACAGTACCTGACAGTCGGTGCGTTAACCGGCTATTTGAAAGCAAAATTTGACCGTGATCCATACTTGGCAAAGGTCTATCTAACGGGGGAAATTTCGAACTTAGGTAATCGAAAGGGCCGTCACTTATATTTTTCTTTGAAGGATCCAGATGGTAAATCAGTCATCCGCGCAACGATGTTTTCCTATGCATCACGACTGAAGTTTGAACCCAAGGAGGGAATGAAGGTCCTCGCCATTGGCCGCGTGCAGGTTTATGAACCATCCGGTTCGTACTCGATTATTTTAGACCAAATGACACCCGATGGGATTGGGGACCTCTTCTTAGCTTTAAATCAGTTAAAGGAAAAGCTCAGCCAAGAGGGACTCTTTGCCCAAGAAAAGAAGGCTTTGCCACTCCTCCCCAAAAAGATTGCCGTGATTACTTCACCAACGGGGGCCGTCGTGGAAGACGTTGCCAAGACGGTTGAGCGGCGCTTGCCGGATGCTCAGGTAATCTTGTTACCGGCCGTTGTCCAGGGTGAGGGCGCAGTACCGTCGTTACTGAAACAACTGAACCGAATCGACGACCTTGGCTTTGACACGGTCATTATTGGTCGAGGTGGTGGGTCGATTGAGGACCTCTGGGCCTTTAACGATGAAGCCCTTGTGCGCAAGGTGGCAGCTTTAAAGACGCCGGTGATTGCTTCGGTTGGTCATGAAACGGACAATACATTGGTCGACTTGGTGGCCGATCGCCGAGCGGCGACACCAACGGCTGCCGCTGAACTCGCAACACCGGTTACTCGGCAAAATATTCTTGATCGCTTGTTTGAATTGAAGGCACGCTTGGTGGTTGCTGGCCGGCAAACTGTTGCCCAACGCCAGCAGGTTTTAGATCAAATTGTTAATCGACCAATTATGCAGCAACCAGACCGGCTATACGCCGCTTATCAGCAGGAAGTTGATCAGTTGACGAGTCGGCTTGGTCGCGGCTTTAGTCGTCAGCTCGAACAAAAACAATACCGCTTCCAACAGGCCAAAAATAGCCTAGTCAAGGAACAACAGCAATTGCTACGACCTTACCAGGAGGCCCTCGCTTTGGCCAGCACGAAGTTGGACTTAGTGTCACCACTGAAAATTTTATCGGCTGGTTACACGATTGTGAAGGGACCAAAAAATCAGGTCATCAAGCAAAAAACTGATTTACAAGTTGGAGACCAAGTTCACTTAACCTTTGCGGACGGCGAAGTGCCCGCTCAAATTACAGGAGAATAAAATGGCTGAAAAAGTATCATTTGAAGACAAGTTAAAACAACTCGAAGTCATCGTGTCGGCTTTGGAAAAGGGCGACCGTCCCTTGGAAACGGCTTTAACGGACTTTCAGACGGGGGTCGCACTAGCTAAGGATTTGCAGAAGACCTTGCAGGATGCCGAAAAAACCTTGGCTAAGGTCATGGATGATGATGGCAATTTGACGGATTTGGAATTAACCAACAATGACTAAATTTAACGATTTTTCAGAAAAATATCAGCCACAAGTTAACGCGGCTTTAAAAGCCGAGGTGGCTCAGCAGGTCTCTAATCAGTCCTCTAGTGACTGGGGGCAGATGCTGACCTATGCGCTCCTAACGCCTGGCAAGCGCCTGCGGCCGCTGTTAGCTTTGGCCGTTGTTGATTCCTTTGGTCAAGAAATCACGGCCGATGCCATTCAAGCCGCTACGGCTCTCGAATGGGTTCATGCCTATTCCTTGGTCCACGATGACTTGCCGGAAATGGATAACGATGCTTACCGTCGGGGACAGTTATCTGTCCATGCGCTTTATGGCCCAGCGAGTGCTGTTTTGGTTGGGGATGCACTGCAGGCGGGCGCCTTTTCTCTCTTGGCTGCTTTGACGGGCGTTAATGCCGAGCAAAAGGTCGCCATGGTCGCAACGTTGGCCGAAAAGGCCGGTGCCAATGGCATGGTTTTGGGGCAGGTCTTAGACATGCAAAATCATGATATCAATGAGGACCAGGTGGCGCTCGCGGCCGTTTTAGACCAGGTCTACCAAAAGAAGACGGCTGATTTGTTGCAGGCGGCTGCTTTGATTGGTGGCCATTATGCCAACCTTGCAGATAAAGACTTAGACCGTTTGGCTGATTTTGCCGGTGCTTTTGGCCTGCTCTTCCAAATCCAAGATGACTTGGATGACTATGACCAAGATCAAGAAGAAGGCGTTGTCTCATTGGTTCACTTGGTTGGATTAGACCAGGCGCATGACTTGGTTGTGCAGTTGACGAAGCGGGCAAATCAGGCTCTTGCTGATTTGACCCAGGAAAATAAAAACTTTGATTCAGAATTATTAACGAGCCTTTTGGCTAAAATTGGAGCGTAAATCGTGGCAGTAGCAAAAGAACGTGTGGACGTCTTACTCGTCCAACAGGGACTCTTTACCTCTCGAGAACAGGCAAAGCGAGCCATTATGGCCGGGCAAATTCTTGGCGAAAATGAGCAGCGTCTGGATAAGGCTGGTGAAAAAATTCCTGTCACAACTGAATTACACTTTAAGGGTGAACCACTGCCCTTTGTCTCGCGTGGCGGTTATAAATTGGTAAAGGCCATCGAAACCTTTGGCCTAGCCATGGCCGACCAGATTGTCTTAGACATCGGTTCTTCCACGGGTGGCTTTACGGATGTGTCACTGCAAAATGGTGCTGCCCACGTCTATGCATTGGATGTTGGGACCAACCAGTTAGCCTGGAAACTGCGGATTGATGACCGCGTGACGGTGATGGAAAACACTAATTTCCGCTATGCCAAGTTGGCCGACTTTATGGAAGGCCAGCCAACTCGGGCAACCATTGATGTTTCCTTTATCTCACTGTCGCTGATTTTACCAACCTTAAAGGACATTATTGCCCAGGGCGGGGAAGTAGCAGCATTGATCAAGCCTCAATTTGAGGCGGGTCGGGAAGCTGTTGGTAAGCACGGCATCATCAAAGACCCGGCTGTTCATCGCCAGGTCTTGGCTGCAACTTTGCCAATGATGGTGGAAAATGGTTTTACCGTGGCTGGCTTAACCTACTCACCAATTAAGGGTGGGCAGGGAAATATTGAATTTTTGGCCTGGCTTAAGCGGTCTGATGAGGCCCAAATTGATCCAAGTGTCGCAATTGACGAAGTGGTTGATGCGGCACACGGTCAGTTAGACCAGGCTGGCAACTAAAACTGACTGGTAGAAAGGATGCAGGATGCTTGAACAATTAACCATACAAAATTTTGCGATTATTGACCAAGTGGACTTGTCATTTGACGACCAATTAACCGTTTTAACAGGTGAGACTGGTGCCGGAAAATCAATCATTATTGATGCTTTGGCCATGGTCACCGGTGGACGGGCCAGTACGGAAATGATTCGTAAGGGAGCCGACAAGGCTGTTTTGCAGGCTGTTTTTTCCCTTGTGGGTGACCGAGCTGCCGGCTTGCGGGAACAATTGAGTGCTGCTGGAATTGAACTTAGTGATGATCAGGTGGTTATTTACCGCGAGTTTAACCACAAGGGCCGGTCAATCGTCCGCATTAACGGCGTAATCGTGCCCCTCAAGGTGCTGTCCGAATTCGGGTCGCAGCTGGTTGAAATTCAGGGCCAGCATGATACCTCCTTGCTGTTAAATCAGGACCACCATTTAGACTTGTTGGACCAGTTTGCCGAGGCTGATTTAAGCCAGGCTAAGAACGAGTATCAGCAGCTTTTTTACCGCTACCGTGATATTACCCGCCAGATTGATCAATTGAAAAATCGGCGGCAGGATATTAACCAGCGACTGGACCTGCTTTCCTTTCAGCAAGAGGAGCTGAAGGAGGCCAATTTACAGCCAGGAGAAGAAGACCAGCTGTTGGCTGATCGGAGCAAGCTAGCAAATCATAAAAAGATTGCGGATGCTTTGGACCAGGCGCAGCAGGCCTTGAATCCAGGATTGGATGGCGGCGCGATCGATCTTTTGGCTGCCGCTCATCAAGCGATGACCCAGGCCGCTGCTTATGACTCAGACTTTGAAAACTTGACTCAATCGTTGTCGGAGGCCTATTACGCCGCTCAGGACGCAGGTCGCGATTTAGACGAGGCGGTTTCTGATTTGACATTTGACGAAGGAGCCCTCGTTGAAATCGACGACCGCTTGCAGGTGATTCATAACCTGAAGCGAAAGTACGGCGACTCCGTTGATGAAATTTTAGCCTTCCAGCAAAAGGTTGATCGTGAATTGGCCGACTTGGACGGCGGTTCCTTCGATTTGGAATCACTGACGAAGGAAAAAGAAACCATCAAGGGGAAGATTGTGGCTGCTGCCCAAGCGCTGACAAAAAGCCGACAAAAGGTGGCTAAGAAGTTGGAGAAGGCGGTTAACCGCGAATTGGCGGACTTGCTGATGGAACAGGCCTACTTTGAGGTCCAATTTACGCCCGTGACGGGCTTTTTGCCTAGTGGGGCGGATAAGGTTGCCTTCTTTGTTCAAACCAACCAGGGTGAGGGCACTAAGCCCCTAGAAAAGGCCGCATCTGGTGGGGAGGCCTCCCGATTGATGTTGGCCTTGAAAACAATTTTTATTGCCCAACATGGTCTACCAACGGTTGTCTTTGACGAAATTGATACTGGCGTTTCCGGTCGGGTTGGTTCCGCTATTGCCAAGAAGATGCAAACCATTGCTGAGAAGACCCAGGTCATGGCCATTACCCACTTGCCTCAAGTTGCTGCTGCGGCCACCCACCATTTCTTGATTGAGAAGTTCAATCAAAATGATCGAACGGTGACGCAGGTTAAGGACCTACCAGAAAATCAGCGTGATGAAGCGATTGCGATGATGCTTTCTGGCAATCAGGTAACCGATGCCGCTTTGGCAAACGCCAAGGATTTGCGGGCAAAGGCACAGGGATAAAAATAAACACTAAAAAAGCGTTGGAAATTTAAATTTCCAACGCTTTTTGTGTAGTAATCATTAAGCTGATTTAGCTATGGGTTGAGTACAAGAACAAGACGAAGATAACGGCCAAGAGGTACATCAACCAGTTAACTTCCTTTGCACGCTTTGTAGCAATCATTGTGATTGGGTAAACGATAAAGCCAAGGGCGATACCGTCTGAGATTGAATAAGTTAATGGCATACCAACAACAACCAAGAAGGCAGGGGCAGCAACAGCCAAGTCGTCCCACTTAATCTTCTGCAAGTTTTTGGCCATCATGATTCCAACAATCACCAAGGCAGGGGCAGTCACGGCATCCGTAACCACTGACAACAATGGTGAGAAGATCAAGGCAGCGAAGAAGAGCAAACCAGTCACAACAGAAGTCAAACCAGAACGGCCACCAACGGCGATTCCTGATGATGATTCAACGTAAGCTGAAGTTGGTGAAGTTCCCAAAACGGCTCCGGCAGTCATTCCAACGGCATCGGCCATCAAGGCCTTACCGGCACGAGGCATCTTGTTGTTTTCCATGAAGCCAGCTTGTTCGGCCAAACCAATCAAAGTACCAGCCGTATCGAAGAAAGTAACAATCAAGAAGGTCAAGACGACAACCCACATTTGGAAGGTGTCGATGTGGCCAAGATAATTGATTGATTCTCCAAAGGTTGGCTTCAAAGAAGGAACAGAACCGATGATTGAGCTTGGCATCTTAATCAAGCCGAAGATGAAGCCAACGATTGTTGTGCCAATCATTCCAACGAAGATGGCAGCTGGTGTGTTCACGGCCAACAAAACCAAAGTCAAGACGATTCCGAAAATAGCTAAGAGTGTGTTGGCGTTTGTCAATGAGCCCATGGCAACCATTGTATCCTTGTTTGCGACAACCAAACCGGCGTTGTGCAAACCAATGAAGGCGATGAAAAGGCCAATTCCAGCGGCGATAGCAATCTTTAAGTCAGAAGGAATCGCATCGATGATTTTTTCACGAATCTTAAACATTGTTAAGAGCAAAAAGATAACGGCGGCAACTAAGATACCGGCCATTGCAGTTTGCCACTTGACACCCATACCGATAACAACGGAATAGGCGAAGAAGGCGTTGACACCCAAACCTGGGGCAATCGCGATTGGGTAACGGGCAACCAGACCCATGAAGATTGTGGCGATTCCAGAGGCCAAGGCAGTGGCCGTAAAGACGGCCCCCTTGTTCATGCCAGCGTCACCAAGGACAGTTGGATTCAAGAACAAGATGTATGACATGGCTACGAAAGTAGTCAAGCCGGCAACGACTTCTTTTCGAAAAGAAGTGCCCAGTTTTTCAAACTGGAAGTATGATGAGAGAAAGGACATAAGTGACTCCTTATAATATTTTTCCTACCTGAATATTTTAGCAAGAAATGTTTGCTTTGTCTGAGTGAAATGCACAAAATTCCTTAATAAAGACGAACATTAAATAAAAGTAAAACTAATTGTTCACTTTTTATAATTTTAAATTTTAATGATAATCATTTAAATCTCAGAAAATGTAGCACATCGCTTATATATGGCACTTTCTTTTTTAAAGCGAAATCCAAGCTGATTTTTCATTGCACCTGGTGATGCAGTAAAAGATTTAAAAACGGAAAAACATTAAGAGGCGGTAGACACCAAGAACGATAAGACTAACTCCTAACCACATCCAAAGTAAGGCCCCACCAAAGAGGGGACTAGCCATCAACAAAATGCCGGCAACAATATGCAGGACAGCTGAAAAGGTTAGCCAAGCTTGGTGATCAGCGAGACGGCTAACGACCGAAAGTTGGATAACCCCCTCAAACAACCAGGCAATTCCTACCATTAAACCAACAACCATAAAGAGCGAAACTGAGGCAATGTGCATATTAATAAAGATGATTAAACCAGCCAAAATATAAATAAAGCCCAGCAAGCTAGCACCTGTCCTGTTCCAACCAGTTAGTGCGGTGTTTTTGATGGCATGAACAATCTTAAATAAACCAGAAGCAACCATCATGACACCAATGATAGCCGCGGCAATGGCTGCCGTGTCGGTGGGTAGAATCACAACCAAAAGACCAAAGACGATGGCTAGAAGACCATCAATCCCCATAAAATAGCGCAATGAATGACTCGACATAATTTCCTCCTCTTTTTCTGTTTCTTATATGACTATTATAACGTTATTGTGTAGTATTTGAAATCAGAAAAAGTTTGTTAGTAAAAAAAGCTGGTTCTAGGATAAAAATGATGACAATGGGTATTTAGTATAAAATATTAAAATCAATTTTTAATTCCGAAAACAAACTTATTTGGATTGAAAGTATCATATTTAAGGTCAAAGTGTTACAATATCGTTGATTGTTGTTGCTTATATGACAAATAAGTCATGAGATAACTGAAATGAGGAGAACTATGAAAACGATTGATTTTAAAAATCGGCCGTTGCTAGTCTTTTTTGCCAGTTTCTTGTTAATGCTAGGAATTGGAGCTGGGACAGCAATGTCGAAAGTTTCCGCTGGAGATGTTTCTTCGGCCTACATTACCAGTGCTTCTGTTTATAAAACCAGTAATCATCAAACAGATAATTTTGACCCTTATGATGATTTGACGGTTCGATGGAATTTCGCAATTCCTAAGGGTGCTGGTATTGCGGTCGATCAACCAATTACGGTAGTGGTTCCCGATGTTTTTCAGGTACCGAATTCGCTTGATTTTCAAATTCATGAGCAAAATGGTGATGTGATTGCTAATGCTCATCTGGATAAAAATACCCGAGAAATTACGGTCCATTTTACCAGTGATAGTGCTGCCACTGATGTTAACCGTGCTTTATCTGGCTATTTCGAAATTAACTCTAACTGGGATTTGTCTAAGATTTCCTTTAATACGAAAAATACGATTAACTGGCAATTGGACCACAGTATCATTCCCGGAGCTAGCACCGATGTTTACATTAATCAGGGAAATGCGCCTGATAAAACTGAAGTTCTATCAAAATTTGGTTGGTTTGATTTGAAAGATCCAACATTGCTACATTGGAAAGTCCGAATTAACTATCGCAAGCAAAACATTCAAAACGCGGTGGTTGTTGATCAGTTGGATGGCAACTCAACCTTTGTTCCGGACAGCTTTGGTTCGACGATTGACTCATCTGATGGCGAGGCGGTGCCCGTTGACTTGTCTAAGTTAACGATGGATTCTGATTCTAAGTTCCACATTGATTTTGGAGATATCAATCAAACCTATGTATTGACGTACGAGAGCCGTTTGAAATCTGGATCTCAGGCCAGTTCGTATGGCAATGCCGTTAATTTGACTGGTGATAATTTATCAACACAATCTAAGACCATGATGGTTGAAAAGATTGATGGTGGTGGTAATGCTTCTGTTGGACCAAGTACGACGCCAAGCATCCCAAGTACAACGCCAAGTACGCCGTCAAAGCCAAGTACCCCAAGTACAACGCCAAGCACGCCGTCAAAGCCAAGTACCCCAAGTACAACGCCAAGCACGCCGTCAAAGCCAAGTACTCCAAGTACAACACCAAGCACTAAAACAGTGGCTCCTACTCCAGTAGTCAAAATGGCGCAACCGGCAGCAACAGCTCAACCAAGCGAATCGAAAGCAAATACAACTGTACCTGCTTTTGCACCAGCTGAAATTGCGGCGCAACCGGTTGCCGAGGTTGCATTGCCAAAGACTGCTCGCTTTGTATCCAGTCACTGGCAAGTTCTCATTTTGACTGCCATTGCTGTTCTTTTGGTCGGTTTTACGCTGATTTTGAAGAATAAGAAGCGTTCATAATTTTGTTAATTGTATGAATCCTCGATAAGGCTCTTATCGGGGATTTTTGAGTGCCCTTGAAAAAGTGATCTGCCAAGTAGATGTCAGCTTTTCCAACGAGCCTGAAGACTTTGCCAGTCCCCCTCAACTAGGCTATAATAAAGTAACTTTTATATTAAAAACCTTGAGGAGGGCGTTATGGATCAACATACTTGGGAACAACTCGTCAAATATACGGAATTGCAGGGGACATCTGGGCAGGAAAATCAGGTGCGTCAAGCATTCAAACAGGACTTAACGCCCTTAGTTGACGAAGTTTACCAAAACAACCTTGGTGGTGTTTTTGGTGTGAAAAATCAGCAGTCAAATGGTCCCCGTGTGATGTTTGCAGCTCACATGGATGAAGTTGGCTTCATGGTTTCTGGTATTTTGCCAACGGGGGCCTTACAAGTGGTTGCCTTGGGAGGTTGGAATCCCATGACCGTTTCTGCCCACCGTTTTACACTCTTTACAAAAGATGGGCAGTATCCGGTTGTATCATCTTCTGTTTCACCACACCTGTTGCGTGGTAAGACCGGTGGTCAAAGCCAGTTGACCATTGATGATATTCTTTTTGACGCTGGCTTTGAATCGGCTGACCAGGCTCAGACTTTTGGTGTTCGTCCAGGGGACTTTATTGTGCCAGCAGCCAAGACAGCCCGTCTTGCTAACCCTAATCGAGCAGTTTCCAAGGCCTACGACAACCGCTTTGGGGTGGTGACGATTTTGTCTGCTCTGGAAGAATTGCAAGGAGTAGAAACGCCAAACACTTTGATTGCTGGGGCAAACGTTCAAGAAGAAGTCGGTCTCCGCGGATCTAAGCCTGCTGTTAACCAATTGAAGCCAGATGTTTTCTTTGCGGTTGATTCTTCGGCAGCAAATGATGTTGATGGCACAGTTGGTCGTCAGGGAGTCATGGACCAGGGAACGTTGATTCGCGTCTTTGATCCAACGGTTGTCACATCACCTCGTCTAAAGGAATTCATTTTGCAAACAGCAGAGGATAATCACATTCCTTATCAATACTTTGTTTCAAAGGGTGGCACTGATGCTGGTGGCGTTCAAGGCCAAGAATTTGGACTTCCTGCTGTCGCCTTGGGTGTGGCATCCCGCTACATTCATACCCATGAAACGGTTTGGTCAATTCCTGATTTTGAAGCGGCACAGGCCCTTGTAGTAGCGATTGCGAAGTCCTTGGATGAAAGCGTTTATCAAGATATTTTGGAGCGGTAATGTTTAAGAAGCTGGAACGTTTGGATTACTGGATTGCGGTGCCTTATGCTGTGCTATCGGCCATCGGGATTGTGATGGTCTTTTCGGCGACCCAAAATGCTTATTTATCACCCATTATGTCCTTTTCAAAGCAGGCTATTTTTGTGATTGTTGGTTGGACGGTTGCCTTTGTTGCCTTCCGATTGAATCGCTCCATTTTGCGATCACAAAGTGTGCTCAATTTTTTAATGGTTGGGACCACCGGTTTACTGATTGTCGCTCGCTTAGCGCCGGCCATTAACGGTGCTCACGGGTGGATTAACCTGGGGCCGGTGACTTTACAACCGGTTGAACTATCAAAAATCGTGCTGATTTTGTATTTTGCCCACTGGTTCGATAAAAAGCCCTGGTTACCTCGAGCAGGCCTCAGGCGCCAAATTCGTCAATGGACAGCGCCGGGTATGTTGCAAAAACTCTTTTTACCTGCTGTGATGTTGTCGATGAACCTTTTGATGCCCGATTTGGGAAACATGTTTATCACCCTGGCGATCTTATTAATGATGATGATGGCGTCGGGGATGTCATCTCGGGCTTGCGCCTTTTGGTTGCTTTTGTTCTTCATCGTTTTGGTCTTTTTACCAGATATTATTGGTTTTTTCCATTTAGGAAACTCGTCGTCTTACGCCATCAGACGATTGACGAACTTCGTCAATCCTTGGCATAATGTTGATCAAAGTCGGCAGCTATTGTATTCTTACTACGCGATTTCGCATGGTGGCTTGTTTGGCGTTGGACTAGGAAATTCATTGCTGAAACCTTACCTGCCAGAATCAAACACTGATTTTATTATGGCTGTTGCAGCAGAAGAATTAGGCGCCGTGGCCATCTGCCTTGTTTTGTTGATGGTGTTGATGTTAATTGGTCGCTTGGTCTACTTAGGAATCAAGCAAAAGGGACAGTATAACCGCCTCTTTTTGTACGGGCTGGCTAGTCTTTTATTGATGCAGTCCTTTGTTAATTTGGGCGGTGTCTTGGGCTTGCTGCCAATTACTGGGGTTGTTTTCCCCTTTATCTCAGGTGGTGGTTCATCCTTCGTCTTTTTCTCGGCAGCTATCGGAATTGCCCTGAACGTTTCGGCCAAGGACAAGGAACTAATCCAACCAAACCCGCAAGATTATGCGGCACGAAGGGAATTAAAACGTTAAGATGTTTACCATGAAAGAACGCCGAGCCGTGTATGTTTTCTTACGCGGTTTGAAGCACGTTGAACAATTAAAGAAATTCGGTGATATTAGCTATATTTCTAAGAGAATGGGCTATGTCGAACTTTATCTGAATGAAGATGATGTTGAAAAAACAGTTGATAAGCTGAACCAGTACCGGTTTGTGAAGACGGTCAAGGTTTCGCCTCGGCCAGATATTGATCCTGATTTGGATGACGTCCATGATGATGTCTTCTTTGAGGCCTACGATCAGGCACAAGAAGATGTTGAAAAGGACCGGTCTGACGAAAAATCAGCTGATCTAAAGGGACAGTCCCGGGTAAAATTAGCTAAGCAAACTGGCCAAGGAAAAGGGCAATCTGAAGCGAAATTAGCAGAACCAACTGATCAGGGCCAAAATCAGCCGACGAAAAAGAATAATCGCCAGGATGATGGACAGCAAGACTTGCAAACTGATGATAAGGCCCACGTGCTGGCTGAAAAGGGAGGAAAGTCCTAATGCGTGTGATTGCAGGAAGATTTGGTGGTCTTCGCTTGGATGCCGTCAAGGGACGTGAAACGCGGCCGACAACGGATAAAATTAAGGAAGCTATTTTTTCAATGTTGATGCCTTATATCAATGGTGGCCAGGTTCTAGATTTGTATGCTGGAACGGGTGGCCTGGGTATCGAGGCGGTTTCGCGGGGGATGGATCAGGCGGTCTTAGTCGACCGACAGAAGGCTGCCATTGCAGTCATTGAAAAAAATATTGAAAAAACCCACGCTGAAGAGGCCTTTACGATTTTGAAGGTTCCTGCTAGTGCTGCGCTAACCCGTTTATCTAGTCAGGGGAGGTCCTTTGATTTGATTTTGCTGGATCCACCGTATGCCAAGGAAAAGCTAAAGGCTGATTTAACGGCAATGGAAGAGGGCGGACTGCTAGCAACGGACGCCATTATCATGATTGAATCCGACCAGGTCGCTGATTTACCGGAGCCAGGTCCTAACTTAAATTTATTGAAGCAAAAGGACTACGGCATTACGCGAGTGAGCCTTTATAGGTACGAACCTCAACAGGAAAAGTGAGTGGGAAAATGAAAAAAGCAGTCTTTCCAGGGTCTTTTGACCCGTTGACCAACGGCCACTTGGATATTATTCAACGCGCTTCTGAAATTTTTGATGAAGTTGTTGTGGCTGTGGGAATTAATACGAATAAAAAAGGATTGTTCACACCGGCCGAACGACTGGAGTTGGTGGAAGAAGCCGTAGCTGATTTACCAAATGTTCAGGTTGGACAAGTCGGTGGCTTGACCGTTGACTATATGAACGAAATTGGTGCGAAATACTTGGTCCGTGGTCTACGGAATGCCAAGGATTTCGAGTACGAACGCGATATTGCGGAAGTCAATTCTGTCTTGGCTGGTGTTGAAACGGTCTTGCTCTTGGCCAAACCGGAAAATCAGAATGTTTCATCATCGATGGTCAAAGAAATTGCTAAATTTGGTGCCGACAAGCTCGACGCTTTCGTCCCAGCGGTGGTGGTAACCGCCTTACAAAAACATTTTCAATAAAAATATAGCCGACAGATCGTTGGTACGTATCCAAAAATCGGGATATTCGTACCAAAAAGTATGTTGGCTTTTTGTTTGCACTTCGTCTGATTTGCCAGGAGGTTGAGCAGATGACGTACAAAAAATTATTGACTTGGATGAAGGAACATTTGATTGAATACTGGCGTTATTGGGTTGTGGCTGGCCTAGGTTTGCTAGTGGCAATTATTGTGTTTTGGCGATTGAACCCCCTGGGTACTGAGCAGGGAGCGAAACAAGATGCCCCCGTGCCGAGGCTATCCTCTGCCTTAAATGAAAAGCAGGAAAAGGTAGCGGATAAGGGTGCAAAGGGAAAGCCGGATGCTAGTGGCCGAGTGGTGATTGATCTCAAGGGGGCGGTTAACCGCCAGGGAGTGGTCGACCTACCAACGGGTAGTCGCCTCCAAGATGCAATTCAACAGGCTGGTGGCCTAACAGATCAAGCCGATCGCAATCGTATTAATTTAGCTCAATTATTGGTGGATGGTCAGGCGCTTTATATTGAAAAAGTTGGCGAAGAGGGGCCTAACCAAACGGTTGGCGTTTCTAGTGGCGCTGGTAATGTTGGTGGCGCTCGATCAGGCGCAACTTCAGGATCTGGACGAAGTGGCGGGGGAACGCTCGTTAATTTAAACACGGCTAGCGCCAAGGAGTTGGAGGCACTGGATGGTATTGGCCCCAAAAAAGCGGAGCAAATTGTGGTTTTTCGGGAGGAAAAACACCGCTTTCAGTCAGTTGAGGACTTGAAAGAAGTCGGCGGGATTGGCCCCAAGCGTTTTGAACAATTAAAAAATCAGGTGACGGTTTAATGGGTCTGCAAGCAACATTGAAGGCAGCCTGGCTGGTGGGCGCCTTATCATTGGCGGTTTACCGGCCGAATTCGTTGACTATCTGTTTGGCATTATTTTTTAGTTTTCTTGCCTTTTTAACGACACGTGGTAGGGACTTGTTTGTCGTGCTTGCCTTGTCGCTGGCGTTTTTGTTGTATTTTTTAGTTGACCAAAAAACATTGGACCGTCAGGCAAATCTGCCTGAAGAAAAAGGTCGGCTCTATACAATACTCGCCTATCCAGACGAACGGACGATTAATACTGATGGCCGCGTTGCTGGCATTGGTCGCTTAAAAAGTTCAGGTGACCGCGTTTATTACTATTACCAGGTAAAGACTCCGGAAGATTTGGCTCGATTGCGGTCATCGGCTGGCCCCACTTTAATAACTGGCCGAGGTGATTTGACGCCGATTATGCCGGCCACTAATTTTTACCAATTTGATTTTAAAGAATTTGCTAAAACCAAGAGAATCACACACCAAGTGCGTTTGCAGGAAGTGGACTTGCGGTCGAACCATACGGCTAGTTGGTTTGACCGAATGAATGCTCAATTTCACCATTGGCATGCGGCTTTGTCGGACTATGCGAAGGCGCTTCCCAATCCAGTGGGCAACTATGCGCTAGCACTTCTATTGGGATCGAAGGATAAGACTTTGTATGACGATAACCCTAAAATTCAGGAATTAGGGTTGATTCATCTCTTTTCGTTATCAGGCTTCCACGTCGCTTTTTTACTCGCTGTCGTCCGTAGGATTGGGCGATTAATTGGCCTTTACCAGGAGATCACTTTGGCAATCATGGCGCTTTGCTTAATTAGCTTTTATTGGCTGACGGCTTGCCCACCAATTTTAGTTCGTGCTGTTATTGCCGGTGAAAGCAGGGTTTTGGCACAAGCATTTAACCATCGGTTTTCTTCGATTCAAATTTGGTCATGGTCGTTATTGTTGACCTTGATTGTTCACCCACAGATTTTATTGACCCTGGGTGGGCAGCTGTCATTTTTCTTAACCTTGGCCTTAGCACTTTTACCCGAAGATTGGTCGACTTGGCAAAAGGGCCTCTTTTTATCAGTTTTGACCTTTCCACTAATCGTGGCCCAGCAGTACACCTGGAATATTTGGCAAAGTTTTGCCAATTTGATTGCTATCCCAGTCTTTTCGCTGGTGATTTTACCCGTTGTGTTGGTTGCATTTTTCGGTCAGGTGGTGCCGGGTTTGGCTACGGTAGCGAATTGGCTGGTAACGATGTTTGACCAATCTGTCTATTGGTTAGGCAACCTGCCGGGACAAATTGTTATTGGCGCACTGCCTTGGCCAATTTTATTAGTACTGGGGTTTGCGCCCTGGTTTTTATTGGGAGCCGAGAAGGCCGGTCGTCGGTGGGGGGTCGGTACGTGGCTGCTCGCCTTGATAATTGGTTTCTTTTTAGTCCATTTTCCAAGAACGGGCGAGTTTACAACCTTTGATATTGGTCAGGGCGATGCCGCTTTACTTCGTGAACCATACAATAAGACAATCACCTTAATTGATACAGGTGGTAAGGTTTCCTTTCAAAAATCAGGCTTTTCTGACCAGGAAGCAACTAAAAACAAACCCTATGAAAAACAGAGTTGGCCGAAAAATCAGGAAGGGCAGGCACGGTCGGTGATTGTGCCCTACCTACATGCGCATGGAATTAGTCGAATTAATACGTTATCGTTATCTCACCAGGACCAAGACCATCTTGGCGATGCTCGAGTGATTTTAACAACGTTTCAAGTTGACCAAGTTTTGTTGCCAGCTGGGATGACCAATCAACCAGCATTTTTGAAAAAAATCCAGCCTTACCTCGGAAAGGCAAAGGTTGTTTCGGTGACCGACCGGGTGCAACCAGCTAACTTGCCATTGCGTGTTTTACACCCGTTTCAACCTGGTATTGGGGAAAATGAAGACTCAATTGCTCTTGGTGGTCGGGTTGGCCCCCTGGTCTTGTTTACCGCTGGTGACTTGGACCAAGCTGGGGAGAAAAAAGTTTTGGCCAGGTATCCAAATTTTCGTCCAGATTTGGTTAAGTTTGGCCATCATTTGTCTAAGACAGCGACAAATCCAGCGGTGATGGCGGAGTGGCAGCCGACCTATGGTCTGATTTCTGCTGGTCGAAAAAATCGCTACGGCCACCCAAATCAGGAGGTGCTAGAGGTTGCTGCTAAGCAGAAAATGATTGTCTACGATACGAGGCGTCAAGGTATGCTAAGATATGTATATGAAAATTACAAAAAAGGACATTTCCAGGTAAAAAGCACCAATGACCTTACAAACAGTAAAACA
Organism: Fructobacillus tropaeoli; assembly: GCF_001047135.2. Lineage (GTDB taxonomy): Bacteria > Bacillota > Bacilli > Lactobacillales > Lactobacillaceae > Fructobacillus > Fructobacillus tropaeoli. The sequence continues at coordinate 41,438 of NZ_DF968080.1, read as the reverse complement.
ACAAATTGATCAGGGTGCGTTGCCAAGCCTGTACCTGGTGACCGGTAACGAACCCGCTTTAGTTCAAAAAGCTCACCGATTATTTGCGTCGATTATTGACCCGGCCGAGCAAGAAATGAACCAGTCGACATATGATTTCGCCGAGGTTGGCCTGGACCCAATCCTGGACGATTATTTGAGTGCTCCTTTTTTCGGCGATCACCGCTTAGTTTTGGTTGAAAATCCGACCTTCTTAACGACCGGATCGAAGTTAACGGCTAATCAGGAAAAGGCTTTGCAAGAAGCATTGGACCATCCAGTGCCAGGAAACCTCTTGGTTTTGTTTGCTAATGAGGCTTCTTTGGACAAACGTAAGAAGGTCACCAAGTCTGTTTTGAGTCAAGCAGAGCTTCTCGACTTACCGGCATTGGATGAACGCCAGACACGCCAGGCCCTGCACCAGTTCTTAGACCAGCGGCGGGTAGAAATCAGCCAAGAAGCAGAGGCTGAGTTACTTCTGAGAACCCAGGCCTCTTACTCGAAGGTCTTGGCTGAATTACCCAAGCTCTTGGCTTATGCTAGTCAAACGAAAACGATTGATTTGACTGGGGTAACCGGTTTGGTTCCAAAGGAATCAACGGCGCAAGCCTTTGATTTGGCTGATTTAGTTTTGAAGCAGAAAAAAGCTGAGGCCTTACATTTGTACCATGACCTCGTTAAAAACGGCGAAGCGCCATTACGGCTGAATGCCCTTTTGCTCGGCCAGTTCCGCTTGTTGTTACAGGTGGCTGGTTCGAATGGAACAGATCAGTCCGTTGGAACTGCTTTGAAAGTTCATCCTTATCGGGTAAAGCTGGCACGACAATCATTACGTCACTACCGGTTGGGACAGGTACGGGCCGGATTCTTGCAAATTTTACAAATGGAAATTAAGATGAAGTCCGAAACGGTTGACCCACTCTTCCTGTTTGAAAACTTTATGGTTAATTTTCGCTAATAAAAAGGCCCGACACCATTGTGGTGTTGGGCCTGATTTATTATTGCTATTTTTTAGTCAAAGTCGCCATCGGCAATTTGTGCTAATGTATCGCGGGATGGGATGAAGAAAAGTTGACCGGACAAAAGTTCAGAGAAGGTCAACAGGAAGTCGGATTTATCAACCATGTTTTGTAACATGCCCTTGGTGACTTCCCAATGACGGGCGTAACCCATGAAGTAGGTGCCGGTGTTTCCAGTAGCAGGGTCAGAGTATGGCACGTTCATGCGAATAATTTTTTGTTCAACGCCATTTGGCTCATACTTAGAAGCAACGTTATGGGCATTTTCATACTTCTCGTCGTCTTCCAATTCCAAATCAGAAAACTTTTCGCGACCAACAGCCTTTTCCTGGTGCTCGGTCTTCATTTTGTTCCAGAAGTCCATGTTGTGGCGCCACTTTTGTGCAAAGGCGTATGAACCATTTTCAAAAGCAGCATCCTCATCACCAATCAGGGCGTAGTCGGCTGAATCTTCTGGTGCGGGTGCTTCGGTGCCGTCGATGAAGCCAATAATAGCACGACCTTCGAAGTAGCGGAAGCCCTGAGTTGAGTCAACAACTTCGGTAAAGTCCTTTAAGAACTTCATGAATTGGGTTTGAGCTTCAACGACAATGGCCTGGTTGTTAGCACGAATATGGAAGAAAATGTCGCCTTCAGTGGCGGGCATGCCATACTTAGGCCCCTTCATGCCGGCAAAAGTTTCAAGTTCCTTTGGCTTAGCAGATTTTGGGAAAAGAAGTTCCCAGGCGTGGTTAGAGAAACCAATGGCAACCTTCAAAGTTGAAGGAGAACCATCATTTTGACCATCGCGAATTCGTAGCGAACGAATGATGGCTTGTGACCGGTCCGCAAAATCAACGATGGCATCATGCAGGTCAGATTGTGGCAGATCCTTAAATTTTAATACGGTAAACTGAACGCTTTGTCCGATGTCCTTCCAGACATCTTGAGCGACTTTCGGATTAATTGGCATTGTCGTAATTCCTCATTTCCTAATTTTACTTTTTTCATTGTACCGCTCTTTTTCTTGAAATGCTATAAATAAGATTCATTCTAATTTATTTGAATATTTTCTAATAAAAAATCAGCTAAAAATACTTGGCATTGTGCTGTTATTATTCATATTAAAGTAGGTGGTAGTTGGTTTTACACAACTGGCGTTTTTAGTTGAAAATTCGTAAAATAGGCCTATGAAAACAATTACGAAAATTGCGACACAAAAGCGGGATGGCCGCTATAATATCGAATTGGACGGGCACTTTGCTTTTGGATTGTCCGAAAACGTTTTGGCAAAGTTTGGTCTATTAAAAGGCCGCCAACTTGATGACGCCATGATTGAAGAACTAAAGCAGGCGGAGAAGGTTGATCAGGGTCTCAAAATTGCGCTGAACTATTTAAGCCCCGCCTTACGCACCGTTCGCCAGGTCAAAGACCGCCTGAAGCAAAAGAAGGTGGAAGAGGGGGTTATTGACCAAGTCATCAACCATTTGCGCCAGCAGGGCCTGTTAGATGATGCTGTTTATGCTAAACACTATGTTGCCACAAAACAAGTTTTTAATCCCAAGGGACCTCGGGGGATTGCGCAGGACTTGAAGCAGGCCGGTGTCCAAGAAGAAATCATCGAAACTGCTATTTTAGGCTTTGCAGAAAATGACCAGGTCTTAGTTGCCACAAAAATGGCGGAAAAATTAGCGCGGACTCATAGCCGGGATTCAACGGTGATTCGCCAACAAAAGGTCGCACAAGCTTTGGTGCAAAAGGGCTTTTCCTATGACCTGGCCAGCCAGGTCATCAATGACCTAGATATCGCAAATGATGAAGACGATGAGCAAGAGAATGCTAACAAGCAGGCAGAAAAACTTGCGCGTCATCATCAGCGTCTGGCTGCCAAAGACCGATTTTATAAGGTAAAACAAGGTCTCTATGCTAAGGGGTACCGTGGTGAGGTCATTGACCAGGCCTTAGAAACAATTGATTTTGACGAGGAATAACTGGCCAGCTGTGTGCTTTTGATTGATTTGAGGAGAACCAGCTGTCCTAAGTTTTAATAAATCTTTGAAGTGAAATGTTAGGCTAGTTGCATACCCTTCGAGTGATATTTGAAGTGTCATCACGAGGCAACCGCATCCTTTTTTGACCACGCTTCCTAGAGAAAATTGACCATATTAGCCAACTGATTTTAAAATTATGGTATAATTGAAAAGGAATTTTTGTCAGAAAAGTGGGACGAGCATGATTGTTGATAAGCCAAGTCGCGGACCGCGCGAAGGGGATGTCATCACGATCAAAAGCTATAAGCATGACGGCTCGCTGCATCGAACCTGGCGTGACACGATGGTGTTGAAAACCAGTGAGAATGCCATTATTGGTCTAAACGACCATACTTTGGTGACAGAAGATAACGGTCGGCGCTGGGTGACTCGCGAACCGGCTATCTTGTACTTCCATAAGAAGTACTGGTTTAACATCGTCGCGATGATTCGCGATAACGGGATATCTTACTACTGTAACTTAGCCTCACCATACACTTTGGATAAAGAAGCGCTCAAGTATATCGATTATGATTTGGACGTTAAGGTTTTCCCGGATGGGGAAAAACATCTCTTAGATGCGGATGAGTATGCGGCCCACAGTAAACAATGGCATTACCCTAAAGAAGTTGATCAAATTTTAAAGGCACACGTTAAGATTTTGGTTGACTGGATTAATAACGAAAAAGGACCTTTTTCGCAGGGGTACGTTGATGTTTGGTATTCTCGTTACCAATATTTGATGCAACAGCGGTTAAAAGATCGTCGTTGACTAAGTTAGAAGGACACGGAAACGTGTTCTTTTTTTGTATAATAAACATAACTAAAAAAGACTAGGGGATGACATGGCGGTTACGATTTTATTAACACCGGGTGAAGTAGACAGCCGGCAACAACTGGTTGAACAAATTCACAACCAGCTGGTCCATGAGGACCGGCGTGATATTTACTACGTGGTGCCTAATCACGTGAAGTTTGATGCGGAAGTCGACGTCTTAAAACGGTTGGCTCTGGCTCAGGGCTATTCGGCGGACCAAGTTTTTGCGCAATCACAGGTTCAGGTTTACTCGTTGACCCGGTTAGCCTGGCGTTTCTTGCAGGCCGAAGGAAAGGTTCAGCCACCTGTGTTGGGAGAGGCCGGCCTCTTTGTGCTGGTTTCCCAAATCTTAAAAGAAAATGCCAGTCTCTTGCCAACCTTTGCCCGAATGCAGGCTAAGAAAGGCTTTGTACAAAATTTGGTTAGTCAGTTAGCTGAGTTGCGCGGCGCAGAAATCAGCCCCCAGGACTTGTTGGCTATCTTGGACCAGGTTCAGGAAAGTGGGCAAAAAAATCCCCTGCAGACCAAGACTTTAAGTCAGAAGCTCCGGGATTTGGCAGTCGTAGCGGATGCCTTCAATGAGGCCTTGGCGGAACGCTATTTGTTGGCCCAAGAAGCCCTGCCTTATTTTGTTGAGCAAAGCGAGAACTTGGACTTAAGTAATACTGTCATCTACCTTGAAGGGTTTACAGGCTTTACGGCTGGTGAATGGTCGGTCGTGAACTTTTTGATTGAAAAAACTGATTTGACCTTGGCTATCTTGGGTGACAAAGACCAGTTGACCACTTTTGAATCGGGGGATGTTTACGCTAAACCGTTGACAACGGCCTTAACCATTATCAAACGGGCCCGATACAAGGAAACTGATGTTACTGTTTTGGACGGCCGACAAGATCACCCGTTCGAGACCATTAGTGCGCCGGCTGACAAAAATGAGCCTGCTACTGATTTAAAACAACAAAATAAAACCACAAAGGAAATTCTATTACCGGCCTGGGCCAAATTAGGTTCTTACCAAGAGCCAAAAGGCCAACAGGTCGAACCTGATTTACAAGCCTTTGTGGCGGATAATACCGTGACGGAATTAGAAGAGGTAGCTCGGCGGATTCGCCAGGATTTACAGGACCAACCCGACCTTCATCTACGGGACATCTTGGTCTTAGCCCGTGACCTTGGTCCTTATAGTAAGCACTTACCGGCGGTGATGAACCAGTTTGACCTGGCTTATTTCTTGGATAATGACATTAAGATGGGCAACCATCCCTTGGTGGAGTTGGTAACGAAGCTGCTTGGTCCTGCTAATCAGGCCTTTTACCCGGAAAATATCCTGACAATTTTGAAAACTGGATTCTTACGCCCTAACCAAGACGGCCAGTTGATTAATGATAATATTTATTTTGAAACCGTGGCCTACCTTGATAATTACTTGGCCGGCCACCGCCCTTCTGCACGAAAATGGCATGACCGGCAGACGCAGTTTATTCTGTTTGAGGATAACGGTGAACCAGACCGTCCTGGCTTTGACCAAGATCAGCGGGTTAACCGCCACCTGAACCTTCTGAAGGGTTTTGTGGTGGAAGCCCTTGATGCCATGAACCAGGGGTTAAAGCAAGCGAAAACGTTAAGCGACGGTGCCCGGTTTTTGATGGCTTACCTTGACAAATTTCAGGTTAAAAAGGCGATTATCAACCACCGGGATGCTCTGGTGGAAGCTGGCGACCTGGTGAAGGCACAACAGGTCATGGAAGTTTGGCAGCTCTTTATTAATATTTTGGACCAAGTGGTCCAAGTGGCCGGTGATCAAGACTTTGACCGCCAGGTCTTTTTGGCGGCCCTGCAATCAGGGTTTTCCGGAGGTAAGTTTACGGGTATCCCTAACCAGTTGGACCAGTTAACCATTTCAGAAGCTGGAATCGTACAGAGCCAAAAGTACCGAGTTTTGTACTTTATCGGGGGAACCCGGTCGGCCTTGCCAGCGCAGGTTAAGAATAAGACCGTTTTGACGGACCAAGACCGCCTGCTCGTGCAGCCGGCATTGGCCGAGCAGGACACACCACGCTATTTGCGGCAAACCGCTGCGGCCCAAATGGCTGAAGAAAACTTGGTCTTTTACGGGGCTTTGCAGGCTGCTTCATCAAAGGTTGTTTTGTCCTATCCACTGTTAAATCAGGAAGGCAAGCAAAACGAGATGTCGTCTTACTACAGCCGCTTGTTGAATTTCTTCTTGGTACCGGTTCAACCGGTGGCAGGACAGGCCAAAAACTTGGCTGATTTAACAGCGCATTACTTGGGAACGCCGGCGGCAACGCTATCGCAATTGGCTAAAATGGCCGACTTAGCTGGTCAGGAAACTGATTTTCAAGAGGTCCGAGATGCTTTGGCGGATGCCGGCTTAGACGGCCAGGTGGACCGAGTGCTATCGAGCCGCCACTACCAAAATCAGGCCCGGATTTTGACTCCTGCTTTGGCTAAGGAGTTATTCCAGCGGCCACTGCGGGTCTCAATTTCACAAATTGAAGCTTTCTATCGAAATCCCTATGAGTACTTCCTGAAGTACGGATTGCGCCTACAGGAGCGGCCAAGTGCCGAGTTGGATGCCGCCTCGACGGGAATTATTTATCATGACCTCTTTGAAAAGGCGGTTGGTAACCTGATTGAAAAGAAGGAAACCCTTCGCGACCTCACGCCAGCAGAGATTAAGACCGTTGTTCAAGACGAATTGGCTCGGTTGGTCCAGGAACCACAATTTGCTGAATTAAATGAGGACGGCCAAGGCAAGACAGTGGCCCAGTATTTGGACCAGGTTGCCCAGGAATTGCTCAAACACCTAGCGCAGGCGGCTCAAACGAACCAGTCTGCCCCAGAACGGGTTGAAACCCTCTTTGGCTTTCCGCAGGGAGACCTGATGGCCTTGAGTTTGGGCGAGGGTGACCGGGAGGTCATCGTCCGTGGGAAGATTGATCGGTTAGACCGGCAGGACCCAGCGGGGGACTTTGCCACGCTAGTTGATTACAAGACCTCCGGAAAAAGCTTTAGTTATCGCGATGCGGCCAATGGCCTGCAACTTCAGTTGCTGACCTACTGGCAGGCTGTTCAGGAAAACGCCAAGCAGTTGGGAGTGCAAAGCGTTGGTGGAGCCTTCTTTGCCCCAATCCAGCAAGAAGTGATTCCACTGGCTAAATTCCGCGGTGACGTGGATGAGTTATTGGCTGGTAAAGCCACTAGTCAGAGCTTTCAGTACCGGGGATTGGCCCTGGATAATCCCGATTACCTAGATGAGTTGGAACGACTGGCACCAAAGGAAAAGGCGCGCTATTACCAGCTAACGATGTCAAAGGATGGGCAACCAACGGCAACGTCGGAAACGATTACCGATGCTGATTTTGCCCTCTTGGCCAAGAAAAATCAGGAGCTACTGCAGGAAGCGGCCGAAAAGATTCAGGCCGGGCAGTTCCCAATTCGACCAGTTGAAAGTGCTTTGCAATATTCCGCCTATAAGGACATCATGCGCTTTGACAAGGTCTTAGGCGACCGTTACCAGGTGCCAAAGTATACCGGCCGAAAGAAAGAAGTCATCAAACAGTTACAAGCAGAAGAGGATGGTGAAAATGGCTAGACAGTACACCGAAAATCAAAAAAAGGCGATTAGCCATAGCGGTCATAATATTCTAGTAGCGGCTTCGGCTGGTTCTGGGAAAACGACGGTCCTGATTGAACGCTTGGTCCGTAAAATTTTAGCTGGTGCCAGTGTCGATGAATTTTTAATCGTGACCTTTACCAACGCCGCTGCTGCAGAAATGAAGGAACGGCTGGAAGTGGCAATTACGGAGCAAATTGGCCAGGTGACAGATGACAAGCAAAAACGCTTCTTGCTGGACCAGTTGGCACTCTTGCCCGTTGCGAACGTCTCGACCATTGACTCCTTTGCGCTGAAGCTAATTGATACGTACTACTATAAAATTGGCCTTGATCCTAGTTACCGGTTGCTAGCCGACCAGGCGGAACTAAACCTACTAAAGGACCGGGTGATTGAGGCGGTCTTTGCTGACTTTTATGATCAAAATCATCCCGACCATGAGGATTTTCTTGCCTTAGTCAATAACTTTGCTAATCCAAATCAGGACCAAAACCTGAAGGAAAAAGTCTTAAAGCTGGCTGACTTTGCCTTAGCGCGACCTGATGGTCCGGAATGGTTGGCTTCGTTGGCGGGTGATGTTGATAGCAGTGATTTGGCTGAACAAGCGCCAGCCTCCACGACTGACACAGACTCAAAATTGATGACTACACTAGCCCTAGTTGACCAGAATCTTTTTCAAAAGTTTTTAGCACCAAAAATTTTGGCCACCTTTAACCAGGCGGACCAGGTTTTCACCGGCATTCTACAAGATATCGAGGGGATTAGTGAGTTAAACAAGACGGCCAACTTTGTCCAGGAAACTTTGGAAAAAGTCCATCAAGTCCAGCAGGCGCTAACCGACCACCAATCTTTTGATACCTTGCGGGGTTTGATTGCCTCCGACTGGGGTAAAATCCCACAGGCGAAGACGGCCAAGGTTTTTAAGGAAGACCCGGATTTGGCGGCGCTCTTAGATGCCGCTCGGGCTGGCTTTAGCACTTTCTTTGCCAAGTCCGGTCGGGTTGGAGCGGTCGTCAACTTGAACCAAACCATTTTTGCTTTGACGGAGGACCAGTGGCAGCAGGTCAATGCGGCCGGGAACCAGTTGGTAGGCACGCTGGTTACCGTGACGCAGGCTTTCTTGGATGCTTTCGCAGGCAAGAAGCGGGAAGAAAACCTGTTGGACTTTTCGGATGCCGAGCAGTTGTCCTTGCTGATTTTGCAGCAGGAGGACGTGTTGAATTTGGTGCAAAGCCAATTTCAAGAAATTCTGGTCGATGAATATCAGGATATTAACCGTCTCCAGGAAACTTTTTTGAAAAGCCTATCAAACGGCGAAAATATGTACATGGTGGGGGATGTCAAGCAGAGCATTTACGGTTTCCGTCAGGCCGACCCGTCGCTCTTTACCGGCAAGTACTTTGACTTTGCCAGGGAGGACAGCCCTGATGAACGAATTGAATTGGCTGAAAATTTCCGGTCAGAAAATAACGTGACGACGGTGATTAACCAGATTTTTACCCAATTGATGGATGAGGAACTGGGGGATATTCCTTACCAGGATTCCGCCAAGTTGATTGCGGCGGCGTCCTATCCGGAGATGGTGCCAGCGGTCTTTCATCTCGATATTATCGAACAGGCGGATAAGGAAACGGCAGCCTTTGCGACTGATGAAAGTGGTGAAAATCAGGCGGGGGCAGAAGCCGATAATAGCGAAAAGCGGGCAAGCCAGTACCGCTACTTAGCACAAAAAATTCAGGGGCTGATTCAAAAGGGAGAGGTCTACGATCAAAAGGCTGGTCTGATGCGTCCAATCAAGTTTTCCGATATTGCGATTCTCACCCGGTCTAAGACGGGTTATGTCGAATTGCTCCGAACGCTCAATCAGGCCGGCATCCCGGTCCAATCGGATGGGGTCGGAAACTACTACCAGGTCATGGAAGTGTACTTAGTCCTTGACCTCTTGCGAATTGTCGACAATCCCCATCAGGATATTCCGCTTGCCGCCGTCTTGCGGTCACCGATTTTTGCCTTTGATGAAAATGATTTGGCGGAAATCCGCTTGGCCGATCGTCGTCATGATTTCTATACCGCCGTGGTGGCGGATTCCAAGGAACATGCCCGTAGCCAAAGGTTCTTAGAAATGCTTGGCGCCTGGCAATCGTTGGCCCGTCAAAATGATTTGGTTGGCTTAGTTTTGGCGATTTACCAGGATACGGGTTGGCTGGATTATGTTGGCGGCCTGCCTGGCGGCAACCAGCGGCAGGCTAATTTGCATGCCCTGTATGAGAAAGCCGGTGCCTTTCAGGAAAATGGTCAATCAGGGCTCTACGCCTTTATCCAATACATCGAAGAGATTCAGAAGAATGGTCAGGAAGTTGGCGAGGTGGCCCAGGAATCAGCCGAGGAAAGCGTGGCCTTGATGACCATCCACGCTTCCAAGGGGCTGGAATTTCCAATCGTCATCTTGCCGGAGTTGGAAAAAGATTTGAATGCCCGCGATATGCAGGGCGACTTCTTAGTGCAAAAGGACGCCGGCGTCGGTGTTGATTACTTGGAGCCAAATGCTAAAGTCAAGGTCGCGACGATGGCAAAGTATGCCGTCAAGGAAGCCTTGCAGCGGCAGGCTTGGTCAGAAGAAATGCGCCTTTACTACGTGGCCTTGACCCGAGCCAAGCAGCAACTCTATCTGGTCGGTACCGTTGCTAAGCAAGAGGATGAAAGTGCTCGGCCACGGGCGCTTTATCTTGAGGCGCGGTCAACGACGGGCCAGTTCTTGGGACGCGACTTGCGTCTTCGGTCTAAGTCATACTTGGATTGGACGTTGATTACTCTGGCGCGATTGAAGGTGCCGGCGCTGACTGAGTGGCTAGGCGAGGTCCAGACACCGCGGGTGCCCTCGACTCAGACGCCACAGACTGGTGTGATTCAAGTCGCCATTATCCCAGAAGAGGAAGTTGGCCCTTTGACGGTGAAATCAGCTGGAGCACCAGTTGTAGAACCAGTGGCCGGCGCCGTCACGCCAAAGCAGTCAATTGACACCGACCGACTGCGTGCCCGCTTGAATTATCAATATCCAAACTGGCCGGCGACCCAAACGGCTGCCTATCAATCGGTATCTGAAATTAAGAGTCTCTTTGAGGATCCGGACCAAAGCCAATTGGCGAAACTGACCTTGGACCAGGCTGGCCATCAAATGTCGTGGTCGGGTCATTCTGTTGAAACTGAAGGTAGAGAAGATTCGCACCAGCCGGCTGCTGATAGTAGACTACAAGCTCAAGACGGTGCTGGCTCGAACAATAACAGCAGTCAGGGCAAGTCATACTCCTCGGCTCACCCAGCAACCAAGGCTAGCGCCAGCCACCGTCCTGACCAGCGTGTCCTGGACCCGACGGCTCATGTGCTCACGACCGATACCTTGCCGGTACCAGCCTTTGAGGAAGACGGTCAAGCCAAGCCGGCACCAACTGCTGTTGGGACGGCGACTCACCTGATTTTACAGTTGATTGACTTTAATCAGCCGTATACGTTGGCTGACCTGGAAGACCTCTTGGCTAGCTTGGTGGCCGATGGAAAGGTTTTGGACCAAGTGGCGACCCTGGTTGACCTGGACCAGATTTTAGATTTCTTACAAACAGACATGGCGCAAACGATTGCCCACCATTCTAAGACATTGCACCGGGAAAATCCGTTTTCAATGCTGGTGCCCGCCAACCAGGTCTATCCTGATTTAACCGAGACGGAACCAATTTTAATTCACGGAATTATTGACGGTTACTTTATTGATGACCAGCAAAAAACGATTACGCTCTTTGATTACAAGACGGATTATGTGGCGAAGACGCCAGGACCAAAGCAAAATGAGGGGTTGGCCAAAATTCGTCACCAGTATACCGGGCAAATTCGTCTCTACCAGACGGCTTTGCAGCAGGAATATCCGGGCTACCAGGTACAAAATGGACTTTTGATTCTTTTGGCTGGTCATAGAACGCTTGAAATTTCGGCTAGTCGGCCGGCGGGACTTTCGTAATCGGCTTTGCCAGCGTATAATGGCAGGCAAGTCAGGTGGGTTTCGCCGACTGTTTGTTAGGGCCAAAAGTCAGGTCTGCATGAAACGGGGAATTTTGATGAAAAATTTTTACGATATTTTACAGTACTTAAAAACTTATGACGTCTTTATTCATTTAGGGAAGCGCCTTTGGGACATTGAAATGGCCGCTTTGGAAGTTGATAACCTCTACAAGGCCGATGTGATTTCAAAAGAGGACTATAAAAAAATGAAAGTCATCTTGGCTAAGGAGCATGACCAAGAGGCAAAGTTGACCGGTGATTATTCCGGTCCGGACTTTTTAGCCGCAAGTAGTGTGCAATAAGCTTTGGACCCGTCTAATTTTTTCTTAGTTGGATTGATTGGACAATCAGAATAATATTGTTTAAAAAATAACTTATGCTGTTTTTTTGTAAACGCTTGCATAAAGTAGACAACCTTTGTTAAAATAACTGAGTAATCTAAGACACAGGAGGAATGTTCTGTCAGGCCACTGCGGCAGAGCTACAGTAAATCATGGCAAAAGATAAATTAATCGGGGTTGACCTCGGTGGAACTACTATTAAGTTTGCGATTTTGACTGACGAAGGTGAAGTCCAACAAAAGTGGTCCATTCAGACCAACATTTTGGAAGACGGTAAGCATATCGTCCCTGATATTATTGAATCAATTAACCATCACTTGGACTTGTACCAATTGGACAAGAGTCGCGTGATTGGGATTGGTATGGGAACTCCTGGAACAGTTAACCGTGAAGAAGGAACTGTTAAGGGTGCCTACAACTTGAACTGGGCGCAAGAGCAAGCTGTTAAGGACCCAATCCAAGCTGGAACTGGTTTTGACTTAACAATTGATAACGATGCTAACGTTGCTGCCTTAGGTGAAGCTTGGAAGGGTGCTGGTAACAACGATGCCGATGTTTCCTTCATTACTTTGGGAACTGGTGTTGGTGGTGGCTTGGTTGCTAACCATGAATTGATTCATGGGATTGCCGGTGCTGGTGGTGAAGTTGGCCACATCATCGTTGAACCAAATGGTTACTTGTGTACTTGCGGTAACCATGGTTGCTTGGAGCAATATGCTTCTGCAACTGGTGTTGTTCATTTAGCACAGGACTTTGCTGAACAATATGCTGGTGAATCAAAGTTGAACCGCATGATTGACAACGGTGAAGAAGTTACTTCAAAGATTATCTTTGACTTGGCCAAAGAAGGTGACTATTTGGCTAACGAAACGGTTGATAAGTTGGCTTACTACTTGGGCTACGCAGCCGCTACAATTTCAAACATCTTGAACCCATCAGCCATCGTTATCGGTGGTGGTGTCGCCGCTGCAGGTGAATTCTTGCGCGAACGTGTTGAAAAGAACTGGACAAAGTTTGCCTTCCCAACTGTTCGAACTTCAACTGTTGTGAAGTTGGCTGAATTGGGTAATGATGCTGGTGTGATTGGTGCTGCTTCATTGGCTAACAAGAACAGACAAGATGTTTTGCTTTAATTAATGATTAAATATCCAACAGAAAACAAACAACTGACCGGTTGTTTGTTTTTTATTATCTCAAGGGTCCGTGAAACTTATGGTAGAATAGGAAGTGATCTTGGCAAGTAAATTGCCAACGTTTCAAGGAGGACCGAGTAGTGGAGTGGGAAAGTTTTTTTGAACCATACACCCAGGCCGTCGCAGAGCTAAAAGTGAAGTTGAATTATCTCAGCGCACAGTACCAAAAGGCCGGGGAGCCAACGCCGGTTGAATATGTTACGGGCCGGGTAAAGTCCCAGGCGTCAATTGAAGAAAAAATTGTGCGTCGGCACTTGCATGAAGACCGTCTGGCCCTCGATTTGCAAGATATTGCTGGTTTGCGAATTATGACCAAATATATTGAAGATATTTATGCGGTTGTGGAACTCTTACGCAAGCGGACTGATTTTACCATTTTGGAAGAACGTGATTATGTAATGAACGCTAAGCCTTCGGGCTACCGATCATACCACATGGTGATTGAGTACCCCGTTTCCTTATTGGATGGGGAACACAAGGTCTTAGCAGAAATTCAAATCAGGACTTTGGCCATGAACTTCTGGGCAACAATCGAACACGATTTGCGCTATAAGCATGGTGAAATTTCACCGGAGATGGCTGAAGAATTAACGGAAATTTCCAATCAGACCTTTTCACTGGAACAAGAATTTTCAGAGATTAAGGCAAAGGATTAAGAAGTGCCGGCTTAGGCCGGCCTTTTGATTAGCAAGCAGAAAAAGATCTTAGAGGAGTAGGCATGAAAGTCGCCTTATACAATAATGATCAGGCCCAGTCGCTTGCCATTGTGGCCGACCTGAAGAAAGAATTGAAAGCTCAGGGAATTGCTTTGGACCGGGAAAATCCCGACCTAGTGATTTCCGTTGGTGGTGATGGCACTCTTTTGGGAGCCTTTCATGAATATATCGATGGTAATGATGATTTGCGTTTCGTTGGTTTACATACCGGCCATTTGGGCTTTTATACCGACTGGCTGGGCAGCGAGGTCAAGGAACTGGTGAACAGTCTAGTTCATGACAAAGGTCAGCGCGTTTCGTACCCTTTGCTGAAGATGACGACTGTCACTTCTGATGGCGCTAGGCAGGAGTACTTGGCCTTGAATGAGGGAACGATTAAGCAGCCGGTTGGCACAATGGTCGCCGATATTTGTTTAAGTGGCCGGCGCTTTGAAGGCTTTCGGGGTGACGGTGTGGCGATTGCCACGCCAACCGGATCGACTGCCTATAATAAGGCTAATGGCGGGGCGGTCTTACACCCGTCATTAAAGGCAATTCAAATGTCTGAAATTGCGTCGATTAATAACCGGGTCTTTCGAACGTTGGGCTCGCCATTAGTTGTTCCAGCCGGGCAGAAGATTACCATTCGGCCAAAAACCAAGGCCTTTTTGTTGACCTGCGACCAGTTAGAGATATTGGCCGAGGGCATTGAGGCCGTTGAATTTGAAGTGGCCGAAAAGGAAGTTCATTTTGCCTCCTTCCGTCATTTAGACTTTTGGAGTCGGGTGAAGCAGGCCTTTATCGCTGACAGCAGTGAAGAAGACGTTGAATAAGTGGCAGGGCGGTGTCTGGTCGAACAAAGGCACCGCTTTTGCATGGAATTGAAAGGAGCCGGTCATTCAGCCGGCACAGATAAACCAGTATGAAATTTTCTTGGACATATCAGGGAACAGAAGAGCGGAAGGTCCGTTCTTTCTTACAAAGTCACGGTGTTTCGCACCGGATGTTCTCCCAAATGAAGCATAACGGGGGCGCTATTTTGGTCAATGACCAACAGGTGTACACCTCCGATTATATTAAGGATGGCGACTTGGTCACCATTGTGATGCCGGTTGAAACGGGGAACGACTTGGTCGTTCCTGATTTCACCCCATTGGACGTGATTTATGAAGACGAGCACTTTTTGGCTGTTGATAAGCCATACGGAGTCACCACCGTCCCAGGCCATGCCGATCGATTGCACACGCTGGTGAACCAGGTCAAGGGGCACTTGCTCGATGAGGGGGCCGAAGATTTGGTGCCCCACGTTGTGACCCGTCTTGACCGGGATACTTCCGGGATTGTCTTGTTGGCCAAGCATCGCTTTGCCCATGCCGTGTTGGACCAACAATTGCAGGATCATTCGGTGGAAAAGTTCTATACGGCCTACGTTTCTGGTCACTTGCCAGATGACCATGGCATGATTGAAGAACCAATTGGCCGCTTGCCGGGTGACTTTATCAAGCGGACGGTGACGCCTGATGGCAAACTATCCAAGACAGAATATTGGGTGGAACACCGGTACACTAATGATGAAAATCAGCCGATGACCCGAGTGAAGGTCCAGTTACATACTGGCCGGACACATCAAATCCGCGTTCATTTTGCCCACATCGGTTTTCCGTTGGTGGGGGATGATCTGTACGGTGGACCATTGTGGTATGGATTGAAGCGACAGGCCTTGCACGCCTACCAGATGACCTTCTATGATCCTTTTATTGAAGAATATCGCCACTTGCAAACGGATTTGCCGGCTGATTTGCAGGCGTTAAAGGACATTCAAGGGTAAAAACGTTTACGACTGCGGTTGAAGCCAAGCTGATTTTGTAGTATTTTCAAGAAAGATAAACGAAGTGGAAAGGAATCCTTTCATGGAATTAGACAATGAGCAGCAAGTCCGACAAGCTGTCCATGCCTTAACGGACTTGCTCGAGAACGGACAAGACGATGACTTTATGACCGAATTCACCAACCTACACGATTTTGAAAAGGGGCAGGTTTACGCCAGCTTTTCGAAGAACATTCGAGAGGTTGCCTGGCGGGTCATGGATGATGAAACGCTCGCGACAGTTTTTGATAACTTGGAAATCGATGCCGAAGAGGTCGTTGACCTTTTGCAGGAGATGCCACCACAAAAAGGGGCCAATATCCTGGTTGAAATGTTTGCTGATAACGAGGCTGATTTATTCCAGGCAATGCCAGCCCGGTTAGCTTCAACTTATTTGGCATTGATGCCTCATCGAGAAGCTCAAGAAATCAGAAATTTGATTAAGTACGAGGACCAGACGGCCGGGGCTTTGATGGCCACGGAATACTTGGCAGTAGCTGCAGGCTCAGTAGTGAAGGACGTTCTAGCCCAAGTGAAGAAACAGGCCGAAGAAGCCGAATCAATTATCTATGTCTATGTGGTTGATGAAAACCATCGCCTGGTGGGGATTGTTTCCTTGCGGGACTTGCTGACCCATCCGGATGAGATGACGATTGAGTCAATTACCAATACCCGGGTTATTTCGGTGAAGGCGGGGGATGACCAAAAAGAAGTCGCCCAAGTCGTTGCCGATTACAACTTTTTTGCCATTCCGGTTACCGATGATGATCAACATTTGTTGGGAATCATTACAGTCGATGATATTGTTGACGTAATTGATGAAGAAGCGGTCGAGGAGTACTCTGGTTTGGCTGCCGTCGATGTTTCTGATACCGATGACAGTCCCTGGCATTCCGCACTGAAGCGGATGCCTTGGTTCTTGGCTCTGCTAGTGTTGGGCCTCGTTTCCGTCGCCTTAGTCGCTAGCTTTGAGCATACCATTCGTCAGACACCGATTTTGGCTGCCTTTATTACGGTTATTGCCGGCGTTGCCGGAAATGCCGGCACACAATCCTTGGCCCTGGCCGTTCGGCACTTTGGATCCAGCACGGACCGGTCTTTTTGGAAAAATCTGATTTCTGAGTTGCTGTCTTCCTTTGTGCTAGCCATCTTAGCGGGCGTGGTTCTTTTTGCCGTTGTTTCCCTTTGGCAAGATAATGAAGGCCTGGCCTTGGCAGTTGCTTTGTCTGCAATCGTTGCGATTCTGCTTTCATCATTGCTGGCATACTTGGTGCCGGCGGTATTGAGTAAAGTGAATTTGAATCCAGCATTGGTGAATGGGCTATTGGTGCAGACAGTGGTCGATTGGGCGGCTATCCTGATTTACTTTGGGATTGCCACGGGCATGTTGAATGAATTTATTGGAAAATAGCGTATAAGCGATGTCATTATTTAATGGCATTGCTTTTTCATTTTGAATCGCTTTTGTCTGATGAAATCAAAAGTAACCTTGACTTGGGGCCTGCAAAAGTAGGTCAGATAGTGTAAAATGAACAATGATAGGCTTGGCCAAGTTTCGCAGGTCACCGTTGAGAGAATGATTAATCAAGGAGAATTTTTGTGAAAAAAATTGGGACAATTATCGGGGTCGTTGTGGTGGCAGCGGTTGTTGCCGGTGGTGGTTATGCTATTGGCACTAATCACACCTCAAAAGAGTCGATGACTTCATCAAGTTCGGTTTCAACCTCTTCGGCCGTGTCGTCAACGACTAAAAGTATTAGCAGTGACAGTACTAGTTCAAATTCAAGTAGTTCGATGGCACCATCATCAACATCGTCTGCAACAAGTACCACGAGTCAAAAGGGTGCTAACCCACAAACATCAGCTAGCTATGACCCTAATAAAACATTGAACGGTCAAACAGTTGATTCATCAATGATTCAACAGGTGACGGCTCAATTGAAGGCTGCTGGTTTGCCTGCTGATCAGTGGGCACCGAGCGATATTAAGCAAATTATCACGCAAGCATCACAACAGGGGGTATCGCCTGTGACTTATGCCAAGCAGAATTTTCACCAGTAAGGATTAAAAGAAACCATGAATGTAAAAAATACTTTTCTAACGTTAGCAGCAGCAACCGCTTTTGGTGCCGTTGTAGATGTTAGCCATCACCTAGTTGCTCAGGCTGATAGTGTTGCGGCTGTCACTGCCGGTCAAACGGGGTTACCGCGTATGGATGTCGTTGATGTGTCATCTTATCAAGGCTATTTGACGGCCCAAGACTATGTAACGATGCGCAATAATGGTGTTAAGGGCATTATCGTCAAGTTGACTGAAGGAACTACTTATAAAAATCCGTATGCCCAAGACCAAGTTAATAATGCACGCGCTGCTGGATTGACTGTTTCTGCCTACCACTATTCTGATTTTAATACCCCAGATGGCGGTCGCGCAGAGGCGAATTACTTTGCAGATTTTGCAACACAACTTGGTTTTAAGAGTACTGATTTGTTAGTTGACGACTTGGAAGATAGTAGTACGGTTGGTGGAAACGTTTCGGATAACGCTCGGGCCTTTAATGATCAATTACATGCTCGTGGTTTTACTAATACAACCTTGTATACCTATGCATCGTATAAGAAGACCAACAATCTTGATACTTCAATTTTTGGTGGCGACAGTAAGGTCTGGATTGCACAGTATCCTTATAATCCATCTGGTAGTGATGTTTGGAACACTGGGTTTGGCATGTGGCAATGGTCATCTAATGCTTCTTTTAATGGCATAAGTGGTAAGTTTGACGTTTCCATGGATTATACGGGAATGGCGACAAATGGAGCGGCTAGTGGTACTCAAACCAGTAGTACAACGAATAATAGTCAATCAACAAATACAGGTAGTAACCAATCAACTAATACAACGACACCAACAACCGATACCGAGTCAGCTTCTGATAAATTAGTGAAGGCAATCCAAGCTGCTAAGACTTCAGGCTACCTTTACGATGGTACAGATCAAAATGGTGGCTTCCGATGGTATGAAAACGGCCAACCATACACAGGCTTCCGTTATTACATGGGGACTTATTACTGGTTTGTTAATGGCGTACGTCAAAATGATGACTGGCGATCGGCCTGGGGAATGACGTATTGGACAGATAGCAATGGCCGCGCTGTTCAAGGTGTACAAACAATTAATGGTAAGCAATACTATTTTGGAAATGACGATACGTATTTTGTCCGAACTAATCAAACAGTGTCTATTGACAATGCTCAGTTTCAGGCAGATGCAAATGGTGTTTTAACACCAATTACGGGTTATGCTTATGATGGCTCTGATCAAAATGGTGGTTATCGTTGGTATGAAAATGGTCAGCTATACACTGGTTTCCGGTATTATATGGGGACTTACTATTGGTTCGTTAATGGTGTTCGCCAAAACCAGGGTTGGCGTTCAGCTTGGGGCTTGACCTATTGGACGGATAACGATGGTCGTGCCGTTCAGGGTTGGCAAACAATTGATGGTAAAAGCTACTACTTCGGCAGTAATGGAACGTATTACCTTCGATAATATAATAAAAAGACAAAATTTATTAGAATTTTGTCTTTTTTTATTGAACAAAATGATTATCACTATTAGTGCATTATCCTCTTGAAAAAGCAATTAAGAATGCACTTAAAGTGGAATTAAATAACAAATTGAAATGATGTATGACAATAAATAGTTAATGTTGTAAAATTAATTTTGACGAGAAAAATAAGAATGATTAAAAATAAATGGAAAGTAACGTTAGAAGAAATAGTAAAGAAAAATTCTAAATAATTATTTATTTTAATATGATAATGAGGAAAGTAGCTGGTTGGTACGTATAATTTTAGTGAGACATTTTGAATAGGAGTTTAAGAATAATGAAATTAAAAAAAACGTGGCTAGCGTTAACGGCTATTACAGCGCTTGGAGTCGTTGCTAATCAAAATCATTTAACGGTTCATGCTGATGATATTGACCGCGTGACGGGTGGACAGAGTGGGATACCTCGGATGGATGTCGTTGATATTTCATCAAACAATGGCTATCTTTCAACGAGTGATTTTCAAACCATGAAAAATAATGGCGTTCAAGGAATTATCGTTAAATTGACCGAAGGAACTTACTATCATAACCCGTACGCCAGTAGTCAAATTGCTAATGCGAAATCAGTTGGTTTAAAGGTTTCTGCTTATCATTATTCTACTTATGTTGATCAGAATAGTGCACGGGCTGAGGCAAATTATTTTGCTGATTATGCAACGCAACTAGGTTTTACTAGTAGTGATTTATTGGTAAATGATTTAGAAGATACTTCGACACAAAATAGTGGCGTATCAAATAATAGTCAAGCCTTCAATGATCAATTGAAAAGCCGAGGCTTTGCTAATGGGGCTTTATATACCTATGCCTACTATAAAAAAAGTATGAATCTTAACACATCATTTCTTGGGAATAATCGGATTTGGATGGCCCAATATCCGTATACGCCATCTGCTAATGATCTTTGGAATACACAATATGGCATGTGGCAGTGGTCTTCAAATGCAGGTTTTAATGGGATTAGTGGCACTTTTGACGTTTCCATGGACTATGTTGGAATGGCGACATCGTCGACAGGATATGTTTGGGATTCTTCTGTTAAAACCTATCGGTGGCTAGAAAATGGACAGCCGTATACAGGCTTCCGTTATTATATGGGGACTTATTATTACTTTGATAATGGTTACCGCTCAGATAATGCGTGGCATGATGCCTGGGGAAAGCGATATTACACTGGCAATGATGGACGTGCTGTTCAAGGATTACAGACGATTGCTGGGAAACGATATTATTTTGGCGATGATAATACTTTCAATCTTCGCGAAAATCAAGCAGTCGCTGATGATAATCAAATGTATCAAGCGGATAAGGATGGTGTTTTACAGCCATGCCAAGGTTATCTTTATGATGGATCTAATCAAAATGGTGGTTTCCGTTGGTATGAGAATGGTCAACTATACACAGGTTTCCGTTACTATATGGGTACGTATTACTGGTTTATCGATGGTGTTCGTCAAAACGCAGGCTGGCGGTCTGCTTGGGGAATGACTTATTGGACTGATACGAGTGGCCGCGCAGTTCAAGGATTGCAAATGATTAATGGTAAGCAGTATTATTTCGGTAATGATGGGAGTTATTATGTTCGCCAAAATCAAACAGTGTCTATTGACAATGCTCAGTATGAGGCTGACGCTGCAGGAATATTAACGCCTATTAACGGTTATGCGTATGACGGGTCAACCCAGAATGGTGGCTATCGTTGGTACGAAGACGGTCAGCTATACACAGGCTTCCGCTATTATATGGGGACTTATTATTGGTTTATTAACGGTGTTCGCCAAAATCAGGGTTGGCGTAACGCTTGGGGTTTGACTTACTGGACAGATAGTGATGGTCGTGCCGTGCAGGGATGGCAAACAATTGATGGGAAAAACTATTATTTTGGTAATAATGGAACATATTATTTGCGTTAATAGTTAAAATAATCACTAAATAAATAGTCTTTTTGTGTTAGAATGTAACAGTAGAAATGTTTTATTACAACGTTAAATAGATAGAGAGTTCACAATGCGATTTAAAATGTACAAGAGTGGTAAGTACTGGGCAGTCGGTTCCTTATTGACTGCTGGCTTATTTGGTGCGCTGGCTGTTCAATCGAACAATGTATCAGCTGATGATAATGGCTCAGGCAGTTCTTTGGTTAGTTCTAGCCCAAGTGCTTCAGTTGTTGCGGATAACCCCTCGACAGTTGCCAATGGGATTACAAAAAATGACCAAGGATTTGTGAATTATGTGGATGGCACAAAGCAGACGAATGCTTGGGACCAAACCAACACTTATTATTTTGGCGCAGATGGTCAAGCTGTATCTGGTTTGCAAACAATTAATGGTAAGCAGTACTATTTTGGCGATGACCAAACTTACAAGGTTCGTAAGAACACAGAAGTCACGGTCAACAATCAAACCTATACTGCCGATCAAAATGGTATTTTAACTGCCAAAAATGGTTTGGAAAAGAATCAAAATGGCTATATTGATTACGTCAACGGTGTTAAGCAAACGAATGCTTGGGACCAAACCAACACTTATTATTTTGGCGCAGATGGTCAAGCTGTATCCGGTTTGCAAACCATTGGAGGCAAGCAATATTACTTCGGCGATGATCAGACTTACACAGTACGCAAGAGCATTGAAGTCACGGTTAATAATCAAACCTATACTGCCGATCAAAATGGTGTTTTAACTGCCAAAAATGGTTTGGAAAAGAACCAAAATGGCTATGTTGATTATGTGAACGGTGTTAAGCAAACGAATGCCTGGGACCAAACGAATACCTATTATTTTGGTGTGGATGGCCAAGCTGTATCCGGTTTGCAAACCATTGGTGGCAAGCAATATTACTTCGGCGATGATCAGACCTACACGGTTCGTAAGAATACAGAAGTAACAGTTAATAATCAAACTTATACTGCTGATCCAAATGGTATTTTAACTGCCAAAAATGGTTTGGAAAAGAACCAAAATGGCTATGTTGATTATGTGAACGGTGTTAAGCAAACGAATGCCTGGGACCAAACGAATACCTATTATTTTGGTGTGGATGGCCAAGCTGTATCCGGTTTGCAAACCATTGGTGGCAAGCAATATTACTTCGGCGATGATCAGACTTACACGGTTCGTAAAAACATGGATATCACTTTTGCTGATACGACCTATACTTCAGCTAGTGATGGCTCTTTGTCATTAAAAAATGGTGTCTTTACTAATGCTGAAGGTTTGATTGATTATCAAAATGGTCTTTTGCAAAAAAATACTTGGGTTGTTAACCAAGGAAGCACATACTATTTTGGTTCGGATAGTCAAGCAGTTTCTGGGTTGCAAAGTATTAATGGTAGTCAGTATTTCTTTGGTGATAATCAAAGTTACCAGTTACAGGTTAGCTTTGATATGAAAATTAACAATGTTACTTATCATGCAGATAAGAGCGGTCGGTTAACTCCGAAGAATGGGGTTATTTGGGGATTTGGTGATTCAACAACCGTAGGTTGGAACTCATACAATGATGGGAGTCAATCTTATGATAGTTATGCAGCCCAAGATTTAGATAAGTTGTACTTAAATACGTCTGCTCATTCTGGAACGCAAATCGGTAATGATATGTCATGGATGGTAGATGAAGCGATTAAATCAGCTTCTTATAGTACAGCCACTGATATTGTCATTGGTATGGGTGTTAATGACATTAATTATGGTGGAACGAGTCCTCTGAATACTATTATTCAAATTTATCAAGACAGTATTCGTCGTTTGCACGAGGCTAATCCTAATATTCGTATTTATATTTTGCTTCCTCAAGGGGACTATTTAAATGGTAAAAATAACGATACGATTGGACCCGGTGGTTTTTCGATGAATCAACTTCGTGCTGCTTTAACGCAAGTTGGTAATAATTTAGGTATTACTGTCATTAACGCTGGGGTCGTTACAGATGAAAATCATGCGACCACATTACCAGATGGTGTTCACCCAACGAACGCAACTTACCAAGCAATTGGGACTAAAATTGCTCAAGCCATGCAGGCTAATCCAAACAACACATATCAGGCCAACTATCAAAACTATTCCTTAGGAACTGTGAGCGGCTATTATAATACTTTGGCAGGGTATGAGTGGCTAGAAAATGGCCAGGTTTACACTGGTTTCCAAAAGTACTATGGTGCCTATTATTGGTTTAACAATGGGGTTCGTGATGCGAATTCTTGGCATCAAGCGTGGGGAAATACTTACTACGTAGGTGGTGATGGTCGATCAGTTCAAGGTTTCCAAACAATCGATGGTAATCTTTATTATTTCGGTAATGACGGCTCATTTACCTTAAGAATGGATAAGGCGTTCTCCGTGAATGGGTTAAATTATTTCGCCGATGATCGAGGAATTGTGAAGGTTGTAATGACTGGAACTGGTTATCTGTACGATGGCTCAGAGTACAATGGTGGTTATCGCTGGTATGACAATGGTCAACTGTATACAGGTTTCCGTTTTTATATGGGTACGTACTATTGGTTTGTTGATGGCGTGCGCCAAAATGAAGGTTGGCGGACTGCCTGGGGTTACAAGTATTGGACGGACACTAATGGACGTGCGGTTCAAGGCTTGCAGATCATTGATGGAAAGCAATATTATTTTGGTGACGACGGGACGTACTATGCTCGTGAAAACCAAATGGTTATGCTAGGGAATCAAGAGTATAAGGCCAATGGTGATGGAATTTTGCAACCATGGTCTGGCTATGTTTATGATGCTTCATCCTATAATGGTGGTTATCGTTGGTATGAAAATGGTCAACTTTATACCGGATTCCGCTACTACATGGGAACCTATTATTGGTTTGTTGATGGTGTGCGCCAAAATGAAGGTTGGCGAAGTGCATGGGGCTATAAGTACTGGACGGACGCTAATGGACGTGCGGTTCAAGGCCTGCAAATCATTGATGGTCACAGTTATAACTTCGGCAATGACGGCACATATTTCTTACGCGGATAAATTGAGTGATTCTCATGACATCCATAACAAAATGATGAAAAAGTTCTTTGAAATTCATTTTTCGAAGAGCTTTTTCTTTGCTTTATGGTGAAATGAGGTAAAATGGTAGTATTGGTGAATTTTAGATTTAACTTAATATTGGCTTTGAATAATGTAGTATGGTAAGGATTGACTAATGAAAAGACGTTATTTTTATATGGACTTGTTAAACATTTTAGCTACTTTTGCGGTGGTAATGTTACATGGATCATCTTTTGCGTTTACAAATAATGGCGGTGACCGTTGGTATTTAAGTGTATTTATTCAAGTTTTCTTTATTTTCGCTGTACCGCTTTTTTTTATGATTTCTGGTACAAACATTTTAGACTATCGCAACCGGGAAGATACACGTACTTTTTTTAAAAAACGTTTCAGGCGTGTAGCTATTCCATTTGTTTTTTGGACAGTTATTTGGTTTATCTATAATAATGTTCAATATAACCACTATTCGTGGTTGAATGTTAACACATATGCACGTTTGTTAAATGGCTTTATGCATGGTACCGTTCAGCCCATCTTTTGGTACTTTTACATTATTATTGGTTTCTATCTATCAGCGCCACTTTTGACTAAAATTGTAACTGTCAACCAGAAGGCTTTAGTACAGTACCTGTTGGTTTTAAATATTATTGTGGTTGGGTTAATTGGTTACTATTACCAGTTGCGAAATCAGGATGATTCCTCTTTTTCGGGTGGAATTAGTGTAGGTGTTGCCGGATCTATCGGTCTCTTTGTTTTAGGCTGGTACCTCCAACATTATCCCTTAGCTGATCGACAACGGCATTTGCTATATTTGGCAGGAATGCTATCTGTTTTAATCATGATTGGATTGGCTTTGGTGTTGTCGAAACATTTTGGTGAGTTTCAGCGACAAACATACAGTATTTGGGGGATTTTTGGAATGACCTGGTCTGCTACGGTCTTTGTTTTTTTTCAACATCATTTCAGCCAGTGGAACCCTAGTCCAAAAGTTCAAAGATGGTTACGAGCTGGTTCATCAGCTTCGTTAGGAGTCTATGTTCTTCATTATTTTTTCGTTGAAACACTTGAAGTACAATTTCATTTAGCACAAGATTCCTTTTGGCATTTGTTAGTAATGCCTATTGTCGTTTGGTTAGTAGTTACACTTTTAGTGAAGGCTATTCAAAAAATCCCATATCTCCGTCGAACTGTTTAAGACGGTCAGTTCTGAAAGCGAGTTTCTTAGCTTATGCAAGTTGCAAAAAATTATCTCTATAATGCGGCCTACCAGTTGCTAAATATTATTGCCCCAATCATTACTTTGCCGTACTTGGCCCGTGTGCTTGGTAAAAATGGGGTCGGAATCGCTTCATGGACAAATTCATTGGTCACATACTTTTTATTGATTGCTAGTTTGGGTATTGTTACTTATGGTTCGCGTGAAATTGCTTATGTTCATGAAAATGAATCACTCAGACAAAAGAAATTCTGGGAAATTCAAACTATCCATTTTATCGCTGGTATCATTGCACTAGTCCTCTATGTGGCTTTTATTTATGCGGGTGGTGCTTTTAATCATCGAATTCACCAAAATGGGTTATTTCTCTGGTATCAAATTTGGGTGATTTTCTCCGGTATTTTTGATATTTCTTGGTATTTTATTGGCCTGGAGGATTTCAAAAAAACTGTTTTACGAAACATGATGATCAAGTTGGCGATGACTGTTTTGATTTTTGTTTTGGTCAAAAAACCAACTGATATTGGCGCTTATATTCTGTTGTTAGCATTGTCACAGGTTTTTGGCAATCTTTCGATGTGGTTCTATTTGATTGGAAAGTTCCGTTGGCCAAAATTGAAAGATCTGGACCTAAAATCGCACTGGCATCCAGTCTTTATGATGTTCTTGCCAACGATTGCTACCCAAATTTATTTGCAGTTGAATAAGACGATGTTGCCATTTATCACTGGCGCAACGGCATCGTCTGGAATTTATGATAATGCCGATAAAATTATTAAGGTCTGCTTAGCCCTTGTTACTTCCGTTGGTATGGTGATGTTGCCTCGCATGTCGGCACACTATGCAGCGGGAGAACACGCCAAAATGAAAAAGGCGATTCATGCTTCGATGGATTTCGTTTCAGCGATTGCCGTGCCACTTGCCTTTGGAATTGCGGCAGTTGGACCAACAGCAATGCTTTGGTTTTTAGGAAAGTCATGGGGTGATGTTGGCTCTGCTCTTGTTTTACTGACACCAATCATCGTTTTCATTGGTTGGTCGAATGTTATCGGTAATCAATTTTTAATTCCTACGAAACGCCTGAGTGATTATACTTGGTCAGTAACTTTCGGCGCTGTTTTAAACGTTTTTCTGAATTTCTTTTTGATTTTTATTTGGGGTGTTGAAGGGGCGGCATTAGCGACAGCTATTTCGGAATTCGCCGTTATTGCCTATCAGTTATTTGTGACAAGAAACGATATGAAGGTCCGGGCTCATTTTGTTGGACTCTGGCGCTATCTGTTGGCCGGATTGGCGATGTATTTTGCAGTGCTATACTTTGTTGACCATCACGGTATTGGCATCAAAAGCACATTAATTGAAGCGGTTATTGGTGGCTTTGTCTACTTGCTAGTACTCATTATTCTTCGAGCACCTATTTTGAAGCGGTTATTGAATTGGCGTTCCTTCCGCTAATAGGGCGATTCTGGTATAATGAATATTGTTGTGCACTAAATTATAAATATTGGAGGATGGGGTTTTGAAACAGTTCCTGTTTTATCGCCTTCCCAAACGAATTTTAGATATTGTTGTTTCCTTTGTGGCTTTAATTGTGTTTTCACCGATTTTTTTGGTAATTGCAGTGATTATTAAGCTTAGCAAGGGAACCAGTCATGTTTTTTATGCTCAAGACCGTGTCGGTCAGGGTGGTAAGCATTTTAAAATTTATAAGTTTCAATCCATGGTTGACAATGCTGATCAAATTCTTAAATCAGATAGCCAGTTATATCAAAAATTTGTTGATAATGGTTATAAATTGCCAACTAAAGAGGATCCTCGGATTACAAAAATCGGGGCGGTTTTGCGTAAAACATCACTTGATGAATTGCCACAATTCTGGAATACTTTAATTGGGAATATGTCAATCATTGGTCCACGGCCTGTGGTTGAAAGTGAATTAGTTGAATACGGCGACGAACAACGGATTCAAAAATTTTTGTCTGTAAAGCCGGGTGTTTTTGGCCTTTGGCAAGCTTCCGGACGGTCAAATATTGGTTACCCAGAACGAGCTGAAATTGAGCTCGATTATGTTGACCGTGCTAATTTAGGGTTGGACTTTAAAATTATGTTTTTAACAGTGGTTGCGATTTTCAAGGGCGATGGAGCCTTTTAAATAAAACAATATTTTCCAACGAGGAGAAATTAAAATGGAATTTTCATTAACTGATTTAGCTAAACGCTTTTGGCATTTTGCTTGGTTAATTGTCTTGTGTGTCGTGCTTTTTGCTGGTGCAGGCTTTGTGTATGCCAAGTCTGGCAAGGTTATTACAAATTATTCTGCTAGCCGTACGGTTTTGATTGCTAAGAATAATACGGATGTACGTGACCCCAACGCTCGATTCCTAGCTGATAAGGCGCTGGTGCCTACTTATGAAAAAATCGCTCAAGATGATGCAGTGGTTTCTGCCGTACAAAAGGCATTGCCGTTTCAAATGAGTAAGGACGATATCAACGAAGCTGTTAAAGTTCAGAACCCAACAGATACTCTGACGTTGTCATTCCAAGCTTCTGGATCGACAACGTATCGGGCAAAGACATTAGCAAACGTCTATGCAGAAACATTTGCAGAGGTCGGACCAACGTTGTACCCGGATATGGGAAAGCCTGACACACTGTCAAAGGCGACTGGATCAGATGTAACCCGTTCTTCTTTGAAGAATGCAAAGAAGTTAACTGTTTTCGGTGCCGTCTTTGGACTGGTACTTTCTGTATTTGCAATTATGGTATCAGGTATTCGTAAGAATTATCATGAAGCAAAGAAACAAGGATAATTTGAGGAATTATGGTTAATTTTCTCTTACCAATTACATTTTTTTCTAAAAATTATACGAATGCGTTAGCTGAAACAGTTGCTATGGTGGCCTTTCCAGTCTTTCTGGTAATGATTCTGTTGCAGCTATATCGGTATCCAAACCGGTTAAAGTCAATTGTTCCTTCAAAAACGGCAATCTACTTAACTGGCTTTTTTTGGATAGTTCAGTTACTTGTGATGGCCTGGTCGTATGGTACAACTGGTGAAACAATTCTAACAACTGGAATCATTCATTCGGGTATTATCCTCGCAGGTTGGACGGTAACGGTCTATGTTGCTTGGGCCATCATTCAGTTAACGATTATCACGGAACAAGATGAACGAGCATTTTTAAAATCAGGCTTAATTGGTTTGATTTTTTATTTATTACTAACTGTTCTTCCACAAATTACCGTAACTTTCAATATTTCCTTTTTTCATCATTACGTTAATGAAATTGCTCATCTTTTTGAGCGGCATTGGCGGACCCATGCTGGTTATAACTTCTATGCCAACGGCTCTTACGTTACGACGGAAGGCCGAGTAAACGGTTTTGAACCGGAAGCAGCCTTCTTGGCTAACCTACTTGGTGTTGTCTACTTACCAATTTTGATTGGATTAACAGCAACGGGTCAAAAGTTTTGGTCTTGGACAAAGAAAAAAGGGACGGATCAATTTTTAAATGTTGTCTTTGCCTTTGTTATCATTATGATTCTCTTTTTAGCGAAGACAACCACTGGAATTTTAACTGCGGGGATTGCTTACCTTTTGTGGGCATTTTGGGCAAACAAGAGGCTGCGTTGGACTTTAGTCTGGTTAGCAGCGATTGGCGTTATTTTGCTAGCAGTGGCCTATTTAAAGGTTGGTGTCATACACAATACGCTAAATCAGTTCCTCTTTGCTAAGCAGGGAACGGATAATCGACTGGGCGGTACGATTGCTTTGGCATTAACATTCTTAACGCATCCAATTTTTGGAGTTGGTTATGGATTTACTTCATACTTCATACTTCAAAATGTCCCATTGTCGACGACAGATAATTTCGAGTTCCAACATGTTTATTCACAGTTTGGTTACCCAAATCTTTCTGATTTTCTGGGATGGTTTGCTTCTTTTGGACTCATTATTATGGTTCCGGCCATCTGGCTGTTGTTCCGCTTGTTAGCTCGAACTTTTTTGGTGAAGTATCGACTACCACGGCTGAATTTGAATGAAGAACAGATGGCCTGGCACCGTGGCTTGATTATTTCGTTCATCACCATGGTTGTTTTGGCAGCTTTTTCATCTATTTTCGTTATTCAGGTCTTTCTGTGGCCATATTTGCTTATGTTCTTCTTTTATCGGAAACATATTATGCGCTTGGAGGAGGAACTCCAGCAATGAAAGTCTATATTGCAACACATAAACCATATGAAATGCCTCAGGATAGCCTTTATCAACCTTTGATGGTTGGTTCATCTTTGAGAGAAGAAATTCCCACTGGTTATCAACGTGATGATCAAGGCGAAAACATTTCGACTAAAAACCCAAATTTCAATGAATTAACTGGTATTTATTGGATGTGGAAAAATTCTGAAGAAGATGCAGTTGGCTTGGTTCACTACCGCCGTTATTTGGGACAAAAAGGTGGACATGACTACGCTAAACGACTAAATCAACATGATATTGAAGACTTGTTGCGCCAACATGATGTGATTTTACCCAAAGAGCGAAATTACTACATTGAAAATCAGCGTAATCATTATCTTCACGCCCATGCACACGAGCCTTATGAGATAATGGAAAAGGTCATTCAAGAGGATTACGCAGACTTCTATCCTGGCTTCCAACGGATGGAGCAATCGACAAAGGCTCATCTATTTAACATGTTTATCATGAAAAAAGAAGCTTTTGACGATTATGCAAAGTTTGTTTTCGGTGTTTTGGGAAAAGTGCAAGAAAAAGTGAACTTATCCACATTACATGGTCAAGATGCCCGCGTTTTTGGTTTCTTGTCAGAACGGCTAATGGATACTTGGCTGAATACTCGGAACTATTCCTTTACGGAAGTTCCTGTGATTAGTCTTGAAAAGACAAATTGGCTTGATAAGGGCACGCAGTTTTTGAAACGGAAGTTTCTTCCAAATTCTAAGAAAAAGGTACATTTCTAATGGCAAATAAGTTTAATACAAAGAATTATGATTATTTAATCGTTGGTGCTGGTCCCTTCGGGATGACTTTCGCTTACGAAGCGGCAAAGCGTGGTAAGCGCTCTTTAGTTGTTGAAAAGCGTTCATTTATTGGTGGAAACACACATACACACGTTGAAAACGGCATCACTGTTCACGATTTTGGCGCTCATATCTTCCACACTGATAACAAGGAAGTTTGGGATTACGTGCAGAACTTCGCGGAATTTAACAACTTCCAAAACCAAGTTGTTGCCAATTATAATGGTAAGCTCTTTAACTTGCCATTTAACATGAATACTTTCTACCAGATGTGGGGAACAAAGACACCTGACGAAGCGAAGGCTAAGATTGAAGAACAAAAGTCTGCTGCTTTGAAGGAATTGGGCGATCGTCAACCACGTAACTTGGAAGAACAAGCTATTTCATTGATTGGAACAGACATTTACCAAGCTTTGATTAAGGGTTATACCGAAAAGCAGTGGGGTCGTAAGGCAACCGAATTACCAGCGTTCATTATCAAGCGTTTGCCAGTTCGCTTTATTTACGATAACAACTACTTTAACCACCGTTACCAAGGAATTCCTGTTGGTGGTTATACTCAAATTTTTGAGAACATGGTTGAACGTTCAAACGGCTTGATTGATGTTTTGACTGATACTGATTTCTTCGATCACAAGGATGAATTTATGGCAGAATTCCCACGTGTTCTTTACACGGGAATGATTGATCAGTTCTTCAATTACAAGTTTGGTGAATTGGAATACCGTTCATTGCGCTTTGAAAGCGAAACAATTGACTCTGATAACTATCAAGGCAATGCCGTTATTAACTATACGGATGCTGAAACACCATATACGCGTCAAATGGAATGGCGTCACTTTGATGGTTTGGCAGACGAAGGTAAGACGATTATTACGCGTGAATACCCACAAGACTGGGATCGCACGAAGGAAGCTTACTACCCAGTTAACGATGATAAGAACACTGAATTGTACAAGCAATACGTGAAGGCTGCTCGTGAAGAAGCACCTGAAGTACTCTTTGGTGGTCGTTTGGGTAAGTATCGTTACTTTGATATGGACCAGGTCTTCAATGATGCCTTTAACACTGTTCGTCAAGAATTTGGTGTGGCAGATGACTTTAACTTTGCGCACGACGAAGTAAAGTAAAAAAGAGGTTGCCTTAGTTTTGGCAACCATACATATTTGTTTTAAAAGGGAGAGCACGATGGACATCAAGGACCAACCAACGGTATTATCACTTATTGTGCCGGTTCATAACGAAGAAGATACAATTCAAATTTTTTACGATGCCATTCAAAAAATTAAGCCAGAAGTTGAAGCAACGATTGATTTTCATTTTATTGACGATGGTTCAACCGATAAAACATTGCCAATCTTGCGCGATTTAGCCAACCAGGATAGCAATGTTCACTATGTTTCTTTTTCGCGTAATTTTGGCAAAGAGGCGGGACTTTACGCTGGTTTGCAACAAGCAAAGGGGGACTATGTCGCGGTAATGGATGTTGACCTTCAGGATCCGCCTGAGTTGTTGCCACAGATGTTAGCAGAAGTTCAAAGTGGAGAATATGATGCCGTCGGTACTCGGCGTGCTGATCGTAAGGGAGAGGCTAAGCTGCGGTCATGGTTCTCCGCACAGTTTTATAAGTGGATGAACAAAGTATCACAGACTCATTTGGTTGATGGTGCCCGTGATTATCGGGTAATGACCAGACAAATGGTCAATGCCATCCTGTCGCTGTCTGAAAATCAGCGTTTTTCAAAGGGAATTTTTACCTGGGTTGGCTTTAAAACAAAGTATATTCCATATGAAAATCGAGAGCGTGTTGCTGGAACAACTTCTTGGTCATTTTGGAAGCTAACAAAATATGCTATCGAAGGAATTGTTTCTTTTTCAACGATGCCATTGACAATCGTGACCTTCCTAGGTTTACTGTCCTTTGGTGCTTCAATCGTAGCAGGAATCTTTATTGTCATTCGAGCTTTGATTTCAAATAGCTCTGTTGCTGGCTGGCCATCGATGGTAACTATTATCCTCTTCATCGGCGGTATTCAAATGTTGAGCCTTGGTATTATCGGCCGTTATATTGCAGCTATCTTTATGGAAACAAAGAACCGGCCAATTTATATTGCCAAAGAAGAAAAATAAATTTAAGGGTAACTATGCGTAAGTTAAGCGTTCATAATCTTATACTATCGTTTGCATTAATTGCGATTACACTAATTACAGCGAGTGCAATTTTTCTATATCCACTCAATTTAGTAGATGGTAGTACCGGTGGTTTTTTAAGCGGGTTTTATCGTCTCGGAGCGAGCTTAGCTATTTTGTTTTTTGGCTTTTATGTAGCTCGAAAGGTTAGTGTTAAGCAAAGAAAAATTTATTATATTCTTTTCTTGGTCTTGGCCATACTAGCCCAATTGGTCTTTTTATTGACATTTGTACGTCCAGTTTATACGGACACAGGCTATGTTACGACAATGGCTGCCCGCTTAATTGAAGGCAACCATCAATGGTATAACTACTTTTATACCTATCCGAATAATGTCAACGTTACGTTGTGGTGGAGCTATTTGTTAACACCGTTCCACTGGCTTGGTGTTACGCATTATGCGCCAATATTGCCATGGATTCAGATGTTAATGCTTGACTTAGGAATTATCTATCTAAGTCGTTCACTTAGATTAGTAAATCGTGTATTAAGCACAATTTTTATGTTTATTGCACTATTTTATATTCCGTGGTTCATGTATGCGGTCTTTCCCTATAATGATGTTGTGGCAATCGCATTAATGATGGGTGTTATTGGCAGTTTGATTCGATTGCTATCGAATGAGTCCGCTAAATCAAAGTGGCTTCACGGCACCGCCTTGATGTTGATGCTTGGGATAGCAGTGACTATCCGGCAAAATTCGGTCATTATTTTAATTGCGTTATTATTGACGATTTTATTTAGTAAGCAATTCAATTTTAAATTAAAAAGTGGCTTAATCATTCTGGGTGTGTTCTTTTCACTTTTGGGAACAGTATCGTTTCATCATTTTCAAAAGGTTGAAGGTTTTCAATCGAAGCCAACAATGGTCACGCCTTCTGTTCGCTACGTGAACATGTCGTGGAATCCACATACGGCAGGTCAAATTGACGGCCCTGATTCATTCTTGTATAGTAATTTCCCTAAAAAGGAACGTGCAAAACTCATCACAGATGAATTAAAGCATCGTATTAAAGAATTGGGTGTTTTGGGAGTACCAAAGCATGCAATCAAAAAAATTGCATTTATGTTCTCATTGGCCTATTCAAATGAAGATATGGGCGGATTACAGATAAATCGACCATTGTTGCAATATGAGTGGGAATCAACACCATTTTTAGAGTTTATCGGTAATTTATTCCAACCAATTTATATCTTGTTATTAGCTTTAGCAATGTTGGCCGTTATCAATGTTTTGAAAAACAGAAAAACAATTGATCCAAGAATTTTGAATTTAACGATTTTTTCTGCATTTAGCATTGTTGGTATTTTTACTTTCCATATTTTGCTATGGGAAGTCCGCGACCGTTATGCTTT
Source organism: Fructobacillus tropaeoli (assembly GCF_001047135.2). Taxonomy (GTDB): domain Bacteria; phylum Bacillota; class Bacilli; order Lactobacillales; family Lactobacillaceae; genus Fructobacillus; species Fructobacillus tropaeoli. Next base: position 7,376 of record NZ_DF968080.1, on the reverse strand, counting down.
ACCAATGTTGCCATTCCTTTTGTTATTAGCAGCAATCGGCATGCAATTGCTGTTTGGATTGCTTAAAAAGCGGCAGGAAACCGTTCAACGGGTTACTAATAAATTCGTATTATTAAGTCTGGTCTTGCTCATGGCAAGTTTCTTGGTTTCATTCTCGCGTGCCAATGATAGGGTTAGTCGTGATGGTTTTGTTTATAATTCCGGATTTTCTCTATATACGGAAAATGGTGATGAACTTGTTACGATTCCTGGAAAAACAACTGTTGAGACAGAAACCTTTAGTTTAAAGAGTCCATCTAATAATTTGAATATCGATTTTTCAAAGTTGAGTAAAGAACAACTTGACCAATTGAAAGTTACACTGATTCGAACTGATAAGCACCAATCATGGACCTTAAACTTAAAGCAGTCTTGGAGTAGTTATCCTGGTCAATATCCAGTTGGTGACTATCGTTTGAAAATTGAAAATATTAGCACTTATCCGGTTAAAACAGATGTCCTTCAAAATTTGAAAACGACTAATTTACAGGGACCAAATGTCAAAATGAATCAGAAAAATGTTAAGGGATTAAATGCAATCTTTAGCTTTACCGATCATCATGATACTACTTGGATTAATCGATACGTTTATACCTTCTTACACTTAATTTTTGTTGCTTTGCTTTTGATTGCGCTAGCAATCAAGCGACGTCAACAAATTCATTAACATTTTAAAAACCGTGTTGTGAATTTTTCAACACGGTTTTTATTAGTAATATATAATTAAATTATGAAAATAACAAAAACATTTATCAATATCATTTTTTCCGTTTTAATTACTATTAGCTTGGTAGGCGCAATCGCGCTATTACCTGAAAATATTAATGGGGTTAGTTTAAGCTTTGTAAAGGCGGTTAATTTCTTAATCCTACTGCTAGTTTTGCTACTGATTTTGCGTCATTTTTTCTATAATGCTTGGCAAAAAAGTGTCAATTTCTGTAAGGCAATATTTTCACATAAAATAACTTGGGTCGTCATTATTGCGCTCGTCCTATTGTGGCAATTAGTATGTGTGTTCCTATTGTCAGGGACCAGTACCTGGGATTGGATGTTTTTAGTTCAACGTGCGACAACGGCCAAATTAGGATGGCCCTGGCCAAATTACTTGTCGGTTAATCCCAATAACACGATGTTGCTTAAGCTCGAAAGTATTTATTTCCACTTATTAGGGCGCCCATCGTTTGAATATTTTATGTATGCACTGAATATCGCTAACGTTGCTATTGTCGATTTTGGTACGTATTTAATTTGGAAATTAGCTAAAAAATTTACCAGCCCACTGGTGGCAAAGCTAACTTTCGTGCTTACACTTGTGTTGTTTACGTGTGTTCCTTTTTTTGTTATTCCGTATTCTGATACTTTATCGTTTTTCTTAACAGCTGGCATACTGTATACCGTAGTTCGGGCAATTGAATTTCAGCAAAAGAAGCGATTCTATCTCTTTGGACTTTTATTGGGCTTTGAGTTACTACTGTCATATTTACTAAAGCCATCATTAATGGTTCTGTTGATTGCCATTTTATTCGTTGTTGTCCTTTTAATAGTAACAAGGAATGGGCAAATCAAACTTAAATCTGCCGGTATAATGCTTGCGATTTCAATTGCCTTTTTAGGTATTGGCTCTGTTTTGATGAAAGAGTATTTGTATCACCATAATGGCATTGTTAAGGTTGATACACGGCAAGCACTGCCAATGTCGCATTTCGCGGCGATGGGGATTACTGGTGATGGTGATTATAATGTCACCGACATGTTTAATTCAGCTAATATTAAGGATCCAGAAGCACGAAACAAAGCTTCATTGCGATTGATTAAGGAACGTTTTATTAACCAGGGTGGCATTCTTGGCTATGAAAAGTTTTTAATTCATAAGCAAATTAAAAATTCTGCTGACGGCTCAATGGCATGGGGTCATGAAGTGTATTACTTAAAGGCATTTCATCCAAACAATGAGCAACTAGAAAAAACTTTCCCAAGGCATTATTTCTTGGAAAAGAATGGCATTGCAACGGAAGGAAAGTTCGATTTTAGGACCGTTCAACAAATTTTTTGGATTATAGCCCTTGTTTTGATATTGGGCAGTATTTTTGATCAATCACTCTGGGGACTGTTCCTTAAAATCAGTGCAGTTGGCTTCTTTGCCTTTTGGCTAATTTTTGAGGGCGGTCGAACACGATACTTAATTCAATTTTTGCCTGTTCTATTCCTACTAGCTAGTTTAGGGATGCAAAGGGGAATAAACTATGTTGCCCAGATTCGAAGGAATAAGCAAGGCTAGTATCGATAGGTTCAATTGATGCTCTAATTAAAATTAATTTGAAAACTGTTTTTAGCGTTATAGGTAGCCTCTTAGTGAAATTTAATTCATCACGAGAACTAGCTATGATATAATTTTTAATGGAAATCTATTGTACTAAGGAAAAATCATGGCTCAAAATGTTTCAGCAGTCGTTGTTACTTACAACCGACTTGCATTGTTGAAAGAAGTAATTGATAGTTTACAAAAACAAATTGTTCCCGTAAGCCACATTATCATTGTTGATAATGCTAGTGAAAATGATACAAAGGAATATTTGGAATCATTAGGTGATCAAATTGATTATGTTCGTCTAGAGGAAAACCTTGGTGGTGCCGGTGGTTTTAATCGCGGTATTCGTCATTTTATGGAAAAGACGGATGATGACTTTGTTTGGGTAATGGATGACGATACTGTTGTTCACCCTGATACACTACAAAACTTATTGGCCTTTGCTGATCAAGAACCTAATTTTGGCTTTTTGGCTTCAGATGTTCGTTGGACTGATGGTCACCGTGCCAAGATGAACCAACCAGCACCAATGAACCGTTTGAAGGTCATTCCAGAAGACCAGGTTGAACCTGTTCAATTGCAGAATGCAACGTTTGTTTCTTTACTGGTACGTCGCGCAGTTGTTGCAGAAATTGGCTTGCCTATTACTGACTTCTTCATCTGGGGTGATGATATCGAGTATACGGAACGCGCAGGTCGTGTTGCTCCTGGTTACTTTGTACCATCCGCAAAGGTAACTCATAAAATGGGTGCCAATGTTGGGTCAAGTTTATTAAATGATGGCCCGGCACGGACACCACGTTATTTCTATTCGTATCGCAATAAAGGCTATTACATCCGTAAGCGTGACTGGTATCGAAAGAATCGCGCTCGGTTGCGTACATTAGCCGAATATTGGCAGATTAAGTTGTCTCACACGGAGCGTAAGGCTGAAAAGTTGGCGATCATGAAAAAGGGAATGAAGGCCGGTAAGACCTTTAACCCAACCATTGAATTTGCTAATAAGAAATAAATGATATTCGTAATGAACCGTTTTATTGTTAGACGGTTCTTTTATATTAACTTTATTTTTTGATGATTTAATAATAGAAAGTAATGATTGAGGAAATGACTGTGTTAACTGATTTTAAAAAAATTTTTGATCGATATCGAGAATCTATTCTGTACTTGTTCTTTGGTGGCGCTACATTCGTAGTTTCCGTTGTCACCTATTCGATTTTTTCCGCTTACCTACATTGGACATATACAGTATCGTATGTTTTATCATGGTTTTTGGCAGTTTTGTTTGCTTACCTCACTAATCGTATTTGGGTATTTCAATCGAAGGTGACGGATGCTAAGGGGTTGTTTCGTGAAATTTGGCAATTCTATCTGGCTCGAATTGTGACAGGCGTTATCGGGTGGTTCATTTTAGCGTTTGGTGTTCAGGTCTTGCATCAAAATGATTTGCTTTGGAATGGGATTCAAAATATTTTTGTGATTATTTCAAATTATGTGTTGAGTAAGCTGTATATTTTTAAGAAAATTGAAGAATAAAAAAAGCACAGTGATTGAAAATCGCTGTGCTTTTTCTTTACTTCATAATGATGCCTTTTTTAAGGTTATAGTGCCAATTGTAACCTTCATTTGGAAATGCGTGTGGATCCGAATTGCTAAGCTCTTCAAGACCGTAATTGATGGCAAAACTCTTTTTAGGATAGTAACTTAAAGGCTTAACTTTAACTAATTTATCACTGCCTTGATGCTTTTCAAGTTCTTGATAACGTGTTTGCAATGCTTGATTAGCTTTTATAGCATCAAGTGTTCCCATAGCTCCCTTTAATAGGCCAAGCATCGTGAGCAAAACTAGGAACGTTGCACCTGTGAGGTAGGCCAGGGTCTTCTTTTGATAATGGTTGATTGCGCTTGTGCTTAGCTTTAATAGGGCAACAATCATAAAGATGATACCACCAAAGAAGGAGCGGCCACCATCTTGTCCTAGTGGTGAAATGGATAGGGCATAAAGGACTGCTAGCCCGGCAGCAAACCATAGTAATCCTTCAATCGCATTTTCTAACTGACGTTGGAAAATCACCACAAGTGCAAAAATCAGAATTAAAGCAATAAGCATTTTATAATCGTGGAAAAGCGTTTTACTTACTAATTTAAACCCATTTTTAAAATGCGTGAAAGTTGATTGTTCAAACCATGAAGGCGGCATGGTCGCTTTGGTACGAATTGCATTTCCTGGTGCTAAGATCAAAAATAGGTAACCAATGAGGTAGGTGATAACGCTTGAAATTTGGATTTTTGACCAGGATAATTTTTTGAAGTAACGACCAGCTAATAGGTAGCTTAGGACAATTAATAAACCACCGCCTGATGTGTTTTCATTTGACCAGCCAGCTAAAAATGCTAATAGAGGGAGTAGGGCGGATAATTTGGTCAAATGATGTTGGCCTTGGTGGAACCACTGATAATAGGGAAGAATAAACAATAAAATCAGGGTTGTTGTTAATAGGTAGTTTCCTGCACCTGCTCGCCAAAACATTGTTTGACCAATAACGGGTGCAAAAAGTAATACTAAGGAAAAGCTATAAACGATGCGAAGGGGACTGTAAGATGAGCTTTGATTGAGTTTCCCAAAGTGATTTAAGAGGAAAATTGTGGTGATGGACCCCAAAGAGATAATCAAGCTTGTGATATAAATATTGCTTGAAACCAAAATTCGCCAAAGTGTTTGCCCGATAGCTCGGCCGTTCCAGTGAAAATAATCCGCGTAGGCTTGATTCCACAAAGTGATTAAAGTTTGATGCTGCCCAATATAGAGATCGTCATCAAAAAGAGGGGTGTGGAAATTCAGTAGGTAAAAGAACATAAACAGTAAAGAAAGGCTGATAATACTGATTATTTTACTTTTTTTGGTCATGTGCAATAGTTCTCCTAAAACTGTTTAAATACGTAGCTATTATAATATAGCAATAAAATCATTAATAATGCTGAATATAGTGATTAAATTCAGTGAAGCAAGAAGAGGAATACCAACGTCGCTAAAACAACAATGAATGGCAAAATTTCCCATATAGGCATATACTGCTTAATCGTGATTTGATCACCACTGTTGATTCGCTGATGTACGGCGATTTGTCCATTTTCAATAGAAGATGAAACTTGAGTGTGGTTGATAAAGACACTAATATTCGTATGCTGATAACCTAAAACAGGCAAATAAATGGTATCGCTATCAATGTCCTTAGTTGAAACAAACGATAATTGGTTATAGCTTGCTTTGAACGAGTGGGTGTCAATATACTGGCCAGTGCTTGTCTTTAGCTGGTGTTTGATGAAGTGTTTACCCTTAGTATCACTTAGCATAAAGCTGGAGTTCTGATTTGCTAGTGCCTGTTGGGGGACATAGTCTGAATAATTCATTAGATACCAGGTGTCGGATGAATGAACAGAGGCGCGATCGAAAGCCCCGAGAGAGTCAAGGCCATAACCATCCTGACCGGTCATATAGTGATGATGAATTTTGCTTGGCGTAGCAACAACGAAATTACCGGGGATATCAATATCGGCATAATTATCTTTCTGCAAAGTCATGCTGATAACTGTCATGGCAAGGAAGGCAAAGGTTGCTAGTATTTTTTTAAAGGAATTCGTTGAACTTTTTCGGAAGGTGGCAAACACAACAATGGTGAAACCAAGACAAATAATCAAAAAATAGTAGAAGAGCCTGTAAGGGATTTGAATGCTAATGAGTGATGTATGTTTGAAAAAGGGTTCCCAGGTAACGGCGCTAGTTCCGAAAACGGCTAGTATCAGAGATAAAATTTGGCCCAGAAAAATATCTCGAATTAAGATGATGGTTGCAATGATGAAAAGCAAGACAAGAAAGGTAACAATTAATTTCGTTTCAGTGAAGAAAGATTGAACGGTAATATACCAGGTCTGGAATTGGTAATAACCCATGTTTGGCATTTTAATTTTGTTTGTCGCGCTAATGTAAATTAGGGGAAGTAGGGTTCCTAGCGTCAGTAGAAAAGTAAAAAATACTGCTTTGAATGAAGATAGGAAGACAAATTTTTTCGATGTCTTATTGGTGATAAAGCAAATCAGTAAGTAGATAAAGACAAATAAAGAAATAATCGTACTTAATAATATGTGTGAGGACCATGATATTGAAAGGCCAATAGCAATGTATTTGTATGAGTTTTTTTCGTTGTGATTAAATAACCCATAAACAATTAAGGGAATTCCGATGGCCGCAGTGGCTTCCGCAATGTTAAAAAGAGAAAAAACAGATCCTGACCATAGTAAGGATAAAATGGCCGCAATGGTTGGTTGAGCGCGGAGTTTGAAATGTAGAACGCTATAAAAGGTGGCAGCTAATAAAAAGTTAATCATTAGCAAGACTACCTTATATAAAAGAAGCGAGTTATGGATAAAAGGGAAAAAATTGACAATTAGCTGCAATCCAAGTGAGGGATAAAATACATTACTTGCCACACCGATTTGTCCTAATGAAAGGAAATTTTGTGGATAAAGGAATTGCAAAAAATTTCCAGATAAGTTGTGTATTCGAGAAAAATGATAATAACTATCTAAAGGAAATTTAATCGGGTTGAATAAAATGGTGTTCAAAAATAATACAACCAGAATGAACATTATCAAAAACGGTGTCACTTCTTGGTAAATCTTTTTAAGAGTCTTTGGATAAAGTGCTTTGTTAAAAAAATGCATGGTTAGGGTTCTCCGATATTAGAGTTAAATTAGTTGATTTTTTTAAGTAAGTTGGCTAACAATAAAATTTGATAAATAACCTTTTAACTATAACTCTTGGTTAAAAGTTTTTCTTTTTTCAAAGTAATATTATATCATTTTGCCAATAATAATTTTTAAACTTAATAGGTTATATTTGTACAGTTTTAACATAGTGTGACATTAATTAAAACGAGAAATTGAATTATAAAAAAGCAAAGAACAATCAATTAGTGATTATATATAAAACTTATATAAGATATAGATATCTTTATTTTTTAATTATTTT
>NZ_DF968079.1:176662-248842 GCF_001047135.2 Fructobacillus tropaeoli | reverse complement strand
TAATGTTTTGATGCTTAATAGGTAAAAAAGCCAAGCTCGAAAGAGCTTGGCTTTTTTTACAAAAAATGATATTAACTTCAAAATAATTGACCACGATACATTTGTGTAGTTGAGATAATTTTATTTACTTTAAAAGATAATTTTTGGTGCAGATAAAATTTCTTAAAGTTAAAATTGGCGTTAGTTAGTTGGCTGAGGTAAGTTGTTGGTCTGATATAGATAGTTTTATGATTTAGGCCCTGAAAGTATTAAAAGTAAGAGTTCTGTTATCTTTGTGGTAATAATATTTATTGCTTGCGTTAATTGGATAGATTTAGCTGAGATAGCAACCTTCATTTAAAGCAGATTTAACATAAGAATGTTCTAATGTGAAGAAAGTATATTGACGCTAAGTAATATTGCATATATACTTGAAACGTCAAGTTACGTTAGTGTTGAATGACGATGCTATGGTGCAGGGATAATATAAATATAAGGAGTCTGCAAGATGTTTAGAAACAAGAAAATCTTGCTAACTATGACAGCGGTGACTGTCGTTTTAACACTGGGGGCCACTACTTTTATTGTTAATGCTGTTACGAATCCAACTGATCAAGAACAAGGATTTATAGCGAAAAAGAAAAGTAGTTCGGCCCAATCTTCTAGTGAAAAAAGTGTTTCTTCGATTAGTCAAAAAGCGCAGTCGGCAACTAGTAGCAGTCAGAATGCAGCTATAACAAGTTCTAATACTGGTAAGCAGGGTGCTAATTCTAGCTCCAATATGGGTACTAGTTCCAGCACAAATTCATCTTCAACTTCTACTTCGACCCCATCGGTAAGCAATACTCTTACTCAAGACGATTTTCGTTCTAGTGATGATTTAGCCTATCGTATGATTGTCCTCTATGGTTTGGCCCATGGGGATGATCAATGGCAGAAGTTGAGTTTGATGCAGTCAAAAGGAATTATTTTAACAAAGGTTGCCAATCAGTTAAATCCAACATTCGTAGCTAAAGTTGTTGATGGTACCGATAGCGACATTGCTTATTATAAGTACTTGATGAATGATACAAGTACGGCAAGCCAAAACGGGACAAAGCCGATGTCATTTAGTCAGAATAGCACTACTGACTATCGAGCATCAATTACTGATGTTTTGAACTATGTGAACTCAATTGGTGGTCGTCAAGCAGTACAGAAAATGAAGTTTCAGTTGGTTGAAACTTCAAACTAAATTTTATTAAACTGTGTCGAAAGCACGTGATAATTTTTATCACGTGCTTTTTGAATAAAGATTTAAAGCCGTACTTTATTGATATGGAAAACCAAGAAATGTTTCGTTAAAAATTAAAAAATTAAATGCAGAATGATAGGTTATATTTTTCAGGTTGGGGTGAATGTTTAGAGATGATTATCTTTAATTTCTGCTAATATAGTTATTGTTCTAATTTTACGAAAGACCCCTTAGGAATGGGATAATTAATAATGACTAAAAGAAAAAAAGTATTGATTCTGCTAAGCTTTTGCCTCCTAATCATTGGTATTGGGCTAGGAACCTTCAGCCATTTTCAAACCAAAAATGAATCAACAAAAGCAACGAATTTGAGTGATAAAATCGGGCAAGTGGCTCACTACACGCGAGCTGAAATGAATAATATTCCAGAATTATTATCAAATAAACAGTATCTAGCCCCAACAATCGACCATGAATCCTTGCAACAAGAGATTCCGGGCGCTAAGGTTTATGATGAAACAACTGGTAAAACGGTGAGGATGGATGTCTGGGACTTTTGGCCAGTAACCAACCCCGATGGGACAGTGGCTAATTTCCATGGCTATCGACTAGTTGTTGGTTTAACAGCTAAGAACGGTCGCTATTCAGGAGCGCCCACGAAGATGGGGCTGTTCTTGCAGAAAAATAATGCCAAGCAGGATGACTTGAGTACTTGGCACTTTGTGGGTTACGTCTTTAACTCAAAAACTGAGGGGGTTGCCGACAAAGACTACGACAAGTATTTGCAGAACTCTGTTGGTGAATGGTCTGGATCAACCGTTTTGATGAAAACCAAGGATAATACCCTCCGCTTTTTCTATGCAAACGCATATAAGGAAAGTGGTCTATCAGCCCAGGTTTTGACAACTGCTCAAATTACGGTGAATCCAAAAGATAGCAAAAACTGGTCGTCAGGATTGACCATTGACCATACAAAGACAACCGATCGAAAAACAGTCTTTTCGGGTGACGGTAAAATTTATCAAACCGCTGACCAAGGTGAAGGAAAGGGAAACTATTTTAGCGACGATATCACGTTGCGCGATCCACACTTTGTTCAAGATGGCGACAAGTACTATCTTGCTTTTGAAGGCAATACCGGGCCCGAGTATAACTACCAAGGCGCCAACAATTTTACTAACCAAGCGTATTATGGAAAATCAGCTTTCTTTAAGAGTGATTCAGCACGCCTACTGTCCAATAAGAATACAGCAGAGTATGAAAAGACTTATTTTGCTAACGGGGCAATTGGAAAGGTCGAATTGAATAAAGATTTTTCTGTAAAAAAGGTCATGAAACCAATGGTCACCGGAAATGCAACCAATGATGAATTAGAGCGAATTAACCTCTTTAAGCACAATGGGCGCTGGTACGTCTTCACATCAACTTGGGGCTTCCATATGGCAACTGATAATGAAACTATCACGAAAAATTCTTACTTGCTAGGATTTAGCTCTGATGAGGGCATTAACGGTACCTACAAACCATTGAATTCCAATGGCTTAGTGATTGCCGGTCAAGGTGAGGGCACTAATCCGACAAGCTTTACTTATTCTTACCTAGTTATTCCAAATGGCAATGATAAAAGTAACCGTTTTGTCGTGACTTCGTTTGAGAAAAATAGTACCTTCGCGCCAAGCTATTTGTTGAATATCAATGGGAACAAAACTTCGATGATTACTAACAAAATCTTGGGTCAGGGTGTTTTAACTGATAATGGTAAGTATTTTAGTGCTAGCCTGCAGAAGTTAAAATAAAGATGCAGACTGAACCAGTCGCCGATATTTAATCGGTGACTGGTTTTTTGGTGCTGAATCAATGATAGATGGCACTATTTTATTACCCATCACCTCAATAAACACGTAAAATACCACTTAGGTGGTATTTTATGAAAGTTAAAGAGAAAATGATGCAACAAGAGGGAGAGTGAAGTATGCTATTACCGATAATGATACTGGTTTTTGCAATTGGGATTTTTGTGTACGTAATGCTCTTAGTGGGTTATGTAGCATACAAAATTATTTTCTTAATTTTGAAATTAATTGTGAACGTCATTAGTGATCATCTGTCGATGAGACGGACAAAAAAACATTCAGAAAGATAGAATAAGGGACTGAAAGCTGTTTCGTGAATTTTCACAGAAAAGTTGGAGTCATATCGAGAAAAACGATAATCTTGCTGATTTTAAAACAGGTATTTTCAATCTTACCTTTTCAACGACCGGTTTGTTAGTTTACAATACTTATGAACAATTTTTTAAAACAACACACGTAACGGATTCAGGAGGAACAAACGCATGGCAAAAGAAGTAACAATTGGCAAGACTGATGTGAAGACAACCAAGCTTGGTTTGGGGACCAACAAGGTCGGTGGCCACAACCTTTTTCCTGGTTTGAAGGATGAAGACGGTTATGCCTTGGTCAAGGAAGCCTTGGACGCAGGGGTGGTCTTGATTGATACTGCCTATATGTACGGGGAAGGCCGGTCTGAGGAAATTATCGGTGATGTCATCCAAGACTATGACCGGTCAAAGATTGTTATTGCGACTAAGGGTGCTCAGGATGCCAGCAACGGTAACAAGCCCAACAATAGTCCAGCATTCTTAAAGCAGGCTGTCGAGGACTCTTTGAAGCGTTTGAAGACGGATTATATCGATATCTTCTACATCCACTTCCCAGATGAAGCAACACCAAAGGACGAGGCCGTTGCAGCATTGAACGAATTGAAGGAAGCTGGTAAGATTCGTGCAATTGGGGTGTCAAACTTTAGCCTTGATCAAATCAAAGAAGCGAATAAGAATAACCAGGTTGATATTGTCGAAGACCACTACAGCTTGGTTTACCGTGGCGCTGAAAAGGATGAGTGGACTTACTTGAAGGAAAATCAGATTTCCTTTGTTCCATACTTCCCATTGGCATCGGGCCTTTTGACGGGTAAGTACACGAAGGACGATTACGCTAAGTTTGAAAAGCAATATAGCCAGGACCAATTTAATACCATTTTGTCTGCCTTGGACAAGGTGAAGGCGATTGCTGATGGCCATGGTGTGACTGTTGCCCAAACAATCTTGGCTTGGTACATTGCTAACCCTGCTGTTGGTGCCGTGATTCCTGGTGCACGTAATGCTGGCCAGGTGGAAGCAAACGTTAAGGCCTTGGATGTTGACTTGACGCAAGCTGAATATGAACAAATTGATCAGGCGTTTGCAGCTTTTAAGTAATCACGATTAGAAGATCAGCAGCTGGTCATGATTGTGCAAGTCATGAGCGACAGTTGACAACTTGCTAGCAAATAAATGATCTCAACAAAAAAATCCCCCAACTCGCAAAGAGTTGGGGGATTTCGTTTATCAATATTAATTGATTACTTTACGTACTTAGCCAAACGTGACTTTTGACGTGAAGCCTTGTTCTTCTTGATCAATCCCTTTGATTGGGCGTGATCGATAGCTGATGATACTTGCTTGTACATTTCAGCAGTATCAGCAGATCCGGCCTTGGCAGCCTTCAAGAAGCGCTTAACGGCAGTGCGGTAAGCTGACTTTTGTGGTTCGTTACGATCGTGCTGCTTAGCACTCAAACGAACTCGTTGAATTGATGATTCAATAATTGGCATATGTCCGTCTCCTTAAATTTGATTCTGGTTATTTGTAAGCAAAAGCTTAACGACGCAAACCTAAGCGCTTGATCAATTCACGGTAACGCGTAACGTCAGTACCACGGAGGTAACGGAGCAAGTTACGACGGCGACCGATCTTCTTCAAAAGACCACGTTGTGAATGAAAATCATGCTTGTGCGTTTCCATGTGACCGTTCAATTCGTTGATGTCAGCAGTCAAAACTGCAACTTGAACTTCCACTGAACCAGTATCGCCTTCATGGCGGGCATATTCCTTCATGATTTCGTTCTTACGTTCTTGTGTAAGGGCCATAATCATTTCCACCTTTCTTAAATGTCTCCAAGTGCTGAGAGAAACGACGGTGAGACGTTAATCTAAGGACTTGGACAGTTGTTTTGACAACATGACTAATTATACGGGTTTTTCAAAAAAAATCAAGGATGCCTTGACATTCAAGGAAAAATCAGCTTCATCCTTTTCTTAATTGGCAAGCATTCTGCCATTTAGCAGGGGCAACTATGGGCTTTTATGGTAGAATAGAACAGTAATTACATCAGAAAGGATAGCCTTGAAAAAGACGAAGAAATCCGCTTTTTCAGGCAGGTGACCCCATGGCAACATCAATTTCAAAAGAAGAAGTCGCTCACGTTGCTGACTTGGCCAAGCTGAGCTTTTCCGACCAGGAACTTGAGCATTTCACTGGACAACTCCAGGAAATCGTGGCAATGTGCGAGAAGATGGCAGAGGTGGATACAACCAATGTCGAGCCAACTTTCTCAGTAACACCGAATGTGAACCATTTACGAGAAGATGTTGCGGATAATTGGCATGAAAAGAAGGCCTTGTTGGCCCAAGCACCAGACGAGGCAGCCGATTTAATTAAGGTGCCCGCTATTTTGAACGGGGAGGACGAAGCTTAATGACTTTTAATTATTTTGACAAGACCTTAGCCGACTTGAATGCTGATTTGAAAGCTGGCAAAATCACGGCCGAAGAATTGACCAAGGAAACTTTGGCCAACATTCAGGCAACCGATGAAGACTTGCAGGCTTTCGTTCGGATGCACGAAGACGAAGCCTTAGCCAAGGCTCGCGCCATTGATGAAAAGGGTGATTTTTCAAATCCTTTGGCTGGTATTCCAATGGCCATCAAGGATAATATCGCCACAAACGGTTTGGAAACAACGGGTGCTTCCCACATTTTGTCAGGGTTCAAGCCAGTTTATGATGCAACGGTCACCACTAAGTTGAATGATGCCGGTGCCGTTATCGTTGGGAAGGCCAACATGGATGAATTTGCCATGGGTGGGTCAACCGAAACTTCTTACTACAAGAAGACAAAGAACGCCTGGGACCACACGAAGGTTCCCGGTGGTTCATCTGGTGGATCGGCTGCGGCCGTTGCTGCTGGCCAGGTCCCTTATGCGCTTGGATCTGATACTGGTGGATCAATCCGTCAGCCAGCCGCCTTCAACGGTTTGGTGGGGATGAAGCCAACTTATGGTCGAGTATCGCGTTTTGGACTCTTTGCCATGGCCTCATCTTTGGACCAAATCGGTCCATTGACCCGGACGGTCAAGGATAACGCCTTAGTTTTGAATGCTATTTCTGGTTTTGACAAGAAGGACTCGACTTCTGTTGAATTGGACGTTCCTGATTTTGCCGAAAAGATTGGTCAAGACATCAAGGGCATGAAGATTGCCGTTCCTGAGGAATACTTCCAAGAGGGAATTTCAGATGAAGTGGCCACACAGGTTAAGGCTGCCATTGTCCAATTAGAGGCCATGGGAGCAACCGTTGATAAGGTTTCATTGCCACACACGCAATACGGGGTTGCAGCTTACTACATTTTGATGTCATCAGAAGCTTCTTCAAACTTGCAGCGTTACGACGGTATCCGTTACGGTTTCCGTGCACCAGATGCTAAGTCATTGGAAGAAGTTTATAAGAACACTCGAACGGAAGGTTTCGGAGACGAAGTTAAGCGCCGGATTATGTTGGGAACATTCTCTCTTTCAGCTGGTGCCTACGATGCCTTCTTCAAGAAGGCCGCTCAAATTCGAACATTGATTATCGAAGACTTTAATAAGGTCTTTGCTGACTATGATTTGATTGTTGGCCCAACGACACCAACCCAACCTTACGGTATTGGTGAAGAAATCGGTGATCCAAAGACCATGTACTTGGGCGATGTTTTGACGATTCCAGTGAACTTGGCTGGTTTGCCAGGACTGTCCATCAATGCTGGCTTCAATGGTGGCATGCCAGTTGGCTTGCAATTGATTGGTAAGCCATTTGATGAAGCAACCCTTTACCAAGTTGCTTATGCCTTTGAACAAGTAAACCACTTCTACGACCAACACCCGGTTGTCGAAGGGAAATAAGGAGGGGACAAATGGCAAACGAAAACTTTGAAACAACCATTGGGCTTGAAGTCCACGTTGAAATGCAGACAAATTCTAAGCTGCTGTCACCTTCACCCGTTCACTATGGGGATGCGCCTAACGAAAACACTAACGTCATTGACTGGGGTTACCCAGGGGTCTTGCCTGTTGCCAACAAGGGCGCTATCGAATACGGGATGCGTGTAGCTTTGGCTTTGCATGCTGAAATCACAGAAGACATTCGTTGGGACCGGAAGAACTACGTTTACCCGGATAACCCAAAGTCATACCAGACAACTCAAATGCGAACACCATTAGGTCGTCACGGCTACCTAGACGTTAACATGCCTGATGGTAGCGTAAAGCGAATTGGAATTGAAGAACTCCACGTCGAAGAAGATGCTGGAAAGAACACCCACGGTACCGATGGTTATTCATACGTTGATTTGAACCGTCAGGGAACACCGTTGGTTGAAATCGTGTCCAAGCCTGATTTGTCTTCACCAGAGGAAGCCTACGCTTATCTGGAACAATTACGTCGGGTTGTCTTGTTTACGGGTGTTTCTGAAGCCAAGATGCAAGAAGGACAGATGCGAGCTGATGTCAACGTGTCATTACGTCCACGAGGATCAAAGACTTATGGAACGCGAGTGGAAATGAAGAACATCAACTCATTCCATTACGTCCAATCTGCTTTGGAATTCGAAGAACGCCGTCAGGCACAGGTTATTCGTTCTGGTGGCAAGGTCCGCCAGGAAACTCGTCGTTACGATGAGCCAACCAAGTCAACGCTCTTGATGCGGGTTAAGGAAGTGGCGGATGATTACCGTTACTTCCCAGAACCTGATTTGTCACCAATCCACATTGATCAAGCCTGGATTGACCGTGTTCAAGCTGAACTACCAAAGTCAGCAGGGGACCGACAAGTGGCCTATGTCCAGGACCTTGGTTTGGAGCAATACGATGCCGAAGTCTTGACACAAACCTTGGCGATGGCGAACTTCTTTGACGCCGCTGTCAATGCTGGGGCCGATTCAAAATCAGCTGCAAAGCGTGTTGCCAACTACTTAATCGGTGACGTGAACGCCTACTTGAACAAGAACCAGGTTGAATTGCAGGATACCGATTTGACTCCTGAAAACTTGGCTGGCATGGTCAAGTTGATCGAAGACGGTACTATCTCAACTAAGCAAGCCAAGAAGGTCTTTGAGGCCATCATGGAAGGTGAAGAGCCAGAAGCCTATGCCAAGGCACAAGGTTTGGTTCAGATTTCTGACCCAGCCGTTTTGACACCAATGATCAATGAGGTCTTGGATGACAACCCACAGTCAATTGAAGACTTTAAGGGTGGTAAGGACCGGGCAACTGGCTTCTTGATTGGCCAATTGATGAAGAAGTCCAAGGGTCAAGCCAACCCTGGTGTCTTGAACAAGCTTTTGTTAGCCGAGTTGAACAAGCGCTAACCAATAATCAAACAGTAATTGTTGGTTGACCAAAGTAGTTGGCCTTGTTACTGTCATAAAAGCACCGCTTTGCGGGCTTTTGTACATATATTTTAGGAGGAAGTCGAGGCTTTACTGATTTTAGGAATGGTCGGGAAGCTTTGCAGGTGAGTCATGAAACGAGCACGAATTATCTATAACCCCAGTTCGGGTCGGGAAACAGCGAAACGGGAAATGTTAGACATTATCCGAGTGTACGAAGAGGCGGGGTATGAAACATCGACCTATGCCACCACCCCGGAACCTTTTTCAGCACAAAAGGAAGCGACCCGAGCCGCCTTCGAGGGCTTTGATTTAATCGTAGCTGCTGGTGGTGACGGGACAATCAACGAGGTTGTCAACGGGATTGCGCCCTTGAAGCGTCGGCCTAAAATGGCGATTATTCCGGCTGGGACAACCAACGACTACGCCCGAGCCCTAAAGGTTTCTCGTGATGATCCATTGGAAGCTGCCAAGGTGATTTTGAAAGGGCAGACGATTAAGATGGATATCGGTCGGATTTCGACTCGAGGTGGCTTAGTGGAAGAGGAAGGGCAGATTTTGGCTCCGGCCGATGCCCGCTATTTCATGAATATTGCTGCCTTGGGAACGCTTTCCGAAGTAACGTATGCCGTCCCGTCCGTGATGAAGTCACTTTACGGTTACCTGGCCTACCTGGTTAAGGGGGCCGAGCTACTAACCCGGTTAGAACCCGTGAAGGCCAAGGTTGTTTATGATGACGGCGAGTATGATGGCGACATCTCGATGATTTTCTTGGCTCTAACCAATTCGGTTGGTGGCTTTGAATCCATTGTGCCCGATGCCAAATTAGATGACGGTCAATTTACGCTATTGATTGTTAAGGCTGCTAACCTGTGGCAGATTACGCAGTTGGCCGCTCAGGTTTTGAACGGTTCCCACGTAAATAACCCACAGCTGATTTATAAGAAGACTTCAAAGGTTGAAATCACACCGCTATCAGATGACCACCCAATCAAGGTGAACCTTGATGGTGAGTATGGTGGGGATGCGCCAATGACCTTTGAGAACTTAAAACAACATATTGAATTCGTTGCCGATTTGTCAGCTATTGACGTGGATGCAACGAATGCTAAGATTCAAGAAGAGTTCGTGGAACAGGTTGAAGCCCTTGAGGCGACCCAGCACGAACCAAAAGCAGATGAGAAGGAAAATAACTAAGCATGGCTAAAGCCAACCGCACAATTAAACAGGCCGCTCCGGTCCATAAAAATGAAGTCATCACTGCTTCAGTGACCGATTTAACTTATCAAGGCCTTGGCGTGGCGAAGGTGGATGGTTTTCCGCTCTTTGTAACCGATGCTCTTCCAGGTGAAAAGGCCGAAATCTTGGTGACAAAGGTCCTAAAAAATTACGGTTTTGCCCGTGTACAACGTTTGTTGGAAAAATCAGCAGACCGAGTTGAACTAACGGACCAGTTGGCCTTAACGACAGGGATTGCGCCATTAGCCAACTTAGCTTATCCGGCCCAGTTGGCCTGGAAAAAGTCTCAGGTGCAGGAACTATTTAAGAAGGCCCGCCTCGATGTTGAGGTGGCCGATACAATTGGGATGGCAGACCCAACCCATTACCGGAATAAGGCGCAAGTACCAGCGCGAATGATTAACGGTCGCCTAGAAACCGGCTTTTTCCGTCGTGGATCGCACAAATTGATTCCGACCGATTCTTTCTATATCCAAGACTCAGCCGTGGATGAAGCAATTCGCGTGACACGGGATGTTTTACAAGAGTTTGGCATTTCGGCCTATGATGAAGAAGAGGACCGTGGTGTTATCCGCCATGTGATGGCTCGAATTGGTAAAGCAACCGGTGAATTAATGGTTGTTTTGGTGACGAAAACCAAGAAGTTACCAGAGGCAGAGGCAATTGCAGCCGAACTAAAGGCGCGCTTGCCAAAGCTTGAATCGGTGATTCAAAATGTCAATAAGGCCCAAACAAATGTGATTATGGGCTATCAAAATAAGGTCTTGTGGGGCAAGCCAGCCATTGAGGATATCTTGCTTGGCAAGAAGTACCTGATTGGCCCTAATTCTTTCTACCAGGTCAACCCTGAAACAACTGCTAAGCTTTACCAGTTGGCGAAGGAAAAGGCTGAATTGAAGAAGACCGATATCGTGATTGATGCCTACTGTGGAATCGGAACGATTGCTTTGACTGTGGCGAACGATGTGGCCGAAGTCTATGGGGTCGAATTGGTCGAAGCGGCCATTGACGATGCTGAGGAAAACGCACGCATTAACCAGGTCACCAATAGTCACTTTGTTGCGGCCGATGCGCCAAGTCAGATGCTTAAGTGGGCTGAAGAAGGCCTCAAGGCGGATGTCGTCTTTGTTGATCCGCCTCGCAAGGGCTTAACAGCTGATTTTATTGAAGCCGTTAGTGAAATCAGCCCAAAGCGCCTGGTTTATGTCTCATGTAACCCAGCGACAATGGTGCGTGATATTAAGGATTTGGTGGACCATGGCTACGCCCTTGAGGGTGCTATCCAACCGGTTGACCAGTTCCCACAAACAACCCATGTGGAAGCAGTGGCAGTGCTGACAAAATAAGCCTAGTTGTCAGTTTGACAAGTAGGCTTTTCTTATTTCAAATACTTTTTAGGATGAGGTATCACCATGGCAACAGATCAAATTATTTTCCGTCCAGCAACAGCAGCCGATGCGGCCGAATTATTAGCGATTTATGCGCCCTACATTCGAGAAACAGCCATTACCTTTGAGTACGATGTACCGACGGTTGCTGAGTTTCAAGCACGGATTGAAACAACGTTAAAGACGCATCCATACATCGTGGCCGTTTTGGATGGCGTGATTTTGGGTTATGCTTATACGAGTCCGATGGGTTCACGCCAAGCCTATGCCTGGTCGGTTGAAGCCTCAATTTATATTCGCCAGGACGAGCGTCACCATGGTTTAGGTAAGCGCCTGTACAAAATTATTGAGCAAATTTCTCGTGATCAAAACATTATCAATGTGAATGCCTGCATCGCCGTGCCAAAGGTCGATGATGAACATCTGACATCAAATAGTCGTGATTTTCATGAGCACATGGGCTACCGCTATGTTGGCGCCTTTGACCGGATTGGCTATAAGTTTGATACTTGGTACGATTTGGTCTGGATGCAAAAAGCGGTTTTGGATTATCCAGCAGAGCCAAAGCCGGTGGTGAGCTTTGCTGATTTATTAAAAGATGGTTATCAAATTAGTGAATAAAAGAAGTCTTTTGTCAATCTGACTCGTCAAATGGCAGTGAAAGGCAAGAACAACGGTAACATCGCTTAAAAACTGTTAAGAGGAGGGCCATTCATGGCGACAAAAGAACCAACCCCGATGATGGTGCAGTACCATCAAATTAAGGACCAATACCCCGATGCCTTCGTGTTTTACCGAATGGGCGATTTTTATGAGCTCTTTGAAGATGATGCGATTAAAGGGGCCAAAATTCTCGAGTTAACTTTAACGGCACGAAATAAAAATTCGGCCGAACCAATTCCGATGGCCGGGATTCCTCACCATGCCGTGTCGGCCTATATCGACATCTTGGTCGATGCTGGTCATAAGGTGGCCATTGTTGAGCAAATGGAAGATCCGGCAACGGCTAAGGGGATGGTTAAACGGGATGTTGTCCAGTTAATTACGCCGGGGACGAAGCTCTCCTCAAAGAATGGGGATGGCAAGGATAATAACTTTTTGGCTGCTGTGGTGGCAACCGGATCACGTCCGGGGGATGCCGACCAGGCAGCTTTTGCCTTGTCTTATATCGATCTTTCAACTGGTGAACTGAAGGCAACGGGATTGATGGATGAGAGCGCCGTTTTAGATGAATTAGGCGCTTTGGAGGTGAAGGAAGTCGTCTTAGCAAAAGAGGGCGATTTTTCAACTCCAGCATTGGCGGATGCCATTGGCGAAAAGGGACTGGTCGTTTCCTATCAGGGACCCGTTCAGCCTTCCGCTACGATTACTTATTTAACGAAAGATTTAAAAAATACGGCGAAGCAGACGGTTACTGGGCTACTTCTTCAGTACCTATTTGATACGCAAAAGCGGTCTTTGGATCACATTATGCCGGTTCAAACATATGAGCGCCAGGCCTATTTGGTGTTTAACCAGGTAACACGGGTCAACCTGGACTTGGTTGAAAACGCGCGGACCAAGCAAAAGGCTGGATCTCTTTTTGCGCTCTTAGACCAGACGAAGACGGCCATGGGTGGTCGGCTGTTGAAGCAGTGGCTGATTAAGCCTTTGAAGGATTTAGAGAAGATTCAGGCTCGGCAGGATGCTGTGGCTGCTTTTAAGGATGACTTTTTCACCCGGGGAACGGTCCAGGAGCAATTAAAGTACGTTTATGACTTGGAACGTTTGGCCGCTAAAGCTGCTTTAGGGACCATTAATGCCCGTGATTTGGTGCAATTAAAGCGCTCACTTCAGGCAGTACCGGACATGCAGGCTGCCTTGAAGGCTGACCATGTTAACCCAATCTTGCAGGCTGCTGGTGAAGAAATCGACCCATTACTTGATTTGGCGAGCCTGATTGACCAAGCCATTGTCCCTGAGCCACCAATTTCAGTTCGTGATGGCGATTTAATCAAGCCGGGTTATGATGATTTGGTTGATTCTTACAACCAGGCCTTGGCCGATAACCAAGATTGGTTAGCAGCTTATCAAAAGCAAGAACAAGAAGCGACTGGCATTTCGACTTTAAAGGTCAAGTACAACAAAAACTTTGGTTACTTTATCGAAGTGACCAAGGTGAACCTCGACAAATTAGAAGAGGGACGTTACCATCGCAAGCAGACATTGACGAATGCGGAGCGGTTTACCACGCCCGAATTGAAGGAACACGAGGACCTGATTTTTGCAGCGCAGACAAAACGCTTTGACCGTGAATATGATTTATTCTTGGCTATCCGCGCCAAGGTCAAGGAAGAAATCAGTCGCTTGCAGACATTAGCGCAAAAGATTGCCCGGCTTGATGTCTTGGCTGCCTTGGCTGATGTTGCTGAAAATCGTCATTTTACCAAGCCAGCGTTTAAAACAGATGGCGACCGGGCATTAACGATTAAGCAGGGCCGCCACCCAGTAATCGAATCCCTTTTGGGACCCGGTGAATATGTTGCCAATGATGTCTTCTTTGACGAAAAAACCAAGATTCAACTGGTAACCGGACCGAATATGGCTGGTAAGTCAACGTACATGCGCCAGGTTGCCTTAATCGTGGTGTTGGCTCAAATGGGGTCCTTCGTGCCAGCCGATGAGGCGATTTTACCAATTTTTGATCAAATCTTTACCCGAATCGGGGCTAATGATGACCTTGTTAACGGTCGGTCAACCTTTATGGTTGAAATGGCCGAGGCAAACTTGGCGCTGCAAGGTGCAACCTCACAGTCACTGATTTTATTTGATGAATTAGGACGAGGTACGGCCACTTACGATGGAATGGCTTTGGCACAGGCAATTATTGAGTACTTGGATCAAAATCTCCATGCGACAACGATTTTTGCTACCCACTACCATGAGTTAACGGCTTTGGCAGCTAGTCACCCGGCCATTCAAAACGTCCATGTTGGGGCGCAGCTAACAGACGATGGGACTTTGCACTTCTTACACCAGGTTCAGCCAGGAGCAGCCGACCGTTCTTATGGAATCCAGGTAGCTGCCTTGGCAGGATTACCTAAGTCGCTCTTAACGAATGCCGAGTCGATTTTAAAGGCCTTGGAAGCGCAGGGAGCGGGGCAAGTAGAAGGTGTTGAAGAGACGTCTTCTGTGAATTCAAACGCTGCTGTTACTAGCACTGCTAGTCAGGCGGAGACAAGTGCTTCAACTGGGGCACTGCCAATTGGAGATGGTTTGGCACAAGATATCCCGCTCTTTGAGATTGCACCTGCTAAGGAAATGCCAGCACCAGTAGAAGTGGATTCAATTAATCCGGCTGACCAGAAAGCCCTTGATGAACTCGATCGGGTGAACCTTAACCAGTTGACTCCGTTGGCAGCCCTGAACTTGATTGCCAAATTACAGGAAATGAGGCAAGAAAATGACTAAAATTCATGAACTGCCTGAATTATTGGCCAACCAAATTGCGGCCGGCGAGGTGATTGAACGTCCCGCTTCCGTGGTCAAAGAATTGGTTGAAAACGCGATTGATGCTAATGCCACTCAAGTGGAAGTTGTGATTGAAAATAGTGGTCTAGATTTAATTAAGGTGATCGACAACGGTCAGGGAATTGATCAAGAAGAAGTACCACTGGCCTTTGTTCGCCACGCGACTTCGAAAATACAAGACCGGCATGATTTGTTTAATATCATGACTTTGGGTTTCCGTGGTGAAGCCTTGCCATCGATTGCGGCGGTTGCTGATGTGACTTTGCAGACCAGGACGCAGACAGCTGAAACTGGTTTTCTTTACCAGGTTAAAGGTGGCCAGGTGGCTCAAGAAGGGCCAACCGCCGGTCGCTTTGGGACTATTGTTGCCGTACGTTCGCTGTTTTACAATACACCGGCTCGGCTAAAGTATTTGAAAAAGCCACAGACCGAGATGTCTCTGATGGTGGAAACCATCAACCACTTGGCCATGGCTTACCCAAATGTTGCCTTGACACTGAGTCATAATGGTAAGACTTTAGTGAGAACACCGGGTAATGGCGATTTGCGGCAGGTCTTGGCAGTTGTTTATGACCGAAAAACGGCTGAAAAAATGGTTGCTTTTGAGGGCGCTTCTGATCATTTTAAGGTGAATGGCTACTTGTCCTTACCAGAACAGACCCGGTCTTCCCGGTCTTATTTTGCCGTTTTGGTAAATCACCGTTTTGTCAAAAATTTCTCTGTTTCAAATGCGATTAGTACAGGTTATGGTTCAAAATTGATGGTTGGCCGTTTTCCAATTGGTGCTATCAATATTGAGTTGGACCCACTCTTGGTTGATGTCAATGTTCACCCTCAGAAGGCCGAGATTCGTTTGAGTGAAGAGGGGGAGCTGACGGAGCTGATTACGCAGGTCATTGCTGACCGACTGAGTGGTGAAAACCTGATTCCTGCTGCACTCGATAACTTGGGGCAGGGTGAGACAGAGGAAAGTTCGGGTGCAGCGGTAGATGAGCCGACCGTTCCCGTGAAGAAGTCGGCTAAAGAGGTCCTTTCTGTTCCGGTTAAGGCTGACCGGGTGGTTGAGATTGACGACGAAAACCAACTAGCCGATGTGAAAGTTGCTGATTTTGCCAGCCGCTATGCCGAAGAAGAATACCGGCCGGCTTTTGCGGACGAAGATCAACCTCAGTCGAAGGTTGCTGAACCATTAGCAACTTATCAGCAAGATACCGCTACTGACCAGCCAACTAGCGATACTAAAGCGAATGGTGGCCTTTATGCCCATGCTGATACTGGTCTGGCCGCATTAGCCAGCCAGGCCATGGGTTTGAATCTTGATTCAAAGCAAAACGATGGGCTGAGCGGGCAGCAAAATCAGGACCAGCCTAAAGTGGCTCCTAAGCCCGTTAATCAAGATTTGGATTTAAGTGATGAAACTAGCAAAAAGACAGGTTTTCCTAGTTTGGATTATATTGGCCAGATGCACGGGACCTTTCTCTTTGCCCAAGACCAGAACCATTTGTACTTAATTGACCAGCATGCTGCTCAAGAGCGCTTGAATTATGAGTATTATCGACGGGTGGTTGGCCAGGTAGGTGAGGACCAGCAGCAATTGCTGGCACCGATTACTCTGACTTATTCGACCGCTGATATGTTAAAGATTGCTGATTTTCATGAAATTTTTGAGCAGGTTGGTTTGCACCTGGAAGAATTTGGACCCAATACGATTGCTTTGTATGAGCATCCGGCCTGGATTTTAGCTGATCAGGCTGAAAGCACGATTGCAGAAATGATTGACTGGGTGCTTCATGATGGTAAGCTTACTGTAGCAGCCTTTCGTGAAAAGGCTGCGATTATGATGTCTTGTAAGCGGGCGATTAAGGCCAATTGGCATATTTCAGACGAAGAAGCGAAGACGCTCTTACATGATTTAGCACAAGCTGAAAATCCATATAATTGCCCTCATGGTCGGCCAGTTTTGACTTCGTTTACTCTGAAGGAGATGGAGCGGATGTTTAAGCGTATCCAGGATTCACATGAATCGTGGCAGACGTACGATACCCATCCATTTTAAGCTGGGTTTAGGCAATATTTATGATGAACTTTTTAATTCGGGCGCATAATTTCGCCCGACTAGCCGTATTTTCAAAGGAAAATTAATGAACTATAACGATACAATAATTCGGTTGCGCTATGCCCTTGATTTATCTAATCAAGATGTCATTCGACTTTTTGCCGTCGGTGGCGTCAAATTGACGCAAAAGGATTTAGACCGAATTTTGACAAAACAAGAAGATGATAGTCAACCAGATCAGGCACTTTCAGCTCATGATTTGGAGGCTTTTTTGAATGGCTTGGTGATTGATAAGCGTGGTGAACGCCTGGACAAAGATGGGCAAGTAGTGCCACCTAACTTTGATATGACCAAGGCTGATTTGGTCAATAATGTTGCCATCAAAAAAATCAAGATTGCCATGGCTTACACATCGGATGACTTGCAACAATTATTGGCATTGGCAGGGGCGAAGGTCTCAAACGGTGAATTATCGGCGATATTGCGTCGCCCTGACCACCGAAATTACCGACCAGCTGGCGATCGTTATTTGCGCAAGTTGTTAGCCGGAATGGGCAAGAAGTACCGTTAAAACGGTCCTTTGTCCGAATAGTTGAAACAAATTCAAGAAAGACGGTGCTCTTGCGCCGTCTTTTTTCTTCCTATGAAAACGGTAAAGTTTGGTATGATAGAGAAGATAGGATACTAATGGAGAATACTATGCAAATTGCCCAAGGTTTAATACAAAAAGAGCAAGAAATTGCACCCTACGCCTATACTCAAGCTGGTGGCGTAGCGGATTATTTGGCGATTCCAACTTCAATAGCTGAGTTGACCGCCTTGCTGGATTGGGCCAAGCACGAAAGCCTGCCGGTTCATGTTTTTGGTCGGCTGTCCAACTTGGTGGTTCGTTCTGGTGGCCTACGAGGTTTGGTGATTTTGATGACCGAACTCAAGGCCGTTCAGCAAGAAAATAATCAACTGCTAGCCCAGGCTGGCTGTGACATTATTTGGTTGGCTGCCTTAGCCCGTGATAAGTCCTTAACTGGATTGGAATGGTCGGCTGGGATTCCCGGCTCCGTTGGTGGGGCGGTCTTCATGAACGCCGGTGCTTATGGTGGACAAGCCGATATGGTCGTTTCCTTTGTATTAGCAGTGATGCCTGATTTAAGCTTAAAGACTTTTACAAAGGATGAATTAGAGTTTGGCTACCGTCATTCTGTTTTTCAGGAAAACGGCGGGGTTATCGTCCAGGCAACCTTTGACCTGGCACCTGGTGACCAACAGGCTATTCAAGAAAAAATGGATCAGGTTAACCTTGCCCGTGCCAACAAGCAACCCTTGTCATGGCCATCGAATGGTTCCGTCTTTAAGAGACCAACTGGCTACTTCGCTGGCAAGTTGATTATGGATGCCGGATTGCAAGGTACACGTGTCGGTGGAGTTGAAGTATCGAAGAAGCATGCCGGTTTTATGGTCAACATGGATCAAGGAACGGGCAATGACTACGAAGACTTAATTCACCTTGTTCAAGAAAAAGTTTTTGAGGAGTACCATGTTCGCCTAGAACCTGAAGTTCGTATTTTAGGAGATCGGTAGCCTATGGATATTATTGAGTTAATGATTGTCTTAGTGATTGGTGTCGCCATCTCAAGCATCATCTCTCACTTTGTTCCAGCCGTCCCGATTTCACTGTTTCAAATTGTGATTGGCTTTTTATTGGCCACGATTGGTGGCACCTATATCGAAGTCGATTCCCACTGGTTTATGATGCTTTTTGTGGCTCCGATTCTGTTTAACGACGCCTGGCGCTTTCCAAAAAGGGAATTGTGGAAATTGCGGGTGCCAATTTTGATGAATGCCATTTGGCTCGTCTTAGTGACGACGATTTTGGGTGGCTGGTTGATTCATTTTTTGATTCCAGAATTACCGATTGCTGCTTCGCTGGCATTGGCAGCTGTGCTATCCCCAACGGATCCAATCGCGGTGCAAGCGATTGCCAAACGGGTTAAACTCCCTGAAAACCTTTTACATGTGGTGACAGGAGAGAGCCTGGTCAACGATGCGACTGGTTTGGTTTCGTTTAATACGGCTATCAAAGCAGTAGTAGCCGGGACTTTCTTATTAACGGATGCTTTGTTAAACTTTGCTTGGATGACCATGGCCGGGATTGTGACCGGCGTTATTATTGGGGCGCTGATTATTTGGCTGCGGGATTCCGTCTCACGCTTTGGCTTAGCTGATGTTGTTTTCTATACAGTGATTACAATTTTGCTACCATTTATTATTTATTGGGTAGCTGAGTATCCCATGCACGCTTCTGGTTTGATTGCCGTTGTGACGGGTGGAATCACTGCCAAAATCTTAAATGACCGCCATGTTGGCCTTTTATCGGCCGAAGCAACGATTGTTTCGGTCCATGCTTGGGAGGTCTTAGTTTACGTCTTAAATGGCCTAATCTTTGTCTTACTTGGCGTCACCTTGCCAAATGCCTTGCACAACATCTTAGAAGATACCAATATTTCCAACTTACAGGCACTGGCTTACGGCTTACTAGTCTGGTTTATTATCTTTTCTTTACGCGTGTTGTGGGCTTTGGCTATTCAAATCGGCCAAAGGTTGCGGCATAAGGCAAAAGTAGTTTCTTTGAAATCAGCCATTGTATCGGGTTTGACAGGGGTTCGAGGTGCTGTTACGATGGCCGCAGTTTTGACTATTCCTGTGGTCACCTACAAAGGCGAGCTGTTTATTGGCCGTGATTTAATGATTTTTATTGCGGCGGTAGTGGTCATCTTTTCTTTGGTAGTGGCTTCTGTCATGCTACCAGTTGTGACGA
This sequence comes from Fructobacillus tropaeoli, assembly GCF_001047135.2. Lineage (GTDB taxonomy): Bacteria > Bacillota > Bacilli > Lactobacillales > Lactobacillaceae > Fructobacillus > Fructobacillus tropaeoli. The sequence goes on along the minus strand of NZ_DF968079.1, from coordinate 229,096 downwards.
AGCAGACAACGAAGCACGATTTCACTCAACCGGAAGGCGCAACGGAGGTTGATGATGATTTGCCGGAGGAACACCGGGCTGATTTATCAGAAGATCAGGCACGACTTTGGATTATGCGAGTTGGCATTCAGGCCCTACGAGATGTGCAAAATAATCAAAATCGGCGAATTGTCCATGAACTAATCACTCGCCGGCAAAAAAAAGTCCGCCAATTACGACGGAAGCTTCATGAGGATGAGGACCAACATGATTTTGCCGCCGAGAAGGACCTGGAGTTACAGGAAGTCGCTTTAAAGGCCGAGCGCAATCGTCTTCAGCAACTGCTAGTTGATGAAGAAATTACGCCCATTACCTATTCCTTGCAGGATCGACGACTCGATCAGATTGAGGCCGATTTGGGAACAACCCGTGATTTCTTTGCCAACAAGCGTTTAAAGTGGCTATTGCGTCGTTTAGCCGTTAAAGTTCGAATCTGGTTGGCTGAAGAAGAAAATGATCGGGTGCAAGAAGAGGCCGACCATGCCACTCGTGAACTACTAAAGGCTGCGATTGCGGCCATCTCAGCATATGTGGAGAAACAAGTTGGTGATACCGTGATGCAGCGCGTTTTACGGCAAGAAGCGTATAATTTAATTGTGATCTACCGTTTTCAAATTGAAAAGACCAAGGCGGTCTCGACATTTGATCAACAAGAAGAAGACGATCGCATGCGATTAGAGCTTGAATTAAAGGCACTAAATGCGGAACGAGATTTCACCCAGCAACTCTATGAGCAAAAACGGATCTCACGGCAAACGAGTATCAATTTAAGACAAGTAATAAACTATGCGGAAACCAGAGTTTTGGTTGGCCGCAATGAGGAGTAGAAATGGGAATTTGGGCATACATGACCAGTAGTAACCTGGTTCACCTATTAGATGTATTGATTATCTGGTTCTTGTTGTATAAGGTAATTACCTTTGTTGAAGGAACCCGTGCATTACAAATCCTTTTTGGAGTTGGTGCCATTATCTTAATCAAGGTCGTCGCTTGGTATACCGGCCTGGTTGTCGTTTCTTGGTTAATGGATCAGTTAATCACCTGGGCACCAATCGCTTTGGTTGTTATTTTCCAACAAGAAATCAGACGTGGCCTTGAAAATTTGGGTCGGCGCTTAACGGTTCGTCGCCATCACATTGATAATGAACAGGCGCGCGAATTGATTAAGGGCTTGGATATGGCTTTGGAGTATATGTCAAAGCGCCGAATTGGTGCTTTGATTACGATTAATGGCAAAGATACTCTAGAAGAGTATATTAAGACTGGGATTACCCTCGATGCCAAGGTGACAGGGCAACTCTTGATTAATATCTTTATTCCCAATACGCCTTTGCATGATGGAGCGGTCATCATTAACAATGATCGGGTAGCGGTTGCTGCTGCCTACCTGCCACTATCGGAATCAACGAGAATTCCAAAGGAATTGGGAACTAGGCACCGAGCAGCTGTTGGAATTTCAGAAGCAACAGATGCCGTCACGGTGGTTGTTTCAGAAGAAACTGGTGAAATTTCCATTACCCAGCGGGGAGACTTGCTGCGGAATATGGATCGCGACTCCTACTTAAACTTCTTTGAAAAGCAGTGGATTGAGCCAGTTGGTAAGAAGAGCAAGAAATCCTTGCTGGGACAATTGTTCCGGGAGAAGAAATCATGAATAAGTGGACTTCATCAAAAATCGTGAACGTGGCTTTTTCATTTTTGTTGGCACTCTTAATTACCGCTTATGTTTTGTCAACAAAGCCGAGCTACTCGGGATCGAATAATAATCAATATACATCGCTGTTGCCCGAAAAAAAGGCAACGATTACGTCACCTTTGACAGTACAATTTAATTCTTCAGATTATGTCATTGTTGGGGCGCCAAGTTCTGTTGGTGTGACCCTTCAGGGTTCATCAGCCTTAGTAACGGCGGCTCAAAGTCATAATGAAATTCAAGCCGTGGCTGATTTGCGTGGTTTAGGGGTTGGACAACATACTGTTAACGTTGCTTTGACTGGTGTTAGCTCATCGTTGACAGCGACCGCCAGTCCTCAGACTGTAACAGTCACCTTGGCAGAAAAGGATTCCGCTAAGAAGGATGTTCAAGTTCAGTATGATGATTCAAAGATTGCTTCTGGCTACCAGGTGACCAACACAACTGTTGATCCAAAAACAGTGACAATTACTGGACCAAAGGAAAACGTGGATGCTGTTGATCATGTTGGCGCCGATGTGGCCTTAAACAAGAGTACTAAATCTAACGTGACACAATCGACTAAATTAACGGCTTACGATAAGAATGGCGATGCTGTTCAGGTAACCTTATCGCAGCAAACGGCCCAAGTGTCGATGACGATTTCTAGTTCTGGATCGAGTTCAAGCTCCAGTTCCAGTGCCAGTAGTAGCAGTTCACAATCAAGTACGAGCGGGTCGTCGTCAACTACTAAGAAAGTGAGCTTAGTAGGCCAGGCGAGTGCCGGTTCAACGGACAATTTTAACATTAGTTTCAGCCCGAGTTCCGTGACAATTGCTGGCTCAAGTGATACACTAAGTAGCATTGATTCTTTGCCTGTTAGTCTGGACCTGTCCAATATTACTAGCAAAGTAACCAAGACCGTGAGCCTGACGAAACCGAGTGGCGTTGATAGCCTGTCGGATCAAAGCGTTCAGGTGACGATTAGTCCAAAGTCATAAGGTCTGATTTGTTTGCGCTAAAATTATTGGCCAACCATAAGTGGAGATAAATAAAAAATGACAGAATCGCAGTTAAAATACTTTGGAACAGATGGGGTCCGAGGCATTGCTAATGAAGGCTTAAAGCCTGAATTAGCCTTGAAACTCGGTCGTGCTGGTGGGGCAATTTTGACTCGCCACAACGATAATCCTGATCGACGCCCAGTTGTAATCGTTGGTCAAGATACTCGAATTTCTTCTGAAATGTTGCAAGAGGCTTTGATTGCCGGCTTGCTTTCTGTGGGCGTTGACGTGTTGAATTTGGGCGTCATTACTACGCCAGCCGTTGCTTACTTGGTTGAAGCTTTGGAAGCGGATGCCGGCATTCAAATTACGGCATCCCATAATCCAGCCGCCGATAACGGTATTAAGTTCTTTGGCCAAGACGGTTTTAAGCTTTCAGATGAACTTGAGAGCGAAATTGAAGCACTCTTAGACGGCGATGGCTATGAAGACTTACCGCGACCAAGCGCTAAGGGGTTGGGTGTTGTTTCTCATTACCAAGAGGGTGCTCAGAAATACTTGGCCTTCTTACAGAAGACTATCCCTGGCGACTTATCTGGCTTTAAGTTAGCCTTAGATGGAGCCAATGGGGCGACCTTTGACCTTCTACCACGTCTTTTTGCAGATTTGGGAGCTGATTTCAAAACAATGGGGACAGAACCAGACGGCTTGAATATCAACGACCAGGTTGGCTCTACTCATCCAGAAGCTTTGATTGATATGGTCAAAGAAGGGGAGTTCTCAGCTGGTTTGGCCTTTGATGGGGACGGAGACCGTTTAATCGCTGTTGATGAAAACGGTGAAATTGTGGATGGTGATAAGATTATGTATATCACTGCCCGCTTTATGAACAACCAAGGCCGTTTGAAGCACCAAACTGTGGTCTCAACTGTGATGTCTAACATTGGTTTCTATAAAGCGTTGGAAGCTCAAGGAATCAAATCTGTCCAGACTCAGGTCGGTGACCGCTATGTCATGGAAAAGATGGTTGAAGATGATGACAACCTTGGTGGTGAACAGTCCGGTCATATTATTTTCCGTGACTGGGCCAAGACTGGGGATGGCTTGTTGACGGCCTTGCAACTGCTCTTTGTGATGAAGGAAACGGGACAATCACTGTCTGAACTAGCAGCTGACGTTACGTTATATCCACAAAAATTAGTGAACGTGAAGGTGCCGGATAAGCAAGCAATGATGCAAAATCCAGCCCTGTTGGCTAAGATTGACCAGGTTGAAAAGCAAATGGCCGGTGATGGTCGAGTACTGGTTCGCCCTTCCGGGACGGAATCAATTGTGCGAGTAATGGCGGAAGCCAAAACTGAAGAGTTGGTCAGCGCATATGTTGATTCAATTGTTCAAGTTGTTGAAGCTGAAAAATAAAAGTTAAAAACCAAGGAAAGCCAAAGTGCTGATCCTTGGTTTTTTTGCCCTGTTTTGCAACAAAAGCCGACCTAAAAATCTGTTATAATAAAAACAACTGAATTTTGAAAGGAAAACACCTTGTCACCATCTGACTTTAGTAACTTTTTAAGAGAAAAGTTTCAAATTAGTTTTAATAACTTAAACCTTTTGCAAGAGGCTTTGACCCAACGCAATTACTTGAATGAACACCCTAAGGAACAGGGCCGGGATTACCAACGGCTCGAGTTTTTGGGTGATGCCATCATGCAGGCAACGGTGACGGAATACCTCTTTAAGCGCTATCCTGATTGGGATGAAGGCCAATTGACTGAAATGCGAATCACCATGGTTCAAACAAAGTCCTTTGCTCACTTCGCCCAAGTCATCCACCTGAATGAAGCCATTCGTTTGGGGAAGGGTGAGGAAATGAACGGTGCCCGGTCACGTCCTTCACTTTTGGAGGATATCTGGGAAGCCTTTATCGGGGCATTGTTCTTAGATCAGGGCCAGGCTGCCGTGGTTTCATTGTTGAACCAAACGGTCTTTGCGGCCATCGATGAAAACTTCTTTGACCAATTTATTGACTTTAAGTCCCGCTTGCAAGAAAAGTTGCAGGCTCAGGGATCTGTTGATATTACTTATCAAATTGAGAATGAAATTCGTAACGAAGACAACAGTCAGGTTTTTGAAGTCTTTGTTGCGGTTGATGGCAAGACTTTGGCCCATGGGTCAGGTCAGTCCATCAAGGATGCGGAAAAGGCGGCCGCACAAAAGGCCTATCAAGATTTAACTGCCAAATAACACACAAGAGTACACAAAACGCCCATGAAATTAAAGACACTGGAAATTATTGGCTTTAAGTCTTTTGCCAATAAAACCGTGATTGACTTCCAGCAGGGAATGACTGGGATTGTTGGTCCAAATGGTTCTGGAAAATCAAATATTATTGAAGCCATCCGCTGGGTGATGGGGGAACAGTCGGCTAAAGATTTGCGAGGCAATAAAATGGCCGATGTTATTTTTGGTGGCACAAAAAACCGGAAGCCCTTAAACCGGGCGGAAGTTTCGATTACCTTTGACAATGCTGACCATTATATTGCTTCTGATTTTACCGAAATTCGAATTACAAGACGGCTGTATCGGACTGGGGAATCTTCGTACCAATTAAACGGGACGGAATGCCGACTCAAGGACATCCATGAACTCTTTATGGATACAGGCCTTGGTCGGGATGGTTTTTCAATTATCTCCCAGGGCCAGGTCGAGAAGATTTTTTCGGCGAAGCCAGAAGAACGACGGGGCATTATTGAAGAAGTTGCCGGTGTTTACAAGTATAAGCAAAACAAGGACAAGGCCGAAAAGGACTTGGCTGCCACGGAAGATAACTTGGACCGTGTTGATGATATTATTGCCGAAGTGGAAGGCCGACTGACCCCTTTGGCTGACCAGGCTTTAAAGGCCAAGGATTACTTAGCTAAACGCGAAAGCTTTGAAAAATTAGACCAGGTGCGATTGACCCGGTCGATTTTGTCGTTACAAGGACAAGTCGCTGATCAAAGCCAGGAGGCCGGCAAAACCAAGGAAGCAGTTGCAAAGCAGCAAGCCCAGGTAAGTTCGATTCAAGATGGCCTTAGTCAAACCCGTAGCCAATTAGAGGCAATCCAACACGACCGTGACGCCTTACAGGCAGAGATTGTTGCCAAGGCGCAGGAAAAAGAACGGTTAATCGGAAATCAGAAGCTGGCCTCACAAGAGCAGGCCACTCTGGTCCGCGATTTGGCTCATTTAGCCGAGCAACAAAAAGACGATCAGGCTCAAGTCGAAGAAACCCAGGCTGATTTAACGCAGGTGCAGGGCCAATTAACGGCCTTAGTTGACCAAGAACGGTCATTAAAACAGACCATCAAACAAATCGACCAGGACCACGGAGCGACGAAAATCGACGCAGTTCAAAACGAATTGGCCGAAAATCGCAATGCTTATGTGGCAACAATGCAGGAAATTGCTTCCTTACATAATAAGCTGACTTATCAAGAGAAGGCTTTGGCTCAAACTGAAGCCCAGTTAGCTTTGAAAAAGACGGCGATGACGAAGGCCCAGGGCGACTTGGATGCTGCAGAAAGTGCCTTGGCAGCCTATCAAAAAGAACATCCGGACCAAACGACTGGCGAAAATCCTTTCGAGGCTCAGGTGGCGCAAGCAGAGGATGCCTTAGCAGACGCTAAGACAACGGCTCAGGACCAACAAAAAAGTTGGCAAGAGGCGGCCTATGCTCTCGACCAGCAGCGGTCACGTTATCAGGCGGAAGCTTCCTTGGATGATTATGCTGGTTTTTATCAGGGCGTTAAGAACCTGATGGTACCGGCTGTGCGACGAAACTTTCCAGGTATTAAGGGTGTCGTTGCCGAATTGTTAACGGTGCCAAAATCCTATACTAAGGCAATTGAAACCGTTTTGGGTGGGGCCTTACAGCAAATTGTAGTGGACTCAACTCAAACAGCTAAGTCAATTGTTGCCTACTTGACTAAGAACAAAAAGGGTCGGGTAACCCTTTTGCCAATTGATACGATTCGCCCTCGTCAGGCGCGCGATGTTGCTGCCGCTAGCCGTGAAAATGGTTATATTGGCTTAGCTGCCGACTTAGTTTCCGTGCCAGCTGGGATGGAAAATATTCTGTCTTCGCTATTGGGAACAACGCTAGTTGTTGAAAATTTGGATGCGGCAACTCGAGTCGCTCGGGCTTGTCAAAATCGTTTGCGGGTCGTTTCATTAGACGGTCAGCTGGTCAATGCCGGTGGTTCGATTACCGGTGGTGCCAACTTCCGTCAGGGTCCATCCGTTCTGTCACGGCGAGCTGATTTGAAGGAAAAAGAAGCAGCGCTGGTTAAGCAACAGGCACTGGTTGATGACCTGGCTGAAAAGCGTAACCAAAGTCAAAATCAGGTTAACACTTGGCAGGAAAAGTTGGCGGACTTGATGCAAAAAAGTCGCGATTTTGTTGCTCAGGGACAGCAGGTTGATTATGAATTGGCTGGCTTAAAGGATACCGTCGACCGCCATCAAACCAGTGTTCAAACGTTATCTTTGGACCTGGCAGATTTGCAGGTTGCCAAAGAGGATGCTGAGCAGGAGCAGACAACGGCCCAAGCGGCCTTGACTGAAAACGAGGATAAGAAGGGGCAAATCGAGGGACAAACTGCTGATTTGACCGCCGAGTTGGACCAGTTAACCAAGGACCAACAGGCTTATCAGGACCAAAAAGCCGAATTCCAAGCAGAACTCGCCAAGGTTTCCGCCCAGCGTGCTGCTCAGGAAGAAAATCAGAACCGCTTGACCGAAGCCTTGACAAAGGTGCAAGAGCACTTGTTGTCATTGCAGGAGCAGGCGGGGCAGATGCAGGAAAGCCTCGACCAGACGAAGAGCGCTGAAGAACTGAGCCAGGCGGTGACGGATTTGTCGACCGCCTTAACACAGGCCCAGGAAAAGGCTGATTCACTGGCCGAACAATGGACCAAGTTATCAACGACGGTTAAGGAAGAGGAAGAAAAGCTCGCCTTGGCCCAAGAAGAGTTGAATAACGAGGTTGTTGATCAATCAGCCGCTAACCATCGTTTGCAAAGTAGCCAAGAACGCTTAGCCAAGCAAATTGCAACGTTGCGGCAGACTTATGGCTTGACTGTAGAATCAGAGGACGATGTGGTTGCTTCTGATTTGTCTGACCAAGAAATTGACCAAACTTTGGCCGAAACAAAGAAGGCCATCGATGCGTTGGGACCCGTGAACATCGCTGCCATCCAGGAGTACGATGAAATTAAAGACCGCCACGACTTCTTGACGAACCAAGCAGAAGACCTGAAAGCGGCCAAGCAAACCTTGCAGGATACCATCGATGAGATGGACCAAGAGGTTCAGATTCGCTTTAAGGAAACCTTTGATGCCATTGCGGCTAATTTCTCAGATGTCTTTACGAAGATGTTTGCGGGTGGTCAGGCTCAAATCGAGTTGACCGATCCAGAGCACCTATTAACAACCGGAATCGACATCAAGGCGCAGCCGCCTGGTAAGAAATTCCAGCAAATGTCGTTGCTGTCCGGTGGCGAAAAAGCTTTGACCGCCATTTCGTTGCTGTTCGCGATTTTACAGGTTCGCCCGGTACCGTTTGCCGTTTTGGATGAAGCCGAGGCGGCCTTGGACGAGGCAAACGTCGATCGCTTTGCGGCCTATTTGAAAAACTTTGCCGGCGATACCCAATTCATCACCATTACGCACCGAAAGGGAACGATGGTTGCCGCTAAAATTCTGTATGGTGTTACAATGCAAGAAGCAGGGGTGTCAAAGATGGTTGCGGTTAACCTGGAAGAGGCACACCAACAACTCGCTTAATCACATAGGAGAGTAGTCTATGGGACTTTTTGATATTTTTAAGAAAAAAAAGGTTGATCAGGAAAATCAGTCAGCCGAAGTTGATCAGCAGACAACGCCTGAGTCAGCACCAAGCGAATCAGAGAAACAGGTAACTGATGCTGACCAAAATCAGCCGGCTGAGAAGAGTGCAAACGTGGCGGCAACGGACCAACAAAACCAGCCTGCTAAAAAAGGCACAGCTGAGGGCACCACTGGATCAACCGCAACTGAAGCCAGCGAATCAGCCACAGCTGATAACGACGAAGCTGAACCAGAGTCAGCTGAAGTGGTTGCAGAAGATAATGACGGAGACCAAGCTGTTGCTACTGGCCACAATCAGGACCAGGGTCAAAAGCAAGACCAGAATGAAGACCAACACCAAGACGAGCAATCCAATCAAGAGGTTTATGATCGTGGCTTGAAGCAGTCACGGAACGGCTTTGCCGAACGGTTTAACCGCTTTTTGGCTAACTTCCGCTCGGTTGATGAAAACTTCTTTGAAGAATTAGAGGATACCTTGATTGGGGCTGATTTAGGCTTCGATTTGGCCATCCAAATTTCCAACCAAGTGCATGAGGCTGTTAAGGTTCAAAACATCAAAGATAAGGACCAAATCCGTTCTTTGATTATTGAACAAATGGTGGCACAGTATGAGGCTCAAGGTCAAAACGAAGACCAATCCATGCATTTTGCGCCAGCCGGTCAACCAACCGTGATTCTCTTTGTTGGGGTGAACGGTGTCGGCAAGACAACAACTGTTGGAAAATTAGCTTCAACTTACAAAAAAGAGGGTAAGAAGGTCCTTTTGGCGGCAGCGGATACCTTCCGTGCCGGTGCGGTAAAGCAACTGCAGGAATGGGGTAACCGGGCTGATGTGCCAGTTGTGGCTGGCCCTGAAAAGGCTGACCCAGCGTCTGTTGTTTATACGGCGGTTGAACGAGCTAAAGAAGAGCACTATGACGTCTTGTTCGTTGATACGGCCGGTCGTTTGCAAAATAATGTCAACTTGATGCAGGAATTATCAAAGATTAACCGGGTGGTAAAGAAGGTTTTGCCTGATGCACCACAAGAAGTTTTGCTGGTCTTGGATGCGACGACTGGGCAGAATGCCTTGCAGCAAGCCAAGTTGTTCCAGGACTCTTCTGATGTGACTGGCATCGTCTTAACCAAGATGGATGGGACTGCCAAGGGTGGCATCGTCTTTGCCATCCGTGACAGCCTTCATTTGCCAGTCAAATGGATTGGCTTTGGCGAGAAGGCCACTGATTTACGCGTCTTTTCGGCCGAAGACTTTGTTTATGGCATGTTTAAGGACTTGGTCTAAGCGATGGATTTAGACAAAAAAAATCAAGTGAACGCACTATTACCGTTTTACGGACCGTTGCTGACGGTTAAGCAACAAAACTACTTGCGGGCGTACTTTGAGGATGATTACTCCATCATTGAAATCGCCGAGGCCGAAGTTGTTAGCCGGCAAGCCGTTTCGGATAACTTGAAGCGTGGCGTTGACTCTTTGGAACATTACGAGGCTGTTTTGGGCCTCTACAAGGATTCAGTCCACCGTCAGGCGCAGGAACAGGATCTGCTGGACTACGTTGCCGAGCATTACCAAAACGATCAACACCTAAAGCAAATTTTAGACCAACTGGTCAACCAAGAAATTAATTAAGGGGGAAGCCGGTGCCAAAGTGGCCCGGCCAAGCAATCATGGCTTTTGAAAACTTGACACAGCGCCTCTCCAAGACGTTGAAAAACCTAACTGGTCAGGGCAAGATTAGAGAAGAAGACCTGCAGGCCTCTCTTCGTGAGATCCGCTTAGCCTTACTGGAGGCCGATGTTTCTTACTCAACAGTGAAGAAGTTCATCGACCAAATTCGCCAAAAGGCGAAGGGCCAAGAAATTTTGGAAGGTTTGAACGGAGCCCAACAGGTCATCAAGATTGTTAATGATGAATTAACGGCCTTGATGGGGGACGAAGCTGTTCCGCTCAACAAATCAGAAAAGATTCCGACAATCATTATGATGGCCGGTTTGCAAGGGGCTGGTAAGACGACCACCATTGCCAAATTAGCTTATAAGTTGAAGCGTGAAAATAACGCCCGTCCACTTTTGATTGCGGCCGATGTTTATCGTCCGGCCGCCATTGATCAGTTGGAAATCTTGGGAAAAGATTTGGATGTTCCGGTCTTTTCACAGGGGACGGACGTTGATCCACGCGAAATCGTGAAGGCTGGGTTGGCTCAGGCCAAGGAAAATAAGAACGATTACGTCTTGATTGATACGGCGGGTCGTTTGCAAATCGATGCCGAATTGATGGCCGAATTGAAGGACATCGAAACGATTGCTCAACCGGATGAAGTCCTCTTGACGGTCGATGCGATGACCGGACAGAACGCTACGGAAACAGCGCAAGGTTTTGCCAACGAGTTGAACTTGACTGGTGTCGTTTTGACCAAGTTGGATGGTGACACCCGTGGTGGAGCTGCCCTATCAATCCGTGACGTCACGGGTAAGCCAATTAAGTTCGTTGGTCAAGGTGAAAAGCCAACTGATTTGGACGTTTTCTATCCAGACCGAATGGCTTCACGAATCTTGGGCATGGGGGATATGCTGACCTTTATCGAAAAGGCTCAGCAAGAAGTTGACGAAAAGAAGCAGGCAGAGCAGCTCGAAAAGATGCGCCTGAACACCTTTGACTTCAACGACTTTATCGACCAACTGCACCAGGTCCAAAACATGGGACCAATGGAAGATTTGCTGAAGATGATTCCTGGAATGGCCGGTAATCCCGCATTGGCGAACCTGCAAATTGATGACAAGCAGTTTGCCCATATGGAAGCGATTATCTCATCGATGACGAAGGCCGAGCGAGAGGATCCCGATTTGTTGAACCCATCTCGCCGCCGTCGTTTGGCAGCCGGTGCTGGGCGGCCAATTGTCGAAGTCAACAAGATGATTAAGCAATTCGATCAGATGCGCAAGATGATGAACCAAGCCTCAAACGGAAACTTCTCCGGTATGGAATCCATGATGGGACAAACCGGAATGGATATGTCCCAAATGATGGGCGGCATGGGCGGTGGTATGCCAAGTGGTAACTTTGGCCAAAAGGTACAAAATTTTGCCATGAAGCAAGCAGCCCGGAAGATGAAGAAGTTAAAGAAGAAGCGTGGCAAAAAATAATTATTGCCTGTTGTTAGTGAAACGATAGCAGGTGACCGGCGGCAGTCATTGCCTATGGTAGAAAAGGGGCGACATATCCCAGTTTTTGAACGTAGCTACAGATAGGAAAATGATGACGATTAAACTAATTGCAACTGATTTAGACGCCACCTTTTTACGAGCGGACAAAAGTTTTGACCGCCAGGCTTACCAGGTAATGGTCGATTTAGCCAAGAAAAAGAATGTAACCTTTGTGGTTGCGACTGGTAATCATCCAGATAAGGTGGCCAAATACTTTGCCGGAGCCAACCAAGACTTTACGTTGATTGCTAACAACGGTGCTGAAGTCGTTGAACAGGGTGAAATCATGAAGACTTACCCAATTGAGACGGCCGCTTTTCAGCCGATTGTGGAAACTGTTTTAGCTAATCGCGACAGAGTCTCAATGGGCCTAGTCTTCACTGGGGTCACTCAGGCATTTATGCTGAAAGAGATGGCTGCATTGGGGTATGGTAATCGCAAGGCGCAACAATATTTCAAGGATTTGAGAATTGTTGACAGTTTAAGCGAGATTAACGAACCGATTTTGAAGATGACGGTCGATCTACCAGACTTTGAGCGTCCCTTCATGGAAGCGGTCAATAACCGTCAACTACCAATCCACGTCACAACTTCGGGTTATGGTGCCGTTGACTTGGTCAACCCAGCTGTTAACAAGGGTGTCGCCTTAAAGGATTTAGGTGATCAGTTAGGGATTCTGCCAGAGGAGATGGCTGCCTTTGGTGACGGCCTGAATGATTTGGAGATGCTGCAATTGGTTGGTCATCCCTTCGTGATGCCGAATGCCGATCCTGAACTCTTTACCTATGGATTTGAGGAAGCAGTTGCTGATTCCAACAATGACGGGGTCTTGAAGACGATTTTGGCTGACATCCTGTAAGCAAAGAAAAAATCAGTTATCGAGTCTAGCTGAGCTATTGGTGTAAAACCTGTTACCATTTATTTATAAACATTTAAAAGCAATCGAATGATTGCTTTTTTAGTGCTAAAAACCATGTTCGTTAGGTCAAACGGGGGCGACTAGACCAATCTGTTTTTATGCTATAATAGTGGCATTAAGTCAAACGTTTTAATGCTGATTTATCCTACAGAAAAAATCAGCATCATGAGACAATGAAAAACTGTCAGGAGGAGAAAGCCAAATGACTGACCGCATGAGAAAGTGGGTTCGACGCCTGCTTTGGTTAATAATTATTGGTATTATCGCTTTTTTGGGTTACAGCTGGGCTGAATCACAGCCTGCATTAAGTCCAGTAAAAACGGTTCCAAAGCAATTGTTTGGTCAAACAAAGATTTATAGCCAAAATGATCGACAACAGATTGCCAGCAAAATTAGTGCTCAAGATCAAAGTGCTAAAGGGTTAACAAAGCAAGGCTTTGTGGCTATTCCAAAACTATCGATTTTACTACCGATTTACGATAATGCCTATTCAGCCGTTGCCTTGAATGTTGGGGCTAATACGGCGCAAAAAGGTACGCCTGTACCAACAATGGGACAGGGAAACTATACGTTGGCTGCTCATAATTGGGATAATGGTTATACGGCTTTTTCCGCTCTGCAACAGAAGCTTAATCAGAATGCACCTTATTACGAAAATGGTCAAGCAGGGAGCTCAAGCTGGTTAAATGGTCAATCAATCTATCTGGCTAATGGTGATGGGGTCTTTACTTATCAGATTACCGGTCAGGTTGGTGTTGATGAAAACGATGGTTCCGTTTTGAATCCGGATGACCGTGATGACGATAAGGCAAAAATTACGATTATTACCTGTCTCTTCCCTGATACTACGAAGCGCATCATCACGAATGCCAAGTTCATGAAGTTTGAATCTTGGGCGGATGCTAGCAATGACGAAGTTGGCTATTTCGATACGAAAAAGCAAAAAATTAACTTAGTTCCGTAATCTGCTTTACGGTAAAATAGATATCCAGGAGTTATTATGTATGAATACTTGCGGGGTGTGATTACCCAGGTCTGGCCAGGCTATATCGTCTTAGAAAGTAAGGATGGGATTGGCTACAAGATTTTTCCGGCCAATCCCTATCACTACACCGTTGACCAGGAAGCCCAAGTTTTCGTGGAACAAATTGTTCGCGAAACGGAGTTAACCCTTTATGGTTTTGCTTCGATGACTGAAAAGGGACTGTTCAACAAGTTATTAAATGTTTCAGGCATTGGGCCCAAATCAGCCTTGGCAATCCTGGCTGGTGCAGACCCAGCTTCCTTGGTGGCGGCCATTGACCAGGATGAAGTCGGTTATTTGACTCAGTTCCCAGGTGTTGGGAAGAAGACAGCTCAGCAGATTATCCTGGATTTGAAGGGCAAGATGGCGGACTTTGCTAATTTGGCTCAAGGACAAGAGCTTAGCTTAGGTCTAGACTTGTCTGATTCTAATCGCTTGGTTGCCGGCGATAGCCAGAACCTTGCCGATGCGATGGCGGCTTTGGAAGCCTTGGGTTATGCCCAAAAGGATATTAAAAAGGTGAAGAAGGCCTTGGCTGGCGAAAAGGGGAAGACAGAGGAGCTGATTTCAAAGGCTTTAGCCCTGCTAGTTTCAGCATAAAGAACGGATTGAATGCGGTGTAAGCAACCGTTTGTCACAAGAGCGCAAGCTGAGGTATTCTTTCCAGTGAGGAAAGAAGGCTTTGGCCACAAAACAGAGGAGCATGTATGGTGATTATTACAGCAGGAATGATTGGTGTTGGGAAAACAACGTTGACTGGTTTGATTGCAGACCATTTTGAAACGCAGGCCTTTTTTGAACCAGTGGGGGATAATCCGGTTTTGCCACTGTACTACAAGGATCCAAAACAGTATGGTTTCTTGCTCCAAATTTTCTTTTTAAACCGTCGTTTTGAGATGATTAAAAAGGCCTTGGCTGACGATAACAATGTCTTGGATCGGTCAATTTATGAAGATGAACTCTTTACAGAGGAAAACCATAAGGATGGTAATATCTCCGATATGGAAATGGATGTCTATCATAACTTGTTGACGCGGATGATGGATGAATTGCACGCCTTGCCAAAAAAGGCGCCTGATTTGATGGTCTATGCCGATGCTGATTTTGATACGATTTTGGCCCGCATTAAGAAGCGTGGCCGGGATTATGAACAATTTGATGGCAATGATGAGTTGAAGGCTTATTATCGCAAGATGTGGGAAGCCTACCAGGGATGGTTCGATTCATATGACCAATCACCAAAGATTAAAGTGGATTTGCAAAAATACGATTTGGAAGATCCAAAAAATCAGGAAATCATCCTGGGTCAAATTGATGATGCCTTAAAGGCGATTCGTTAACTGGCCATATAAAAAGCCTGTCTTTAAAAGACAGGCTTTTTATATTACTTTATTTATCGCTGGCAGACTGGGATTGTGAGTCAGTTGCATCTGCTGTTGTTGCAGTTTGGGTGCTGGTTGTTTTCTGTTGGTCAGCCAAAATCTTTTTGATATCTTGTAGCACGAGCAATTCATCACTCGGAGCCGGTGCAGCTTTTTGCTTTGGCTTAATAATGTACTTACTAATGATTTTAATCAGAAGAAAGACAACAAAAGCCGTAATCAAGAAATTGATGACATCATTCAAGAAGGCACCATATTTGAATGTCAGGTGCTTGTAAGGGACCCACTTCAAACTGTCTAAGTCGTTACCGCCACCGGTGAAAAAGCCAACCAAGGGGTTAATCAGGTTTGTGGTCAATGATTTGACTAAACCAGAGAAAGCACCACCAATGATGACCCCAATTGCTAGGTCAATCATGTTACCACGATTAATGAAAGCCTTGAATTCTTTGACGAAATGCATATTACTTACTCCTCACATGATTCAGAATAAGTCTATTATATCACGAATGTTTCAACTTTTGCACTAAAAGTGGGTCGGGTGTGACGTAAGTGGTCGATTGTCCTTCAAAAATAACGTAACCAGGCTTGGCACCATTTGGTTTGCGCAACTTTCCAGCTGGTAAGTAATCAACGGGCACATTGGCCGAATCGCGGGCCTTTGAGAAGTAAGCTGCCAATTTAGCGGCTTCCTCGATGGTTTCCTGTGAGGGATTGTCGGAATGGACAATGACGTGGGAACCAGGTAATTTTTGGACGTGCATCCAGATGTTTTGGCGGTTAGCCTTTTTGAGGGATAATTTGTCGTTTTGGAGATTGTTTTTGCCAATTTCAATCAACGTGCCATCACTAGCCGTAAATTGGTCGGGAGCAGACAGAACATGCTTTGGCTTTTTTGTCTGCTTACCCTTGGTCTTGATTTTGACTTTTTCGCGGAGGTAGCCTTGTTCAATCAATTCGACCTTGATGTCAGCAACGTCCTTGGGCGAAGCCACTGCCAATTGGCTAGCGATTTGATTAAAGTAGTCAATTTCCGCATCGGTGGTTTTCAGCTGCTCTAAGACGTAGTCCTTGGCTGAACGGAGTTTACGATACTTACGGAAGTAGCGATTGGCATTTTGTAAACCGTCAAAGCGTGGATCGAGGTCGATAGTCAACAACTGGTTATTGTCATAGTAATTTTCGATTTCAACCGAATGCATGCCCTTATGAACAAGGTGTGGATAGGTAATCAGTAGGTCGCCCTTGACCTTATAGGTCTCGGCATTTTGCGAGTCTGTGAGGGTTTGTTGGAGCTTTTTTTCTTTGGTTTGATTTTTCTTCAATTCATTTTTAACAAGACGAACCAAGGTCCCAGCCTGTTGATTAACACGGTCAGATTCGGCCTGGCCCTGGAAGTAGGCATCCAATAAATCACCGATTGTGTCATAAGGCTGGCCCGCTTGTTCAGAATCCCAATCAAAAGCGGCAAAGGTAAACTTTTTGTCTATTTGATAAAGGGTCGGCTGTGGCGAGTCGAAATGAGCCAACCAGTCCTTAGCTGTCTGCATGGCATCTGCCCCAGTTTCCAAATGCTTTGCCAAATTCTTGGCCGAGAGGCTGGCAAATCCCTGGTAGGTCTGCTGAATGGCTTTTGGCCAATCAGCCTTATCCATATCCAATAAAATTTTAGCCAAAGCCGTCAAATCGTGGCCAAATGGATTGGTCATATTTTGGGCAGGGGGCAATGTATAGGTTGCACCAGGGATCAATGACCGAACACGGTTTTGATCGGCAGGGACGTGTTTGATGAGTTCCAAGATGCGCTGATCTTTTTCTCGGACTAAGAAGAGGTTTGAATGACGTCCCATCATCTCAAGCGTTAAAATCAGCGTTTGATCATCACCCAGTTCATCGTGGGTACTAATCGAGAAGTGAAGGATTCGGTCATTTTCAACTTGTGAAACCGAGCTTAAACGAGCGCCTTCCAGGTTACGACGCAAGAACATCGCAAAATTAGGCGGTGTGGCGGGATTCTGGTAGGGAATTCGAGTCACTTGGGCTCTGGCATAGGCCGGGTTAGCCGAAAGCAGGACCGGATAGTTCTGACTATTATTGCGAACGACCATCACGATTTCGTTCGGGTAGGGCTGGTGAATTTTCGTAATACGACCACCAGCGAGTTGTTCATTTAATTCTTTGGCCAACGAATGGACAAAGAGGCCATCAAGGGGCATTGTCTTTCCTCCTTCAAAGGGGTATCAATTCTATTATAACGGAAATCAGCATTGAAAAAGTGATGAAAGCGGGTGATTGGGCACTGATTTGGTCACAAAAAAACCTCACTACACAGAGTGAGGTTTTTTAAAACTTACTTATTTTCGGTCACTTGCTTACCGTTGTACATCCCTGATGGAGAGACGCGATGAGCAACGCGGTATTCACCAGTAGTCTTGTCCAAAACAATGTTTGGCACATTCAAACCGATGTGTCCGCGGCGGTTACGCTTGTGAGACTTAGAATTCTTGTTTGATGGGGTAGCCATGCTGGCACCTCCTTTCGGTTCAATTTATCAACCTGTTAAGTTTATCGAATTTATGAGGGAATGTCAACCGGTGGAATCTTTTTCCTTGTAAAATCTTTGAAATAAACGGCTAAAAAGGCTTAACGAACGGGCTTAGTTCTGTTAAAATAGATGATATTAAATTATCTCTTCCCTTTGAAATAAAAGGGAGAGTTAAACGAATGTAATGGGGTACAAAAACGCGATGACGAAACGAAATGTAATGAATATGCTAGTTGTTCACCTGGTCGTTTTGGCCTTTATTTTGTTCGTCTTAGTGACACCAACCCATTTTGACTTCTTAATGTGGAACGTCTTTTTGGCTTTGTTGCCATTGGACTTTGCCTTGTTGGTGCTAATTTTTAAATCGAAGCTTCTACAAGCATTCTTTTCCTTCCTCTGGTTGCTGTTTTTCCCAAATACCATGTACATGATTACGGACTTTATCCATCTGCAATATATTAGTGATTCTTTGGACGTCCGTTATCAGTACTTTAATTATTCTGTTCTATCGGCAGGAATTTTTATTGGTGTTTATCTAGGTATTCTTTCATTGGAGTTATTGATTCAAAAGTTCTTTATTAAAAGAGGCGGGTTAACTGTCTTGGTGCTTTTGGCCATTGTTTCACTGGTTTCGTCGATTGGTATTTATTTGGGTCGTTTCTTGCGGTTAAACTCTTGGGATGTCTTCACAAACTTTAAGTTTGTGTTGGCTAATACGCAAGATGCTGTCTCGGCACACATGGTCGCCTTTGTCCTGCTCTTTGCTGGTGCTCAATTTGCTATTTTAGTTGTTTATCACTTTGGCGGTCGGTTATTGGCTAATTTGGCAGTAGAGGATAGCCAACGCGATTGAGTTTTCAATAAAAATCAAAAAAGTCTTGACTTCAAGATGAAAAGTGCGTATAGTATTGGGTGTTGAACAAGTAGGAGCACCCGCTTCTCGCCTCGTGACGATTGCTGTTGCTAGGCAGATACACGTTGTACTTTTTGTACAGTCAGGTAAAGTGGGTGAACTTCGGTTCGCCCATTTTTTTCTTCGTTGTTCACAACAAAATTTTTGGAGGTACCTAGCCATAGCACGTCAACCACGACAAGTTGATTTAGTCAACGATAATATCCGAGCAAGTCGGGTTCTATTAATTCATGACGGTAAGCAAGAAGAAATGTCAACGCGTGATGCGCAAAACATCGCCGATGACTTGGGACAAGATTTGGTGCTTGTACAGGCCAACGCTGTACCACCTGTTGCCAAAATCATGGATTGGGGAAAGGCCAAGTTCGAGGCGCAAAAGCGTCAAAAGGAACAACGCAAGAACCAAAAGGTTGTCCAGGTGAAGGAAGTCCGGATGTCGCCAGTCATTGATTCTGGTGATTTCGAAACGCGGAAGAAGGCTGCCATCAAGTTCCTTGAAAAGGGAAACAAGGTGAAGTTGAACTTGCGTTTCCGTGGCCGGATGATCACTCACCAAGATATTGGACGCGAAGTCTTAGAACGAATGGCCAACGAATTGGATGATATTGCCAAGGTTGAACAACGTGCTAAGATGGACGGTCGCCAAATGTTTTTGGTCTTAGCTCCTAAGAAGGGTTAAGCACGATTCATTTTGACCGGTCGCTAGATACTTGAAAAACGATAGGAGAATATGGACTCATGCCCAAGATGAAGACTCACCGCGCTTCAGCAAAGCGTTTCAAGAAGACAGCTAAGGGTGGCTTTAAGTCAGCCTCAGCTTACACATCACACCGTTTCCACGGTAAGACAAAGAAGCAACGTCGTCAATTACGTGGTACTCGGATGATGAACAAGACAACCATCAAGAAGTACGCTAAGTTGTTGTCTACCCTCTAATTTAAAGGGTCGTTTAATTAATACTATTTAGGAGGAATTACCCATGCGAGTTAAGGGTGGTACAGTTTCACGCGCACGTCGCAAAAAGTTTATCAAGTTGGCTAAGGGTTACCGTGGCCAACGTCGCATCAATTATAAGGTTGCTAAGCAACAAGTTTACAAGTCATACTTGTACGCTTACCGCGATCGTAAGAACCGCAAGCGCGACTTCCGTAAGTTGTGGATTGCTCGGATCAACGCGGCAGCCCGGATGAACGGTTTGTCATACTCAAAGTTGATGCACGGTTTGAACATGGCTGGTATCGAATTGAACCGTAAGATGTTGGCTGATTTGGCCGTATCTGACTTCGATACTTTTGCTAAGTTGGCTGACCAAGCAAAGCAAGCCTTGGAACAAGGTTCTGTCTTGGTTCAGGAACGTACAGCAGCAACAACCGAAACAACTGTTAAGGTTGAACGTTAATTTTAATTAACATCTAAAAAATCAGACTTAGATTATTCTAAGTCTGATTTTTATTTGAAGGCCAAGCCAATCAAGGCATTGGCTTTTTCTTTTTGATGTGCATTTTCTAATTTTTGCCAATTTTTGAGCTGAATCGGTTGCCTTTTGCCCAAGCTAGTGGATTTTATGTTAAACTAGATATAATTGAAATCGAGACAAGAAGAGGCTAATAATCCAATATGCCTTTTCAAGATGATTCGCTTTAAAAAGTAGTAACGACAAAAGGATAGAACATGACAGATTTAAGAATAATTCCCTTTGGGGGAGTGCGTGAAAACGGCAAGAACATGTATGCCGTTTCGGTCAACGATGAAATTTTCATCTTAGATGCCGGACTCAAGTACCCCGAAACGGAACAACTCGGGATTGACGTTGTCATCCCTGATTTTGAGTACCTCGTTAATAACCAAGAAAAAATTGCTGGAATCTTTTTGACACACGGCCATGCAGATTCTATTGGTGCTTTGCCATACTTGTTGCAACAGCTTCAAGTGCCAATTTTTGGTTCTGAATTGACCATTGCTTTGGCCAAATTAGCCATCCAAGACGAAGCCGACTTAAAGGCTTTTGATGATTTTCACGTGGTTAATGAAAATACTGAAATTGATTTTGGGGCCGTTAAGGTGTCATTCTTCAATACCACACATACAATCCCTGAAGCTTTAGGGGTTGTTTTGGGAACGGATGAGGGTCAGATTGTTTATACTGGTCACTTTAAGTTCGACCAAACGGCGGAAGCTTCTTACCAAACAAATTACGCTCGTTTGGCTGAAATTGGTGCCAAGCCAGTTTTGGCATTGTTAGCTGATGCGGCTGGAACCGAAGACATCGGTAAGCCAATGGTCAGTGAGAAGAAGATTCACCAGTACGTTGAAGACAGCTTTGTGGCTGCTAAGGGCAAGCGGATTATTGTGGCTGTTGTCGCTTCTAATATTCAGCGTGTTCAGCAGGTGATTGATGCGACGGCAAAGACCCATCGACGCCTGATTTTCTCTGGGCAAGATGTGGAACAAATCGTTCATGCCGCTTTGAATTTGGGTAAATTGAACTTGCCAATGCCAAAGGAAGAACTTTTTGCTGATTTGAAAGACTTGGAAACGTTGCCAGCTGGCCAAATCGTTGTTTTGGAAACCGGTAAGATGGGTGAACCCGTTAAGAACTTGCACAAGATGGCGAAGGGTGAAAATCCAAACATCCGCTTGGGCGATTCTGACTTGGTCTTTATTGCAACAACACCATCCTTTGCTGTTGAGTCTTACGTGGCGCAGACGCGAAACTTGCTCTTCCAACAGGGTGCTGATGTCAAGCAGATTTCAACTGATTTACGGTCATCTGGCCACGGATCAGCTGAAGACGTGCAGATGATGATTAATTTCATGAAGCCGGAATTCTTCTTCCCTGTTTCTGGTGAATTCCGGGTGATGGTGACGGCAAAGGCTGCCGCCGAGGAAGTTAATATTCCAGCTAAAAAGATTATCATGGCTAAACGTGGCGACCAGTACGTTTATGATGGCCAAACCTTTGAAAAGAAGGGCGGCTTTACGATTGGCGAAACCATGATTGATGGTGATTCTTTGAATGATATCGGTAATGTGGTTCTTCGCGACCGCCGAATTTTGTCTGAAGATGGTGTCTTTGTGACGGTGGTGACGATTGATCGCAAAAAGCGCAAGGTTGTGTCAAAGCCAAAGATGACGTCTCGTGGTTTTGTCTATGTGAAGGCGAACCGTGACTTGATGAAGGAAGCTGGCAAGCTGACGATTGATGCCATTGAAGATTATTTGAAAAATGCTAAGGCCTTTGACTGGAACGAGTTGAAGAATGGCGTTCGCGAATCATTGTCTCGCTTCTTGTTTAACGAAACTCGTCGCCGGCCAATGGTGATGCCTGTGGTGATGGAAGTTAACCAAAACCGCCGACCACACCACACCAAGGGGCAGGAAACTACCGGTCAAAAGGGCAAGAAGGCAAACGGAAATAAAGATCAAAAGAAGGGTCAAAAGAATCCGGGCCAAAATAACAACCAAAAGAAGCAAAATAATCAAGCAAAGCAAAATAAGCCCAAGAACCAGGGCAACAAGGCTAAAGGTCAAAAGAATCAAGACCAAGCCAAGCAACAAGCAGCAAACCAATAATTAAAACTGAAAGTGGCTCAACGGGTTCGATTCCTGTCATCGGCATTTTTAGCCACTTGCAGTTATCAATCATTTTGAGAAAAGACCCGTCAGGGCCTTTTTTCTTTGTTAGAATAGAGGCGCAAGTTGCCTTATTAGAGTAAAAAGGAGTTTCACTTGGAAAAGACATTGATTGAAATCAAAGATCAGGCTGAGGCCGAGTTTAACCAGGAACATTACCACCAGGCAGCTGATTTATTTGTGACAGTATATCAAGAAGAGCAAACTTTGGCTCTGAACCGACAGTTGGTACTGGCTTTAAAAGAGGACCAGCAATACCAATTGGCCAAAGATTACGCTACTGATTTTTTGTCGGATTATGCCCAACATGAAAATCTGTTCTTATTGTATTTTGACCTGCTTTTGCAAATACAAAACTTTGTGTCCGCTCAACAATGGGCCTTAAAGAGTCCAAATCAGGCATTAACAGAAGATTTGTTAGCACAGATTCGAGATGGTGAAAGGAAGGCTGAAGACCAGCAGGAGCAGACGCTCAAGACGATTGCCCAGCATTTTTACCATCTTAGCGATGAATCAATGGTGGCCCAGCAGGAACGCTACCAACAAGCCTTTCACTTGCCCGTAGCTACTTTTGTGACGGGGGCGAAATTCTTACTGGTTGATCCCTTTGCCAGTCCATTGATGCGCAGCACGCTTTTGAGTGACTTGCAGGAGCTCGGGGAAACGGGGGTAGTCACCTATCAGTGGCTTGACCAACAGCGCTACCAAATCGATTTGCAGGCCATCTTGCCACTGTTCTCCAATCAGGTCTTTCAAAAACTGGTTGCAGCTTTAGATGACCAGGTTGGCCAAGAAGACCCAATTGCCTACCAGGCTTTGTTTGATCAGCTACGCTTAGAGTCCATGTTATTGTTCCCACGGCTAGAAGAAAGTATCTTGGATGCCACGGCTTGGGTGGATGCTGATTTGTCAGCTTTTTATCAGGAACAAGTACCGGAAGAAGAGGCCCAACAAAAGCAGGCGCACGACTTGGTTTTGCAGGCACTGAGTGAACTGGCAGGGTAGTAAACCCCTTAGGAAATGGGTGTTTACAAAGATTCGAGAACTTAGTATAATAAGTGTCGGCTTAAGTGCCAGAAAAACGCAGTTTAATGGTTGCCTTTATGGCCCAGGCGTTGTAAAATATAAACATACGATTTTCTCGGGACAAAAACTGAGAGATAAAATTGGAGGAAACTACATTGGCTAAGGAAACTTACGTTCGCAATAAGCCCCACGTTAACATTGGTACGATCGGACACGTCGATCACGGAAAGACTACTTTGACTGCTGCTATCTCAAAGGTATTGGCAGAAAAAGATGGTGGAACTGCTACTGATTTCGCTGAAATCGATAACGCTCCTGAAGAAAAGGAACGTGGTATCACGATCAACACGTCTCACATCGAATATGAGACTGATGCTCGTCACTACGCCCACATCGATGCCCCTGGTCACGCGGATTACGTTAAGAACATGATCACTGGTGCCGCACAAATGGATGGTGCCATCTTGGTTGTTGCCGCAACTGATGGTCCTATGCCACAAACTCGTGAGCACATCTTGTTGGCTCGCCAGGTTGGTGTTGAACATTTGGTTGTCTTCTTGAACAAGACTGACTTGGTTGACGATGAAGAATTGATCGACTTGGTTGAAATGGAAGTTCGTGAATTGCTTTCAGAATATGATTTCCCAGGCGATGACATTCCTGTTATCAAGGGTTCAGCTTTGAAGGCTTTGGAAGGTGATGAAGAACAAGCTAAGGTCATCATGGAATTGATGGACGCTGTTGATTCATACATCCCAACTCCAGCACGTGAAGATGACAAGCCATTCTTGATGCCTGTCGAAGACGTATTTACGATCACTGGTCGTGGTACTGTTGCTTCTGGTCGTGTTGACCGTGGTGTTTTGACTACTGGTACTGAAGTTGAAATCGTTGGTTTGAAGGATGAAATCCAAAAGACTACGGTTACTGGAATCGAAATGTTCCGTAAGACTTTGGAAGAAGCTCAAGCTGGTGACAACATCGGTGCTTTGCTCCGTGGTGTTGACCGTGACCAGATCGAACGTGGTCAAGTTTTGGCTGCTCCTGGTTCAATCAAGACTCACAAGAAGTTCATGGCCGAAGTTTATGTTTTGACTAAGGACGAAGGTGGTCGTCACACACCATTCTTCACTAACTACCGTCCACAATTCTACTTCCACACGACTGATGTTACTGGTGTTGTTGAATTGCCAGCCGGTGTTGAAATGGTTATGCCTGGTGACCAAGTAACGTTCGACGTTGAATTGATCGCACCAGTTGCCATTGAAAAGGGATTGAAGTTTACTGTTCGTGAAGGTGGCCACACTGTTGGTGCCGGAACTGTTACTGAAATCGAAGAATAATTTATTATCTCTTCAAAAAGTCCACTTTTGTGGGCTTTTTCTTTTGCTTAAAATTGCTCGATTTAAACTAAAAACCCGCGACTGTCAGTGATTACTGAACAGCCAGCGGGCTTTTTTAAGCTTTATTTGTCTTTTTTAATACCCAAAGCCTTATCGCGAGCTTCCTTATCTTGCTTGCTATCAAGAATGGGTAGGTCGATGAGGTCTTCTAAGGGTGTGTTAATGTGCTCTTCTTGGTTGACAATTCGTCCCATGAATTTTGCCTCCGTTTTTGTTGATTGGCGCTATTATACCATTTTACGAGTTGATATGTTGGGACTAATCGTCTTTGCGTTCAATCAAATAGGTTAAATCAGAATGAGTTTGGTAGCTAGCCTTATCCGTATCATTTGTAATGGAGACGTCAAAGTTGGCTGCCTGTTGGTTACGGGTTAAGTTGACAATCAAGAGACCGTCATCTTTCAGGTGGTCCCAAAGAAGGGTGATTTGTTCGTTAAGCGTTTCTCGGTTAGGAAGGGAAGTACCGGTGTCAGAGCCGTAGTCAAGAATGGCGAGGTCAAGCTTTGAAACTTTACCAATTTGTGCTTGCAGCTTGTCTTGTGTCAAAACGCCGTTGATTACGTCAACGCGGTCTTGTAAACCAGCCATAAAAAGAGAAGAAGCGATTTGATTCGCATTTTCTTTCTCTTCGCTAAAGGTCAAAACTTGGCCTTGTGAGCCCACACGGCTCGATAGAAAGCGTGTGTTTAAGCCGATACCAGCAGCACCATCCACAACGAGGTTACCAGGTTCGACCGTTTCTTCAAGTGTACTTTGAATAAAATGTCGATTTGAAATTTGCATCGCGAGATCCTTTTTCTTTTCTAATCTATAGTATACGAATTTTTACTGATTTATGCTATAATAAAGGTACTTTTCAACAATAGTAGTGATTGCGGAGCATCAGAAAGTAAGCGGGGCTGGAAGCTTGCCAACTAAGATCATGAACTCGGTTGAAACCCCTACCGGTGAAGTGGAGTAGTCGGTACGTCTTGCTGCGTTAAGGCAACTTCGAGGTTCAAAAAATTGAACAAAACGTAGGTGGTACCGCGATGATAATCGCCCTATGTTAGGCCCAAGTGGCTTAACATGGGGCGTTTTTTAGTAGATGGAGGAATAAAATGGGATACGATCATAAAACAATTGAGAAGAAGTGGCAAAATTTTTGGGATGAGGATCAAACCTTTGCAGCACCAGATAAATCAGATAAGGAAAAGTTTTATGCCTTAGACATGTTCCCATATCCATCTGGTCAAGGATTACATGTTGGTCACCCAGAAGGGTATACGGCCACGGATATCGTATCGCGTTTTAAGCGCGCTCGTGGCTTTAATGTTTTGCATCCTATGGGTTGGGATGCTTTTGGTTTGCCAGCCGAACAGTATGCTTTGAAGACGGGTCACAACCCCGCAACTTTTACGGACCAAAACATTCAAACTTTTAAGAACCAAGTGAAGTCATTGGGCTTCTCTTACGACTGGAACCGTGAAATTAAGACAACTGACCCTAGCTATTACAAATGGACGCAGTGGATCTTTGAAAAGCTCTATGAAATGGGCTTGGCTTATGAAGATGAAATCATGGTCAACTGGGCTCCTGATTTTCCAGGTGGTGGCTTGGTTGTTGCCAACGAAGAAGTGATTAACGGCAAGACGGAACGTGGGGGTTACCCTGTTTACCGCAAGCCAATGAAGCAATGGGTTTTGAAGATTACGGCCTATGCGGACCGCTTGATTGACGACTTGGATGATTTAGACTGGCCTGAAGCAATTAAGGAGCAGCAGCGTCATTGGATTGGCCGCTCAGTCGGTGCCTCTATTCGCTTTGCGGTCGAAGGCCATGATGGTAAAAAGATTGAGGTCTTCTCAACGCGTCCAGATACGTTGTTTGGTGCTTCTTACCTGGTTTTGTCACCAGAACATGATTTGGTTGATCAAATCACCACTGCTGATCAAAAGGCGGCTGTGGCAGCTTATCAAGAAGAAATCGCCACTAAGTCTGACTTGGAGCGAACTGATTTGAATAAGGATAAGTCAGGGGTCTTCACTGGGGCTTATGCAAAGAACCCAGTTAACGGTGAATTGTTGCCAATCTGGATTGCCGACTATGTCTTGGCTTCTTATGGAACCGGAGCCGTGATGGGTGTGCCAGCGCACGATCAGCGTGATTACGACTTTGCTAAGAAGTTCGACTTGCGCATTACGCCAGTTATCGAAGGTGGCGACATTGACAAGGAAGCTTATAGTGGCGAGGGCGTTCACATTAACTCAGGCTTCGTAGATGGCTTGGGCAAGCAAGAGGCCATCGACAAGATGATTGCTTGGTTGGAAGAAAATGGTGCCGGTGAAAAGAAGGTCAACTACCGCTTGCGTGATTGGATTTTCTCTCGCCAGCGTTACTGGGGTGAACCAATTCCTGTTATCCATTGGGAAGATGGCACGCAGACGTTGGTCCCAGAGGATGAATTGCCATTACGTTTGCCAGAAATGACAGAAGAGCAATTGAAGCCTTCTGGTACTGGTGAATCACCATTGGCCAATGCCAAGGACTGGCTGGAAGTCACTCGTGCAGATGGCATGAAGGGCCGTCGCGAAACTAATACTATGCCACAGTGGGCTGGATCATCATGGTACTTCTTACGCTATATCGATGCGAAGAATGGCGAGGCTTTGGCCGATCCTGAGAAATTAGCTTACTGGAAGAACGTCGACTTGTACGTCGGTGGAGCAGAACACGCGGTTTTGCACCTCTTGTATGCTCGTTTCTGGAACAAGGTCTTGTATGACCTTGGCGTGGTGAAGGAAAAGGAACCATTCCAAAAGTTGGTTAACCAAGGAATGATTTTGGGTGCTAACCACGAAAAGATGTCAAAGTCGAAGGGCAACGTGGTCAACCCGGATGATATCGTCAACGAATATGGTGCTGACACGCTTCGAATTTATGAAATGTTTATGGGCCCATTGACTCAGAACAAGCCATGGTCTGAGGAAGGGGTGACAGGATCTCGTCGTTGGTTAGACCGTGTTTGGCGCTTGCTCATCAATGAAGATGGTTCTGTAACGGACAAGTTGACGGATAAGGCCGATGACACGCTCAAGAAGGAATACAACTTGACGGTCAAGAAGGTCACGGAAGACTTGGAAAACATGCATTTCAACACTGCCATCTCAACGTTGATGGTCTTTGTCAATGATGCTTACAAGGAAGACAAGCTTCCAGCTGCTTACATGGAAGGCTTTGTGCAAATGTTAGCACCGTTTGCACCACACTTGGCCGAAGAATTGTGGCAAAAGTTGACGGGTTCAAAGGAATCCATCACTTATGTTGCCTGGCCAACTTATGATGAAGAAGCCTTGGTCGATGATACAAAGGAAATCATCTTCCAGGTGAACGGCAAGGTCCGTTCAAAGCAGGTCTTACCAGCTGATGCCAGTCAGGACGATTTGATTGCAGCAGCAAAGGCTGATGAAAAGGTTCAAAAGAACTTGGATGGCTTGGAAATCAAAAAAATTATTGCCATTCCAGGTAAGTTCGTTAATATTGTTGCGAAGTAAGAGCGAACGTGTTATCTTGGTGTTTAGCTGATTTAATCGAAACAATCCAAGAATAGCCCGTTAGGAAGACGGATTTTCCTTCCTAATGGGATACATATTAAAGGTGATACAGGTATGACCCAGGATTTTTATAACGAACAAGAGGGTGGTCAAGAAAAAAAAGACCAGGCGCCGCTTGATGACCAACATCTAACGGCTGACGAGTTGCTCGCCAAGTTAGAGCAAAACCTTCGCCCTAAAACCAAGCAAGAAAAAATTGTCGCTTTTTGGCCAAAACGGTCGCAGCGACGAAAACAGAATTTGAATAATGGCGATTCGAAAGGTGATCCAAAACCATTGTCTGAATCCGAAATCAAAGTAGAACAACCAGCAGTAACAACTAAAAAATTAGCCTTCTTTCAGCGCCGGTCAAAGCAGTCGGTCAACCAAAAAGATGGCAATGATGGTCAGCCAGTTGATGACGTAACAGCTTTGGCAGACCAAACAGTGGCTTCGTTGGGGCGGTCTGCCAGTGATGAGCAGGCTCTTGACCAAAGTCAGGGTGGCGGAAATAGTGCCTTGGTCCGCGGGTCCTTTTGGTTATCCTTGGGAAACATTGTTTCTCGCCTCTTAGGAGCAGTTTATATCCTGCCGTGGTTGGCCATGCTTGGTAAGGCAGCCAACCAGGGAAATGCCCTCTTTTCGCAAGGGTATAATATCTATGCGATTTTACTTTCAATTGCTACCTTTGGTTTTCCATCAGCCATTTCCAAGGTAATGGCCCAACTGATTGCTAAAAAGGACCAGAATGGTTTATGGGCCCTTACCAAACGATCACTACAGATTGGGGTAGTGCTTGGGATTATCTTTTCGACCTTGTTGTACGTTGCAGCGCCGCTCTTATCGAACGGCAATGCCCAGGTCGTCCCAGTTCTGCATTCTTTGGCACCGGCTGTCTTGGTCTTCCCAGTGATGTCGATGGTTCGTGGAATCTTCCAGGGACACCAATTAATGCACATTTCAGCCTTGTCTGATATTTGGGAACAGGTTGGTCGTGTGATTTACTTGTTGTTAGCCACTTGGATTGTCTTAAGCCATGACAGCAGTAATTGGACTGGGGCCGTTGTCCAGTCAACATTTGCCGCCTTTATCGGGGCGCTCTTCTCATTGGCCGTCTTGGGCTATGGCTGGGTGCGCTATGCGCGGTTGATTCACCCAGTTGCCGGCGTGCCGGACGAGCAAGCCGCTTTGGCACAAATGAGTGCTGCGAACCAGCAAGTAGTCGCTGAAAATCAAACAGCTACTGACCAACCTTTGCACCGTCGTCATCAACAAGATGACAGTCAAGGACAAAAAAATCAGCCAACCAGGTCAAAAGCACTATCGATGGTCATCAATATTTTGAAGGAATCATGGCCCTTTGTCGTTATTGGTTCGTCAACGAATTTGTTCTTGTTCGTTGACCAGTATACTTTCTTCCCATTGATGAAGGCCTTTTTCCATACGAACCTTAGTCAGTTACAGATTGATTTTGCCTTGTTCTCGGCCAATCCAAATAAATTGGTGATGATTGTCATTTCTTTCGCCACAAGTATTGCGGCAACGGCCTTGCCAATCTTGGCAGCCAAGAAAGCGGCTAAGCAAATGGGGGCCTTGAAGGAACAGTTAATTGCCGTCTTGCGATTGACCTCCTTAGTCTTGGTGCCATCTGCGCTTGGTATGTACGCTGTTTCAGATCCTTTGTACCGATTCTTCTATCCAATTGATCAAACGGTCCAAGCTGGGATTTACTTGCTCCAATTCTCAGCTGTTTTGACGATTATTATGTCCTTCTTTATGTTGTTGGCCTTTGTCTTACAGGCCTTGTCACACGGTAAAGAAGTGATGCGGGCCTTTGGTTATGGCTTGTTAATTAAGATTGTGATTCAGGCACCATTGATTTACCTCTTCCAGGGGATGGGGGCTTTGATTGCTACCGCCCTTGGTTTAGGTTGGTCGCTATATCTGATGATGAAGTATCTGAAGGAGCATTACCAAGTTTCGATGAGAACCATCCAAGATACCTTGCTAAAGACCTACCTATCAGCAGCCGTAATGGCCATCGTTGCCTTTTTGTTAACTTGGGTCTCAAAGACTTTCTTGCTGACGACTGCAACAAAGGTTGGTGCCGGCTTAGCAACTGCTTTAGGGGTGATTGGCGGACTTGTCGTTTTGCTGGTCTTATATCGCTGTTTTGGCCTGTTAAATCAGGTTCTAGACCGTGGCCACGAGCCAGAAAAAACCAAATAATGATTGAATTCTTAGCCAGACAAATGTCTGGCTTTTTTGTATCAAGAATCAATCTATCGTGGTTTTTGTTTTCTTTTCTTTTGTTTGGGAAATGTTGGCTACCAGGCTGAAGATACAGGCTTTCTATGATATTATGAGAGACAGTGATAAATTCTTTTTTGAAAGAGAGGCTCGCCATGCAAGCTTTAACAAAATCTTGGCGTAAGGTCGCGCTGACAAGCGCTGTTTTCGTAATCTCCGTTGGACTACAGGTTTTTGGATTGAATTATTTCTTAATCCCCAATAGTATTTTTTCTGTTGGAATTAATGGAATTTCGCAATTGCTTTCCCTGTTGGTCTTTGATGCTTGGCATTTACGGATTCCAACCGGACTGTTCTTTCTGATTTTCAATATTCCAATTGGAATTATGGGTTGGAAATTAATTGGTGGTAAGTTTACTATTCTATCCTTTATCAACGCGATGGTGGTAGCATTGGCTTTGATTTTCGTGCCAGTCCATCCTTTCACGACTCAGCCATTGCTGGCCTCACTCTTTGGTGGTCTGCTGGTTGGTTCTTCTGTTGGAATTGCTCTGCGCTATGGTTTTTCAACGGGTGGCTTTGATATTATTTCGATGGTTGTGCAAAAGCGAACTGGAAAATCAATTGGTGCCTTTAATAACGCAGTTAACTTTGTGATTGTGTTGATTGCTGGTTCCTTTATTGGTTGGCAAAATGCTTTGTACACTTTGATTGGGATTTACGCAACCGGACGGGTAATCGATGCCATTTATACTGGTTACCAAAAGCTAACGGCTTTGATTGTGACGAGTCGGGGACCGGAAGTCATCGATGCTTTGCACCGTGACTTGATCCGTGGCATTACCATTCTGCCATCAGAAGGGGCTTATACGAAGCGGGAGTCAACAACGTTGATGATGGTGCTATCCCGTTTTGAACTGTTTGAAATGCAGGAAACGGTTCGCCAGGTCGACCCAAAGGCTTTTATTAACTTCTTGTCAACGGTTTCCGTTGCAGGCGAGTTTTGGGATGCCGACCGGCAATTACAAATGAAGAAGTCAATGGGACCAAAGGCGGTCACGATTGACGCCCAATTGGAGGCTGAACAACAGTTGGCTGACCAGTTGGATCAACTAAAAGATGAGGATTAAATTCTCATCTTTTTATAATTTAATGTTCGGGAATTTTTATTGCTAAATGAGAAAAAACCGAGTACAATTATCAATAATAATTTAAGAGAAATTTACAGATATATCGCTGGAAAATGGCCAGCAGTCTCTACCGCGCCCCAAAAGTCGTGACTATCCGTGAATGCGAATCAAAGGTTTTTTTGACGGAGCATTTTGCGGAGCTGTGGTAGCTGCAAAGTGCTCTTTTTTGGTCTATATTGTAAGCAGGATGGTGAGGAGAATCATGGCAGAATTTAAGATTAAAAATAAGTTCGTCCCAATGGGTTTGACCTTTGACGATATGAAAATGGTCGCCCCAAAACAAGACGAAATTTCAGTTGATGCCGTTTCTTTGGAAACGGAATTGACGCCTACGCTCAAGCTGAAGATTCCTTTGCTATCAGCCGCAATGGATACTGTCACAGAAGCGAATTTTGCCATTACCCTGGCACAGTTTGGTGGCTTGGGCGTTGTTCATAAGAATATGACGATTGCTGACCAAGCAGGTGAAATCAAGAAGGTGAAGGAACACCAGGTTGATTTGAATCAATTCCCTAACGCAGCTTTGGATGCCAAGGGTCGCTTGATTGTTGCCGGTGCCGTTGGGGTAACCAATGACACGGTCGACCGTGCTGGTGCAATGGTTGATGCCGGTGCCGATGCTATTATCTTGGATTCTGCTCACGGCCAATCAGAAGGTGTTTTGCGTAAGGTGCGCGAGGTCAAGGATGCTTTCCCTGACGTCAACATCATTGCTGGTAACATTGCCACTGAAGGCGCTGCTTCTGATTTGTACGATGCTGGTGCTGATGTCGTCAAGGTTGGAATTGGACCTGGATCTATCTGTACAACACGTGTTGTTGCCGGAATCGGCGTACCACAGTTGTCTGCCATTCGCGATGCTGCTAAGGAAGCTAAGCGCCGTGGCAAGGCAATCATTGCTGATGGTGGTGCTAAGACGCCTGATGACATCATGAAGGCAATCGCCATGGGTGGCAACGCCGTGATGCTCGGTTCAATGTTCTCAGGCACAAAGGAAACTCCTGGGGAAGTCTTTGAAGATAACGGCCAGAAGTTTAAGTTCTACCGTGGCATGGGTTCCATTGCTGCCATGGAAAATGGTTCAAAGGACCGCTACTTCCAAGGTGAAGTTAACGAAGCCAAGAAGATGGTGCCAGAAGGAATTGAAGCACGAGTTGCCTACAAGGGCACTTTGGCTGATATTTTGATGCCAATCTTGGACCACTTGCGCAAGGAAATGGCCGAAATGGGCGTGCACAATGTGCAAGAAGCCATTGACCAAGCCGAAAACGTTGAGAAGACCACTGACGTCTTTGACTACCAGGCTTCTTTGTAATTTTTACGAACACAAACTTTTGATCGGGAGAAATTATGACTGACATGAATACACGACACGGCTTGGGTTACGACGAAACCCTTTTGGTCCCAGCAGCTTCAAATGTTTTGCCACACTTGGTCGACTTGAAGACGCATTTGGGCGCATTGGCTATGAATAACCCGTTGGCAGCTGCAGCAATTAATCCAGCTGCTGATCAACAAGAAGTCGTTTTGGCTGTGGCTCAATCTGGTGGATTGGGTTTGGTTGCTGCTAGTGAAGCTGTTGCAGATCAAGTGGCTGCCGTTGAAGCTGTGCGTGCCGCAACTGTTGATTTGGACAAGAACCCACAGACTTTGGTAACTGAAGATGGTCACGTGGCTGTTGGTGCTGAAATCTGGTTGGCCGCTGACGTGAAGGAACGTGCATTAGCATTGGTTGGCGCTGGTGTTTCTGCTTTGTTCCTCTACTTAAATGATGATTTGAAGGCTGATATTGCCGCTGAAATCAAGGATTTGAAGGCAGCATTGGGCCGGGTTACTTTGGCCGTTGGAACTATCGAAGATCCAGCAGTTGCTAAGGAACTCTTCGACTTGGGTGTCGACGCCGTGATTGCTGGCCGTTCAGTTCATTCTGACTGGCCTGATGACATTCACTACCCATTCTTGACGACTGTGATGGGCATTGCTGAAGTGGCAGACCCAATGGATAAGACCGTTATCGCTCAGGGCGGTATCCATTATTCCGGTGATGTTGTTAAGGCCTTGGCTGGTGGTGCTGATTTGGTCATGGTTTCTGACTACCTTGCCAAAGAAGACGTTGCTGAAGACGCTGTTTTCCAAATTGATGGTGGTTTACGGGCCGGAATGGGGTATACTGGTTCACATACGGTTGCTGATTTAAAAGAGTCCGCACAATTCGTTCAAATCACGGATAACGGCTTGAAGGAATCACATCCTCATGATGTGGAAATCACTAAAAAAGCGCCAAATTACGTTGAACAGGAAAGAGACTAAGCCATGACCACAGGTAATGACAAAATCTTAGTATTGGACTACGGGTCCCAATACAACCAATTGATTACGCGACGCGTTCGAGAACTCGGCGTTTTCTCTGAATTGAAGTCATCAAAGATGACGATTGATGAAATTAAGGAATACAACCCTAAGGCAATTATCCTTTCGGGTGGTCCAAAATCAGTTTATGATGACGATGCTTATCCAATTGACCCTGAAGTATTCAAGTTGGGGATTCCCGTCTTGGGTGTTTGTTACGGGATGCAATTGATGGCCCAACATTTGGGTGGTAAAGTCGAAGCCAACCCAGGTAATGGGGAATTTGGTCAGACTGTTATCAAGCAGACTGCTCCTTCAAAGCTCTTTGCTGGTACACCAGAAGAGCAAGTTGTTTTGATGTCACACTCAGACAACGTCACAAGGTTGCCTGACAACTTTGTTGTGGCTGCTGGTTCTGAAAAGACGCCAATTGCAGCGATTGCTAATGATGATGACCGTCTGTACGGTGTTCAATTCCACTCCGAAACAACGTTGTCTGAACACGGTAAGGAAATCATTAAAAACTTTGTCATCAACATTGCTGGAGCAGACGCTTCTTGGACAATGGCTGGTTTCATTGATGAACAAATCGAAAAGATTCGCGCCGAAGTTGGTGACAAGAAGGTCTTGCTTGGTTTGTCTGGTGGGGTTGACTCATCTGTTGTTGGTGTCTTGTTACAAAAGGCTATTGGCGACCAATTGACTTGTATCTTTGTTGATCATGGTTTGTTGCGTAAGAACGAAGCACAACAAGTGATGGACATGTTGGGTGGCAAGTTTGGCTTGAACATCATCAAGGTTGATGCACAGGATCGTTTCTTGTCAAAGCTTGCTGGTGTTACTGATCCAGAACAAAAGCGTAAGATTATCGGTAACGAATTTATCGAAGTCTTCAACGATGAAGCCATCAAGTTGAAGGACGTTGACTTCTTAGCCCAGGGAACGTTGTACACGGATGTGATTGAATCTGGTACGGATACGGCCCAAACAATCAAGTCACACCACAACGTTGGTGGTTTGCCTGAAGAAATGAACTTTACTTTGATCGAACCTTTGAACAAGTTGTTCAAGGATGAAGTTCGTGCCTTGGGTGAAGAGTTGCAAATGGACCACGAGTTGGTCTGGCGTCAACCATTCCCAGGACCAGGTCTTGGTATCCGAATCATGGGTGAAATCACTGAGGACCGGTTGGAAACTGTCCGTGAATCCGACTTTATCTTGCGCGATGAAATCGCCAAGGCCGGTTTGGAAGGTGATGTTTGGCAGTACTTCACTGTCTTGACAAACAACAAGTCTGTTGGTGTCATGGGTGATTACCGTACGTACGAATACACGATTGCCGTCCGTGCTATCACTTCTGTTGATGGTATGACAGCGGACTTTGCCCGCTTGCCATGGGATGTGTTGCAAAAGGTTTCTTCACGAATTGTCAACGAAGTGGATCACATTAACCGCGTCGTGTACGACATTACCGCTAAGCCACCTGCAACGGTTGAATGGGAATAAAAGGTATATGTAAATCGAAACCGGAATGTTGATTTGACGGCATTTTCGGAATATACAAAGGATATGATTGGCGGGGAAATTGTTACGTTCCCCGCCAGAATCCCCGCCAAGTTTGGGCCGAATGAGGGCTGAGTTGGCGGGGATTTTTTATGTGGGCGTGTTCAAGAAGAGTAGGAAATTAAAACTATGTGAAGTATCATTAGCGTAGGTGTATTTAGTCAGCGGGAGAATCACTGCAACTTTTTTGTCTGTACATATTGTGAGGTATGAATTTGGAAAATAGTCAGTTGCTCGAAAGTTTATCGAACTATGTTAACAGTGACGATCAGTTTGCAGTGATGATTGATGGGCCTTGGGGTTCCGGTAAAACTTATTTTTTAAAGAATACTGTGGTACCGCATATCTGTGGGGAACATAAGGTTGTTTATTTCTCTGTGTATGGATATGAATCGCTGGCAAAGTTAAAGTCAGAATTAATTGGGAAATTATTCATCTCTAGCTTTGGTAAGAATCAAGACAAAGAAGATCAATTCAAAACCCAGGACATAGTGTCTATTGTTAATGAAGTAGGTGGAGCTGTTTGGGATAAGTTTGCGACTTTTAAAACACTAGCAGCAACAACCGAAAACTATGTAATTAATAAGCGATTACGCTCTCAAGTACTAGATTCATCTCCGGTTTTAATTATTGATGATTTAGAACGTATTAGTCGAGATATCCACACGTCGGATTTAATTGGTTTTCTGCTTACTGACATTATTGAGACGTATGGATATAGGGTAATTGTTGTCGGTAACGCTAAGGAAATTCGGGATGATGAAATCAACGAGTTTAATATGACTCGCGAGAAGGTCGTAAGTCGGATATTTCCCTTTACTTACGATTTTAACAATATCAGACAAGAGTTCTTTCAGGGCTCAGGCAATCGTTTCTTACAAGAGGACTCAGAATGGCTTGTGGAAATCGTTGCTGACCACGCTCGACGTAATGGAGAGCAAATTAACTTAAGAACGTTGGAATTTATTCTGACTACATTTACGATCATTGACAGGGAGCTAAATCAGTACTGGGAAAGCAACACGCAAGGCAAGGTTGATGGTCTTCAGATTAAACGCTCGGTATTTGCAAACTTATTTGTGATTGCAACGGAATATCGTCAAGGTAAGTTGACTCGTGAAAATCTTGAGTTGATTGCTCAGATTCTCAATACTCGTAGCTTTTTCTTTATGCATATGAAGGACGATGAAG
Organism: Fructobacillus tropaeoli; assembly: GCF_001047135.2. Classification (GTDB taxonomy): domain Bacteria; phylum Bacillota; class Bacilli; order Lactobacillales; family Lactobacillaceae; genus Fructobacillus; species Fructobacillus tropaeoli. The sequence continues at coordinate 192,334 of NZ_DF968079.1, read as the reverse complement.
AAAAGTCACTAGCAGAAAAAATCACGCTTAAATATCATGATGACACCAATCTGAAACAAGTTATTATGTATGATAATTCAGTTAATGAAGCTGTTTTTAGTGGCGTTTTTGACGCAGCAAGTTTCATCAAGTCATGGATACAATTGTTTAGACCAAGAGGAAAGGCATCTAGCTTGGACAAGGTCGCAAATTTTAGAGAAATGACTGATAAGCAGCTTGAAGAGCTTGAACGGCAGTTACTCAATGACGTACAGAAACCGGATATTTCAATCAAAGATGTCTTGTCGACAATTAATAATTTCTTGTTCTTTGATCAGAGTGATTTATATTTTTGCAAGGAGGATTATTTAGCAGTCCTGTTAGAGTCGCTAAAAAACGCGGTCAATAAAGCAGTACTTGAAAATAAGCCTACTTACGATCGTGGAGATATCGGATTTATGTACTCTGTGATTGCAACGGATAACGATATCCTGAAACGAGTTCGTGACATATTAGAATCCGGAGATAAAGCAAAGCATGAATTGCAAACCGAACAGTTAGTCACTGCAATTTTTGATGATAACTATGAGTTGATGCGTGACTTCACACAGTCCGGTTTAAATGCAAATATTTTTCGCGAAATTTTGGATTCTAGTCAATTAGATTCTGAACTTCTCACTGCTGGCTCAAAGGCGAATTTACTAGATCGGTATCTGCACCATGAGTACATTCGGATAACAAATTCTAAGGACTTTCATTCGGGAGAAAATGCGGATATATCAGAGCTAATTCAAAAAGTTGAAGAGTTTATAAATGAGTCACTAGATATCGGACGAATTGATAGGTTTAACCTGAGAAACTTGCTCAAAACCTTAAGAGAAATTTTAAGCAAGTTTAGTGAATAAATAAAAGCATCACATTCTATTATGGTTGATAAAGTATTATGATCGTTGTGTTATAAATATTGGAATAGCAATTAATTTTTAGTATGATGAAATTTTATTATAATTATTAATAAAACGTTGCACTTATGAGTGTACCTCATTATTATAAACATATTTATGATGGGACTAAACAACCGACTGACAATAAAAGACGAACCATGCTTCACAATGGTCATGCTGACCAGGTTAGTGTTGACGGGTTCGTCTTTTTTATTCGGGAAATGGCTATTATTAGGATGACTTCGTATTGAGCCATTCAAAGAGGTAAATCAGCGAGGCGTTTTTATTTTCAACCTGGTTAATGGTTACCGGAAAAGGTGCCAAAGTGTAATTGTTGGTTTGAACTAAATCAATTAATTGGGGAACCAGTCCTTGGTTTTGAATGACAATCTGGTAAGAGCCTGCGGGAAGGGGCTGGTTTAGGATAAACTCATCGGCCTTTTCTGTTAAGGTCCAAACTTGGCCGCTTTGAAGGTTTTGGAGTGTGACAGTCATGGTTGACTTGGCTTGGATTTGAACTGAGAAAGTATTAGCGGGTTTGGCTAAATTAACTTGTTGCTCAAGCGTTGTGCCGGGGCTGATAGTCGTTGGCTGAGCGTGGTATTGAACGGACAGCTGACTCCGTTGTGCGGCCACAACAATGGTGGATAGCGAGTAGGACTGAAGGAAAACGGCATAGATGGCAATGGTTGCCGAAATGAGAAAGGCCACACGAGGCCAGTGTTTTTGTCTTTTAACCTTAGTAACCTTTTGTCGACGGACGACAGGGGCTGGTAAAGCGACTAGAAGGACGAAAAGAGCTGGTAGGATACTTTGCCCATAACGTGATTCAGCTTCCCAAAAGATAACATGGAAGGCCAGATAACCCAAGGCGGTTAAAACAGCTAGCAGAGCTAGTTGGTCTTTTTGACGATGAAAGCGTGGTCGCCAGCATAGCAGACGGAGGCTAACCGTGAAAAAGAGAATGATCGAAGCGACAACGTAGCCGATTTTAATGGCTTTTTGATAAAAGGCAATATGGTCTTGATACCATTTTGGAGCCGATTCAAAGCCACCGTTATACCAGTCTTGGACGGCGCTGACGTCTAACAAAATTGTTAATTTTTTCAGCCAGAGTTCACTGAGACCCAATGGACCGAGCGTTTGAATTCGATGAACAATTTGTTGACTATCATATTGTCGGCGGGCAGAGGCGTTCGCTAGGCTGATATCCTTTTCGACGTCTTGGTCATCGTACATGCCATCTCCACTCTTATTGAGGCCCATTAAGACCCAATGACTAGCAGGAAAGGCTTCGGCACTATGTGGCTGATAGGAGCTGGCATGGTCAATTAAGAGGGTGCCTGGAATAATCGCTAGGGCCATCCCCAAGCTTAAGCAAATAATCGGGAGCAACAATTGCTTTTTTGTCCGTTCTTTTTTGATGGCCAAAATCAGTAGTGTTAACAGTCCAGCAGGTAACAAGACAATCATATTCGGCTTCATCAGCATGCCAAGCAGCGCCGCGATACTGAGTCCCAGGCTGATTTTAACTTTGGACTTGGTCGTGTTAGCTTTTGGCCAGCGCCAAAGAAGGCGGAAAATAACTAGGACGGCCAACATGGCTGGCAAATCAGAATAAAAAACCTGGAGGTAATAAGTGTAGGCAAAGGGTGTTGCGGTCAGAAAGGCTAGAAGGCCTAAGAAGGTGCTCTGACGACTCTTTAGGTCAGCACAGGTCTTCAAGACTAAGACAATGAAGGTGTCGAGTAGGCTAATCGTGAGTAGGTGAATCGTGATGTTGTTGGATAGATGCGCGAGCTGACCCAGCGCAAAGAATTTGGACAGGATGTAGGTGATTGGAACGTTGTTGGGGTAGCGCCAGAAATAGGTACTTTGCCAGACGTGGTCACCAGCAGCCAGTTGATCAGCCTGGGACAGGACCCGGTAAGGGTCGTGGTAGACGGACACCGGCAGAAAAATCAGAATCAGCACCTGGCCGATAACCATTAACGTCAGGGCTAGGTAGGTGATAGTTCTGATTTGGCGGATGCTCAAGCGGTTGAAAAAAGGTCGCAGGTAGTAGCTTGCAATCAGGAGCAAGACGGTGGTGCTGACAATGGCGAGTGATGTTTGTGAACTAAAACTACCGGTACTACCAATAATGAGGCAGAGGGCAAGTAGGACAGCCAAAAGGGAATAGGGCCTGTGGCTTTTGGATGTGATTGACATGGTGCTGGCGATACCTTTCGTATTGACTGAATTGAGATCAATCAGTTATTTGTTTATGTATGGGCAGCGTCTTGCTTGAATCATAAAAAAATGCGAAGGACGCTGACAGCGGTACTGTGGTTCATCGATAAAAAATCAGGAAGTGTACTGTTTTCGTTTAGACTAGTTTTTACTTGGTAAAGCACGCGCTTGCCGTCGGGTTAAAAAGGCAGTCGCAGCTTGATGCAGGAGGTCGCGATAACCTTCTAGTCGCAACCACAATCCAGTTGCTAGGAGCAGGCTAGCGAGAACGTCTGATGGGTAGTGGTCACGCAGGTAAAAACGTGAAAAAGCCACTAAAATAATCCAAGTGCAGGCAGGGATAATCACGTAGTAGCGACTGTCCACTGGAATCTTTGGCAAAACGACCATCAGCAGGCAAATGACGAAAATTGTCGTACAAAAGGTGTGGCCACTTGGAAAGCTAAAACCGGTATCAGCAATGATTTGATGGCTGGGCCTAGGCCTAGCAATAGTCACCTTGATGATTTCAGTCAGTGCGGAACCGCCGAACTGGAGTAAAATGATCCAACAAGCTAGGAAGCGGTCTTTTTTGTAGAAGACGTAGCCAGCCAGTAGGACGGTCAGTGTAATCGCCACGAGTGGGCTGCCCAGGTCGGCTACGACGGTAAAAAAAGCGGTATTCGTGGGTGTCACTAATTTGGCCGTGCTTTGGCTAATCGTTGAATCGAAAGTCGTAATGGCTGGTGAATTGGTCAAGACGCCGAGAGCTAGAATGGCGAAAGCTAGAATAAGGGCGAAACTTAAGAGTGTTTTTTGTTTATTTTTCATCGTATTTCCTCCGAAACGTATACCAAATAGTTTAGTTGGCATATGCATCTTGAACTACTTATGAAAAATAAGGCCAAGCTTAATTTTTTTCAGAATGGGACAGGCGGGCTGGACGGTAAACAGTCTGTGAAATGGAGCGATGGCTGGTTTGATGGTGACAGTAAGCAATCGTAACATGACGTGAAATCGATTAAATTCCAAATTAGACCAAGGAAGGTCAACCTTTTATTGGACTAAAAAAGCCACCCAAAAGGGTGGCAAAGGAATGCTACCAATGTGAATCAATGATTACGAATGGCCGCTTTGGTGGGTAGTATCAATAGCACTCGGCAACAGAAGGGTGAAGATTGTTCCACCAGTCGGATTATCGGCTACGGACAAATGCCCGTGAATCAGGTCAACGAACTGCTTGGTAATGGCCAGGCCAAGGCCGGTTCCGGGGATGGAGCCACGGACATCGTCACTGCGATAAAAATGCTCAAAAATATGTGCCTTATCGGCCTCTGGAATACCCAAGCCCTGATCCATCACCGTGAGAGCCACAGAACCATTTTCCTTGTTCGAAAGCGTAACGACAATTGGGTCTGAGGGTTTTGAATACTTGCTAGCATTTTGAATCAAATTGTGCAGAATCTGCTCGAGGGCCTCCAAGTTGGTCTGCGCCATCAAGTTGGGTTCTAGCTGTAAAATCAGTTTTTGAGGAATTGTTTTTTCTAATGGTTGCATGATTTCGCTGACAGCCGTAGTGACATTCATCCTCGTTAATGCCAATGACAGCGTTTCAACGCGCAGAATGGCCAGAAGGTCTTCGATAATTTGCTGCATTGCCCGTGATTCTTTGGTGATGTAGGTCACTGATTTTTCAATAATTTCTGGATGGTCAGCACCATGGCGGTCGATTAATTGTGCATGACTCTTGATGGTGGCAATTGGCGTGCGCAGCTCGTGAGCAGCGTTCATGACAAAGAGCTTCTGCTGGTCTTGTCGTTGGTTGAGGAGAGCGAGCAGGTGGTTGAAGTCTTGGGCAAGTTCCGTGACCTCGGTTGGCTGACTGGGAACAGGCAGTTGAATTAGACCAGATTGCTCTGCTTGGTGGACCACTTGGGTGCTAGTTGACAGGTCGGTGAGCGGGTCCGTTAATCTGGCGGTTAACCGACGAATGTAGATGGGGGCGAGAACCAGAGTGACGGCGAGCAAAATGGCTGAGACTTCAATCACACGCATTAAGATGGAGAGTTGTGGACCGATATTTTGCCATAGGGTGTAGTAAATGCCATTGGAAGAAACAAAGCGTCGGTAGAGAAAGCCAAAGCCTGGCCGATAATACAAGTTATTGATAAAGGGCACTTTAATCATCTTCTTTTGCAAGAGGTCATCGGCTCGCGGTGAGAAGTAATATCTGGCTTCGGCATCTTGGCGCAGGTTATGGACGTAAATATAGCTATGGTTAATATCCACGGTACTGTTTTTTCGCCAATCATCCCAATCATGGTCGCTATCAATTTCATTTTTCTTCAGACTGGCGGTAATCTGCCAGGTTGAGAGCTTCACATCGTTTAGGAGCTTATGGCCTACGCCAAAAATCATCATCAGGCTAAAAGAGATGGTGATGACGATAATCATTTTGATTTGGCTGCGGAGCATGATGCTGGCGCTGGATTGTTTATTTTTCTTTGGCCTTTTATTTTTGATCAATGGTGGGGTACCTTCATTGACTTTGTGTCTTGGAAAATCAGCTGTTGGGCGCCTTGGGCTAGGCTATGGGTGCAGACGAATCAGCTGTTGGGAGACGTGGCGCTATGATTACGGACAAATCAGTTGTCGGCACCGCCAGCCATTGCTGTGCTAACAAATCAGTTGCCGGCATCGCCAGCTATTGCTGTGCCGATTAATCAGCCATGAGAAACGTTGGCCGAAAGCATATAGCCCGTACCGCGAATGGTATGGATCAGCTTTGGCTGGTCTTCATTCTGGTCGAGTTTATTGCGGAGATTTTTAATGTAGACATCGAGGATATTTGGTTGGCCCTCAAAGTCAATCCCCCAGACGGTGTCCAAGAGATAATCGCGGGAGCAGGGCTCGTTTTCATGGTTCATCAGCACAACCAAAAGGTCGAATTCTCGCTGGGTGAGGGGGATGATAATGCCGTTTTCCGAGACTCTTTTTTTCTTAATATCGACAATTAAATCAGCAACCCGCAGTTCCTGATTTTCCTCAAGAGGTCGTTGGCCATGGCGTTTGGCGATTTCAATGCGCGCCAGGAGTTCTTCTGTTTCAAAGGGTTTAGTGATATAGTCATCGGCACCGTTGGTCAGGCCGGCCAACTTATCACCAATGTAGTCCCTGGCCGTCAGCATAATAATCTGGACATCGCTTTCCTTGCGGATTTTGCGTAAAACGCTAAAGCCATCCAGGCGTGGGAGCATCCAATCTAAGATGATTACGTCAAATTGATCTGGTTGGTCATTAAAAATTTCCAGGGCTTCCAGGCCATCGTGAGCCTGGGTCACTTGGATGCCTTCTAGCTGAAATTCGGTGGAGAGGGAATCGGCCAAGCCTTCCTCATCCTCGACAAGTAGTAATCTGGTCTCCATTTGTCTCTTTCCTTCATAAAATGGGTTTTGATTTTAGTTCTAGGATACCGCGACTTGGTTCTTTTCGATACTAATCTTAACTAATTGCTTTCTGAAATTTTTTCAGAAAAGAATGATTCTCCTTCGGACAAAAATTCGGCAAAAGGTCTGCAGGAGTGTGGTAAGATGAGCGTAACAGATGAGAAAGGGTTAACTAATTCTGATTTGGCCCTAAGGAGAGTTGGATGAAGCAATTTTTACTTGTTTTGAAAAAAAGGCGAGGAGTTGTCACGGTCGTGGTTGGACTATTAGCAGTCTTGCTGGCTGAACTGGCCTACCAAAAGATTACCTACCAGCAAACCCACCTGTCAGGAAGTTACCGGGATATGAACGCTGAGGTGACAATGACCTTTAAGGGCGATCAGGCGACGATTTATTCGGACGGTCAAAAGACGATGACGGTTAAGTATCGGCTCAAGGATAACAAACTGACCCTTGAAGGAAGCGACGGTGTGACATCAAAGGCTACGGTTACCAAGAACCACCGGACCTTCATTAGTGATGTAACAGGGGCAACCTACCAAAAGCAAAGTTAAATTAATTCCAGCCATTAGGCTGGGATTTTTATTTTTGCACATAAAAAATCAGAACCAGCCTCGCGGCTCGTTCTGATTAATCGGACATCAAATGTTTTATTTGGGTAACCTGATTTTATAAGTTGAATAAGCGGGTATTAGACCAAAGGTACGTCTTGCACCCAACCTTCAGGACCTTCTTGGTCACCGTATTGGATACCAATCAAGCGGTCATAGAGAGCTTGGGTCTTTGGACCAACTTCAGTTTCTGAGAAGAAGACATGCTTCTTGCCTTCGTGGGTAATGGAACCAACGGGCGAAATCACGGCCGCTGTTCCCATGGCTCCGGCTTCAGCAAATTGATCCAAATCATGAATGGAAATGGCTTCTTCAACTGGGTTCATGCCCATTTCTTCGGCCAAGGCCAAGAGTGAGTATTTTGTAACGGAAGGGAGAATTGATGGTGACTTTGGTGTCTTGAACTGGCCATCCTTGGTAATTCCAAAGAAGTTGGCAGAACCGAGTTCCTCGATATACTCGTGTTCGCGTGGGTCCAAGTAGACAACATCGGAATAACCGGCCTTGTGGGCGTTGTCACCAGGCAACATGGAAGCGGCATAGTTACCACCAACCTTGGCTTGTCCTGTTCCACCGTGAGCAGCACGGTCAAATTCAGAAGTCACAAAGGCCGTTGGGGCCAAACCACCTGGATAGTAAGCACCAACTGGCATGGCAAAGATGGTGAACAAGAAGTCGTGGCCGGGGTGGACACCAATTTCAGGTGAAGTTGAAATCAACAATGGTCGCAAGTACAAAGAACCACCAGATTCGTAAGGAGGGATGAAGTCTTGGTTGGCCTTCACAACTTCCTTCACCGCTTCAACAAACTTATCTTCTGGATATGGAGCCATCAACAAACGTTCTGCTGAGTTATGCATTCGATGGGCGTTACGGTCGGGGCGGAAGATGTTCACGCCACCATCCTTACGACGGTAGGCCTTCAAACCTTCGAAGACTTCTTGTCCATAATGCAAGGCAACGGCTGACTCGCTCAAATGGATGGTTGAATCAGTCGTCAATTCGCCTGGCTGCCACTGACCATCGTGGTATTCTGCCTTATAGCGGTAGGGCAAGTCATGATAACCAAAACCCAAGTTCTTAAAGTCGAGGTCGCTTACTTTTGCTTTCGTCATAATAATTCTCCTTCTGTTACTCAATGATTAACCTTATATTAGAATAAAATGAGAAAAAGTCAAGGGATTTTATCAGATTTTCATCAATCCGCCTTATTTATGTAATATGTTAAAATAAGTGTAACTTAGAAATTCGAGGAAACACGATGGTGAATTATCCCAAGGGTGTCCATGGCGATGGACAGCAAGTGCAAAATCAAATTCAACGCGGCAAGAAGACGCAAAAAGGCCTCCTCTTCGGGCGACGGGGGATGGCTCTTGAAAGCCTGATTAACGATGCCAACGAATACTATTTGGCCAACCATCTTGCGGTTATTTATAAGAAACCGACACCGGTGACGATTGTTAATGTTGATTATCCAGCACGATCAGCAGCTAAAATCACGGAAGCTTATTTTCAGCAACCATCAACGACCGATTATAACGGTGTTTATCAGGGCCGTTATGTTGATTTTGATGCTAAGGAAACCAAGAACAAAACTTCGTTTCCAATGAAGAATTTCCATGAACACCAAGTGCGCCACTTATCCGAGGTGGTGGCCCAAGGAGGCGTTGGTTTTGTCCTCATCAAATTTACGATTTTAGATGAAACTTACCTCTATCCAGCACCTGATTTGGTTCGCAATTGGCAGGCCCTTGATGGCCATCGGTCATTGCCGTATGCTGATATTGTGGCAGCAGGCTATTTGGTCAGGCCAAGCCTGATGCCCAGTCTGGATTATTTGCAGGCGCTCGATGATTACCTGGCAGATTTGTCAGTTGGCAAACGGGCTGGTCAGCCGGTGGCTGATCAAAGAGCACAGCGGCATCAAAAAAAATCAGCTGAAAATCAGGCAAAACAAGCGCTTCCGAAAACCGTGGGCAAGCTGGTTCAGACAAATCAGTCTCAACCAGTAGATGGTAATCACCTAGTCGAACAACCACAATCTGATGGGCGGCACCCATTATGAGTCGGATTTGGATGACCGGTTATCGAACATATGAATTGGGTGTCTTTAAGGAAAAAGACCCCAAAGTTCAGGTTTTGAAGTATGCTATCAAGAAAACGATGATAGAACAGTTGGACCTAGGTCTGGAATGGGTAATTACGGGCGGTCAACTCGGAGTGGAGACCTGGGCGATTGAAGTAGCGTTGGATTTAAAAGCAGACTATCCGGATTTGCGCGTCGCGATGCTCTTGCCCTTTGGTCATTTTGGTTCGCAGTGGCAGGAGGCGAGCCAGACGCGGTTGGCTGATTTAAAACAGCAGGTTGATTTCTATGCCGATGTCCATAAGGAGGACTATCAGGGGCCGTATCAATTGCGCCAGTATCAGGACTTTGTCCTAAACCACACGGATGGAGCGGTGCTCCTGTATGATGCCGAATTTCCGGGGAAAGCCCAGTATGATTATCAAGCGATTTTAGATTTTCAGGCACAGTCTCCATACCCACTGGAAACGATTAGTATGGATGACTTACAGGAATTTGCCAACGATTACCAGGAAAATCAGCATGACCAATGAGGAGGCGAAAATCCTTAAAATAAGGGGTGGCTCTAACTGATTGACTTGCTTGAAGGCACTTTATCTCAGTGCCGGGCGTTTCTTTTGCCTTGGTAAATAAATAATCGACAAAAAGTTGGATAAAATTTAAAAAATTAACGTTTGTTTAATCTGAAACAATTACAGTAGTATTACTAGCATGACTGTAAAACTTGCTACTGCCAGGTTTTCCTGGTATTATTATCCTAGTTCAATTAGAATTTAAAGGAGTGTTTCTTGTGGCTCAAGTAAAGTATACTCAAAAAGATATTTACAACCGCGTTTTTAAGGAAAAGCGCGTTGGTGTCGGTTACGATCCCAATGATGTTGATGGTTTCTTGGATGACATCATTTCTGATTACGGCGTTTTCACCAAGCGCATTGAAGAATTGCAGACGCAAGTCGGTCAATTGCAGACTGCTTTGAAGCAGACTCAAGAAGAATTGACTGCTGAGGATCATGTTCGCGAAGCCCAACCGGTTGTACCAGCACCGGTCATTGAAGAGGTGCCAGCACCTGCTCCAGTTGAGACACCAAGCGCAACACCAACTAACTTGGATTTGATTAAGCGCGTTGCTAATTTGGAACGAGCCGTATTTGGTTCAGAAAATGGTGCAAACTAAGTTAAAAAGTGGTAAACTTTTTATTGCGATTAACGATGGTTTAATTGTTTAATGGCAGGTACTGAGTAATTGCGCATGATACTTCTCATGTGAGGAAGGTCCATGCTCGCACACTCTGCGATGGGTGTAGTGTTTGTGCTGGGATAAAGAATAAACCCAGGCGTGGTGCAAACCACGACGGCGACTGAAATGGCTAAGGCTTTGCTATGTCAAAATAGGTCTGAAAGTGCCATAGAAACGGATTCCTAGGTGAAAGTCTAGGACTTGAGACGAGGTAAACCCCACAAGCGGGCAACCCAAACTTTGGTAGGGGCGGCTGACCTAGTGAAATGAAACGATGGTCGGTATGGCGGTAACGCTTAGATAGATGATTACTGAAGGTGCTTAATCCCTGTTAAGTACTGGAACAAAACATGGCCTACAGGTACCTGTTTCAGGGAGTCCACACTTCGTGTGGGCTTTTTTTTATGGCTTATTATTGGTAGAATAGGTAAGTGCGAAAAGAGCTGGTTACTTTGCGAGCTCTTTTTTGATGTCAGACATTGCAAAATGAATGGTCAGATAACAAAAATAAAATGTTGGTCCCTGACTAACAAAAGGATTGAATATGTTCAAAAAAATTAGCAAAAAAATGCTGACCTGGATGACCTTGGCTATCTTGGTTTTGCCCCTTGTACTAGCATCTGCGGCAGCCTTCACGACCAAGGCCAGTGCAGCTGAAACGGATCCAACTTTGGAGCGGATTCAAAAGAAGGGGACATTGGTCGTTGGCTTGTCAGCCGACTATGCACCTTACGAATTTCATAGCCAAATCGATGGTAAGGATCAAATCGTTGGTTTCGATGTCTCCTTAGCAAAGGCGATTGCTAAGAAATTGGGCGTTAAAATTCAAATTGAAGACATGGGCTTTGATGCCCTTTTGGGGGCTTTGAAAACTGGCAAGATTGATATGATTGCTTCTGGCTTCTCAGCAACACCAGAGCGAGAGTCACAAGTCGACTTTTCCCATGTCTATCTGAAATCACCCCAGACAATGATTGTGTTGAAGACAAACAAGGCCAAGTATGAAAGTGGCGAATTGTCAGCCTTCTCTGGTCAAAAGATTGGGGCACAAACCCAAACCATCCAGGAAGATGCTGCTAAGACGATTCCTGGGGCGACGGTTGTTTCATTGCAAAAGTATCCCAATCTGATTTCTCAGTTGTCACAAGGGGTTGTAGCCGGGGTCGTGGCTGAAAAGACGATTGCCCAAGCCTATGCGGATCAGAATCCGAAGTTTGCGGTGGTTGAGCCAAAGTTCTCGGCGGATTCAACCGGACAGACCTCGATTGCTGTTCCTAAGAATTCACCAGCCTTGGTTGCTAAGGTTAACCAGGTAATCGATAAGGTGACGACCAATGGCCAGTTTAATAGCTGGAAGAAGCAGGCCCAAAAGCAGATGTTTGCCTCAAAGGACAAGTCTTACTGGCAAAAGTACGGTCACTACTTCGTTGAAGGAACCGGTATTACTTTGGCCTTAGCCGTGGTTGGTGTTTTGATTGGAACCACTTTGGGAACTTTCTTTGCCCTCTTGAAGCTTTCATCCGTCTTTATCCTCAAGGCGATTGGAAACATTTACGTTGAATATGTTCGGGGAACACCTTTGCTGGTCCAGGCCTTTATGGTCTTCTTCGGAACACAGGCGATTGGCTTGCACTTGTCGGCTTTTGTAGCTGGTTCGCTGGCGATGGGCTTGAATTCCGCTGCTTATGTGGCTGAAATCATCCGTTCTGGAATTGAATCGGTTGATAAGGGACAAACGGAAGCTGCTCGGTCTTTGGGACTTTCTCATGCCAAGACGATGCGTTTGGTAATTTTGCCACAGGCTGTCCGCACGATTTTGCCAGCCTTGGGAAATGAGTTTGTTTCGGTCATCAAGGAAGGCTCTGTTATCTCGGTTATCGGTGTCGGCGAGTTGATGTATGAAACGGGCGTTGTTCAGGGAGCTTCCTTTGAACCATTTATGCCACTGGTGATTGCCTCACTGATTTACTTTGTGTTGACCTTTACCATTTCACGGGCATTGGGCTATGCTGAACGACGTATGGCTCGCTAATTAAAAATTTTTATGGAAGATTCTTGCGATAGCAAGGGTCTTTTTTTTTGATTGCCTTGACGAAAAAGGGCGTAAAAAAAGAGTTGCCCGAGCAACTCTTTGAAAAATCAGTTTGGTTTTAGCCTTCAAACTTTACTCGGACACCTTCAGGGATGGCAAAGTCTTTTTGAACTAGTGTTAATTCACCAGTTTCGTGGTCGCGTGAGAAGACGGAAACGTTGTCCGTTTTCTGGTTAGCAACAACCAAGAACTTTTCGGCTGGATCGAAGTTCATGTCGCGAGGGAATGAACCTTCAGTCGAAATCGTTTGAATCAATTCGATTTCTGCTCCCATGTTGGATGTTTGGAAGACAGAAACGGAATCATGACCGCGGTTTGACGTGTAGATGAAACGGCCGTCTTCCGTTAAGCGGATGGCCGCAGCACCATTGTGTTCGTCCCAGTCAGAAGGGATGGTTGAAATCGTCATGACATGGGCAAATGAACCGTCTTCTGCGTCGTACTTCAAAACGGAAAGCAATGATGACAATTCACCCAAGACGTAAGCGTATTGGCCGTCAGGGGAGAAGCGTAAATGACGTGGTCCAAAACCGTCGTCCGCCTTATAGCGAGCAACATCGGTCAAAAGGCCGTCAGGGTCGACATCTAAGGTAATGACTTCATCGGTTCCCAAATCAACAACAGCCAAACGGTTGTCAGGCGTCAAGTTGACATAGTGAACGTGGGAGCCGTCTTGTTCTGGACGAGGACCAGAACCGCTATTGTGCCATGTGTCCTTTAAGACCAGGGAACCACCGGGCTGAATAGCGTAAACTTCAACCGTACCACGGTGGTAGTAGCCAGCAAAGACCAATTGACGGTCTTCATCAACGGCGATGTAAGCGGGGGCAGAGCCCTCGGTTACATTCAAGCCGATTTCAGACATGGGACGGGTGGCGTTATCAAGCGAAACAACACCAGCTTCATCGCCACGTTTTTCAACGGCGTAAACAACGTTTTCCTTGGAAATCGCCAAGTAGGTCGGATTCGTGCCAGCAAAAACTAAGCGTGCATCGGACAATTGACCAGTTGCTTCGTCAAAATCAGCTTCGTAAATGCCCTTTGAACTTTGGCGGGTATAAGTACCAAATAGTACGTGATGAACAGTCATGTTCAGTGTCACTCCTTTTTTAATATTCTAATCAGGGATATTGTAGCACATTTTTGTCATGGTCTCGACTGAGTAGCTAAAAAAGTAACAACATGTTGGTTTCTGATTTTTAAGGAAAGTGGCTCATTTACCACCGAATTACCACGGGGAAAGCGTTGGTCAAGGCCCTTTTTGAGTTAGTGCTATGGTAAAATATTTAGTAATAGAAATGTCATGAAAAGGAGCAACTATGCCGAGAGAAAACGGAAAAAAATCGACGGGGTTGACATCGGTTAAGGGACTTAAAACTTTAACTGCGGTGGTCTTAGTCTTGTTAATCATTTGGTTAGCCTATCAAGTGCGCTTTATTTTTGGACCGATTGAGTCCTTTGTCGCAGCGGTTGGGGCACCGATTTTGATTGCAGGAGTCTTTTACTACCTATTGAATCCCTTAGTCACAAAGTTGGAAACGAAGTTAGGCTGGAAACGAAATCGAATTGTATTGGTTGTCCTTGTCCTTTTTATCCTCATCTTGGTAGCGGCGATTGCCTTTCTGGCTCGAGTAGTGACAGTCCAGGTAACAGATTTGTTGACCCACTGGCCAAGTTACTTACGTGAGGGCCAGGATTGGATTAAGGAAACATTTGAAGGAAAGCAGTATGATCAGTTGCGGAACATTTTGGTCACGTCGAACGACCAAATTAACCATACGGCGATTGCTTGGGTACAATCTCATCTGGGTGCTAGTATTTCTGGTGTTGGCCACTTTGCGGCCCGCTTAAGTGAAGTCGGTGTTGTTTTGGTTTCAACGCCTTTTATTCTATATTATTTATTAGTTGACGGTGCTCATTTGCCAGAATTTATTATCGACAAGTTGCCGCCCAAGGTGCGACCATCAACGAAAAATCTTTTGGCAGAATTATCAGGACAGATTTCAAAGTATATTCGGGGACAATTGGGAGTCGCGTTGTCCGTAACGATTATGTTTGCCATTGGTTATACGATTATCGGTTTGCCCTCTGGAATCCTGTTGGCTATCTTGGCTGGTGTCTTGAACCTGATTCCGTACTTAGGTTCCTTCTTGGCGCAGGTACCGGTCTTTGCGGTAGCCTTTGTGACCGGTGGAGTGAAGATGGCAGTTTTGGCAGCGATTGTCTTAGTCATTGAGCAACCATTGGAAGGTCATGTCATTACACCGAAGATTTTGGGGGATGCCTTGGATATCCATCCAGTGACGGTAATCGTTGTCTTATTGGCCTCTGGTCAAATTTTTGGTCTGCTTGGCTTTATCCTGGCAGTCCCTGGTTATGCCGTCTTAAAGGTTTTGGTGGTTCACCTTTATACCTGGTGGCGAACAAACTCAAAGTTATTTAAAGAAGAATTAGACAAAGAATTAGGAGAAACAAAATGACGAATCATGTTGTTTTATTTGAACCGGTCATGCCGGCGAACACGGGGAATATTGCCCGAACGACTGCCGGTACAAATGCTGTCTTGCATTTAATCGAGCCTTTAGGTTTTGATATTTCAGATAAAGCGGTGAAGCGGGCAGGTCTGGATTACTGGGATCATGTGGATTTGGTTAAGCACGATTCCTTACCTGATTTTTTGGCTACCTTAAAGCCAACTGATCACTTATACCTGGTTTCAAAATTTGCTAACCAGGACTATACGGATCCGGATTATACATTGGATGATGGCGACCATTATTTCCTTTTTGGAAAGGAAACAACTGGCTTACCTGAAGTCTTTATGCGTCAAAATCCTGAAAAGGCAATTCGGATTCCGCAAAATGATGAACATATTCGTTCTTTGAATTTGTCGAACACGGTGGCAATCGTGGTCTATGAAGCCTTGCGTCAACAGGATTTTGCCAACTTGGATAAGATTCATACCTATGAACAAGATAAATTAAAATAAATTTCCAAAAAAGGGTTGCAATTTAGAGATATGGTTGATATACTAATATAGTTGTTTGATAGAGATATCAAGCAACA
>NZ_DF968079.1:169488-176546 GCF_001047135.2 Fructobacillus tropaeoli | reverse complement strand
AGAGTTCGATTCTCTCACGAGCTACTATTAAAGTCGCAACTTCGGTTGCGGCTTTTTTGTTGCCATTAAAAAAGGCTCTATATCAAGAATATAGGGCCTTTTGGTTTGTATGGAAGTTTTTCGGAACTTGTCGAAAAGTTGCGGTAAATGTGTGTTTTGTACTATTTTTTGCCGAATTTGCCGTAAATTTGCCGTAAAAAGCATTTTAATTTATTTTTATATGATTCCTAGAATTTTGTTTTAATTCTGGGGCTATATCAGATTAAGTCATTTTAGTTTTACTCTAAAAATATGGTGGGCAATTGATAAAAAATGAAGTAGTAGCGATCACTCGTTTGTCGACATTGCTTCAATTCCTGGACAAACCAATTGCCACATACTTTCGAATCGATCATAAAAATCAGGATTGTTCCATGTTTCCCTAAATGTAGGGAGGGTGAAAACACTAAAGGCTGATAGAATCAATTCAGCATTAGCGAAAGAATTATCGGGCCAGTCCATAATAGTATTAATTTTTTGATAGACGCTTTTTAAAATTTCTTGCAGTGCGATTGGATTATTTTCGACATATTCGGTGTTCAGGATGAACATTGCTTCGTCCTGATTATATGCATTTTTTTTAGCACTTACAAAAGACCAAAGTAATTTGTGCAGTCTTTTGATTTTAATTTCATCAGCAGTGCCAACGTCAATTTGTCTAACTACGACTTCTTGAAACCATTTTTTGCTAACCGCTTCCCAGAGTTCCTTTTTGTTTTTAAAGTGTTTATAAATAGTTGCGTGTGTAACACCTAGTTCACTGGCAATTTGATTGAGTGTGATATCGGAACGGTGATATTTGGAAATAAGTAATTCTGCAGTTTGAATTATTTTTTGACGGTTAATTTTTTCTTTTTCAGTTTTTATCATATTTTTTACCTTGATGTGTAATTGATAGCTTCTATAATCCTAACATAAATTATTTGGTTACAAAAGTTGACAAAAGTAACTTAAACGATTATGATTTCATTTGGTTACAAAAAGATAAAAAAGTACCAAAAAGGATTTATCATATGAAAGCAGCACAACTTGATAAGTATGAAAAAGAATTCAAATTAATTGTGCGGGATATTCCTATTCCCGAGATAAAGGAAGATGAGGTTCTAGTAAAAGTAAAAGCTGCTGCTGTAAACCCTCTTGAAAAATTAGTAGGTACCGGCAGTGTGAAGTTGATTCAAGATTATAATCTGCCGATGACAATGGGTAATGAATTATCAGGAATCATCGAAAAAATCGGTAACAAGGTTACAACGTTTAAAAAGAATGATGCGATTTACACACGATTACCTTTAAACAATATTGGAGCATTTGCTGAATATGTTGCAGTTCCAGCATCGGCTATTAGTAAGATGCCAGTGAACCTTGATTTTAAATCAGCGGCTGCAGCACCTTTAACTGGATTGACTGCTTACCAGGGATTGTTCGAGGAATTAAATGGACAAGCTGGGGAAACGGTGTTAATTACTGGTGGATCAGGATCTTTTGGCGAATTAGCAATTCCTGTTGCTAAAAATGCCGGTATGAGGGTCATTGTTAGTGGTAGCGCGAGATTAAAGGAAAAGACGCTGCGGCTTGGTGCAGATCAATATATTTCGTATGAAACTGAAAACTATTGGGAGAGCGTACGTGATGTTGATTACGTAATCGACACATTGGGGGGCTCTGAGTTTGATAGAGAATTATCGGTTATTAAGACTGGTGGTCGGTTATTGTCTTTGCGTACTGGTCCGAATAAGCGTTTTGCGCATACGCATCAATTTGGGATGACAAAAAGAATGCTCTTTTCAATGGTTGGTTCGAAATTTGATCGAAAAGCTTCAAAGAAAAATGTTCAATACCATTTTATTTTTGTAAGAAGTAACGGTTTTCAGCTGTATGAATTATCAAAAATTATTGAAAAAAATAATATTATTCCAGCGGTGAACAATACAATTTTTAATATTGATGATATTAATGACGCTTTGGATTTAGTATTCAAAGGTCATTCAAATGGTAAAGTAGTGATTACATTTTAAAAATAATAACGGTAAATGAGTTGAAGTGCTCTTAAAAATTTAAACAAAGGGGAAAATAAAAAAATGACTAATCGATTAAAAAATAAAGTTGCAATTGTAACGGGTGGTATTTCCGGAATTGGTAAGGCCATCGCTGAAGATTTTCTGGCAGAAGGGGCTCAAGTAGTTATTACAGGTCGTCGTGAATCTTTAGGTGTTCAGGTAGCTTCTGAACTTGGGAAACAAAATCAAATTATTTATTTGTATCAAGATATTAGTAATGAATATGATTGGAATACAGTTGTTGAAAAAACTTTGTCTCATTTTGGTCACTGGGATATTTTAGTTAACAATGCGGGGATTGGCGGTGCAGGTAAGCTAATTGTTGATACGAGTCTAGATGAGTGGCAAAAAATAATTGATGTCAATTTGACGGGAACTTTTTTAGGTAACAAGATTGCACTACAAAATATGGATAGTGGTAGTATTGTCAATGTTTCGTCTGTTTTGGGGATTGCAACACCGATGCCAGGGGTGGGAGCTTATGCTGCCTCGAAGGGCGGTACCAGAGCGCTGACTAAGTCGGCGGCTGTAGAGACGATTAAAATGGGCAAAAATATTCGAGTTAATTCTATTCATCCTTCTTTAGTTGATACGGATATTGTTCCTGATAGCTATCGAGAAGGGATTAAAAGTTCAAAAGAACCAATTCCGCTTATGGGTAAACCAATCGATATTGCTAAAGCTGTGACCTATTTATCTTCTGATGAAGCTAGTTATGGAACTGGTGCTGAACTGGTAATCGATGGTGGTATTTTGGCTGGCCGTTAAACGATTTGCCATATTAATAGCACGTTTATTGGATACTGATTTTTATTCAAATAAAAAGTAAAAAGCTGCCTATCTCTTCTCAAATCGAAGAGGTAAGCAGCTTCTTTCATATATAAATATACGGGAGAGGGCCCAATTGATGGGTGAAAATTAGCCTTGGTTATTCTTCAAGCGCTTGTCCGCGGGCTTCACCTCAGGAACGCCACCCATGGCTTCAGGGTGTTCCTGGTAAGTGAACTTGTGTCCGTCCTTGGCTACCTGGCCTTCAAAGGCCTTTGAGCCAGTGCCGTCAGAGAAACTCATGATGGTGTGGGCGAATTCTGAATGTTCGATATCGCCCATGTCGCCAGGAACAATGACACCGTACTTTTCTTCGAGTTCTTCTTGGGCCTTCATAAATTGAAGTTGGTGTTGCGTTTCGCGAGCCAACAAGAACTTCAACATATCGCGGATTCCCTTGTCCTCTGTCATGTTGTAGAGACGAGAAACTTGGAGGCGGGCTTGTGATTCACGAACAACGTTAAAACGCATGTCGGCCACTAAGTTACCAGATGAAGTAACGTAGCCGGCATTCCAAGCTGCACCATTTGGGTTCGTTAGACCGGCGTTCAAACCATGAACCAGTGCGTGTTCGGGGTCCATACCGGACAATGTGGCTGCCTTAAGTGGGTCGCCGGCAACGTCAGCATCAGAGATTGGCGCACCTTCAAGCAAATAGCCAATCATTGTTGAAATCATTTCCACGTGACCGATTTCTTCGGTTCCAGTGTCTAAAAGTAAGTCCTTGTACTTTTCATCGCCAGTTGATGACCAACCTTGTGAAAGGTATGACATCATGCCGGTTGTTTCACCCCATTGGCCACCCAATGCTTCTTGCAGACGACGGGCCATCAATGGGTCCGGACGATCAGGCTTGGCGTTGTATTGTAACTTCCGAGTGTGCGTGAACATAATTTCCTACTTTCTGTGCTATCCGTGAGAATATTTGTTAAAAAATAAACAGTACCAATTTATAATTATTTATAAAATAATAACTATTAAACGCCTATTCTCTAGTAATTAACATTAAAATTAGTTGGTATATATCAACCTTTCCAATTTTAATATTTTGCGTTGAAATTAGTTTATCATGGACAATAGGAGCAGGTAAAGGAAAAATCAGGAAAATGGTCTAGACGACCGTGGCTAAAGCTAGTGTTTTCAGTCCTGAAAACACTAGGAGCAAAAGAGGCGACTGTGCTAAGATAGAAGGAGTAAACTAGACATTTTTAGACCATTTAAGCGGTCTGAGGCAAAGGAGAACCTTCATGGCTAAGCAGACGAAACGTCGTAGTCAAAAGAAAAAGAAAGTTAGTCGGGCAGGAACTGCTGGACAAATTGTTGGCCTACTGGCGATTATCTTATTATCAATTTTTGCGATTTTTCAATTAGGACTTTTTGGCATTTATCTAGCCGATATGGTGCGCTTCTTCTTTGGAAACCTTTACCAAATTACTTTGTTGCCACTGATTGCTTGGGCCACGGTTTATTTGGTGATGGATAAAAGTTATCCAATTCCAGGTCGCATCTATGTCGGAGTGGGGATGATCTACTTGGCAACGGTCTTGCTGTCATCGATGCTGTTCTTCACACAGAACGAATTGCCAGGTGGTGGTTATGCTTCCCAGGTAATTCGATTGATTGGCCAGGATATGACCAATCAATCCGCTGGAACACCGGTTGGAGCTGGTATGTTAGGGGCTCTTTTATACCAATTAACCTTCACCCTCTTATCAAACGTTGGTGTAGCGATTATTGTCGTTGTTTTGTATATTGCGGGTATAATTGTCACTTTCCGTTTGCCCGCTCGTGACTTGGCACAAAAGGGTGTTGTCAAGGCCCATGAAAACTTTACGGAGTTCCAAAAACAACAAAGTCAAAAGCGTGATCAGCGTCAATTGCTGGCTGAAAAAAAGCAACAGGATTTGACGGAATTTGGTGATCACCCATTTGGCTTGAGTAAAACGGAGCCGAAGGCAGATGAACCGGCAGCAGACCCATTCTTCCCTGATCCCGCCAAAGACATTGCCGGAGATGGGGCTGATTTGCCAGCAGAAGAAGGATTGAATTTGGTTGCCGACCCGGTTGAACCAACTATTAATTGGCAAGCACCGACAACGCCGAGCCCAGCACCTACTCCCGCTGCACCGGTGCAACCTACTAGTTCGCAGGGAAGTGAGGACGTGCACCTTAATGCTAGTGCTGTGGACGACGATGATTACCAGTTGCCACAAACCTCACTCTTAACAAAGACTCAGCCGACCGACCAGACTAAGGAGGCCCAAAGCTTGAATGCGAAGTCTCGTCTGGTCCATGACACGCTACAATCCTTTGGCGTGGACGCGACCGTGTCCTCGGTTTCCTTGGGACCAACGGTTACTCAGTATGAGCTCAAGCCGGGTCAGGGTGTGAAGGTCAACCGAATTGCGAATTTGGCGGATGACTTGGCCTTGGCCTTGGCGGCGAAATCAATTCGAATTGAAGCGCCAATCCCTGGAAAGCCCTATGTCGGCATCGAAGTGCCAAACGATACGCAGGCGGTCGTTGGTTTTCGCTCGATGATTGAGCAGTCCAACACCTTAGACCAGGGCTTGCTAACGGTTCCATTGGGCCGTGATGTGACTGGCAATATCGTGTCAGTGGACTTATCAGCCATGCCGCACTTGCTGATTGCTGGATCCACGGGTTCTGGAAAATCAGTTGGGTTGAACGGCATCATTGTTTCCTTGCTCTTAAAGGCCAAGCCTTCCGAAGTAAAGCTGATGATGGTCGATCCTAAGGTGGTCGAGTTGTCGATTTACAATGGCATCCCACACCTGCTGACACCTGTTGTTTCCGATCCACGTAAGGCAGCCAAGTCGCTGCAAAAGTTAGTAGATGAGATGGAAAACCGCTATGATCTTCTGGCTGAATTTGGGAAGCGAAACATTGGTGAGTATAATGCGGCGGTGGACGATAACAATGCTCACGCCAAGGAGACCGGCAACGCCATCATGACGAAATTGCCTTATATCGTGGCGGTTGTCGATGAATTTGCTGATTTGATGGCGACGGTTGGCTCTGAAATTGAAGTGTCGATTGCCCGCTTGGGAGCCAAGGCGCGAGCTGCCGGAATCCACATGATTCTAGCGACCCAGCGTCCTGACGTGAAGGTGATTAACGGAACGATTAAGTCGAATATTCCCGGCCGAATCGCCTTTCGAACGGCATCGGGAATCGATTCGCGGACAATTTTGGATACGAACGGGGCCGAAAAGTTGCTTGGCCGCGGAGACATGATTTTTGCCCCACCTGGCAAGGCTCATAAGCGACTGCAGGGCGCCTTTATTTCAAATCAGGATGTGACTGCCATTGTTGATTTCGTCAAGGGCGAACAAGATGCCGTTTACGATGAAAAGATGACGGTCACCGACGAAGAAGTTGCTCAGGATGAAAACGGTGGTGGCGGCAATTCGGATGATGAATTGTTCGAGGAAGCACTAGAATTCGTGATTGACCAGCAGAAGGCCTCGACTTCATTGCTGCAACGACGTTTCCGGATTGGTTATAACCGGGCGGCCCGCCTGGTTGACGACCTCGAAAATGCTGGCTACATTGGCCCGGCTGACGGGGCGCGGCCACGCCATGTCAACGTTAGTAAGAAAACCGATGAATAAATAAAGCGAAGTAAAAAGCGAAATTGCCGAAGTGAATGGCGGTTTCGCTTTTTGTGTGCTTATTTTTTGGATGTATTTGACGGAGAATTTGGCAGGCTAAGGGTAAATCTTCATCAAAAAAGCGCCCTCCCCAAATGGGGTGGCGCAAAATTTCTTGATAAATTACTCCTGGAAAAAGGGCACGATCTGTTTGGCAAATGTACCGTCGGGATCGTTGACAAAGGTCTTGTAGGCCGCCCAGTAGGCGTCTTCGATGAGGAGTGGTTCGGCGATATTTTTTGGGATTGCTGTTCTTGGAATGCCACCACGGTCATCGCGAGGCCCTTCGTATCCCTTTGTAAAGTCGTCGAAACGCTTTTCAATCACAATGGCTTCGGGGCCAAACCAGTTATGGGGCTCCTTGGTTAAGAAGCTCTCTTCAATCTGGTAGGGCGTCCAATCGGGTAAGTCGACTGCAATTTTCATGGGGTGGACCAAAGTTTGTAACTGGACTTGGCCG
>NZ_DF968079.1:127763-169418 GCF_001047135.2 Fructobacillus tropaeoli | reverse complement strand
GCCGGCCCCCGCCATGGCTGACGGCAGGTGGCGGTCCTGATTTTCCTTGGCAACCAGGAGGAACTGGCCGGTCATCTTTTCGTCAGCCGTGACTTCTTGGCCGGCGAGGACGTTGAGTAATTCGGTTGGGGTAATATTAATAGCTTGCATGAGAAATAGTTTAATCCTGAATTTGAATAAAGGCAAATTGCGCGAAGTCAAAGAGTCCTTGGTCGGTAATTTTTAGCGAAGGAATCACGGGTAGGGCCATGAAAGAAAGGGTCAAGAATGGGTCGAAGGCTAGTGGTGAAATTTTGGCAAAGGCTTCATTTAGGGTCTGCTGCTTTTGAATTAATTCTTCGTAAGGCAAATCAGACATCAAACCGCCGATAGGCAATGGTAAGGTCGTTACCTGACCGTTTCTGACAACCACTTGGCCACCACCGATTTTCTTGAGGGTTTCAACAGCCAAGACCATATCGTCATCATTGACACCAGCAACAATCAAGTTGTGGGAATCGTGGGCAATGGTGGAAGCGATAGCGCCATCTTTTAGAGAAAGACCCTTGATGATACCTAGACCGTGGCCGAGGTCGTGGTAGCGCTCAATCACGGCTACCTTGGCGAAGGTTTCGTTTGGTGCAAATTGGCCGTCTTCATCAACTGGCACCATTTCTACCTGGTGCTTCGTGGTGATGTGGTGGGGCTCAATTTCAATCACGTGGGCTTTTTTGCTGGCATCTAATGGCAAGGCCAAATCGGCTTTGCTAAAGGTCAAATTGATTTGTTGACCGGGAAGGCGCAAGACGTTCTCTTGCTTGTTTTGAAAGAATTGGCCACCGACCATGACCTGGTCAATGGTAACTTGCTTTGGATCAGTCAGCATGACCAAATCCGCCTCGAAACCTGGAGCTAAGGCACCAACATTTTGCAGGTGGTGGGCGGTTGCACCGTTATAGGAAGCCAGGGTGTAGGCCAATTCGGGCTTTAACCCATTCTGGATGGCCAAGGCGATATTAAAGTTGATGGAGCCTTCTTTTTGGATATCTGCAGCTGATTTATCATCGGTAGCGAAAGCAAAGTGACCTTCGTTGGCCTTTGTCACGGCTGGGAGAAGGGCGAGCTCATCGCGTTCAACGGTTCCTTCGCGCAAGAAGACGGCCATACCGGCGTTGACACGGTCTAGAGCTTCTTTTTTACTCGTTGCTTCGTGGTCGGTATCAATACCGTAGGCGCGGTAGATAGCTAGTTCGGCAGGACCTAATCCAGCACCGTGTCCGTCAACGTGCCGGTGGGCTTCCTGGGCGTCTGCAATTTTTTGCAACATGTCGGCCTGGCCGTTAGCGACTGCTGGAAAGTCCATGACTTCGGCTAAACCAGCGATTTCTGGATGCTGGTAGAAGGGCCGCAGGGCGTCCGCATTTAAGATGGCACCAGCGTGCTCAAAGGGAGTGGCTGGCACGGAGGATGGCAACATATAGTGGATGTGTAATGGTGTCTTCTTGGCGGAATCGAGCATGTACTGGATACCCGAAATACCGGCCACGGAAGCAATTTCGTGTGGGTCAGCGAAGATTCGGGTAACGCCGTTTTCAAGGGAAAGACGGCCGAATTCAGAAGGGGTTAGCAAAGACGATTCGATGTGAAGGTGCGCATCGATAAAACCGGGCACGAGCCAGCGACCGTGGTAATCGATAGTGGTCTTGGCCTCCAAGTCCTGGTTATCACCGACAAAGACAATCTTTTCGCCTTTAATCCAGACATCCTTTTCCTCAAATTCCTGATTAAAGACGTTTAAGACTTGACCGCCGGTAAGACGGTAATCGACTTGCTGTACCATTGTGCACTCCTTTTTTCGTTTTGAATTTTATCTAGTTTAGCACATGTCAGCCAGGCTTTGGAACTGATTTAAACGCCTGGAAAATCAGCTTTGTGAAGAAAGTTGACTACTGCTGGTCATTTAGTCTATACCAATTATTAATTTTGGGATTGACTAAGCTATGAATACTGATAAAATAGCAGTTGTTAACTTAAAAAGTATTACCAAACCAATTTTTTTTGAAAGCGAGAAATTTTGTATGTGTGGAATTGTTGGAGTAACCGGTGTTGAACAGGCTTTGCCATGCCTTTTGCATGGTTTGCAAAAGTTGGAATACCGTGGTTACGATTCTGCCGGTGTTTATCTGATGGATAATGCAGGCAATGATGCCTATATTCGTGAGAAGGGACGGGTTGCCAAATTAGCTGAAAAGGCGAAGGCCAACGGCTTTATTGGTACTTCTGGTATTGCGCACACTCGTTGGGCAACCCACGGGAATGTGACGATTGAAAACGCCCACCCACAAAAGTCAGCCGATGACCGTTTTTACTTGGTTCACAACGGTGTCATCGAAAATTACCAAGAGTTGAAGGCTGAATACTTGCCAGGTGTTCACTTTGTTTCTGAAACTGATACGGAAGTCGCTGTTCAATTGGTTGACAAGTTTGCTACTGAAGAAGGCTTGTCAAACGTTGAAGCTTTCCGGAAGATGATTTCTTTGTTGGGTGACAACTCAGCTTATGGTTTCTTGTTGATTGATACGAAGGAACCTGGTACTTTGTTTGCCGCTAAGAAGAAGTCACCACTTTTGGTTGGTGTCTCTGACCATGGTAACGTGGTAACGTCTGATGCCGCAGCCATGATTGACGTGACCAAGGAATTCATCGAATTGCGCGATGGGGATATCGCCATCATTAAGCCAGATTCAGTGGCTGTTTATGATGCTAATGAAGAACCAGTTGATCGTGAACACTTTACATTGGAAATTGACCCAGAAGACACGGACAAGGGCGCTTACCCTTACTACATGTTGAAGGAAATCGATGAACAAGCGGTCGTTGCTCGCAACATTGCTGCTCATTATTTCGATGAAGAGGGACAGTTGCAAGGAATCGGTTGCGCCATCACCGACAAGATGAAGGAAGCGGACCGCCTGTACATTGTGGCAGCTGGAACTTCTTACCATGCCGGTTTGGTTGGAAAGCGTTACTTCGAACAATGGGCAAAGATTCCAACGGAAGTGCACATTGCTTCGGAATTTGCTTACGACCAACCAATGTTGTCAGCTAAGCCATTCTTTATCTTCTTGTCTCAGTCTGGTGAAACGGCTGATTCTCGTGAAGTGTTGGATAACGTCAAGAAGCAGGGATTCCCAGCCTTGACGTTGGCCAACGTGATGAACTCAACGTTGACCCGCGAAGCTGATTTTGCCTTGCCAGTCTTGGCCGGCCCAGAAATCGCCGTGGCTTCAACCAAGGCTTACACGGCCCAAGTTCTGGTTCAAGCCATCTTGGCTTCAGCCTTGGGAAAGCCAGGCTTTGATTTGAAGGCCGAATTGGCCAAGGTCGCTGTTGAAATTTCAGCCATTACGGATGAAAAGGAAACCTTTAAGAAGATTGCTGAAACGGCCCTGAAGGATCAAAAGTCAGCCTTTTATATCGGTCGTGGCTTGGATGCTGCGGTTGCTTTGGAAGCGGCTTTGAAGTTGAAGGAAATCTCTTACGTGCAGACAGAAGGCTTTGCGGCCGGGGAATTGAAGCACGGTACGATTTCTTTGATTGAAGATGGTACGCCGGTCTTCGCGTTGTTGACGCAAAAGAAGACGGCCGGCTTGCTCCGTGGTGAAGTGGCTCAAGTTGCTGCCCGTGGTGCTAATACGGTTGTGATTGCTTCAAAGAGCTTGACTAAGGATGGCGATGCTTTTGTTTTGCCTGAAGTGGAAGAATTGTTGATGCCAATCTTGGCTGTTATCCCAGCCCAATTGATTGCTTATTATGCAACATTGGACCGTCATTTGGATGTTGATCGTCCTCGTAACCTGGCAAAATCAGTCACGGTTCAATAAAGTGTTTGGCTGCCCAATCATCAAAAAACAACACTAGTAACCAAAATGTCGGCGAATTTCAGCCGGCATTTTTTTGTTTGCCCGCTTTTTTCTGGTAAAATAGTGAGGAATGAATTAAATGACGAAAGTCGGACGGAGACAAAACGATGAGCCTGTTGGCAAAGGTATTTTCACATAAAAAGAAACATTTAGTCGGCCACCACTTGGTCTTAAATGAATTAAAGATTCCAAAGCACTTAGCCATTATTATGGATGGAAATGGTCGTTGGGCCAAAAAGCGACATATGCCTCGGGTAGCGGGTCATAAAGAGGGGATGGAGACGGTCAAGACGGTTACTAAATTAGCCTCTTCGGCTGGCGTTTCGGTCTTGACACTCTACGCCTTTTCAACGGAAAATTGGTCCCGACCCAAGGATGAAGTTTCCTTTTTAATGAAGCTACCTGTCACTTTCTTTGATACCTTTGTGCCAGAGCTAATTGAACAAAACGTTCGGGTGGAAACCATTGGCGATATTGATGCCTTGCCCGAAGCAACCAAAAAGGCAGTTTACGACGCTAAGGAACAAACCAGTCAAAATACTGGGATGGTTTTGAACTTTGCCTTGAACTATGGTGGCCAAAAAGAAATCGTTGATGCCGCAGCGGCACTGGCTAAAAAGGTACAAAATGGCGAAATGGCGGTTGAAGACATTAACCCAGCGGCCTTTGCTGCTGAATTAACGACAGGCTTTTTAGGTGACTTGGCCGATCCTGATTTGATTATTCGGACCTCTGGTGAAGAACGACTCTCGAACTTCTTACCTTATCAGGCCGCCTATTCAGAGTTTTACTTTACGCCGGTTCTTTGGCCTGATTTTGACCAAGAACAGTTCGAATTGGCACTGGAGAGTTTTACCAAGCGTGATCGTCGCTTCGGTAAGGTCAGCTCATAAAATCAGTAATCACGACATCTAGTCGCTACCCGGATGCAAAAGAGGGTGGCATAAACGAAAAAAGATTTAAATTTTGAAAGTGAGAAATTCCGATGAAAACGCGGATTATTACGGCCGTTTTGGCCTTGATTGTTTTTATTCCCTTAATTATTATTGGGGACTTACCATTGCTAGTTTTGACCATTGCTTTGGGAATTGTGGCGATGAGTGAAGTTTTGAAGATGACCCACACGCTATTGGTTTCTTTTGAAGCCCTGATTTCTTATATCGGAGTTGTCGCTATCATCCTGCCGAAAGATTTTTGGCAAAGCGGCTTTTGGCCGGCAACGGTCAATAGCCAATCCGTGATTTACGGTCTGGCCTTTTTGTTCCTTGCTCGAACGGTTTTTGCTAAGAAGAGCTTTAATTTCCAGGATGCTGGTACGCTATTTTTGGCCATGGTTTATATTGGAACAGGATTCCACTATTTCTACTTGGCTGATTTCCGTGGCTTATCCGTCTTATTCTTCGGAATGCTTTTGGTTTGGTTGACAGATTCATTTGCTTACTTTGTCGGCAAAGCCTTTGGTAAGCACAAGCTGTCACCGAACCTCTCACCTAACAAGACCTGGGAAGGTTCTGTTGGTGGGACAGTGATTGCGGTGGTTGTTGTGGTTACCTTGTACGCTTTGACCAATGCTTTGCCATATGCCGTCTGGGATTTGGTCATCATGGCTGTTTTGCTGTCAATCGCTGGTCAAATCGGTGATTTGATTGAATCTGCTTTGAAGCGTCACTTCGGTGTTAAGGATTCTGGTCGCATTTTGCCAGGTCACGGTGGTATCTTAGACCGCTTTGACTCGATGTTGGTCGTGATGCCCTTGATGGCTGTCTTGGGGATGCTTCAGTAACATCCAAAACCTGTTGTCTGGCTGCTTTTTTCAGCTAAATTAGAACAAGAACTTTGTAGCTATTTTTAAGGATGAAATAAATGAACATCACTGCGATTATCGCTTTTTTGATTGTTTTTGGCCTGTTGGTCGGTTTCCATGAATTTGGACACTTTATTGTCGCCAAAAAATCAGGTGTCTTGGTTCGTGAATTTGCTATTGGCATGGGCCCAAAAATTTTATCATGGTATAAGAATCAAACGGCTTATACGATTCGTCTTTTACCCGTTGGGGGCTATGTGCGCATGGCGAGCGAGATGGAAAAAGATGAGCTCGAAGCTGGGCAGCGTTTTCGACTGGTCTTAAATCAGGCCGTCGAAGTTGAAAGCATGGATGAGCGGGTTGACCAGGATGGCCCCGGCTTCTTTTTCCAAGTCGATTCAGCTGATTTGGTCCATGACATGACCATGACCGGTTACCGTCAGGATGAAGAAAACTTGCAAACGTTGACGGTTGCCCAAACGGCGATTAAGACCGACCAAGAGGGGATTACCACGCGTATTGCTCCCGCAAGCACGTGGGTTGAATCAGCGCCTGTTTGGAAACGGTTGTTGATTAACTTTGCGGGACCGGCGATGAACTTTATTTTGGCTATTTTAGCTTCCGGAATCTTAAGTTTTGCCTTGCCTTCAGTTCACTTTAATGAACCAATTATTGGCCAGGTAGTCAAGAGTGAACCGGCCGCTCAGGCTGGCATTCAGTCTGGTGATAAGATTTTGGCCGTCAACGGTCAAAGCGTTCAGAGCTTTACTGATTTTGCTAATGAGGTGACGAAGAAGGCCGACCAATCACTGCAATTGAAAATCAGTCGGTCAGGCAAGACGTTGAATAAAACAGTAACGCCTGAATTGATCGAGGTTTCAGGACAAAAACAAATTCGAATCGGGGTTGGGGTGAAAAGTTACCGCGATCCGCTGTCAAGAATTAAGTTTTCTTTCCTCAATACGGGTACGTGGTTTACCCAAGTAGGTAACGGAATCAAGGATCTTTTTGTGGGTGGCTTTTCAATCAACAAACTGGGTGGCCCCGTGATGTTAGCCAAGACAACTGCCCAGGCATCGCACCAAGGATTTGTCACGGTGCTAGCCTTGCTGGGACTGCTATCGGTTAACCTGGGCTTAATCAATCTTTTACCAATTCCGCCATTAGATGGTGGTAAAATCTTTTTAGACCTTATTGAAGGAATCTTCAGGCGACCTGCGCCTGCCTGGTTAGCAACAACATTGACTGGTGCTGGAACAGCCTTGCTGGTTGTCTTGATGATCTTAGTGACCATTAAGGACTTGGGTCAATAATGATTTACAAATAATGTTATTCGCTTTTTCATGACAGGCCATTGCCTATTAATTAAAATTAGTCGAAAGAAGGACTTTATGAAACAATCACAGCTTTTCATGCCAACCTTGCGGGAGATTCCCGCTGACGCCGAAGTAAAATCACATCAATTGCTCTTGAAGGCCGGTTACATCCGACCCGTTACGGCTGGGATGTTTGCTTACTTACCATTGGCAAAGCGTGTGTTGAACAAAATTGAAGCCATCATCCGTGAGGAAATGGATGCGGTTGATGCCAACGAAATGTTGGTGCCTGAAGTTTTGCCTGCTGAATTGTGGGAGCGGTCAGGCCGTTATGCTACTTATGGCCAAGATTTATATAAGTTTAAGAACCGTCAGGACCGTGATTTTATCTTGGGCCCAACGCATGAAGAGACCTTTACGGAACTTTTTGCTAACGATGTGAAGTCTTATAAAAAGTTACCATTATTGGTTTATCAAATTCAAGCCAAGTTCCGTGATGAAGGTCGCCCACGTTTTGGCCTTTTGCGGACGCGTGAATTCATTATGAAGGATGCTTATTCATTCTCAGCTGATCAAGCTGGTTTGGATGCTGCCTTTACGAAGATGGAAGCAGCTTACGTGAAGATCTTTGATCGAATTGGCATTGATTACCGGGTAATCGTTGGTGATGCTGGTGCCATGGGTGGTTCTGATTCAAAGGAATTCTCAGCACCCGCAGCTGCTGGGGAAGACACGATTGTTTATTCTGATCAAAGCGAATACGCAGCTAACTTGGAAATGGCCAAGGATGCTTATGTTCGCCAGGAAAATCCACAAGAGGGGCAAGAATTAGCTGAATTACAAAAGATTGATACGCCAAATGCAAAAACAATTGCAGAATTGGCAGAACTTTTGGATGAAGATCCTGCTCAACTAGTGAAGACAATCATGGTGGTAACACCCGATGAAGACTTGGTTGCCGTTGTGACAACTGGTGACTTTGAAGTGAACTTGGTTAAGGTCCAAAATCATTTGGGCTATCCAGAAGTTGAATTGGCCGATGAAGGATTGGTTAAGGAAACTGTTGGGGCATCATTTGGCTCATTAGGACCAGTTGGTTTGCCAGAAAACGTTCAATTACTGGTTGACGAACGTGCCGCTGATTTGGTCAACTTTGCCGCAGGAGCCAATGAAGATGGCAAGCACCTCTTGAACGTGAACTGGGGTCGCGATGTGGAACTAAGCGATGACCAGGTTGCTGATTTCCGGACGGCCAAGGAAGGGGACCTTTCCGTTGACGGTAAGGGAAAGTTGCAATTCACCAAGGGAATTGAAATTGGTCACATTTTCAAATTAGGAACGAAGTATTCAAAGGCCTTGGGTGCGCAAGTGCTTGATGAAAATGGCCGCAATACCGACATGATTATGGGTTCTTATGGCATTGGTGTTTCTCGTTTGTTGGCAGCGATTGCAGAGCAAAAGAGTGACGACAAGGGATTGGTTTGGCCAGCAAGCGTTGCGCCATTCGATGTTCACCTTGTGCCAATCAACTTGAAGGATGATGACCAGGCCAAGGTCACGGCTGAATTGGAAGCTTCATTGACTGACCAAGGATTAGAAGTCTTGGTTGATGACCGTAAGGAACGTCCAGGTGTCAAGTTCGCCGATGCTGATTTGATTGGTTTGCCAATCCGCATTACGATTGGTAAGAAGGCCGGTGAAGGGATTGTGGAAGTCACTGTTCGTGGTACCCAATCTGAATTTGAAATGCGTATTTCAGAAGTAAATGAATCGATTGCCGTCTTATTAGATGGGCAAGAAGATGCACAGTAAGTTTGACAAAAAGCCGATGTAGATCGGCTTTTTGCTGTCATAGAAAGGTTTTTGTATGCCGCTGAGCCCAAAAGAACAATTAGAACAATTACTCACCCAAACGAAGCAAGGGGAAGAGAACCGGGCGTATTTTCAAGGTGGGTACTTAAAGGCGGTTGAGGTTAATCCGGTTGAAAAGTCTTGGCGCTTTGTCTTGGCGTTAAATCAGGTTTTGCCATTCCAG
The DNA here is from genome assembly GCF_001047135.2 of Fructobacillus tropaeoli. Lineage (GTDB taxonomy): Bacteria > Bacillota > Bacilli > Lactobacillales > Lactobacillaceae > Fructobacillus > Fructobacillus tropaeoli. The sequence goes on along the minus strand of NZ_DF968079.1, from coordinate 160,361 downwards.
GTTTATCTGAGCTTTTCCCAAGGTCTAAAAGGAAACTTCCAACACGTTTCCTCAGTTAATTTGGCCATTGAAACCGCTGATATAACAGTTAGCGACGAAGTGATTCGCGACTATTTTCATCTCGCCTTGACCAAAACCAGTCTGCCTTTTGCCGTTGGGCAACAGTTAGCGGCTTCTTCTCAAATCAATTTGGCGAAAGACCGTCAGGTATTGATTGCCACGGCAATGCCTAATTTGGCTGCTGCCATGACGAAGGATGTTTTGGCTGAATTGCAAGCAGTCTATCAAAGCTTTGGCTTGCCTGATTTGACCTTTGCCATCCAAGTCGACGAAAAGATGCAGGAAAAGTTGTCGCAAGATTACCAGTCTCACCATCAGGCTGTTCAAGAAAGTATCAATCAGGCCATTGAAAAGGCCAATGCGGCCAAGCCAAAGAAGTCTGCATCTGGGGTTGCACTGCGCCTTGGCCGCGCCATCAACGCTGATATCCCAGTCACTCGCTTAGAGGAAATTGATGGTGAGGAGTCACGGGTCGTCGTTGAAGGGTTTGTCTTTGCCGATGAAGTTCGCGAACTGCGGTCTGGTCGTAAATTAATGACCTTAAAGATTACGGACTACTCTTCATCAATTACGGCGAAGAAGTTTTCAAATAATGAGCAGGACGAGGCCGTTTTCGATCAATTAAAGGCGGGCCAGTGGGTTAAGGTCCGTGGAAACGTGCAAGAGGATACCTACGCTCGCGAATTAGCCTTAAACATCTATGACCTTCAAGTCGTTGACCACGAAAAGCGATCCGAACCCTATGAGGGCGAGGAAAAGCGTATCGAACTGCATGCTCACACCAATATGTCTGGGATGGATGCGGTCACTGATTTTAACGGCTTGGCTGGCTTGGCTGAAAACTGGGGCCAGACGACGCTGGCGGTCATGGACAACGGCAACGTTCAAGGGTATCCAACGGCGATTGCTGCGGCCAAAAAGCATAATTTGAAAATGATTTATGGTATGGAAGCCAACGTCGTTGAGGATGGCGATCCGATTGCTTATAACACCAAGGACTTAGATCTCTTAGCCAAGGACCAAACCTACGTCGCCTTTGATTTGGAAACGACGGGGTTGTCGGCCGTTTCGGACCGAATTATTGAATTATCGGCCGTGAAGATGGAACTGGGGAACGTGGTTGACAAGTTCTCAGAATATATCAACCCCGGCTTCCCACTGTCCGAATTTACGACGAACTTAACGTCGATTACCGATGCCATGGTGGCTAACGCCAAGCCCGAAAAGGATGTGATTAATGCCTTTCGGGAATGGTCCGCTGGGACGATTTTGATTGGTCATAACGTGACTTTTGATGTGGACTTCTTGAATGCTACCTATGACCGATATGGTGAAGAAGCAATTTCAAATCCTGTGATCGATACGTTGACCCTAACGCGTTGGCTGTATCCCGACTATAAGTCTTATCGTTTGGGTACTTTAGCCAAGAAGTTTAGTATCGAGTTGGAGCAGGCCCACCGCGCCATTTACGATGCCGAAACGACCGGTCACTTGGCTTGGAAGTTACTAAAAGAGGCTAAGGAACGCTTTGATCTATCAAACCTGAATCAGTTAAACGACCATATGCTCGATGGTGGGGCTTGGCGTCATGGCCGGCCATTCCACCTGTCTGTCTTGGTGCAAAATGAGACTGGCCTAAAAAATCTGTATCGCCTGGTTTCGGAATCAAATGTCCTCTACTTTAACAAGGTGCCACGAATTCCGCGGTCCGTTCTGGTTAAATATCGGGAGGGGCTGTTGATTGGAACCGGTGATACTGATGGTGATGTGATCGTCACGCTGATTGAAAAGGGTTATCAAGCGGCTAAGAAGAAGGCTGCCTTTTATGACTACTTGGAAATTCAGCCATTGGCAAACTACCAACCAATGTTGGATAGCCAATTGATTGCCAATAAAAGTAAGCTGGAAAAGCTGATCAAGGAAATGATTCAGCTTGGTCAGGAATTGAATAAGCCGGTTGCGGTAACGGGCGACGTCAAGTATACGAACCCCGAAGATAAAATTTATCGCAGTATTTTGATTGGGTCACAACCGGGAAATCCGTTGAACCGGACAAACTTGCCGGATTTGCACTTCCGGACGACCCAGGACTTGCTCGATCAGTTTGCCTTCTTGGGCGAGGATGAGGCTAAGCAAGTCGTCATCACGAACACACATGCCATTGCCAATCAGGTGGAGGATATTTCACCATTGAAGGAGGGATCATTCCCACCAAAGATTCCAGAAGCCGGTGATGAATTGCGCGAAAAGACCTTTGCTGCTGCCAAAGAAGCATACGGCGACCCACTACCTGATTTGATCCAAGAACGAATCGACCGGGAGTTGAAGTCAATCATCGGTAACGGCTTTGCGCCGCACTATATGATTGCCCAACGCCTGGTGGCCAAGTCCAATAAAGACGGCTACCTGGTTGGTTCTCGTGGTTCGGTTGGATCGTCTTTCGTGGCCACCATGTCTGGAATTACCGAAGTGAATCCCTTGCCACCACATTATCGGTCGGCTCATGGCGATTACTTTGAGTTAGCCGATGAAAAAAAGTATGGTTCGGGCTATGATTTGCCCGACAAGGAAGACCCAAACCACCCCGGTGAAATGCTGATTGGTGACGGGCAAAATATTCCTTTCGAAACCTTCATGGGCTTCACCGGAAATAAGGTGCCCGATATCGATTTGAACTTCTCAGGTGACTACCAGCCGATTGCCCATAATTATATGAAGGTGATGTTCGGTGAAAAGAAGGTTTACCGTGCCGGCACGATTGCGACCGTGGCTGAAAAGACGGCCTTTGGTTATGTGAAGGCCTATGAACGTGACCATGATAAGCACTACCGTGGCGCCGAAGTAGAACGGTTGGCTTCCGGTATTACCGGGGTCAAGCGGACGACGGGGCAACACCCCGGTGGTATTCTAATTGTCCCAGCCGACTATGATATTTATGATTTCACCCCAGTACAATATCCAGCCGATGACCAAACGGCCTTGTGGCAAACCACCCACATGGATTACCATTCGATTCATGATAATCTTTTGAAGATGGATATTCTGGGACATGATGATCCCACGATGGTCCGGACGCTGAAGGATTTGTCCGGGATTGACCCACAGTCAATCCCAGCCAATGACCCAGGTGTTTTGAGCCTCTTTACCTCAACCGAGGCCTTAGGGGTGACCCCTGAGCAAATTAATTCGAAGACCGGGACCCTTGGGTTGCCCGAATTTGGAACGAACTTTGTGCGGGGGATGTTGGAAGACACGCAACCACACACCTATTCGGAGTTGCTACAGATTTCTGGTCTGTCCCACGGAACGGATGTGTGGCTGGGAAACGCCCACGACTTGGTCGAAAACGGTACGGCGACAATCGCAACGGTGATTGGAACCCGTGATAAAATCATGACTGATTTAATCGGCTATGGCCTGCCTTCTGAGGATGCCTTTAACATCATGGAAAAGGTTCGAAAGGGAAAGGGTATTACCGATGAGTACCAGGCACTGATGCGCAAGCATGAGGTGCCGGAGTGGTATATCGAATCTTGTTTGAAGATTAAGTATATGTTTCCCCGGGCGCACGCGGCGGCCTACGTGTTGATGGCGTTGCGGATTGCCTACTTTAAGGTCTACTTCCCAGCGGTCTATTACGCCACTTATTTCTCAGTCCGTGCTTCGGCCTTTGATGTGGTTGCCATGGCCCGTGGTAAGGAAGCGGTTAAATCAGCCATCGCCAAGATTCGTGACCTCGGTAATGATGCCACCAAGGGTGACCAAGACCTACAGACTGTCTTGGAAATGGCCAATGAAGCGCTAGAGCGAGGGATTTCCTTTAAAATGGTCGACCTTTACCGATCAGAAGCGACGGATTGGGTCATTGATGGTAATGAATTAATTCCGCCGTTCTCAACGATTCCTGGTTTGGGCGACAACGTGGCCAAGCAAATTGTGGCGGCCCGCGCCGAAAAGAAGTTTATCAGTAAGGAAGACTTGAAGAAGCGGGGCAAGGTTTCTCAGACCATTATCGAGTTCTTAACGCTACATTCGGTTATCTCGGACTTGCCGGATGAAAATCAGTTGTCTTTGTTTGATTTTTAAGTAGGGCCATCAGATAGTTCGTGTCTACTTTTTAGATGGGACTGTCGGGCGGTTATTGCTTGACTTTTAAGTAGGGCTATCAGAGCGTCAACGTTTGCTTTTGAAGCAAGACTGTCAGAACGTTCATGTTTGATTTTTCAGCAGGACCGTGAGATAGTTAAGACAAAAGTGCATCACTGCTGTGGCGGATATCAGCAGTTATCAAAAAAATAAGAAAAGGAGCCGGCGCTTTGCCAGCCGGATATCATGCAATCATTTTTTAAACTCAAGGAAAACAACACCACGGTGCGCCGTGAAGTGGTTGCCGGGATTACGACTTTTGTGTCTATGGCTTACATTTTCTTCTTGAACCCACAAATTTTGGGACAAACGGGGATGCCAGCTTTGGCTGTCTTCGTGGCTGCCATTATCGTTGCTGTTTTTGGAACCTTGGCGATGGGCTTGTATGCCAACGTTCCCTTTGCCCTAGCTCCCGGAATCGGGATGCAGGCCTATTTCACTTATACCATCGTCTTTGGCTTTGGCTTTAAATGGCAGCAGGCTTTGGCCATCGTCTTCTTGGTTGGAATCTTGGATGTCATCATTACGTTGACCCATGGTCGTCAAGCAATTGTGAAAGCCATTCCAACTGAGTTAAAAGCCGCAATCGGTGGTGGGTTAGGCGTCTTCGTGACCTATATTGGTTTGAAGAATGCCGGATTCATCAACTTTGTGATTGATGGCAACAACTTGATTACCGTTAATGATAAGGCCTACAACGGTGGGTCAGTTCACGGACCATTGACTTCATTGTTGGCCTCTGGCGGGGTAACGCCAGAATTAACGAAGTTTACACAATCACCAGCACTTTTGGCCTTGATTGGCTTGCTGTTATTGACCTTTATGTTGATTAAAAAGGTCCCAGGTGCATTCTTGATTACGTTGGTTGCAACGACTTTGATTGGTATTCCAATGGGTGTGACAGACGTGCATATGTCAGCCGCCACTTCTTTGCCACACGCCTTTTCTGAATTCTCATCAACCTTTGGTGCTGCCTTTGGGCCACACGGCATGCAGTCGCTCTTCGGTACTTGGCAAAAGACCATTTTGGCAGTCGTTACGATTTTCGCCATGGGCTTGACTGGCTTGTTTGATGCCATTGGAACCTTGATTGGAATTGGTAACCAGACGGGTATCTTCTCCAAGGAAGATCAAGAAGCCTTTGTTGCTGATAACTCCTTTAATTCTAAGATGGATAAGGCCTTGGTCGTTGATACCTTTACGACAACTTTGGCCGGAGCCGTTGGCACTTCGAATACAACAACCTTTATTGAATCAGCAACCGGGGTCGCTGCGGGTGGACGAACTGGTTTGGCCAATGTGGTGACTTCAGTTGGCTTCCTGCTGATGCTTTTCTTGGCACCATTGGTATCAATTGTACCAACGGCCGCTATTGCACCACTTTTGATTGTGGTTGGAATCATGATGATGGCCGAATTCAAGAAGATTGATTGGGCGGATTTGGCCGTTGCCTTGCCAGCCTTCTTTACATCGATTTTCATGGCCTTCTCTTATTCAATTTCTTATGGAATTGCCGCTGGCTTTATTTTCTATATCGTGGTTAAGATTGCGCAAAAGCAATTCAAGACGTTGTCACCAATCTTGTTGGTGATTACTGCCTTCTTCTTAATTAACTTTATCTTGATTGCGATTATTTAAAGCAAATCAGGATTGAAAGACGACTTTGGTCGTCTTTTTTTGTTGGCAAATTTCGTTCCTGATTTTACAGAAAGAAGACTTTTACCAAGCGATTCAGGCCGTTTTTTGCTATAATAGAGCTATGAAATATGGAACAGTAAAAATTTGGCAAGCCGAACGCGGCTATGGCTATATCACACCCGATCAAAAGGGACCGGACGTTTACGTCCACTTTAACGGCATTGCTGGAGATGGTTTTAAATCTCTCCACCAGGGGCAACGAGTTGCCTACGTCCTGGTTCAAGGCAAGGACGCCTTTCAAGCTGCTCAAGTCCAGGTTATTGACGGAAAGGACTGAGCATGGCGGAAAAAGAACGGTTTTTATCAAAGCAGGACGTTTACCAGGGCAAAATTTTCTCCGTTGAGAAGCGCCAGGTGGAACTTGCTGACGGGAGTCAGGCGCAACGCGATATCGTGCACCACGCCTTGGCCGTTGGCATCTTGCCATTAGTAGATGCCGATCACGCTATCTTAGTTCGTCAATGGCGCGCTGCAGCTGATGATTTTGTCTTAGAAATCCCGGCTGGGAAAGTTGACAGTCGCGACCATGGGAACGAAGAGGAAGCCGCACGACAGGCAGCTATCCGAGAATTGAACGAAGAGATTCGTTTTCATCCCGGTTCTTTGACTAAATTTGCGACCGTTTATGAAGCCATTGGCTTTACGGATGCCAGAATTGCCCTTTACCTGGCAACCGATATGACGGCTCTAGCAAATGCTGAACAACTGCCGCAGGACCATGGCGAATCCTTGGACCTATTGACGGTTTCCTATGATGAAATGACCGCACTTTATCAACGAGGCGAACTCAATGATCAAAAGACGTTGACGGCTTATTTCTACTGGACAAATTGGAGATTAACAAATGGCAAACAATCATTTTTTCACCCGGTCACGGCAAAGTCGTGAAGATAAGAAGCGGGCAAAGATGCGCAGGCAAGTTGAACGCGAATATGAAAAGGCTCATCCGGATGAAATCACAGTGGTTGAACCGGAAAACCGAGCCGAGATGCGCCTGACGAAAAAGGGCCGCTTTGAACTGGGATCAAATGGTGAATTAACGGAAAAAGGTAAGACGGACCGCCTAGCATACCGCTATAACCGCGGCATGATTTTTGTGGCGGTTTTGATTGTCTTGACTTATCTCTTCTTTTTCTTTGTCAACTTTAACTAAAAATCAGTGAGGACACCTACTTTGAAAGTTGGAATTATTACCCCAATGCCTGAAGAAAAAAAGGCATTGACGAACGCTATCCAAAATCCCGTTGAAAAAAGCTTTGCTGATTTGACGGTTTTGGTTGGTGAGTATGCCGGTCAAGAAATCTTTTTAGCGGAATCAGGGATTGGTAAGGTTGCTGCCGCAACGGCAACGACGATTTTGACCCAGGTCTTTCATGTGGACGTGGTTATCAACACCGGTTCTGCCGGTGCATTGCAGCCGGAATTGGCTATTGGTGATTTGGTTATCGGTACGAAGTTGACATACTTTGATGCCGACGTCACAGTCTTCGGCTATGATTTTGGTCAGTTGCCAGCCCAACCAGCTTACTTCGAAGCTGATGCGGACTTGGTTAAGGCATTTGAAGCCTTGACGGATAGCCAAGCTGGCTTGATTGTGTCTGGTGATAGCTTTGTTCAGCAGGACAAAAAAGAAGAAATTAAACAACACTTCCCCAAGGCCCTCTTGGCCGAAATGGAAGGGGCAGCGGTTGCTCAAGTGGCAACGCGCTTTAACGTGCCGTTTATTGTTTTGCGGGGCGTTTCTGATTTGGCCAATGGTGAATCATCTGTGACCTTTGACGAGTTTGTTGTCGAAGCCGGCCAAAAATCAGCCCAGTTATTACTGGCTTATCTGGACTCATTGTCTGCCTAATGAGCGGACAGCCAGCGATTGAAAATATTTGAAATTAGAGGATGAAAAATCATGATTGCAGTTTATAATCAAGCAGCAGTTGGCGATATTTTGATGTTAACTTTTGCTCCAGCGACAGGGAAGGTTGCCCAAGAAACCAAGGGACAGGTGACTAAGGTTGTTGATGCCGAAAGTCAGCAAACGTTGGGCATCAACATTGAAGGTGCCGGCGCAGCTTTGGCATTGACCGACCAAGCTGGTCAAGTTTTCTTGACGGAAAGCCAAGTGGCACAAGTTAACCAGATTTTGCAAGATGCTGGTTTTGACGATGCCATTGCCGTTGAACAATCAAACTTGGTTGTTGGTGAAGTCGTTTCAATGACTGCTCACCCTGATTCTGATCACCTACACGTGACACAGGCAAACGTTGGCAATGGTGAAAGCCTCCAAATCGTTTCTGGTTCCCCGAACATGCAAGAGGGAATCCGTGTCGTGGTTGCTAAGCCCGGTTCGATGATGCCTTCAGGTGCCATCATTTGGGATGGTGCTTTGCGCGGTGTGCCATCAGCCGGTATGATTGTTTCTGGCCGCGAATTGAAGTTGCCAGGGGCACCCGATAAGCCAGGGGCCTTGGTTTTGCCAGCTGACTTTGGCCAAATTGGCCAGGCTTTTGATTTTGCTGCTGCCCAAAGTTTGTATGCGGACGGCTTGATTGATACAAACTATTAAGAGGGGCGACTGTCATGTCAGAGAAGTATTATTTTATCGGGATTAAGGGGACTGGGATGGGACCCCTTGCCCAAATTTTACATGACCAAGGCAACGAGGTCTTAGGGTCGGATATTGACCAGTTCACTTATACGCAAGCGCCATTGGAGCAAGCGGGCATTAAGATTTTACCTTTTGACGCTCAAAACGTCTTGGATAATCAGGATGCGATTTTTATTCGTGGTAATGCCTTTGAAGATGACCAGGTGGAAGTTCAGGCAGCATTGCAGGCCGGGGTCAAGATGATTTCTTATCCGGAAGCTGTTGCGCAACAAATCGACCAGGCTACGACCATTGCGGTCGCTGGGGCTCACGGTAAAACTTCAACCACTGGTCTTTTATCACACGTCTTTAAGAATGTTGCGAATACCTCGTACTTGATTGGGGACGGAACTGGTCACGGTGTGGCGGATTCTGATTTCTTCGTTTTGGAAGCTGATGAATACCGGCGTCACTTTGCGCCATACCACCCCGACTATGCCATTTTGACCAACATTGACTTTGACCATCCGGACTACTACCACGATTTGGCAGATGTCCGCTCGGCCTTTGTTGACTTTGCCAAGGGTGTTAAAAAGGGCATTGTGGCTTGGGGTGATGATCCGAGCTTGCAAAATTTGGGTGTTGACGTGCCCGTGTATTACTACGGTGATCAGGCCGGTCGTGATGACTTCTTGATTAGTGATGTTAAGAAGACGACTTCCGGTTCCACTTTTTCAGTGAGCTTTAAGGGGCAGGACTTGGGCGAATTTGCAATTCCAATTTTTGGTCAGCATAACGTCTATAATGCCACAGCGGTCATTGCCGTTGCTTACCTGGAAGGGTTGGACTTGGCAAATGTGCGTGCGCACTTGTTGACTTATCCTGGGGTGAAGCGTCGCTTCTCTGAAAAGAAGGTCCAAGATATTGTCATTATCGATGACTACGCTCACCACCCAACGGAAATTCAAGCAACGATTGATGCCGCTCGGCAAAAGTACCCAACGAAGGAAATTGTGGCGGTCTTTCAGCCGCACACCTTTACTCGGGTAATTGCTTATAAGGATGAATTTGCGCAAGCTTTGCAGGCGGCTGATACTGTTTATTTGACGCCTATCTTTGGTTCTGCCAGAGAAAGTAAGGGGACAGTTTCAGCCCAAGATATTGCCGATGCTTTGCCAAATGGCGCTGTTGTCTTGAAGGAAGACGATGTCTCACCATTGTTGAAGCACCACGACGCCGTCTTGGTCTTTATGGGTGCCGGCGATATTCAAAAGTACGAGTATGCTTATGAAAAGTTGCTCGGTCAAACTTTACCTGATTTGAATTAAGGGGCCATCCTTTAATCTAAGATTAAGATTTTTTTGTTATCATATAGATAGAAAAATTGACAATACCAATGGGAGGTATCTGATGGATAATTTTGATATGAACGCTCGCCGCGATGTGACGGGCGCTGATGAAGGCATGAAGTCCTTCTTCCAGCGTGTTTATGGCTATATGGCAATTGCCTTGGCTGTAACGGCCGTTGCAGGCTACGTCGTTCAACATTTCTTTTTGCAACAAGTTGCCCAACTATTTTTGGGTAGCTGGATTGGGATGGCAGCGGTTGTTGTCGTTGAATTGGTCATTGTGGCCATGATTCGTAGCGCTTCATTCGCGAATAATCCCTCAAAGGCCTTTGGCCTTTTGATGGCCTTCTCGGCCGTCCAAGGCTTAACGCTTGGTTTGATTTTGGCCGTTTACACGGCCGCTTCAGTCGGCGCTGCGTTTATCTCAACTGCGGCATTGTTTGCCGGAATGGCTGCCTATGGCTACTTCTCAAAGAAGTCAATGGCTTCAATGGGCCCAATCCTATTTGGTTCATTGATTGGGATTATCGTGGCATCAGTGATTAACATCTTCATGGGTTCTTCAACCATGCACTTGTTGATTTCAGTGGCAACTGTTATCGTGTTCGCTTTGTACACGGCTTACGACAACAATACATTGCGTCAAGTTTATGTTCAATTGTCAGCTAATGGTGCTAGTGAAGCTCAGACAACCGGCTTGGCCGTGTCAGGGGCTTTGATGCTCTACCTTGATTTCATGAACATTTTCTACGCTTTAATCCAACTTTTCGGCGATAACCGAAATTAACACGTCAGAAAAACTAACATTGCTCGCTTCGGCGAGCTTTTTTTGTGCTAAACTACAAACAAGTTAAATAAGGACTAACCAATGACTAAAAAACTACTCTTAATTGATGGGAATTCGCTGGCGTTTCGGGCTTTCTACGCGATGTACCAACAGCTAGACCGAATGGTAACACCGGAAGGATTACACACCAATGCCCTTGTGGCTTTTAATAACTTTTTAGAATCAATCGTCTTACCAATGCAACCTGACTTCGCTCTTGTTGCTTGGGATGCCAAATCAGGTAAGGAAACCTTTCGCGGTGACCTCTATGCCGACTATAAGAGTGGTCGGGATAAGACGCCGGTTGAATTTAAGGAACAGTTTCCATACCTTCGTGAGATGGTGTTGGCCCATGGCCTTCATAATTACGAACAAAATGGTTTGGAAGCAGACGATATCATTGGGACACTGTCACGGGAAGGAGAAAAAGCGGGTGATGATGTCATCATCATTACTGGAGACCAAGATTTGACGCAGTTGGCCACCGATAAGGTGACTGTGAAAATTACCAAAAAGGGTGTGACTCAGATTGAAGAATACACACCCGCTTATATCCAAGAAAAGTTCGGGTTGACACCGGCACAGATTATCGATAAAAAAGCCTTGACTGGTGATACTTCTGATAATTATCCAGGGGTCACAAAGGTTGGTGAAAAAACAGCCTTGAAGTTGTTGACTGAATATCATGACCTGGATAACTTATATGCCCACGTTGACGACATGAAAAAGTCCAAGATGAAGGAAAACTTGATTGCGGATAAGGAAGTCGCTTACCGGGCACAGAAGTTGGCCACCATCATTACGGATGCTGATTTATCAATCTCCTTGGATGACCTGGCATACAATGGGCCAAAAACCAAGGGCTTGGTTGAACTGTTTGAAAGTTTGCATTTCAAATCAGCACTGGCCAAGCTGAAGGCACACCAATTGGTCGGTCAAGATGATACTTCCGTTGAGGATGCTGAGTCACAGAGTGCTAACTTCCACCCAGTGAAGGAGTTGGACGAAGCGGCCCTAGCTGATCTTGCCAAGGCAGATACCTTGGCCATCCAAATTGATACGGATGCAGATAATTATCATACGGCCGACATGCTCGCTTTTGCTATCGGTAATGATGATTTAGGGTACTTTGCTAGTCGTGACTTTACCTGGTTTGAAAATCAGACACTACGTGACCTGATTGAAAATCCAGAACAGAAGTTGCGCCTCTTCAATGCCAAGGAAGTTTGGGTATTGATGCACCGCTTGGACTTGACGCTTGCCGGAGTTGATTTCGACTTTATGCTCGTCGCCTATCTGCTTGATACGGTTGGCAATGACAACGTCCTATCGACTTTGGCCGCTCGCTTTGGTTTGTACCTGCCAGCCGATGAAGATTTTTATGGCAAGGGTGCTAAGTTCTTTGTACCAACCGATGATCAAGAAGTCTTTGATCACCTCGGCCATAAAGCAGAAGCGCTTTATGGCTTACGTGACAAAGCCTTTGAGGAATTGGCTGAGCACAAGCAAACGGACCTCTACCATGATATCGAGTTGCCATTGTCATTCGTCTTGGCCAAGATGGAAGCCCAAGGGTTTGCCGTTAAGGAAGACCGTCTGGAAAAGATGGGCCAGGAACTCGACGAAAAAATCGGCCAACTCAAAGAAGAGATTTACCAGATTGCCGGTGAAGAATTCAACATTAATTCAACCAAGCAATTAGGAACGTTGCTCTTTGAAAAGATGAACTTGCCAGTGATTAAAAAGACGAAAACTGGTTATTCAACCGCCGTTGAAGTCTTGGAGGAACTGGCACCGCAGGCGCCAATTGTTAGCCATATTCTTGAGTACCGGCAACTGGCAAAGATTAAGTCAACTTACGTTGATGGCCTCTTGGCCGTGGTTGATCAAGCCGACCAGAAGATCCACACCCGGTTCTTACAGACGTTGACCCAGACCGGCCGATTGTCATCAGTTGATCCAAACCTGCAAAATATTCCGATGCGGACGGAGGAGGGGCGCAAGATTCGCCACGCCTTTGTTCCCAGTAATCCGGATTGGCTAATCTTTGGAGCCGATTACTCGCAGATCGAATTACGAGTTTTGGCCGCCATCACCGGTGATCCCAACATGAAGAAGGCCTTCATGGAGGATGAAGATATTCACGCCGAAACGGCCCGCGCCGTCTTTGGCCTGAAGGCAGATGAGCCGGTTGATGCCAACCATCGAAGGACAGCCAAGGCCGTCAACTTCGGAATCGTCTACGGTATTTCTGATTTTGGTTTATCAAAGAACCTTGGCATTTCGCGCAAGGACGCCAAGTCCTTTATCGAAACCTATTTCAAAGAGTTTCCTAAGATTCATGGTTGGATGGAACAGATTAAGGAGCAGGCCCATAAGGATGGCTTTGTTGAAACAATTGAACATCGCCGTCGCTACTTGCCCGAGATTAATGCCAAAAACTTTAACCGACGATCATTTGCTGAACGAACAGCGATGAATTCGCCAATTCAAGGTTCGGCGGCTGATATTATCAAAATTGCCATGATTAAGGTTGACCAGGCCTTAACCAAGGAGGGCTTGCAAGCCAAAATGCTTTTGCAGGTTCACGATGAACTGGTCTTTGAATGTCCAAAAGAGGAGTTAGAGCAAGTACGAAAGTTAGTAACCTCCGTGATGGATTCTGCCGTTTCTTTGTCCGTACCATTGAAAGTTGAGGACCACGCCGGTCCAACTTGGTACGAAGCCAAGTAAGGTGGTCATCACCAGCTGAAAGGAGTTTTTCATGTCCAGTTCTGAATTGCAACGTAACCGAGCCGTTTTACCGATGTCAACCGTCCGCGAGTTGACCCTGCTAACCGACCGCCAGATTCGTTACTACGAACAGCACGAATTAATCACTCCAAAACGGGGTAAGGGGGGTCAACGCCGTTTTTCTTTAAACGATATTGATCGGCTCTTGCAAATTAAGGACTACCTTGATGCTGGTGACTCTACCGCGGATATTAAAGAACTCTTTGCCAAGGCCGAACGGAAAAATCAGCAACAGGCCGGCGTTGATAGTAGCCTGCGCCGCTCGTTGCAAGATGAATTTGCTCAAATCGCCCGCTTTAATAACCACTGATTTGGTCGGTTAATTGACCAAACGTGAACAATGAATTGATGATTGAAAAAGCTGACCAGCTGGCCAGCTTGGCTGGAGAAAGCCTTCAGCCAAGAAAAAATGTACCCACTATAGCAGCCAAGTAAAGGAGTTTCTAATGGCAAAACCTTCTTACACCAAAGCAGACATTAAGCAAATCGTTCAAGACGAACAAGTTGAATTCATTCGCGTGACATTCACTGACGTTTTGGGCGCTATCAAGAACGTTGAAGTGCCAGTTTCACAACTGGACAAGGTCTTGGACAATGACCTGATGTTCGACGGTTCTTCAATTGAAGGATTCGTTCGGATTAACGAATCTGATATGTACCTCTATCCTGATTTGTCAACGTTCATGATCTTCCCATGGGCGACTGACGAACATGGTGGTAAAGTTGCCCGTTTGATTGCGGACGTGTACTCAAAGGATCGGACACCATTTAAGGGTGACCCACGAATTGCCTTGAAGGATGCCGTTGCCCGTGCCGAATCTGAAGGCTTTACTGCCTTCAACGTTGGTACGGAACCTGAATTCTTCTTGTTCAAGTTGGATGAAAAGGGCGAACCAACCATGGAACTAAACGACCATGGAAACTACTTCGACTTGGCACCATTGGACCGCGGTGAAAACGTTCGTCGTGAAATCGTTTTGACGCTTGAAAAGATGGGCTTTGAAGTTGAAGCTGCCCATCACGAAGTTGCTGCTGGTCAGCACGAAGTTGACTTCAAGTACTCAGACGCCGTTGACATGGCCGACAAGATTCAGACTTTCAAGTTGGTTGTAAAGACAATCGCTCGTAATAACGGTTACTACGCAACCTTCATGCCAAAGCCTGTTTCAGGTATTAACGGTTCAGGAATGCACACGAACATGTCTTTGTTTGACAAGGACGGGAACGTCTTTGATGGCCACGATGCTGACAAGAACTTGGGCTTGTCTGACACGGCTATGCACTTCTTGGGTGGTGTCTTGAAGCACGCCCCAGCCTTGACTGCTTTGGCTAACCCAACGGTTAACTCATACAAGCGTTTGACTCCTGGTTTTGAAGCCCCAGTTTATGTTGCTTGGTCAGCATCAAACCGTTCACCAATGGTTCGAGTACCAGCCTCACGTGGTTTGGCAACTCGTTTGGAATTGCGTTCAGTTGATCCAACGACTAACCCATATACGGCCTTGGCTGCTATTTTGTCAGCTGGTTTGGATGGTATCGACAACAAGTTGGAACCATCAGCTCACGTTGATAAGAACATCTACTTGATGGATGAAAACGAACGTAAGAAGGCTGGCATCGTGAACTTGCCTGATACGTTGTTGGCTGCCCTTGATGAATTGGCTAATGATGATGTTGTGATCGATGCCATCGGTACACACATTACTGATAAGTTTATTGAAGCTAAGAAGATTGAATATACTTCATACCGTCAATTTGTTTCACAGTGGGAATTGGATAACTACTTCATGAACTACTAATCAATACTTTAAAACCGGCTGATAGTCGGTTTTTTGATTGCTTTTGAATAAATCAGTCCTCGTTTTTTCTAATTTTAGGCTTGTTTTTCAAAAGTAGGATGTGCTACACTAAGAAAAAATAATATAAATCTTCGGGGCAGGGTGTAATTCCCGACCGACGGTGATGGCGCAAGCCTTAGTCCGTGAATCAAGCAATTGATTGATACAGTGAGAATCTGTAACCGACAGTAAAGTCTGGATGGGAGAAGATAAACAAAGAGGGCTTTTTTAGCTAGTTTTTTTGTCGTCCTTTTGACGACAAAAAGACGGGTCAAGGAGTCTTGCTTTGCTGAATCTAATTTCGATTTGCTCCGGTGTGATTTTCAATCACACCGGTTTTTTTATGCCCGGAGTAGATCGGAGTCGAAATGAATGATGAAATTGGTTTAGCCTGGGCAATCGCCTTAGCAAAACAGGCGGACCCAAAGGATACGTGGAAAAATCCTCGGGTGGGGGCGGTTATCGTGGACCATAATGGCCAGGTTTTAGGTCAGGGCTACCATCATCGCTACGGTGATCGCCATGCGGAGGTCGATGCCTTGGCTCAGGTTGAGCCGGGGACTGATTTAAAATCAGCGACCCTCTACGTCAGCTTAGAACCCTGTTGTCAGCAGGGAAAGGTGGGCCCTTGTACAACGGCGTTGATTGAGGCCGGAATCGGTCGAGTGGTAATTGGCAGTCTGGATCCAAATCCGGCGGTCAATGGCCGCGGAGTTGCTATTCTGCAGGCGACGGGTGTTGAAGTCGATGTGCAAGGGGCCGACGATAACCGGCAGGCGTTGTTAAATCCCGCTTTTGTCTATTATCACAAGACCGGAAAACCTTATGTGCAATTGAAATTAGCCGAGAGTGGCGATTGGCAGGTAGCGGCTCAGCAGGGCCAGCAAACGAAAATCACGAACCAAGTGGTTGATCAAGCCATCCATGCTCTGCGTGGCCGACAAAGTGCTATCTTGATTGGTTCGGAAACGGCCCTAGTTGATCAGCCAGCCCTAACTGTTCGTTCCGTGAAAATTGACCATGACCAACCCTTACGGATTATTTTGGACCGGCGGGGCAGTCTGCAGAAGCAAGTGGCCGCCGGCCAGTGGGCAACGAGAACGCTGATTTATAGTCAAAATAAGGACTTTGTGCGGGACTTTGACCAAGTCCAAGAATGGTCGGGTGACTTGCAGGAATTGTTGGTTGACCTAGGGCAACGTGGTTGTCAATCACTGTTAGTCGAAGGCGGGCCAACCATCATCAAGGCCTTCTTAAAGGCCCAGGCTTGGCAGAGTTTTGATTTATATCAAACGGCGAGTCGTTTTGGTTCAGTCGGGGTTCAGGGTTTGTCGCCGGCGACAATCGCAGCGGCTGGTGGTCAATTGAAAGCGACCAAGGTTGTTGGCCATGCCATTGATTTTCATTTTGAGCGGGAGGTTCACTAAGATGTTTACAGGAATTGTGGCGGCGGTTGGCCGGATTACGGCAGTGGAAGAAATAGACCGTCAAAATTATGCTTATACCATCCAGGGACCCACGGGGTTCTTTGATGATAGTCGGTTGGGAGATTCGATTATGGTTGCTGGGGTTTGCCTGTCGATTGTTGATAAATCAGACCAGCAGGCGCGCTTTGAAATTATGGCGCCAACGGTTGCGCAAACAACGTTTGGCAATCTGGCCGTTGGGGACCGGGTCAACCTTGAGAAAAGTTTACCGCTGACTGGTCGATTGGACGGTCACTTTGTTTTGGGCCATGTTGATGGCCGGGGCAAAATTATTAGTCAAAAGAAAGTGGGGCAGACTATTGAGCTGGAAATTCAGGTCGAAGATGAAAGCCTCTGGCCATATTTTGTTTCCAAGGGGTCGGTCGCGCTGGATGGAACGTCGCTGACGATTGTTCGGGTTGTCGGTCCGGTGCTTACCATTGGTCTGATTCCAATCACGCAGGCAAACACAACTTTTGGCACGAAGCAGGTTGGCGATTTTGTCAATGTCGAAACGGATATTTTAGCCAAGTACAGCCAACGACAGGAGGCCCTCCATGTCTGAAAAAATCAGAAAAGCTATTGCGGCACTGCAACGAGGAGAATTGATTATTGTTCAAGATGATCAAAGCCGTGAAAATGAAGGCGATTTGGTTGGTTTGGCCGCTTTGGCCAGCCCGGCTAAAATTAACCAGGCATTGTCAATCGGTCGGGGCGTTCTCTGTGCGCCGATTACAGCCGACCGGGCGCAGGCCCTTGACCTGCCAGAAATGGTCCAGCAGAACAGCGAAAAATTTGGCACACGGTTTACGATCGCAGTCGACCATGTGGCCACAACGACTGGTGTATCGGCCAATGATCGAGCACAGACATTAAGGGAACTGGCTAATCTTTCGGCGAAAGCGACTGATTTTGACCGACCGGGTCATATCTTTCCTTTGATTGCGGTAGCTGGTGGACTGAAGGAACGACAAGGACATACGGAAGCGGCTGTGACCCTGGCTGAATTGGCGGGTGTTCCCCCAGTAGCCTATATTATTGAAATTTTGCGTGAGGACGGTACGATGGCCCGACAAGAGGATCTAGCAAAATTAGCCAAGGACCAGGGATTGGAATATATCAGCATTCGAGACATCCAGGATTATATTGATCAAGAGAAAGGCACCAAATTGACTGCTGGACCCAGGGTTACGTTGCCAACCCGTTATGGCCAGTTTTTCTTGACTGATTTTATAGCGAGAGGTCAAGAGAGAGAACCAGATTTGTTGCTTGAAAGTTGTCAACCGACTGAGACTGTGCCACTCGTACGTGTGCATTCGGAATGCGCTACCGGGGACTTATTTGGTTCCAAACGCTGCGAGTGTGGGCCGCAACTTGAAACTGCCCTAAGCCAAATCGGACAAGAAGGTGGTGCGGTTGTTTATTTACGGCAGGAAGGCCGTGGGATTGGTCTGCATGACAAGCTCAAGGCCTATCTCTTGCAGGAAAATGGTTATGACACGGTGGATGCGAACTTGGCTCTTGGTCATCAGGCTGATGAACGCGATTATGAGCGGGCAGCACTGATGCTCAAGCAGGCGGGGCTGACCAAAATTCGTCTGTTGACGAATAATTTGGATAAGGTAGCAGCCTTGCGTGCCTACGGGATTGATGTGGTTGACCGCGTGCCATTAGAAGTTGGCCAGGCAAATGAGAATACAGCCTACTTGCAGACGAAGGCTGAAAAATTAGGTCAGGTTTTTACTCGCTATCAAATTTAATGGTTTGCAGTTGCGAACGGGGATGACCAGGTAGATTGTTAGCCAAACGGTAAGCAGTTGATGATTGAGGTTGCCGGCAGATTGTTAATCACTCTCAGATTTATTGATGAGTATTCGATGACGGTGGCGACCTGTCGATAAATTAAACAGCCTTACCCTAAAAATAGTCATTCAAGCAGTTGGTACCCAAAAATAGAAAAAGGATTGAAAAGACAATGAAGACATACCAAGGAAAAATGTTAAGCCAAAGTGAAAAGCCCGTTGCGATTATCGTTTCGGACTTTAATACCGCGATTACGGAGCCCCTTGTAACGGGGGCGATAACACAATTACAGCAACAGGGATTAACGGAAGACGAAATGGTGGTGGTCCATGTGCCCGGTGCCTTGGAGATTCCAGCCGTGGCACAAAAGTTGGTTGATAGTGAGCGCTTTTCGGGACTAATTTGCCTTGGGGCCGTGATTCAGGGAGAAACCGACCATTACCAAGTGGTCGTGAACCAAACGGTTAGTCAGATTGCTAACCTTGCCAGAGTCAGTCCGATTCCGGTGGTCAATGGCGTCCTAACCACCAACACTTTTGACCAGGCGGTACAGCGGTCGGGTGGTAAGGCCGGCAATAAGGGCTTTGAGGTGGCTGGTTCGCTACTACTAATGCGGTCATTGTATGAGCAGTTGGCGATGCTGTAAGTCGGGCCGCGAACCGTTGCTACTAATGCGGTCATTGTACGAACAGTTGGCGATGCTGTAAGTTGGGGAGCGAGTCGTTGCTGCTCATGCAGCCAGTTGGCGACGCTGTAAGTTGGGCCGCGAACCGTTGCTCTACTAATGAGATCATTATACGAGTAGTTGACGACTCTTGAGGCATACTAATCCGCAAGCAGCTGGTAACTTTCTAATTTCTTAGGCAATGGCGTTCTGCCATTGCCTTTTTCTATGAAAAAATGTGAAAATAGCCGTGGATAGTGGCGCAAGGGGAAGTATATTTTGTATAATAGAGGATACGAACGCCTGTTCTCTTTAGGCGAGTTGATGCAAAGAAAGTGGAAGGAAGACGATGCTTAGTTTTATTCATGCCGGGGACGTTCACCTGGGCAATCCCTTTACCGGGTTGAGCCAAAATCTGAGCCCGGACTTTCAAAAAAATGTGCAATTGGCAACCTTTACGGCGCTGGACCGCTTAGTTGAATTTGCGGTCGATCAAGAGGTCGACTTGGTCTTATTCCCAGGTGACCTGTACCACGGTTCCGATAATTCACCACTGATTCAGGAGCGCTTAACAAAGGCTTTGACCCAATTGGACCAGGCTGGTATTTGGTCTGCTATTTCCTTTGGAAACCACGATTTTCAGCAAGGACAGCAGGTTCATCCAACCTGGCCAGACCGAGTTTTGGTTTTTGGCCCAGAAGTTGAAACAAAGACGATCACGACAAAATCAGGAGCGAAGGTCGCTATTTCGGCCTTTTCTTATACGGACCGGCAGCACCGCCAGTCGGCTTTGCCGGACTTCCCGGTTAAGCAGGCGGGGGTTGATTATCACTTGGGGATGTACCACGGTGTCGTTGGCCAGGATGGCGAGAACTATGCAGCCTTTTCACTACCAGACATGGTGGCAAAGGGTTATGATTACTGGGCTCTCGGCCACATTCACGTCCGCCAAATTCTCCACCGTAACCCCGTAGTCGCCTATTCTGGGAATCTTCAGGGCCTCAACCGCAATGAGGATGGCGAAAAGGGCTTTTTCCTGGTTTCCGACCAGGACGGCCAGGGTCTAGTACCGGAATTTTATCCGGTTGCCCCCGTTTTGTGGCAGCGAGTTCAAATCCAAAACTGTCCTGATTTGGCAACTTTGCAGAGCCAGTTAAATGCTTACCACTGGGAACAGCCAACTCTGGTGATACTTGAATTAACGGGGCAGGTTGGTCCGGACATTGAGGCGGCTGCACGCTTTGGCACCTTACTGGAAAGTCTGCAGGCTAGCCGGAAAAGTGACAGTGACTACTGGCCGGTGAAAGCCCAGATTGTCACAACGGCTGCTAACCAAAAGCGCCCAGCGTTGCCCGCTGATGTTGATTTGCAGGCGGCCATTCGCCAAGTGATCCAAGCAGACAGCGTTGGTCAGTGGCTTTCGGACCAGGCGCCAACATTTATTAGAGATTATTTTTATTCAGAAGAGGGTCAGGCCGACTTAGCCGACCGCCTTTACCAGGACCTAGTGGAAGGAGGCCAGGATGAAGATTAAAACGATTCATATTTCTGGTTTTGGTCGCTGGTCGGATTTAACACTGACTGATTTGGCCGACTTTCAGGCCTTTTTTGGTCAAAATGAAGCTGGTAAATCGACTCTCAAGGCCTTTATCTTAGGCGTTTTATTTGGCTACAAGGCGAGAGCTAGTCAAAAATACGAACCCCGGTCGGGGGCAGCCTATGGTGGCTACCTCGACTTAGAAATCAGCCAGGGAACCTACCGCATTCAACGGATGAACCGAACGCAGTCGGAGTTAACGGTCGTTAACTTGGCGGACGGTCAGGCCCTGGCCGATGGCGAAGGATTTTTGATCCAACTATTTGGGCCGCTTAGTCGAACAGACTATGAGCAGATTTTTGCTTTCGATGCTAAGGACTTGCAACTAGTCAACCAGTTAACGGGTCCTGATTTGGAAAAGCATTTGTTGACCTACACACAACCGCAAGCGTCGAAGTGGCTAGCATGGGCGACAAACCAGCAAAAAGAGGGGAGCCAACTCTTTGCCAAACAAAAAACGGGGAAGCGTCCGCTGAACCTAGCCAGCCAGGCCTACCAACAACGGCAAGAAAGTCGCTTCGATCAGGCGCAATCGCTAAACCAGTACCTTGAAAAGGGCAACCAGGTGGAAGCTCTGCAGAAAAAGATTGCGGGTCAAGACCAACAATTAGCAACCATCAAGGAGCAGCTAACAGCGGCTCAGGATTTGTTGTCCTATTGGGACCTTTATCAAGAAGCACTGGCATTGGAGGCCGCGGGGGCCGATGGGGGCCAGCAGGTCAACCGTCCCCAACAAAAAATCAGCACCGCAGACCAGGACAAGTTACAGCAACTAGCCCTGCAACTTGACTGGCTTAACCAGCAGCTAGCGGAGGCGAATGAGCGGCGGGCGAAACTCAAAGATGGTCAACTGGCCAACCTCAACCAGGCCGAAATTGTGGCTGTACTCCAGGAACTGACCGAAACGAGCCAGGCCCTCAAAGGGCTACTTGGCCAAATCCATAGTGCCAACCAGCAGGTTGAAAAGTTCAACCAGCAATTCCAGGGTCAGGCACCAGAACCGCTTGATACCGCTGATTTCCGCCTCCTGCAGGAACGCAACTATTGGTTGGGTGGAGCAGTGGCCAGTGTGGTTCTGTTAGTTGGCGCCTTTGCCTTAGGGCTGGGCCTTCCAGTTGCGGGACTGCTGGCCGTCACCATGGTGGCCACGGGTTATTTGGCCAAGCGCCACCATGACCGAGTCGCCGAAGTGATGGCTCCCTTTGCGCCATGGGATAAGGAAATGATTGTAGCGGGCCAGTATGATGCCATGTTGGCCCAAGATGCTAAAAAACGATCACGTGACCTCGGTCGCCAGGTTCAGACATTAGCTGACCAAATCAGTCAACGCCTGAACCAGATTGATGCCAAGCGCTTTGCCCACCTGCAAGAATCAATGGGGGACAATTACCAGGACCTTCTGGCCGCAGTGGACCAGGCCGGTCAATTGTACGGTTTGGATCCGGCTGCTGGCTTAAAGCGTCGGGTCGAAAAGGACCATGCGGCAGACCTGGAGCACCAGCTTTATCAGGAACGAGACCAGGTTCAGACCCAGTTACAAAAAATTTTGCAGGACAACGGTTTGGCCTCACTTGACCAGTTGTCCGCTGCCTTGGCCAAGCAAAATGACCGGGCTAAGAACGACCAGCGCTTGGCTGATTTATACCAACAGATTGGTGCAGACCGCCGCAAACAGTTGGTCAAATATCGAAATCGGCCTGCATTAGAAAAGGCAGTGGCTGATTTGGCAGAGGAGCAAAAGGGCCTCGAATTTGCTAAGGAACAGGCGACCAAGCAGGTCCAAGCCTTACAAGTTGACCAGGCCGCCATGGTTTCCGAAAGCCAGTTCCAGGATTTGACCCAGGAAGTGGCCAATCAGGAGGCACGCTTAACTGAGGACTTTGGTCGATATCTAGAGAAGTCGCTCTTGCCAGCCTTGATTCAAAACATTTTTAACGGCCAGGATCAGGACTTAAGTACTCGGGTCCAAGACCAGGCGGGAACGTACCTTCACCGCTTGACCCTAGGGCACTACCAAAAAATGCAAATTACCGAGAAGCAGGTGCAGGTCTTTGACCGAGACAACCAGTCCTTTACCTTGGCTGAATTGTCGACCGGGGCAGCGGACCAGGCCTATTTGGCCGTTCGCTTGGCCTTGATTACAAGCTTGCAGCTAACAGAAAACCTGCCCATCCTAGTCGATGACGCCTTTGTGAATTTTGATGAGAACCGTCAGGCTGAAGTGCTATCCTTATTACAGGACCTGGCACGTGACCGGCAAGTCTTGTTCTGGACCTTTACCAGTCAGAAAGTAGCCGACCAAGAGATTAATTTAGGAGAGATAAATGGCTAAGTTATTACTGCAGTACCATGAAAATGACGCGGTGGACGCCTTTGCCTTGTTAAAGAAGGCCGACGTTCGCCAAACCAAAACTGGCAAGGATTACCTGGCTTTGACCTTTTCGGATAGGTCGGGTGATATTCCCGGAAACCTCTGGGATGTAACCAAAGAGGGTATCGACCAGTTCCAGGCTGGTCGAGTCGTTAAGGTGACGGGTACCCGGTCAGCCTTTAAGGGCAACCCACAAATTCAAATCAGCCAGCTCCGCTTGACTGAAGGTGGTGAGCCTAGCTCAGCGGCAGATTTTATCAAAAGTGCCCCCGTTAAGAAGGCTGATTTGGAAGCGGAATTAACGGATACAATCTTTAAAATTACTCAACCAACATGGAACCGCTTGGTTCGTCAATTGTTTAAGAAGTTCCATGATGACTTTATGGAATTTCCGGCGGCCAAGACGAACCACCACGCCTTTGCTCGTGGCTTAGCCTTCCATAGCTTGTCAATTGCACGCTTGGCGGATAAGGTGAGCGACCTGTACCCTCAGTTAAATAAGGATTTGTTGCTGGCCGGTGCACTGCTGCACGACTTGGGTAAGGTGATTGAGCTTTCGGGTCCAGCCTCAACGGAGTACACTCGGGCCGGTAAGTTGATTGGTCATATCACTTTGATTGACGAGCAGCTAGTGTTGGCAGCGAATGATCTTAAGATGGATTTGAACCAGGAAGATGTTCTGATTTTACGGCACGTTGTGCTGGCCCATCATGGTCTTTTGGAGTACGGATCACCCGTGCGTCCACAGATGATGGAAGCGGAAATTCTTCACCAACTGGATGAAATGGACGCTTCAATTCAAATGATGACGGGCGCCATGGAACAAACCGAACCTGGTGAGTTCTCGAAGCGGATTTTTGCCATGGATAATCGGGCTTTCTACCGTCCGGAGAGCGTTCAAAGGGCAGCCGGTCCGACGGACGATGACTTGCCACCACTGCCACCGGAAGACCCGGAAGCGGGTTCGCCAATCGACCCAACGGCGCTGTTTTAAGCCCGAAACGGTGGCGCGTGGCCTTAAGTAAAGCTCAACAAGAGCGGGACTAAACCAAGTCCCGATAAAAGGGCTTGCTCTGGGACTGCGAATACCTGGGCTAACCCAAAGCCCATCCACAATTCAACCACATTAAAAAAGAGGATTCCGATTGGAATCCTCTTTTCTTTTTTTAATTGTTACTGATTGATTAAACGCCAGCGGTTAAGTAACCTGACAAAGAGTTTTTCAAATCAGAATCCTTGATACTAACATCATCCTTACGGAGAATCTTACCAACAATCTTTTGAATCTCAGTTGCGTTGTTTGAATCGCTCAAGAAGTCGTTAGTCAACTTATCCTTCAACTTCTGCTCAACCTTGCTTTCGGCTGGCTTACTTGCCATCTTGTCAGTGCGGACAACATAGTAGTTTGAACCAGATGAAGGCTTAACAGGTGATGATGAGTAAGAACCTGCATCCTGGTTAAAGGCGGCCTTACGGATTTCAGAATCAACAGTAGTATTTGTTGAATCGAAGGCAGGCAACTGACCGGACTTGTTAACTTGTGTATTCTTTGATGAATATTGCTTGTAAACGTCATCCCATGAAGTACCGTTGTTTAAGGCATCGATGGCCTGTTGAGCGGTATCTTGGTCCTTTGCCGTAATCAAAGAAATCGTCGTCTCAGGGACGTAGTTGTTATAGGCGTCGTTCAACTTATCCTTTGAAATCTTGTAGTTAGCCTTAACTGCTGCATTCATCACAAGCTTTTCGCGCAGTGATTCTTTGTACTGAGTGTCCGTCAACCCTGACTGAGTCAACATAGTAGCAAATGAATCACCATATTGAGCCTTAGCTGTTGTGTAAGCGTTGGTTACGTCTGATTTTGAAACTTGTGATCCGTAATGCTTTTCCAAGACCTTATCAATCACCATTTGGGCGAAGACTTGCTTACCAGCAGACGAGGATTTTACCTTGTCGTAGTATTCTTCTTGGGTGATTTTACCGGCATCGGTCGTGGCCAATGTCTTCGAAGTGGACAAACCGAGGTAGGCAACGCCAGCAACAAAGACGATGACGATGAATCCCCAGATAACTTTGCGGTGCATAAAATTAGTTTCCTTCCGAGTTGAAATAATTGATACAAAGACTATTCTATCACAGTTTTGAATCGTTCGACTGCGTTGCCTTCATTTTTTCTTGAACTTCTTTGATTCGATCGAGGTGAACTTGGTTTTCATATTGGGTGCGCTTGGCTGCCCGTTGTAATTCTGCCAAATCAGCCTGGTTTGCCTCGAGCGCTTGCGTTAAGACGGTGACTTGCTTTTTTGCCCGCTGACTGAGGCGCAAAATCGTCTTGAATTCCGTGATGGTTGCTTTTACTCGTGCAAATGCCATGGCTTACTCCAATTCTTTCTTAATATTTTGAGCGAGTTCCTCGTAACGGCTTTCGTCGTACTGGTCAGAATTGTCAATCGTTGGTGCTAGGGCGTCGTTTAAACCGTCACCATCGCGACGAGGAATCAGGTGCCAGTGAGAATGAATGACGGTTTGACCAGCTGAAGGACCATTGTTGGATGAGATATTGATACCGGTAATGGTTTTGTCGGCAGCCTTGATGGCGCGAGCCAAGACCGGTAACTTCAACAAAACCTTTTGAGCGATGTCATCATCGTAGGCGAAGATGTCATCGACGTGCTTTTTGGGAATTAAGAGCGTGTGACCAGGGGTAACCTGGGAAATATCCAAAAAGGCGAGTAAGTCGTCGTCTTCATAGACTTTATAAGAAGGAATTTCTCCTGCGATGATTTTGTCAAAGATATCTGCCATAATGGCCTCCTTTTTCCTGTATTGCTTTATTTTCTATTATAGCAAAATTCAGGCAAAACAACCGTTCTCAGACTAGAACCTGGTATAATAATGGCTATGGGACTATCAATTACAAAATTATATGGGGGCTATGCTGGCCAGGATGTCTTAAAAGACGTTTCCATCACGGTACCTGATGGGCAAATTGTCGCGTTAATCGGCTTAAATGGAGCCGGAAAGTCGACTACCTTCAAACATATTATTGGGGAACGACCAATTCGAGCAGGAAAGGTGGTTTTGAATGAGGTGGACCTCGTCCAGAATCCAACCGCCTTTAAGGAGCAGTTGGCCTATATTCCAGAACAGCCAATCCTTTATGACGAGTTGACCCTGGCGGAACATATTCATCTCATGTTGGCCAGTCATGGTCTTGATGACCAGGCACATTGGCATCAGGCGATGACCTTGTTGGCAACATTCCGCTTGGATGATAAGTTACACTGGTTGCCTAAGCATTTTTCCAAGGGCATGCAGCAAAAGGTGATGTTAGTGGCAGCTTTCAGTCTCGAAGCACCATTAATGGTCATCGATGAGCCATTCCTTGGTCTAGATGTTTTGGCCCAAAAGGCTTTGGTCCAACTAATGGAAGACCGAACCAAGGCGGGTGGCGCAATCCTTTTGACGACACATTTGCTGTCCTCGGCGGCAGCCTTTGTTGATCAATTTGTCTGGCTGGACCAGGGCGAGGTTCGCGAGCAGGCAAGCCCCGAAGAATTGGCGGCCGAACACCAGATATCCTTAGCTGAAATGGATGAACTCTTTTCATGACGGCTGACAGTAAGAAACTTGACTTAAACCGGCTCTACAAGAACCGGTCAGCGGCTACGAATCGGCAAAATCAGCGTTACCTTCGCCTGCTGTTTAACGATCATTTTGTCGTCTTTCTTCTTATTGTAATAGGGGTGGCCATCTTGGCCTTTCAATCACTAGCCAAGAAATCCCTGGAAACGCCAATTGCTTTTTTACCATCCTATTGGCAGTTGGGTCTGATTTTCTGGTTGGTTTTGGGTCAACAGTTCGGCTCCTTTGTGACTTACCTCAAGCCGGCCGACCGGGTCTTTCTCTCGGCTAGTGATGACTTCCTAACGAAGACTTACCTTAACCAGGCTTGGCGTCGTTCCTTCATCTTAGCCATTGGTTGGCAGATTGCTTTTCTCGGTCTTGCCTGGCCAGTGATGAATATCATTGGTCTCGGCAATCCTGTTGATTGGTCGCTATCCTTGCTTACCTTAGTGGCAAGTAAGGCCTTTATGCTCGTTCAGGCCCTTGACCGCCATGAGCGGGGGAATACCTGGACTGGATTTGACCAAACGCGAGCAAGCTGGTTAATTCGCCTTGCCATGCCATTTGTTTTGGTCTTGGTGATTGTATTATTACCTGATCCATGGCGACTTTGGGTTTTGTCGGGATTAACGGTGATTCTAGCAGCGGTTGCAGTGACTTGGTTCTTGCAACACCAAAAGGCGCAGCGGGCGATTGATTGGCATGTCGCTTTGACAACGAGTCAGCGGCACAGTCAGGCGGTCTGGCAGTTTTATGGTCTCTTTGCCCAGGTACCCAATCAGGGTGCGGTGGTCAAACGACGGGCCTACCTGGACAACTTGCTTGGCCGGTTCTCCTTTCAAAAGGAGCCGATGCGCCGGTTGTTCTGGATTAAGCTCCTGCGCGGTGGGGACGAGCTCGTCTTAGTTCTTCGCCTGGTTGTGGTTGGGCTGATTTTACTGGTGGCCTTGCCCAAGGATAGCTATTACCTGCAGGCAGCCGGGATGGCGGTGTTGGTCTACTTAATCAACTTCCAGCTACTGCCGGTCTTTGAAAAGACGCGGGCGGTGCTGTGGTCACGGTTAGCCTTCGCGGATAAAAATCAGCAAGAAAAAACCTTCTTGGTTGTCTTAGCCGAAATTACTAGTACCGTGATTGGCTTGACCTTCTTGATGATGTTGCTGATAGCGGGTCCTGCGGCTGCCCTAGCTGTTTTGGCTGGCGGTCTACTTTTAGCCTTAGTTCTTTATGGACTTTGGCTTCCAAAAACTTTACACAAAAAGAATTAAAAGGAAATACTTATGCATTTACGTTCAAAACCATGGGCCAAACCTTGGCTTGAAGCTCACACTGATTTGGTCATTGACCAGGAACACGCACAAAAGTTGCGCGGCCACTGGCAAGAAATTTTTGACCAAGACCAACCAATTCACGTTGAAATCGGTTCCGGAAAGGGTCAGTTCATTATGGAAATGGCCAAGAAGAACCCGCATATCAACTATATTGGGATGGAAATTCAAGAAACGGCCGTGGCGATTGCTGCCCGCAAGTCTTTTGAGGCTGTTGGTATTTTGCCAAACCTGCGTTATCTTTACGGTAATGGTTCAGGAGTGGAAACTTATTTTGAGAAGGGTGAAATCCAAAAGATTTACCTGAACTTCTCTGATCCATGGCCAAAGTCACGACACGAAAGCCGTCGTTTGACTTATAAGACCTTCTTGTCTTCTTACCGAGCAGTTTTGCCAGAGGGTGGGGAAGTCGAATTTAAGACGGATAACCGCCATCTCTTCGAGTATTCTTTGGTTTCCTTCATGGACTTTGGAATGCGCTGGACACCAGAAGACTACACTTTGGACTTGCATGCTGATGCTGACAAGGTTGAAGGCAACGTTGAAACGGAGTATGAACAGAAGTTCATGGCTTTGGGTCAGCCAATCTATAAGGTGAAGGCTCATTTTTAAAGATGTTCTAAAAAACGACCGAGAGGTCGTTTTTTTATTGTCTTGAGAATGTTTGGGCGGGGAATGGATAGGTTTGAAGCCAGCAACGCCTGACGGCAAAATAAAAAATCCTCTTATCAACTTTGACTGGGAAGCGCAACAATACGACCAATCAATTTGCTGGTAAGAGGATTTTTCTGTGGGGATGTTTCTTTTTAAAGGAAGTTTCTAGTGTTACGGAAACCATCGATTGCAAGCTTGGCTGAAAGTTGGTCAGGGAAGCGCTGGACGTGGAGGTTAACGATGTCGGAGTTAGCAAACAGCTCGACTCGCTGAACAAGGTAGTGGGGGGTGTCAACGCCAGTTGTTAGCGAAACGATGTCACCGCTTCGAGGGGTGATGGGCAGTTGAACGTCAGTTTCAACGCGGGCTGAGGCCATAATAAAGTTGTATTGAACCATGGGCAATTTCCTTTCACGAATTTGATGGTTGTGTACGAATGATTGATTTCCTACTAATATTTTATTGAAATTTGACCGGAAAGTAAATCAGATTGGCCGAGGCCGAGATGAAATTTTGCTTTTGGCTTAGTTAACTTTTATTGTATACCTTCGACTTATAAATGCAACAATTGTTTTCCTTTGATTGATAAGATTGCTTAGTTTTTAACAGTGTGGTTTTTATTAGAAAATAATTGTATAATCGACACCAGTACGACACATTATTCTAAAATACTGTTGCGTACCTTTTGTTGCGAACCGGATTGGTGAAAATTAATACGAGTGTGGTTAAGTTTAGAATCAGAGGGGGACAATTAAACAATGAGTAATACCAAGAAAATTATTGGACTGGCAGCCGCGACGGCTGCTCTGGCAGGAGTTGCTGCTTCAAATACGACAGCGCATGCCGATGACACCACCCAAGGGACGTCAGCTGCTAGCTCCGGTCAGACAGGAACATCGACGCAAACAAAGGCGCAGGCGCAGGCTGCTGTTGATACCCAGCAAAAAGTGGTGGACTCTGACCAGCAAGCTGTTGATTCCCAACAGGCTACTGTGAATAGTGCCCAACAGAATCTGACCAGTACCACGGCTGCCACAGCAACTGCCAATTCCGCTTTGGCGACGGCTAAGCAGGGAAGTCTTACCTCTAATCAGCAATCACAGGTTGCAACCGATAACCAATCTCTTGCAACAGCTAAGGCAAGCCTGGCACAAAATCAGTCAGCCTTGACACCGGCACAGCAGACGTTGCAAACGAATACCCAGACTGTAACTGATTTGCAAAACAAATTGGCTAACACACCAAAGACTGTTGATGGTACAAGCGTAGCAACACCCACGGCTGATGATGGTGGCATAAGTAAAGGTGAGACGAATGGTACGATTAATTCGCAACAACAATTGCCATTGACATTGGTTAAGCCGGCTAATGTGGACCAAACAGCGAACAATGATAGTTTTTATGGTTGGTATACTGTCGGAGATGGTGACACATCAGCTAAGTTTGACGTGACTAATCAGGAACAATTGCAAGAATTACGTCAGTATGCGATGACCATTGTTAATTCTGGTCGTGCATCATTTGGGGTCAATCCGGTTAGTTCTTATGCACAGTTGGATACCAACATGCAGAAGGAAACGCAATTGCGTTACCAAGACCCAAAGGTAAAAAGTGGCTATCCCCACTATATGAATATTGATTATTTGAAGGGGATTGGTTTTATACCAAGCACTTATTCACAGGACTTTAGCACTTCTGGGGACTCAAGCCAAAATCCAACAACCATGTTACAGGCAAAGGTTTGGATTTTAAATGTTATTACCGCCATGGTCTATCAAGACGGATCCAACCAATGGGGTCATCGCGATTCCTTGATGGGTATTACAGATGATTTGAAGCCAACAGCTGAATCGGCTAACCAGGGTATTGCGATTAATTTCAGTTTAAGCCCAATTAATGGTCAGGTTGAACAACTATACGATGTTTATGCTATCAATAGTGCTTCGCAACAGGCTTTGCTTGGACAGCAGACCAAGTCTGCTAATGATTCAACGGTTGATCCTTCAATTTATACTGCTTCATCGACAAGTTCGACTAGCACGCCATCAACAAGTGCGGCCGCTACCTCAGCCGTTACGACGGATAGTGTCGATGAAACGGAGGAGCTCGGTGCCAGCGAGGTTGCTGATACATCAACACAGGTGACAAATCCAACTTATACTGATTTGCAAAACCAAATTATCTTGGCCCAACAGGCGAAGGCTAATGTGCAGACAACTGTTGATAATTTGAACAGCACGATTGCTAGTCTTAACCAGCAAATTTCTGATTTACAAAATAAAATTAATTCTGAAAGTAATGGTACAGCTGATACGGCGGATGTTGCTGCTAAGCAAAAGGATTTGGAAACTGCTCAGGCAAATCAGGCTCAGGCACAGTCAACGTTGGATGCCGCTCAAAGTAAGTTGACTGATCTGCAAAAGCAGTTGAGCACTGATACTGATGATTTGAAGTCGAAGCAGGCATTGCTGTCGCAGATTGAAGCGATTGATAATACCTCAGCGACCGGCGGAAGCACGAGCGGTGGAACGTCAACAAGCGGTGAATCTACGAACAGTGGCACGTCAACAACAGGTGGCACGACGAATGGTGGTACATCTACGACCGGTGGATCCACGAATAGTGGAACTTCAACTACTAGTGGCAATACAACTAGCGGAGCGTCAACCACAGGCGGCACCACGAATAGCGGTTCGTCAACGACCGGGGAATCCACGAACAGTGGAACTTCAACAAGCGGTGGATCTACGAACAGTGGCACGTCA
Source organism: Fructobacillus tropaeoli (assembly GCF_001047135.2). Classification (GTDB taxonomy): domain Bacteria; phylum Bacillota; class Bacilli; order Lactobacillales; family Lactobacillaceae; genus Fructobacillus; species Fructobacillus tropaeoli. The sequence goes on along the minus strand of NZ_DF968079.1, from coordinate 128,795 downwards.
ACAACTGGTGAATCCACGAATAGTGGAACGTCAACGACCGGGGAACCCACGAATACTGGAACGTCTACAACCAGTGAATCCACAAATACTGGAACGTCAACAACCGGTGGATCCACGAATAGTGGAACCTCAACGACCGGTGAATCCACGAACAGTGGAATTTCAACTACTGGCAGCTCAACGAGCGCTAATGCTGCAGTACCAGCAACTGCTGTTTTGAATAATGGCATGGCGAGTGAAACGCCAGTTTCATCGATTGCTTCGACAACTGGAACGAATGGCGGAATCACAGCAACGCCAGTAGCAACAACTCGCGTTGAAAAGAACAGTTCGGTCTTGCCGGCTACTGGTCAGCGTAATCGTGGCAATCAAGGAATTTTAGCACTTGCATTTGCTGGTATTTTGGCAATCTTCGGGGTAACTAGCAAGAAAACCCGCGAATAAAAATAACAAGTTCTTCATTGTTTTTAACTGAAGCCAAAGGTTTTTAGAACCTTTGGCTTTTTTATGTCTAAAAAATGTCGGATGAAATCAGAATTGTGATTTTAAAGAGAATATCATGTCGAATGAAAGCTATTAAGAAATATATTGATTATAAAGAAATGTTATCACAATAATTATATCGTTTCGTGATATAATTGTAACAATAAAGGTGATTAGTTGCTACTGATGGCGTTTCATAACGTTTTGTTTGAAGTGTCAATCAGTTAAAGACACTGACAAATTTAAGCAGGTTCAAAAATTAATTCAATCATAAAAAGGGGAGTAGGGCAATGAATGTAAAAGCGGTAGTAGGAACAATTGCAGGTTTAGCAGCGGTGACGGTGATTGATGTAATTGCCTTTTACCTCATTGCCGTCTTGTTGATGCACAATATGGATCAAATTTTAGCTGTCTGGGGGATGATGACTAAAATTGCGTTTTTGCATCAGTTTTAATTAATGAATACACGTAAGTATAAGTAACATCATTATTTGTTATAGTGAATGGCTACTCGCTAGTTTTAATAGCAATGCTTGCTGAACCTTGTTT
>NZ_DF968079.1:16006-127645 GCF_001047135.2 Fructobacillus tropaeoli | reverse complement strand
CCCTTTTGGTTTGTCTTATATTAGCAGTTATCAACGTGGATCGACCAATATGTTAAATGCACCGAGAGGGAGTCGAACCCACGACCTGCCGGGTAGAAACCGGCTGCTCTATCCAGCTGAGCTACCGATGCAAAAGATAGAAAACTAACACTATTAAGAATAGCAAAAAATAGACAAAATTACTATTAAAAATTTGTGGCAACAAAGAAGTTGGGGAAAGCCCGTTCGCCTATTGTTACAAGGAAATCCTTGTTATCTAGAGGTTCATCACTGATAATTGTGGGTACAGACATAAAAGGAGATAGAAATGTTAACTTATTTTTATTTGGCCGTGGCCATTATCGCTGAAACGACTGGTACGACTTTGATTGGCAGTACGGCTGGTTTTACAAAATTGTTACCAACAATTTTGACTCTTAGCTGCTATGCCCTATCCTTCTACCTTTTGGCGCTTGTCGTCAAATCGATGCCCGTTTACCTCGCTTATGCAATCTGGTCTGCAAGTGGTATACTAGTTGTCACGTGCTTAAGTGTTGTCTTGTTCAACGTGCATTTGAACTGGCAAACAATCGTTGGCCTGACCTTTTTGGTCCTAGGGGTGGTTTTGGTTAACATCTTTGGCAACGTACATTAAAAATGTTCGGGGAAGACTGTCCCTGAGCCGTTGGAGGAGATTTATGAGTAACGAACAATCGACGTCTGGTTATACTTGGCAGGACGTAAAGACGAACATGAAACAGATTTTCACCTGGTCTTATTATAAAGAGGGATTTTCTGGTTGGGATAAGCAATCTTACATCTGGTTGGAAATTGGTCTAGTAGTCATCTTGGCTACCGGTTTCCCACATGGCTTGGAAACTTTGTCGATTTTGTCCATGATTGGTGGAGCAATCGGTTTCGCTTGTACTTTGGCTATTACGGCCAACAAGCGAATTAACGGCCTGCTTGGTTTTATCTCAGCAATTTTGATCTCTATTGTCGCCTTTCACTCAAAAAACTACTCTGATATCGTGATGCAGATGGTTTATGTGGTGTCATTGGATTTGAATTTCATGTTTTTTGGTAACGCTTGGCAAAATCGGAAGATTAAGGCAATGAACACGAACGGTTGGCTTTTGGCTTTGGTAACGTTCGTAGTGGCGTTCTTCTTGCTCTTCATGATGGATACGCACTTGCTGATTTCCCCACGGCCATGGCTTGATGCTTTCACTGCTGCGATTGGTGTAACAGGGGCTGCATTAACAATTGCTAAGTTCCACTCACAGTATTGGATGTGGACACTGCAAGGCTTAATGTCAGTGACTCTTTGGGGAGTAACGGCATTGCAGGGGGACGCCAACTGGGTCTTGTTTGCAACTTATATCCTTTATTTAGGAAACGATGTGATTGGCTTGTTCTTCTCGCCATGGTCACGAGCTACAAAGGCAGCTGATGCTAAATAAGGCTTGGTAGCGGTCATATTTTTACCAACGAAAAAGGTCGATAATTGTCGTTTAGGACAATTATTCGACCTTTTGTGTTAATCTGCTTGATATTTAAGTCAATTTAATTCTTTGTTGTTATAATCAAGACAAGTTGAATCGCTTTATCCTTTTAAAGATTGGAGAAGTTACATGACTAAGAAGTTAACGGATGCTCGTGTCTTACGTTCAAGGCAGGTTCTTCGTTCAGCAGCGATTGAATTATTATCAAGAACAGATCGTTTCTCAATTGCCGAATTACTGTTGAAGGGTCGCGTGACTCGCGGAACCTTTTACCGACACTATAATAATAAGGCGGACTTGATCAATGATGTCAATCGGGAACTTATTCGTCAGTTTACGGAAAAGACTGAAGGAAAGTTTCGTGTACGTGAAGTGTTGGAAGTTATTTCAGAGCAAGGAATATTCTATAATGCCGTTTTGAATAACGGTCAGGATAAGTCTTTAATGGTTGATTTAATGGCTGCACTACGCGAACAACGTGATCGAGCCTTGGCTGATGTAAGTGATGAAAAATTAAAGAAACACTTGATTTATCAATGGGAAATCATTGTCGCTGGTTTTTGGGCTTGTGTGTCTTTGTGGCTACAAGATTCGATGGCGCTGACCTATGATGAAATTCTCGAAGAATTTCGTGAAATTTGGCGGGTAACGATGACAAGGACGAAAAAGACGGGACTATTACTTTTTGATTTTGACGTTTAGTTGCTAATGATGCAAAATTAAGCAAATCTAAATTAGTGGAGTCGCATTGGAATCATTGCTTCGATTATGCGTCAAAACGGCTAAAAATAAAGATTTCCTTGATAAAACGAGGGAACTTTGATAAACTTAATTAGTTGTTAGCGCAGCTACAACCACACATCTCAGGTTCAAGAAGCTAGCGATAGCCGCCTCGAGATGGTGAGTCTAAGTATAAAAGGAGAATTCAATAATGGCCTACGCAATTATTGTTACTGGCGGCAAGCAATACAAAGTCGCTGAAGGCGATACCATCTTTGTTGAAAAGTTGGACGCACAAGAAGGGGACAAGGTTTTTTTCGACCAAGTCGTCTTGACTGACTCAAAGATCGGTACCCCATTTGTTGATGGTGCTAAGGTTTCTGGAACTGTTGAAAAGCAGGGTAAGGAAAAGAAGGTTGTTACTTTCAAGTACCGTCCTAAGAAGCATTCCCACACAAAGCAGGGACACCGCCAACCATATACACGCGTGAAGATTGATTCCATCGCGTAATCATCACTGTTAAAGGAGAATAGACTTATGTTGATGAATCAAGATAACTTGCAACTCTTTGCCCACCACAAGGGGGGTGGATCATCTGCCAACGGTCGTGACTCAGCTGGTCGTCGTTTAGGTACGAAGGTCGCTGATGGACAAGCCTTGACTGCTGGTTCAATCATTTACCGCCAACGTGGAACGCACATCTACCCAGGTCAAAACGTTAAAAAGGGTGGCGATGACACACTTTTTGCTTTGACTGACGGTGTTGTTAAGTTCGAACGCAAGGGTCGCGACAAGCGCCAAGTTTCCGTTTATACTCGGGAAGAATACAATCAGTTACTTGCTAACGCCTAACTAATTGGGAAAAACAGCTTCGGCTGTTTTTTTTTGCCCAAATTTTGCTTTATTCGGTCTTTTGAAACATTGGACGAGCATTTTGTATTTCTTAAAATAAAATGAGAACTTTCTTTTAGAGAGCTTCAAACTTATGGTACAATAACCGCAAGATATATTAAAATTTGGAGGGTCATACCGTGGGATTTTATGAAGAACGTTTGAACAAGTTTCAAAAGCTGTTGAAGAAGTTGGACTTGCAGGGAATGATTATTTCCAATGCCTCGAACTTGAACTACCTGATTGGTTTTGGTGGGGTTCCTGGTGACGGTGTCTTGGTTGTATCATTGGCCGATGCCGCTTTCATTACCGATGCTCGTTACGAAAACGAGTATGTTGGTACGTTACCACAGGGTGTTTCACTGAAGGTTACGCGTCAATACTACGAAAAGGCTGTGGAAGTTGTTCGCGAATTCGGGATTGAGAAGCTCGGCTTCGAATCTGATTTGCCATATGCTTTCTATGAAGAGTTGGATGACTTGTTACCAGCCAATGTAAGTTTTGACGCCGTTCCAGGTGCTGTTGAAGCGTTGCGTGAAACAAAGGATGACCAAGAAGCTGATGCCTTGCGTAAGGCTGCTCAAGCATCAATCAAGGCCTTCAATGCTTTGTTGAAGGAAGTTAAGGTTGGGATGACTGAAAAGGAAGTTGCCAACCGTTTGGATGTCTTGCAAAAGGAATTTGGGGCGGAAAAGCCTTCCTTTGAAACGATTGTCGCTTCTGGCTACCGTTCAGCGATGCCACACGGAATGGCCAGCGATAAGAAGTTGGAAGCTGGTGAATTGGTCACTGTTGACTTCGGTTACTACGTTTATGGCTATACTTCTGACGTTACCCGGACGTTTGCCTTGGGCGAAGTTGATCCTGAATTGAAGAAGATTTATGAAATCGTCAAGGAAGCCAACGAAAACACGATTGATGTTTTGAAGGCTGGCATTTCAGCTTCTGAAGTTGACCGCGTTGCCCGTGACTTTATCACGGAAAAGGGGTACGGCGAAGAATTCCAACACTCAACTGGCCACGGTGCTGGTTTGGATATTCACGAAGGTCCTTACCTTTCATCACGGTCAAGTGATGAAGTTCAGGTTGGTAACCTTTTGACGGTTGAACCTGGAATTTATTTGGCCGGCAAGGGTGGTGTCCGGATTGAAGACGATGTCTTGATTACAAAGGATGGCCATGAAGTTTTGACTGCTGATTTGCCAAAGGACTTGATTGTTTTACCAGTTGACTAATTGTATAAGTGATTTCAATAAAGACCGAACTCGGATGTGTTCGGCCTTTTTAATTTTGGAAAATAACTTAGTGATTTAATTCGACTAGGCGATGAGGTTATTTAATTTTTATCAAAGAAGGCGTTTTGCTATTCGACGATTTAGACCTTATTTTTTGTGGATACTTTTTTAATAAAAGCTTTCTGAAAAACGTCCTTTAATGATAAGATAAGATGAACGGGGGTAAGCTATGGAAGCCATACAATTACGACACACCAATGATTTGCATTCGCACTTTGAGGCCTGGCCACGCATACATCGCTTTTTGCTAGCTGAAAAGACTGCGGATACAACTTTTAACTTCGATATTGGTGATGCTATTGACCGCTTTCATCCGCTAACCGACGCTACTTTGGGCAAGGCGAATGTCGACTTGATGAATGCTGCTCATTATGACGCTGTTACGATTGGTAATAATGAAGGTTTGGGCATGGCCCATGCTGATTTGAATCATTTATATAATCAAGCAAATTATCCGGTGACTCTGGCGAACTTGAAGGAATTGCCAGGGGGAAATCAGCCTGCCTGGGCAGAACCTTACAAGATATTGACCACTAACAATCAAACGAAGGTGGCTGTTATTGGTTTGACGGCTCCCTATCAAATGACTTACCGGTCACTGGACTGGCAACCGCTACCGGTTGAAGACGTTTTGGACGACTTGGTACCAAAACTGCGAAAAGTGGCTGACTTGGTGATCTTGCTTTCGCACTTGGGCTTACCAACCGACCGTGATTTGGCTGAAAAATACGATTTAGACGTGATTATTGGGGCACATACGCACCATGTTTTGCCTGATGGTGAAATGAATCACGGTACGTTGTTGGCGGCTGCAGGACGTTACGGTGACTATGCTGGCCAAATTGATTTGGTTGTAGACGACCAGCATCATGTGGTTTCGAAACAGGCACGAGCCATTCCGCTCGGTGAATTAGCAACCGAACCTGGTGATTTAGCCGAGATTCAGGCTCTTCATGATCAAGGGGCAGAACTGGAAGAAGAAAAGAAAATTGTTCATTTTAACCAGGAACAAACAGTTTTTGATCAGGGACAGGCCTGTTTGGCTGCCTTGAAGGAGACGACGGGCTTGCCCGTTGCCTTTTGTTCTTCTGGCCTGTTCTTACAGGATTTGCCGGAAGGAACGGATACGGCTGAAGACTTCCTAGAATCCATGCCACATGCGATTCACCCAATGGTGACGACTTTAACTGGGGCGGAATTGATGGCCTTGGCCGCTGAGTTCCAAGAGCGGCGCACTGATTTGGTCGATCAAAAGATGAAGGGGTCTGGTTTCCGCGGTAAGGTCTTTGGCCACCTATTGATTGATGGCCTTGACCGTAATGATGACGGCCAATTGCGGTATGCGGGTCGGGTAGTTGAACCGGAAAAAGCTTATCAAATTGCAACCTTGGACCATTATCGCTGGATTAACTTTTTTCAAGTGTTGGATGAGGCGCCCGCTAAAATCAATCAAAAAATCTTTCTGCGAGAATTACTCGCACAATATTATCAAAAACATGCCCAGTAGATTGAAGAGCTACTAGTGGCTGAAGAGGAATTATGGACCACGAAAGTCTTAAAGAACGGACAATTACCCAACAAGCTGAGCGTGAAAAAGAATTTCAGGTCAGCGTTTTTGGGGATGAAATTACTATTGATGGCTTGAAATTGACTTTGCAGGAAAACTTCAAGGATGCCTTTGATGCGAGCAAATTAGCAATCCGCTATACCCCACTTTTAAAGCAGTATGACTACATTGTTGGTGACATTTCAGCCGACCAACTGCGTCTGCGTGGTTTTTACCAAGAAGACCGGGAAGTGACTGCTGACCAAAAAATCAGTGCCTTGGCTGATTATCTGTATGAATATGTTAATTTCGGTGCCCCTTACTTTGTCTTATCGAATGCTGCTCCGGCCTTCCGTCCCGTTAGGGTTCATGATTTCTTAGCCGACTGGGAGGCTGCTAACCCTAAGAAGCCGGCACGCAAGCCATCAAGTCCAAAGAAACCCACTAATGGCCGTAAAACTGCTAAGGTTTCTAATGGTCGTAACCAACGCCCAAGTAACAGGGATGGACAGGATAGTGACCAAAGAAAGAATAGCAGTGGTTCGGCTAAGCGTGGTCAAAACGGAAACGGCTCAAGGCGGAATAATAATCAACATCGCTTTAAAAAAATTGAGCGGAATACTAATAAGGCGGTTCAAGAATCATCTAATCAGAAGCAGGGGGGAGAAACTGCTAGTCAAGACTTGGCTAAGAAGGAGTCGACAGTTAATAACCGTCACCGCAATCAACAGCAGAAGGCCAACCAGGCCGGTGGACCAAAACGCCGGCGTCAAGGAACGAAGGGCGGTCAAGGTAGCGGTCAACGCCAAAAGTCGAAGACTCAAGGTCAAAACCGTCAGGATGGATTCAACCAGAAGAACACTCGCCAAGGTCAAAGTACCAAGGCGGGCCAGGCTGGTAAGAATTCAAAGTTGCAACGGGCAAAGCAAGGCAATAACATGTCACCTAATTCGCCAAAGCAAACTTCTGTCCCTTCAAAGGGTAAAAATACACAATCTCGGGCAAAATCAGCCAATAATAAGCGTTCCTTTACGATTAAGGAACGGCAATAATAAGTATAAAATCAGTAATCGATTACGATTACTGGTTTTATTTTGACAATCGAAGTATTTCTTGCTAATATTTTAGTTACCTAGTCGAATTAAATAGGGTTACTAAAAAAGAGGAGCATGTTGATGACAACAACATCACGTTTACAAGACTTAACGAAAGGCGCTGTTTTTGTTGCGCTATTAATTGTTTTTGCAATGATTCCAGGAATTCCGCTAGGCTTCCTACCGGTACCAATCGTACTCCAGAACTTAGCCGTTATGCTGGTGGTCCTTATCTTAGGGCCGAAACGAGGAACGATGGTAATGACCGTTTTCTTGCTTTTGGCAGCAGTCGGTTTGCCTGTCCTTTCCGGTGGTCGAGGTGGTTTAGCTGTCTTGATTGGTCCAACAGCTGGTTATATCTGGGCTTGGTTGCTTTTCCCGGCCGTTTACTGGGGTTTGAATCGCTTGGTTTTTGGTCATCGAAACTTAGCCCAACCGGCTTGGTGGCAGAGTGTTATTTTACTAATCATCGTTGATTTGATTTTGGACTTTGGCATGGGAGCCGCTTGGCTGCACTTTAACCAGGGGCTTGGCTTCTGGTCTGCCTACTGGGCAAACATGGCCTTTGTACCTGGTGATTTACTGAAAATTGCTCTAGCAGTCTTCTTAGAACAGGCTCTTTGGCAGGCGAGTCAGCATTAAGGTTTTAGCGGTTGCGATGAGGCTGCTTTGCGGCCGTACTAGTCGGTGACGATTGGAAGGAAGACTTGATGAAGAAACAGGAATTCAGTACCAAAAATCGAGTTTTAGCTATTTTATTAACGCAACCTGGTGTTTATTTTTCTGGCGACAGCTTGGCCCAGTCCTTGGATTTATCACGTGAATCAATCTGGAAGGCCGTGCGGTCGTTAAAGGCTGACGGCCATCAAATTGCGAGTCGCAAGAAGGCTGGCTATGCTTACTTACGCAGTCAGCAAGTGGATGCTCTCGTGCTAAATCAGTGGCTGCATCTTTTGGGTTCTGATTTGGTTGAAAATCAGCAGCCAGAGGTGCAAGTTTTTGAACAAATTGATTCTACCCAGGCCTATGCTAAGGACATGGTTGCCAAGCAGCCGTTGATAAGACCGGCCTTGTTGGTGGCTAGAGAGCAAAGTGGTGGCTATGGTCGCCAGGGTAGAACGTTTTATTCGCCAAAGGACCGCGGGTTATACGTTTCGTTAGCAATGCCTGTACCGGTTGGCACACAATTAGCACCGAGTCTCTTAACGACATCAGCAGCCGTTGCCCTCGTTCAGGGGTTGCAAACTTTTTTCCCGAATGCCCCTTTCCAACTAAAATGGGTCAACGACCTGATTTTACATGACCATAAAATTGGTGGCGTGATTACGGAGGGGATTTTTGACTTTGAGAGCCAACAATATTCGGCTGTGATCCTTGGCTTTGCCATTAACCTAATGCCAGGTGCTTTTCCAGATGGACTCGAGTCCAAGGCGGGGACAGTACTGGCAGATGGCGAAGCTGATTTGGACTTAAATGTGATTTTGGCTCAATTGATTGTTAACCTCATAAAAATGACGGATACCTACCAAAGTGGTGCGTATCTGCCGGCGTATCGAGAGCTTTCCTTATTGATTGGTCACACTATAACTGTTAAGGTTGGTACAGATGAAAAAACTGGGATAGTGACCGGTATTAGCGACCAGGGTGGTTTAATCATGGTCGAGGATGCTACGGGTCAACAGCAGACGCTTTATGCGGGTGAGGTGACCAAGGTTAAACTCCTGGAAAACTTAAATTTGTAGGAAAGAGAACTGCCGACATGGACTTTGTATTTGCTTCGAATAATTCTGCTAAGACTAAGGAAATGGCCGTTTTGGCTCAAGAAATGGGTCATAGCGTGACCAATTATCGAGATATTTTGGGAAAAGAATTGGCTTTTCCGGAGGAAACGACCGATTCACAGTTAGAGAATGCAAAGGCCAAAGCAACTTTTATTCACCAGTATTTACCGGATGATTGGATTTTAGCCGATGACACCGGTCTATACTTGCATGCTTTTCCCGACCGTTTTGGTGTGACCTCTTCGCGTGAATTTAAGAGCTTGAATGTGATTGGTAAGGAAGCCGAGATCGACTATATTTTGAGCCTTTATGATCAAGGGCAGGATCGGTCGGCCTACCTTTTGGCTGTTTTGGCCGCTTGCAGCCCGTCCGGTCAACTGTATACTGGTGCCGGCAAGGGTGGCGTTAAGATTGCTACGGAGGCACGACGTGGGGACTTAATTGGCGGATTGGATGACATTATGGAGGCCGAAAATGGGCTGACTTTGTCCGAAATGACCCTGTCCGAATTAGTTACCTATCACGACCGTGCCCGAGCTTTGGCTCAGGTTTTACAGGAAATTAAAACGGCAGAATAACCGAACTCTTTTTAAAAATCAGAAAGTAACACTGGACCGATTGCCACTGTGTTGATACGAACGATGAAATTTGATGAACAAGTTTCGGAAGTCATATCTATGGTGGTGTCGGTTTTTTCTTTTGGTAGATTTCGTGGAAGATTTTCATTGAAGACCTCGATTTTTGAAAAAGACAGCTAATCATGCTAAAATAGTAAGGTTGATTTTACTGGGCTTTTAAAAAGCCGAAAGGAGGGCTTATGACAACTGCTAAGAGTGCATTTTGGCAAAAGATTGTAGATGAAGCCAAAGATGAAAACGGGAACAAGCGACCATTCTTTTCAATGGCACCAATGGAAGCGGTCACGGATACAATTTTCCGTCGCGTGGTTGCCAAAGCTGGTGGGCCGGATGTGTATTATACGGAGTTCACGAACGCTGCCTCAATGGTTCACCCTGAGGCAAAGTTTTCCGTTCAGGGTCGGTTAGCGGTTGCGCCGGGCGAAAAAATGCCGATTGCTCAAATCTGGGGTTCAAAGCCAGAAGTGATTGCTGGAGCAGCTAAGTTGCTCCCTGAAATGGGTTATGAGGCCGTTGATTTAAACATGGGCTGTCCAGATGGCACGGTTATCAAGAACGATGCCGGGTCTGATTTGATCCGCCATCCGGACCGAGCTAAGGCCTTGATTGCTGCAGCTAAGGAAAGTGGTTTGCCCGTATCTGTGAAGACGCGGTTAGGCTTTTATAAAGTCGAGGAGTACCACGACTGGTTGACGATGATTTTCGAACAAGATGTTCAAGTTCTGACGATTCATTTACGGACTCGAAAGGAAATGTCAAAGGTTGATGCTCACTTTGAGTTAATTGATGACATTATTGCCATGCGTGATCGGTTGGCACCGGATACACTTCTCCAAATCAATGGGGATGTCAAGGACTACGAGCACGGTTTGACTTTGGCAGCCGAACATCCTGGTATTGATGGGGTGATGATTGGACGTGGCGTCTTAAACGACCCATACGCCTTTGAACCAGGCCATCAGGACCACACATTGGCAGAATCAATTGCTCTTTTGGAATTGCAATTGGACTTGTTTGATGAAGTGAATAAGACGGCTTCTATCAAGAACTTTGAAGCATTGAAGCGTTACTTTAAGATTTACCTGCGGGGCTTCCCTCATGCTTCTCAGCTGCGCCAATTGCTGATGGAAACTCACGCAACGGACCAAGTACGTGCTCTATTGGCGGAACACGTTGGTGATCTCTTGCAGACACCTGCACGTTAAGCGATGTCATCATTGTGATTGGTTAACGTGCGTTGAGATAAACCAACAAATTAAGACGTATTATTTGAATAAATCAAAAGGACTGATAACCGATATTTTTCGGTGTCAGTCCTTTTAAGTTGCTTTTAAATTGTGGTAGTGAATTCATTTTTGATGGACTCATTAGGTGTGGTAAATCGGTGCCTTTTTATTTTTGTATGGTATTGAATAAATTGATTATAAATGTCTAAAAATAGCTTTATATCAATGCTTTCGGGGATTTTATGCTATAGTATTTGTATAGCAAACAAGCGTGGATGGTGGCTATCCTTTTTCAAAGGAGGTGGTGCGTATGGTGTCAAAACCAACAATCACATTCTAAGAAAGGAGATGCCAAGGTGTCGGTGACGACTGCCTTACAGTTAATGCTGGCTTTCGGAACTTTTGTTCTGATATTGCTGGGATTAGTGATTGAGCTTATTAAATTAAGCCAAAAAAAATAACCATCACAGCTTTGACACGCTGATGGTTATTTATAACTAATCAGATAGCCACCGTTTTACGGGTTTGCTAGAAGGCGCTGTAGTTGCTGCTACAGCGCTTTTTCTACACCGTCATTATAACACCAAGATGTCCGAGTGCCAACAGGGAGGTTGGGATGCTTGTTAAAATGCACCTGGACACAATGAGTGACTTGAACCCTTGTGTTAGTTGACGATGGGAACACCTGCAATGGTTTAATTATCTGCTCGTTAAGTTTGATTATTAAATTAAGCCAAAAAAATAACCATCACAGCTTTGACACGCTGATGGTTATTTACAATAACTAAAGGTAGCCACCGTTTTACGGGTTTGCTAGAAAGCGTTGGAGTTGCTGCTACAGCGCTTTTTCTACACCATCATTATAACACCAAGATGTCCGAGTGCCAACAGGGAGGTTGGGATGCTTGTTCAAATACACCTGGACGTGGTGATTGATTTGAGTTCTTGTTTTAATTAATGCTATAATAACAGTACTGAATAAAAATTTTGGTTGAGGTCATACTCAAGGCGGAGCCTAACGGGGGAGTTAGGTTCACTTGGAGTGGGCCTTTTTTCTTTGCTCATTTCAAGCTGATCTGGATATAAATGGGGAGGAAGAAAATGACGATTTGGACATTTGGATTGACTTTGTTCGGGGCCTTGACGATGTCTTGGTTAGCGGAGCGCTTGCGCCTGCCAACTGTTGTTGGTCAAATTGGTGCGGGAATTATTTGGGGACCGGCAGGTTCCCACCTGCTGTCTGCTAATCACAGTTTGGCCACGTGGGCAGAGGTCGGGGTTTTGCTCTTGATGTTTTTGGCCGGCATCGAATCTGATTTGGGGCTGTTAAAGCGTCATGCCCGGCAGGCGGTAACGGTCGCTTTAGCCGGAGTGGTCACACCCTTTGTGGTCTTTTTGGTTTTGGGACTGGCCCTGGGGATGACGGATGAAAAGTCTCTTTTTTGGGCGGTGCTCTTCTCGGCCACATCCGTTTCAATTACGGCGCAAATTTTAACTGAGTATCATCAGGTCAAATCAGACGCCGGAGCGACCATCTTGGGAGCAGCCGTTTTAGATGACATTTTGGCGATTTTGATGTGGACGGTCTACCAGACGGTCTTTGGAATTGGCGAGGAGACTCAGCGCCTCCTATGGTTTACCATTTTATTGATGGTCATGTTTTTGCTTGTGTTAGTGGCGATTTTGCTTTACGTATTACCAAAAATATTGCCGGCAATCGGTCGTTTATCACTGCCGGGTGCTGTTTTGACCTTTGCGCTGGACATTGTTTTGCTTAGTGCCACTTTGTCAGAAAAAATTGGCCTTTCAGGAGCCATCGTGGCCTTTGTTGTCGGCGTGCTCTTTTCTCGGCAGAAATCAGCCGCGGCGATTGAACACGGCGTCACTTTAATTGGTCAAACCGTCTTTATTCCGATTTTCTTTGTTAATATCGGGTTAAAGGTTACGCTAGTTGGCCAGTTAGCTAATCTGCCGTTGATTGCACTTTTGACAGTCTTCGCGATTTTGACGAAGTTCTTTGGGGCTTACTTTGGAGCCCGGCTGGTCAAAGTGCCGGTTCGCGATGCTCGGGTTGTCGGTGTTGGGATGGTCTCACGTGGTGAGATGGCCATTGTGATTGCTGATTTGGCACTGTCAGCTCATGCGTTGAGTTCGGGTCATTATGCGATGTTGACGCTCGTCATTTTGTTAACGACAATTTTCACGCCAATCGCCTTAAAATCGGTATTAAGAAAATAAGTGGACTGATAATAAAGACGTCCTTTAATTTATGGGGTTTGAAGTTAGCGAAAACGAAATAAGTTAACTGATAGAAAAAGGTAGGCCCCCCATCTTAGTAATGTAACTGCCAGAAAATGGCTGCATATAAGACCGAGTTTTCTCGGTTTTTTTTGCTAAAAAAGGCTTGGTTTCAGTCTTTTTAAAGGTTCGCTTTTTGTTGGCCTATGCTATAATGAGTCTATGCGATTAACTAGACAAGATGTAACAAAAATTTTACAAAAACACGACCTGCTCGTCAGTGAACCAACTGATGATTTGGTCTTTGACCACCTTCACTATGATACCCGTCAGGTCCAGGACCAGACGCTCTTTGTTGTCAAAGGGGCCTTTAAGGCGGAATACCTTGCCGGGGTCGATGGTGTGACGGCCTTGGTAGCCGACCATGATTTGGGTACTGATTTACCCCAGTGGTTGGTGACTGATAGTCAAAAGGCTTTATCAGTGTTGGCAATGGCCTACTTTGATTACCCGCAAGACCAGCTTTGGATTGGCGCTTTTACGGGAACCAAAGGGAAGACAACGGCTGCCTACTTTGCCTATACGATGCTGAAAGAAGCAACTGCGGGGAAGACGGCGCTGTTTTCAACGGTCGATCGGATTGTTGGCCCAAATCCAGCAGATAAGAAAAAATCAGATTTGACCACGCCCGAATCTTTTGAACTCTTTAAAGACATGCGCCGTGCGGTCGACAATGGGATGACCCACTTGGTGATGGAAGTTTCCTCACAGGCATACTTGCGCAACCGTGTTTATGGTTTGCGCTTTAACGTTGGGGCCTTTTTGAATATTTCACCGGACCATATCGGACCAAACGAGCATCCAACTTTTGCTGATTATTTGGCACATAAGGAAATGCTATTGGATAATTCCGACCACGTGATTTTAAACGCGGGAATGGATCATTACCAAGAAATCTTTGACCGTGCTGCTAGTCGGCATGACCGCGTGTTGACATATGGTCGCGCCGGAACGATGCCTGCAAATGGTCAGCAACCATTAGTGACCTTTACGAGTCAAGAGTCTGCTTTGCATGAGTCACACTTTACGGTGACAGCTGGCACGGCGGTGCCTGATTTACAAGCGATTAGTGGTGGCTACCGCTTGAACCTTCCCGGCGACTTCAACGAGGAAAACGCCGTGGCATCACTGATGATGGTTGGGTTAGCTGGATCTGACCATCAGTCAATGGTGAAGGGGCTGGATGAGGTCACGATTCCAGGCCGGATGCTTTCATTAAAGTTGCCTGGTCATGGGGTCGCCTTTGTCGATTACGCTCACAACTACGTTTCCTTACTATCGCTTTTGGCCTTTGCCAAAGCACAGTCCCCAGATGGACAAGTCATTGTTGTTCTGGGTGCACCAGGAAATAAGGGTGTTTCTCGCCGAGCTGATTTTGCCAAGGTCTTGTCACAAAAGGCTGACCAAGTCTTCTTGACGGCTGACGACCCCCAGTACGAAAGCCCATTGACAATTGCTCAAACGATTGCTGATGGTATCACGAATGACCATGTCCAAGTTCACTTTGAGATGGACCGGATTACCGCTATTCACCAGGCGATTGATTTGGCTGGCGAAAATGACTTGGTTGTGGTTGCCGGCAAGGGTGAGGACCCTTACCAAAAGGTCGATGGCGTTGATACACCCTACATCGGTGACTATGCCGCTGTGAAGCAATGCCAGCAGGCCCTTTTGGCCGGCCAGGGATTACTCGTGGAGGATTAGCCATGACAGCTTTTTACCAAGATAAAAACGTCCTCTTAGCCGTAACGGGCGGCGTCGCAGCCTATAAGGCAGCCGAATTAACGCGGCTATTGATTAAGGCTGGGGCGAACGTCAAAGTGGTGATGACTGATGCGGCTCAAGAATTTTTACCGGCTAAGACTTTGGCGGTGCTTTCGACGCGTCCCGTTTTGACTGATGCAAGTTGGCAAGGCCCTAGCAGCGCTGTTGACCACGTTCACTTAGCGAAGTGGGCTGACTTGATTGTGCTGGCACCTTTGACGGCCAATACCCTGGCTAAATTAGCTTCGGGACTTGCCGACAACGTGTTAACGGCAACGGTCATGGCTAGCGCAGCCCATAAGGTGGCTGTACCCGCGATGAATGACGTGATGTGGAGTAATCCCGCGGTGCAGCGAAATGTTGACCAACTAAAGCAAGACGGTTTTGACTTTATCGGACCGGCTAGTGGTTTCTTGGCCGAAGGCTATGAAGCCAAGGGCAGAATGGTGGAACCAGCTGAAATCGTGAAGGCCGTTGCTGATTTACACTCTGACGACTTCCAAGATGCTGTTTTTGAGGAAAAGCCCCTAGCCGGCAAAAAAGTTGTGATTACCGCGGGTGGAACGCGGGAACCAATTGATCCGGTGCGCTATTTGACCAATAAGTCTTCTGGTAAAATGGGTTATGCCCTAGCCGAAGCGGCCCGCGCAGCTGGTGCGACCGTCACATTGGTGGCGGCCACCTCACGGCAGGTAAGCTCAGCCATTCAGGTTATTTTGGTTGGTGACACGAGAGAGATGTTGGCAGCCGTTCAAAAAGAAATGGCCACAGCTGATGTTTACATCGGCGCTGCAGCGGTATCTGATTTCCGAGTGGCTGAAGTAGCTGATCACAAGGTCAAGAAGCATGGTGATGAGCACATGATTTTAGATTTGGTGCAAAATCCCGACATCTTAAAGACCGTTGGTGAGACGAAAAAGCCGGGACAGGTCGTCGTTGGCTTTGCGGCCGAGACTGAAAATCTGGTCGAAAATGCCCAGGCTAAATTAGTCAAAAAGCATGCCGATTTGATTGTGGCCAATAATGTTTTGGAGGCAGGCGCTGGCTTCAATAAGGACACAAACAAGGTGACGTTGGTCACCGCTGACCAGGAGCCAATCCAGGTAGCGGCCAAATTGAAGACAGAAGTTGCCGAAGACATTATCGCCTTGGTAGCTGATTTACTAACATCTTAAAACTTTATGGTATAATAGTGACCTATATGAAAGTAAGCAGGAGGCTGTGATGAGCAAGGAAGACGAAAAGCAAGAATCCAAGTATCACGTGGGGGATGAGTTGCTCGCCCCAGCATACGGGAACCTTGAAAACCCCTTTACCGGTAAGGTTGAAAAGGTTTACGAAAATGCATTGTTGGTCGAAATCATCGAAAATGATCCAGCCGACCAACCAGCCGTCAATGAAATGAACCACCGCGCTGTTGTTCGAATGGCCGATGTGGAAGTCATCAAGGCAGCACCCCAGGACGAAAAGTCTGAATAAGACATCCTGGTTGTAATTGAAAAAGATAGAAGGCAGGTGCCCAGCTTTGCAGTGACCTTAACGTTAGTGTGAGTTAAGGGCTGGCCCTGGCCCGCGCGGCTTTTTCTGCTCAAAATTTGATAACAAAGTGGCCAGCATGGCTATTAGAGTGGTACCGCGGGCAGGGCTCGTCTCTTTGGTTAATAAGAGACGAGTCCTCTTTTGCAAGATAGTGAAATTTTTAATAAAAGGATAATACAATGGCAACGAATCAAGCAGTGACTTCCGCCTTACAGGCGGTCCTACCTGACATGACAGCTGAAGAAATCGCAAGCAAGGTGGAAGCGCCCAAGGATACTAAGATGGGTGACTTGGCCTTTCCAACTTTTACTTTGGCAAAGGTCTTAAAGAAGGCCCCACAGCAAATTGCGGCCGACCTTGTCGAACAAATCGACCAAAGTGGCTTTGAAAAGGTTGTCGCAACTGGCCCTTACATCAACTTCTTCTTGGATAAGAAGGCGATGACACAAGAGACATTGACCGCTGTTTTGACTGCTGGCGACCAATACGGAAAGAATGACCGAGGTCAGGGGCGAAACATCGCTTTGGATATGTCATCACCAAACATTGCTAAGCCAATGTCAATGGGACACTTGCGTTCAACAGTGATTGGCAATGCTTTGGCGAACTTAGCTGAAGAAAATGGTTACCAGCCAGTTAAAATTAATCATCTTGGTGACTGGGGAACCCAGTTTGGTAAGCTGATTTACGCTTATAAGACATGGGGATCGGAAGAAGAAGTTAAGGCCGACCCAATTGCTACTCTTTTGAAGTACTATGTGGAATTCCACGATAAGGCGAAGGAAGACCCATCATTGGATGATGAGGGTCGTGCTTGGTTTAAAAAGCTTGAAGATGGCGACCCAGAGGCGAAGCGCTTATGGGCCTGGTTCCGTGAGGAATCATTGAAGGAATTTACGGAAATTTATGACCGTTTGGGTATCGAATTTGATTCCTTTAATGGGGAAGCTTTCTACAATGACAAGATGGATAAGGTTGTTGATATGTTGGAAGCAAAGAACCTCTTGCAGGAATCACAAGGGGCGCAAATCGTTGACTTGTCCTCAATCAATGAGAACTTGACCCCAGCGATGATTAAGCGAACTGATGGTGCTACTTTGTACATGACTCGTGATTTGGCAGCGGCCATTTACCGTAAGGAAACTTATGATTTTGCGAAGTCTTTGTATGTCGTTGGTGGCGAACAGCGTGAGCACTTTGTCCAGTTGAAGGCTGTTTTGACTTTGCTTGGCCTACCATGGGCAGATGATGTTGAACACATTTCCTTTGGTTTGATTACCTTTAACGGTAAGAAGATGTCAACTCGTAAGGGTGACGTTGTCTTGCTAAAGGATGTTTTGGATGATGCCCACGAGCTTGCTCTTTCACAAATTAACGAAAAAAATCCTGATTTGGCCAATAAAGACCAGGTTGCCGAAGAAGTCGGTGCTGGAGCGGTGGTCTTCCACGATTTGATGAATGACCGGACCAACAACTTTGACTTTAACCTTGGTGAAGTCGTTCGCTTTGAAGGGGATACCGGACCATACGTGCAGTATACGAATGCACGGGCCCAATCAATCCTCCGGAAGGCTGGCGTTGCCGTTGACGAAGGACAAATCAGCCTTGATGATCCGCAAACATGGGACATTGTCACGACTTTGGCGAACTTCCCTGATACTGTTGCGCGGGCCTTTGACCACCGCGAACCATCAGTGATTGCTAAATATGCATTAACGCTGGCTCGCTCGTTCAATAAGTACTATGCTAATTCTAAGATTTTGGCAGAAGATGAAAACTTGAATGGTCGTCTCGCTTTGGTTAAGGCCGTATCCACGACTTTGACAATTGCACTCTCAATTCTTGGTGTGCAAGCACCAAAGGAAATGTAAAAACTCTTTTTATCGGTGACCACCTGTGCGTTATGCGGCAGGCATGAGCCCTGTTGGTTAAAGGAAAACGGATGAAAGCAAAATTTTCACTTAAAAATACAGCCTTTTGGAAACGAACGGCCCCGACTTGGAACCGCTATCAAATCGGTCGACTTCTGATTCTGATTTTTATGTCGCTGTTCTTAGTGACCTCAGTCTACTTAGTGACGATGGCCAAGACGACGCATGTACAAAAGCTAGAATCATCACTGTCACAAACGACGAATATCTACGATAGTTCGAATAACTACGCTGGGTCGTTGTACTCGCAAAAGGGTACGTATGTTAAATATGATCAGATTTCACAGAACATGCGCGATGCCGTTTTGTCGATTGAAGATCGTAACTTTTATAAGGAACACGGGTTCTCCGTTTCTGGCCTTGGTCGAGCAGCATACTTGTTTGTTCGTAACCGCTTGACCGGTTCACATGTCATCTCTGGTGGTGGGTCAACGATCACTCAGCAACTGGTAAAAAATGCCTATTTGACTCAAGAGCAAACCTTCACTCGAAAGGCCAAAGAAATTTTCTTGTCCATGCAAGTTGAACAGGTTTATTCGAAAAATCAGATTTTGACGATGTACCTGAATAATGCATGGTTTGGTCATGGTGTTTGGGGGGTTGAAGATGCTTCAGAGAAGTACTTCGGTGTTCACGCCAAGGACTTGACAACCGAACAGGCAGCTACTTTGGCCGGTATGCTGACGAATCCATCTGGCTTTAACCCAATCGATAATCCAGATCGATCGAAGGCTCGAAGAAATTTGGTTTTGCAGACAATGTATGAAAACAAGAAGTTGACTAAGGAGCAGGAAAAGGCTGCCCAGGCAACTGACATTGTGCTGCATGACAACTATACGGGTGATGAGTCGTATCATTATCCATGGTTCTTTGATGCCGTGATTAACGAAGCCGTCAATAAGTATGGTTTGGACGAAAAAGACATCATGAACCGGGGGTATAAAATCTATACAACCCTGAACCAAAAAGACCAGGAAAACATGCAAAACGATTTCCAAAAGAGTAGTCTCTTTGGAAATCAGTCACAGTCACAGGCGGCTTCGATTGTCTTAGATGCTAAGACAGGTGGTGTTCGAGCCGTTATTGGTGGCCGTGAAACCCAACATACTTTCCGTGGCTTTAACCGTGCCACTCAGTCACAATTGCAGCCCGGATCCATTATTAAGCCTTTGGTTGTTTACGCGCCAGCATTGGAAGCTGGTTACAGTATTAATACCAAGTTACCTAATAAGAAGATGACTTTTGGTACGAATAATTATTCGCCAAATAATGCGCTGAATGTCGAAACGGCCGATGTACCAATGTACGTGGCCTTAGAGCATTCTTACAATATTCCAGCTGTTTATTTGCTGAATAAGTTAGGTGTAAATGTTGGTTGGGACTCTGGTAAGAAGTTTGGCTTGCCACTGGTTGATGCAGATAAAAACTATGCTTTGGCCCTTGGTGGTTTGACGACTGGTGTGTCACCATCTCAAATGGCGTCCGCCTATACGGCTTTTGCAAACGGTGGAACGATGTCACAAGCCCACTATATTACCAAAATTGTTGATTCTTCTGGCAAGGTGATTGTGGCTCAGCCAAAGGTAACTCAAAAGCAAGTGATTTCAAAATCAGTTGCGGATAATATGACAAAAATGATGCTTGGTACCTATACCAGCGGAACTGGAACGGGTGCAGCACCATCTGGTTATAAGATTGCCGGTAAAACTGGAACTACTGAAAATCCTAATGATTCAAACAATGCGAACTCCTCAAAGGATTCATGGGCTGTGGCTTATACCAAGGATATCGTTCAAGTTTCTTGGGAAGGTTTGGAAGGCGACAATACAAGTTCTCTACCAATCGGCTTGATGGGGACAATTGGTTACTTCGTGAAGACTTCATTGGGTCAAATTTTACCAAATACGACAGGTGATAACTTTAGTGTTTCAGACGCTAGTCAAACGAACACTAGCAATACTAATACTTCATCATCTTCATCATCAAATTGGTTCACGAACGCAGCAAATAACTTTAGTAACGGTGTGAATACCACAGTTGCTGGTGCGGCTAAAGTATGGGATACTATTACAGGAGCATTTAAATAGAAATTATTAGTGATTTCACTACTCCGATTTGCATTTGAAAGGGATAATAATGACAGTTAACATTTACGATAACGCAAACGAAATGGCTAAGGTTTTGGTCGAAACTGATCAATATAAGTCATGGCAAACTGCCTTTGACGCAGTTCAAGGCGATGATGCTGCGAAGGATTTGTTTAAGCAATTCCAGGCAATCCAAATGACTGTGCAACAAATGATGCAAGCACAGCAACAACCTACTCCTGACCAAGAAAAGGAATGGGATGCTGTCGCTAAGCAAGTCCAAGAAAACGACAAGATTAAGGACTTGATGGCCGCAGAACAGATTTTGAACACGTTGTTGGGTGAAATCAACGAAATCGTTACAAAGCCTGTGTCTGAGTCATACGCCAAAGTACAACAAGCTTAATTTGTTCGAATAAATCAGAAAAAGGCTGAATGGTTTAACCGTTCGGCCTTTTTCTATTAGAAGCCAAACTTACCAAAGGTTTTGGCTTCTTTTTTGTGTGATTTGCAAACCTTAACCGTCTAATTTAACCGAGGGCAAAAAAAAGCAAGACCATCGTGGTGCAATGGTCTTGCCTAAACTAATTTTGATTTAAAAGATGTTGTGATAAATGGCTTTGACCGCGTTATCAACGTCCTTGGATTCGACACCAAGCATAATTGAAATTTCAGAAGCACCTTGGTTCACCATCTGCAACGAAATACCGGCGTCCTTTAGTGGTGTAACGATTTCGGTAAAGGCACCAACACGGTTAATCATTCCTTGACCGACAACCATGATAATGGCAAAGTCATCATGCCAAGCCATTGTATCGGGGGACAATTCACGCTCAATATCTGTTTGGATTTGTTCGATTTGTTCCTTATTGAGGCTCTTTTTGTTGAAGATAATCGTTAAATCATCAATTCCAGAAGGCATGTGTTCGTAAGGAACGCCATGCCGGTCTAAAATTTTTAGAATGCGCATGGTAAAGCCGATTTCCTTGTTTAACAGGTATCGGTGCAGGTAAAGGGCACAGAAATTGTCTGAAGCGGCAATTCCTGTTACACGGCGTTCCGGTTTATTTTGTTCGGCTGGGCCAATCCAAGTACCAGGAGCAGTTGGGTCATTGGTATTTTTGACGTTAATTGGTACCTGAGCTTGAATAGCTGGGATAATGGCTTCATCGTGGAAGACGGCAAAGCCAGCGTAGGATAATTCTCGCATTTCACTATAAGACATGTTCTTAATAGCTGCTGGGTGGCTGACCAACCGGGGGTTGACGGCGTAAATAGCAGAGACGTCTGTAAAGTTTTCATAGACTTCTGCCATTAAGCCGCGAGCTAAAATCGCACCGGTGATGTCGGAACCACCACGAGAAAAGGTAACCATCTCGCCACGGTCATTGTAACCAAAGAAACCGGGGAAAATATAACGGGTATCATCTTTGATTTCAAAGGCACCAAGGTCTCGATAAGTGGCTTCTTCATTTAGAGTTGCGGTTGTCGCATCGGTTTCCATATGAAGCTGTTTTGGATCGACGAAGACTGCCTTTTCACCTTTAGCTTGCAGAATCAAGGCTAGTAATTGCGCGTTTAAATACTCGCCATGGGCGGCAAAGGCAGCTCGCAAATAAGAGTAGGAGCGATAATGATGATTTGCCAATTGATCAAGTTGGTCAGGAATCGTTTGGAAAACCTCCTGGTCGAGGTTAAAGTGGTCGGCAATGGTCTGATAGCGTTCCTTTAACGCTAAGACCGTTTCAGTAGCATCCTCATCGTTGATAGTTTCGTTGGCATAGCGAATCAAGAGGTCGGTAACCTTGATTGGAAATTCTTTTGCCTTACCAGGGGCGGAGGTCACAACGACCTGACGGCCTTCATCCTGATTTAAAATATCGATGACGCGTTCAAACTGGGCTCCAGTTGCTAAAGAGGAACCGCCGAATTTTGTTACTTTCATAATACTGCCGGTAAGAAACCGGCACTCCTTTCATAAATCAAAACAGAATGTGTGCCTTTAGTCCAATGAACCTGTGAGGGTGGCACCGGTGTGTTGGACAGCTAAAATGGTTGCTGTGCCATTCAGCTTGAGACCATTAATGGCTTCAAGTAACTGGTCAGCGTTTTCTTGCTCAACAAGTGAGACAACTGTCGGTCCAGCTCCCGACAGGTATGTTCCCGCTAAGCCAAGGCTGTGTGCTAAAGCACGAATTTGTAAAAATTCCGGTGCCAAATCAGCCCGGTAGGGCTCATGCATTTGATCTTCTTCTACCAAATTCATCAACCGCTTTTGGTCACCTAAGTAGCAAGCAGCAACCAAGTTCGCCAGGTGTTGGCTTTGGTGAACAGCTGTTTTGAGTGGTAAGGTCGCAGGCAAAGCTGCTCTTGCTTCTGCCGTTTTTAATGGGTAGTCTGGGATGAAGGTTACCGCTACTAAGTTTTTGGGCAGTGGAAGGGCAGTGGCATTTACACCGGCTTGCTCATCGTCCGTTAATTGTAGGCTACCTAAAATAGTTGGCGCTACATTATCAGGGTGGCCTTCAAGGGCTGCTGCTTCTTGCAGAATCTGATTGCGATCAATCGTTTGATCGACTAAGTAGTGCCCCAAGAAAAGGCCGGCCACTAATGCTGATGAGGAAGATCCAAGACCACGAGCCAGTGGAATGTCACTTTTAACGATTAGTTGGTGAGGTGTAATATCTGGATCAACGAGTCGAGCAGTTTGAACAATGAGATTGGTTTCATCGTTTGGAATATCTGCGCCAAATGGGTGATCCACTTGCCAAGTATCAGTTTTTGGACCAACGGTTACGGTTAAATTAAGGTTTAATGCAAGTCCAAGACAATCAAAGCCAAGACCAAGATTGGCAGAACTTGCGGGTACAGTGATGGTTAGCATGGATAAATCACAAACTCCTTTGCTAATGTCCGATTAGTTGTTAAGGCGTCAAGAAGGGCGTCATGCTGATCTTTGGACATTTCTTTGGTATAAAGGACGAGCTGAGAACCAAGCCGGTTATTTTCGTGGCTGGCTTGACGAACAATCAATGAACGGAGTTCGTCCTTGGTGTCTTGGCTAACATTGTTTGCACCAGTTGTATTCAGAATCCAGCAATAGGCTTGAGCTCGTTCGCCAGCTAATGTCATTTCCCTTTCTGGCAACGGTTGCTTAGCGTCCTTTGGTGCCGTTGCGGCAGCCAAAATATCGGCTAAGACGGCTTGGGCCGTTGGGCGTGCACCAGCCCCAGGGCCATAGAAAAGCGTTTGACCGAGGTTATCACTGTTCACTGCAATAGCATTATTCTCATTGTGGACCTGTGACAGAGGCGATTGTGGTAGTACAACCTGGGGAGCAGCGATAACGGCCACTGAATCGGCACTGATTTGATCGATGCGGAAAAGAAGCTTGAGTTGGCCACCAAGTGTTTTAACGGCAGCGATGTCCTCATCCGTAATCTTTTGAATACCGGTAATTTGAATGTCCTTTAATCCGGCCTCCAATCCAAAGACCAGACGGGCCAAGATAATGGCCTTGTAAGCGGCATCGTAGCCAGCGACATCATTTGTGGGATCCGCTTCGGCAAAGCCAAGGTCTTGTGCTTGCTTTAAGGCCTTTTCGTAGGATAGATCATTATCGGCCATTTGAGTTAACATGTAGTTGGTTGTACCATTCACAATCCCCGCTAATGAGCGAATGGTATCGGTACGGAAATATTCGCGTAGCGTACCGATAATTGGAATTCCACCGGCAACGGCTGCTTCATATAAGAGGGGCACCTGCGCTTTGTTTGCTAAGTCAAGGAGCTCTTCTCCAGCGGTCGCAATCAGGTCCTTATTGGCCGTAATAACCGGCTTTTTACTTGCCAAAGCGGACTTAATCCAGTTTTTAGCGGAGCCAGTACCACCGGCAACTTCGACAACCAAATCAATTTCTGGATCATCTAAGATGTCCTTTGGGTCGGTGGTCAGTTGGATGGTGGAGCTTAAACCAGGGCGGTCCTTGGTTAAAGAAGAGACCATCGCGGTTTTTACGGTCAGGTCTAAACCAGTATTTTCACTGATTTTTTCTTTTTGTTCCTCTAAGATGGTTAACAAGCCCATCCCAACTGTTCCTAAGCCAAAAAGGCCAATCTTAACTTCCATGATGACTCCTTCTATCGTTTTTTACTGTCAAGTAAGGATAATTTCCTATTAACTTTACCATTTTCCCGCCTAAAAAGGAATGTTTTTGTTATAATATCATTAGAAATCAATGAGATTGAAGGAGTACGTCATGGAATATGTCTCGACCCGGGGAGAAGCCCCTGCTGTTTCTGCCGCCCAGGCCATCCTCCAGGGCTTAGCACCGGATGGTGGTTTGTACGTGCCAAATCAGTGGCCGACTTTGAACTTGGATTTAAAGACCATTGGTCAACAATCCTACCAGGATTTGGCGACTGAAATTTTTGCTGCTTTTTTGCCAGATTTTACAAAAGCAGAGATTCAAGCCGTTGTACAGGCAGCTTATGGTAGCCAATGGGATACCGATAAAATTGTGCCGGTCAAAGATGCTGGGAACAATTTGCACTATTTGGAGCTTTTTCATGGTCCGACATTGGCCTTCAAAGATATTGCCCTTCAGGCCCTGCCTCACTTAGTGATTGCGGCGGCTAAGAAGGAAGGCCTTGATAAGGAGATTGCCATCTTAACGGCGACCTCCGGTGATACTGGTACGGCAGCGATGGCTGGATTTGCAGATGTACCTGGTACAAAAATTGCAGTTTTGTACCCACAAGTCGGAGTTTCGGACATTCAGCGTCAGCAGATGGTTTCTGAACCTGGAAAGAACACTTATGTTTACGGGATAGAGGGCAATTTTGATGATGCTCAGCAGGCGGTTAAGCGCCTTTTGGGTGATTTAGATTTTGCTGCTTTCTTAAAGGAAGAAGATATTCAAATTTCTTCAGCGAACTCAATTAATATCGGTCGTTTGGTTCCACAAATCGTCTATTATTTTTACGGTTATGGCCAATTGGTTGAAAAAGGTCAGATTAAGCCTGGTGAAGAAATTGACGTGCTTGTCCCAACTGGTAACTTCGGGAACATGTTAGCAGCTTATTATGCTAGTCAAATTGGTTTGCCGGTGGCTGATTTTACGGTCGCTTCGAACGAAAATCATGTTTTAACAGAATTATTCCAAACAGGGGTATATAATAAAAACCGTGACTTCAAGGTGACGAACGCACCGGCTATGGATATTTTGGTGTCGTCAAACTTAGAGCGCCTGTTGTACTTTGCTGGCGGGCAGGATGCTGATTTGATCAAAAAAGATATGGCAGACTTGCGAAGTCAAGGCCAGTATCAATTGGCAGAAAAAACGAGATCTGGTTTAGCGAAGTTTTCTGCTGGTTGGACCAATCAAGAACAGGTAGAAGAAACGATACGAAAGACGTTCCTTTCTTCTGGTTATTTGATTGATCCTCATACGGCTGTAGCCGTTTATCAATACAACGACGATGGTCATCAAACCCTTTTGGCCGCAACTGCTAGCCCCTATAAGTTCCCACAAACGGTTCTTGAGGCACTTGGCGAAGAAGTTGTTGGTGGTGAAGGGGGCTTGACTGCTTTGGCAGTAGCAACCAAAACACAAGTTCCTGACCAAGTGAAGGATTTGTTCCAGCGACCTGTTCGTCATCGGACGTTTATCCAGGCAGCTGATATTCAAAAGCAGATTGAAAGCGCCTTGAAGACAGACTGATTTTCTTCTGTTGTTTATTATGTCATTTAAAAAGAAAGAGAGAATTTTTTTATGGTAGCAAAGACAGCCTATAATGTAGCAGTGCTCGGTGCAACGGGTGCTGTTGGACGTCGAATTTTGGACCAGTTGGCCCAGTCAACAATTCCGGTTGGTGAAGTCAAGGCCTTAGCTTCTGCTCGTTCAGCCGGTCAAAAAATCAGCTTTAAGGACCAAGAATTAACGGTCGAAGAAGCAACTGAAGATTCCTTTGCAGGTGTTGATATTGTTTTGGCCTCAGCCGGTGGATCTACCTCAAAGGCTTTGGCTCCGGCTGCCGTTAAGGCTGGTGCTGTTGTGGTCGATAACTCTTCATACTGGCGAATGAACGATCAGGTGCCATTGGTTGTGCCTGAAGTTAACGCCGCTGCTCTAAAGGATCATCAAGGAATCATTGCCAATCCTAATTGCTCAACGACGCAATTGGTGATGGCGCTTGACCCAGTTTACCGAGAATTCGGCTTGAACCAGGTGATTATTTCCACTTATCAAGCGGCTTCTGGTGCTGGAAAGGCAGCGATGGACGAAGTTTTGGCTGAAGCTCAGGCGCGTTTGTTGGGTGACGACATGGCAGAATTGGCCCATGTCCTGCCGGTGAAGGGTGATAAAAAGCATTTTCCATTAGCCTTTAACTTGTTGCCACAGATTGATGTCTTCGAAGAAGAAGGTTACACACACGAAGAATACAAGATGATCCACGAAACGAAGAAGATTATCTTGGGTGACAAGAATGCTAAGGCCATCAAAGTGACTGGTACGGCTGTTCGTGTGCCAGTCATGATTGGTCACGGTGAAAGTGTTTATATCGATACTGGCGATGAGAAGGTCACAACTGATCAGATTCGTCAGGCAATCGGTGCCGTTGATAATGTGATTATTGAGGATGACCCAGCTACACAAACTTACCCACAACCTCTTTTGGCTGAAGGTAAGCGTGAAACATTTGTGGGCCGCATTCGTCCTGATTTGGAAAATCCGGGTGCCTTCCACTTGTGGGTTGTTTCAGACAACTTGCTGAAGGGTGCTGCCTGGAACACGGTTGAAATTGCCCAAACACTGGTTGAAATGGACTTGGTTCGCGTACCAGCTGACTCAACTTTTGCATAAATAGTTTTGAAAAAGCCACCAACGAACGAATTGGTGGCTTTTTTAGTGTTCTTATTTTGCTAATAAAAAAGGCCCTACTACAAAAATGTAGTAGGGCCTTTAGGCAAGTTTGTTTTTAGTAAATCGCGTCGCGGTAAAGGGAAACAACTTTTCCCAAAATGGAAACAGATTCCAAGATGATGGGAGCCATTGTATCGTTTTCTGGCTGAAGGCGGTAGTGACCACCTTCTTGGAAGAAACGCTTAACCGTGGCTTCGTTGTCCTCGTTCATGGCCACAACGATATCGCCGTTGTCGGCATTTTGTTGACGACGGACGATTACTTTGTCGCCATCCAAAATACCGATGTTAATCATGGATTCACCACGAACATTCAGCATAAAGAGGTCACCATCATAGGGAATCAGATTTTCTGGAATGGGGAAGAACTCGGTTGCTTCTTGTTCGACGGCTAAAATCGGTTGACCGGCTGTTACCAGTCCTAAGACCGGAATCTTACCGGAAGTGGCCGAAATGCCAAGGATTTCAAAGCCGGCTGGTGTTACTTCAATAGCACGTGCCTTGGTCCCTTCTCCTTTTTTCTCGAGGTAGCCATTTTTAATCAAACGGGCAATGTGACCGTGGATGGTTGAAGAAGAAGATAGGCCGACTGCTTCACCAATTTCCCGAATGGTGGGTGGGAAACCGTTTTTACCTTGATAGTCATGAATAAATCTCAAGACTTGAATTTGTTTTGAATCAGAACTTGCCATATGTACTTTCCTACCTGTATTTACTACGTTTATCTTAGCGAATTTTAACCTGAAAAGCAAACAAATGTTCGCGAAAAAACCTTAAGAAATATTAAATTTTATTACAAAATGGGGATTAAATTTAAAATAGTGGATAAAGAAACATTTTGTTCAAGTTATCGACCTGTTTTCCACTGTTTTTGTAAAAAGATACTGTCTTGCTTGCCTTTATGCTATAATATCTTATAGATTTTCGTAGTTAAAGGAGACCAATAATGGTTGTATTAGTTGGAATTTTGGCTTTGGTCGTTGGTTTGGTTGGGGGATTTTTCTTGGCCCGCTTTACGATGAAGTCATACTTGGCAAAGAACCCACCCATTTCAGAAGAAATGATGAAGTCCATGATGATGTCAATGGGCCAGAAGCCATCACAAAAGAAGTTGAATCAGATGATGGCTCAAATGAAGGCACAAAACGCCAAAGCACAAAAAAAATAAGCCAAGCGGCTTATTTTTTTTGTGCTTTTGGATCGATGTAAACCCAGTTGGGATCGATTTCTTTGTCCAAGGCATCAAAGGATTCTTGAATCTTCTGATTGTATTCGGCAATTTTTTCGTCCGTCAAGCGGGCCTTAGGGTCAATCACAATTGGTTCACCAAAATTAATTGTGGTATTATTGCGTTTAAATAGGTGTGAAAACTTCACGGGACCTTGATAAACTGCTGGAACAATCGGCTTCTTTGAAAGCTTGGCAATCAGGATTGATCCTGATTTTAACTTTTGAGAATGTCGTGATCCAGTTGGAAACATGATGAGTGAGCGATTGCCGTTCTTTAACTCGTTGACGGGATATTTGATAGTATCGGTACCGACATTGCGCCGATCAACTGGAAAGGCCCCCAAAGTGGTAATCAAGGCGCGCAAAGCAGGATTTTTGAAAAGCTCCTTCTTGGCCATAAAGATGAAGCGCTTTGGATAGGCCGCCATGGCATACCAAACGGGATCCCACCAAGAACGGTGTGGTCCGACCAAAACGTAGTTTTCGTTTTTTGGTAGGCGCTCCTTGTGAAGATAGGTAACGCGACCATTAATAATGGCCACAAAGGTCACTGTAAAGACCCGGATAAAGCGATAGAATAACATCTGCTTGTCCCTTTCTAATTGACTTAACAGAATAATTTTACTTACTTTAAAGAAAGATTGCAACAGACTATGGAAGCAGAAGAATTACGAGCAGGTGAACGACTCGACGGCTTGCCATCACAACAGATTCAAATTATCCAAAATCCAGATATGTTCTCTTACTCGTTGGATGCAGTATTGTTGGCATATTTTGCTAAACCCAAACAAAAGGGGCGAGGACTATCGGTCGACTTAGGGGCAGGAACGGGAGCGATTGGCCTCTTTTATGCCGCCAAGGTCACTGGCCAGGTAAAACTAGTCGAGCTGCAGCAAGACTTAGCGGAAATGGCACAACGCTCGGTTGTTTTAAACCACTTGGAAGACCGCGTGAGTGTGATTCAGTCCGATATGCAGGAAATTTTTGCGGATATTAAGCCTGGTTCAGTGGACACTGTTTTGTCCAATCCACCTTATTTTTCCGTGAATGAAAAGACAAAGCAAAACCTTGATGAGCACTACCAGCTGGCCCGGCATGAAATCGCCATCGATTTGCCTCGTTTAGCGCAAGTTGCCAATAAGTTGTTAAAGAATAACGGTAAATTTTATTTGGTTCATCGACCAGACCGGTTGGAGGACATTATGTCTGCCCTTTCTGCCCGAAAATTAGCGGTCAAACGGATTCAGTTTGTATATGGCAAGGCCGACCGCGAGGCAAACATGGTCTTGGTAGAAGCGATTAAGGCGGGGAAGCCGGGTGGTGTTCGGATTTTGCCACCAATTATTGCCTATACAGCAAACGACGAATACACGCCCCAGGTCCAAGAAATTTTGTACGGGCAACCTTGGCAGTTGTAAGCCAATTATTGGTGGTTACGCGAGGAGGGGATTTTGATAACCTTCGAGGAGGGAGATGGGAATCATGACGGATGTTCATGACAAAACTTATGATTTTTATGTGCTCTACACGGCAGACGGCTATTTCTATGGTGGCTTTTCCGATGATGCCCACCGCCGTTTTTTAGTCCATCAGGCGGGGAAGGGAGCTAAATTTACTCGAGTGAAGTCCAGACATCCATTACAGCTGATTTACCAAGAAACATTTGCTAATAAGCACGATGCCCTTTCGGCCGAGGCTAAATTTAAGCACCTGAGCCGCCCACAAAAAGAAGCCTTTCTAATAGAACGAGAAGTAGATTCGACAATTTGGCAAAAATAGGTAGAGGGACTTTATGAGACCCTTAATTCATGATAAAATGGGATAAATCATTTGAATTGAAGGTGGCAAATAATGATTACTACTTTTGAATTAAACAATATTATTGGGCGCCAAGTGTCTTTTAAAGACTGTGACCCAAGAGAGAAGTTAGTGAAGGTTATTGGCAATTTTTATCACTATGATTTAGCTTCAGGGACTAATGTGGTCCCAGAAGAAACCTATGTGATTAAGCGTGCCGAGGGGAACGTCTTAATCCTCCAGAAAAAGTAAGGACGGTATTTATGTCGATTTTGGTGATTGTCATCATTGTTGTGAGCGTTTTGGCCCTGGTTTCCTTTAAGATTGTGCCACAAAATAGTGTTGGCCTTTTGGAAACGTTGGGTAAGTATTCTTCGACAAGGCAGACAGGTTTGAATTTCCGTTTGCCTTTGGTACAAAAAATCAGGACTGTTTCCTTGGCCTTGCAGCCATTGAAGTTGGCTGGTTATTCAGTTATTACCAAGGATAACGCTGATATTGGGGCTACGGTGACGCTGAACTTCCATATCACAGACCCTGTGAAATATTCATATGAAAACACGAATTCGATTGAATCGATGCAACAATTGGTTCGAGGCCACTTGCGCGACATCATTGGCCGGATGGAATTGAATGAGGCCCTGGGGTCAACGAGTCAAATCAATAAGGATTTGGCCGAGGCAATCGGTGATTTAACGAATACCTATGGTATTAACGTTGATCGGATTAATATTGATGAATTGAAGCCCAGTGCAGCTATCCAGTCTTCAATGGATACGCAACTGAAGGCAGATCGAGAACGAGTGGCAGCTATTTCGCAAGCGGAAGGTGAGGCCAAGTCCATCGAACTGCGCGCAAAGGCTAATAACGAGGCTTTGATTGCCACTGCTAAGGCCAACGCCGAGGCGACGCGAACAAAGGCGGATGCCGAAAGTTACCGGATTGATAAAGTTCAGGCCGCTTTGAAGAACGCGGACCAAAACTATTTCAATAACCAGTCGATTAATGCTTTCGAGACTTTGGCTAAGTCAGATGCCAACTTGATTGTCACGAATGGTGCGGATTTGGACCAAACTGGGCAAAGTGCTGTTTTGGCCAAAACTTTGGGTCAAGAATTAGCTAAAGAACAAGATTAAGAATATTTGCCAGCCAGTTATGGCTGGCTTTTTCTTTGGACTGATTTTCACTAGTTAAAAATCAGAAAAATCCTTGCTTTTCGGTCAAAACCTTAGTAAACTAATATCTGTTGTGAATACAACGAAAATACACACGGTAAACGAGAACGTGCAGGTGCAAGTGATTCATCATTTGTCAGCACGGACCAAGAATTTACCGGAGGTTAAACCTAGGAGGCCACTAT
This sequence comes from Fructobacillus tropaeoli, assembly GCF_001047135.2. GTDB lineage: Bacteria > Bacillota > Bacilli > Lactobacillales > Lactobacillaceae > Fructobacillus > Fructobacillus tropaeoli. The sequence goes on along the minus strand of NZ_DF968079.1, from coordinate 96,039 downwards.
GGCAGTTATTACAATGAAGGAACTCCTCGAAGCAGGGGTTCACTTTGGACACCAAACTCGTCGTTGGAACCCAAAGATGGCACCATACATCTTTACGGAACGTAACGGCATTCACATCATCGACTTGCAAAAGACTGTTAAGTTGATTGACGAAGCTTACAACTTTATTCGTAACGCTTCAGCTGATGGCGCTAACATCTTGTTTGTTGGTACTAAGAAGCAAGCATCTGATGCAATCGCTGAAGAAGCAACGCGTGCGGGTCAATTCTACATCAACCACCGTTGGTTGGGTGGAACTTTGACTAACTGGAACACAATCAAGACACGTGTTCAACGTTTGAAGGACTTGAAGGCAATGGCCGAAGACGGTACTTTCGAACAACTTCCTAAGAAGGAAGTTGTCTTGTTGAACAAGCAACGTGAAAAGTTGGAAAAGTTCTTGGGTGGAATCGAAGACATGCAAGACTTGCCAGATGTTTTGTTTGTTGTTGATCCTAAGAAGGAAGAAATCGCCGTTAAGGAAGCCAACATGCTCAACATTCCTGTTGTTGCTATGATTGACACAAACGCCGATCCTGACGATGTTGATGTTAAGATTCCTGCAAACGATGACGCTATCCGTGCCATCCGTTTGATCACTGCTAAGATGGCTGATGCCGTTATCGAAGGCCGTCAAGGTCAAGACAACGCTGCTGAAGATGCTTTCATCGAAGGTGACGAAAACACGGAATCAATCGAAGAAATCACAACAATCGTTGAAAAAGACAACTAAGTTGAAATTAGTTTATTGATTTGCCGTTCCGGTGGACCTGCTTGGGACGCTGAACGGCTTTTTTTATGCTATACTAGAGACTGTTAAAAGACAATAAAGAAGCTAAAGGAGCATTTGCATGGCTGTTACTGCAAAGTTAGTGAAGGAATTACGTGATAAGACATCTGTTGGAATGATGGATGCCAAGAAGGCTTTGGTTGAAGCTGAAGGCGACATCGAAAAGGCAATCGACTTGTTGCGTGAAAAGGGAATGGCAAAGGCCGCTAAGAAGGGTGACCGTGTTGCTGCCGAAGGTATGACTTACGTGATGACTGAAGGCAACAAGGCTGCCATCATCGAATTGAACTCAGAAACTGATTTCGTTGCTGGTAACAAGGAATTTAATGACTTGTTAGTTGCTGTTACTAAGACAATCTTGGAAAAGCAACCTGCAGACGTTGAAGCTGCTTTGGCTTTGCCAGTTGCTGGTGAAGAAGACCGGACTGTTAACGACAAGATCATCAACGTTTCTCAGATTACTGGTGAAAAGATTACTTTGCGTCGTTTCGCTACTGCTGAAAAGACTGACGGTGAAGTCTTCGGTGCTTACTCACACATGGGTGGTTCAATCTCTGCTTTGGCAGTTTTGACTGGTTCAAACGAAGAAGCAGCCCGTGACGTAGCCATGCACATCGCCGCTATTGCTCCACAGTACGTTTCTGATGACCAAGTTCCTGCAGATGTTGTTGCTAAGGAAAAGGAAGTTCAATTGGCTTCTGAAGACTTGAATGGCAAGCCTGACAACATCAAGGAAAAGATGGTTGAAGGACGGATCAAGAAGTTCTTGGCTGACATCACTTTGTTGGATCAAGACTTTGTTAAGAATGGTGACCAAAAGGTTGCTGATTTCGTTAAGCAAAACGACATGACGGTTAAGTCATTCGTTCGCTACCAAGTTGGTGAAGGTATCGAAAAGCAAACAACAAACTTGGCTGAAGAAGTTGCTAAGCAAATCAACAACTAAGTTCTTCCAAAAAGTATCCCAAGATTTGGGTGCTTTTTTTTTGGAATTGATGACTACATTTTTGCTATAATAGATAGCGATAAGAAAGAGGAAAACCATGACGGATACAAAGTATAAAAGAGTTTTAATGAAGCTGTCAGGCGAAGCCTTGGCTGGTGCTAAGGGTCAGGGGATTGACCTGGAGACAGTCGCCCAAATTGCCAAGGAAATCAAGGCAGTCCATGATATGGGCACTCAAATTGCCATCGTTGTTGGTGGCGGTAACCTATGGCGTGGCGAACCCGCTGCCCGTGTTGGGATGGAGCGGTCACGCGCCGATTATACCGGAATGCTTGGAACGACCATGAATGCTTTGGTCCTTCAAGATGCCTTGGAACGTGCCGGTGTTGACACTCGCGTTCAAACGGCGATTACGATGCAACAGATTGCGGAACCTTACATCCGTGGCCGCGCCATTCGTCACCTTGAAAAGGGTCGGATTGTGATCTTTGCTGCAGGAACTGGTTCACCATACTTCTCAACGGACACAACGGCTGCTTTACGGGCAAACGAAATTAATGCCGATGCAATTTTGATGGCAAAGAACGGTGTTGATGGTGTCTATGATTCAGATCCAAATACAAACCCAGATGCCCAGAAGTTTACAACTTTGACGCACTTGGATATCATTCAAAAGGGCTTGAAGGTTATGGATTCAACCGCTTCATCCCTCTCAATGGAAAACAACATGCCACTTGTTGTCTTTAACTTGAACCAACCTGGTAACATCGAACGGGTCATCAAGGGTGAGGCAATCGGAACCACAGTGACTGGAGAAAAATAATGGCTTTTGATTTTACAAGTACAAAAGAACGGATGCAGGGCGCTCAAGAAGCTTTGCGTCGTGAATTAGCAGAAATTCGGACGGGCCGGGCAAATCCCCGAATTTTGGACCGAGTAGAAGTAGAATATTACGGTGCGATGGTACCGTTGAACCAAGTTGCTTCAATTTCAGTGCCAGAAGCACGCTTGCTTTTGATCACACCATTTGACAAGAATGCCTTGGAAGCCATCGTGACGGCGATTAACGTTTCTGATTTAGGCTTGAACCCAGCTTCTGACGGTAATATTGTCCGTTTGGCCATTCCACAGATGACGGAAGAACGTCGTAAGGAATTGGCTAAGGACGTGAAGGCCGAAGCCGAAAAGGCGAAGGTTGCCGTTCGTAACGTTCGTCGTGATGCCATGGATGCCATCAAGAAGGACAAGGATATGACCGAAGATCAAGTTCACGATGCCGAAGACCAGGCTCAAAAGTTAACGGACGAAAACACCAAGGCAATCGATGAAATTGCTGCGGAAAAAGAAAAAGAATTGTTGAAGATCTAAGGACTGTTAGGTCAAAGATGATTGCTGTAAAGGCTTGCAAGTCATTTGGCTGGTGGGCTTTTTCTGTTTTTAACGAGTTTTTTCTTGACCTTTTTCAGAAAAATCGGCATAATATGGATAGATTAGTTTAAGGCTTTGACCCGGTTTGGCACCCGGTGAGCTGAGAACCGTGAAAGTGTCAACGACTGAGCAATTGGCCGTTGGAAATCAGGTGGAACCGCGCGTTAGCGTCCTGATGTCAAATTTTGACATTGGGGCTGTTAACCGCGGTTTTTTTGTCGGATAAGGAGGACTTTATGGCAAAGCTGAAGTATCATTTGGAGTCGGACACGGTTTTGGTTTTAAACGAGGACGGCCATGCCGGTGATACCCTGGATTTGAAAGACGAACTCCAAGTTGATACGAGTCAACTGGGAGTGGCTGTGCAAACGGCCATTGATGAAAAATTAGCTCAGGAAAAGGTCGATTGGGAAAAGAGTCAGCAAGACCTGGTCAAAGCACAAATTGACCAGGAAAAGCAGAAGGCTGATTTAGCACTGGAGAAGGCCAAGCAGGCTGAAAAAGACGCGGCCCAAAAGGAACAAAACCAACTGCATGATCAATTGACCCAGCTGCAAGCGCAGTTGGACCAGGAAAAACAGAAGGCTGATTTTACACTGGAAAAGGCCAAGCAGGCTGAAAAGGATGCGGCACAGAAGGAACAAAATCAGCTGCATGACCAATTATTACAGCTACAGGCACAGTTGGACCAGGAAAAGCAAAAATCTGATTTAGCGCTGGAAAAAGCTAAGCAAGCCGAGAAGGATGCGGCCCAAAAAGAAAAGACGGAGCTGCAAGAGCAACTGACGCAGTTACGTTCACAGCTGGATGCGTTTAAGGACCAAGAAGCTGCTAACAAGGCACTGGCGCTGGCTGAACAAAAGGAAAACCTGCAGAGCACCTACCAGGCTGAGAAGGACCAGGCCGGTCAGAATCGACAGGAGCTAGAAAAGCAACTGGATGATTTGAAAAATCAGGTTGAAAATCAGGGTCGCGACCAAGAACTAGCCTTGGCGAAGGTGAAGTCGGACTACGATGCGCAATTGCAGGCGGCTCAGGAGCAGGTCGAGTTCTATAAGGACTTTAAGGCTCGGCAGTCAACCAAGGAGATTGGCGAAAGCCTGGAAGTTTACGCTCACCAGGAATTTAATAAAATTCGCCCTTACGCCTTTCCCAATGCTTACTTTGAGAAGGACAACGAGGTTTCAAAACAATCCGGCTCGAAGGGTGATTTTATCTTTCGTGATTATCAAGATGATGTTGAATTTATTTCCATCATGTTTGATATGAAAAATGAGGCGGATGCGACTGAGCAGAAGCATAAGAACGCTGATTTCTTTAAAGAACTGGATAAGGACCGCAGAGAAAAGAAAACGGAATATGCCGTTTTGGTTTCGATGCTGGAAGCCGATAACGAGTACTATAACACCGGAATTGTTCAGGTGCCGGACTACGAGAAAATGTACGTTATCCGTCCACAATTCTTTGTCCATTTTATCGGTCTCTTGCGCAACGCGGCTTTGGATTCCCTCCAATATCGGCGAGCGCTGATTGAAGAACGAAATCAAAACATTGATATTACGAACTTTGAAGACAATATCACGGCTTTCAAAGACCGCTTTGCTAAAAATTATAATTCTTACGCGAATAACTTCCAAAAGGCAATCGAACAGATTGACCGAGCGATTAGCCAGATGGAAAACGTGAAAAAGAGTCTGACGACTTCTGAAAATCAGATTCGTCTTGCTAACAATAAGTTGGAGGATTTGACCGTCAAAAAATTGACCAAGAATAATCCAACCATGACGACGAAGTTTGCTGATTTAAAAGCGGACCAAGACGGTGAAGGAAAGCCGTAAATTCGTCACAGCGTTTTAAAATTTTAATGATGAAAGAATAAAGGAAAGACTTATGTCCAGTGAAAAATTATCAGTACAAGACATTATTTTGACACTGCAAGAGTTTTGGGCCGAAAAGGGTGCCAACTTGATGCAGGCTTATGACAACGAGGTTGGGGCAGGAACTCAAAGTCCTTACACCTTCCTGCGCGCTAACGGTCCAGAACCTTGGCGAGCAGCCTATGTTCAGCCTTCACGGCGACCAGCCGATGGTCGCTATGGTGACAACCCTAACCGTCTGTTCCAACACCACCAATTCCAGGTGGTAATGAAGCCTTCACCTGATAACATTCAGGAATTATACCTCGCTTCTTTGGAAGCCTTGGGCATTAAGCCCTTGGAACACGACATTCGTTTCGTTGAAGATAACTGGGAAAACCCTTCGATGGGTGCTGCCGGAATTGGTTGGGAAGTTTGGTTGGATGGGATGGAAGTGACTCAGTTCACTTATTTCCAACAGGTTGGTGGAATCGAAGTTGATTCTGTTACTGCTGAAATCACCTATGGTTTGGAACGATTAGCTTCTTACATTCAAGACGTGCCAACGGTTTATGATTTGGAATGGGGTCACGGCGTTTTGTATGGTGATATTTTCAAAGAGCCAGAATACGAACACTCAAAGTATGCCTTTGAGGAGTCAAATCAGGAAATGTTGCTCCAACACTTTGATGATTATGAAAAGGAAGCACAGCATAATTTGGAATTAGGCTTGGTTCACCCAGCCTATGACTATATTTTGAAGTCTTCTCATACCTTTAACCTGTTGGATGCGCGGGGAACGGTTTCCGTTACGGAACGAGCTGGTTATTTGCACCGAATTCGGACAATGGCTCGAAAGGTTTCAAAGGTCTTTATCGAAGAACGAGCTAAGCTTGGCTTCCCATTGTTGAAGGATGAGGCATTACGTGAAAAGTACTTGGGCGCTAAGGGAAAGTACGCCAAGAAGGAGGATCAGGACTAATGGCAGATTTTATTTTAGAAATTGGTTTGGAAGAAATGCCAGCCCACTTGGTAACGAGCTCTGAAAAGCAGCTGGTCGACCGAGTTTCTGATTTCTTAGACGAACACCGACTCGATTATGAAGCAATGAAGCCATTCTCAACGCCACGGCGTTTGGCTGTTGAATTGACTGGTTTGGCAGCCGGTTCAAAGGCTGTTGAAGAAGAGAAGCGTGGACCAGCCGTTGATCGTGCTAAGGACGAAAACGGTGACTGGTCAAAGGCTGCTCAAGGATTTGCTCGTGGACAGAAGACCACACCAGAAGCCTTGATTGAAAAAGACGGCTACTTGTGGGCCAAAACTGAAATTGCTGGTGTGCCAGCTGCTGAAATTTTGGCAAAGTTGGGCGCTGAGGTTGTTGAAAAAATGACCTTCTCAACTTATATGAAGTGGGGTAACCATAGCTTCTCTTACATCCGTCCAATCCGCTGGTTAGTGGCTCTTTTGGACCAGGATGTAGTTGATTTTTCTGTTTTGGACGTTCAAACAGGTCAAACAACTCGTGGTCACCGTTTCCTATCAACGGAAAACGTGACGATTGCGAGTGCCACTGATTACGAGCAGACGTTGCAAGATGCCTTTGTTATGGCTGATGCAGCTAAGCGTAAGGCAACCATTCAAGCACAGTTGGAAAAGATTGCCCAGGACCAAAACTGGCACTTGGATTTGACGACTGATCAGGCACAAGACCTTTTGGAAGAAGTTAACAACATCGTTGAATGGCCAACGGCCTTTGCCGGTAACTTTGACCAAAAGTACTTGGATTTGCCAAAGGAAGTCTTGGTAACCTCGATGCGTGACCATCAACGCTTCTTCTTTGTGACGGATGATCAGGGTGACTTGTTGCCACACTTTCTTTCTGTCCGCAATGGAAACGAAGAAAACTTAGCTAACGTTGTGGCCGGAAACGAAAAGGTCTTGGTTGCTCGTTTGGAAGACGCCGTCTTCTTCTACCAAGAAGACCAACAAAAGTCGATTGACGATTACATGGACCGCGTGAAGAAGCTGGTCTTCCATGAGAAGATTGGTACTGTCTACGAACACATGGTTCGCGTACGGGCTTTGGCTGCCCAATTAGGCCAGGCGCTGGGGCTGTCGTACGAAGAGTTGTCTGATTTGAACCGGGCTACTGAAATTTATAAGTTCGATTTGATGACTGGCATGGTCGGCGAATTTGACGAATTGCAGGGTGTGATGGGTGAACATTACGCCAAGCTCTTTGGTGAAAATGATGTTGTTGCCCATGCGATTTTGGAGCATTATTTGCCAACTTCAGCTACTGGTGAAGTCGCTGATTCAAAAATTGGAGCGGTATTAGCCGTTGCCGATAAGCTCGATTCTATCGTGACCTTCTTTGCGGCCGATTTGATTCCATCTGGTGCCAACGACCCTTATGGTTTGCGTCGAGCAGCAACTGGGGTGGTGCGGACACTTGAAGCGCATGATTGGCACTTAGATCTTTTGTCCGTCTTGACCAACTTCAAGGACCAAAACAAGGACGTAGCCGATGCTGATTTGGCACAGGTCATTACCTTCTTGACGGACCGTGTCAAGAAGCAGGCCGCCGATGCCGGCGTTCGTTCGGACATTGTTTCTGCTGGAACGGCCAACGTGGTCACTGGTGATTTGGTTTACGTGGCTGATCGAACAGAGGTCTTGGCAAAGCACGCAAAGGATGCTAACTTCCGCGATGTGATGGAAGCCTTGTCTCGGGTAAGTCGCTTGGCAAGTAAGGAACGAATTGAGGCTGCCGTTAAGCCTGACTTGCTTGAGAACGACCAAGAAAAGGCTTTGTACGAAGTAAGCAAGGATTTGAACTTGGCTGAATTGGAAAATCAGGGTGCGGAAGCATTGTATCAAGCGTTGGCTACATTGCAAGAACCAATCGCTGCTTACTTTGAAAACACATTGGTTAACGATAAGAAAAAGGCAATTAAGAACAACCGTTATGCCCAGTTGAATGCCTTGGACAAGTTGATTGCTGGTCTGGGTGATATTGAACAAATTGTGATTAAATAAGTAAACTTATAAGTTTACTTTACAAATAAAAAGGAACCCTAATGGGGTTCCTTTTTATTTGATTGTAAAAGATGAAGTTTATTTTAAGATTAGTTTTAGTGAAAAAATTAGTAATCATAGCAATTAAAATATTTAAGCACAGAAACCTCGTTATTTTTTCTAATTGATTAATTATATTTCTGCATCATTGCTATGATGCGCCATATATTGCAATATTAATTACAAAGATACAATTTACTTTACGAGGGAGTCGCTATGAAGAGTATGGTTAATGAAAAGCAACACATCAAAATGTTTAAAAGTGGTAAATTTTGGCTTTTTTCAGCCATTACCAGTTTTGCGATTTTTGGAGGAGTATCGAACAATGATTTGATCCACGGCAGTGGTTTACTATCACCACTGACAGCGGTAGCTGACGACGTTTCGAATCAGAATTCATTGGCATCCACTAAAACTGATTTGTTACAAAAATTGCAGACACTAAAGCAGCAAGAATATAGTCAGGCGAGAGGTGTTGGCGATTATTCAACTGCTGTTCAGCAGGCTGTCATCATTAATGAAATTAATGCGCAAACGGCAAAGGTGAACGCTGCTGATTCAGTTGGGGATGCTAATGCTGCTTACGCCAGTGCGGTTGCTAACTTACAGGGTTTATCGGTATATAAGCAAACAGCAGAAAATAATATCAGGAGTGCAATTAATAATTATGAGAATTCATTACCTGATTTTGCCTCCCAATACTCGAGTGCCCAACGTTTACGCACTATGTTTCTCGAAGTTGAATTCAATTATTTGTGCTACTTAATTGATGGAGCACAAAATCGTTCTGGTGTTGACCAGGTTGTGAGTACAATGCCTTTTTATGATGATGTCAAAAAAGCAGTGACGGGAGCAACACCAGATGAACCGTATAATCAATTACAAACACTGCTTGATCAGTCTATGGATTTGTCGTTCAAAATGTGGTCTGAAGTGACGAATGATAGTAATGTTTTTGACAGTAATGCAAAAGCAGACATGATTACTGCAACTACGAACGGTATTGATAATGCAAAGAAAATTGTTCAAGATTATGCCAACGATTTAAAACAGATGTTTGATAAACTATATGACCAATCTTTTATATTGCCAATCCAATTGGAATATAAATATATCAGTGAATCTGCGTCAACGAGTGATCAGTCTGCACAAAGTGGTTCGACGAGTACTAGTACGATACCAACAAGTAGCAATTCAACAAATGAGAGTAGTGGTAGCACTGTTTTGACTGGACGAAGCGTTGCCAATGGTCCGCAAAATTTGGTGACTCCAGCGGTGACTGCAAATCAGTATGGTTCGAGAACAGATGCTGATAGTGGTGATGTTGTATTACCTCGTACTGCTACAACTCGTGTCGAACTGTTTGATCAAGAATTAGCGGGCGGTGTTATCGCCGCTATTTCAGGATTCTTCCTGTTGGCCTCTCGGAAGCGACGCCAAAAGTAATATTACAGAATCATAATACAAAAGGGAGGCACACGGCGATTTTGCGGGCCTTCCTTTTATATTCTGTAGCAAAAATATGATTGCGGAATCTGTTCGAATGGGCTAAAACCAGAATAACTCTTTGTTTCATCAGGGTTTTCCTGTAAAATGAATGGTAAGTACAGACTCTAAAAAAGCAGGATATTCATGGCAGATTTTACTTTAGAAGAATTAAAAGAACGGCAAAAGCGTATTCGAAACTTTTCCATTGTGGCCCATATCGACCACGGAAAGTCGACGATTGCTGACCGAATTTTGGAACAAACCCAAACGGTGGCCGAACGTGATATGCAAAACCAGCTGCTGGATACCATGGATTTGGAACGGGAGCGCGGGATTACCATCAAGTTAAATGCGGTCGAGGTTCATTACAAGGCCAATGATGGCGAAACTTATATCTTTCATTTGATTGATACACCGGGGCACGTGGACTTCTCTTATGAAGTTTCACGGTCTTTGGCGGCGGCGGAAGGGGCCATCTTAGTGGTCGATGCGGCCCAGGGAGTGGAAGCTCAAACATTAGCGAACGTTTATTTGGCGATTGATAACGATCTTGAGATTTTACCGGTTATCAATAAAATCGATTTGCCTGCTGCTGACCCAGAAAAGGTCAAGGGCGAAATTGAAGATGTGATTGGTCTCGATGCCTCTGATGCCGTTTTAGTTTCGGCTAAGCAGGGAATCGGCATTCCTGAACTCTTGGAACGGATTGTTTCTGATTTTCCAGCACCGGATGGTGACCTTGAAGCGCCATTACGGGCTTTGATTTTTGACTCACAGTACGATGCTTATCGTGGCGTTGTGGTCAATTTGCGAGTTCGTGAAGGGGTTGTCAAGCCTGGTGATCGAGTGAAGATGATGAACACTGGGGCGGAATACGAAGTGACGGAAGTCGGTGTCATGTCACCAAATGCTCAAAAGCGTGATTACTTGATGGCTGGTGATGTTGGCTATTTGACGGCATCCATTAAGGACATTCAGACCACGCATTCAGGAGATACGGTGACGTTGGTCGACAATCCGGCTGATGAGCCACTCCCTGGTTATCAGCCAATGACACCCATGGTTTATTCGGGATTATATCCTTCGGATAATGCCAAGTACGGTGATTTACGAGAGGCGTTGGAAAAGTTGCAGTTAAACGATGCTGCGTTGACTTTTGAACCCGAAACGTCCCAAGCCTTGGGCTTTGGGTACCGAGTTGGTTTCCTTGGTCTCTTGCACATGGACGTTATCCAAGAACGATTGGAACGTGAGTTTGATTTGGACTTGGTGACAACGGCACCATCCGTTACCTACCGGGTGACAACGGTTGACGGTGAAGTCTTGATGATTGAAAACCCATCTGAATTACCCGAAAGTCAACAAATCAAAATGATTGAAGAACCATTTATTCATGGCAATATCATGGTGCCAAACGAATATGTTGGGGCGGTGATGGAACTAGCCCAACGCAAGCGTGGGGAATTCGATACGATGGAGTACCTGGATGAAAACCGGGTCAACGTTAAGTATTACTTGCCATTGTCTGAAATTATCTTTAATTTCTTTGATAAGCTGAAATCATCCACGCGTGGCTATGCTTCCTTGGATTATGAAATCGATGGCTATCGCCCAGCTGATTTGGTCAAGATTGATATTCTTTTGAATTCAGAAAAGGTCGATGCCTTGTCCTTTATTGTTCACCGTGATTTTGCGGCAGAACGTGGTCGCGTGATTACTTCGAAATTGAAGGAAATCATTCCACGACAAAACTTTGAAATTCCAGTCCAAGCCGCAATTGGAAACAAGATTTTGGCCCGAACAAACATTAAGGCTTACCGCAAGGATGTTACCTCAAAGATTCATACGGGTGATCCTGATCGTCGAGCCAAGCTTTTGGATAAGCAAAAGCGTGGTAAGGCCCGGATGAAAGCTGTGGGAACGGTTACTGTTCCTCAAGAGGCATTCATGGCTGTTTTGCAGACGGACGATGATGAAAAGTATGCCCGCGGTAATTAATTTCTGGTACCTTCTGAGTGGTCTTGTTTGAAAAAATCAGAAATCCAGTTTAAAATGACGGTACAAGCGATTCGAAGGAGAGCGTAGCTGAATGTCTTTAAAAACTGTATTTCAAAAAGTAACCAACTACTTTCAACCTAAAATGATTGCAATTGGTATTACTCATAATGGGTCTTTAGAAGCAGCAGATGCTTTTGTTGAACGGCAAGTGCGCAAACCAACGCCGGACGACCGTGAGGTTTTGGTTCGGATTTTGGCAACGGCGGTTAACCCTGTCGACACGAAGATGCGGGCTGGTTATCGCCAGGACGGTGTTTTTCGCGTTTTTGGGCTTGATGTTGTTGGTGTGATTGAAGAGGTCGGTAAGGACGTGACTGACTTTTCTGTTGGCGACCGCGTCTTTTATGCTGGTAAGCAACACGCCTTTGGTGCCGATACCGAGTTTCAAGTGATTGAGGCCGACATGATTGCGTTGGCACCAAAGAATTTGGATAATGTCGATGCGGCAGCCATGCCCTTGACATCCATCACGGCTCACGATGTTTTGCACCATGGTTTTCATTTGCCGGTGGCGCAGAATAGTGCCCAGGGAAAATCAGTACTCATTATCAATGGTGCTGGTGGTGTTGGTTCGGTCTTGGTTCAGATGGCCAAGTATCTTGGATTGACAGTGATTGCCACGGCGGGAACGACCGAATCCAAAAATTGGGTCCGAGAGTTAGGGGCTGATTTTGTCCTTGATTATCATGAAGACTTGCAAAAACAGTTGGCAGCGATTCATTTCCCTCAAGTTGACTATATTGCCAACTTGCAGGATACGACGGCTTATTGGGATTTGATGGCGGCGGTCATTAAGCCCTATGGTGAAATTGCAGCGATTGTTGAAACGACATTACCAGTTGATTTAGGTGATTTAAAGAGTAAAGCTGCTTCGTTTTCTTGGACCTTTATGTTGGCACGCGGCAATGAAAACTTTAACCTTGCTGAGCAAGGCCAAATTTTGCGTGATGTTGCTAGCCTTTTGGACCAGGGGGTCATTCGCCCAACCGTTACCAAGGTCTACCAGGGATTATCAGTTGAAAACGTGCGTCATGCTAACCAGGATGTTACTAGCCACCATACGATGGGGAAAGTTGTTATCGATTATATGGCCGAAGAAGAGGCCAATAATAAGGTTGAACAGACGGTTGCTAATAATGTAGCACCAGTTGAAGTAACAATGGCAGATGCTAATAATTAACACGATTTGGGACGGGGACCAAGCGGTCCTCGTTTTTATTTGAGTCGTTGCAGGAATAATAAACGAGGAAAAAGATGATTACGTATCAAAAGGTTGTCTGGCAGGTACCGGCTGAAAATCAGGATGTAGTGATTGCGACCTTGGTAGCGCTCGGGGCAGAAGGTGCCGAGCAGGGGATAGACACGGTCACTATTTACCAGGATGTTAATCAAGAAGGTTTTGAAAATCAGATTGCGACCTACATTGCTGGTTTAACGGCCCTCGCCGAGCGAGGGCTGGCGATTAATAGCCAGCCAATTTCACAGGAACGATTGGATTCATCAACCTTTGAAAACGAATGGAAGAACTACTACCATGCCAGTCGCGTGACCAATCAGTTTACGGTGGTGCCTGCTTGGGAAGACTATCAAAAAGTTCAGGACCAGGAAAAATTAATCGTGATGGATCCCGACCAGGCTTTTGGTACTGGTACTCATCCAACCACTTCGTTGATGATTCAAGCTTTGGAAGCCGTTGTTCGTGGCGGAGAAAAAACGATTGACGTTGGGACTGGATCGGGTGTTTTAGCAGTCGCTGCCAAACACCTGGGTGTTGGTTCGGTATTGGCGACCGATATTGACGAAGAGGCAGTGGCGACGGCTCAAGCTAATTTGGCATTGAACCCTGTTGCTAGTGATGTCACCGTGATTGCGTCGGATTTGATGCAGGATGTGCCACAAGAGTGGAATCAGTCTGATTTAATCATGGCGAACATTTTGGCTGATGTGATTACGCCGCTGATTCCTCAAGTAGTACCGATGCTGACGGCTGACGGTTACTTCTTGGTTTCAGGAATTTATGATGATGTGGAACCCGCGATTGAAGAGGCCTTGGAAAGCCACGGACTAACCATCGTCCAGCACTTAAACCAAGGAACCTGGCATGCCTTTATTACCAAAAAGGCAGATGACTTAATCAACGACTGATTTTTTAGGAAGAGAAATCGATGCAACGTTACTTTTTAGAAGAACCCATTCAAAATCACATCGTCTTGACTGCTGATATGCCAGCTTTTAAGCACCTGGTGAAGGTTTTACGCGCCAAGGTTGGGACGAAAGCGGAATTTTTTGATGGTCAATCGCGTTTGGTGCTTGGCCAAGTCGAAGAAATCAGCCAAGACCAGGCCACCATTACGGTGCTGGCCGACATTGACCAGCAGGTTGAATTGCCTGTCGAGGTTACGCTGGTTGTTTCACCGATTAAAAAAGACCGTAACGAATGGTTGGCTGAGAAGGCAACCGAATTGGGTGCGAGTCGTTTACTTTTCGTGCCGATGGAACGGTCGGTCGTTTCCTGGAATGAAAAACAGGAAGCAAAGCAATTAGAGCGACTGCGAGCCAAAGCGGTTGGTGCTGCCGAACAATCCCACCGCCTGAAAGTGCCGGAAATTCGCTTTGCTGATTTTGCTGAAGTTTTGGCACTGGAAAAGGATCAGGGATTGGTCGCTTGGGAAGAATCTGCCAAGCAGGGCGAAAAGGCGGCTTTGGTTGATTTAGCGCAGGCCAGCCAGCCCGGCCAACACTTTGTGGCTGTCTTTGGCCCAGAGGGTGGTTTGACCGAAGAAGAGATTAATACCTTGCAAGAGGCCGGCTATCGTCCAGGCGGTTTGGGCCCACGAATCTTGCGGGCGGAAACGGCGCCGCTATATACATTAGCCGCTTTATCGACATTATTAGAATTAGAAAAATAACAGAAAAATGAGTCGGGGTTGTCAAAAACCTTGCCCTCATCGGCTAAACAGCCTATAATTTGTTATAACAATTTCACTGTGAATGAGGTTTTTACATGCGTAATTTTTTAAATAAATTACACCACTCAGCTTGGTTTTATAACTTATTGGTCATGATTTTCGTGGCAGTCTTGTTGCCATTTGTGGCCGACAAATTTGACTGGTCAGATATTAATCTGGTCTTTTGGCTCTGCTTTGTCTTAAATGGGGGCTTTGCTTTGTACTTTGGCGCTCAAATTCGCAAGCACGGTCTGCGTTTTTACTGGATTTTTGTGCAGCCACTGCTTTTTGGCGTGGTGACTACCTGGTACTTTGACTGGGTTGATACTGAATATGGTTATTATTTGGCCGGTTTGTACCTGGTTTTGACGATTTTTACTTTTTGGTCTGATACGCGGTCTGACCCTGATGAAGATTTATTGCCAATTGATGGCGGTTATGAAGATCTTTAAATAATCGAAGAAAGCGCCCCCCAAAAGGGGGCGTTTTTCTGTTAAAATACTAAGAGAATAATTTTTTACTTTTTACCCCCTTGGAGGAAGCATTCGTGATTACTGTTGCAGACATGTCATTTTCATTTTCTGGTAAGAAACTTTACCAGGACGTTAACTTAAAGTTGGTCCCCGGCCATACGTACGGCATTATCGGAGCCAATGGTGCCGGTAAGTCAACCTTTTTGAAATTGCTTCAGGGGGAATTGGAACCGACTGAGGGTGTCATCAGCATTAGCGATAACGACCGAATGTCATCTCTACAACAGGATCACTTCGCCTTTGATGACTTTACGGTGATGGATACGGTTATCCAGGGACACGAACGCCTCTACCAGGTTAAGACCGAAATGGATGCCATCTATGCCAAGCCTGATTTTTCAGATGAAGACGGGGTACGCGTGGGCGACTTATCTGCCGAATTCGAAGAGTTAGACGGTTGGAACGCCGAAACTGAAGCAGCACAACTGCTGACTAAGTTGGGCATCGACGAATCAATGCAACAAAGCATGATGGGCGACTTGACTGAAAACGATAAGGTGAAGGTCTTGTTGGCTCAGGCTTTGTTTGGCAACCCAGATATCTTGGTTTTGGATGAGCCGACTAACGGATTGGATGTGCAAACGATTGCTTGGTTGGAAGACTTTTTGGCCGACTTTGAAAACCTCGTGATTGTTGTTTCGCACGATCGTCACTTCTTGAACGTTGTTTCAACGAATATCTTGGATGTCGACTACGGTAAGATTACGCCGTTCGTTGGAAACTACGATTTCTGGCGTGAATCAGCTGAATTGGCCCAACGCTTGGCCTCACAGCAAAATGCTAAGAAGGAAGAGCAAATTAAGCAGCTGCAAGAATTCGTGGCAAGGTTCTCAGCCAATGCCTCAAAGTCAAAGCAGGCAACGGCTCGTAAGAAGCAGTTGGATAAGATTACTTTGGATGATATCAAGCCTTCATCTCGTAAGTACCCTTACATTTCCTTCCCATTGAACCGTGAATTAGGAAATGACTTAGTTCGCGTTGAAGGAGTTTCCAAGACGATTGATGGCGAAAAGGTTTTGGACAACATTACCTTTACTGGCCGTCCTGGCGATAAGATTGCCATCTTGTCCCGGTCTGATTTGGCAACGACCACGTTGATGCAAATCCTGGCCGGTACGATGGAACCCGATACTGGTTCTGTCACTTGGGGGGTCACGACCACCCAATCATACTTGGCTAAGGATTTGAACGATAACTTCGATGACCAGGAAAAGGTCATCTTGGATTGGTTGCGTGATTTTGCCGAAGAAGAACAGAAGGACAACACGTCATTGCGTGGTATGCTCGGTCAAATGCTCTTCAAGGGTGATGACGCCTTGAAGCAGATTAAGGTTTTGTCCGGTGGTGAAAAGGTTCGAATCGTTTTGGCTAAGTTGATGCTGTTGAAGGCTAACGTTTTGTTGCTTGACGATCCAACAAACCACTTGGATTTGGAATCAATTCAGTCATTGAACGATGCAGTTGCAGACTTTAAGGGTTCTGTTATCATGACTTCTCATGACCACGAATTCTTGGAAACAACGGCAAATCATATCGTTGAAGTTTCAGCCAAGGGCGTGGTTGACCGTTTGGATACCACTTATGATGACTTTATTAACACGGACAGTATTCAAGCCAAGGTGAAGGCTTTGTACGATTAATTCATGAGCTGATGGTGAGAACTATCAAGGAGCGCTTTCGAGCGCTTTTTTGCTTAAGTAAAAAGGAGATTTTTTAATGGCTGCAGGTATTGATAAATTAGCTTTCTACACGCCAGGACTAGCACTTGATATGGTCGAATTGGCAAAAGCCAGAGGCGATGAACCTGACAAGTATACGATTGGGATTGGCCAGTCGGTTCAATCTGTCGTGCCGAACTATGAAGACGTGGTGACGATGGGGGTTAATGCCGCCAAGAAAATCTTGACCGCTGATGATATTGCGGCGATTGATATGCTGATTTTTGCTACCGAGTCCGGGGTTGATAATTCCAAATCAGCAGCCGTTTTTGCGCAGAAGTTGTTGGGCCTATCGCCTTATATTCGGACAATTGAAATGAAGCAGGCTTGTTATGCCGGAACCTTTGGTCTGATGCAAGCTAAGGACTACGTGAACGTTCACCCTGACAAAAAAGTTCTGGTGATTGCGGCTGATATCGCTCGCTATGGGTTGAAGACAGCTGGAGAGGTCACACAAGGAGCCGGTGCGATTGCGATGGTGGTGAGCGCTAATCCGGCCATTGCTGAAATCGAAGATGATTCCGTCTATATGAGCCAGGACGTTCCTGATTTTTGGCGACCAGTGGCTTCCACAACTGCCTTGGTCGATGGCCATCTGTCAACGGATATTTACAAGGAAATGTTTTTGACACTTTGGACTCGGTATACAGAACAGCAAAAGTTGTCATTGGCCGACTTTGCTGGTTTTGCCTTCCATCTGCCATACACAAAGATGGGCAAGAAGGCGTTGGATCAAATCTTGGACCAAGCCACGCCTGAGCAGCAGCAATTCCTCCAAGAACAACTGGCGGCCTCACAGGTTTATAACCGTCAGGTTGGAAACCTCTACACGGGGTCAGTCTATCTCGCACTACTTTCCCTATTGCAGAGGGGACAAATCGCTGCTGGTCAACGGTTGGCTGTCTTTTCATATGGTTCAGGTGCGGAGGCCGAGCTCTTTTCACTAAAGGTCCAAGAAAACTTCCAGTCTGCTGTTGCTAGCCAGGATGTTGATGGCATGTTGGCCGACCGTCGTCAGCTTTCAGTCAGTGAGTACGAGGACGTCTTCAATTCGCAGTTGTTTGACTATCGAGTTGATGTGACGACGGCGGGTCCTGAGAACGCGGGCTTGTGCCAATTTGTTGGTTGGCAAAATGGTCACCGTCAATACAAGATGAGCTAAAGACAAACATTTGAGACAAAGCGTGCTAAACGTTCTATTTTTGTCCTATTTTTCATTTAGAATGTTATCCCGTTGCAACTTGCTTTTGGTAAACTAAGAGAATAGGTAAACAGGTAAGTAAAGGAGAATTACCCATGGCAAAGCGGATTTATTTGGCTGGACCATTTTTTTCAGAAACACAGATTAAGAAGGCTGAGCGCCTCGAAAAGGTCTTAGAAGAACACGACCAAGTTGGTCATGTTTTTTCACCCCGAAAGCATCAGCATGCTGAGTATGAACTTTTTTCAGAGCCATGGCGTCACGCCGCCTACGGGTCTGATGTTGAAGCCATCGACAATTGTGATGTGATGGTAGCGTTGGCTGATTTTGACCGGGCTGATACCGATTCAGGTACTGCTTGGGAAATCGGTTATGCGAAGGCCAAGGGAATTCCCGTTGTCGTCATCAAAGAGGAAGCGGATATTACGTTGAACTTAATGATTGCTATGTCATTAACGGTATACTTCGACAAGATTGAAGATGTCGCTTCGTATGATTTAGAAGCTTTGCCAGCAAAGCCATATGATGGCGAGGTCATCTAAAAATCAGCAAAGCCAAGCCTGACAAAAATTGCAGGCTTTGAACCATTAATTAGAGGAGAAAATCATGATTAAAGCAGTTGTCACCGTTGTTGGCCAAGACCAAACAGGAATCGTTGCAGGAATTGCCACTACCTTGTCAGAACATGGGGTCAACATTTTGGATATGTCTCAGACCATTATGTCGAAGACTTTTACCATGTCAATGTTAGTAGCAATCGATGCTGCTGCTGATTTTGATGAAGTCTATGCCTCTGTTAAAGAGGAAGGCGCTCGCTTAGGCGTGACTGTACACGTCCAACGAGAAGAAATTTTTGATACGATGTCCCACATCTAATTTTGAAAAAATTAGTGCGAACAAAGACGAAGAAAAGAAGCAAATAATGGATACAACACAAATTCGAGAAACAATTCAGATGGTCAAAGAAGATAACTTTGACATCCGGACGATTACGATGGGCATTTCTTTGCTGGACACTGTTGGTGGTTCAGTTGAAGAAACGGCGAAGAACGTTTATCAAAAGGTGACAACCTATGCCAAGAACTTGGTGGCGGTTGGTCAACAAATTGAACGTGAATATGGTGTACCCATTACGAATAAGCGGATTTCGGTCACGCCGGTTTCTTTGATTGCTGGTAATGCCGATGAAAAGGAAATCCTTGTTTTGGCGCATGCCTTAGATGATGCTGCCAAAGAAGTTGGCGTTGATTTTATTGGTGGTTATTCCGCTTTGGTCCAAAAGGGCTTTTCACATGGTGATTTGGCGTTGATTAAGTCATTGCCAAATGCTTTGACGGAAACGGACGTTGTGATGTCATCCATTAACGTTGGTTCATCAAAGGCTGGGACCAACCTTGATGCTGTCAAGTTGATGGGTGAAACGATTAAGGCCATTACGGACAAGTCTGATACAGCAAATTCAAAGATGGTGGTCTTTGCCAATGCCGTTGAAGATAATCCCTTTATGGCTGGCGCCTTCCACGGTGTTTCAGAACCAGACGTTGTGATTAACGTCGGTGTTTCAGGCCCTGGTGTTGTTAAGCGCGCCTTGGAACAGGTGAAGGGTGAGTCGATTACTGTGGTTGCCGAAACCATCAAGAAGACGGCCTTCAAGATTACCCGTGTTGGTCAGTTAGTTGGAACGATTGCAGCGGAACGCCTTGGCGTACCGTTTGGAATTGTTGATTTGTCCTTAGCACCAACACCAGCTCGTGGTGATTCTGTGGCCGAAGTCTTGGAAGAAATCGGTTTGGAACAAGTTGGGACGCATGGAACGACTGCTGCTTTGATGCTCTTGAACGATGCCGTTAAAAAGGGTGGCGTGATGGCCTCACAAGGTGTTGGTGGTTTGTCAGGTGCCTTTATCCCTGTTTCAGAAGATGCAGGCATGATTGATGCCGTCCAGGACGGAACGTTGTCATTGGCCAAGTTAGAGGCGATGACATCTGTTTGTTCTGTTGGGTTGGATATGATTGCCATCCCAGGTGATACACCAGCGACAACCATTTCAGCAATGATTGCTGATGAAGCGGCGATTGGTGTGCAAAACAATAAGACGACGGCTGTGCGAATTTTGCCAACGAATGGTACAAAGGTTGGCGACATGGTCGACTATGGTGGTTTGTTGGGAACTGCCCCAGTGATGCCAGTGGTTGATAAGTCTTCTGCTGATTTTATTAATCGTGGTGGGCACGTGCCTGCACCAATTCATTCCTTTAAGAATTAAAAAAGAAAAAATGAGTCCTCGACCAGGTTTGGTTTGGGCTCATTTTTTGTTGGCGTTGATATTTGGCATGGTAAATGATGATAAGAAAAAGGCCCACTTTGCAGTGGGCCTTTCATGCGTATTAGTTAAAATCATTGTGTTGACGGTGAGCGCGTCGACCATAAGAGTAGCGGTCGTTTTCAGCAACAACCCGCTTATTGAGTAAATCTTTGGCCTCATGATGGGTCGGTGTGAAGGCCGTCCCGTTTTTCCATGCTTCTCGTTGGTCACGGTGATTTAAAATGTTATCACGGATGCTCAAGAAGAAGGCATTGACCTTGACCCGCTTCAACCCAAAAATGTGGCGTAAATAACTTCTGGTCGAATTAACTGGTAGATTCATGACGAAATCCTCCGTATCGTTTCTGTAATTAGTATTACTATACAATGCCATTCGTCTAATTACTGTCACATAGGTCAAGGTTAGTGGAATCCTAACTATCTTAAGTTCTTCTTAATATTTGTCTTTGTATAATGGAAATATGGAAATCAATGCTGTACAACAATACCAACAATACTTGCGGGCAGAACGTGGTTATTCGCTTCAAACTGTGAAAGCGTATCGAACCGATATTGACGAATTTGTGAACTATTTGACCGATAATGGGGGCTTCACTGGCTTTACCAGCATTAAAAGCTTAGATGTTCGAGTTTACTTAGCCAGTCTTTATGATCAAATGCTCGCGCGAACAACGATTGCCCGTAAGGTTTCGAGTCTGAAAAATTTCTATGCTTATTTGGTGAGTGAGAATTTAGCCGTTGATAATCCCTTTGATGGGGTGGCGCTGCGGAAGCACCAGGCACATTTACCGGAATTTTTTTATGATAATGAGATGCTGGAACTCTTTCAGGTTGCCTATGACCAAAATGACCATCCCCTCTGGCGCCGAGATGCCTCTTTGTTGGAATTCTTATTCGCCACAGGAACCCGAGTTTCTGAATTTGCGGGACTGACATTGGACCAAATTGATTTAAATCAGCGTCTGGTGCTGATTCACGGAAAAGGGAATAAGGACCGTTTTGTGCCTTTTGGTTCATATGCCAAGAAAGCCTTGGAAGACTATTTAGACAATTGCCGGCCGATGTTAATGGCTAAAAGTCACCGTTTAGATCAAAAAGATGTCGTCTTCTTAAATGCCAATGGTGGCCCAATCACTACTGCCGGTGTGACTTATATTCTCAACCAGTTGATGCAAAAAACGACCCTAACGGGTAAGATTCATCCGCACATGCTACGGCATAGCTTTGCGACTGCTTTGTTAAACCGAGGAGCAGATATGCGGACTGTTCAGGAACTATTGGGACACGCAAATCTTTCAACGACTCAAATCTATACTCATGTTTCGAAAGCGATGCTCCAGGATTCGTATCAAAATTTCTTTCCACGGGCCAAAAAAGCGGGTGAAGGACACACAAAAAGAGGGGGATGATTTTTATCCAACAGTTTTTTTAAAGTGCGGGCCAATTAAATTGTCATTCTTAAGAATAGATAGTAAAATAAAGTTATGATAATTCTGGAGAATGACAAATTAAAGGTACAAATCAGCGAGCATGGTGCGGAGCTGATTTCAGCGTGGAATAAGGAAGCCGAACTAGAGTATATCTGGTATGGGGATCCCATGTATTGGGGTCGGCATGCGCCTAACCTTTTTCCTATTGTTGGTCGCCTTCAAGGTGATCAGTATGAACTGGCTGGTCAAACTTATTATATGAACCAGCATGGTTTTGCTCGAAATATGGATTTTTTGATTGTCAGTGAGCAGGATGACGCTGTTCGTTTGCGGTTGGAGGATTCCGAATCGACACGGCGAATTTATCCGTTCGCCTTTATTTTTGATGTTATCTTTACCCTGAATGGTTCATCATTGAAAGTTGAGTACGAGGTTAAAAATCCAGCGAGTCATGATTCACTGTTCTTCTCCGTTGGAGGGCATCCGGCCTTTAACCTCCCACTTGATGGTGGTAAATTTTCGGATTACTATTTGTCTGTGACCCCCGAAAAGGTTTACGATCGAATTCGCTTGGTTGGACCTTATTCGAATCCAAATGTGCCAACGCCATTCTCTTCCAATATTCCATTGCGTCTGCGTCAAGAAGACTATCATGATGATGCCATTATTTTGAAGCTCGATCGCCAGAAGACAACCTTCTTGTTGGCTCGGCTAGCGAACCAGCATGGCATGGAAATGACGATTGATAATGCCCAGTTTGTTGGTGTTTGGACACCAGCCGGGAAGGATGCGCCGTTTATTGCCGTTGAACCTTGGTGGGGGATTGCCGATACGGTTGATGCCACCGGTAACTTTAAGGAAAAGTTTGGTGTGAACGTCCTTGCAGCGGGTGATACCTTTAACGGTTCCTACTCGATGAATTTCTTTTAAGCAAAATATTTTAAATCAATCAATGAAAGAAAAAAGCCAGCTGCTCATCCAGCTGGCTTTCGGATTATTAGACTATGAAAATTACAGAATTATTTGAACAGAAAAAGCCAATTGCCCAGTCAGCCTTAGCCGTTCCGATGGCATTGGGGCCGGCCGATAAATTTACCCCCTTCAAGCAGGCGTTAGACCAGAAGAATCCAGATGCTGTTATCTGGCAAGCTGATGCCATTGTGGATGAGTTTTCCAAAGAAGTCATTTGGGACCAGGTTAAGGCCGGTGGTGCGCAGGCGGTTGAAGAAAGAGACGCTTCCGCGATGAAAAAAGCCGTAATGAAGGCAGAATTGGACCAGGCTCACCAAGAATTTCTATCTAATTGGCCGGCTATGCACCAGCAAATTGTCAAGGAATTAGTGGACAACGCTCTTCAAACAGCAGGAGATCACTTGGTTTTGCTGGCTTATACGACGAAAGAGGCCGGTGGTCAGGGAGAACTAGCGCCGGCTGACCAGGCTTATTTCTTAGCCACGGCATTGCAAGCCGGAGCAGACCGTTTTGCCGGAGTCTACTTGCCAGAGGAACTGGATGAAAATTTGCAGGAAAAGGTCATAGCCGTCGCCGAGAAAGTGGCTGTTCCGGTTATTCGAACGGGAATAATTGATGATTTGACGCCAGAAACAATTCGAGCGGCTTTCTCTGCTTTGTTGACCAAGAATCCGGATGTGGTGAATTTGCAGGTTGCAGCTGATCGACTAGCTGAAATTGACTTAGCTGATTTTGAATTAATTTTAGCCGGTTTGGCTGATCGAGCCGGCGAAACTGCTCTTGTGTTAACGGTTACCGGTATCCTTTCGAAGGATCAAATTGAATCTTGGCTTGTTTTTCAATCTGCCCTCGTCACCTTAGCCTTAGGGGAAAATTGGCAGACACCGTTGATTAAAAGTACGATTAGTGAATTAGGTTGGGCGTAATTGTTACTGTATCTATGAACTGATGTTTGTTTAGATTTTTTCAACAATTTGTGCGAATTGTGCGATGCTACTTGTCGATAATTTTGGGAATCAGAATGCATTGAACAGCAAACGTTGAATGCAGAAGTGCTCGATTGCCTATGATATAAAATAAATCTGCATGGATTAGAAAAACTCGTTTAAGAGATAGGAGCTTGCCTAACAAAGTTAGTGATGTTATACTATTGTTAACCAACTGAGGTAGTTTATCTATCTACCTACCCGGCACTCTTCGGAGTGCTGTTTTTTTTATGCTCAAAACTTAGCTTTACTGACTAGCCGTTCGACAGTATTATCGGCAGAAAAAAGACTCCGTTTTCCTTATCGGTTGATAGGGAGAGCGGAGTCTTTGCTTTATTGTCCATTATTGTTTGGGTATAGGTTGTTTAGATAGGCAACCAAACCTGATTTGACATCGCGAGCAATCTTTTGCTGATAGGAACTTTGACGAATGTAAGAGAAGTCATGGTCTGAATTAATGAAACCATTCTCGAGTAAGACGGCGGGTCTGGTGACGTCTTTAATCACGAGGTAAGGCATCGTTTCGTAACCGCGATTTTCAAGTGGGAGGTTATTCAGTGAGCCGTTTAAAGCTTGGGCGAGTGATTGTGAATTGTCATTATAATAATACTGGGAAACGCCAGAAGCACTGTTGTTCGACTCTGAGGAGTCGAAGTGGAAGGAAATCTGGGCATCGGCGTTATACTTTTCGGCCTTGCGGGGGATGTAAAGTAAGGGAACAACGACATCCTTGGTGCGGACCATGATGACCCGCGCACCGGCATCGGTCAGAACTTTTTCGGTCGCCAACGCTGTTTTCAGGGTGTAGGTCTTTTCATAATGCTTGCCATCCGTTGAAATCGCACCGGTATCGGAACCACCGTGACCGGGGTCTAAGACGATGGTTGCTTCAGACAACTGGGTAGCAGTTTTCAATTTAGTGTTATTAGCAACCCAAGAAGCAACCCAACCCACTTTTTGATTATTATCACGCTTAACCTGCCACCAACCATTGTTTTTAGCAACGACAGTCAGTTTGGTGCCGGCCTTCAACTTGGTGATTTGTTTGTAGTTCAGTCCCGGACCCGTTCGTAAGGGAACTTGGTCTGGACGAGTCGTCAGTTGGTTTTGTTGCGCCAGCGAGATGATGAGAATCATGGTCGCGAAGGTGAAGACGCCAACGATGATGGCTCCGATTTTATTTTGTTTAATCCAATTTATTAAATGAAACATCAATCCGGCCTATTCTTCATATACTTCTGTTTATTTTATCACGAATATTCCAGAAAAAGGGTTCTTGATTCGAGTATAATAGAAGACATGAAACAATTTAGAGTAGAAAACTTAACGTCTGTATACGGCGAAAAGGTCCTCTTTGATGACCTTTCCTTTTTGATTACCCAGGGTGATCGTGTTGGTCTAGTAGGGGTCAATGGTTCTGGGAAAACGACCCTGTTAAATGCCCTTTCCGGTAAACAACCGGCTGATCATGGAACAATTTCGACCCAAAATGATTATCGCGTTGGATACTTGGAACAAGATCCTGATTTGGCTGGACACATGCAGGTCCTAGATGCGATTTATGCTGGGGACCAGCCTGTTTTTCAAACAATTCGGGCTTACCAGGAGTCCTTAGATTTTCTGGCGCAAGATCCTGAAAATCCAAAGGCAGCCAGCCGCTTTGAAAAGGCCCAGGCTGCCATGGATCGGGATGATGCCTGGACCATCGAGGCCCAGATTAAGACTATTTTAACGCAGTTACATTTAACGAATTTAAATCAAGAAGTGGCTAGCCTGTCGGGTGGTCAAAAAAAGCGTGTTGGTTTAGCGCAGGTTTTGATTCAAGAGCCGGATCTCCTGATTTTAGATGAGCCGACCAACCACTTGGATTTTGATTCCATTGCCTGGTTAGAGCAGTATTTGGCCAAGTATAAGGGTGCCTTATTGACGGTTACGCACGACCGTTATTTCTTGGATCGAGTAACGAATCGAATTTTTGAGCTTTCCTTTGGGAAACTCTATGAATACCAAGGAAACTACCAAGATTACGTCGAGGGCAAGGCTATTCGCCAGGAAAACGAGGCGGCTGCTGAACATAAGCGCGAAAAGCTTTATGAAAAAGAACTGGTTTGGATGAAAAAATCAGCCCGAGCCCGGACAACGAAGCAAAAGGGCCGAGAAAAGGCCTTCGCGGAGTTAGAGGACTCGCTAGGGAATGTGCGTACGGACCAAGACGTTGAGGTGTCATTGGGCCAGCAGCGTCTGGGTAAGAAAGTAATTGCCTTAGATCATGCCTCTTTGGCTTTTGGCAATCAGGTGATTTTTAAGGACCTGTCATTGCGTTTTGGTCAGCGCGACCGAATTGGTATTACCGGACCGAATGGGGTTGGAAAATCTTCTCTTTTGAATGTTTTGGCCGGTCGGTTGCCATTGACTGATGGGGTATTAGAAATCGGGGAAACGGTGCGAATCGGCTATTACACGCAGGTAACGGAGGAAATCCCGGCCGATAAGCGGATGATCGAATACCTAACGGATGTTGCTTCGAGTGTGAAGGACCGCGATGGAAACGTTATTTCCGCCAAGGACCTGCTAGAGCAGTTTCTCTTCCCAAGCTTTATGCATGGAACTTTGGTGCGTAAGTTATCTGGTGGTGAAAAGCGCCGGTTGTACCTACTAAAGATTCTTTTGCAGGAACCAAACGTTTTGTTACTGGATGAGCCAACTAACGATTTGGATATCGGCACCTTAACTGTTTTGGAAAATTTCCTGGCCCGCTTTGCAGGAACTGTCGTGACGGTTTCCCACGATCGTTACTTTTTGGACAAGGTGGCCGACTATGGTTACTACTTGTCTGGTAATGGTCAAGTTGACCGATATAATGGCGAGTTTTCAATTTACTTGGATGAGGTTGTCTTACCCGGTGAAAAGAGTGCTGGGACAGGTCGTCTGGATAAAAAAGAAAAATCAGCAACTGAAAAGCCATCAGTACCAGCACAAAAGCCTAAAGAGCGTAAGTTAACCTACATGGAAAAGCGTGAATGGGAAACGATTGAGGATGAGATTGCTGATTTGGAAGCGCAAGTAGAGGATTTTAATGACCAAATGGCCGCCAATGGTGCCGATTACCAAAAGGTCGCTGAAATTCAAAGCCAATTGCAAGAGGTCTCTGATGCCCTTGATGCGAAAATGGAACGCTGGGCCGAATTAAGTGAAATTGTTGAAGGACAGGGCTAAAACCCTGTTTTTTTATTGAGGTGGCTAAGATTATTTTGGGGCTTTGAATGACCATTGTCCTCCTTGTTTCCGTCTAATGATGCTGAAAAAAGGAGAAACCGATGAATTTGAATCAATTTTTGCTAGCTCTTCACCTGACGCCTGGATTAGGTAAGGCTAAAGAAGCAAAGGTCATTGCCGCTTTGAATCAGCAGGGCAACCCAGAGCAGGGGCCCTATCCCTGGCCCTTTTTAACGTTGGCCCTTGTTCTAGGATTGGAACCTGGATCACAACCATATCGGCAGATTCAGGCGAGCTATGAATGGTCATTGGACAAAGCTTTAGCATACCAAGGAGACTGGTTGACCTACTTTGATGCTGACTATCCGAAGAGATTGAAAGAGATTTATCAGCCGCCATTAGTCCTCTTTTACCAGGGGGATTTTCGGGCGCTGACTCTGCCGTCACTGGCAGTAGTTGGGGCGAGGGCTGCCAGTCCTTATGGGCTAGCGGCCCTACGGCAATTGTTGCCGGATGTGGTCAAGACAGGGATTAGTGTTGTTTCGGGGTTGGCGAAGGGGATTGATGTGATGGCTCATCAGATGACTTTTCATTATGGTGGTGTTCCGGTGGCGGTCATTGGCACAGGGTTGGACCGGGCATATCCAGCAAATCACCGTTTACTGCAAGACCAGGTTGGTCAGCAGGGGTTATTGTTGTCGGAATACCCAGTAGGGTCCTTGCCATTGAGAAGCCACTTTCCAGACCGCAATCGAATTATTGCGGGCCTTTCGAGTGCCACGTTAGTGATTGAGACCAAGCACCATTCCGGGTCGCTGATTACTGCTAATTTAGCGTTACAAGAAAATCGACAGGTTTTAGCGGTTCCTGGTCCGATTAATGCGCCCCTGTCGGTCGGCCCAAATGAATTAATTCAGGCAGGTGCGTTGCCAGTCTTAACGAGCAGTGATATCATTAAAGCGGTTTCATGTTTGACTTAAAAATTTGCCTTATATAGTAGGAAAATGATTCCACCCGTCTTGCCAAAGCGTAGCTTTGACTGGTATGATGGGAGAGTTAAACCAAAAGGAAAGCTTGCTTTTGGTTGATAAACGTGATTATTGATTCAAAACAATCACCTTTGTCGCCAATCAAGTAGCTTTAGAAAAATGGGGAATCACACGTTGGTAGAAGCAAAGACCAAGAAAACAACTGCTCCAAAGAAAAAGAGTAAGAAGAAAACAAGTAAAAAATTAGTGATTGTCGAGAGTCCGTCAAAGGCCAAGACAATTGAAAAATATCTTGGCTCGACTTATCAAGTTGTTGCCTCGATTGGCCATGTCCGCGACCTCCCTAAGTCAACGTTGGGTGTTGATGTTGACCAGGATTACGAACCAAAGTACATTAATATTCGCGGTAAGGGTCCGGTGATTAAGGACCTGAAAAAAGCTGCTAAGGCTGCCAAGCAAGTCTATCTCGCATCCGATCCGGATCGCGAAGGAGAGGCGATTGCCTGGCATTTACAGCATATTTTGGACCTTGATCCAGAACAAAAGAACCGAGTGGTCTTTAACGAAATCACGAAGGATACGATTAAAAATGCCTTCAAGGAACCACGGACCATTAACCAAGACTTAGTTGATGCTCAGCAGGCTCGGCGGATTATCGACCGGTTAGTGGGTTACTCAATTTCACCAGTGTTGTGGAAGACGGTTAAGCGTGGCTTGTCAGCCGGCCGAGTACAATCAGTTGCCCTCGGCTTGATTATTGCCAGAGAACGCCAAATTCAAGCTTTCCAACCAGAGGAATACTGGACACTGGATTCCGAATTCAAGAAGGGCAAGTCGAAGTTTAAGGCGAACTTCTATGGTTTTGCTGGTAAAAAGCAACCGTTACCTGATAACGCCGCCGTTCAAGCGGTCATGGCTGATTTGGACTTGAAAAAGCCCTTCCAGGTATCAGAAGTCAAGGCCAAGGAAAGAAAGCGGCAACCGCAGCCACCATTTACAACGTCAACCATGCAACAAGCGGCCAACACCCAGTTGAAGTTCCGAACACGGAAGACGATGATGACGGCTCAGCAGCTTTACGAAGGAATTAACTTAGGGCGTGGCCTCGGTCAAGTTGGGTTAATTACCTATATGCGTACGGATTCGACCCGACTTTCAGCCGTGGCGAAGAATGCTGCTGCTCAGTATATTCATGACGAGTGGGGCGAGGAATATTCAAGCCATAAGCCCGTTGCCGGGACGCCGCAAGAAGGGGCCCAAGATGCCCACGAAGCAATCCGTCCAACGGATGTCACGAAGACACCAGCGTCGATTAAGGATAAGCTAACTCCTGATCAATTCAAGCTGTATTCCCTGATTTGGTCGCGCTTTGTCGCATCTTTGATGACGCCAGAAATTTTGGATACCTTAGCCGTGACGGTTGAGCAAAATGGCGTTTTATTCCATGCCAATGGATCAAAGACGAAGTTTGCTGGATTTACCAAGGCTTATCCGGCTGCTAAAGAAAAAGATAACCTTTTGCCTGACTTGGCAAAGGGGGATGAAGTCGACTTGGCGAAGACAAACCCCGAACAGCACTTCACGATGCCACCAGCCCGCTATACTGAAGCGTCTTTGATTAAGGCTTTGGAAGAAAACGGTGTTGGTCGTCCTTCAACTTATGCACCAACATTGGATACCATTCAGCGGCGGAACTATGTTCGGGTGGATGCACGGAAATTTGTGCCCACTGAATTAGGTGAAATTGTCCAGACAATTGTTGAGGATAAGTTCCCAGATATTACCGATACCAAGTTTACGGCCCAGGTTGAGCATTCACTAGATGAGATTGAAGTCGGTGATAAGAAGTGGGTCCCGGTCGTCGATGAATTTTACAAGCCATTCTCTAAGGAAGTTCAGTCCGCTGAGGAGACCTTGGAAAAAATTACGATGCACGATGAATTAGCTGGCATGGACTGTGAAGTCTGTGGCGCACCAATGGTGATTAAGATGGGCCGCTATGGTAAGTTCTATGCTTGTTCTCGCTTCCCTGACTGTCGGAATACAAAGGCGATTGTGCAAGAAATCGGCATCACTTGTCCAAAGTGTGGTAAGGGACAGGTTGTGGAACGCAAAACCAAGCGTGGTCGGAAGTTTTATGGCTGCTCTCGCTATCCTGACTGTGACTTTGTCTCATGGGATAAGCCAAAGGATCCAACTCAAGTAGACGAACAGGCTGCTAGCGCAACTGGTGAAGACCAGGAAGCTAATGGTGCAGTCGCAACTAAGACGAAGAAAAAAGCACCCGCGAAGAAAAAAACGAGTGAAGCGAAGTAAAAGAATTTTTGAAAAGCCGCCACTAATGATATGTCCTAATTTTTGGGTTCATATCACTAAGGACGGCTTTTTTTGAGAAATGAGTAAGAAAGGTGGCTGTATGGCTACAAGTAAGAAAGTTTTAACCATTGCGGGATCGGACTCGCTAGCCGGTGGAGGACTCCAGGCTGATTTGGCCACCTTTGCCGAGGCTGGTTTGGCTGGCTTTTCGGCGATTACGAGTATTGTCAGTATTCAGCCTAGTAATGTGGCGGTTTTTCCTGTGCCAGATGAGGTCTTTGACCAGCAATTGAATTCTTTATCCCAGGTCGAAGACTTTGCTGCCATTAAGGTGGGGATGTTAACGTCGGTCAAGCAATTGGACCGGGTGGTTGCCTTTTTACAAGACTATGCCGGTCCAATCGTGGTTGACCCTGTATTGGCCTTGAAGGAAGGCCACCTGACCGAGAATAAAGCGCTGGTCCAAGGGTACTTGGACCGCCTGTTGCCACTGGCAACGGTCACGACACCGAATTTAAATGAGGGGTTGGCTTTGGCAGAGCGGGCTAGCGCCTTGGCGAAAACGTCGAGTGATTTGGCAAAATTAGCACAAGAAATCAGTCAGCGTGGTCAAACTGCCGTATTCCTAAAGGGCGGCCAGGGATTTGTGGATGAAAAAGCTCTGGATGTGCTGGCAGTGTCAGGCCAAATTAGTTATTTGGCACAAGCAGCCTTAGGCGAGGATGCCTTTGTTGATGGCGCCGGTTGTACCTTAGCGGCAGCAATTACGGCCAAATTAGCTTTGGGCGAGAACTTGCAACAAGCGGTTGAGCAAAGTCAGTTTTTTGTTCATCAAAGCATTCAGCAGGGGTATCGTCTGAATGACAGTCGAACGGATGGCAACGTCTTGCAGATTGGTGCCAAGTGGTCGAAATAAAGCGGGCTAGTTAACCCTTTACTGATTTTGTGATAGAAAAAAGGAGTTCTCCTACTTAGGAGAACTCCTTTTAGTATGTGTTTAAAAAATTAGCCCTTACCATCTTGGAAGGCAGCATAAAGGGTCATCCCCCCATCAACAAAGAGGGTCGTACCAGTCACGTACTTGGCTTGATCGGATGCTAGCCAAACGGCAGCATCGGCCACGTCTTCAGGATCACCAATCTTTTGCATTGGAATCATCGATTGCGTTTCTTCATATTGGGCCTTGTCAGCAAACTTTTCCGCATTAATTGGTGTGTTAATGGCACCGGGAGCGATATTGTTAACGCGAATACCCTTTGGCGCATATTCCATGGCAATCGTTTCGGTAAAGAGCTTGACACCACCCTTAGCAGTTGCATAGGAAGCAAAGGTTGGCCAAGGAATTTGTTGGTGGACGGAAGACATATTGATGATGTTACCAGTCCGGTCATTGTCCAACCAGTAGTTGAGGGCTTCTTTTGCCCCAAGGAACACACCGGTCATATTAATGCCAATGACTTTATTCCATTCCTCAAGTGTGATTTTGTGGGTTGGTGTTTGAATTTCCATTCCAGCATTGTTGACCCAAACATCCAAACCGCCAAAGTTATCAATCGCAGCCTGTAAAAGGGCCTTGACGCCGGTTTCAGTTGAAACGTCAGCCTTGACGGCAACAGCATCGCCACCATTTTCTCGAATCTTGTCGACGGCCGCTTGCGCCCCGGCTTCGTCGGAATGGTAGTTAATGACAACGTTCATCTTTTCTTGAGCAAAGCGCAATGCAATCGCATTACCAATACCCTTTGAGCCACCGGTAATCACGGCAACCTTTTTGTTCAAATCGTTAAACATCTAGTTCCTCCTTGTACAAAAAAACAGCGAAAGTTGGTTTCGCTGTCTACTGTATCTTAATGAACTTGGATTGGCAAGTTTATTTGTTTTGCTTGCGGTATTGAACGGCCGTCACACCGGCTTCTTGCTTGAAGACGGTGTTGAAGTATGAGAGGTTGGGGATGCCAACCTTGAGGCCAACGAGGGCGACAGAGTCTTTGCCATCTTTGAGTAGCTTCTTGGCATGGAACATCCGCACTCGTAGAAGATAGCTTTGTGGGCTTTCTTCGGCTACGGTCATAAAGGCCCGGTGTAGGATACCGGATGAGACAGAAAAGTCTTCGCTCAAGGACTCGAGTGTAATTCGATTCTTATAGTTGGCTGACAGGTATTCTTTCACTCGGAAGACTAAATCAGCCTTATCGGATAGTTCGCCAAATGGCTGACAATCAGAGCAGGGACGGAAACCCTCGAACAATGCCTCGTCATTTGTTTTGAAAATTTGAATATCTTCAGGGTGGGTGTCACTACCATGGACGCATGAGGGACAACAAACCCGCTTATCGGTTGTGACACCGTAGATAAAGCTACCGTTATAGTCTGCATCTCGATTGTGAATTGCTTGCCAACGTTTTTTTGTTAATGAGTACATCCTGAAGACCTCCTTTTAGAATTTATCTAGTTCCCATAAATTGCTTATGAAAAAGTTCCAGACAATAATAACACAAATTGGTCTATTTGAGTATTACTATTATTTTACAAAGAAGGCTTTTTGTGTTTCAAAGGCTGATTTAGTAAAATAGAAGAGAGCATTCACGCAAAAAGCGTTTGGAAAGGCGATTAAAAAATTGACTAATTATGCAGAAGAAATGATGGCTGCTATTCGCTTGGGACAAATGGACCAAGCACAGAAAGCCTTTCAAAAATCACTAGCCGAAGATGAAGATGATTTGGTTTATTCACTGGCTGAAGATCTCTATGCCATTGGTTTTGTCGAAGAGTCCAAGAAAGCTTATTTACACCTTCTAGCCAAATACCCTGATGAGGGTGACTTGAAGACGGCTTTGGCGGAATTAGCGATTGAAGAAAACGACTTGGATTTGGCGCAGGACTACTTGGCCCAAATTTCAGAGGATTCGCCGGCCTATTTGCAAGCCTTGCTGGTTAAAGCGGACTTGTACCAATCAGAAGGTTTAAGTGAGTCGGCAGGACATGCCTTAGCAAAGGCGTCACAGCTGGCACCTGATGAGCCGGTGGTAACCTTTGCCTTGGCTGAGTTTTACTTTACAACCGGTCAGTATCATCAGGCCATTCGCGGTTATCGCCAACTCTTGTTAGCCGGTCAACGACGGATTGCTAAGGTTGATATGGCTGCTCGAATTGGAACGGCCTATGCAGCGATTGGAAACGTAGATAACGCCATTGCCTACCTCGAACAGATTAAGCCGATTGACTTGACGATTGACACCAAGTTCCAACTGGCTTTCTTGTATGTCGAGAAGAAGGCTGACGAGGATGCCTTACCACTCTTTGAAGATATTTTGGCGGCAGACCCACAGTACACTTCTGTTTACCCACTTCTTGGACAACTCTATGAACGGATTAATGACCTTGACCAAGCGGAAAAGACTTATCGTTTGGGGCTGTCGTATGATCAAACTAACCCGGTTTTGTATCGCCAAGCCGGGCTCTTAGCCTTTAGATTGGGTCAGTACGACCAGGCGAAAGAAGATTTCAATCAGGCGCTTGCCCTAGATGACCAAGACTTAGCAACTTATAGTGCTTTAGCTGACCTCTATTTGGCTCGTCACGACTACGATGCCGTCATCGAAACCGTTGGTGCAGCCCAAGAATTAGACTTAGTTGACCCACGCTTTAGCTGGGACTTGGCGCGGGCTTACCATGCCAAGGAAGAAGAAGACAAGGCAGAGGAACAATGGCAGGCCGCGCAGGTTGATTACCCGGCGGATCCTGATTTTTGGCACGACCTCGCTGATTGGTATCACGAAGTTGGTCGACGAAAAGAGGAACTGACTGCCTTAGAAAAGGCTGTTGATCTCGATCCAGACAACTTTGAATTAGCCGACCGCTTAGCTGACTTATCGCTTGATTAAAAAAATGAATGGAAATCCCTTTGTTTCGTGCATTCAGGGTAAAATCTTGCTAAGATTAGATGAATAGTAAATGATTAGAAGGAGGTGGCGATGAAGCTTGAACTGTTACCAAGTGAATTGACGGCTGCCAAGCCGATTCTAAAGCAGATTAATCAAGCCGGCTTTCAGGCTTATTTTGTTGGCGGTTGTGTTCGCGACATTATTTTAGAAAAACCAATTCACGACGTGGATATTGCTTCTTCTGCCTACCCAGAAGAAATTAAAAAGATTTTTAAAAAGACGGTCGATACCGGTATTCAACACGGTACCGTTATGGTCTTAGATCACGGTGAAGGGTATGAAATTACGACCTTCCGGACGGAATCCACTTATACAGATTTTCGTCGACCTGATCAAGTTACGTTTGTGCGGTCATTGAGTGAGGACTTGAAGCGCCGAGACTTTACCATTAATGCGTTTGCCCTTGATGAAGACGGTCAAGTGATTGATTATTTTGACGGTCTGACTGATTTGGCCAACCGACAAATCAGGGCGGTCGGTTTAGCAAAAGAACGTTTTACAGAGGACGCTTTGCGAATGATGCGTGCCCTGCGTTTTGCTGCGCAATTGGATTTTCAAATTGAAGATCAAACTTTAGCTGCCTTGGTGGAATTAGGACCGAATTTAGCTAAAATCGCCGTTGAGCGCATTCGAGTTGAATTTGAGAAAATGTTGCAAGGGTTGGCCGCTGGGTCAGCTTTGAAAATCTTAGTTGAAGCTGGACTCTTACCTTACTTACCAGGGGAAACCGGCTTGATGACGGAAGCCGATGTTTTAAGGGTTGCGAATCAGCTGGAAAGAAAACAACCGCAAAGTGAACAAGTTGTCTGGGCTTTGTACTTAGGTCAGCAAGGATTTGATGGTCCCACTCTGCAAGCACAACTGCGGCAATGGAAGTTATCAAAAGAAGTGATGCAGGCCGTGCTGGCGGTTGGACCACTGTTAGCCAATGTCAACCAAATTGACCGGTGGGCCATTTATGAGCACAATGCCCACGTGAAAACGTTGCTGGAAACGCTGACAATCATGGGAGTTGACCAAAGTGTGACGGAGCGCATTCAAAAGACATATGATAGCCTGCCAATTTATTCAATGAAGGACCTTGCCTTAAGCGGTGGGGACTTGATTGCAGCCGGCTTGGCGCAGCCGGGGCCTGATTTGGGTGTGGCATTAAAGAAGATGGAACAGGCAGTCGTCTTAGGTCAGGTAGACAATACCAAAGAGGCCTTGACCACCCTTGTAGAGGAGCAGACACATGGCAACAGTTAAAATGGTTTGGGCGGAAGATGATCGCCATGCAATTGGTAAAGATGGCGATTTACCATGGTCGATTCCATCGGACTTAAAACATTTTAAAAAGGAAACAGTCGGTTCTACCATGGTAATGGGCCGTGCGACATGGGCAGCCATTGGTCGTCCATTACCAAAACGGAAAACGGTTGTTTTAACTCGGCAAGTTGATTTTGATCCCGGCTTTGAAGAGGTTGCTGTGGTTCATTCTCTAGCAGATTTACAAGCCTTGATTGATGATGAAATCAGCCAGGGACACGTCGTGACGGTTGCCGGTGGTGCCCAAGTCTTTACAGCATTAATGCCAATGGCGACGGACTTAATTGTCACAAAGGTTGCCGGTGACTTTGATGGCGATACCTTTGTCGACCCAGTTGATTTGACTCAGTTCACGTTAACAGCGCAACAAGAGGCCGTTGATGGCGACTATCAATTAACCTTTTTAACATATAAACGGAAGTAAGTAGGAGACGATTCCATGGCTAAAGTACAGATTGTAACGGATTCAGCCGCTAAGTTAACCCAAGCAGAAATTGACCAGTACCAAATTAAAGTTGTCCCATTGACTGTTCAGATTGATGGCACAATTTATCAAGATGGGGTGACCATTTCAGCTGAAGAATTCTTGGAAAAGATGCAAGAAAGCGACCAATTGCCACAGACTTCACAGCCTTCAATTGGGGCCTTTAAAGAAGTTTACGATCAATGCTATCAAGAAGATCCCGATGCAGTCGTCTTATCTTTGCACCTGTCATCTGGCTTATCCGGTACGGTAAATGCGGCCGCTCAGGCAAACGCCTTAACAAAAGCTGATGTCCATGCTTTTGATACGTTGAGTGCTGATCGCTCGGAAGCGTTTGTTGTCTTGGCAGCAGCCAAAGCAGCACAAGCTGGTCAGAGCCTGGAGGAGGTTTTGAAGGTGGCGGAAACTGCGCGAGACCAAACATACATTTTCTTGTCATTCCGCTCACTTGACAATATGGTTGCTGGTGGTCGCTTATCAAAGACACAGGGCTTGATTGGTAATCTCTTGAATATTAAGGTCGGTGCTAAGGTTGATGAGGAAGGCAAAGTGGATGTCGTGGTGAAGGGCCGCGGATTAAAGACTATTAAAGCCTTCAACGAGAACGTGATCGAGCAAATGAAGGGCTATAAGCAGATGAAGGCGATTGGGGTAACTTATACCGGCATCAAGGATGAGGCCGAAGAAATGGTCCAACGCTTAAATGCCATTTGGCCAGACATTGACATTCTTTTGTCAGTGGCAACACCAATTATCTCGACCCATACGGGGATGGGCGCTTTGGCCATTCTCTATGAAGCAGAATAAAGAAAGAGTTGATACTAAGTGAAAAAGGGTAAGATAGTTATTTTAACAATTGCCGGGATTGTGGTTGTTTTGGGAGCAGGGGCAGGCGTTGCTTACAGCAACCTGGCCAACCAAACGGGTCCAACGGTTAGCACTAAAAAATCAGACAGTGACCAATCGACTGGTTCAAAGAAAGTATTAGCAACGAAATCATTCACTAAAGACAAAGTCAACGATATGATTCAGTCTGAACTGCAAAATAGTCATTACCAGGTGAACCTGGATGGTCAAAACATTGTTGCGAGCAGTACGAGTTCGAGTTTAAAGGGGCAACTGACGATGACACCAAAGGTTACCAGTGATGGAAACGTAGTCTTGACTGTTAACAAGGCGAAGGTTAATTCACTGGATGTCCCAGCGAAGGCAGCTCTTGGTTACCTACTGAAGCAAAATGTGGCACCAGCTGGCGTGGCCATTCAACCAAGTCAGGGTCAAATTACTTTGGATTTGTCACAATTAACTCAGGACGGTCAAACAGCTTATCAAGCTAAGCAGATTGATGTCCAGAATGGAATTTTTAAATTTGCAGAGGTAGATACTAGTGCCCAGTAAGTCACGAACTTTTTATGGTTGGTTAATGACCAACCGCAATCCGGTTGCAGCAACCGAGATTCAACAATTTGCTAACAACGCCTTTTTAGACCAAAGTTTTCCAAAACAGTCGACGGACTTTGACGAGCTTTCAAATTACTTGGAAGGTTCAGCGAGCTATTTAATGTCGATGACGATTTTTGATGAGGCTTGGTCCGAATACCAAGCTTCGCGCTAAGAGAAAGATAGGAAGGAAAGTCCATGGGACAATTAATACAATGGTACCCTGGCCACATGGCCAAGGCCTTTCGCTTGATGCGCGAAAACTTAAACTTGGTAGACATCGTTTTTGAACTGGTCGATGCCCGCTTACCGGCGTCATCACGTAATCCAGAAGTGGATAAATTGATTGGTGATAAGCCAAGACTGTTAGTTTTAACCAAGGCTGATTTAGCCGATCCAAAACAGACCAAGGCTTGGAAGGAACACTTTGAAAAAGAAGGCCTGAGTGTTGTCGTCTTGGATACACGGAGTCCGAAGACCCCCCAAACGATGACGAAGGCGGCTAAGGCTGTTTTGGCTGATAAAATCAAGGCTCAGGAAAAGCGTGGAATTGAGAACCGTCCCATTCGAGCAATGCTCGCAGGGATTCCAAACGTTGGTAAGTCAACTTTGCTCAACCACCTGGTTCAAAAGAATGTGGCACCAACGGCTAATAAGCCGGGCGTCACGAAGAAGATTGCTTGGCTCAAGACGCCAGCAGGTTTGGAAATTTTGGATTCCCCAGGGGTCTTGTGGCCTAAGTTTGAAGACCAACAAATCGGTCTCCGCTTGGCCTTGAGTGGAGCGGTGAAGGATACGCTTTTCGCCAAAGATGACGCTGTGCTGTCTTTGATTGCTTTCTTCCGGGACTATCGGCCACAAGCCATCATTGACCGCTATCACTTGGCTGATGATGCCTTTACAACAATGTCTGATGTCGATATTCTCTTAGCTATTACGGCCAAGTTGGGCTTCAAGGACGATTACGATAAGGCGGCGGTCCGTGTTTTAAATGATCTACGTCAAGGAAAGTTGGGTACGTATACCCTAGATTTAATTCATGAGTGAAACGATTGCGAGCATTAAAGCGGCTTTAAAAGAAGCTGCATCAGATGATTCACGCTTGGCAACTTGGCGGTTGGATGACCGAAAAGGTGTTCAGGCAGCCATTTTAGCTTTTGATCGACGGCAGGAAAAATTAGCCGAGCAAAAGGCGGCTTTTTTGTCGCGCTTTGCCTTAGAAGAGCCACTTTGGGCAGCTGGTTACCAAAATATTGCCGGTGTTGATGAGGTCGGCCGGGGACCATTAGCGGGCCCGGTTGTGGCTGCGGCAGTTATCTTACCGAAGGACTTTGACCAGTACGGTGTGATTGATTCAAAACAGGTGAGTGAAAAACACCGATTGGAATATGTTCAGGCGATTAAGGACGAGGCTATTGCTTATGGCATTGGCGTGGTTAGTGCGCAAGTGATTGACGAGGTTAACATCTATCAAGCCAGTCGGTTAGCGATGAAGCAGGCAGTCGAACAATTACAGCCAGAAGCCGACTATTTACTGGTGGATGCGATGACGATTGACACGGCTTTGCCGCAGCAGTCGCTGATTAAGGGGGATGCTCGTTCAAACTCGATTGGTGCTGCCAGTATTTTGGCTAAGGTTACCCGTGACCAAATGATGGCTGACTATGACCGAGAATATCCGGGTTATGACTTTGCTCATAATGCTGGTTATGGGACGGCTAAGCACCTTTCGGGTCTAGCGGAATTAGGTCCAACGCCGATCCACAGGCTGACTTTTGAACCGGTGAAAAAGCTTTTATCATGATTTTTTATGGAGCGCAAAAACTTTGTTGCTCCTTTTTGCTAGTTAGCTTGTGCTGACACAAGAAATAATTGTTTAATTGAGAAAGGAATTGCTTATGACAGCAATTAAACTGAGCCCGCGGTTAGCCGCAGTAAAAGATTTGGTGAATGATCAGGCGCGCGTGGCTGATATTGGGTCAGACCATGCTTATTTAGCAGCGGCTCTGCTATTGGAAAAAAAGAGCGAGTTTGCCTTGGTGGGCGAGGTTGCCCAAGGGCCACTCGAGAACGCTATTCATACGGTGGCGACTTATGGTTTGTCTGACCGGGTGACTTGTCGGTTAGCGGACGGTTTAGCAGCGATTGAACCGGATGACCAAATCGAAACGGTCGTGATTGCCGGAATGGGCGGTTTGTTGATTGAAAAAATTTTGGCTGCTGGTCAAAATAAAGGGCCGTTTAACCAGTTAATTTTGCAGCCAAACACCGATCAAGCGGCGGTTCGACTTTGGCTAAGTAAAAATGGGTACCGAATTGATCAAGAAAAAATTGTGCAAGAAGGGCACCATCGCTATGAAATTATCGTGGCCGTTCCTGGTCAACAGGAGCTGACCAGGGCTGAGTGGACCTTTGGTCCAAAGCTCCTTCAGGCAAAAGACCCAGTTTTCTTGGCCAAGTGGGAACAGGAACGTAATCGAGCAGCTGAAGTCTTATCACGATTGGAAAGTGCCCAACAAAAGGGCAGCAAAAAGTACGTGAACTTACAAGAAAAGCTGAACTTTATTAACCAGGAGGTTTTTGATGGTCAAAGCAAGTGAATTGATTGAAAAAATTGAGGCCTTTGCCCCAAAGTCGCTAGCCGAACCGGGCGACCCAACCGGATTACAAATTGGCCAACCAGAGCAAGAAATCCATCGTGTTCTGACCACGTTGGATGTGCGACCAGAAGTCGTCCAAGAGGCTATCGATTTAGGGGCTGATTTTATCTGGGCTCATCATGAAGCCATGTTTCGGCCTGCGAAGAACCTTGACTTGTCGGACCCGCAAAATGCGATGTACGCACTTGCGATTAAAAATAATATTGTGATTTATGCCTCTCATACCAACTTGGATGCCGCTGCTGGCGGTCTGAATGATTGGTTGTGCCAGGCATTTGGTATTGAAAATCAGATACCGCTACTACCGGGTGAAGGGGACCAACCCGGGATGGGGCGGATTGGTGAGTTAAAGATTGCTATGACCATGGCTGATTTTGCTAAACAGGTCAAAGCCGTTTGTCAGGTAGATGCTGTGCGCTTGATTGCTAACGATGCGAATAAAGTCGTCAAACGGGTGGCAGTTCTAGGTGGCGATGGTGGTAAGTTTTGGAAAAAGGCGCAAGAAGCTGGCGCTGACCTTTACTTGACCGCTGATTTGTACTACCATGTTGGTCATGATATACTGGCTGCTGGTTTTGCCGTGTTAGACCCGGACCACCATATGGAAGCCTTGGCTAAAGAACCAATGGCCAAAAAAGTTCAAGAATGGTTTGCTGGGCAACTGCCGGTGACGGCTAGCCAGAAGAATACTGATCCCTACACCTATTTTTAGGTCTGTTTGCAAGCAGGAGGTTTTGCATGTCTGAGAAGTACCCACAGTTAGTGTCTCGTTTCTTACGTTATGTCAAAGTTGATACTCGGTCTGATGAAGAGAGTCAGACGATTCCATCATCATCAAAAGAAGTTCAGTTTTTAAAGGATTTGGCCGTTGAGTTAAAGGAAATCGGCTTGGAAAACGTCCGCACGATGAAGGATGGTTATCTCTTTGCTGAATTGCCTTCAAATTTGCCAGATCGTCAGGGAACCAAAATTGGCTTTATTTCTCACGTCGATACGGCTGATTTTGAAAGCGAGCATGTGAACCCACAAGAGGTTGATAACTACGACGGGCACTCTGTTTTGGAATTGGGAACGTCTGGCTATAAGTTGGACCCAGCAGTTTTCCCACATCTTAAGAACTATCAAGGCCATGATTTAATTACAACGGATGGAACCACCTTGCTTGGTTCTGATGACAAATCAGGCGTGGCTGAAATCATCGCCTTGGCCGAATATTTGTTGGCCCACCCAGAAGTAAAGCACGGTCCCGTTCGCTTTGCCTTTGGTCCGGATGAGGAAATCGGTATCGGCGCTAATCATTTTGATGTCGCTGCCTTTGATGCTGATTTTGCCTACACGGTTGATGGTGGCCCATTGGGCGAACTGGAGTGGGAAACCTTCAACGCTGCCCAGGCTGAGATTGTGATTACCGGCCAAAACGTTCACCCTGGTACCGCCAAGGGTGCGATGGTTAATGCCATCCAAGTTGGGATTGATTTTCATAACGCATTGCCTGAGCATGACCGGCCTGAAAAGACAGAGGGGCGTGAAGGTTTCTATCATTTGATTGATATGGCAGGAACGCCAGAAGAAGCTACGTTAACTTACATTATCCGTGATCACGATCGGGAAAAGTTTGAAAATCGTAAGAAAACGATGGTCCAAATCGTCGACCAACTCAATCAAGACTTGCAAAAAGACCGTGTGGCCTTGACCCTGAAAGACCAATATTACAACATGGGTGATGTTTTGAAGGATCACCAAGAAGTTGTTCAATATGCCAATGAAGCTATGACGGATTTGGGTATCGAGCCGGATACACAACCAGCTCGAGGCGGAACGGATGGATCAAAGATTACCTTCTTAGGTTTGCCAACGCCAAATCTTTTTGCCGGTGGTGAAAACATGCACGGTCGCTACGAATTCGTGTCCAAGCAGGTGATGGAACAGGCAACTGACGTTTTGTTGGGTATCCTGACAAAGGCAGCAGGGTCAAAGTAAGATACTTAATTTAGCCTGCTAATATCAAAATTAATGGCAACAAAAAAGACTAGGAATTTTCCTAGTCTTTTTTAAAGCAAGCTGTTGGTGTTTTAGGCTTGGCTGTCTGCCTTTTCTGCTTCTGCAGAATCTGACAAGGCAGGGACCAAGATGAGGGCAGCTTCACCAACGATAATCGTTACGAGAGCTGTCAAACCTGGGTTGAAAGTTACGCCGGTCATTTGTCCGACCAAGTAACCAAGAACTTCACCAAACAGTGCACACCAGAAGGCGGCAGTAATATAGCGCATGTTTCCACTTCCTTTATTATTTACCCACTATGATACGCCCCTCTTATAAATTCGCAAGAGAATTTGTCTAATTTAAGGGCGACAATTTCGGATAAGTGTTGGTTAAAAAAGCAAAGTAGTCAAAAGGGGAAGGGGGCTATCCTTGGAATTTTTCAGCTAGGCAAACAAATTTTCGGTATAATGTTTTTAGACTATTGACACTGTTGAGGAGGACTTTATGTACGCACCATTACAACAAAAAAGCGCTTATTCGCTTTTGCAAGGTCCTAACTCAGTAGAAGAAATCATTCAAGTCGCCAAAGGCCGGGGTTATCAAGCGGTCTCTTTGGCGGAAGAAAACGTGCTTTACAGCGTGGTTGCCTTTTACAAGGCAGCAAAAAAGGCTGGCATCAAACCGGTCTTTTCGCTTGTTTTGCAAGTGAATGGCCTGGTGAACGTGGCGACGGCTTTTCCGGTTTTATTGACCGCTAAAAATCAGGTTGGCTATCAAAACTTGGTTTATTTGTCTTCCAAAAAGATGGCGGACCCTGACCAGGCGCTTCAATTTACTGATTTGGCTGGTCACCTTGATGGGCTTTCTTTGACTTTGTCACCAAAATCAGAATTGGGGCAGCTGATTGTTGCTGAAGATTCA
Source organism: Fructobacillus tropaeoli (assembly GCF_001047135.2). Taxonomy (GTDB): domain Bacteria; phylum Bacillota; class Bacilli; order Lactobacillales; family Lactobacillaceae; genus Fructobacillus; species Fructobacillus tropaeoli. The sequence goes on along the minus strand of NZ_DF968079.1, from coordinate 52,981 downwards.
GGGGCTAAAAATTATTTGGACCAATTAGCCGACAAGGTTGATGGTGCTGATTTTTACTTGGGCATTAATCCCTTAATGTCAAGTCATCATCAAGATCTCTTGGTTGCTTATGCCACAGCCCATCAAATCCGTTTAATGGCTTGGGACCAGGTCGACTACTTAAACGAGGATGATGCTTTCTTTGCCCAGGTTTTGCGGGCAATCGATCAGGGGACCCAACTAGAAGATTTAGAGCTTTTAGCGCGCGAAAAAGGGGCTTACTACTTACGGTCACTGGCGGAAATTGCTGAATCGTATCAAAAAAGCGCGGCCTTGCGTGGCGCTTACCAGAATAACGAGGCCCTGATTGAAGAGGCTAACGTTGATTTGGCGTTTAAGTCGCCGGCCTTGCCTGTTTTTCAGCAAGATTCTGGTTTGGATTCCAAAACTTACCTGACCCAGTTGGCTAATGCAGGCTTGAAGAGGCGGTTAACGGGTCATGAGGACCACTTTCAAAATTATCAGGACCGGCTGAACCATGAGTTGGATGTTATCGCGCGGCTGGGTTTTGCTGATTATTTCTTGATCGTTTGGGACATTGTTAAGTACGCCAGAGACCATCATGTCCAAACGGGGTCCGGCCGTGGTTCGGCTGCGGGTTCGTTGGTGGCCTATACATTAGGGATTACAAACGTTGATCCTCTAGCCGAAGGATTGCTATTCGAGCGGTTCTTAAATCCTGAGCGAGCATCGATGCCCGATATTGATATCGATTGGCCGGATGATCGTCGTGATGAAATTCTGGCCTACCTCCATGATAAGTACGGTCAGGAATCCTTTGCGCAGATTATTACCTTTGGTACTCTGGCTGCTAAACAGGCCTTGCGTGATACCGCCCGTGTCTTCGGCCTCGATTCCAAGGCGCAAAAACGACTTTCAGAAGGGGTGCCAGCCGGTAAGAACGGCCGTAAGGTACCGCTGAAAGAAGCCTGGGAGGCGCCTGACCAAAAGCTTAAGCAAGCGATTTATGACTTGGACTTTGGCCAATTGTTGATAAAAACGGCTTTGGCCATTGAAAACTTACCCCGCAATTATTCAACCCATGCTGCCGGTGTGGTTCTTTCAGACCAACCGTTAGTCGATACGTTACCAGTTCAAGTTGGTAACGATGGCTACTTGCTGACCCAGGTTGAAAAGGGGCCGGTTGAAGAACTTGGCCTATTAAAGATTGATATTTTGGGCCTGACAAACTTGAAAATCTTGGCGCAAACAATCGCCTTGGCCAAAGACGAGTTGCCGGCTGATTTTGATATTAAAAAAATTGACTTTCAGGATAAAGAAACGTTGCAACTGTTTGCCAACGGGAATACAACGGGTATTTTCCAGTTTGAATCGGCTGGTATGAAGAATGTCCTAAAGCGACTTGAAGTGGACGACTTTCATTTGATTGTGGCGGCTACGGCTCTTTACCGACCAGGGCCTAGTCAACATATCGACCCCTTTATTAAGCGGCGTTTGAAACAAGAACCTGTGCCGACTATTGACCCTGTCGTTGACCAAATCCTGTCACCGACCTATGGCATCCTGGTTTACCAGGAGCAAGTGATGCAGGTGGCGGCGGTTTATGCTGGCTTTTCGTTGGCGCAGGCTGATTTTCTGCGGTCGGCGATGTCTAAGAAAAAGCTTGATCAGATGGCTTCTGCCAAGTCTGCTTTTATAACGGGAGCGCAAAAAAAAGGCCACCGGCTTGACGAAGCGGAAAGACTGTTCGCCTATATCGATCAGTTTGCCAATTACGGTTTTAATAAATCGCATGCGGTTGCCTATAGCCAGTTATCATTCCAGTTAGCTTACATGAAGGCTCATTATCCATTGGCCTTTTATACAGCGATTTTGAATGCTCATCAAGGTGGTGTCGAAAAGGCGCAAACCTACTTGGCCGAGGTCAAGAAACTCGGCTTGAAGGTCTTGCCGCCAAATGTCAATACCTCTACTAGGGATTGGTCTATTCAAGATGGTGCCTTGGTCATGGGCTTGGGCAATATTAATGGCTTACAGACGGCCTTTGTGACGGCTTTGCTGGACAGTCGCAACCAGATTGGGCGCTTTGCCAGTCTGCAAGACCTCGTCAAGGCTTTGCCTGAAAAATTCCAAGATGAAAAGTTTTTCAATCAGCTCACTTATGCCGGAGCGCTTGATCATTTTGGCTATAACCGAGCAGAACTCTTAGCTAATTTGCCGGATTTAATTAATGCAGTTAGCTTCGGTGACTTGGTCTTGTCAGAGACGAAAATCAAGAAATTAGCTGATTTACCGTTAGTAGAGCGATTGCAAACGGAAAAAGAGGCCCTTGGCTTTAATTTATCGGGTCATCCAACTGAGGCTTTTCAGGCCGATTACGACCGGGGATCTGTGACGGCCCTGGTTAATTTAGTTGCTGGGCAGAACGTCAAAGTTTTAGGCCTCGTTAAAAATGTCAAAGTCATCCAGACGAAGCGGGGTGACGATATGGCTTTTGTTAATTTAACGGACATGACTGGCAGTGTGGACGTCACCATCTTCCCCAAAATCTATGACAAAGTAAAATCGACCTTAAAGGTTGGACGCTTAGTGCGGGTAGGTGGCAAAACGGAGGTCCGTCAGGGGCTGTCTGTTATTGGAAACTTCGTTGACGCTGTGGATGCGAGTCAAAGCCAAAGCTTCCAAGCTGATTTGGATAAAAAGCATCCGGTTCATCAAGAGGCGGCATCAACATTAAAGGCTGCTCAGTCAGGCACTTGGTTTTTACGTTTAGATGAAGGCCATGATCAGGAGCCGATTAAAAATCAGCTTTGGCGAGTGATGCAGCAAAATCCAGGTGAATACCCGGTGATTTTGTATTGGCCGAAGACAAAAATCAGGCGAATGTTACCACAATCTTACAATTTAGCCGGACCAGAACAGTTAAAACGGGCATTAGAACAGGTTTTATCTAGTAAAAATGTCGTTTTCCGACAAAAAGACTAAATTGTGTCTTGTGAATTGGTTATAGAGTGTATTACAATATGAAAAGGAAGTTGTTTGTAGGCAACTCACCAAGATATCAAAGGAGCTATTTACCCATGAAAAAGACGAAGATCGTCTCAACACTTGGTCCATCATCAACTGATGTAGACACAATTGTGAAGTTAATTGAAGCAGGTGCTAACGTATTCCGTTTCAACTTCTCACACGGTGATCACGAAGAACATTTGGGCCGTATGCAAGCAGTTGCAGAAGCCGAAAAGATTACTGGTAAGACTGTTGGTCGTTTGCTTGATACAAAGGGTGCGGAAATCCGTACTACTAAGCAAGCTGACGGTAAGATTCAATTCTCAACTGGCGATGTATTCCGTATCTCAATGGACGACAGCATCGAAGGAACAAAGGAAAAGATTGCAGTTACTTATCCTGGATTGTTTGACGACGTTAAGGTTGGCGGACAAGTGCTCTTTGATGATGGTTTGTTAGCTACTACTGTCACTGAAAAGGACGAAGCAAACAAGGAATTGGTTGTTAAGGCTGAAAACAACGGTTTGTTGGGATCACGTAAGGGTGTTAACGCCCCTGGTGTTTCAATCAACTTGCCTGGTATCACTGAAAAGGATGCTGATGACATTCGTTTCGGTTTGGACCATGAAATCAACTATATCGCTGCTTCATTCGTTCGTAAGCCTGAAGATGTTTTGGATATCCGTGCCTTGTTGAAGGAAAAGAACATGGAACACGTTCAAATCATCCCTAAGATCGAATCACAAGAAGGTATCGACAACTTGGATGCTATCTTGGAAGTTTCTGATGGTTTGATGGTTCCACGTGGCGACATGGGTGTTGAAATCCCTGCCGAAAACGTGCCTTTGATCCAAAAGGAAATGATCGACAAGATGAACGTTTTGGGATTGCCAGTTATCACTGCCACTCAAATGCTTGACTCAATGGAAGAAAACCCACGTCCTACACGTGCCGAAGCTTCTGATGTTGCCAACGCTGTCTTTGATGGTACTGATGCAACAATGCTTTCTGGTGAATCAGCTAACGGTGACTACCCAGTTGAAGCTGTTGCTATGATGGCCGCTCTTGATGAAAAGGCTGAATCAGCTTTGTCATTGTACAGCCGTCATGCTGACACTTTCTACGGTGATGATGATGTTGAATCAGTTGCCTCAGCAGCTGCTCGCTTGTCAGACTCAGTTGAAGCTAAGGCCGTTGTTGTCTTGACTGAAACTGGTTACGCCGCACGTATGGTTTCAAAGCACCGTCCTACTGCAATGACAATTGCTTTGACAAAGTCAGAACGCGTACAACGTGGATTGACTTTGAACAACGGAATCTTGCCTATCTTGGCTGACACACCAAAGTCTGTTGATGACTTGGTTGCCAAGGCCAAGGAAGTTGCTCAAGCTCAAGGTTTGGCAGCTGCTGGTGACAAGATTGTTGTTGTGACTGTTGCCCCAATCGACATGGCAAAGTCAGCTAACAACGTTTCTGTTGAAACAATCTAATGATTTACTTGAAAAGTCCGATTTTGTCGGGCTTTTTTTGTTCTAAGTTGTGTTAAAATAAGGTAAGTTCAACTAAATGAGGTGCGGGATTTTTGACAACGCAAACAGAGAAACTATTCACTTTTGAGAACATTGAACAGCAGACCAAATTAACGGGTCCAAAGGATCAACTTCTGGTTTTAATGGAAGAGGGCTTGGCCGTTAAAATGCTCGTTCGTGGCAATCAGGTAGCTGTCCAAGGCGATTCGAACCAAGCTTCTTTGGCGCTCGCCGTTTTGGAAGCACTGACACAATTGATTAAGAAACAAATTTCCGTCGGTCCTGCTGACGTTATCTCTGCGATGACAATGGCGAAGCGCGGAACATTGGATTACTTTTCAGATTTGTATAGTGAAAGTATTATCCGCGATAATAAGGGCCGGGCAGTCCGTGTTAAAAATTATGGTCAGCGTCAATATGTCCAGGCGATTCGTAAGAATGATCTAACCTTTGGAATCGGCCCCGCTGGAACTGGAAAAACTTTCCTAGCCGTCGCCATGGCCATCTCAGCCTTAAAGAAGGGTGACGTCGAGCGGATTGTGATTACTCGCCCTGCAGTCGAGGCTGGTGAATCACTTGGGTTCTTACCGGGTGATTTAAAGGAAAAGGTTGACCCCTATATGCGGCCCATTTACGATGCCATGAATTCTTTAGTCGGAGCAGACCACGTTGCTCGTCTAATTGAACGGGGTGTCCTAGAAATTGCACCACTCGCCTATATGCGTGGTCGAACCCTTGATGATGCCTTTATCATTGTCGATGAGGCTCAGAATACGACGAACGCTCAAATGAAGATGATTTTGACACGTTTGGGCTTTGGCTCTAAGATGGTCGTTAACGGGGACCCATCCCAGATTGACTTACCACATGGTGTTCGGTCTGGGCTAGTGGCTGCTCGCCGGATTCTCCGCGATGTCAACCGCATTGCCTTTATTAACTTTGAGAGTGGTGATGTCGTTCGCCACCCAGTCGTTGGTCTGATTGTTTCCGCCTATGAAGATGCGGATGCACGACTAGCTGAATTAAAAAACGCACAGAAAGAAGCCAATAACTAATGGATTTAGCATTAATTGATCAGACGAAAGACGGTGTGACACAGTTTCACCAAGACCTCGTCCAATCTGTTTTAAATTATGCTGGTGCCTATCTAGAATTACCAGACAACACTGAGATGTCAGTGACCTTTATGAATAATGATGCCATTCAGGCTTATAATCGCGATTATCGCGGTAAAGACAAGCCAACGGATGTCATTTCTTTTGCCATTGAAGAGGATGGCGATGATAGCCCTGTTCTTCTTGATGAAGAAATGGCCGAAGATATTGCTAAAAATATTGGGGATATTTTGGTCTCCGTTGATATTATCGAGAGCCAGGCGGAATACCTTGGTCACTCCTTTGAACGTGAGCTTGGCTTTCTAGTTGTTCATGGTTTCTTGCACTTAAACGGTTATGACCACATGCTTGGTGATGCCGAAGAAAAAGAGATGTTTGATTTGCAGAGGAAGATTTTAGATGACTACGGACTTACGCGATAACAACCACGGTCAGATTGAAGAGACTGATTTTCACCCTAAGTCTGCTGTGGAAGAGTTGGCGGAACAAACCAATCCCAAGGCGCCATCAGGGCGGAACAAGAATTTTTTGATTTCAATGTACCATGCATTGAAAGGGATTTTCTTGGTGGTGATTCGCGAGCGGAATATGCGTTTCCATTTAAGCTTCGCATTCTTTATTCTGGTGCTTGGCCTTTACTTGGGTCTTAACCGGTCTGAATGGTTGTGGGTCGTGATTGCGGTCTTTTTGGCTGTTTATGGCGAGTTCTTAAATACGGTGGTGGAAGCCGTCGTAGACCTGGTGGTTGAACGCAAGTACCATCCATTAGCCGGTCTGGTGAAGGATGTTTCGGCCGGAATGGTTTTAGTCGCTGTTGGTGCTGAGTTGATTATCTTAGCTCTGATTTTCCAGCCACACATCTGGCATTACTTTGGGATTGAAACGAATTTCTCTCGTTTCGTCCACCGTTTGAAAGGATAACTTATTTTATGACAAATCCAGGATTTAAATCAGGTTTCGTTGCCATTATTGGTCGACCAAACGTTGGAAAGTCGACTTTATTGAATCGCATCGTTGGTGAAAAAATTGCCATCATGTCGAATAAGGCGCAGACTACCCGAAATAAGATCCAAGGTATTTATACAACCAATGAGGCCCAGGTGGTCTTTATTGATACACCCGGTGTTCATAAGCCCCAAAATTCTTTGGGCGACTATATGGTCAAATCAGCTTTTTCAGCTTTGCATGAGGCTGATGCTATCTGGTTCGTCGTTGACGCAAGCCAAAAGCGTGGCGGGGGTGATAACTATATCATCGACCGTTTGCAGGAAGTAACGAAGACACCGATTTATTTGCTGGTCAACAAGGTGGATTTGTTGCCTAAGGAAGAACTGTTCGAGGTCATCCAGTCGTATCAAGAGGATGCACCAGCCTGGAAGGAAATCTTCCCAATTTCGGCAACAGAAGGTGACAACGTCCCCGAGTTGTTGGAAACGGTCATCGGTGATTTGGATGAAGGACCACAATACTTCGATTCAGATCAGTTGACGGATCACCCGGAACGCTTCGTTATCTCCGAATTAATTCGTGAAAAGGTTTTGCAATTAACTAAGCAAGAAGTTCCACATTCCGTGGCGGTCGTGATTGATAAAATTTCCTCTGATGATGATGGTTTGGTTAGCATCCAGGCTTCAATTATCGTCGAGCGTGCCAGTCAAAAGAACATTGTGATTGGTAAGCAAGGCCGAATGATTAAAGAAATTGGTACACGAGCACGGAAAGATATTGAGCGCCTGCTTGGTTCTAAGGTCTTTTTGGAAACCTGGGTTAAGGTCGAGGAACGTTGGCGTGATCGACCACAGGCTTTGCAAAGCTTTGGCTACCGTAAGGATGATTTCTAAACCGCTTTACCAGCCACAATAGCTGAGCAGACAACCATCAGCTTGATGGTTGTTTTTTTATGGAAAGGAGGGCCGTGATGGCATTGATTGAAGGTCTCGTCTTGTATACACGGCCTTACCGAGATAATGATCTGCTGGTTCGAGTTTTTACGAAGGAACAGGGAATAATGACTTTGATGGCTCGTGGGGCCAAGAAGGCAAAGTCAAAAGTTGGTTTTGCTTGTCAGGCTTATTCCTGGGCAATTTTCGATGGCGCTTATCCAAAAAATAATACGGGATTGGGTTTCATTAATGACGTTCAGGATAGTCATCCTTATAAAAATGTGGTTGGGGACATCAATGTGAGTGCCTATGCAGCGCTAATTGTAAAGCTCCTGGATTTAGCCTTCGAAGAAGGGAAATCAGAACCGGAGTGGTATGAAAAAACGCTGATTGGTTTTGAAAAACTCAATGAACAGGTAGACCCTCAAGTTATTACCAATATTTTTGAATTACAGCTGTTGCCCGCTTTTGGTGTGGCGCCAAACTGGCAGGCTGATCCGATTTCCGGAGCAGTAACGGGAGTCTTTGACTATTCTGAAAAATACAACGGCATCATTGAACGGTCACATTTTGACCTTGATGACCAACGTTTAAACTTGGACCAGAAAGTTGTCTATTATTTACGGCAATTTTCAGCAATTGACATGAATAAGATTGCTAAGGTAACCTTATCTTTAATGACCAAGCGCGGTATTCAACGGGTAATTGATTATCTTTATGACCGACAAGTCGGGTTGAAGCCAAAGGAAAAGGTCTTCATTCAAAAAATGGCTGCTTTTGAAGGGCAGCTGACCATTAAGGCGCGAAAGGGAAAGCCATGAAAAGAATTTTAGTTTTACATACTGGTGGAACGATTGCCATGCACGAGGATGCTGATGGCGATGTTGAACAGGGTGCACAAAACCCGCTGAATGATGCCCACCTCGATTTACCGGAAGTGGAATTGACGACTGAAAACATTTTTAACTTGCCGTCCGAACATATTACCCCAACCCATATGTTGGCCCTCTATAACCGTCTCAAGGATGCGGAACAAGATTTTGACGGGGTAGTCATCACACATGGGACGGATACATTGGAAGAGACCTCATTCTTCTTGGATGGAACACTTTCCTTTGAAATTCCGATTGTCATGACCGGTGCTATGCGTTCCTCCAACGAATTGGGTTCCGATGGTTTATATAATTTCCAATCGGCCTTGCGCGTGGCCATTGACGAGCAGTCAAGAAATCGGGGTGTCATGGTTGTTTTAAATGATGAAATTCATGCTGCCCGGTTCGTGACGAAAACACATGCAACGAACGTTGCTACTTTTGCCTCACCGATTTCAGGGGCGATGGGTATGGTCAATAAGCGCAAGATTCTCTTCTTTTATGACCTGCCAGATAAGCAAACTTATCCAATTAAAGCCGTTGATAAAAGAATTCCGGTTATGAAAGCTTATGCCGGGATGGATGGCCACATTCTGAGTCTTTTAGCCGACTCAGGCATTGATGGCATCGTGATTGAAGCGCTTGGAGCAGGAAACTTGGGTGAGGATGCTGCCCTCGGGGTTTTGAAACTCTTGGATGCTGGCATTCCTGTTGTGATTGTTTCGCGGTCCTTTAAGGGCATTGCGGAGCCGGTTTATGATTACCTTGGTGGTGGCGTGCAGCTCGAAAAGGCCGGAGCTATCTTCGCCTCGGCCGTTAATGGGCAAAAGGCCCGACTAAAGCTCTTAATTGGTCTGGAAAATCAGCTAAACACGAACGATTTAAATAATTACTTGCACGAATTTTAATAAAAGTCGTACTTATGCTAGACTATCGCAATAAATCTTTGCTATAATGACTTTACACTAGTTAATCAGCTGACTGGCTAGCTGATGTTGTTTGATTTAGTGAAAGAAGATGCCCAGGAGAGCTTAAATCATGAATTTTACTGACCAAGACCCATTGATTTTTTCAGCCATTCAACAAGAAGGTGCCCGGCAAAACCGGACAATCGAATTGATTGCTTCTGAAAACTTTGCTTCAAAAGCCGTTCGTGCCGCCCAAGGTTCGGTATTGACGAACAAGTACGCAGAAGGATATCCCTACAAGCGTTACTATGGTGGAACGGAATACGTTGATATCGTTGAACAAGCTGCGATTGATCGTTTGAAGGAATTGTTTGGTGCAGAATATGCCAACGTGCAACCACATTCTGGTTCACAGGCAAACGCAGCAGCCTACATGGCCTTTTTGAAGCCAGGCGATACAATTTTGGGTATGGATTTGGATGCTGGTGGTCACTTGACTCACGGAGCCAAGGTAAGTTTTTCTGGTAAAGTTTACCATTCAGAAACTTACGGTTTGGATCCAGAGACTGAAACTTTGGACTATGATGCCATCATGGCACAGGCCAAGGAAGTTAAGCCACAAATGATTGTGGCTGGTGCATCTGCCTATTCACGAACAATCGACTTTAAGAAGTTCCGTGAAATCGCTGATGAAGTTGGGGCCTACTTGATGGTTGATATGGCCCACATTGCTGGTTTGGTTGCAGCTGGTTTGCACCAAAATCCAGTTGGCATTGCTGATGTCGTGACATCAACAACCCACAAGACTTTGCGTGGCCCACGTGGTGGGGTAATCTTGTCACAAGAAAAGTACGCAAAGCAAATTAATTCAGCTATTTTCCCTGGTTCACAGGGTGGACCTTTGGAACACGTGATTGCTGCGAAGGCCGTTGCTTTCGGTGAAGCATTGCGTCCAGAATTTAAGGACTATGCAAAGCAAATCATCAAGAACTCACAAGCAATGGTAGCAGTCTTTGAAAAGACTGATGACATCCGTGTTGTGGCTGGTGGTACTGATAACCATCTCTTTAACTTGGATTTGACGAAGACTGATTTGACTGGTAAGGAAACACAAGAATTGTTGGACCGTGTCTCAATCACGACGAACAAGGAAGCCTTGCCAAACGAACAACGCAGTCCATTTATTACTTCTGGAATTCGTATTGGAACACCAGCCATCACGACTCGTGGTTTCGATGAAAACGATAGTGCTGAAGTTGCTCGTTTGATTGTTGAAGCAATTCACAACCATGACGATGAAAAGGCATTAAAGGACATTAAGAAGCAAGCAGAACGCTTGGCAATGGCACACAAGTTGCCTTAATGACCAATAATGGTATAGAATGATGAAAAGCTGTTAATGCAGCTTTTTTTCTTTGAATCCGCTGGAGGTGAACAGATGCCTGACAAAAAGACGATTCGCCAGGAACAAAAAGCCAAGTTGAAGGCCTTGAGCCCGCTAGCAAAGGCTGAACAAGAAAAACAGTTGTATCAAAAACTGTTTCAACAATCAGCCTGGCTTCAGGCGCAAACTATCGCGGTGACGGCATCGCTTCCTTTTGAAGTGGAGACAACACCGATTATGGAGGCCGCCTGGCAGGCCGGTAAAACGGTTGGCTTGGCGAAGGTGGTTGATCGAGAATTAACCTTTGTTAAAATCAGTGCCGATAGTGCCCTGACAGCTGGTGAAAGTTTTGGTATTTTAGAGCCCGAAAATGGTCAGGAACTGAAGAAATCAGCAATCGATTTGGTCTTAGTACCAGGGCTCGCCTTTAGTGATGCCGGCCTTCGGGTCGGTTTTGGTGGGGGCTATTATGACCGTTTTCTCGCCGATTACGAGGGGGAAAGTATCAGCCTCGCTCTGGCAGAGCAAAGACGAGCTGATTGGGTACCTGACAACTTTGATGAAGCTGTCGGCCAGGTTTTGACTTTAGCAGACGAGTAATGATGACATAAAATTTTGATGAGAGACCTGACGATGACGTTGGGTCTTTTTCTTAGCAAATTTTTACTGATTTTTCCTTGCGAAAGCGAACATCTGTTCGTATAATAAAAACAGACTTACTGAGGAGAAACCTGTCGGATGACTGCTAACGATTTTGCAAAAATTTATCAAAATGAAGACCGGCGGGTTGTCTTTCTAATCGATTCAAAAAGCTTTTATGCCAGTTGTGAAGCGGTTGAACGCGGTTTAAATCCGCTGAAGGCCATGCTGGTGGTGATGTCACACCAGGAAAACGACACTGGGGGTCTGGTCCTGGCCTCGTCGCCAATGGCTAAGAAGCGACTGGGGATTTCCAACGTTACCAGACAAAAGGATGTCCCAGATGTTCCTGGCCTAATCAAGGCGGAGCCGCGGATGAACCTTTATATCAAAAAAAACTTAGCCATTAATGCTATCTACCAACAATACGTTGACGATGAACACTTATTACCGTATTCCATTGATGAATCGATTTTGGATATCACCGATTTTTGGCATCTATTTGGTAAGAACCCCAGAGAAGTCGCCCAAAAAATTCAACGGCAAGTCCTGGCTGAAATGGGAATTTACCTTTCAGTTGGCATCGGGGATAGCCCTGTTTTAGCCAAGTTAGCCTTGGATTTAGAAGCTAAAAAGGCACCACACCTACTGGCCGAGTGGCACTATGAGGATGTACCGGAGAAGTTGTGGCCCGTGACAAACTTTGGTCATGTTTGGAGTATTGGGTCAAAAACGGCACAAAAATTGCAGCGGTGGGGCATTGCAAGCATTGGCGATTTAGCCAAGCAAAATCCATACGTCCTTAAAGAGCGCCTTGGCTTAATGGGGGAGCAACTTTATGCCTTGGCGTGGGGCATTGACCGGTCTGATTTAACGGAAAAAATCACGCCAAAAGATAAGTCTTATGGGAACTCACAAGTCTTACCAGAAAATTACCATGATGGAGTGGCCATCCAAGTGGTGGTGCAAGAAATGGCAGACCAGGTGGCAAGTCGCCTTCGAGCGCACCAACAACAAGCAACCCTGGCATCACTATATTTGGGTTATGCGGACCAAGGAATCGCTTTCAATACGCGTCATAATCCCAAAACAGGTTTGCATCAGACCGTTCGTATCGAACCGACTAACCGCAGTCAAACCTTAATGGCCGTTTTGAAACGTATTTTTCAAGAGAATTGGTCGGGTGACCCAGTTCGCTATATTGGAGTTTCTTTTTCTGGTTTGGCAAATGAAAGCATACAAGCAATTTCACTCTTCGACAAAGCGCCTAGCCCAACAGATCAAGAGGAAGACCCGGTTGATACGGTGGTTGACCAAATCCGTCGTCGCTTTGGGGCGGCGAGCCTGGTTCGTTCAATTTCGTTGGAAAAGGGGGCCACGGCGATTAGCCGAGCTAATTTGGTTGGGGGCCACAATGGGGGAAATGCTTATGAGTAAGGATTTTTCTGCTAATCCAGACTGGTTAGCGACCGTCGCTGGCTACTTTGACCATGATTATCGCGAGCGAGGGAAGGTCAAGTGGAATGGCTTTTTTCTTTCGGATCACACTGCTGGATTAAAAAATCAGAAGACGGATCAAGACCAGGCAGATCAGACACAGTTGCATGAGGCCATGGCATATGAGCAAATGCAGCAGGTAGTTGCTTTGGCTTATCGGAATTCACAGCGATTGGTTGTCCAAGCGAACAGTTTCGATATTGAGGGACGGGCCAGTCCTGTGGAAATTGGTCGAGTAACAGGCTTTTTTATGGATGGTTTTTACTTAGATAAAGAACCAAAAAATTGGGAAGACTTGCAGTTTGTGGAGGTTGATCATGGTCGAAAATGAATTAATAACTGAAATCTTAAAGGAAATGGCACCATTATTTAAACGGGCTAAAAACACCGTTTACGAATTACGAGTGGTAGACCAGCGCTATGCCGGACAAGTTAATTTTTTCTTTGAGTGGAATCAGGTTGGTCGCTCAACCATTTCTCGTCAAATCTTAACCGTTCCCAGACGGCGGGTGAAAGATTTGGAAGGACTGATTACGACTTTGAAGTCCAAAACGATGGTGAAGGTGACGTTAGTATAATCGCTGGCAAATCAGCACTAGGCATCTTTTTATTAATAATTGTCTGTTGAATGTTACAACTGTGCAAATTCTTTTACATCTTTGTAAAACAAGGTTATAATATGGCTATAGCAAAGTAGAACAGGAGATGTCTTATGTCAGTAACAGGAAACACAGTTCCAGCAAGCATCGCAATGTTGAAGGTGCTTGAAGATTGGGGTGTTGATCACCTCTTCGGCTATCCTGGGGGTTCGTTTAACTCCACCATGGCAGCCCTCGCAGAGCGAAAAGAACAAATTCACTATATCCAAGTTCGCCATGAACAAGTTGGTGCTTTGGCAGCCGCGGCGGATGCCAAGCTCACTGGTAAGATTGGTGTCGCCTTTGGGTCAGCCGGACCTGGAGCTACAAACTTGTTAACAGGTCTTTATGATGCTAAGGAAGACCATGCACCTGTTTTGGCCCTTGTTGGTCAAACGCCACGCGCGGTGATGAACTCACACTTTTTCCAAGAATTCAACGAAGATCCAATCTTTGAAGATGTATCCGTTTATTGCCGAACTGTCATGACGGCTGAAAGTTTGCCACACGTGGTCGATCAGGCCATTCGTGAGGCCTACAAGCATCAGGGTGTCGCAACGGTGATTATTCCAAACGACTTGGGCTACGAACAAATTCCGGATATCGCTTATGGTTCCCATGGAGCCACAGATGATAAGAAGACGCCACAGCCAGAACCAACTGCTGACGAAGTTGACCAATTCTTGGCAATGGTCAAGGAAGCCAAGCGACCAGTTATCCACGTTGGTCGTGGGATTCAAGAGGGTGGTGACATCCTGATTGAATTATCAAAGAAATTGCAAATTCCTTTGGTCATGACCGGTTTGGCAAAGGGCCATGTTGACGAAAGCTATGCAGGAAACTTAGGTATGGCTAACCGTGCTGCCTCAAAGGCTGCCGATGAAATCATGGCGAGTGCTGATTTGTTGATTGCCATTGGGGCTGATTTCCCATTTGCCAAATTAGTTTACACGACCCATCCGTTTAAGTTCGTTCAGGTTGATAACGACCGCACAGAACTTGGTCGCCATCATAACCTCGATTTGGGTATCTGGTCGGATGCAACTGCCTTTGTCCAGGCTGCCTTGGACCGTAGTGAATCAGCACCAGAATCTGCATTCTTCAAGGCCGCTTGTGCTGACAAGGAAAACTGGTTTGCTTACCAAAAGCAATTGCAAGATGATACCCGTGAGCCGCTCCGAGCTGAACCAATTTACAAAGAAATTAACCGTGTTGCTGACCCGGATGCCGTTTTTGCCATTGATATTGGTGACAATATCATTAACTCCTTCCGTCATTTGCATGTGACGCCAAAGAATAAGTTCGTGATTTCTGCTATCTTTGCTTCTATGGGTTCTGGACTACCAGCTGCTTTGGCTGGCCAATTGTCATACCCTGGTCGCCAAGTTTGGAACATCGCGGGTGATGGTGCTTTCTCGATGATTATGCAAGATTTGCTGACCGAGAAGAAGTACGATTTGCCAATTATTAATGTTATTACAGCCAACAAGACGTTGAACTTTATTAAGAGTGAACAAGATGATGTGGCTATGCATCATTCAGGAATTAATCTTGCTGATCAAGACTTCGCCATGATTGCCCAGGGAATGGGTGTTGAATCAGTGACGGTTACCAAGGCTAATGAATTACCAGCAGCCTTTGATAAGGCGATTAAGGTCACGAAGGCTGGTCGACCATTCTTGATTGAAGCTAAAATTTCAGATGCCCGTTCGTTGCCTGTCGAAGAATTACAATTAAAGCAGACCGACCAGGGTATGGAAGAAACGCTCAACCCAACTTATAACAGTAACCTTGATTTGCAACGACCAAGTTCGGTTCGTGAATTCTTAGATTCATACGATGGTCAAAACTTGAAAACACTCCCAGAATTCTTTGAAGAATACGGCGTTGAATGGTAAACTTATAAGCTAGCTTATTATAAAAGTCTTCTTTTGAAGGCTTTTTATTTTGTTTATAGAAAGCATTGCCTGCTTAAAGAGAATCGGTGTAAAATAGAGCGCAAAGGAGCTTGATTATGCCAAAACTTGTTTTACTACGTCACGGTCAAAGTGAATGGAACCAGTCTAACCGTTTTAATGGTTGGATCGATACTTATTTGTCTGCAACTGGCAAAAAACAAGCACAGGATGCCGGGCAGGCGCTCTTAAAACAGGAGATTCATTTTTCCCGAGCCTATAGTTCAGTTCTTAGTCGGACGATCATGACCATTAATCGCATCTTGGATGAATTGGGTCAATCATATATTCCGCTAACGAAGTCTTGGCGGTTAAATGAACGCCATTATGGCATCTTGCAAGGTGAGGATAAGGATGATATGCGTGCCAAGTATGGTAAAGAGCAGGTCCAAATCTGGCGACGGTCTTATTCTGTCTTGCCACCTAAACAGCCGGCATATGATCCGACAGTTACCATTGATGGCCGAACTTACCCGGCTTTTGACCACCGCTATGCCCAGGTGCCATACGGTCTTTTGCCACTGAGCGAGAATATTCAAAGTACAGAAGTTCGAGTGCGACCGCTTTTTGAAGAGGAAATCGTGCCACGGTTGCGTGCGGGAGAAGACGTCTTGATTGTTGCTCATGGAACCTCCATCAGGGCTTTGACGAAGCTCATCGAGGGTTTGACACCGGACCAGGTCACCAAAGTCGAAATTCCAAACGGTGAACCGATTATTTATGAATTTGATAAAAGTTTATCTGTTTATAAAAAGGAAATTGTGCGCTCTTCTGTCAAATAATTTTAAAAATCAGTTCTGATTTCTTTATGCTATTTGCTGTATTTTTAAAAATAGCACAAATGATTAGCAACGATACCAATTGAGACAAAAGTTGAATTATTTTCAACAAATAGGGATAATGTGCTAACAAATATTGAAAGAAATCGGAGTCCCTACCAAATGAATTTTCAAACTGTTGTGAATAGTCGGCGTTCCATTCGCTGGTTTCAAGATCGAGGAGTTTCCACGGAAGCGCTACAGGCGATTGTCGAAACGGCACAGAAAGTCCCATCTTTTGTAAACTCGCAACCAGTCCGAGTGGTGATTGCCACTGGCAATACCTTGGCAACGATTCGAGAACAACACTTACAATCCGTTTTGAACCAAACACCGAGTCAATCAGTATTGCCATATCAACCAATTCCAGAGTGGGACGATGGCGCCAAAGCGAATATCATGGGGTGGTTTGCTAGTACCAAGGAACAAATTGGTGATGATTGGGGTACAATGATGGGGAAGGCAGGTGCCAACCTCTATAATGCCCAGGCAATCGTTTACTTAACTTTGCCTAAGGATTATCCTGATTGGTCATTAGTTGATTTGGGCGCCTTTTCAGAAGCATTGATGCTGACGGCCCAAGATGCAGGTGTTGATTCTTTGCCGGCTTATGAATTTGTTAAATTTGCTGATGATTTAATGGCACCGCTCAAGTTAACAGATGACCAACAGGTTGTAATGGGCGTTGGGCTCGGTTATCGCGATGAAGATAGTTTGTTAAATCAAATTCGTTCTGGTCGCATGGACACGAAAAGTATTTTGACAATTTTGGATTAAGTGAAGGGAGATTTTGATGACAAAGACACTTGTGATTGGTGCACACGGTAAAGTTGGTCAAATTTTGGTTCAAGATTTAGCTAAAAATCAGCGGGAGGTTTTAGCGGCCTTTCGGAATAAAGACCAATTGCAAACAGCAGCTGATTTAGCAGGCGTTGAGGGCGTTTATTTTGACCTTGATGCCGATGAACAAGCGATGGCCCAATTTTTCATGGACCATCAAGTTGGCCAAATTGTTTTCACGGCCGGTGCCGGAGGCAAGGGTGGTATCGAGCGAACGGTAGAAGTCGATTTGGACGGCGCCATTAAAACGATGGTTGCTGCCAAAAAAGCTAGTGTTGCCCACTATGTGATGGTTTCAGCTGCTGGAGCAGATGACCGCAGTCGGTGGTCTGCATCCGGTATTTATCATTACTTTATGATGAAGCACTATGCTGATTTGTATTTGCAAAATTCCGGTTTGGATTATACGATTGTTCGCCCAACGCTGCTTTTGGACACTGCTGGTACTGGTAAGGTTTCATTGAGTGTGGACTTTGCTGGTCCCAAAGAAGATTTGCAAATTCCGCGAGCAGATGTTGCTTCCTTTGTCACAGAAGTATTAGCTCATCCTGAACAATCAGCTAATCAAATCTATGATTTAACAACTGGTCATCAGAACATTCAAAATATTTTTTGATTCAAAATGAAGCCGAGGGGCGCCCTTGGTTTTTTTTTTATTTAAATTAAAAATAAATGATAAAATGGTTGGCATTCGCTCATAAAGTTGTAAACTACAAATCAAAAGATAGAAAAGACAAGCGATAATAAGAACTGTCTGAGTGAGAAAATGATTAGAGAGCGCCTGTTTGGTGAAAGGGCGTCGTTTTCAAACTCAAAGACGATCATTCTTTAGTTAGTGGGCTGAATAAAGTAAGCCTTGCTCGGTTGGTACCGTTATCAAACCGGCGTATCGCCTTTTTGGCCGTACGTTTGAGGTTGGACTTTGCCGTTCAACAAATTAAGGTGGTACCGTGCGTAAGCGCCCTTAGCAACGATTTTTTTCGTGGTTGAGGGCGTTTTTTTATCTGCTGATTTTTTAGAAAAGGAGGGCACCGTGAAGTTTCGTACCGTCGTGAGCTGTTTGTATACTGAAAGGAGCATTAATTATGACAATGACTGAATTGAAGACCAAGGTAAAGGTAGTACCAGCAAAGCAAGAGGACAAATTGGCGCAAGCCCTCTATCATGCTTATCAAGAACGTCAGCCGCTTGAGATGACTGAATGGGAGAAGGTTGTCAGCGATGATCAAACTGCCTATGAAGTGCAAGACCAATTGATGGAATTGAAAAATCAGCCACTTGGGGGTTACAAGGTCAGTTTGACTAGCCAAGAAACGCAAGATATGTTCGACTCAAATGAACCATTGTATGGGGCTCAGGTGCAGAATCATTTTGTTCAGTCACCAGCCAATCTTTCGTTGAAGAGCGATTTGTTGGACCCATTGGCAGAGGTGGAATTGGTCTTCAAAGCCAAGGAAGACTTGCAAGTCACTGATTCTTTGGAAGATTTGCGTCGTAAAACGACTGTGGCAGCTGGTGTGGAAGTACCTGATGCCCGGTTTACGGACTGGTTCCCATCGTTGAGCAAGTACTTAGTCATGGCAGATGCAGCGGTTGGCGGTTTTGTGGTTTATGGACCAGAACGAGAAAGTACATCTTTGACCGTTGCTGAATTTGAGGATGTGAAGGCCCATTTGGCCCATAATGGCGAAGTGGTCGCTGAAGGAAGTTCAGCTGAAGTTTTGGGTAATCCACTTAAATCGTTGCAATGGCTAGTTAAAAGATTGGCAGCGCAAGGAAAAACCTTGCATGCGGGGGAGCGAGTTTCTTCAGGAACCTTCCTATTGCCCCCACATCTAACAGAAGGAACTTGGACAGCTAGCTTTAACCACGATTTTGCAGATGTTGTGGTGGAAGTTAGTAAATAAACAAACAATTTTGAAATATCAGACAGAATAGTTGTCTTTTTACGTTAAAATGAGTATAATCATTTCCGTTGGGCAATGCCGGTTGCCATCATGTTGGTAACCTTCATTGTTCAGTCACCCATTTTAGCGGTTCCAAATTGTCTGTTTCAGTAAACAACAATTGGCCGTACCAATAAATTGGGCGGCCTTTTATTTTGAATAAAATCGATCGGGGAGTTTGTGTAACAGACTGAGAGGATGGTAAACCATTGACCCGAACACCTGAACCGGATAATGCCGGCGGAGGAAATCGTATCACTTTTGTAATCGAGGACTCCGTTTTGGGGTGCTCGATTTTTTCTTTTAAATGAGAAAGGAGTGGTAGTGAACAATTCACGGTGATGATGCCGTGGCGGGATGAAGGGGAGCGCCTTGATCCTGAAAAAACAGCGATGGGAAGCCGTGTTCCGGCGTGAGAGGAGACCAATTAGTCTCGACCGAACTTTTTACTAGACAGGGTCTGCCTGACTGGTTTAACCGCAAGAGTGGGAAAGGAGCGCTGTTTTTCGCTACCCCACTGATTTTAAAAGGAGCGTTTTCAGATGAAGACACAGAAAAAATTATCAACGAAGAAGATGTTAGTGACGGCCTTGTTGGCTGCTTTGGCCTATGTTTTAAATAGTTTTGTCTATTTCCCGGCAATGGCACCTTTCCAACACTTCGTTGATGTCTTAGCCGCCGTTTTGGTGGGGCCATGGTATGGCTTTGCTAGTGCCTTGATTTGTGGTATTTTGCGAATGATGTCCGGTCGGACGATTCAAGCCGTGACGGGTGCTATTTTTGGCCCCATCCTCGGTGGTTTGATTTATCGTAAAACCCACAACCTTTACCTGGTTTTCCTTGGTGAAGTGATTGGAACGGGTATTTTAGGGGCGTTGACTTCTTATCCATTGATGAAGATTTTCTATGGCTTGGACGTCCACAAGTGGTATTACTTTGTGCCATATTACACACCAGCTGCCATTGTCGGTGCTGGAATGGGATTGGCAGTGGTTCTGATTTTTCAGAAGACGGGACTGCTTAAGCGGATGCACGCGAGCTTGGACTAAATAATCACGGTCAATCAGGGCGGTTTTGGTAATAGGGTTGGTAAAGGGGAGAGTGAGCGATGAGCGGTAAGGAATATCTGATTTTTGACCTCGATGGCACATTAGTTGATTCCATGCCTTTTTGGGAGAATTTAGCCACTGAATTGCTTCACCGACATGGCATTGACCAGTTGCCAGCAGACTTGCATGACCGGATTCAAACCATGACTTTGACGGATTCGGCCGTCTTTATACAAGAGTTATTTGCGTTACCGGTCACAGCAGAGAGCTTGGCGCAGGAGATGCGAGCTTTGATGGACCAACACTATCGAAATGATATTCCGCTTAAGGTTGGCGTGTATGCATACTTACAAAATGCATACCAATCTGGTCGCAAAATCGTTCTGGCAACCGCTAGTAGCTCGGTGTTGGCCAAAGACTGTCTACGTCGTCTGAAACTGCTGCCATTTTTTGACTTTGTTTTTTTCTGTGAAGATGTTGGGCAGGATAAAACGCAACCTACAATTTACCAGGCTGCTGCACGGTATTTTGGCCAGCAACCGAACAAGATTTCAGTCTACGAGGACGCACTGTATGCGGCTTCAACTGCAAAGAGGGCGGGTTTTCATTTGATTGGTGTCTACGACCATCAGTCAAAGAAAGAGTGGACTGATTTACAAAATTTAGCAGACGAAACGATTGATTTTGCGACTGTAGTAAAAGGAGAAAATAAATGAGTGCAAGTGTAGCGATTCAGGTCTTACCAGCGGCCGAAAATGACCAAGAATTGTGTCGAATGGTCGATGAGGTGATTTCTTATATTCAAAGTACTGGCTTACGTTATGAAGTTGGCCCCTTTGAAACAACCATTGAAGGCAATGATTACAACCAGTTGATGGACATCGTGAAAGAGTGTCAGCATGTGGCTGTTCGGGCAGGTGCCAAGAAGGTTTCCGCCTATATCAAGGTCGCCTATCAACCCGATGGTGAAATCTTAACGATTGATCAAAAAATCGGTAAGTACCAAAAATAAAAAAAGTCAGACCCGCAAAGGTCTGACTTTTTTTGAGCTGACGATGATAGAATCGCAGCTTTCATTATTGCAAGAGTGCTTCCAAAGTTGGCAAATCCTCAACTACTTGGGTTGGTTTGATTTCTGCCGGGTTGTCTTTGTGATTGGGATTAATCCAAATGGTGTCGAGTTGATAGTTTTGGCCACCTAAGATGTCAGAAGTTAAGCCATCCCCAATCATTACTGTATTTTCCTTGGTCATTTGTGGGTTATCTTGAAAAATGCGGTCGAAGAATGCTGCGTCGGGTTTAGAAGCACCAATCATTTCAGAAGTGAAAATTTGGTCAAAGTACTGATCTAAGCCAGTTTCCTTGAGGCGCAGGCGTTGAGTGGCATCCTGGCCATTCGTACCAGCGATAATGGTATATTGGTCTTGCAGGTGTTGCAAAATTTCAGTTGCATAGGGGAGCATCCGATAATTATGGTCACGCAATGTGGCGTATTCTTGCTCAAGTCGGTCGGCATCATAGTCGATTCCGAGAGCTTCGAGGGTCTTTTTGAAACGCTCTTCAAAAATTTGTTGGCGAGCAATTTCTTTGAATTCGTATTGTTGCCAGAGATGGTGGTTAATCTCTTGATAAATCTTTAGTGCATGGTCTAAATCAGTGCCTGTTAAGCCTAATTCATTTGAAAAAAGCTGACGAATGGCGGCGACTTCGCCTCCGGTAAAATCCAAGAGGGTGTCATCAAGGTCAAAAATCAAGTATTCATAGGTCATGCTACAATCCAACTTTCTATACTATAATTAACTTTAATTATGATAACACGGTGGTTAAAAGACAACCCCTTAATTTTTGTTTTATTTTAAAAGAAAAAGGGGCGTTCCGAACTGATTTTAAAAATGATTAAAAAACGTCCTTTGTTATCAAATTTTAATCTTGATAAACTTGACGAAGCCCCCCTGGTTAGGTGTTTAATGGGGAGGTAATATTTTTTGTTAAAATACTAACGAAAGAAGGAATGATTGTCTGATGAGAATCGAGAAGAAGCATGTTGTCGGGATTGTCCTGGCAGTCGTGGTTTCGCTTTTTGCCCAATTTTTGAGTAAATATTTACCGCAATTGGGAGCCGAAAGTTTGGCCATGATTATTGGGATTTTGTTGGGAAACACTATTTTTGCTGGTGACCAGTATGGTGCTGGGGTTAAATGGTCAGAAAAATATCCAATTGAGATTGGGATTGCTTTGCTGGGGTCGACTTTGACCTTTAAAACACTTTCCAAATTAGGATTGAATGGTATCTTCTTTATCATTATTAATATGATTTTGGTGATCGGGATTGTCTTCTTGTTGGGGAAGTACCTGTTTAAGGTTGATGATAACAGCACGATGCTGATGGGTGCCGGCAATGCCGTCTGCGGTTCAAGTGCCATTGCGGCTGTTGCGCCCGTTATCAAGGCCAAGGATGATGATCGTCGAACGGCGGTCGCAACCGTTTCTTTGACGGGAATGCTGCTTTTGCTGACATTGCCAAGTTTGTCGCACTTCTTATTTGGTGATAACAACCTATTGCGTGGTGCCTTAGTCGGTGGCACTGTCCAATCTGTTGGCCAGGTTGTTGGAACAGCTTCCTTGATTAACTCAAATGTTGTGACCTTTGCAACGTTGTTTAAGCTGTTGCGGGTCATTATGTTGGTCTTTGTGGTTGTTTTGTTTGCTTATATCGCTAAGCGGCAAAATGCAAAAGAGGCGGTCGAAGAGGACGAAAAGGCTAAAATTACGATTCTACCTTGGTACATCATCGTCTTTGCCATCTTACTGGTAGTGAACTCAATCATGGCCTTGCCGGCCCCAATTCACCAGTTCAGTCACACGGTGTCGACATTCTTTGGTGTGGTTAACTTGGCTGCGATTGGCTTGAACTTGAAATGGTCAGTTATCAAAAAGAGTGGGGTTAAGTTCCTTAGTTTTGGTTTCTTGGTCGGCGCTGTTCAAGTTTTGCTCGCTGTTGTTTTGATTCATTTATTCTTTTAAATATTCGTTGAAAAATTAGTCCTGACGTCAACCGTCAGGACTTTTTTGTGTTAAAATAATCGTATTAAGGGCATATGCAGGCGAAACCCGTATCAAATTGCCGTCCAAAAAAGGAGGCTTTTTTGATGCGCATTCATGTTTTGCAACATACACCAAACGAAGGACCAGGGAGCATTGCTCGTTGGTCACAGAAACACGGTCATGAGATGACTGTTCACCACCCAGCTCAATTTCAAGATGTCTTGCCAAGTGCGGAAGATGTTGATTTCTTAGTTATTTTGGGTGGGCCTATGAGTCCTAATGATGACTTGCCTTGGATTGCTGAAGAGCGATCATTAATTGCGCAACTAATGGCCCAGCATAAGCCGATTTTTGGGGCGTGCTATGGTGCTCAGCAAATTGCTAAGGTTCTTGGGGGCGAAGTTCTTGATGCCCCTTATAAGGAAGTTGGTTGGGCACCGGTTAAGAGAGTTAGCGATCGTATTCCGGGATTGCCGGAGAAAGTGGAAGCGCTCCATTGGCATGAGCAAATGTTTACCATACCTGATCAGGCAGAGCTTTTGTTCAGTACTGATTTGGTCAAAAATCAGGGTTTTGTCTTTGAAAATCTCTTAGGATTACAGTTTCACTTTGAGCCAGAGGCGGACAACGTTCGCGAAATGGTTGCTAATGATAGCGCGTATGCCAACGATGCTAAAAATGCTTTGCACCAAACGGGCGCTGATATTTTAGCTCACGGTGTTCCAAGTAAAAATCAGGAAATCATGTTTTTGTTGTTGGACTATTTAGTTGACCAAACAAATTAATTTCAGACAAAAATAAAAGGGCTGTCATTGTGACAGCCCTTTTATTGTGCATTGATTCAATTGACTTAGTCTTTGATAACGAGTAGGTGAATCAATTTGTCGTAACCAGTGCTTTCATCAGCATCGCTTACACGTAATGGACCAGCGATCACTCGAGTAACGCCAGCCAAAACTAGTGTTCCAATAATGACCAAAGCAAGTGTTACCAAAACGGCGATTGCTTGATGACCAAGTAAGTCCCAGTGGCCAGAAATTAAACCAGCGGCACTACCAGGTAAGTTCTTATCAGCGAAGACACCAGTCAGAAGAGCGCCAACGGTACCACCAATTCCGTGAATACCAAAGGCATCCAATGTGTCGTCGTAACCGAAGAAGTTCTTAATCGTTGTGATGCTGACAAAACCAAGGACGCCGGCAATCAAGCCCATGACAATAGCAGCCCATGGTTGAACGTAACCAGCTGCTGGTGTAATTGCTACCAAACCAGCTAAGGCACCAGTTACCAATCCATCGAGCGTGACCTTCTTTTGAATCTGGTAAGCAATCACTCCCCATGAAAGAACAGCTGCTGATGAAGCTACCCATGAATTAAGCAATGCCACAATGGCTTGGTTGTTGGCAGCTAAAGCTGAACCAGAGTTGAATCCAAACCAACCAACCCAAAGTAAGAAGCCACCAACCAAGACGAAGATTGGATTTGTTTGGTGTGGCTTTTGATCGTTACGTGGGCCAAGAATCAAGGCCAATACCAAACCTGTGACACCAGACGAGATGTGAACAACGGTACCACCAGCGAAGTCAATAGCACCCAACTTAGCTAAGAAACCGTTATCCCAAACCATGTGGGCAAGGGGAGCGTAAATGAAAATCAACCATAATGTTAGGAAAGTTAACATTGACTTCAAACGCATCCGTCCAACTACTGAACCAGTGATGATGGTAATGGTGATAATTGGGAACATTCCTTGGAAGATGGCAAAGGCACCATCTGGAATGTTCAAACCGCGAGTAGACCCTGAAAGAGAGACGTGGTTCAGTCCCAAGTAATGTAGGTTTCCAATAAAGGAACCAGATCCACCAAAGGATAAGCTATAACCTAACAATGCCCAGACTACTGTGGCTAGACCAATCAGCAATACTGATATACCAACCGTATGCAACAAGTTTTTCTTGTCGCCTAATCCTGCGTAAAACAATCCCAAACCTGGGGTCATGATCCAAACCAAAACGGCTGATGTCAGGACCCAAGCAATACTTCCACTATCCATGTGAATTCCTCCAAGTACTGTTTCCCTGCTATTTATTACAGGTCTTATCATACCGCTTGTTATAACTGTACCAATTTAAATTTGGTAGCTTTCCTGACAAAGATTATATGCCTTGTTAGGCAAAGGGGGGTATATTCGTCAGTAAATATTCGGGAAACGCGATGAATTGCTGACCTGGTGACCGAATACACCAGGGTTTTTATCAATAAGGAGAACTCATGTTTGACACTGCTGATGATTTTATTCGACGTGATCCTGCTTTACAGCACCGCTACCAGGTTTTGCTTTTTCATACTGGTTATAAGGCGGTCAGGGCTTATCGTAAAAGCCATTACCTCTGGACGCATGGCCACCCATTTTTGGCTCAGCTACTTGCGACCCATAGTAAGAGAAAAACCGGGATTGATATTCATCCCGGCGCAACAATTGGTAAAAACTTGGTGATTGACCACGGTGTCAACGTTGTGATTGGTGAAGAAACTGTGATTGGTGACGACGTGACAATTTACCAGGGCGTCACCTTAGGCGCTCGTTGCGCTGTTAAGGATGGCGTACGGCGTCATCCAACCATTGGCGACCGAGTCTTAATCGGTGCTGGTGCCAAGGTAATTGGGAACATCCACATTGGCCAGGATAGCAAAGTCGGTGCCAATGCTGTTGTTTTGCAAGACATCCTTGCTGGTCAGACGGTTGTGGGTATTCCTGCCCGTGTGGTCAATTAATGGAAATCAGCTGGGTTGAGTTTTTGAAAGAGGATAGTTATTGATAAAAGTGTAGTAACATTTTTGTAAATGGCTCAGAGCTAGCATTAATGTGGCCTGTCAATTATATCGTCTTTTCCTAATTAAAATTGAAACAATTCATAGAAAAAAGCAAAGTTAACTTTGCTTTTTTTGTTAATTTAAAATTAACTGATTAGGGAGGCTGATTTAGAGAGAAAGTAAAACTTTTATATTAATTGCTAATATGTATAATATATTACGTAAGATATTATAAATTAGAAGAGAGATGGTTTTGTGATGCGAATTAAGATGTTTAAATCGGGTAAAAACTGGGTCATGATGGGAGTGGCGATTGCTAGTGCCTTAACTTTGGCGGGTATTTCCGCGAGTGCTGATGTAACTAGCGCACAAAGTAACAACCAGGCAACGGCGACTGCTACGGTGAACTCATCAGGACAAAGCCAACAGAAGGCTGCTGATCAGGCTACAAGTGGCAGTTCAAATGATACAAATCAAGCCGACACGGTTAACGATAAAAGTGATTTAGCACAGGGCTCAAACAACACAGCAACAACTAGTGAAGCGAACTTCAAGACAACGACTACAAATAGTACGAACACTGGTTCAGAAAGCGCTCAAAAATCGGCTGATGATTCAAAGCAATCAACCAAAACAGCTGAAAGTCAGTCTACCGTGAGTACTAGCGATAGCCAGTCAACGTCATCTGACCAAAATCAAAAGAATACGACCAATAATCAATCTGCAGCAACGACTAATAATGGTCAAAAAGCGGCTGATAATCAACAAAGTCAACGCGATACGGCACTGACTAATTTGGCTCAGCAGCATGTTAATGGTTATATCTATTCACCTGATGTTTCAGGAGCGAATGGTGGTTGGAATTGGTTTGTTGATGGAAAGCCCTACACAGGCTTCCAATATCATGAGGGAACTTATTACTGGTTTGTTGATGGTGTCCGACAAAATCAGGGTTGGCGGAATGCTTGGAATCTGAACTATTATACAGACCAAGATGGCCGTGCTGTCCAGGGTATTCAAAACATTAATGGTCAGGATTTTGATTTTGGTAATGATAACACGTATTACTTGCGATCAACTGGTTACCTTTATGACGGTTCAGCGCAAAATGGTGGATATCGTTGGTACGACAATGGTCAACTTTATTCTGGCTTTCGTGGTTATATGGGCACTTACTATTGGTTCTTGGATGGTGTTCGACAAAATGAAGGTTGGCGTAGTGCCTGGGGCTTAACTTACTACACTGATCAAGATGGTCGTGCTGTCCAGGGCAGCCGGATTATTGATAGTAAGTTATATGATTTTGGTGATGACAATACCTACTATGAACGGCCGTTAAATGGTTATTTGTGGGATGGATCAGCTCAAAATGGTGGTTACCGTTGGTATGATAACGGTAATCTTTATACTGGCTTTAAAGCCTACACTGGCACTTATTACTGGTTTGTCGATGGTGTTCGGCAAAATCAGGGTTGGCGGAATGCGTGGGGGCTAACCTATTATACGGATCAAGATGGCCGCGCTGTACAAGGTATTCAAGGCATTGATAACGGTACTTATTTCTTTGGTTATGATGGTACTTATTACATGCGAACTAACCAATACTATACGGATGGTAACAGTATCTACTATGCCGGTGGTGATGGTCGTGCATTGACTGGTAACCAAAATGTTTTGGGCCGTTCAGTTTCGTTCGATGGTAACGGTCGTTTAGATGTTAGCCAGTTGAATATTGATTTTCCTCATGTTTCTTTGAACCAAGGACAACTAGGCGCACCAGAAGGTTGTGAAGGCGTTTCATTCCAGATGGCGCTTTCCGCCAAGGGCAAGAATGTGCCAAATATTCACGATATTTATAATCAGATTGGTTATGGTTTTAACGTTTCAGCTGACCAAGGTTTCCATGGCAACCCATTTGGCTACGGCCAATGGTATACTCAAACGGTTTTGGCCTCTGCCTTGGCCCGAAACTTGAACGGCGTCTTTGGCGTTCAAACCAAGGACATCACAGGAGCCGGTGTCAATGACGTGCTGGTTCAATTATTATCATGGAACCCAGTTATTACCTACGTCCCATGGAACTTGCAGCTTAATAATGCAAGTAACAACTTCCATGTTCAACTGATTTACGGTTACCAAAATGGTGGCTTTAAGATTGCTGATCCACTACAAATTGCTCGTGGTGCCAATTATTGGCTGTCAACAAGTGATTGGCAGTATTTGAACTCCAATGTGCAGCCAACTGGCTATGGTGCACCAGCTTCCATGAACGTTGCCATAATCTAAAACAAACGATTAGATTGATAAAAATTAGGACATTGTCCTCTCTTCTGTCACTTGAAGCTAGGCTCAAAACTGAGCTTAGCTTCTTTTTATTGCGCTACTATCCTGTTTTCTTGCTATAATAGAATAAACTTAATGAAGGAAAAAGTGCATGGCAGACTGGCAGAAAATCGTTGTAAAAGTTGGAACAAGTACCATTGTGGACCTGGATGGGCAAATCAAATACCCGGTTGTGAACCGTTTAGCTCAAACACTATCGACCTTGCAAAAGGATGGTCACCAGGTGCTATTGGTGACCTCAGGTGCCATTGGAGTCGCTTTGAACCAGATGAATTTGCACCAGCGGCCAAAGGAAATTCCAAAGCAACAGGCGCTCGCTGCCATTGGGCAGGGGTATTTAATGTCTTTGTACCACCAAAGCTTTGCCTTCTATCAGCAGCAGGTTGGGCAGGTTCTTTTGACTTATGATGTCTTTGATAACCCAGTCATGCTAGAAAATACTACAAATGCCATTGAGGCACTTTTTGACCAGGGTGTGATTCCGATTATTAACGAAAACGATGTGATTGCCGTTGACGAGTTGGATCACCAACACTCGTTTGGTGATAACGACCGCTTAGCCGCATTAGTGGCGAAGCAAATTCAAGCCGATGGCTTAATTATTTTGAGTGATGTTGATGCACTTTATACGGCTAACCCAAATATTGATCAAAATGCCAAGCCGATTCACCGAGTGGAAGAGATTACGGAAACAATTTGGCTTAGTGCAACGGGTTCAACTTCCGGTTTGGGCACTGGTGGCATGAGCACAAAGTTAGCGGCAGCTGATTTAACGATGAAAAATGGTCAAAAAATGGCCTTGGTGAATGGGAATGACCCGGCCAATATCCTTGCTGTGATTGCAGGAGAAGAAATTGGGACACTTTTTGAGGAATAGACGATGACAACAGTTGAAAAAATTGGCCAACAGGCC
Organism: Fructobacillus tropaeoli; assembly: GCF_001047135.2. Lineage (GTDB taxonomy): Bacteria > Bacillota > Bacilli > Lactobacillales > Lactobacillaceae > Fructobacillus > Fructobacillus tropaeoli. Next base: position 23,784 of record NZ_DF968079.1, on the reverse strand, counting down.
AAAGAAGCAGCACACGTTGTTGCGCAATTATCAATACAAGACCGCAACCAAATTTTATTGTCGATGGCTGAAGCCTTGCGGGAGCAAAAGTCAGCTATTATGGCCGCAAACCAAACGGATTTAGAAAACGCGACAGCGCTTTCTGGCCCAATGCGCAATCGCCTAACGCTTGATGATGCGACGATTGAGGGCATCGCTACTTCCTTGGCAGCTGTGGCAGACTTGGATGATCCGTTGGCCGGTCCTTACGAAAACTGGGAACACCCATCTGGATTCAAAATTATCAAGAAAACTGTTCCACTTGGAGTGGTAGCGATGGTCTATGAGGCCCGACCAAATGTGACAGTGGACGCCGCTGCCTTGACGTTCAAATCAGGTAACGCCGTGATTTTACGTGGTGGTAAAGAAGCAATCCATTCCAACATTGCCTTGGCGCAGGTGCTGCGTTCCGTACTGACGGACCATCAATTGAATCCTAATATTATTCAATTGATCACCGATACCACACATGATTCCGTTAACGAATTGCTTCATCTGCGTCAATACGTGGACGTCTTAATTCCTCGTGGTTCTGGTAGCTTTATTGACTTTGTGGTGACGAACGCCACCGTACCAGTGATTGAAACCGGGGCAGGCAACACGCACATCTTTGTGGATGAAGATGCCGACCAGGATCAGGCAATCGAAGTGATTGTCAATGCAAAAACGCAAAAGCCCGCTGTCTGCAACGCCGCCGAAAAGCTACTGATTCATGAAAAAATTGCTGCTGAATTCTTGCCGAAGGTGGCTTCGGCCTTGATTGAAGCTGGTGTTGAACTACGCGGCGACGACCAGGCTGTGGCTATTGATGGCCGTCTCTCATTAGCAACACCAATTGATTGGGATACGGAATACAATGACTTAATCATGGCGATTAAGGTTGTGACCGATATCGATGCTGCCATTGATTGGATTAATGCGCATACGACTCACCATTCCGAAACTATCCTTGGAAAAAATCCACAGCATGTCGCTGATTTTATGAACCGAGTGGATGCAGCGGTGGTGTACCAAAATGTTTCAAGCCGCTTTACGGACGGCTTTGAATTTGGCTTTGGTGCCGAAATTGGGATTTCCACGCAAAAGTTGCACGCTCGTGGTCCAATGGGCTTGCCAGCGTTAACGACTATTAAGTACGAAGTTTTTGGCGATGGTCAAACGCGCCATTAAAATCAAACATCCAGACAATTTCTTATTAAATAGTTCAAAAAGTTATCAATCTTTTTGAACTATTTTTGTTTTCTGTTACGATTTTAGAATAAAAAGGTGTAAACTAAAAATATGCAAAAAAATACCTTTCATTTTAATACAAATCGATTGATGGTCATTATTAACGGGGCTTTGGTTGGTGTTTTAACCGGGATTGCGGTGTCCGTTTTTCGAATGAGCATTGAACACTCGCTTTCGTGGTGGCGTGATATGTATACGTACATTAAAAATGGTCACTGGTCAATGCTTGTCCTCGTTGTTCTTATTAATTTAGTAATCGGCGTGATTGTCGCGCTGTTAGTGAAAAAGGAACCCAATATCGCGGGTTCCGGGATTCCACAGGTTGAAGGGCAGTTGATGGATCAACTGCATTTAAATTATTTTTCGATTCTATGGCGGAAATTTGTTGCCGGTATTTTAGCTATTGGTTCGGGCCTGATGTTGGGACGCGAAGGACCCTCGATTCAACTTGGTGCCGCCGTCGGACAGGGGGTTGCTGAAACTATCAAGGTTGACCATAGCCAGAAAAAATCATTAATTGCGGCCGGTGCGGCATCTGGTTTGGCTGCTGCCTTTAATGCACCGTTAGCTGGTGTGATGTTTGTTTTGGAAGAAATTTACCATAGTTTCTCACCAGTTATCTGGCTGGGGGCATTGGCTGGTTCAGTGATTGCCGATGCAATTTCCACGATTGTTTTCGGCCAGACGCCGGTTTTGGCGGTTGGACAATTACCAATTATTCCAGTCCGCCTCTATGGCCTGCTATTAATTTTGGGACTTGTTCTCGGTTTGCTTGGTTTTCTGTACCAAAAAACGCTCTTGGCCAGCCAGAAAATCTATCAATGGACACACCTACCAAAATATTTAAACGGCCTGATTCCACTGATGCTTGTCATTCCGTTAGGCCTTTTTTGGTCAAATGGCCTTGGTGGGGGCAATAATTTAGTCTTAGCGCTTGGTCACCACGTTCCAGGCATCAAAATTTTATTGGCCATGGTACTGGTTCGCTTTATCTTCTCGATGATTAGTTACGGCTCAGGTCTTCCTGGAGGCATCTTTTTACCAATTTTGACGCTTGGTGCCTTAAATGGTGCTATCATTGGTCAGGTTTTTGTCATTTTTGGTTGGTTGTCTGCGTCTTATCTCATTGATTTCGTGGTTATCGGCATGGCTGCTTATTTTGCGGCCATTGGGAAAGCACCCTTTACGGCTATCATCCTGATCATTGAGATGGTCGGTTCCGTGACCCATGTTTTGCCATTGGCCTTTGTCAGTTTAGTAGCTTACCTAGTGGTCGATTTGTGCAATGGTGCACCAATCTATGAATCCTTGCTGAACCGTCTTTTGCAAAATCAGGAAGAAGATGGCGGCCAGCAACTGATTACCTTGGAAGTGCCAGTTTTGGCCGGTACAGTTTTAGAGGATCGTGAAATTCGCAATATTGACTGGCTCAGTCAAAGCTTAATTACGATGGTGAAGCGGGGAAATCAAAGCTTACTACCAGCTGGAGACCTGATTTTACGGCCGGGGGATACCATTTATGTTCGGACGGCACAAGCCGAATCCAAAAAGGTTCGCGCATCGCTTCTATTAAAAATGTAAAAATATTGAAAAGGGTTCGATTCAGTGCTTGCTGAGGGGGCCCTTTTGTTATAATATTTTTTAAAATCAGCAAAGAGGAGAGAAAGCCATGCGTTATCAAAAAATACTCGTAACGGGAGGCGCTGGCTTTATTGGCGCTAACTTCGTTCGTTATCTGCTGGAGCATGAACAGAAAGTCGAAATCACGGTTTTAGATAAGTTAACTTACGCCGGAAACTTGGACAATCTAGCCGATTTATCAACTGAACGACTGCATGTAGTGGTTGGCGATATTTGTGACGCGCCACTGGTTGATCAGCTGGTTCAGACTGTCAATGTCGTGATGAACTTTGCGGCGGAAAGCCATAATGACAATTCATTAGCCAATCCAAGGCCATTTTTGGATACAAATATTATCGGTACCTATACGTTGCTGGAAGCAGTTCGTAAATACCGTGTCTTTTACCATCACGTTTCCACTGATGAAGTCTTTGGTGACTTACCGATTGATTCAACGGCGACTTTTCAAGAAGAGTCTCGTTATCAACCTTCGTCACCATATTCGGCAACCAAGGCAAGCTCTGACCACTTGGTTCGGGCGTGGGTCCGGTCTTTTGGTATTCAAGCTACGATTTCAAACTCGTCGAATAATTATGGCCCTTATCAATATGTTGAAAAGCTAATTCCACGGACAATTGCTACTGTCATGAGTGATGAAAAGCCCCAAGTATTTGGTTCGGGGAAGCAGGTGCGTGATTGGTTGCACGTGACGGATCACGTTCGAGGCCTGTTAGCTGTCTTGGAAAGAGGGAAAAGTGGTCAAACCTACCTTTTTTCGGCTAATTGTCAGTTGAGTAATTTAACAGTTGTGCAAAAAATCATGGACCAGCTTGGCCAAGATCCGTCGAATATTTCGCATGTTGCTGATCGTCCCGGTCATGATCAGCGTTATGCCTTGGATGCTAGCCGCACGATGGCAGTTCTTGACTGGCACCCGGTCTTCACTGATTTTGATGCCGGTTTAGAAGAAACGATTGCTTGGTACCAAAATCACGAGGATTGGTGGCAAAAAGCGCACTCGATTGTCGAAGTTAAGTACCTTCAGGAAGGACGTCGGTGAAAAATGGCTGAAAAATTTTTTATTCGTGAGGCTACGCTGCTTGACTTGGCTGCCCTTCATACGCTCAATACAAATGAGTTAGGTTATGATTACCCAATTGAGAAGGCGAAAAATCAGTTATTGCAATTACTGGAAGATCAACGCCACCACCTGTTGGCGGTTGCTGAAAGTTCACAACACGAGGTTTTAGGTTAACTTCATGCCGAAGTTTACCAGGAAATTTATGCTGATCCTGCGTTGAATATCCTGGCATTGGCGGTTAACCAGTCAGCGCAGGAGCAGGGAATTGGCACGGCTTTAATTGGGTGGTTAGAGGCGGCGGGCAAAAGCCGAAAAATTCGAATCATCCGGCTTAATTCTGGTGCAAATCGCCAAAATGCCCATGCCTTTTATCGACATCTTGGCTTTGAAGAAGTGAAAACGCAAAAGAAATTTGTCTTAGTGAGTGATTGACGGTCTATTCCGTAAAGCGAGACGGAATGTTCAATCGGTAAACGCCTTCCAAAATTGGTATAGGCGTTTTTTTAATCAATATTATTCTAATTAAATTATATAGTTGCTGATTTAACAGCTTTTTTTATTAGAAAAATTATTTTATCCGCTAAAAATTACAAAAATCGTTATAAGTATGCTACAATAATATTAGTCATACTTATTAGTTTAAGAATACTTTTATTCACTCTAATGGCGTCGTACTTTCATACATATCTGAATATTAATTTTGACAGTTAATTGTGCCAGTATTCCAATTAGCTAAAAACCTACATGTTAATCGCAAACGATTAGCCACAAATGTTCGCTTTTTATCTATGAAGAGACACGATTTCAAAATTCGGGGACTTACACCACTTTATTGTCGGCGCCGAACTTTGAGTAGTATGCAACTGCCAACACGGTCACGCAAGAGAAGACGTGCCGTGGCCAGGAGACCATCTCTGGTGTGATACCTTCTCATGAACCATTGAAAGGAATACTCATGCAAGCATTCCAAAAAGGAGTTCAAGCAACACTCAAGGCTCTTGGGACAAAACCGGACCAAGGGCTTTCGGAAAATCAGGTCGAGAAAAGCCGGCAAGAACACGGAAAAAACGTTTTCGTTGCTGAAAAGAAGACGTCTTTAGCTAAGAAAATCTTGCTTAGTTTAAAGGATGTGGCAACTATCATTTTGCTGATTGCGGCCGGGATTTCCTTTGTCGCCACTTATTTGGAAGGAAGTAATAATTACTTCGAAAGTCTGTTGGTGATTGGGATTGTGGTCATCAACTCAGCATTGTCCATTTTCCAAGAAGGAAAGGCGGAGAGCTCTTTAGCCGCCTTGAAGGATCTGAATAAGAGCCAGGTTAAGGTTTTGCGTGACGGCCAGCCGGAATTAATTGATTCGGATGACGTTGTTGTCGGCGATATTTTGCTCTTAGAAAACGGACGATCCATCGCCGCTGATGCGCGTTTAATTGAAGCTGTTGAATTGCAGACAGAAGAGTCTGCATTAACTGGTGAAAGTTTACCCGTTGAAAAAGATGCGGAGGCTACTTTTGAGGGAGACAAGGACGTCGACCTCGGTGAACGAGTAACGATGGTTTACCGTGGTACGACCGTTGTTAATGGTCATGGTCTTGCCATTGTCACGGCCGTCGGAATGGCAACCGAAATGGGTCAGATTGCCAGCCTGTTGAACAACGAAAACAGCACGCCATTGACACCATTGCAACGTCGTTTGGCTCAATTAGGTCGTAATATTTCTTATTTGGCCATTATCTCGGCTATTGTCGTTTTGACGCTGGGAATTGTGCAAGGAATGGATTTGAAGCACATCTTCTTAACGGCCATTTCCTTAGCCGTTGCCATTGTGCCGGAAACGCTGCCAGTGATCGTGACCATGACTCTAGCTCTTGGCGTTCAGCGAATCGCCAAGAAGCACGCTATTATTCGTCGATTACCAGCGGTTGAAACGCTGGGAACAACGAATGTCATCGCTTCGGATAAGACTGGAACGTTGACGCAAAACAAGATGACAGTTCGTCAAGTCTGGCAAGCGAGTCAAAATCAGTTATCAGCCACAGCAGATGGTATCACACCTGAAGCCGAGGAAGTTTTGTCACTGGCCGCAATGTCAACAAACGTTGCCGTAGCGGAAGATGAAGATGGGGAAACTCGTTTTGATGGCTTGCCAACGGAAGTTGCGTTGGTGCGGGCTATTGACCCAATTAAAAGTCGAGAAGACTTATTGACTGAATATCCTGTAGTTGATCAGGTACCATTTAATTCAACAAAAAAGCGGATGACAACCGTTCATCAGCGACCAGATGGTGGTTACATTGCCATCACTAAGGGAGCCTTTGATGTTTTGGCCCCAATGTTGGCAAATGGTGATGTGGCCGAAGCCGAAAAGATTAACCAAAAGTTCGGTCGTCAGGCACTGCGTGTGTTGACCATTACAAAGCAGGTCTTTAATCAGTTGCCCGAAGAACCAACTCAGGAATTTTATGAAAGCAACTTAGAACTGGTCGGTTTGGTTGGTATTATTGATCCACCACGTCCAGAATCGGCAGCGGCTGTTGCCCAGGCAAGACAAGCTGGGGTTAAGACGGTGATGATTACCGGTGACCACGTTGAAACGGCGAGTGCAATCGCCCGTGAAATCGGAATTTTACAACCAGGCGACAAAACATTAACCGGTGCCGAATTGGCCCAATTATCCGATGCTGAATTGGATAAGAATGTTAAGGATTATAGTGTTTATGCTCGTGTAACGCCAACTGATAAAATCAGAATTATCAAGTCATGGCAGCGACAAGATGCCACGATTGCCATGACGGGTGATGGTGTTAATGATGCGCCGGCCCTGAAGGCAGCCAATGTTGGTATTTCCATGGGTCAAACCGGAACTGACGTTGCTCGTGGTGCTTCCGATATCGTTTTGACGGATGATAACTTTGCAACGATTATTAGTGCCATCGAAGAAGGACGAGGGGTTTATGTTAAGGTTCGTAAGACCATTAATTTCCTTCTGTCCGCTAACATTTCGGAATTAATCGCCATCTTGATTGCCATGATTTTGGGCTGGGGTTCACCATTACTCCCAATCCATTTGCTCTTTATCAACCTTGTAGCCGATGGTTTGCCAGGATTCGCCTTGAGTCGTGAACCAATGTTAACAAATGTGATGGATAAGGCGCCAATGCCAAAAAATGCATCACTGTTTAGCCAGGGACTTGGCCGACAGATTGCCTTAAACGCATCGCTCTTTGCCTTGGTGACCTTAGGTGCCATCTGGTTTGGTCAAAACGTGGCCATGGGTGGTATCGCCACTTCAGAAGAAGTGGGCCAGACGATGGCCTTCGTGGTCTTGTCATTAACGTCGATTATTCACGTTTTCAATATCCGTTCTGAAAAGTCGCTCTTTTCAATTCGCTATGGTGCCAACCCATCGTTGGTGAACATGGCCATCTTAGCAACATTGATTACCATTGCCGTTTCTGTGATTCCGGGTGTTCAAGGACTCTTCGGCTTGGTTAGCTTATCAGCTAACCATTGGTTGATGATTGTTCTCTTAACTGTTGTGCCGACAATTATCTTAGAAATCTTGAAGAAAATCAGTCCCAAGCTCTTTCAGGTTTAATGACTAACAACTTACTCGAAAGGTAAATGAGTATGCAAGCAAAATCGAGACCCGAACGCCGAAAAAGAGGCTTCCCCATTAGCAGTATTTTCATTATCTTAGGTAGTTTTATTGGTATTGACCAGGTTGAAAAGGTTTATCCCGCTATTCAGGATAATCTCTTCTTGAACTTTATCATCTTTGTTTCGATTTATTCAGGACTAAGTCTGG
>NZ_DF968079.1:0-15871 GCF_001047135.2 Fructobacillus tropaeoli | reverse complement strand
GGGGGGCCTTTTTCTGTCTAAGGGATTTGACTTTTTATATTGCAATGAGTGGAAGAACTCTTAATGGTTTTTCCAAATGGAGGCTAAAACTGAACCCGAGATATTGTGCCAGACAGAAAAAATAACTGCTGAAATGGCGGAAGCGGGTTCGAAAAATGAAATTGCTAACGTGGACGCAAGGGCCGAGTCTTGCATACCAACTTCAAACGTAATTGCCTTCTGTTGGGCGGTATCCATTTTTAATAATTTGGCAAACAGAAAACCAAATAGATAACCCAATAAATTATGCAACATAACAATTGGAATTAAAGCAAGTGTACTAACAGCAAGAATCGTTTTTGAATTAGCGGACAAAACGGCCAGAATAATCAAAACAATCATTACTTGCGAAACTAATGGCATCACGTTGATGATTTTTTGGACATGCTTTTGAAAGACCATATGAACGGTTAATCCCAAAGCGACTGGAATAACCACAATTTCAAATGCTGATAAAAACATTGACTGGAAGGGCACATCAACCCATTTTCCTGCTAACATTTTGAGCAGCAATGGCAACATAAACGGTGCCAATAATGTTGAAAGCAAGCCAATGGAGACGTCCAATGCAACGTCGCCACCGGCTAAAAATGACATGACGTTGGATGCGGTTCCGGATGGGGCAGAACCAACTAAAATAACACCAACAGCTGCAGCACCAGTTAAACCAAATAAGTGTACTAACAAGAATGCCAAGAAGGGCATAATAACGTAGTGAGCAACAGTCCCCATTAACGCTTGAACAGGCTTTTGGACTACTCGCTTAAAATCAGCTGGTGTTAACGTAATGCCCATGCCAAACAAAACAATCATTAATAAGATTGAGACGGCAGAAAGGTTACCAACTTTGGTTGTGGCAATCAGTGTTCCGGGTTTAGGTAAAAAAAGAGCAATTAAGACGATTAGCAGGACAAAGAGAGTAAAAAATTTATTAATTGTATCGGACAATTGTTTGGCTTTTTGCATATTTTTTCTTTCCTTTTTTGTTAATAGACTCCTAAAACAAGTTTGGCATAGTCACTCATCATGTTTTTATTCCACGCTGGATTCCAAACGAGTTCGACGACGACTTTTTCGACCTCAACAAGATTCATTAAGGCACGTTCAATCATGGTTTCTAAAACCTCTGTTAAGGGACAGCCCATTGTGGTTAGTGTTAATTGAACGGTTACGCAATGATGATCATCCATCGATAATCCGTAAACTAAACCGAGATTGATGATGTCACATTTCAACTCGGGATCAATTACCTCTGAAAGTGCCTGGACCATTCTGTTTTTTAGGTCTTCTGTTTCAGTTTCCATGAAGGACACCTCGTTTCTTTAACCGAAAAGTTCATCAGCTCCCTTTAAGACAGCACCGGTATTTGCTGAAGTCACAAGACTTTGGTAGCGAGCAATCCAACCATGCTTGATTTTAGGCTTAAAAGGTTTTAATTGTGTTTTTCGCTCTGCTAATTTTGCATCGCTAACATGTAGGTGGATTGACCGGTCAACCAAATCAATCGTAATTTGATCGCCATCATGAATTAAAGCGATTGGCCCTTGATCAGCTGCCTCGGGACTGACATGTCCAACTGAGATACCGCGAGTTGCTCCGGAAAAACGCCCATCAGTAATCAAGGCAACTTCTTTTCCTAGTCCCATCCCAGTTAAAGCGGATGTTGGACCAAGCATTTCGGGCATGCCTGGTCCTCCCTTTGGTCCTTCATAACGGATAACCACTACGTGGCCGGCATGAATTTGACCAGCATCAATGGCCTTGACAGCGTCGCCTTCTGAGTCGAACACAATGGCTTCTCCCGTAAACTGTTTGACACTGGCATCGACCCCACCAGCTTTAATGGCTGCGCCATCTGGTGCAAGGTTCCCGTAGAGGATGGAGATGCCACCTTCTTTGGAATAAGGATTTACATCAAAGCGCCTGATAATTTCGTCATTTAAAATTTCGTGGTTAGCCACGTTTTCTCGAATGGTTTTCCCAGTCACGGTCATGCGATCAGGATGTAAAATATTACCCATGCGGACAAGTTCGTTCATGATTGCTGGGATACCACCCGCTTGATGAACATCTTCCATCGACCAGTTGGATGATGGCGCAATTTTGGCTAGATAAGGGACTTTTTTAGCAATTTGATTGATATCTTCTTGGTTATAGTCAATTCCTGCTTCATGAGCAATTGCTAAAACATGAAGAACAGTATTTGTTGAACCACCCATGGCCATATCAAGCGCGATGGCATCGTCAAGCGCTTCTTTGGTAATCAAATCTTTTGGCTTCACATTTTCTTTGACTAAGCGCATTAGTTGCTTAGCACCTTCGCGAATCAGGTCACGTCGTTCCGTTGAGGTTGCCAATGCTGTTCCGTTATAGGGCAGGGTAACCCCAAGCATTTCCATTAAGGTGTTCATTGAATTAGCTGTGAACATCCCCGCACAAGAACCACAGGTTGGACAAACGTTTTGTTCCATTTGCAAGAATTCGTCTTTGGTCATCAATCCTGATTTAAATGAGCCAACTGCTTCAAACATTGTTGAAAGGGTAGCGGCGTTACCCTTGGCATCCAATCCGGCTTTCATTGGGCCGCCCGAAACGAAAATCGAAGGGACGTTGCACCGTAGGGAAGCCATCAACATGCCGGGTGTTATTTTGTCACAGTTTGGCAAGAAAAAAACGCCATCAAACCAGTGAGCAGTGATCACTGTTTCAGCAGAATCAGCAATTAATTCCCGTGATGGTAGGGAATAGCGCATCCCGGAATGGCCCATCGCGATGCCGTCGTCAACACCGATTGTATTAAATTCAAAAGGAATACCGCCCGCTTCACGAATTGCTTCTTTCGCGATATCGGCTAATTCCCGTAGATGGGTATGACCTGGGACAATTTCGACGTATGAATTGCAAATGGCAATAAAGGGCTTCTTCATATCCTCGGGATTTTGAACTTGTCCCGTCGCATAAAGTAGAGAACGAGCAGGGGCCTGATGGACCCCTAATTTAATATGATCAGAACGCTGTTTCAAATCATCGCTCGTAACTGTAAAAGAAAATTCATCTTTCATGTTTTGCTCCTTTTATTCTTGAATTTAATCAAATTCTAATCGAATCGAATGGCGAAACAAGAAAATATTCTAATTTTATATAACAGGAATCACTATTTTACAGGCTTACGGGTGAAATCAGTAGTAAAAGTTGACAATTAGACTGTTTCGAATTAAGATAAGCATTATAAAATGATTAGAAAATGGATGCGTAAAATGGAATATCGTAATGAATTAATTTTGAATACTGTGATTGTCGTCAAGCTACCTATTATTTTTTGATAATTAGTAGTTTATTTTTCGTTGATTGCCTACTAATTAAAAATTGAGTAGGCAGTTAGAGGTGGGTTCAAAAAGCAGCTAACTGATGTTAGCTGCTTTTTTCATTTCATAGTGGGGAGAATTATGATTAATACTGAAAAATTTGTTGAACGGCGAAAAATGCTGAAGCTTTCTCAAAGTGACCTTTGCAAAGACACTTGTACACAATCGACCTTATCCAAATTTTAAAATCAACAGAGTGTGCCAACGTTTGAAATTATGGTTCAGTTATGTGAACGTCTCGGTTTGACGTTAGATGATGTCTTCCCGGTTAGCCGGACACATTCGGTCAATCAAAATGAACAATACCTCAAGCGACTGCAACATGTACTCTTTCATCAAGATGGCCAATTGTCGGCAACATTGTTAGCCGAAGCTGATTTAAACCAATTTAGTCATGATGAACAAAATGACTATTGGCTACTATCTTATTTTCATTTAGTGATTCTAAAGCGAGACTTTGCACAGGCACATGCCATCCAGAAAAAGTTAGCCAATCGTCAATTAGGGGGCATACAAGCGGCATTCTTTCAGGCAACTACCATGTTTTACTATCATCTAAACGAAGATGAGCATCGTGCGAATAGCATTTTTAGCAAGTTATCGCAGCAACAGAATCAGACTGATTTTTCCCAACAAGTTGGCTTACAAATGGGTATCTTCTATTTGTTAGCGGAGTTTCAATTACAAAATCAGAATTTTTCAGTTGCCGCTCAAATGGCAGCCGATGGCATTGACGTCGCCAAGATCAATAGTACCACCCTGTTTCTGGAAAACTTTTATTGGCAACTTGCCCAGGTGGGGGAGCAGTATCATTACCAGCAGATTATTATGAATGAATTGATTGAGAGCGCTCGAATCATTGCCAAGATTCACAATAATCAGTTGATTTTGTTATCAATTCGAAATTATCAATCGAGTAAAGCGGAGGTAAGCAATGGCCAATCAAAAAGAAATGCAAAAGAAGATTACAACATCTCTTTCTCGGGTAATTGATCCAGAATTGAAAATTGATATCGTCAATCTTGGATTGATTAATCAGGTAACTGTTCAGGGGAATCGCGCAATCGTTGATTTGACACTGACGACATTGGGCTGCCCGTTAACCAAAATTTTAGAAAACGATATTCGCAATCAATTACTTTCATTGAGTGAAATTCAAGAAGTCGAGGTCGTCTTGACTTGGGAACCGGCATGGAATCGTGGCCGGCTGTCACCCTATGCCCGAATTGCTCTTGGGTTATAAAAGGATATTTGCTTTTTTAGTCAGCCTTTTTTATAATTTTCAATAGGAATCGTTCGCTTTTTGAACGCTTATTATCATAATTCTGTTTCAAAAGTTTCTATTTATATACGAATTCTTAGCTGAATCCTTGCTATTATCAGAATATGGGCTGATTTTTACAATGTTTATTTTTCTTATAGGAAATTTTTTCTGTGCGCTGGGTTTTAACGGGTAAGATAAAGTCACTCATTTAAGCACAGAGGAGGAAGAAAAAATGGATAAGATTACGGACGCATTGGCAGTATTGAAGAAGGGACAACCAGTCATTGTTGTGGACAACGAAGATCGAGAGAATGAGGGCGATTTGATTGCCCTTGGCGAGAATATTACGCCTGAAACGGTTAACTTCATGGTTACCAATGCTCGCGGGTTGCTGTGTGCACCAATGGCACCGGAATTGGCCGAGAAATTTGGTTTACGGCAAATGGTTGATGATAATCATGAAACAAATCAGACCGCCTTTACAATTTCGGTTGATGGTGAACATGTATCAACAGGGGTCACGACTGGTGTTTCTGCTTTCGACCGTGCTCGGACGATTGCCCAATTAAGTAAGGATGATGCGACGGAAAAAGACTTTGTCCACCCAGGTCACACCTTCCCATTGGTGGCAAAGTCCGGAGGTGTCTTGGAGCGTAATGGACATACCGAAGCGGGTGTCGATTTGGCCAAATTAGCTGGAACCGCACCTGTAGCGGCAATCATCGAAATTCTTTTACCAGATGGTCATATGGCTCGTCAGGCTGATTTAGTGCAATTGGCCCAAAAGTGGCAATTACCAATGATTTCGATTGCTGATTTGCAAGTGTACTTACGAGAGCAAGCTGAATTAAAAGCGATTGCTGAATGATTAAAGTAGAGTTAAGAATGTAAAAAGGGGTGGGGGACCATGTCGAAAGATGTCTTTGCGGAGGTTCAACGTTTAGGTGCCATGATTCGTGAATTACGTGAAATTCGTGGCATGTCTGCCAATGATTTAGCCGAAGCAACGGGTTTATCGACGAGTGTGATTTCAAAGTTTGAACGTGGTCAAACAGATATCCATTTGAGTACCGCTATTCAATTATTGCGTTATATGGGCTTAACATTGGCAGACATTGGTGAAGCCAATGTCTTTGATGGTTTTGCCATTATTGATTGGGCTGAAAAAGCTTATCGGTTTGTTGATGATCAACGGGTTTTGAAACGAATCATGGTTCGTTTAGCGCAAAAAGAACATCTGCTCCGTCATGAACAAGTTTTGGAAACGATTATTATGCTGCGACTGGGTCAACCCTTGCGTGCGGATGAAGACTTGTTTAGCTATTTTGAGGATATCGAAACGTTTCTAAGTTTTGATGCTTACCTAGTTCTCCTTGCCAGACCTTATTTACCTGCTTGGCTTGTCCAACATATTGGTAAAAAATTAGGCACGTACAGTTCACAACAGATGCCAATTGTACAAATTGCCCAGGAACAATATCATCAAATTGTCTCTTAAAAAGAGAATGAAACACTAAAAAAGCTGTAACACTGATATGAACTCTGAGATTTGGACAAACAAATTTCGGGGTTCATATTTACTTACAGAAACAGTGTTGCAGCTTTTTAAGTGGATTGTGATGATATTATTCTCGTTCGGGGATAGGGACAGTCGTAACTTCATTCCCATGCTCTTGAATCATTTCGAGGAGATCAAGTGTTTTCAGCCAGACCGTTGCCGTATTTTCATTTGGGTGAATCCCGATTAGTCCGGGTTCTTTCAAAAATTCCTCATCAAGGAAAAAATTGACCTGGCGGTCTTCATCGTTCAGGAGACCAAAGGGGGAAACCGAGCCAGGAATTAAGCCCATTAATCTTAGCAAGTCTTCTTCTGAAGCAAACGATAATGGGCGAGTCTGATTTTCCTTGCGGAAGGCCTTCAAATCAACTCTTTTATCGCCCTTAACGGTAATCAGATAGTAATTTCGTTTCTTATCATCACGGACAAAAAGATTTTTTGCATCGGCGTCTGGGTATGGTAAATCAACATCAACAATGCTATCCATACTAAATAGCGCTTGGTGTTCGGTAATTTCGTGCCAAACATTTTTTTGCTGCAAATACTCAAAGACTTCACTTTTATTCATGCTTTTACCTCGGCTTTTAATATAGGTCACATTATATCATTAGCAAGAGTTGCTTAATCATTGCAATTGTTTGAATAACGGCTAAGAATATTGCATAAAAAGCAACATTGTTTCATTTTTACTCGCTATGTATGCTGAAAACGGCTATAATTTGAGGTATGAACAATGGAGAAAGGAAATTTTTATGAGAATTGATACTTCAGAATATCCTACAGGTGAAAACGCTGTCCCTGAAAAACGTGTTAAACAGCTGAAGCTCCTCAGTAAAGCTGCCACATTCACATGTATTGCGATGTATGTTTCTTATATTCCGCAAATTATTAGCAATTTTTCAGGACATCCAGTCGGTGTTTTACAGCCACTCGTAGCGATGATTAACGCATCGTTCTGGGCTGGCTATGGCTGGACTAAAACGTATAAAGATTGGCCAATTATTATTTCCAACGTCCCGGGGATTTTGTTTGGCTTGTTCACAGTGATAACGATTTATATCCATTAATATCAATATAAAATAAAGAAGCTCGGTCGTGTTGACCGAGCTTTTGATTTCTAATGTTCATGGAGGAAAGGAATTAGTACATGGGAAATAATACATCCCCTCGCACGCTGCTAGTACTTGGAAATGGCTTTGACTTATCATTACACATTAAGTCTAAGTATTCTGATTTCTATAATAGTGAATTATTCAAAAGAAATAATTCTGTTTGGAGTTATATTATTCCAATATTGATTCCAGATGCAAAATCAGTCGATTGGATGGATGTTGAGTCTGCAATATCGAGAGTTCTCTTGAGCCCCGAGCTTGGAATTTTAAAAACTTATGATACCCCACAAGTAAAAGAAGCCCTTAATTTTATTGATGAACAGATTGGCTCCACTAACAGGTATCAGATGTGGGGGAACATAACTATGTTAGAAGATTTTGTTTTTCCAAAAAATCAATTAAATTTAGCACCTTTAATTTTTACTATATCAAAATTGCTACGTTCTCAACAAGATAATCAAAAATTACTTGAAATAATTGATTATCTTAGTAAAAATCCATATTCTAAAATTCAAAATCTTAGGCAATCACCTTTGAATAAGGATCGACCAGATGACGATAAGTTGGATAAGATGGAGAAGAAACTAGCTGAATATTATGATGAATTTTTATTGATTGTTTCTGATTTTCTATTGAGTGAATTGAAAATAGTAGAATGCAATTTTCAAGAGTACTTAAGCAGTCAAATAGGTGATGATTACGCAGGAGAGGCTTGTAATAAAATTCGGGACTTTGTTGGCGATTCTGGTTCAACTTCTATCGATATTTTAAACTTCAATTATACAGATTTAACCGGCGCTGCGTCGATTTTTAGTCCCAGAGAAATGGAAGTAAAGATAAATAATATACATGGGAAGCTTGAGAAAAATAATATTATCTTTGGAATTGATTCACATGATGACCAAAAATTAGCTGACGAACAACTACAGGTACTAGCACAGCCGTTTACAAAAACATCTAGAAAGTTGAGAATTACCGAGACAAGTCAATTTAATATTGATAGTAATATTAAAAGTATTGTCTTTTTTGGACATTCCCTTAGTGATGCTGATTATTCATATTTTGATTACATTTTTAATGAAGTTGATTTATATTCCAGTGAATGTAAACTCATTTTTAAGTATGCAACGGCTTATGACAGGGAGAATAGTCAGAGAATTAAAGGGGAAATTTGTGCGACCGTTGAAAAACTTATTCGAAGATACCAAAATACTGTTGGACAACCAAATAACTTATTTGACAGATTGCTCATTCAAGGACGTATACAAATTATTGATATTGATGAGGAAGATACCGCTGGAACCGCAGTAAGTGCATTCAATGACTAGCCATCTGCTGAACTTAACTATTCAAATAGAATATGTCAACTTATAAGAGTGATGCTGGTGAAGTTGCTGATTGGAAGGGGGCACCCACAGTCAAGTAATTCACTGTTAAATAAAAAGATATTCATTTTGATACGAATCCCGAAATTTGGACAAATGATATGGACCCCAGAATTGAGACAAAATTCTGAGGTTTTTTATGAGTAAATTTACAAATCAAGAATTTACAAATCAAGAATTTACAAATCAAGATAAAGTTAATATGTATTTTATGTGGGTAAAAAAGCCATCTTAGAACATTTCTACCAGTCATATGCAGATGATTTAAAACTGGAAATTATCCAAAAAGTGTTGGGTTCAACCCATTTAATTCGTTCTATTGCTCTTGAATACACCTTACCAAGCCATGTCACGCTTAGTCAGAACATTGCACTACTTGGTGCTTCATAACCAACTCTATGATTATGAAATTGCATCAAGAAAATAACTTAACTTAATCCTACCACTTTCCAAAAAAATGAAAAGATGATAGCTTATTTGGGTGTGCCAAAATTACTATTCGATAAAAAAGAAATGAAGCCAAAACCTTGATGGGCTTGACTTCTGGTAGAAAAAGGACTGACACCGATTGAATATCGGGTGTCAGTCCTCAAGGCCACTCAATGACATGTCCTAATTTTGAGGTTCATATCACATGTTGACCGGGCTTCTCTTTCTTTATTACCAAGTAAATTCTTCGGCATACATTTGCCCATTTCGAATACCATTTTTCTTCAAAACCCGTTTCCAATAGCGAATCATTGGGGCCGGACCAGAAATTAAGAAGATGGTGTTATTTGGTAGGCCATGCAATTGATGGTTTAAAACATCAGCTTCGGAATAGCGCCCGACCTGATAATGCAAATCAAAATTCTCACGTTGGTGCCAATTCTTTAGCTGATTTAAATAGATTAAATCGTGGTCGTAATGAGCGGAATAAAACAATGAGATATGACGTTCTGGGGAACCTTCCACGATTGAAAGCAATGGCGTCACACCAATGCCACCAGCAATCATGACGATGTGATGGTCTTGATTATTATTTTCCAGGAAAGAATGATAACGGCCGTAACCACCACTTAATTTAACCGCCACTCCTGGTTTAATTTCAGAAAGGAGCTTCGTGAAGTCACCATCACCGCGGATGGCTAACTTAATGTGCTGTTTATCGTCACTAGGTGGATTGACGATAGAAAACGGATGATATTCTTTGAGGCCTTTTAAATCAGGAAAGGAGATAAAGACGAAATCGCCCATTCGCAAATTTAAGTGATAATGTTTTTGAGGCGTAATCGTTAGCTCCTGAACATTTGGCGCTAGTACCTCGTTAGTCATCACGGTTCCTCTGGTATCACCCAATTGACTCCGAACTTTACTCATCACGTAGCTGATAAAGACAATGCCACTGTAGGCATAAAAGACGAACATAAAAGGGTGAATAGCGGTCACATAGCTAATTAATTGGACGTGGATAAATACTAAGAGGGTAGCAATCAGGTTTAGACGATGCAACCAGACAGATAATTCATGTTTGAAAACGGTCTCTAGCATTTTTTTTAACTTAGCTAGAAAGGGAATCCGGCTAGTGAACCAGCCAGCCATAAAGATCATCGAATAGACCATGATGCCAGTAAATAGATAAATGGCCCAATCGCCCGTAGTTCTTATCCAGCCATCAGAAGGGTTACCAAATTTATGCAAATAGGCCAAACCGATAGCAAGAATACTGATGATGCCATGAATCATATACATATCAGGCAAGCCAATCCGTCGATCCAACCAATGGGGTTTCGTTGCTAAATAAATTGACGTGAGCATCCAAGCATAGGCAATGGCACCTAAATAAATTGTTTGGGATTGGCTGGAATAAATTGCTGGCAATCCAGCTGATAGTGTCTGGAGTAGTGGTAATGGAATGACAAAGAAGATTACCAACCAAGTCAGCCCTAGACTAAAGTTATATCGTTTGAGCATGATGAACCTGACCTTTCTCAAAACTGATTTCACCAATTTTGGCATCAATGAGCACGCCCGTCAATTGATGTTTCTTAATTAGTTCTAAAAATCGTTTGGTTCCGGCAGCTATTCCTGCGGTTGCCCAGGTATCGGCAATCGTTAATGAGTAATCAACAATTGTGACCTGCATCAATGGACTGGCAACCCGTTTAATGTGTTCGCCACGTTTATTAACCCCGGAGGTGGCAAGTGCGGCGTTGGTTAACGGGTACTTGCCAATCAAGTATCCTGGATGACGTGGATTTTCAATGCCCGTCATCCAGGTTAGTTCACTGTCATTTGCAACAGCCGCTTGAATATCGCCGCCACCATTTAAGGCGACTCCCGCAACCAAGGGGTCTGTCAGTAGGGGCCGTAACCGTTGATTAAATATTTTTTCGATCGCCCAGCCTTTGACAATGCCGGTAGGGTCATACTGTCCTTTGAAGAATGGATCAAAAAATCCTTCGGTTACATGATTAGCTTGGTCAGCCATTAAAAAAACTTCTTGAAAATCAGTGGAATCTAACAGAACTTCACGCTCGCCAGCTGCATATCTGGATACTAATGAATCTGGCTTGAATGGTGAAAAAACAGCGTTAACCTGGTCTAAATCAGCAGTAATCTTTTGACATTGTTGTTGAAAGCACTCTTGAAGGGCAGGGCGTTCTTCGAATACAGCTACGCTAATTGTAAATGGAATGTTCATTTTTCCAACAACGTGTGTTAAAAAATGGAATTGTTCATTAGTCCTTTTAGTCAATACCAGTCCTCCTGGGTAATGTTAAACCGCTTTGTTTAAAGCATCTTGAAGTGAATTCGTGAACCCTGTGTAAGTTTCGGTCGCTCCGGAAATTTGTTGGATATTAGCACTTTGGGCCTTAATGGCCTCCGATTGGTAAGTTGGCAGTGATTGACTGTTAATGCGTTCTGATTTGGATTCTTCGTCAGGGTACTTCAAAATTTTGATATTCGTGATTTTACCGTTAGAAATCACCACACTGACCTGCATGGTCCCATGAGGGGTAGTAACCGTTTTACTAGTGAAGGTGCCGTCCTTGTACTTTCCACTCGTTGTTTGATTACTACTAGTGTTGCTGGATGATTCAGTGCTCACACTCGACTGATTGCTATTTGAGTTAGTCTGAGAATGGCGCTGATTGCCCTTGAAGAAAACAATATATCCGTCGATTACACTGGCAACCGCTACAGTGATTGCTACGGCTACTCCAATAATTTTTTTCATCATTCATAAACCACCTTATCGTAACTTCTTATCCATTAATATATAACTGTTCAGCTTTAAATTAAACTAAAAAATACAGGAAGGATACGCCCACAGTCAAGTAATTCACTTTCAAATGAAAAAGACATTCATTTTCTGAATGTCTTTTTTCTTATACATAAATTCACAAATTAAAATCAGATAGGCTAAATGTAACGGTTAAACCACTCAACAATATCTTCAATTCTTTGAACTCGCAGCGAAGGAATACCGTTTCTGGAAAGGCCGTGATAAGATTTTGGATAGCGAATATAATCACTATCGGTTCCAGTACTTTTGATGGCTAAGAACAATGCTTCACTTTGACTCACAGGGCAACGTCGGTCCAGCTCGCCATGTTGAATTCGTACAGGTGTTTTGACTTTGTTTGCATGTGATAATGGTGATTTTTCCCAATAATACTGGGCAGCACCTTCATCGCGATAAAGGTCCATGCCCATTTCTTGTTCAACAAAGGGAACACCAATATCACTATTGGTATAGAGGCCAATCCAGTCGATAGCAGGTCGTTGCACGATAGCTGCCTGAAAACGGTTGGTATGGCTAATCGTCCAAGCGGATAGGAAACCACCGTATGAGCCACCAGCAATAAAAATTTTGTCTTTGTTGATGCCATCAAAATGGTCAAGGGTATAGTCGAGCCCAGCCATCACATCGTCATAATCATTTTCACCATAATGGCCCATGACATCCGTAGCAAATGCTTCACCATAACTCGTGGAACCGCGGGGGTTGAAGTAAACAACGTGAAAACCTTTAGCCGCTAGCGCCTGAAATTCATGAAAGAAGGTATCACCATAAGCTGCGTGTGGGCCACCATGGATGTATAAAATTAGTGGCGCCTTGTCATTTGTCCCTTGGGCCTTCGTGAACCAACCCTGAAGTTGAACTTTTTCATCAGTCGAAGGGTAGTAGAAAGAACTAACTTGGGCATAGGTATGGCCTTGCTCATATTCTTGGTTTGGATTGTAGAGGCTTGTCTCCTGACCAGTTAGCAAGTTCAATATCTTCAGTTCAGCAGGTCGTTCGGTAGAGGAGGTGACCATCACAACTTCTTGGGTATCATTGACAGTGAAATCGACAATGTCACGCAGATCATCCGTTACCAAGGTTGTTTTTTCACCATCCCAAATGTGTAATTGGCTATGACCATGATCATAAGCTTGGAACAAATACTGACTATTAGTGAACCAGGTGCCGCTAATACCGCTACGGTTTTGAATCATATCGCTGCCAATACTGTGTTCATAACCAACATCAAGGTCATCATTGCCTGTAATATTCTGGACATGCATATCGGTTAAATCATAAAGGTAAAGTTGGTTAACGGTTGCAGAATAGTGACTATAATCGCTACCAATAACTGTTACTTGCTGACCATTGGGTGAAAAATGAGCATCCGAAAAGACGCCATCAGGAAATGATTTCGTAAGCCAAATTTTTTCCTGTTTGTCAATGTCATAAAGATAAACGGCTAATGATTCGTCAAATTTACTGGTCCAGTCGGGGTGTTCGGCTGCTAAAAATAAAACCTGATTTTGGTCGGGACTAATGTCTTCCAAGCTAAAGTCTTCCGTGCCAGTCCAGATAGTTGTCGCTGTTTGCGATTTAAGATCAAAGCGAACAAGGTCATAGTGATTATCAGTCGGAATCCAACCAATGCCATCTGCACGATTTTGGACTTTATCAACGTGCCGTGTTGTTAGCTCATCATCATTTTTAACTGGGGTCTGAACAGTCTTAAAGAACAAGGCTTGCTTGTCTGGAGCTAATTTAACTTGACCGATGCTATCGCCAGTGGTTACTTGCTCTGCAACACCACCATTGATGGGCATTTTCATCAGTTGGAAATGCTGATTTTCGTCCTGCTTACGAAAATAAAGGTAGTCATCGACAACCAACGGCTGTAGATTTAGTCCTTCATTTGTGTACTGCTTGACATGGTGGTGTTGATCAATACTGTAGATATTGGCAGTATAATCGTTATTTTCTTGGCTTAAATCATTTTCAACAAAAAAGGTTAGTGGCCCAGCGGCCCACGGTTGACTGAGGCTCTTAATGTGATATAAATCAGTTATTGATACTTCATCCATAAAACTCTCCTTATTTTCATTCTAGTTAGGCATAGTATAGCAAATGAGAGGAGGATTATGAGTTTTTTATTAAAGATAAAAATTATATACTGAAGATAGTGGGAGTAAATGAACATTATTTGGTTAGATGGTTTGGATGGTGGTTGGACAAACGCAAGTTGTAATTTTAAGATTTCTATTGCATATGCAATGAAATTATCTAATTTGACAGTCGTTTATGATATGACCTATTATTATTGAGAATACTATGGAGGGACAATGAGATGCTTAGTAATACATTAGTTTTCAATTCTGTTTTGGGATTGAAGCACGTAGCAATGCACAGTCATAGTGCTAGTCATGCCGGATCATTTGGTACTTGGATTTTACATGGTATTTTTTTCCGAATTGGGACCGAACTTGTTTCACATCTTCCATTCATGCTGATTGTTATCATAGCTGTTGCAATTGGAGGCCTAAGTTTCTGGAACCATTTTCATAAAAGAGGGCTTTAAGGATATAATCGGTGGTTAGCCTAGTCAATTTAAGGAAAGGCGAAGAGCTAAATGGTATACCAATTAAAACCATTTCATTTTGATTTGGAAACAGAACAGCTTCTTTTTCGTAAATCTACGCCGACTATCTTATATGATGGTGCCCAATTTGAAGGTATGTCAGTAACACTTTTTCAAACCGAGGCCATTGTTAACAATGACTATATTACTGGTGTCAGGCCTATGGAAATTGTTATATTACATCGTATTCATGAAGGTGCTCAATTTGTTGCTAATAACTATCAGAATTTTGACTTCCAAAATTTACTAGCTTTGCACAAAATAGTCGGTACCGGCGATGCCCTTAATCCAGGCATGCTCAGAACTGGTATGGGCGGTGTAAATACCGATAAAGGGGTGTTTATCCCTGATAAGGTGGATCCAGAACTCGTAGAAAAGCGCTTTAACGCCATTATGGACAATCGTGATTTGGCTCCGGAAGATCGCGCTGCCAAGATTTTTACTTATCTATCTCGAAGTCAAATTTTTAATGATACTAATAAACGGACAGCATTACTAACTGCAAATGTGCCATTACTTCAGGAGGGAGCTGGCGTTTTTTATATTCCAGAACCAGCAATGGACAACATTTTGCATATGATGGGCAACTTTTATTATTCAAATGATGACCGTCTGTTAGTGGCCACTTTAAAAAATATTGCTGTGACAGACTATGATGGAAAGACCTTTTATGAGCCTAGTCATCAAAATGAAGAATATGCCCATGAGTATATGCACCATTTAAATGCCTTCAAGGGATTAGGCAGCAAAGGAATTCTTGGAAAAGAAGTCGTTAAAAAATTAACTTCACCTGAATTACCTAATAATTAAAATCAGAAATATATGTTTGAGATTGCCAATCAACAAGAAAATAATTTAAATATATAAATTTTGGCCTCCCAATGGAGGCTTTTTTTATTTAAATAAAACTTGGTATATCAGTAGAAATTGATAAAACAAACAAAACGATGGCTTCATATAAAATATCGATTCATATTGAGTTGAATTGATATTCAATAAACTAAATTAAGTTATTTGAAGAACTATAAAACTAATTATTATAAGAAAATTGTAGAAAATAGGCTAATTAACAAGTTTTTAAGAAGTGGGAAGTCAATATTGAATTAAAAACTTAGTGACAAATTTAGTTCATCTACTTTCGATAATATATATTATGTAAAGTAGATTATCTAAGGAAATTTGCAACCCTAAAATTAACAACGTAAGTAAACAATCGCTCCGAGGCTTGGTATAAGGCCTTTT
>NZ_DF968078.1:241008-368481 GCF_001047135.2 Fructobacillus tropaeoli | reverse complement strand
CCGAAAGTAGTTGCCGGAACGCTGGCTGCGAGGATAGGACGACGCGATGCCGATACATATAATGACAACGGGGGAATTGATGAATATCAGTTCCTCTGTTGTTTTTTATTTATATACAGTTTAAAATATAGTAAATAGTAACAGGATGCTTTGGTTTGGCATTGAAGTTAATCAAAGTTGAGGTGAATACTTATGGAAATGGAACGAATTAACGATAACACTATTCGGGTCATGATTGAAAATGAGGACCTTCAAGACCGCGGGACTTCGGTTCGTGATTTGCTCAGCGATCGTAATAAAATTGAATCTTTCTTTTATAACATTTTATCTGAAATTGATACAGAAGAGGATTTTGTTGATAATGACAAAGTTT
This sequence comes from Fructobacillus tropaeoli, assembly GCF_001047135.2. Taxonomy (GTDB): domain Bacteria; phylum Bacillota; class Bacilli; order Lactobacillales; family Lactobacillaceae; genus Fructobacillus; species Fructobacillus tropaeoli. The sequence continues at coordinate 368,108 of NZ_DF968078.1, read as the reverse complement.
CTTTTCAAGTTTTGCCTAACCAAAATGGCTTGGAATTATTTATTTCTCGTCTTGATGATCAAGATGCTTTAAATGATTTGTTAGCAAACATTGTTGGTGAGCGCAGTGATGATGATACTGATGTCGTTAACCAAGAAGCAATTGACGATGTTTCATTTGAGCAAAAAATGGCTTTGATGGCGCATGATGATGAAAAAAATGCTGTAAAGAAGAGTGTTGATGGTCATATTGATGTTGTTGAATTAGCTGACTTTGATTTGCTTTTGTCACTTTCAGACCGGTTGGAAACATTTACTGGTGACAATAGTGCCTATTTCTACAAAGGTCACTATTACTTAGTGTTGGATTCAACAAAGATGTCGTTGACAGCTGCTGAATACAATACTTTGTCTGCCACGATTGTTGAGTTCGGGCGTTATGCTAAGTTAAATGAGGCTGTTTTGTCAGAACATGGTAAGGCTTTGTTCGAAAATCAGGCAGTACAATCGTTGAACCAACTGTTTTTAGCTGAATAAAATGACTGATGGAAAATCTGAAAAGGTTTTCCATTTTTTTATGTCTTATTGTGAACTTGTTGATTGAATAAATTTTTGATTGGTTGTTAACAGTCAATCCTTTTTCTAAAATAGATTTTCTTCCTGCTCTGTTATCAGGTATAATAGCAGTATCATTATTTAGCATTGGAGTGCATTTTCATGAATATCTTGCTTGTTATCACCTGGGTCTTAGTTATTTGGTTTGTTTTTTATGTGGTTAGTGCCCTTGGTACGCGCATCATGGCCAAGCAACGGGGAACTGTTTTAAAGGCAGAAGACTTTATGGCACAGCAGGCAGAAAACCACGGTCAATTGGTTGATGTCCGTGACAAGGAACCCTATAAGCGTAATCACTTAAGGGGAGCTCGAAACATGCCAGCATTAACTTTCTCACAAGGAAAGTCTGGTTTGCGCCAAGATATGCCGGTTTACTTGTACGGGGATACATTATCTGGTGCAAGCTCTGTTGCGCGTCATCTTCGCAAGGAAGGGATGGCTAAGAGTCAAATTTTCTTGATGGCTGGTGGCTATCGTCAAGTGACGGAGCAAAAGAAGAGCTAAAAAAAAGAATCGCTTAGCGATTCTTTTTTAGTAACTATTAGAAGCGTGATTGATGAGCGGCAACTGATTTGCGAATTGCAGCACGGGAAACCTCTTCATAGTTTTCTTGTTCTTGTTCTTTTGGCTCTTGGACCAATTTCTTATAGCCAAAGCCGGCTGAAAGAACGGCTAGGGCTGAGCCAAGCACGCCTGTTGCCAAGCCAAATTTAAAATCTTTTTTCATCCTCAATCTCCTTTCCATCTTTTCTTAACATTATCGTTGAAATAAAAGACTTTGTAAATCCCTATTTGTAAAATGGAGGTAGAATATGTCAATCCCAGTAATTGTAATTGCAGGACCAACTGCTTCTGGTAAATCAGATTTGGCGATCCAGCTAGCTAAAAAGTATAACGGTAACATTATTTCGGCTGATTCTTTGCAGGTCTACCAGGGGTTGGATATTGGTACAGCCAAAACACCCATTCAAGAACGTGAAGGGGTTTCTCATTATTTGCTTGATGTGGCAGATAAAACTGCTGATTTTTCGGTGGCTGATTTTCTCTCATTGGCAGATCAGGCAATTTTAGAAACGGTTCATTCAGGGCGAATCCCAATTGTGGTTGGTGGGACCGGTTTTTACGTCAAAGCACTGCTGGGTTTTCAGTCATTGGATTTTGCTAAATCAGACGAAGAAGAGGTTCGAGAAGACCAGAAAAAATCTTTGGAGGAGCTGCAAGTCAAATTGAGGCAATTGGCTGACGAGAAATTATTGAATAGAGTTGACCTGCAAAATAAGGAGCGGGTCATTCGAGCAATTCAAATCGCCCGTCACGGGCAAGTTAATCGGCCTAAGCGCCCAGACTATACTGGACTGATTTTGGCTTTAGAGTGGCCAAGAGGGGTCTTATATGAGCGCATCAATGGTCGTGTTCAGCTTATGATCGATCAGGGGCTTGAGAAAGAAGCCAAAGGCCTATATGACCAAGGTGGTTTGAATCTGCAGGCTGGTCGTGGCATCGGCTATGCTGAATTTTACCCTTTCTTTGAGGGACAACAGACACTCTTAGAAGTTGTAGCAACCATCCAACAAAATTCACGGCGCTATGCCAAACGACAATTAACCTATTGGCGTCATCAAATTCCGGGGTTACAATGGATTGATGGTCAAAACGCATGGACAATTGCTGATCAGAAAGTTGCTGATTTTTTGAAAGAATATAAGCAGTAAAAAGGAGTGGCAAATGGATTTTGCTCAGGCACTAAGCGATTTAAAAGATGGGAAAATTGATCATTTTGATGTTGATCCCGAAACTTTTCCTGCATTTCAGAAGGCCTGGTCTGCTTTTCCCTATCAAAACACAGTGAAGGGAATCGCTCAAAGAGCAGGAAAAGTGACATATATTCAGGCAAAATAGACTGTTGTAGCGATTAAAATATGCTACAATACTATTTAAGTAAACTATATTAAAAATGGCCGGACTCGGTTTTTTCGGGTGTCGACTTTAATTGAGAGGCAAAATCGTGGCATTATCATTTGGACAACATAACGTTGGTATTGACTTAGGAACGACAAATACTTATGTATACGTCGAAGGAAAGGGAATCGTTTTACGTGAACCTTCAGTTGTTGCACGTAACACTGAAACGAAAGAAGTGATTGCCGTTGGCTCTGAAGCCCGCGACATGCTCGGTCGGACGCCTGCAAGTATCGCAGCTATTCGGCCAATGCGTGATGGCGTTATTGCTGATTATGACACGACAGTTGCCATGATTTCTTATTATTTGAAGAAGGCTTTAGGAGGCCGCGTAGGTAAGCCATACGTGACACTTGGGGTACCTGCTCGTATTACGGCGGTTGAACGTCGTGCAGTGATTGATGCTGCCCGTGTCGCTGGTGCGCGTGATGCCTATGTCATCGAAGAACCATTTGCGGCTGCCATTGGTGCTGGTTTGCCAGTTATGGAACCAACTGGTTCAATGGTTGTTGACTTTGGTGGTGGAACCACGGATGTTGCCACGATTTCACTTGGTGGTATTGTTGCAGCTCGTTCAACTCGTTTTGCGGGCGACAAGCTCAACGAAGCAATTTCATCATTTGTCCGTAACAATAACAACTTGGCAATCGGTGAATCAACTGCTGAGCGTTTGAAGATTGAAGTTGGAACTGTTTCTTTGGAAGATGCCAAAATGATGGAACCAACGACGGCTCGTGGTCGTGACTTGTTGACAGGTTTACCAAAGACTATTGAGGTTTCGGCCTATGACGTGGCAACGGCAATACAAGACCCAATTAACGAAGTGGTTAACTCAATTCGTGAAACATTGGAGTCAACACAACCTGAAATTTCTGCCGATGTGATTGACCATGGAATGGTCTTGACTGGTGGCGGAGCACAATTGCGCGGTTTGTCAACTTTGATTGAAGGAATTACGAAGGTTCCCGTAATCGTGGCGGAAGATCCTTTGGATGCCGTCGTCAAGGGTGTTGGTGAATCATTGAAGTCTTTGGACGTTTTGCAACGAAACTAATAAGACAGGTTAAGTAAACTGCCAAAAAGCGTAGCGCTTGCGCTGCGCTTTTCTTTTCAAGGCAGTTGGTGTGAAAAGGATTATTCCATGCGTAAGTTATTTTCATCCAAAACGGCTGTGATTTTAATGGTCTCAGTCATAGTTATTGTTGGCTTGATTACCGGATCAAATTGGTGGGCCAATAAAACAAATACACCACCTTTCTTTCAGCGAGCAGTTAATGATATCACTGGTGGTATTTCACGCGTGATTGCTGTGCCAACGAATGCCATTGGGACACGGGCCAATTCAATTTCCAATTTGATGTCAACATTTGATGAAAATCAGAAATTAAAGGCTAAGTTAGACGGCTATGCGCAAAATCAGGTTAAGATGCAAACCTTGGAAGAGGAAAATAAGTCGTTGAAGAAGCAGCTTGGCTTGAAAGCAACGTTGACGGATTATGAAACAATTTCTGCCGTAACGATTGCTCGCTCGCCTACAACTTGGCAGTCACAGCTTGTGATCAATAAGGGTGCTAAATCAGGATTGAAGAAGGGCATGCCCGTCCTTGGTGATTCTGGCTTGATCGGTCGTATTTCAGAAGTGAATACGGTTAATTCGAAGGTGACGTTGATTTCTGATACGAGTGAGGATACAAACCGCTTTGCAATCACTGTTAAGGGCAGTCAAGGTGATGTTAACGGGATTATTACTGACTATGATGCAGATCAGAAATTGTTGATTATGGGGCAGGTCACTGAAAGTCAGACGATTAACCCTGGTGATAAGGTTGTTACCTCAGGATTAGGCGGATCAATGCCGTCTGGTATTCTGATTGGTAAGGTGGCAAAGGTCACCACCGATGATTACGGTCTATCACGTAAGATTTATATTCAATCGAGCTCTGATTTGAGCAGTTTGAGTACCGTCTTAGTGGCCAGGACAGAGGTAGGGTCATAATATGGCAGGTTGGCAATTTATTCGATTTCGGATTGTGTATCCGCTGATTTTAATTCTTTTGTTTTTCATCGATGGAAATATTATGTCTTCGTTTGGTGTTTTTTTACTCCATCCGCCTTTTCATATTATTCCAACGCTCACGTTGATTTGGTTTTTCTACGCCATTCAATTTGAGGCGACAAGCTTCGTGCCTTATTATTTCTATGTAGTTGTGTTCGGCTTACTTTTTGATGTTTATTATACGGGCATTATTGGCACCTATACGGTTGCCTTTTTGGCTGCCACTATTTTGATGGATAAGCTACGTCCTTATTTTGATGAACGCTTAATGTCTGGGATGCTTTTGTTATTGGTGGGCTTATTGACCTATCTTGTTGTGACTTATTTTGCCGGTTCAATGATTAACATTGCTAATTTGTCACCTTTTTCGTTTATCATTCAAGATGTTTTTCCAACAGCGGCTTTGAACTTAGTGTTGGCGGCTTTAGGCTATTATCCAACCTGGTCTTTGTATCAAAGATTAATTTAAGCTTGCATTTTTTACCAGGCCAGGGTTATAATGGCTTCAATTAAAACGTTGACTAGACGAGTAGCTAGCAAATTCTTTTCAGGAAGCTTACGGGAATTGAGAGTAAGCAGGAATTGTTGGTGAACCACACCTAGGAGTGTGCTATTGAACCTTGAGTAGGTAGCATCGGCTGTGCCCGTTATCGCACCGGTTGTTAGGAAACTAACACCACGAGGTTTCTTTAGTAATAAAGAAACAACGATGAGGTGGGACCGCGTCTATTCGCCCTCTAAGTGCTTAGCACTTAGGGGGCTTTTTTATTTCCCATCGTTTTAATAGTTTGACAGTGAAAGTGGGGAAATCCTGATGAAATATTTTTTTGAAGTACTACCAAGCATTGCCTCTGGGTTGCAAATGACCTTGGGGGTCTTCTTTATTACGATTATTGGCTCGGTTCCGTTGGGCATCTTAGTGTCCTTGGCAATGCGTTCGCCATACTTTAGTGTGCGTTGGTTGGTAAACGGCTATATTTGGCTGATGCGAGGAACACCACTCTTGTTGCAGTTGATTTTCATTTACTATGGCTTATCAATGGTCGGCGTTTCATTCTCACGGTTTGACGCTGCGGCATTTGCCTTTATTATCAACTATGCAGCTTACTTGGCAGAAATTTTCCGTGGTGGTCTTCAAGCCATCCCACAGGGACAATTCGATGCCGCCCAGGTTTTGGGCTTGAATAAAGTGCAAACTTTTTTCAAGATTATCTTGCCACAAGTGATTAAAATTGTGGTGCCATCATTTGGAAATGAGGTTGTTAACTTGGTCAAGGATACGTCTTTGATTTATGTGATTGGACTGGGCGATATCTTGCGAGCCGGTTCGATTGCAGCCAGCCGAGACGTTTCATTGGTACCATACTTAATTGTTGGCTTGATGTACTTGGCCATGGTAGCAGTCGTTACGATTGCCCTACGCCGTAGCGAGAAGCGCTTGAGTGCTTGGAGGTAAGACTATGATTGCGATTAAAAATTTAACAAAAGCCTATGGCGATAATGTGATTTTTAAAGACTTATCACTGACGATGGCTGACGGTGAAATCCTAGTAGTTGTTGGGCCATCCGGTTCCGGTAAAACAACTTTCATTAAGACCTTAACCGGTTTAGAGGATGCTAGTAATGGTGAGATTGATTTAAACGGCCAGACTTACCAAGTTGGCGATCCTGCCTTGGCAGCAAAGATTGGACTGATTTTTCAGGACTTTAATTTATTCCCACATTTGACAGTCAAGAAGAATTTGACTTTGGCACCGATGACAGTCAAGAAAATGTCCGAGAAGGAAGCAAATCAGAAGGCTGACGAGTTGCTTTCAACTTTAGGCTTGACTGACCAAGCTGACTTATATCCTTACCAGTTGTCTGGTGGTCAAAAGCAGCGGGTAGGCATTGCTCGAGCATTAGCAATGGATCCACAAATTATTGCTTATGATGAACCAACCTCTGGCCTGGATGAAAAGACCACTGACCAGGTTAGCCAGGTGATGCTAGCCTTGAAGAAGGCTGGGGTTACTCAATTAGTCGTGACCCACGATTTGCCATTTGCTGATAAGGTGGCGGATACAGTCTTTGACTTTGAAAAGGAGGTCCAGCGCTAATGATTACGATGAAAAAGAAAATCATTGTCAATACGGCTGTGATTGTGGTCTTTCTTACCGTGGTGGCTGGTTGTGTTGCCTTTCTTTCCAAACCTAAGTCAGATAATGATGCCAATACCAAAGACAATTGGACCAAGATTCAGCAGGAAAAAGTGATTACGATTGGTTTGGATGATACCTTCGTTCCAATGGGATTCCGGGATTCTTCTGGAAAGTTGGAAGGATTTGATATCGACTTGGCTGATAAGGTCTTTTCTGATTTGGGCATCAAGGTTAATTGGCAGCCAATTGATTGGTCGATGAAGGAAACTGAGTTAAATACCGGTAATATTGATGCCATTTGGAATGGCTATACCAAGACACCTGCTCGAGCAAAACAGGTTGCCTTTTCACAGGTTTACCACAAGGTAGCTCTTTCCGTTGTTGTTAAGAAGGGCCAGGGCATTAATAAGTTTTCTGATATGTCCGGTAAAGTCTTGGGCGTTCAAACCGGTTCTTCTGGTGAATCGTCATTGAACGATCAGCCAAAGGTTTTGAAGCAGTATATTAAGGGGCAAAAGCCAGTCGAGTATGATACTTTTGACAAGGCCTTTACTGATTTAAACGCTAATCGGATTGATGGCTTGTTAGTTGATGAGGACTATGCCCGCTATTACATCAATCACCAGGCTAACCCAGCGGATTATGAAATTCTAAAGGGTGGCTTCCCAGAAACGGAGGATGTTGTTGGTTTCCGTAAGGGTGATGTTGAACTCAAGGAAGCGGTTAACAAGGAATTGACGAAATTAACTAAGGACGGCTTTGTTTCTGCTTTGGAAAACAAGTGGTTTGCACAAAATTAATTGAGAAAGTATTAAAAACGCCTGCGGGCGTTTTTTCTTTGGCTAAAACCGAGTAAGATGGTTATATGATAAAAAAGACGATGGTGGCGCCTGGCGTCCAGCTGGCTTACCAGCCAACAAAGCAATTTAAAACAATCCATGTTAATGTGACCTTCGCGACGAAGGCTAAGAAGGCCATTGCGACTAAACGGGCGCTCTTGTCCTACTTGATGGCAGTCTCTTCGAAGGCGTTTCCAGACCAACGAGCGGTTTCTTTGGCAATGATTGATGCCTTTGGGGCTAACTTTCAAACAAAGGTGGCAACGCTCGGCGATTTGGACCTTTTAACGGTTTCGATTCAATTTATCAAACCGGGTCTGTTACCAAATTCAAATCAGCTTTTGGAGCAAATTTTAAACTTTTTGCAAGCAATGCTCTTTGATTTTGATTGGGAAAGTGACCAAGCCCAAACAACGTTTAATCAGGAGCGGCAGAACCTGAAGCAAGCGATTTTAAGTCGCCAGGATGATAAGGTGGCCTTTGCTTTGGACCAAGCTCGCGAATTAACCTTTGCCGATGCTGCTGTCCGGGAATCAATCTTAGGCTCGATTGAGGAATTGGACCAATTGACCTTAAAGGACGTTTTGCAAACACAGCAAGAGTTATTGGCGACAGACCAAGTTGTGATTTCGGTTGTTGGGGACTTGGAGTTTGATCAATTGACAAAGCAGTTGTCTGCTTGGCCTTGGGCTGATATTGGTCGCGAGGAAAAGAGTGGTGTTGACCAGAACTATTCAGCGCAGATTCCTCAGTTGTTAGCTGCCGGTCAAAGAAAGCTTGTAAAAAAGGTAGATTGGCAACAGGCAGTTTTGGTGCAAAATTTTCAGGTGGAGGGTCTGTCCCTACACGATAATGGTCCACGTTATTATGCAACTTTGGTGTTGAACACAATCTTTGGTGCTAGCCCAGCTAGTCTGCTTTTTACTGAGGTCCGAGAAAAAAATAGTTTAGCTTATAATATTTCGTCGCGCTTTCAGCCGGACTTAGCGATTTTGACCGTTGTTGCTGGTTTTGATTTCGACCAGGTTGACTTGGTTGAAGACCTGATTCAGGTGCAACTGAAGACATTGGCCGCAGGCCAGATTACAGTAGAAAAGCTTGAAAATGCCAAGCAAAGCTTGAAAAATGAGTACTTAATTCGCCAAGATTCCCAGACCTACCTGGCTGTTCGTCAGGCTGGTCGTTTCTTGCGTCAGGCCAAAGAGGGTACTACTGATTTTCTAGCCGCAATCGATCACGTATCAGTAGCTGATGTGCAGGCTGTTGCCAAGGACTTAATCTTGCAAAGCCGCTTTGTTCTGGCGCCTGGGGAAAAGGGGGAATCTTTTGGAAACAAATAATCATGAAGAACAGCCCTTTGTTTTTCAAACGAAAGAGGGCCTGACGGTTAATCTGATTAAAAAACCGGGTTACCACCAATTTTTGGCGGCTTTGACTGCTCGTTTTGGTTCGTTAACGACGGCGATGAGGGTTGCTGATAACCAGCAAGTTACAATTCCCTCCGGCACTGCACACTTTCTAGAACATAAGATTTTTGACAAAAAAGATGGTGACGCTTTAATTCGCTTTACGGAGCTGGGGGCTGATGCCAATGCTTTTACTGGACCAAACCAAACAACGTATTATTTTACTGCCACTAGCCAAATCCTAGAAAATTTGGCTTGGCTAATGAATTTTGTCCAAGATCCTTATTTCACGGAAGAAAAAGTCGTTCGCGAGCGGGGGATTATTGAGGAAGAAATTAAGCTTTATCAGGATGATCCGGCTTGGCAATTGTATCAGGGAATTATTGGACTACTGTACCCCAAATCAGCGTTAAGCCAAGACATTGCAGGAACCAAGGACAGTCTGCAAGAAATTACTCCTGATTTGCTCTATCAAATTCATGCTGGCTTTTACCAGCCTCAAAACTTAGTGTTAACCGTTGTTGGCGACTTTGGTATCAATGAATTAATCGCTTTTATTAAAGAGCAACAAGAACAAATCAGTAGTCAGACAGAAACTGTTTTGGTACCAAAAGAAGATTTAGCAAAACAGGTGACCTTTGTAGCACAAAAGAAGCAAGGATTATCGCTAGAAAAAGGGGCATATGGTTTTCGCTTACCAAGTCGTCCTGAGGATATTTCAGGAATTGAACGTGTTAAAGAAATCCTATTAGGCGAACTGGCCTTGGACTTAGTATTTGGTGATCAAACGGTGTGGTTCCAAGACGCTTATGAAAAAGGAATCTTTGGTGATGATTTTGATTATGAGTATAGTAATTTTGGCCCATACCAGTATTTAACGTTTTTTGCAGATGGTGAAAATCAAGACCATGTTCAAGAATATTTGCTGAAAAGACTAGCAGAAGCACCCGCCATTTTAGCTGAAAGTCAGACTGATTTTACCCGGTTGCAAAAAGCTTTGGCTGGGCAAACTTTGGCTAGTCAAAATCGCCCGGATCGCCTTGGTTTAGACGAGGATTTAGCCTTGTATGGGGTATCACTATTTGATAAAATGAACATAATAACACGTTTTTGCTTAGATGATGTTGTCCAGTGCGGCAAACGGCTTTTTGAAGGTGGTCGTTTGACTCGCTTAGTATTAGAAAAGTAAGAGAAAAAATGGCTGAATATTTAGCAAGTGAAGTTAGTCAACAGTTACGAGAAGCACGATTGGAAAAGGGTTATACAATCGACCAATTGGCCGAAATGACCAAAATTCAACCCCGTTTCTTACAAGCGATTGAAGATGGTGACCAGGATGTCTTACCTGGTCAATTTTATGCTCGGGCATTTGCTAAGCAATTTGCTGAAGCTGTCGGTTTAAACCCTGATGACCTTTTTGATGAAGTTCAATTTGACCCACAGGTGACTAGTGATTTATCTCATGCACACCGTGATGAAGATGGTGTCGTTCGAGCAGGGGTTAATAACTCAGAGGCCTTTAAATCACGTTTTCGTGGTTTTATCCCAAGAATTTGGATAGCAATTATCGTTGTTGCCATTTTGCTGGTTGCCTGGTTTGTGGTAACACGGGCAAGTTCAGGCTCTAATTCATCTAACGGTGGCAACCAAGTTGAGGTTGCATCGTCATCGGTACCACAATCATCATCGTCATCAGTGGTTTCCTCTTCAAGTGCTAACGGTGGTATTAACCTCGGAACTGCAACCACGAACACGGCTCAGTTGACAACCACCTATACTGTTGGCGGACAATTGGCCAATACACATACCATTGTTGCTAAAGGCCAAAATGGTGGTTCGATGTTTAAGGTAACTGATGGAACCGGTAAGGTCTTATACAACGCTTGGTTGAACCAAACTGATGAAAAGAGCGTTGAAATTCCAGCAAATACGGCGATTGTGAATATTCAAGTTTCACAGGTTAGCCACGTCAACTTAACGATTAACAACCAACACATTGATTTACCAAACTTGCCAACGAACCCTGCTCCAACCACTTGGAACGTTGTCTTGAATTTGAATAAGTGAGAACAAAATGAACCTACCAAATAAACTAACGGTCTTTCGAATCATCCTGATTCCAGTTTTCATGCTCCTTTTGATTTTTTCAAAAGGCTCAGCAGTTGTGAATACTGATTTAGACTTGACCCTTTCATGGGTCCTGGCAGCCATTGTCTTTGCCGTTGCTTGTATTACTGATTTCTTAGATGGGCAAATTGCTCGTCGAAAGCACTTAGTAACCAACTTCGGTAAATTCTTTGATCCATTAGCTGACAAGCTGTTGGTCATGACTGCCTTGATTTACCTGACTGCTTTTCACCAGGTTCCTGCCTGGGTCACAGCAGTGATTGTTATTCGAGAACTCGCGGTGACCGGTTTGCGCACCTTAGTTGTTGAAAATAACGGCACGGTCATGGCTGCTGCTTGGCCTGGCAAAATTAAAACCTTTTCCCAAATGTTTGCCATCTTCTTCCTCTACTTAAAGGATTGGCCATTTGCCCTTGTTGATTTTCCAATCGGTCAAGTGCTCTTGTATATTGCCGTTTTCTTTACAATTTATTCAGGAATCGAATATTTCTGGAAAAGCCGCTCGGTTTTTGCAGACGGACTATAAGCGCTTTAAGCGCTTTTTTCGTCCAATAAAATAAGGTCGAAAATGATACGAACAAATGTTCGCAAAAGTCCTTGCATTTTGTTGAAAAAGTCCGTACACTGTTGATAGACATTGAAGGAGTATCAAGCATGGTTGCAAAAAAGACAAGCGATGATAACAAGAAGGATGGCCGTCAGGCTGCCTTAAATGAGGCTTTGAAGAAAATTGAAAAAAACTTTGGAAAGGGTTCCATCATGACGTTGGGCGATAACGCCTTAACGCAGGTAGAAACTTCGCCATCTGGGTCCGTCAAATTGGATGTGGCCTTAGGCGTTGGTGGTTATCCAAAGGGACGAATTATTGAAGTTTACGGGCCTGAATCATCAGGTAAGACGACAATTGCCCTGCATGCAGTAGCTGAAATTCAAAAAAATGGTGGCACGGCTGCCTATATCGATGCCGAAAACGCTTTAGATGTGAAGTACGCTGAAGCTTTAGGTGTTAAGAAAGATGAACTACTATTGTCACAGCCAGATACGGGTGAACAGGGATTGGAAATTGCCGATGCTTTGGTTCAATCTGGTGCCGTTGATATGGTTGTAGTGGATTCCGTGGCTGCCTTGGTTCCTCGTGTGGAAATTGAAGGTGAAATGGGGGATGCCCACGTTGGTTTGCAGGCACGGTTGATGTCTCAGGCTTTACGAAAGTTAGCTGGGACTTTGAACCGGACTGGAACGATTGCCATTTTCATCAATCAAATCCGTGAAAAGGTCGGCGTGATGTTTGGAAACCCCGAAACAACGCCCGGTGGTCGCGCTTTGAAGTTTTACTCGACAATTCGTTTGGAAGTCCGTCGGTCAACTCAAATTAAAGATGGCTCCGATGTTACCGGTAACTTGACAAAGGTCAAGGTTGTGAAAAACAAGGTTGCGCCACCATTTAAGGTTGCCGAAGTCGATATCATGTATGGAAAGGGAATCTCACAAACTGGTGAAATTCTTGATTTGGCCGTTGATCAAGATATTATTGATAAGGCCGGTGCATGGTATGCCTATAACGGGGAACGAATTGGTCAAGGTCGTGAGAAGGCCAAGGAATATTTGGATGATCCTGAGCACGCTGCTTTGAAGGAAGATATCTATACACAAGTGCGAAATGCTTATGGTATTGGCGATGAGCCAGCCGTTGATGCTGGTCCCGATGAAAGTGATAGCAAAAGTGCAGAAAATCACGATAACGACGGGCTTACTGACGAACCAATTATTTAGAAATAGTAATAATAAATTAATATTAAAAAGCGTTGTAAAACGCTTTTTTTTGTTATAATGTGTTTGTTCTTAACTGAAGTGAATGATTCATTTTCACACAAATTGTTCGGATTAGTTTGGAATAGATACTTGTTGTTGTAGGATAATCTTTTGCACCCAGTTGGGAGAAGAGGAATCATGCAAAGATCGCATCGCGGGTCATGGATAGTGGCCTCTGTCGTCGTTGTACTTGCTATCATCTTAGGAATTGCCTATCAAAACCGAGACAAGCAAGCCAACACCGCACCCATTACTGCAGTTGGTTCAACTGCATTGCAGCCTTTGGTTGAAGCTGCCGGAGAGGACTATCAACGTTCTCACCCTGGTGTCTCCATTACCGTTCAAGGTGGCGGAAGTGGTACGGGTCTGTCGCAAATAGCGCAAGGGGCTGTTTCCCTCGGGAACTCAGATCTCTTTGCTGAAGAAAAGAAGGGGATTGATACAAAGAATTTAGTTGATCATCGAGTCGCAGTCGTTGGAATTGCGCCAATCATTAATAAGCAAGCTGGTGTTAATAATTTGACACTGGCACAGTTAACCGATATCTTTACCGGTAAAATTAAAAATTGGAGTGAACTGGGCGGAAAGAACATGCCAATCGTGCTTGTCAACCGTGCCGCCGGTTCCGGAACTCGGGCCGCTTTTGAAAAGTGGGCCATGGGTGGCAAAAAGAGTGCTTCTGCACAAGAACAAGATTCATCAGGAATGGTCTTGTCAATTGTTAAGAGCACTCCGGGAGCTATCTCTTACGTTGCCTTTGCTTATAAGTCAAACGATGTTGTTCGTGCAAGCATTAATGGCGTTGCACCTACCGATGCCAATGTTGAAGACGGGGCCTACCCTATCTGGTCATACGAACACATTTACACACATGGCAAGCCAACAGGTGAAGTTGCTAAGTTCTTGGATTTCTTTAATTCAGATCGTGTACAGAAAACATACGTGCCAAAGTTGGGTTACATCTCAAATTCAAATATGAAGATTGAACGTGATCTACACGGTAACATTACCGCTAAGCAGAAGGGGTAAGGCAGACAATGGATCTTATTACCGAAAAAATTAAAAAAACTTCGTTGTCAACCAAGCAAGACCGGTTTGGAAAGTTCATCTCGGCTCTTGCCTTAATTCTAATCACTGCGGTGGTTATCTTGATTTTCGGCTTTGTTATCACTCGGGGGTTAGCCACCTTCACGACCAATAAAGTTTCAGTTAGTAAATTTCTCTTTGGAACGAATTGGAATCCGAGTGTTGTTGACCCTAAGACGGGTCAGCCAGGTATTGGAGCATTACCGCTCATTACTGGTTCTCTGGCGGTAACGATTTTGGCCGCTATTATTGCAACACCATTTGCGATTGGAACAGCGGTCTTCATGACTGAAATCGCTAAGAAGCGTGGTGCACGCATCATGCAACCAGTCATCGAATTGTTGGTTGGAATTCCTTCCGTTGTTTACGGTGTTATTGGTTTGGCCGTTGTGGTTCCAGCCGTTCGTTCAATTTTTGGCGGAACGGGTCTTGGAATCTTGTCAGGAACAATTGTTTTGTTTGTCATGATTCTACCAACTATTACTTCAATGACTGTCGATGCCTTAAAGGGTGTTCCTCGCTATTACCGTGAATCAGCCTTGGCCATTGGTGCCACACGTTGGCAAATGATTTATAAGGTGATTTTGCGGGCAGCAACACCAGGAATCTTGACAGCAATCGTCTTCGGAATGGCGCGTGCCTTTGGTGAAGCTTTGGCTGTTCAGATGGTAATCGGAAATGCGGCCAAGATGCCAGGTTCTCTGGTCTCACCAGCAGCAACCTTGACCTCCGTTTTGACGATGGGAATTGGAAACACGGTCATGGGCACGTTGCAAAACAACGTCTTGTGGTCATTAGCAATGATCTTACTTCTGATGTCTCTCGTCTTTAACCTCTTGATTCGCTGGATTGGTCGAAAAGGAGAACTGAAGTAATGAAAGCAAAAACTGCTGATAAAATTGCTACAGCCGTGATTTACTCAATCGCTGGCGCAGTAGCGTTGGTGCTGGCAGCAATGCTGGCATTTATCTTGGTTCGAGGATTGCCTCATTTGTCATGGCACTTCTTAACTGCACAAGCTCGGTCATTTGAGGCTGGTGGTGGAATTGGCATTCAATTGTTTAATTCCTTCTACCTCTTGATTTTAGCCATGCTGATTTCATTCCCAATCGCTCTTGGGGCGGCTATTTACTTGAATGAATATGCCAAGCCAACGATTTGGACATCAATGGTTCGTACAGCAATCGAAGTGATGTCATCATTGCCATCTGTTGTTGTTGGATTGTTTGGATTCCTGATTTTCGTTGTGAAGTTGAAGCTTGGTTTCTCCATTATTTCTGGAGCAATCGCGTTGACATTCTTTAACTTGCCAATCTTGACTCGTTCAATCGAAACATCATTGAGCCAAATTCCAAATCTTCAACGTGAAGCTGGAGCGGCTTTGGGTCTTTCACGATTTGAAACAGTTATTCACATCATCTTGCCAGCAGCGATACCATCCGTTGTGACTGGGGTCGTAATTTCTGCGGGACGTGTCTTCGGTGAAGCCGCTGCATTGATCTTTACAGCTGGTCAATCAGCACCTTCATTGGACTTTGGTGACTGGAACCCATTCAACTTGGCATCACCATTGTCACCATTTCGACCAGCCGAAACTTTGGCCGTGCACATTTGGAAGATTAATTCGGAAGGAATCATGCCGGATTTGTCACTCGTGTCAGCGGGAGCATCAGCGGTTTTGATTATCGTGGTATTGCTCTTTAACTTTAGTGCACGTCGCTTGGGAACACTTCTCTACAAGAAGTTGACAAAATCGTGAGGTTAGCATGACAGATAAGAGTCAAGAATTAAAGCCAGTATCAGATTTTATTCCTGAAAAGGCACCGGAACGCTATATCATTCCAATGGAAGATGATAAGCATGAAATTGCCCTTTCAACCGAAAACTTGCAAGTGAGTTATGGCGATAACCTTTCCTTAAGCGAAGGGGACTTGCGTTTTGAACGCTACAAGATTACCTCTTTGATTGGAGCATCTGGATCAGGTAAGTCAACGTTCTTGCGGTCATTGAACCGAATGAACGATGGCGTTGCCAATGTTACCGGTCATATATGGTACCGTGGATTGGACATCAACTCACAAGATATTGATGTTTATGAAATGCGTCGTCACATTGGAATGGTTTTCCAACGACCAAACCCATTTGCTAAGTCAATTTATGACAACATTACCTTCCCATTGACTCGCCGTGGTAAGTATACCAAGGCCCAGCTCGATGAGATTGTGGAAACAACGTTAAAGCAAGCTGCTTTGTGGGATCAAGTTAAAGATGAATTGAACAAATCAGCGCTTTCATTGTCAGGTGGGCAAGCCCAACGATTGGTGATTGCTCGTGCATTGGCCTTGAAGCCTGATATCTTGTTGCTCGATGAGCCGTCATCAGCCTTGGATCCAATTTCTTCTGCTCAGTTTGAAGATACTTTGCTGGAATTGAAGAAAAACTACACGATTATTATCGTGACGCACAATATGCAGCAAGCAGCCCGGATTTCTGACTACACGGCCTTTATGCACCAAGGTAAGGTAATTGAATACGATTTGACTCGTAAAATCTTTACCCGTCCTAAGGTGGAATTGACCAACGATTATATTTCAGGTAATTTTGGATGACAAAACAAAGCGAAACAATCTTAGAAACTCGTAACGTCAAGCTCTGGTATGGAGACAAGGAAGCCTTACATGGGATTGATTTGGATTTTGCCAACAAGGGTATTACTGCCTTGATTGGACCTTCTGGATCGGGTAAGACAACTTACTTGCGGGCCTTAAACCGGATGCATGATTTGGAAGAAAATGTCACTGTGACGGGGTCTTTCAACCTTCTTGGGAAGGATATCTATGCGCCAACAACGGATACCGTTGATTTGCGTAAGCGCGTTGGAATGGTTTTCCAACAGCCAAATCCGTTTCCATTCTCTATCTACGATAACGTTGCCTTTGGCTTACGTTTAGCTGGAGTAAAGGATAAGAAGACTTTGGACCAGGCCGTAGAGGAGTCATTAAAGGCTGCTTCTATCTGGGACGAAGTCAAGGATGAATTGAATAAATCAGCTCTTGGTCTTTCTGGTGGACAACAACAGCGTGTTTCAATTGCCCGTGTTTTAGCTACAAACCCGGACGTATTGTTGCTCGATGAACCAACATCAGCTTTGGATCCCGTTTCTTCTCATAACATCGAAGAAACTCTGCTGTCACTCCGTGACCAATATGCCATGATTATTGTGACTCATTCCTTATCACAAGCTTCACGAATTTCTGATAAGACGGCTTTCTTCCTTAGTGGAAACTTGGTCGAATTTGGGGACACTCGTAAGATTTTCTTGGAGCCCGAGAAAAAGGAAACTGCCGATTATATTTCTGGTCGCTTTGGATAAAAAGTGACTGGATGATTGGTTGGTGAAGCCCATCGTTCAGGCTGTTCAAAAAATATCTTTGCTTTTAAAATGCCCTACTGTTATTAGAGAGAAACAGGTTACATGAAAGGAATTTGTCATGCGTCGATTATTTGATGAAGAATTAGCTGATTTGGATACTTCTTTTACGGAAATGGGTGAACAGGTTGCCAAGACCATTCAGGAATCTGTTCAATCCTTTATTAAGCACGATCGTGATGGTGCCCACAAGATTATTGATCATGATTACAAGATCAATGAACGGGAAGCCGCTTTGGAAAAGAAGTCATTTGAAATGATTGCTTTGTACCAACCGGTAACAACTGATTTGCGTGAAATCGTGACGATTTTGAAGGCCGTTTCCGTTTTGGAACGAATGGGAGACCAGGCACGAAACATTGCTACGTCAACCATTCGTGTTAAGGGAACGAAGCACATGAAGGCTGTTGAAAAGCAGTTGG
The DNA here is from genome assembly GCF_001047135.2 of Fructobacillus tropaeoli. Classification (GTDB taxonomy): domain Bacteria; phylum Bacillota; class Bacilli; order Lactobacillales; family Lactobacillaceae; genus Fructobacillus; species Fructobacillus tropaeoli. The sequence continues at coordinate 350,237 of NZ_DF968078.1, read as the reverse complement.
GTGAAATGGGCGAATTGGTCGCTTCAATGGTTTCAGAAGTCATGGGCTACTACGTGAAGAACGATGCCTTGGGTGCTGAAAACATCGCGACTAAGAACCACCAGTTGTCGAATGCAGCAGCTCAGATTCGAACTGATTCTGTCAATGGAATGAAGGAAGATTCTGAATTGGTTGATTCAGCAGCTGACTATTTGGTGATTGCCGGTTACATCAAGCGTATTGGTGACTATACAACCGACATCGCTGAATGGATTGTTTATAAGCGTACGGGTAAGATTATCGAATTAAACCCAGGTTATAACTACTTTATCTAATTGATAAAGCAAAAGGGACCCTTCGGGTTCCTTTTTTTGTTATGAGGAACTTTGTTATAATAGGGGGTAGGAAATAAATTTACTAAAGGAGGGCCTATGCGTTTTATCATGCAAGCGGCGATTAATATGGCTGTCTTTCTGGCCTGTGCGTTACTGTTTCCAAACGGTTTTGTTTTAGCGAATATGACGACCGCCTTGGTGGCAGCAGTGCTGCTCGCCTTATTGAATCGCTTGATCAAGCCCATCTTGGTCTTTGTTTCACTACCATTAGTCATCATCTCGTTGGGATTCTTTTTATTAATTATTAATACAGTGCTGCTAGAATTAACAGCACATATTATTCATGGCTTTGCTTTTGCCTCTTTTGGTTGGGCAATGCTGGTCGCAATATTGTTGACCGTGGCTAATTTCTTATTCATGGGTCAAACGAAGATTTCGGTGCGGAGGTAAAAAATGGCGCAAGCAACCGTAACAGTTAAAGACTTAGTTGATAACACTCGTTTAACAATTGTAGCTGGTCACGATTATTTAAATCGAGTGATTACTACTGCAGATATTTCTAGGCCAGGCTTGGAGATGACGGGGTACTTTACATATTATGCTCCTGAGCGGGTGCAGTTGTTGGGAATCACGGAGACTTCTTTTTCAGACCGAATGAGCCATGACGAGTTGTTGATGGTTTATCGGAAAATGGCTTCCAAGCAAACACCGGCCTTTGTGGTTTCAACTAACTTGCCAATTGCTGATGAATTGAAGCAAGCGGCAGAAGAAGCTCAGATTCCAATTTTAAACACTCGCCTGACTTCATCGCAAATTTTGTCAAACATGACCTACTACCTTGGAGGCGAGTTAGCACCACGGCAGTCTGTCCATGGCGTTTTGATTGATGTGCACGGATTAGGAGTCTTAATCACCGGTGATGCTGGAATTGGCAAGACCGAATCCGCTTTGGAACTGATTCAACAGGGTAAAGCGCGTTTGGTTGCTGATGACCGTGTTGATATTCACCAAGAAGATGAGCAACGCTTGATTGGGCAACCATCGGAAGTTTTGCGTAACTTGATGGAAGTTCGTGGTGTTGGTATTATTGATGTTCAGCAGGTTTATGGTGCTGTTTCCGTCCGTTCCCATGCTTCAATCATGCTTAATATTCATCTATCAAACGGTAAAATTGGCGAAGAAAATTTTGATCGTTTGGGAAATGAGGATGACACCCTAGATATTCTCGGAGTCAAAATTAAGAAGATGGTTGTACCGGTGACACCAGGACGAAATACTGCCTCTGTTATCGATGCAGCGGCCGTTAAGTTCCGGACACAAAACATGGGCTATGATGCCTTAGAAACACTTGAGAAGCGGATGAGTGCCGCAATGCAAGTCAATGAAAAAGAAGACGAAGAGGCAAAGAAGCATGACTAAAGTCGCTGTTTTAGGGGCTGGCTCCTGGGGAACCGCTCTTGCCAACACAATGGCGGAAAACAACGTAGTTGTTAATATCTGGTCACACCGTGCAGACCAGGTTGACGAAATTAACCAACACCACCAAAATGACCATTATTTACCTGGCGCAACTTTGTCAGAGAACTTATTAGCAGTTGCTGATATGCAGGTTGCGGTAGCGGATGCCGATGTTGTTTTAATGGTGGTACCAACGAAGGCGATTCGTTCCGTTGGAACCCAACTAGCAGAGGTTTTGCAAAATTTGGATCAACAAGTGATTTTGGCTCATGCTACAAAGGGGTTGGAACAGGGAACGCACTTACGGATTTCTCAAATGATTGAAGAGGTCGTTCCTAGTCAAAATTATTCATCCTTAGCCGTTATTTCTGGCCCATCACACGCTGAAGATGTGATTAAGGGTGATTTGACTGCAGTTTCTATTGGCGGCACTGACGAAGCCGCTACGGCTGTTTTGCAGGAAGCGTTGGCTAGTGAAAACTTCCGACCATATACCAACCATGATTTATTGGGATCAGAGTTAGGTGGGGCGCTAAAGAATATTATTGCTTTGGGTTCTGGAATGCTCGTTGGTTTAGGCTACGGCGTCAATGCCCAGGCAGCCCTCCTGACACGTGGCTTGGTCGAAATGCGTGCGGTAGGTCAAAAAATGGGGGCTCAGCCCGAGACCTTCTTAGGACTAGCCGGCATTGGTGATTTAATTGTGACTGGTATGTCGCCAAACTCACGTAATTACCGTGCTGGTTTTGCCATGGGGCAGGGTCAGTCGTTAAATCAGGTCCAAGAAGAGATGGGCATGGTAATTGAAGGGGTGAATACCGTGAAGGCGATTTATGAATACCAGCAGGCTCATCAGCTTGACTTACCCATTACAACTGCTTTGTATCAGGTCTTGTATGAAGGGGCTCAGATTGAAGAGCAAATTAAATTACTGATGACTCGTCCATTAAAAGCTGAAGATTGATCATATATTTGTTATAATAGCAATAGAATACTTCGACGCCTTTGGCGTCATTAATGAAAGTAGGAAAGTATGAAACCTGTACGTAAAGCCATTATCCCGGCCGCTGGTTTGGGAACTCGTTTCTTGCCAGCCACAAAGGCCTTGGCTAAGGAAATGCTACCAATTGTTGACACACCAACGATTGAATATATCGTTCGTGAAGCCATTGCTTCTGGAATCGAAGACATTGTTGTTGTCGATGGAAAGTCAAAGCGTTCAATCGAAGACCACTTTGATTCAAACCCAGAATTGGAAAACAACTTGCGCGAAAAGAACAAGTTGGAATTGTTGAAGGTTGTCGAAGAGACGACCGATATCAACATGTACTTCATTCGCCAGTCACATCCAAAGGGCTTGGGTGATGCCATCTTAACAGCCAAGGATTTCATTGGTGACGAACCATTCGTTGTGCTCTTGGGTGACGACTTAATGCAAGATGAAGTGCCATTGACAAAGCAATTGATTGAACGCTATCACGAGACTGGTGAATCAACTTTGGCAGTTTTGGAAGTTCCCCACGATCAAGTATCTGAATACGGTGTGATTGATCCTGCCGCTAAGGTGAAAGAAGATGGTTTGTATCGGGTTAAGTCATTCGTTGAAAAGCCTCAGCCTGAAGACGCCCCTTCTGATTTGGCAATCATTGGTCGTTACTTGTTGACACCTGAAATTTTCGAAGAATTGGAACAAACAAAGCCTGGTAAGGGTGGCGAAATTCAATTGACGGATGCCATTGATTCATTAAATAATCGTCAACACGTTTATGCCCATGAATTCAAGGGTGACCGTTATGATATTGGTTCTAAGATTGGTTTCTTGGAAACCAATATTGAATTTGGTTTGAAGCATCCACAAACAAAGGATCAGCTCCGCGCTTATATTAAAGAGCTTGCAGCTAAATTGTAAAATTCAGCAAAAACAAAAGAGGTGGTATACCTCTTTTTTGTTGGTTAAAATTAGACAAAAGAACAAATTCACGGTACAATAGACGTCATAATAAAAAAGGAGGTTCCGTTTATCATGACAGAAGTCAAGCAATATGATGTTATCATCATTGGTGCTGGCCCAGCCGGAATGACGGCCGCTACTTATGCCTCACGGGCGGACTTAAAGACTGTAATGCTTGATCAGGGGATTTATGGTGGGCAGATGAATAATACTGCCGAAGTTGAAAATTATCCTGGTTATAATAGCATTATGGGTCCTGATTTGGCCGAAAAAATGTATGCTTCGTCAACGCAGTTTGGCGCTGAATACTCATTTGGCATGATTACTGGTGTGGAAGTTTTAGCTAAAAATGAAAAATTGGTCCACACTGATATGGGTGATTTTCAAGCACCTGCTTTGATTATTGCGACTGGATCTGAACATATCCACTTGGGTGTTGACGGTGAGGAAGAATACCAAGGCAAGGGTGTCTCATACTGTGCTGTCTGCGATGGTGCCTTCTTTAAGGGTGAAAGCGTTGCGGTTGTCGGTGGTGGTGATTCTGCTGTCGAAGAAGGACTTTACTTGGCTGATGTGGTTAAGGACGTCACGGTTTATGTTCGCGATAACAAGTTAAAGGCACAGCCAATCTTGCAGCAGCGCGCAAAGAAGCAGGAAAACATGCACTTTGTCTGGAATACTGAAGTCACCGCTATTGAAGGTGATGGCGAGGCTGTTTCACAGTTGAAGCTGCATAACAACCAAACTGGTGAAGATCAGGTTGTTGATCAAAGTGGAATTTTCATCTACGTTGGCCTCAAGCCAAATACTCAGGTATTTGAAAATTTGGGAATTACTGATGAACGTGGTTGGATTAAGACGGATGACAAGATGGCAACCGCCGTTCCAGGTATCTTTGCTGCTGGAGACGTTCGTGCTAAGAACTTACGTCAAATCACGACTGCTGTTGGCGATGGTGGCTTGGCAGGTCAAGAAGCCTACCAGTACGTTGCTGAATTAAAGTCAGAAGCATAAATAATAAATAAAATGATGACAAGAAGTCTGTTACCGAATGGTAGCAGGCTTTTTTCTTTGCCCGGTGCTTCTCTCATATGGCAGCAATTAATAGTCCTATTTACGCTATATATAGCGTTATAAATGATGGACTGGTACTTTTACTTGGTATGAAAGTAAAGGCGTTGAAAGGGGGTTAAAAGCTTGATAAAAGTAAGGGATATTTTTCAACTGCCAGTTAATCATAAATAGAAGATACAAAAAAGCCTCAACTACCGAATAGTAGTTGAGGCTCCCGAATAAATTATGAATTAACCCTTGACGATTTCACAGAATTCCAAGGTTACACCATCTGGGGTGCGAACATTGAAGAACTTGATACCGTTATCCCAGAAGGGAAGGTATTGTACTTCTGAATCAATCAAATCCAATCCTTGTTCCTTTGCTGCTACAAAGGCTGCATCAGCATCAGAAGTGTTCATTGAGATGTGGTTGATTGAACCGGGCTTGCCAGTTCCTTCATCAGACAACCACGTTTCAATAACGAGGTGACCGTACTTAAAGAACTTAACTGGGCCACCTTCCTTAAAGTCACCGGTCTTTTCAAAACCGATGCTTGTCCAGAACTTTTCAGCGCGGTCCAAGTCGGTTGTTGGAATTCCAACGTGTTGAATGTCATCAAAATAATCAGTAAAGGCCATAATATAACCCGTCCTTTCAATTGAGGGAGACTATCTTAGTCGATAGCGATTCCCTGGTGCTTTAATTTGCTAAAGATACGTGTGTCTGCCCATCCAGTAATACTTCCCTGGAAGAGGAAGGCGAAGATAGTCCCGATACCATAGTTGGTAAAATCAGGAACCATAATCAAGGCGATAACACCAATAATGGTAGGTGGGATATAAGAAACCCACATGGCGATACCGGCATTACCCTTGAAGTACTTGAATCGAAGAACCTGCATCAAATCATCAGCAGGGTGCAAAACGATGTTGGTCCGCTGATAAATTGAAATGGCAATCGCAATTAAGGAAACACCAAAGAAGTTCAAGAAAATGTAGAAGGCAACCATTGGCCAACTATGAGCTTCTGGCAAGAGCTTTGAAAAGGCACTTGCAAAGACTGAAATCAAGGCCGAGAAAGGAACCATGAAAGCTAAGTTTCCAAGGAAGCGCTTGATATCAATGCGGTGCTCCAAAACCATGTTCAAAACAGCGATTAACATACCGACCACAAAGAACACGATGGATAGCGTTGCACTATTGCCATGCAATGAGTGGTTTAATCCGTTTTGAGCAGCTGTCCAATAGGCAGAACCCAAAATTGACGGATGAATTTTTTGACTGGTAACAATTGTTAGCACGTTACCCATTGAGTTAATTACCAATGAGAAGGCAAAGTAACTGAGGGCAGCGGTCCAAGAAATTGTCCGCTTTGCATTATTCATAAAATTTAGGCCTCTTCACCACCGATTTTAACAACGGCCTTAGAAACAACACCTAAGCGACCGTTAACAAAATCGTCAACTTGATCTAGAGTCAATTCGTGTGACATTAATGGCTTAACGTTCAACTTACCAGATGAAAGCAATGCCAATGAGTCTTCGAATGCGTTAGGGTTAATGAATGAACCTTGGATAGTCAACTGCTTTTGGAAGACTTCATAAGTGTTCATTTCAAACTTAGCGTCAGGTCCACCAACACCGAACATCAAAACTTGACCACCACGGGCTGAAGCTTCGATAGCTGATTCTTGAGTTTCTGGACGACCAACAGCTTCGATAACAACATCATATTCACCGGCAGGAATCTTGTCACCCTTAGCAGTGTTATATGTGTTCTTAACGTTGAACAAGTCCTTGTTCATCTTCAACTTTTCGTCAACGATTCCGGCCAAGTCAACTTGGTGGATACCGTATGCCTGCAAGATTTGAACGAACAATTCACCCATGAATCCGTCACCGATAACCAAAGCCTTTTGGTATGGTGATGGCTTCAACAACTTCATACCGTGAATAGCACATGAAATTGGTTCAACAATTGCAGCTGACTTCAAGTCAACGTTGTCAGGGATAGGGTAAACAACTGATGCAGGAGCAGTGAAGTATTCTTCAAAGCCACCATCACGAGTAACACCAACGGCATCCAAGTGTTCGCACAATTCAGGACGACCAGTGTGGCAGAACTTGCATTGTCCACAGTAGATGTTAGGGTCTACTGAAACACGGTCGCCAACTTTAACGTTGGTAACGGCTGAACCGATTTCCTTAACAACACCTGAGTTTTCGTGTCCCAAAACGATTGGTGGGACAGCATCAGCTGATCCTGGTTCACCAGCATACAATGCGTGGTCAGTTCCACAAACACCAGCAAAGGCTGTGTGAATCAAAACTTCGTCAGGCTTCAATGTTGGCTTTTCGATGTCTTGCTTTTCAAGCTTCTTTAATCCAGTTAATACTAGGGCTTCCATGTTCTGTTATCCTCCAATGAATAATTCCTTGTAACAACTTACACATACATAATAATATTTGCACAAACTTTTGTCAAGTGAAAAAGAAAACTTTTTCAAAACATTGATAACAGTACCTTTCAAAGACAATTAATTACTATAAGAAGTGAGCAAAGAAAACGTCTCCCAGTCGGCCGCCTGGTTTTGCATTCTGCCACTTCCCGCCACCATTGTAGTACATCTTGATAAAAATTTTTATGCTGATTTGGCATAAGATTTGTTAAAAAAGTTGTGTATGATAGAAAAAGTAGGCGATTGAGCGAATGAACGTTTAAAAAATCAGCCTGCTTTTACCTTGATATTCCTAGCATTTTTACGCTTTGAAAGCAGACTTAGCAGGGGAAATAGCGTATGATAGACATAGGCTGTTTTTTATCTAGCCTTAATTTTATCGAGATAATATCAGGATTAACTTCTACTGATTATTATTTGCTGACTCATGAGTATCTTGCTAGCTGGCAGGGCAGATTCATGTCCCCAAAGCGTTAACTAGTAGCGATGCTCAGACAGACTTTTTTCCTAAAGGAGTACCCTGACTGTATGGTTCTAGCTTTTGCTGCTGTGTCGGATTGGTTGACGCATATTAGTTCTGCGAATGCCAATTTTTCCGTAATTGAATTGTCAATTCTGTTTTTTTTGATTTTGATTGAAACAGGGGGAATTGTTACAGGGTTTATTCCGGCTGATGCTTTAGTCATGACGGCTGCGGGTTTTGCGGGTCGTCATCACTCGTTGGTTGAATTTGCCTTGTTGGTGGTGATCTTTGCGGTTGCCTCCATGATGGGTGATTCAATTAATTATTGGTTTGGTGCTTGGGTGATTAAGCAAATTGATAAAATCCCCTGGGTTGCCCGCCACGTGAACGGTGATTTTGCCGAAAAGATTTCGGCTAATTTAAATCCGAAGCGTTGGTTGCTTTTTATTATTTTGGGCCGCTTTGTTCCCTTTGTCAGGACAATCGTTCCGCTATCTGCTCACCGTTTGAAGTTACGGTTTGCGACTTACTTCCGGATGTCTGTTTTGGCGTCTTGCCTCTGGGCAATAACCATGGTGACAATTGGTTATTATTTTGGCCACTTACAGTTGCCAAGAGAAGTGACGATTACTGTGATCGTGATTGCTGTCGTGTTTGTACTGGCAGTGATTCGGTCGCCTAAGTTTCGGCAAATTATTATTAGCTTAATTACAAAACCTAGTCGAGAAAAGGAAGAGGAATTTTAAGAAAATGACTTATCAAGATACCTTAGCCCGTTGGCAACAGGCAGACTTACCTGCTGATTTAGCAGCTGAATTAAAGCAATTGAGTCCAGCTGAACAAGAAGATACTTTCTATCAAAACTTACCATTTGGAACCGCTGGTATGCGTGGCCAAATGGGTGTTGGAACTAACCGCATTAATGTCGTGATGGTGGCCTTAGTAACAGAAGCATTGGCTGCTTACATTGATCAAAGTGGGGATGCTGCTAAAAAAGCGGGAGTAGTCATCGCCTTTGACTCTCGTCACCACTCAAAAGAATTTGCTCAGGTGGCTAGTCGCGTGCTATCAGCACACGGGATTAAGGTTTACCGCTTCTCATCATTACGCCCAACACCTGAACTATCATTTTCAGTCCGCCATTTAAAGGCCTTTGCTGGAATTATGATTACGGCCTCACACAATCCTAAGCAGGATAACGGCTATAAGGTTTATGGTGCTGATGGTGGACAGATGGTTCCTGAAGCCGTTCAGGCCGTTATCGATGGAATGGCAGCGGTGGAAAATGAGTTTGCTATTGCACAAGACGAAACAGAAGCTAACGTTCAAGTAGTCGATGATGACTTGGATAATGCTTATTTGGCAGAGGTTAAAACAATTTCTGTTGACCAGGATTTGATTCAAAAAGAAGGGGCAGACTTGAAGTTTGTCTACACTCCTTTGCATGGAACTGGTCAGTATATTGGTGAAAAAGCGTTGCAACAAGCAGGCTTTACTAACTACACAATCGTGAAGGAACAGGCGGAACTCGATGGGGACTTTCCAACAGTGAAAAAGCCCAACCCGGAAGATCCAGCCGCTTTGTCATTGGCCATTGAATACGCCAAGAAGGAAGAAGCTGATTTGGTCGTGGCAACGGACCCTGATGCCGACCGGATGGGTGCTGCTGTGCGTTTGGCCGATGGCTCATACCAAGTCTTATCCGGTAACCAAATCGCCGGTTTGATGGTCAATTACTTGTTGGCCGCTAAGAAGAAAAATCAGACATTGCCTGAAAATGGTGCCATTGTAACGTCGATTGTTTCATCGCGCTTTGCTAGCGAGATTGCTAAGAGCTATGGCGTTGCTACCTTAGACGTGTTGACTGGATTTAAGTATATTGCGGCCATGATTGACCGCTTTGAAGAGAAGAAGGATTATACGTACCTCTTCGGCTTTGAAGAATCATTTGGTTACTTAGTAAAGCCATTTGCTCATGATAAGGACGCTATCCAGGCTTTGGTTTTGTTTGCCGAAATGGCTGCCTACTACAAGGAAAAGGGCCAGAGCTTTGCTGATGGTTTGAAGGAACTGTACGAGCAACACGGTTACTTTGAGGAAAAGACCGTTGCCTTTGATTTCCCTGGTGTCAATGGTCATGAAGAAATGGCTGCTTTGATGACTAAGTTCCGCAACCAAAAGTTGGAAATGGTTGGTGATCAATTAGTTCTGGCAACCCAAGACTTTGCGAGTCAGACGCAAATTGATCGAGCTGGAGCAGAGAAGAAGTTGCCACAGCCAAAGGCTAATGTGTTGAAGTACTGGTTAGCTGATGGTTCATGGATTGCGCTCCGTCCATCTGGTACGGAACCAAAGTTGAAGCTTTATATTGGCGTTGTTGCCGATTCACAGGCTGAAGCGGATGCAAAGTTGCAAAGCTTTGAAGCTGTAATGGAAGAAAAGATTAAGGCTTAATTTTAATGGAGATTTTTAGCTGGTAAACAAAGATAAAGTTATCTTCTATAGATTATCGGACTAAATCAGGTTGGCTAAGCCATGGAGGAATCCTGTTAGGGCAATTTTTCGGATTACCCTTTACAGGATCCCTCCTTTTTTGTTATACTAATCTTTGGCTATAAGCCGTAATTAACGGTAATCCGCTGTGCGTTAGTCTAAGGACGAGTGTAAGATTAGCGATTAGGAGAATGACTATGCGTCAAAATAACATTTTAGAAAAGTTGACTTCAACCCAATTGCGGACAGATATTCCTGAATTCCGCGCTGGTGATTCAGTTCGTGTCCACGCACGAATTGTCGAAGGAACTCGCGAACGTGTTCAGCTCTTTGAAGGAGTTGTTATTAAGCGTAAGGGTGCTGGTATCCAGGCAACTTATACTGTTCGTAAGATTTCTTCTGGTGTTGGTGTGGAACGTACGTTCCCATTGCACTCACCACGGGTTGACAAGATTGAAGTAACTCGTTTGGGCCGCGTGCGTCGCGCAAAGTTGTACTACTTGCGTGCATTGCAAGGAAAGGCCGCTCGTATCAAGGAACGTCGTCTCGACGTCAAGTGATTACGGCAAAAAGCTTCCACATAGTGGAGGCTTTTTCTTTTTAAAAAAATCAGTTTTGAAAAGAAGGGGGTGCCTGGCATGGCTGAATTTTTGCAAGCGGTTGATGACCGAAAAATTTTGCACGTCGATTTGGATGCTTTTTATGCTCAAGTCGAAATGCGCGATAACCCTGCCTTAAAGAAGGTACCTCTAATCATTGGTCGTGATCCTGATTTACACCATGGTCATGGGGTCGTGGCAACTGCCAACTACATTGCCAGAAAGGCCGGCGTTCATTCGGCCATGGGGTCAAGTGAAGCGAAAAGGCTTTGCCCGAATGCTGTTTTTGTCGCTCCTGATTTTGATAAATACCGATCAGTGTCAGCCCAGATTCATGAAGTCTTTGCCGAATTCACCGATAAGGTTGAGCCGGTTGCTCTTGATGAGGCTTACTTAGACGTTAGTCAAAGCCCAATGGCGGGGGCAACGCTGGCAGCCGAGTTACGGCATAGAATCTGGCAGGAAACGAAACTAACTTGTTCGGTGGGGGTTTCCTATAATAAGGTGTTAGCGAAGCTTGGGTCCGAACACCACAAACCAAACGGAGTAACGGTCATTGGTGCCGACGTGGCGCTGGATTTCGTGGCGGCATTGCCCATTAAGGACTTTCGTGGTGTTGGTAAGAAATCACAGGAAAAGTTTGAAAAATTAGGGATTAAAACAGGTGCGGATTTACGGGCTTTGAGCCAAGACGAACTGCGGGTCCACTTTGGCTCCTTCGGGGACCAACTTTATTGGCAAGCGCGGGCAACGCACTTTGGCCAGGTGAAAGATCATCGCATTCGGCAGTCGGTTGGAAAAGAGGGGACTTTTGAATTTCCCCTCCACGACCGGTCGGCTGTCTTGGCGACTTTCAAGGATTTGGCGACAAAGGTCGTGACGAATATGGAGACTAAGCACCTAGTGGGACGGACACTCAATATTAAGGTCCGTGATGATGACTTTAATACGCTGACCAGGTCGATTACACAGGCAAACCCGTTTCAGCTTGACCCTGATTTTTTGGCGAGAAAGGCGCAATCAATCTTTGATGACCTGTATCCAGATGACTTCGCCATTCGCCTGCTGGGGCTAACCTTTTCCAATGTCAGTCCACAAGCCTTTCAAGCGTTATCGCTCTTTGATTATGATTGATTGGTCAAATCAGCGAGCTAAACTGATTCGAAATGCCCTGACAACGAATTTCGAATTTACGGTATAATAAAGAATAGTAATAAGAGTTGAAAGGGCGCATATGGCCAAAATTCACGAAGATATTTTAGAACAGATTAAACGTTACGATACCATTATTATTCACCGTCACCAACGACCTGATCCGGATGCTTACGGATCACAATTGGGATTGCAAGCGATTTTGCAGGCATCTTTTCCTGAAAAGAAGATTTATGCCGTTGGGAAGGAAATTCCCGGTTTAGCTTGGATTGGGGATGGCCAAACTTTGGCTGATGAGATTCCTGATTCGGCCTATAAGAAGGCCCTGGTCATTGTTTGCGATACAGCCAATGACCCCCGCATTGATGACCAACGCTGGCGGAATGGCTTGGAAATCGTCAAAATTGACCACCATCCCAACGTGGAACCTTACGGTGATTGGCAGTGGGTGGAGGATGAAGCCTCAGCCACTTCCGTTCTGATTTATCAGTTCTATCAAGCCTTGGCCGACAAGGGCTTGAAGATGACGGAAAAGGCCGCACGGTACCTTTATATTGGAATCATCGGTGATACCGGTCGCTTTATGTATTCATTGGATAAAGAAACTTTTGATGTATCCGGTGAGTTGATTACTTATGGCTTTGACTACCAAAAGATTTATAATGCGATGACGACTTTGTCGGAAAATGCGGTTAAATTCTCAGGTTACGTGATGCAACATATTAACCTGTTGCCATCTGGCTTTGGCTATGTGATTTTAAAGCGGGATGTGATTGACAGCTTTGATCTCGGCAATGCGGGCACTTCTTTTGTGGTTTCGATTCCATCACGGATTGACAAGGTCAAGGCCTGGGCAATCTTTGAAGAACAAGAAAATGGCGATTATCGGGTCCGCTTGCGGTCACGGTCGGTCGTCATCAATACCATTGCCCAAGACTTTGATGGTGGGGGGCACCCACTGGCTTCAGGTGCCTGGGCTTATAACGAAGCGGATATCCAAAAGGTGATTGACCGGGTGGATAGCGCTTTAAAGGCAAACCAAGCCGATTAAATTTAAAGGATTTTACATGAAAAACACAAACCAACAATTTGGTGAATACAATTTAAAGCCGGAAGTACTTTCAGCTTTAAAGGCGATTGGTTTTGACCAGCCAACGCCCATCCAGGCGCGCTTGATTCCAACAATCTTGCGTGGTGGGGATGTTGTCGGTCAGTCACAGACAGGGTCTGGAAAGACGCACACTTTCTTGGTACCAATTTTTAACGCTTTGCAACCAGAATTGAACCAAACCCAGGTGGTGATTACAACACCATCACGGGAATTGGCTGCTCAGATTGCTAAGGCTGCCCGCGAATTTGCGGAAAAGATGGAATTGGTGAAGGTTTCGATTGCCGAATATGTCGGTGGAACTGATAAGGCCCGCCAGATTCGTCAGTTAGAGAAGCACCAAGCACAAATCGTTGTTGGAACGCCAGGACGATTAAAGGACTTGGTTCAAAGTGGTGCCTTGGTGGTTAACCAAGTGCGGACTTTGGTTGTCGATGAAGCAGATATGACGCTTGACATGGGCTTCTTGAACGAAGTTGATTTCTTGGCTGGTGCGATGCCAAAGGACCTGCAAACGTTGGTCTTTTCAGCAACGATGCCGGAAAAGTTGAAGCCGTTCTTAAAGAAGTATTTGGACAATCCTGATTTCCAAACGATTCCAACGGAAGCGACGATTGCCGATACGATTGATAACTGGTTGGTACCAACGAAGTCCAAGGATAAGGAAGAGGTCATCGATAAGTTGTTGACGATTTTCAATCCTTATTTAGCGCTGATTTTTGCCAATACCAAGGAACGAGCTAAGGAATTGGCTGCGCATTTACGTGGTCAAGGCCTCAAGGTTGCTGAAATTCATGGCGACATTCCGCCACGTGAACGTCGTCGAACAATGAAGGGTGTCTTGCACCTCGATTACCAATATGTAGTTGCTACTGATTTAGCTGCTCGTGGTATCGATATCGAAGGGGTTTCGCACGTCATTAACGATGGTGTGCCAGACGAATTGGAGTTTTTCGTTCACCGTGTTGGTCGAACGGGACGGAATGGCATGGCTGGAACGGCCGTAACTCTTTACGGACCTGATGAAGAAGACCGGATTGCTGAACTGGAAAAAATCGGTATCGAATTTGCTCATAAGCAGATTCGTGGGGATGAAATCGTGGCGGTCAAGGATCGTAAGGCCCGGACACAGCGCCACGCAACAACTAATAAGTTGGATCCTGAAATGGTTGGGATGGTCAAAAAAAAGAAGAAGAACATCAAGCCTGGCTATAAGCGTCAAATTAAGAATAAGATTAAGCGTAAGCGTCAAATGGATCGTCGAATTGAACTTCGTCAGGATCGTCGTAACACGCGTCGTCAAAATAAGGAAGGCTAAGGCTGACCGACTTTTGATTACTAAAAAAGAACAGCAACCCGCAAAATTGTGGGGCTGCTGTTCTTTTCTTTGTCTCGATTAGTGCTTTATTCGTTCAAGCTTGAATCGTCTTTTTGACTAAACTTTTGGCGTCGCTCTTGGCCAAAGGCTAACAACGAATTTGTAATCGATTGCTCGATTGAAAGAGTATCGGCTACCTGGCTGTCTGTTAGTTCGCTAGTTGGTTCTGCGACCACTGTCGCGCTTTCGCTTTCAGGTGCAGGAACGATTGCTTCTTGCTGTTCTTGGTCTGTTGAAACAGGGGCAGTTGATTCTGCTTGGTTCTTCTTTGGTCGGAAGAAGGAAAAGGCGCTTTTTTTGCTCTGACTTTGGTTAATGACCGGTTCAGAGTCAGTCGTGCTGGTAGATGCTGCTGGTTCAGCTTCCGTTGAAGCTGTGGAAGATGTTGGTTCGGTGTTTGAGGAAGCCGCCGATGTTGTTGGTTCCGCCTCAATTGGGGCTGTGGATACTGCTGAGTTAGTTTCTACTGAAGCCGCGGATGTTGTTGGTTCCGCCTCAATTGGCGCCGCAGATTCTGCTGGCTCAACTTCTACGGGCGCTTCTGATGTGGCCTGGTCGACTTCACTAATTTGGATTGCTGGTTCATCAACCGGTACGCTTTGGCGATTAACGATGAGTGCTTCAGGGTTATCAATGTCTTCAGTGGCGATTTCTTCGCCCTGGTCTAAGAAGCGATCACGAAGCGCAACCTGTTCAGAAGAGGTTAAAGAGCTTATCTTATGAGACATATCAGTCAAAATCGTTACCGTTACTGTCTGTTGTCGAGCAGAAACTTGGAAGGTTCCTTCCGCCACAACTTCTTCTTGCAATTCCAGCTGTTGCGCTAAGAAGCCAGTTTCTAATGAAAAATCAGCTTGGTGGTTTGTTGCTAACCGGTCTTCTACCATGGCACCAGAAAGAAGCCATTGCTGCTGATCACCGCTTTGGTATTTGATTGTTAAATCACCAAAAGCAGCCTTTTCAAAGAAGGCAGGCAAATCAGCACTCGTTTCCACAGGGAACTGGCGAGCCAACTCTTTTCCGGCCCAGTAGGTAATGTTGGCATAATCATCCGTTAAGATATTGGCCAAAAGAGCATCACGTAAGAGTAGTGGTGCAAAGGCACTAACGGTCTGATTGGTACCGTTATTTGATTGAGAATGAGCATTTGACATAAGTAAAGATTCCTTTCTTCCGTTATTATAGCAAAAGAGAGATTAAACGGGGGCAAAGGCTTGCAATTTGTTTTGAAGGGAAGATAATAAGACTATTATGAAGAAAAATACAAAAACAATTGGCATGATGGACTCTGGCATTGGCGGTTTGACCGTCTTAAAAGCCGCCGTTCAATCATTGCCGGCAGAAGCCATCGTTTATGTTGGCGATACAGCACGAATGCCTTATGGCCCTCGCGAGCCAGAGGAAGTCGCTGATTTTACCAGACAAATTGCCGACTATTTAATTGAAAACCATGACATTAAGGCGCTGGTGATTGCCTGCAATACGGCAACTGCCTGCGCCTTACCTGGCTTACAAGAAGACTTGGCCATTCCGGTTATCGGTGTGATTGATTCCGGTGTCCAATCGGCCGTTTTGGCAAGTAAGACGAAGAAAATTGGTGTCATAGCAACTGAGGGAACCGTGGATTCAGGTCAGTACCAGGCTGAGATTCAGGCGGCGGCGCCGGGTAGTCAGGTTTTTGCACAAGCAGAGCCTGATTTTGTCCAATTCGTTGAGCAAAACCGCTATCAGGACGCTGAGGTGGCTGAAATTGTTAAAGACCATTTGCAGCCCCTTAAAGAGGCAGGTATCGATACGTTGGTGCTTGGTTGCACGCACTTTCCGCTGTTGGCGGACGTCATTCAACAGGCCTTGCCAGAGGTAACCCTAGTTGATCCGGGAGTTGCCACGGCGCAAAAATTAGCGACTATCCTGAAGGAACAGGACTTGTTGGCTGAGGATGACGGAGCTGTTTATCCAGAAAACAAGCAGTACCAACTGTATACAACTGGGCCGGTCTCAACTTTTTCAACCATTGCAAAGCAATGGCTGGGAATAGAACACGATTGGCATTTTACTCACCTAAATTTACCGGCAACAGATTGATTGCGGTGGATTAGTGACCAGCAGTCAGGTGGCCCCACCTGTTAAAGAAAGTAACTCAGATTTTGTAAAAGAAGGAGCAACGATGACGCGCTTAATTATCGCAACTGGTAACGCCCATAAAGTTCAAGAAATAAAGGAGGCATTGGCCAAGCTCGATTTGGGCTGGGATATTTTGTCTTTAAAAGACTTGGATGAAGTTCCTGAAATTATTGAAGATGGCACAACCTTTGCAGAAAATGTTCATAAAAAGACGACTGCTTTGGCGGCTGTTTATTCAGAAGACTTAATCATGGCTGATGACTCTGGGCTAACGATTGCGGCTTTAAACGGCGAGCCTGGAGTTTATTCGGCTCGCTATGCAGGCGACCACGATGATGATGCCAATAATGCCAAAGTTTTGGCTAAGTTAGCTGGAAAATCAGGACAGGACCGGCAGGCGCAATTCACAACCGTACTTGAACTAGTTGGCCCTGGTAAAGAACCTTTAGTTGTTAGCGGGCATGTCGACGGGCAAATTACCGAGACAGAGATTGGCGACAACAAGTTTGGCTACGACCCAATCTTTTATTACGAACCACTGCAAAAGACATTTGCCCAATTAACGGTGGCTGAGAAGAACCTGATTTCACACCGGGGACGGGCTCTAGAAAAGCTAGTCGATGCACTCCCAGCGTGGTTAAATCAGTAAGGATTTTGGCTACACAAGACGACCGGAATTGGTCGTCTTTTATTTTGCCAAGCAAGCAGGAAAGGAGGCGGACAAATGCGCTATAATAGTAATGATATGACTGATGAAAACCCACAATTTAATACTTGGTTTGAAGGCCAAAATGAAACGGATGAATTGCTGCGTGATGCAGCTGAAAATGCTAGAGACCAGCAAGATGAGCTTTCCTTGCGACCTAAGTACTTGCGCGAATATATTGGTCAACAGCCATTAAAAGAGGAGCTGGCGGTTTATCTCCAAGCCGCCAAAATGCGTGAAGAAGCCCTTGACCACGTTTTGCTTTTCGGACCGCCGGGGTTAGGAAAGACGACGTTAGCGATGATTATTGCTAATGAACTAGGCGTGCATTTGAAGACAGCCTCTGGTCCGGCAATTGAAAAAGGTGGCGATTTGGTCGCCTTACTCAATGATCTGGAGCCAGGGGATGTACTTTTTATTGATGAAATTCACCGCCTGCCAACGGCGATTGAGGAAATGTTGTATTCCGCCATGGAAGATTATTTTATCGATATCATGGTCGGGCAGGGACCGACTGCCAGAGCCGTTCATTTTCCTTTGCCACCCTTTACCCTAGTGGGTGCAACGACTCGGCCGGGCATGCTGTCCAAGCCATTGCGTGACCGTTTTGGGATTATTAATTCCCTTGAATACTATCAGCCGGAAGACTTACAGCAGATTGTGGTCCGGACTGCCGATATTTTTGAAGCCCCCATCACAAAGGACGGCGCCTATGCCGTGGCCTCCCGGTCACGAGGAACACCGCGAATTGCCAACCGGCTGTTGAAGCGGGTGCGCGACTTTGCCCAAGTTGCTGGAAAAGAAGCGATTGATACCGACTTGGTGGAAACGGCCTTAGATAAGTTGCGCGTTGATCAAAAGGGCCTGGATGATACCGATCATAAGCTGCTAAACGCTATGATTGATTTTTATCATGGTGGACCGGTTGGTCTTGCGACCATTGCTGCTAATATCGGGGAAGAAGCCGATACGTTGGAGTCGATGGTGGAGCCTTACCTGTTGCAATTAGGCTTTATTCGCCGGACCCCAAGAGGTCGGGTGGTGACGGAAGCGGCCTACCAACATTTGGGCCGGCCGGTGCCTGAACCAAAGGACTGATTTGCTCGTTTTTGATGAATTAAGGTCCGGACTAGAGTGTATTTGCTCATCTTTGATGGACTAAGTATCCGGACTAGAGTATATTTGCTCGAAAGCATAAACACTAACAGCCTGTTGGTTGTTGAATAGAAGAATTTAAAAGAGATTTATGACAGAAGAAAAACACTACCAATTATCAGATTTTGACTATGACTTGCCCCAAGAATTAATTGCGCAAACGCCATTAAAGGAACGCGATACTTCTCGTCTCTTAGTGCTGAATGCCGAAACTGGGGCCTATGAGGACCGGCATTTTTATGACATTTTGGACTATTTGAACCCAGGCGATGCCTTGGTAATGAATAATTCGCGAGTATTGCCAGCCCGGTTACACGGAATTCGTCCAGAGACTGGCGGCCATGCCGAAGTTCTACTATTGCGCCAAGACCACGGGGATGTTTGGGAAACTTTGGTGAAGCCAGCTAAGAAGTCACCAATTGGTTCAACGATTCTTTTTGGTGATGATCCAGAAAACCCCGTGATGACGGCGACGATTGTTGGTGAATTGGAACACGGTGGTCGTTACGTTGAATTTTCTTATGACGGCATCTTTATGGAACGCTTGAACGAGTTGGGTGAAATGCCTTTGCCACCATACATTAAGGAAAAGTTGGCGGACCAAGAGCGGTACCAAACGGTTTACTCTAAGGTGGATGGTTCAGCTGCTGCACCAACTGCCGGACTGCATTGGACACCAGAATTGCTGCAAAAAGTTGCCGATAAGGGTGTTGAACTGGTGGAATTAACTTTGCATGTTGGCTTGGGAACTTTCCGACCAGTGGAAGAGGAAAATATTGAAGACCACCAGATGCATTCTGAGTTTTATCAATTGAGTGCAGAAGCAGCGGACACATTGAATAAGGTCCGTGAGCAGGGTGGTCGAATCGTTGCTACCGGAACGACGTCCATTCGAACGTTGGAGACAATTGGTTCGAAATTTGATGGTCAACTTCAGGCCGATTCTGGTTGGACGGATATCTTTATTAAGCCCGGTTACAAGTGGCAGGTTGTTGATGCCTTTATCACTAACTTCCATTTACCAAAGTCAACTTTGGTCATGTTAGTCGCAGCCTTTACCGGTCGCGAAAACATTTTGAATGCTTATCACCATGCGGTTGAAGCCAAGTACCGGTTCTTCTCCTTTGGGGATGCAATGTTTATTCATAAGTAAAACAAAAAAGCAGTTGCCACGGCAACTGCTTTTCTTGTTGATTTAATTGCTTTGAGAGGTTTATTCAGCCGCTTCAATGGCTTTGTGGACCATCGATAAGTCAGTTAAATCAGCAGCCTTAAAATCAGGGTTTTCGGTTGGCAAGACCTGTTCGATGGTATCGAACTTTTGCACCTTAACAGTAGCTGACAAAACTTTTCCGGTCAAAACGTGACCAGAAAGGTCATGATCATCGGAAAGGAAGTGAGAATGGAAGCCGGCTACGGTGACGCCCTGGTAAATAGCTGGTGCGTAATAGGAAAGGAGACGGCCCTTAACTTTTGAACCGTGAAAGACCTGTTGCTTTTCGGCGGCTTCGGTTAAGGAAGGATAAGGTTTTTGGCTACCAGCAGCTGAGCGAGTAGTCATGGTTTCGAATTCGCCTTCAACCAAGAAAGCTGCAAACTGATTTTGCGCCTGTAACTTGTCGATGGTGTCTTGTAAAACGACTTCCAAATCAGCATTTTCCGCTGTTCCAAAATCTTTAAAATCACCATGGTGAGCAGCGGCAAATGGGGAACTGAAGTTTTCGTCCGGTACTTCAGATTCGCCAGAAACCAAGGTATGGTAGGCTTTACCATCTAAGATAATCAGTTCGCCATCTAGACCTTGGCCTGTGCCGATTCCAAAATCGCCGTGTTGCAGGAGGTCGTGGATGGACATTGTCCCGTCTAAGAGGCTGTTAGCGAGTAGCTGCATCGTGCCAACTTGGAATAAAGTTGTTTTTGACATTCGTAAAAATCCTCTCAATTCTTTTGATTATTTTTATTGTACTCCTATCGACTGGGGGACTGACAAGAAATTTTTAAAATCAGGACAAAAAAACCACCAAAGTGCCCAGTGCTCAGTCAAATGACAGTGTTATAATATGGAATATGAAAAGCTATCAGACGAACAATCCAAAAGAAACCCAGGCGTTGGCTGAGCAATTAGCCAAGCTCGTTTACCCCGGCCTGGTGGTGACCCTCCAAGGAGACTTGGGCGCCGGTAAGACGACCTTTACTCAGGGATTGGCGAAAGCCTTGGGAATTACGAGTCGGGTTAAAAGCCCGACTTTTAATATCCTGAACACTTATGAGGAAGGGCGAATTCCACTTTACCATTTCGACGCTTATCGTCTTGAAAATATGGGTGCAGCCGACCAAGGGTTCGAAGACTATCTGGGCACTGATGGCGTCACTTTGATTGAGTGGCCTCAGTACATGGCGGATCTTTTGCCAAATGATCGCTTAGAAATGACCTTTACCCGCATGGCGGGCGCAGACTCTGACCGTGAAATTGTGGTTCGGGGGTTGGGCCAAGCCGCTCAAATTGAGGAGGACTTACACGGATGATTGCAGCACAATTTGACCACTATGAGTACTCAATGCTTGGCTTGGACCTCCAGCAGGCTCAGGCTGCCCAAGATTTGCTGACGCAGCTTAAACAGGAATCGGATACTTTTGAATTAGCGGAAGTCCGTGATTCACTGGCAGCGTCTAACCAATCGTCAGTTGTAGAAGCTGATTTGAAAAACGATGACCTGCCCAACAAGACTTGGTTGATTTGGGCCAAGCCATTGGGGCATGAAGAAGACAGTGACGCGGTTGCTGTTGGCATTGCCTCGATTGCCGATGGCGAAGTCGGCTTGGCGATTTTGGCCGCCTTTCAGGGCCATGGACTGGGTCAATCAACGCTGGCAGCAATGGTTGTTTGGGCCGAAGAAGCCGGTTATGATCGTCTTTGGCTCGATGTTGACCTGGAAAATCAGGTTGCTCGTCATCTATACAAAAAGCTTGGTTTCACGGAAGTCGGTGAAGAACCGGAGCCAATTGAACTACGGTCCGGCCGCCAAGCAAACCTCGTAAAAATGGAGTTACTGTTCTAATGAATTTTGTCGCTTTTGATTTTGAAACAGCCAATAACCAGCGTCATTCGGCTGTTTCACTTGCCTTGGTTGTCGTGCGTGCCAGCCAGGTGGTGGATCAATTTTATTCCTTGATTAAGCCACCAACACCGTTTTCAGCGCGGAATTCGCAAATTCATGGCATTTATCCAAAGGACGTTGTCAATGCGCCCACATTTGCAGAAATTTGGCCAACGATTGCGCCATTATTTACCGAGGAAAAACTCGTGGTGGCGCATAACGCTAATTTTGATGCTTCAGTTTTACGGGCTTGCTTAGACTATTATGGTCTGCCGGAAGCTCATTACCAACTGTTGGATACTGTGCAAACCTCGCGCCGGCTCTTGCCTGATTTGCAAAACCATAAGCTCAACACGGTTTCTGCCGCTTTGAACATTCGTTTGGATCACCACCATAATGCGCTGGAGGATTCTTTGGCCTGTGCGGAGATTCTGATTTATCAAAGTGAACTTTTTGGAAATCAGGTCTTAAAAGAGTATGTTCGTAATAAATAAAGTGTGTTGATTGTGCTTTTTAAGGGATTATTAACGGCGCAATATTGTTCTTTAAATACATTTTTCAATGAATCGTTTAACTAGTCGGTACTGCTGTAAACCGCATGGTTGAGGTGTTTATGCTATAATATCGGTATGCAAACAAGTGAAGATGGTGGCTATCCTGGAAAGGTGGTGGTGCCTATGGTTTTAAAATCATAACCCCCAGCATCCTAGGAAAGGAGAAGCCTGATGTCCGTAGTGGATGTCTTAACATTGTTGTGGGCGTTTGGAATGTTTGTTCTAACGCTCATCGGCATTGTTATTGATCTCGTTAAATTAGGTCAAAAAAAATAACCATCTTAAGCTTTGACCGGCTGATGGTTATTTAATAATCATAAAGGCTAGCCACCGTTTAACGGGTTTGCTAGTGAAGCGGTGTTGCTCGAACAACACCGCCTTTCTTATGTCTTTATTATATCACTTATATAAAAAAACACTAATGAATTACTAACGCAGTTTGAATAATTAGAAAAAATATTGATCTCATTAAATTAGGTCAAAAAAATAACCATCTAATCTTTCGCGAGCCGACGGTTATTTAATGATCATAAAGGCTAGCCACCGTTTAACGGGTTTGCTAGTAAAGCGGTGTTGCTCAAACAGCACCGCTTTTCTTATGCCTCTATTATATCACTTGTAGAAAAAAGGCTAATGAACTATTAGTACATTCGGTGATATATAGAAAAAATGATATAAATTACGATATAGCAGTTTTTAAGTTATTCTGAAACAGCATGAAAGAATTAGCATACTGATAAGTAGAGACTATACAATAAAAAAATTTTATCGTATTTTAATAGGTTGATTAGTTAATATGCTAATGCTAATTCAATTTAAAAAACAATGGTATTTTAGATGCTAGATACACCGGTGAAGATAAAGTAAAAGAACGTTATCTAATCAATATAGCTAGTTGATATAACATGCTTTATGAAAAGATAAAAAAGCAAATTTCTCGAAAAGGAATCTGCTTTTTTATGTTAAGTCATATGATGCTAATTCAATGTATTTCATCAACTATGGTGATCAATATAGAAGTCAACATTACCCATTTGCGATGATTACGAAAAAGATAGACGACTTTACCTCGGATTGGAAGGCAATGATATTGATTTTTTTGCATATCTATTCTCAATCAGATAGACTATCATTGATGTTTTGTAGAATAAGTATCATTTTAAGATAGATGGAGATTTGATGAAAAAGTTAATTACAGTTGTTGTCATTTTTTTGGTTCTTGTTTCAGGAACCTTCCTAGTTTTTAAAGCTAG
The DNA here is from genome assembly GCF_001047135.2 of Fructobacillus tropaeoli. Lineage (GTDB taxonomy): Bacteria > Bacillota > Bacilli > Lactobacillales > Lactobacillaceae > Fructobacillus > Fructobacillus tropaeoli. The sequence goes on along the minus strand of NZ_DF968078.1, from coordinate 326,918 downwards.
TTCTTCACAAGACTATCATGGGTCTCAACAGAAGTCAGTTGTCTCTTCTGCTGTTAATTCAAGTAATACTGGGCATATGAGTGTTAGTTCAGATTCAACATTCTCTACTACTAACACAAGTAATCTGGGACACAATAGTGGTGAATCTTCAACATCCTCTGCTGTTAATTCAAACGCTTTTGAACAAACAACGAGTATTAGTAAATCCAATTCCTCCAATGAACCAACCACACCAACAGAGGGTCAGGGGCACACAGTTCATAATGGACAGGAAGCTATTGATGTTATTAAAGATGCTTATAAGTCTGCTGGAGTAGATTTAAATACTTTTGGATTTGAAGTATTTAATGATAATAGTCACCCAAATAATTTTATTGTACAGTCGATTGTTAAATCTTATCGGTCAGATGGAGGTTCGGGGACAGCAGATACTTACAGTGTGGAACCTTCGGGACACTATACTCTGGTTAATTAGTATTCCATGTATAAAAATGTATCCCTGGTTTCACATGTTTCTTTTATTTAATAATAAAAGAATACCCCGTTTGTATAGTGATGATAAATAAGTAAGACTTCGATAAAAACTGGTGATAGTGGGATATCCTCCATTTTTTGTAACGTAAAGTGAAAAACGGAGCTGAGAATTATTAATACGCAACAGAAAAAGCTTACAATCTAAAATCGTAAGCTTTTTTGTTAAAAATAAGTTCAATTAATTTTACTATTTAAAAGCTATAAAAATAATAGTAGTGATGCCTAGAGAATTATAGCCCTTTTAAAATAATGAAAAAAATATAAAAAATCTTATTATCGAATATTTGTTACTAAATGACAAATGAAAACTAATATTTTGTTATTACGTTGTTATTCACAAAGTCAATATTTGTTTGTTACCGTAGGAGGAGTTTAAAATAAATATTTGAGATGGAAAAGGATGAGACATGATTATATACAGTTTCATTATTTTTGTTTTACTGACATTAGTAATCAATCTAATTGGTAAGAAAGTTTTATATAAAAATAGTGAAAACCCTTCTGCCAAAATGAATCATTTATATGGCACGTTGCTACTCATTATTGTTGTTCTAGTTGTAGGTAATAATATAATTAGTAACAGATATAATTTTTTTGATTTTTATCCGATTTTTACAATATTACCAGTAGGAATTTATCTACTAAAAAACAACTAATATATGGAACTATTAATCAAAAGGCCAATATTCGCTTGTTACGCTATGAAGTGTTGAATTTATGTATGTTATTCAATATTCGCAAAAAGGAAAGTAGGGTTCCAATAATGAAAACTATGTTTTTAATAATAGATATCTTAATACGTCTATTATTTACGCTATTAGCACTTTATCTTTTAACGCAATATAATAATGATACTGCTACTATCATAAGATTTACTGGAGGCACTATGTTAGCTTTCAACCTTTTCACTACCTTTTTTGATAATAATTATCACAAGAAGAGATAAACAGCAAGTTAACACAATGTTCGATTATGCCAAGCAAACACCTATGGATTGAGAGACACGGGGTGTGTTTTTTTTGTGAAATCGACTACTGTGAACTTTACGGAGCTTAAGTCTGGTTATGCTACAATAGACGTCGATCAGAAAAAATTCCTCTTTTATGAAATGTTATCCCTTCGGGATTTTCGATAAAGAATTGAAAAAAATGATGACGCTACTAATAAAAATGTAGCTGTAGTCTTAGCCGCAATGAAAGCAGCGTCATTGTTATTATACGAATGAAAATAAATAGTCAAATGGCGATTATAAAGGAAATAGATAATGCAAAGCTTTTTAGAAGTTAAATCTGATATTCAAAAAAAACAACGGAATAGTAAAAAATGGTTTTTTTCACTATACATTCCTCTTCTTTTTCTGAGTATTTTGTCCATTCCTTCATATGGTATTATCAATATTAACTGGATTTTCCCTGTACTTTTAGTAGAAGATGTTTTAGCTTTCTTTATGTTTCTTTTTTTTCATCGCATTGATCAGATAATAAAAAAAGAAAATGAAATTATAGACATACCAAATAAAATCCAGGTAGATGAATGGTTTTCTCAAAATAAAAAATTAATCGCTAATTATATTTTATCGCCAATCCTATTTCCCAAAAGAAAGGCCTACTATCCTTGGGGTATCATCAATAAAGATGATTGCTATCATATTATTTTTATCAATTTTTCAAAGAAAAACGTCTTATTAATATTGACTATTCAAAAATCAGAAATCACTCAATATGACGAAGCAAATACCATTGAAAATTTAATTTATACAATCCAAAAAAAGGTTCAAAGGTTACAACAACCAGTACGGAAACAATTCTATGCATCTACTTCTTTGCTTAAATAATTAGCTCACAGAAAATATCTCAACAAAAATAAAAACCGTCTCCAGGAAGGAAACAGGTCGTGCAAAGCTTTTTAGCGATAAAAAAGGATATTCAAAAAAAACAACGCAAGAGTAAAAAATGGCGTATCGTACTATATATATTTATGATTTTTTGGAATAGTACATTTATCCCTATTCTTTATTCACCTAAGGGTATTCAGTTAGTTGATATTCTTGGTATTAGTGAGGTTTTGATTGTAGATGTTTTAGTAGTGCTCTCTGTTTTTATTTTTGCTTATCGTATTGATCGAATAATAAGAGAAGAAAATGAAATAATAGAAGTGGCAACTAAAAATCAAGTGGATGAATGGTTTTCTAAAAATAAAAAGTTAATTAATTTTAGTTTGTTGGTGACTCTAGTATCTAAAAAAATAACTAAGTATCCTTGGGGCGTAATTAACAAAGACGATCATTATCAAATTATTTTTATTGATTTTTCCAAAAAGAATGCCTTAGTCATATTGACTGTTCAAAAATTAGAAATTAAACAATACGATGAAGCAGACACCATTGAAAAGCTAATTTACAAAATTAAAAAATGGGCTAAGATAACGCAGATGCCAATAGCGAAGCAATTAATGGCAGCTGATCGTTTTTTCAACAATTAGCTCACAGAAAATATCTCAACAAAAATAAGAAACCATCTCCAGGAAGGAAACAGGTAATGCAAAGCTTTTTAGCAATTAAATCTGATCTTCGAAAAAAACAACGTAATAGTAAAAAATGGCGTTTCGTACTATACGCTGCTTCTATTTATTTAACTATTAGGGCCATTTATTTAGTAAGAACTCTCCAGGCGTCGCCTACTATTGATAAAAATTTGACTTTTCCTGTGGATTTACTTTTGATTTTAATTTTAATGCTCGATGTTCAAAATTTCTTTATAGTTAGTTTTTTCCACCGCATTGATTGGATTACAAAAACAAAAAATGAAATCATAGACATAACAACTAACATACTGGTAGATGAGTGGCTTTCTAGAAATAAAAAATTAATCGCTAATTTTATTTTATCGCCACCATTCCCCCCTAAAAAAAGGCCGAACTATCCTTGGGGTGTCATCAATCAAGACGATTATTATCAGATTATTTTTATTGATTTTTCAAAAAAGAATACCTTAGTCATCTTGACTATTCAAAAATCCGAAATAAATCAATACGACGAAGCAGAAACCATTAAAAAGTTAATTTATACAGTTCAAAAAAGGGCTAAGAGAATGGAAAGACCAATATCTAAGCATCTATATGGATCTGTCCGTTTTTTTAAATAGTTAGCTCACAAAATCTTTCAATAAGAGTAAAAAGCCGTCTCCAGAAATTGGAGACGGTTTTGTCTTTATCGAAATTTTATTTTTTAGACTTGAGAATGGATTCGTTTGATGAAAATAAAGCGTTTTAGTTAAAATTACTTTCTAGCATAATATTTTCTCTTTATGCAAAAAAACAAGTTAAGAGTCTGTTTATTGATAATCTATCAATTTTACCTTTATAGAGTCTATATCTTCTATTAAAATCGATAAGAACTCCCGAATTTTTTGTCCAAATTGCGGAGCTCCTATCATAAGCTTTTTGTTGAATGTTATTTCAATACTTTTTTCTTCTTGAAAAGAAAAGGATGGTAGTAGTTCCTAAGAAGATGAAGGGAACTGCTTTTTGATATAAGTTGCTAAAGGCAAATGTATATGCATTTTTCGCATACTTTTCTATTTTTTTCTTGTTTTCGCTTATTTGAGTACTAATCATACTATTAGCAGGAAGATTAGGAGTACTTTTAGAATTTAGGTTTTGAGAAGCAATTGATCGAGTCGTTTGTTCTTGAATTTTCTGAGTAATGTTACTTGGTAAATTCATTGCTAGAATAGCATTATCGGAGTATTTAATAGTGTTCTTTTCTGCTGATGATAAATTGACATAAAGTCCACTGACAAAAATAGCTACTGACATTGAAATTCCAACTTGTCGTAAGACACTGACTACACTTTGTGCATTACTTAATTGTGCCCCCTTAAAGTCAGAGGCGGCTATAACAGTTATTGGACCAGTAATTAGACCATAGCCAATACCTACAAAGGCACCACTAATGCAAGAGAATAAAACACTCTTTAAAGCATTGAAGTCGGCATAAAAAATATAACCGATTGCCATAAACATAAATCCACTAAAAATTAACCATCTTGTACCGACCTTTTTTAACAAGAAATCAGCAAAAGGGGAGGCAATAAAGATACTGAAGGTGATAGGGGTAATCATGTACGAAGCATTTAATGTGCTTAGATTTTCCACATTAACAAAATAATTGGGCAAAAGAACCGTTACTGCAACTAAAAATAGATTGCTTAAAATAATAACTAAGGATGCTCCTGAAAAATTGCGGTCTTTGAATAGCGATAATGGAACAATTGGGTTACGCGACTTAGATTCCGTAATCATAAAAATGATGAAGGATACGATTGATAAACCGATAACAGCAAGTGTCGTGATTGATGACCACCCCCAAGTTCTACCTTCAATTAGTACTGAGGTAAAAGAAGACAACATGATAATACCTAACAATGAACCAAGAAAATCGATGCTTTGTAGATCTTCTTGAATAATGTCATCATCGTTCAAAGTGAGGGCGCCCAACAAGATAATTAGCAAAGCCAACGGAACATTAATGAAAAAAAGCCAATGCCAATTCAAGTATTCTGTAATTACGCCTCCAAAAGTTGGACCCATTGCGGATGCTAATCCTTGTGTCACACCTAAAATAGCGATAACATTCGTACGATTTTTACCAGGTATTAATTCAATTCCCATGGACATCGATAGTGGGAAGAGTATTGCGGCACCAAAACTTTGCAAGATTCTACCAAATAACAAAATCACAAAAGTTGTCGAGAACCCGGAAACTAACGATCCAATTCCAAATAATAAAGCTCCAAAAAAGAAAAAATATTTTTTATTAAAAAACTCAGCAACTCTCGTTAAAGGAATTGTGAAAGATGCAAAAATTATTGTATAAGCATTTAGCGCCCAAGATAAAGTGTCTAAATCCGTATGAATTGTTTTACTAATTTGAGGGAGTGCAACATTCATCACTGTGGTATCTAACATACAAATAAAAATACCTAGGATAAATACTAGTGAAAGGGAATATTTTTTAAACATAGTAACTTCTCCATTTATATTAATAATGTTTATATTAACATTATTAATATAAATTGGAAGTGGCCATTAGTCTAAAATGAATTACAAGTTCATAACAAAAAGTCGGATTCCATTACTTTAATGGAATCCGACACTGTATTGTTTGTTTTTTGTATAAATCAAGACAAGTTTTTTTCTAATTTTTCTGCCTCATTTTCTAGGATTTCTAAAGAACCGGTGTAAAACTTTATACCGTAGTCGTATGTCATTTTTTGTTCTTCAGTCATACCACTTTCTTGCCAATGCTTTAGATTATAGTTTAGCGAACTCAGCTTTTCCTTCACTTGTTTAATTTGCTTTTGCGTAAGTACATATAGTGCTTCTTTATCAAGGTATTCCCCAAAATAAAAGTGAATTAAATAATCTGATTTTAGTTGATCGGGTTTAGGCTCATTTTGAAGAGAAGCTAAAAAGCTATCTTTTCCTTTTTGTGTGATTGAAAAAATATTTTTATTAGGTCGGTCATTTTGCAATATGGTTTTCTTTGTCACTAAGTTATTTTGTTCGAGTTTTTTCAATGTTGGATAAATCATGCCAAAACTGCTATCAAAAAAATGGCTTAATCTATTTTCAATAAAATCCCTAATTTCATATCCAGATAAGCTTTTTTTCATCAGCAAACCTAGAATAACATCTTGTCCCTTCATGCATAGAACTCCTTATATTATTTTGAATCATATTATCATAGTATATATTATATTCTTTTATATTTATATTCGAGCAATTTTAATAGCAAGAATGTTCAGAGCGGGGTTAGGGTGGGAGCTGGAATCTCACCGTTAGCTCATGAAAGATAATCTTTTCTTGAAAAATGCTTTTTTGGTAAGATAGATATATTCGGATACTTTTGAAAAGTTAAATTATTGGGGTATAAAATGAGAAGGTGGTCAAGACAGCAACTATTAATAATGAGATATGGCTTAATTTAAGTTCCGTTGCAGTTATGTCATTAACTCCTATCCTGAATAAGTTTTCTATGTCTACTTTGACTCCTTTGCAGGCGAGTTTTTTAAACGCTCTTTTTCAGCCATTATTACTTATTCAGTTGGATCTTTGGCAAGTCTCTAAAAAATTAACAGAAGGATAACTACTCATGGATGAATTAATAGAAGTTAATAAGATACTCAAGATAAGAGCAAAGAAAAATTTAAAATGGCAAATATTAGTTGCTCTGGTTGCAATTATTTGGTGTATGCCACTTCTATATTTGGATCTATCATTAGTTATTCAGAATAAAATGAACATTGAAATATTTAGGGATCTCGTTTTAATTAGCTTTTTATACATTCTGCTGATATTTTCAACTAAGAACATTTTTAGGATTCGAAAAACCATTAAATTATCATTCCAGAGGAACATAGTTCATCTCCATGATATTAATGAAATTAACAAGATTAGCCAAATCAATGACTGGACTAAAAATAAAGCACTTCGCATAATGAAGCACATTTTTTATCCTTCCTCACAAAAACCTTACTTTTTTTGGGGTGTTCTTGAATTAAAAACCACATACTATATGGTCTTTATCGACTTTTATAAGAATAATCAGTTAATTGTTTGCGAGATTGATAAAGAACAACTAAATCAATGCCCAGAAAAAGATAAAATAGAAAAAACCATTACAAAAGCTAAAATCAGAGCAAAAAAGTATAACAAACCATTATTTAGTTATTCGCATGTATCGTTCATTTTTTACATCAAAAACTAATAACAATAATCATAAACAATTAGAATGGTGACTATAAAGGAGACAAGCAATGCAGAGCTTTTTAGCAATTAAATCAGATCTTCGAAAAAAAACAACGTCATAGTAAAAAATGGCGTTTTGCACTATACATTCCTCTTATTTGTGGGAGCATTTGGCTCATTCATTCGATTTATTTAGTCAATTCTCTCCAATTAAATGATGTTATCAATCCGAACCTGTTTTTGATTGTAGATTTACTTTTGATTGCGATTTTAATGGAAGATGCTTTCTTTTTCTTTATATTTCGTTTTTTTCACCGCATTGATCGGATAACAAAGACAGAAAATGAAATCATTGACATAGCAACTAAAACTCAGGTAGATGAATGGCTGTCTCAAAATAAAAAATTAATCGCTAATTCTATTTTATCGTCGACTTTATTTATTAAAAAAAATTCCTACTATTCTTGGGGTGTCATCAATCAAGACGACTATTATCAGATTGTTTTTATTGACCTTTCAAAGAAGAATACCTTGGTCATATTGACTATTCAAAAATCAGAAGTCCATCAATACGACGAAGAAAACACCATTGAAAACCTAATTGATACAATTCAAAAAAAGGCTAGGGAATTACAGAAGCCAATACGAAAACAATTCTATACCTCTTCTCGTTTTTTTTAATAATTAGCTCACAGAAAGTATTTCAAAAAAGTAAGAAATTGTCTCCAGAATTGATATTAACCTCGAAATTTAGACAGATTTCGGAGTTTTATTATGTCCAAATTATCAAAAGTAGTTATCTAACTAATTTTTCTACGTTAATTCAATCAAAACTATTTAAATGAGTTAAGTCTACATTTTTAAATTTGAAAACATCCTCTAATTCATCTTTACTTAAAAATTTCGATAAATAATTTTTTTCATTCAGCACAAATTGAGCATCATCATGTATTAAAAAAGTAATGACATTGGACTTTTTAATAAGCATTAATCCGCTTTCTTTATTGTCACCAGTGTATAGAGTCAGTCCTTTTAAATTCAATAACCGTGCCCGATGGTAATAGTCTCTCTCCTGATTTTGAAAGTAAGAAATTAGATTATCCAAGAGCTGTTGGGCAACAACCGCATTTTTCTGTTCAAGCATATGTAAAATCATATTATTGTAAATATAAAAGAGCATTGAGAAACTGTCATATCTGAAAAGGTCATATAATATGGCCTTTTTTTGCAGTTCTAAAAATAAATTTAACATGAATCTTTCTTCGAGAAAAGGGATTGCATGCCCAAAAAGATAAAGTTCAAAGAATGTCCAGTTGGTGATACTTTGAAAATAATTTTGTAGAGTATTAATTTCATCTCCAGTAATGGTAGCTTTACCAAGAGTCGTTAACATCATTTTGATCTGGATTGCTTGTAGCTTGGAGAATTTATCAGACTTATTTTGCCATCGTCGTAGGTGATCATTTAAGGAATCAATATCGGATGATTGGTAGGCTTTTTGTAGGGAGGGTAGAAAATCATTTAGATAGTTATTTGATTTTTGATAAGAGAATTCAAATTCTGAAAGTTGAACATTAATCCTATCCAACAATTCTAGTAAGTGCATGAAGGAAATATCGGTCAATCCTCTTTCAAATTTAGACAAAAAAGTATATGAAACAATGCCACTGCTTGCTTCTTTTAAAGTGATATTTTTTCCTTTTCGAAATGTCTTAAAAACTTCACCGATTTCAGCCATAATTTTACCTATATGCACATTTTGTCTCTTTCTGATATGCGTATTCTATCATTAGGGCATACTTTTAGAAAGAGGTTGATGAATGCTTAGTTTTCAGAAAAAAAGTTTTCACCTGTTGTGGTTGAGCTTCTTAGTTTCTACTTTAGGGGATTGGATGTATCGCCTTGCCTTACCAATCATTGTTTTGTCAAAAACTGGTTCGGCTTACCACGCGGCGACTGCATTTGGCATATCATTTATACCCTGGGTTTTATTCTCATTGATAGGGGGTGTATTGGCAGATAGCTATTCTAAAAGAAAAAATATTAGTTGTTGGTAATATCTTTGCATCAATTTTTAGTTGCTTTCTTTTATTTACTTTAAGTATAAAGAACATTAATTTTACCTTTTTATACCTAGTTGTATTTTTGTTAGCTTCTGTTGATCCGTTAATTCACCCAAGCTTTCAAAGTATTATTCCAGAAATTATAAAACGAGACGATTATGTAAAAGCGAATGCATTGATTCAAACAATTGATAATACATTAACCATTTTAGGCCCATTAGCAGGTGGCAGTGTTATCATGCTAATAGGGGGTATCAATGCGCTTTGGTTTGATACTTTTTCTTTTATCCTTTCGGCTTGCATTTTATATGCTTTACCAAAGACTGAAAAAGGGCACACGAAAAAAATGACGCTTAACACTATTAAAAAGGACATTTTAGATGGTGTTAAATATAGTTTTCAACAAAAGGTTATTTTTAGCGGATCTTTGATGTTCTTTATGACAAATTTTGCTCTTAATATGTTTGAGGCCAACTATATTTTTTATATGACGAAGGCATTAGGATACCCGCTGATAGATGCAACAATTGCCTTATCTATAGGTGGCGTCGGCGCATTAATAGCTGGACCAGTCAGTTCATTAATTGTTGAGCGATTTCGATCTGGGGTGCTACTATCCATCAGCACAGTGTTAGCGGGATTAAGTACACTTTTATTGTTGATCAATACCAATTACATTTATATTGGCGTTATTTTAGGATTGGTTAGTTTCTTTGGCACAATCAACGTTATCACTTATTTCACACTGCGACAACGTACCGTTCCGAGTGACCAACTAGGTCGAGTTGTTTCTGTTACTAGAATGGTTTCTTATGCTTCCATTCCGGTTGGATCTTGGTTTGGTGGTTTACTGTTAAATCAAGGTGTTTCGATGGCTTGGGTCATCTTAATAGCAGGAGTATTAAGGGCAAGTGCTGGGGTAGGAGCAGCGGTATCGCCGTTGGCTCATGAAAAATATTTAAATAAATAGATAATATGTTTTTTTATAGTGGTTATAGATTAGTTTATTTACAGTGACTGTTTGATAGAATAAGCTAAACATGAATTAGGGGAGACTTATGCAGCTGAGAAAATTAACAATGCGTGATGAAATTGCCTACAAAAATTATAAAAACTCTTGGAAGGAAAAGATGGTGCCAACATCTTCATTTACTAATCAAACTTTCCCCGACTTTGTTCAAAAACTAAAAAAAAGACAAGTTGAATAAGGACGGTAAGTTTGTTCCAGCAGAAACTCTTTTTTTATTTGCTAATGATGTAATTGTTGGTGGTGTTCAAATTAGATACGATTTGACTAAAAATTTAATGATTGAAGGTGGTCATATTGGCTACGGAGTTAGTCCTGATTTTAGAGGGTTAGGGTATGGTAATCAGTTACTGGGATTAGGCCTTGAAAAATTAAGGGAAAAAGGTATTCGTCAAGCTGTATTGACTTGTAATAGTTCTAATGAAAATTCTAAAAAAATCATTTTAAAAAACCATGGTGTTTTGGACGCTAGATACACTATTGAGGACCAGGTAAAAGAACGTTACCTAATCAATATAACTAGTTGATATAACACGTCTTATAAAAAGTAAAAGCCCACAACCTGGTGAATATCAGGATTGTGGGCTTTTTGTGAAATTATCTTTGATGAGAATCTTTATGAACGCGTTTATCTAAATAATAACCCATTAATAATGAAACAAAAAAATACACTACTATCGCTAAAATACTCTTGATCAATCCAAAATTAATTATCTTAAGCACAAAAAAAGTAAGCACATAGTACACAGTTGTACTCATCAAATAAAATAAAAAGTTTTTCTTCAAATATTGTTTCAAAATTCTCTCCAGTTTACACTTTCTGAATAAAAATTATCTTTGAGAATTATTATTAGATTTTTTTCCAAAGACCGCTGGAAGTAAAAAACAGTTCGAAATGACTGCTGAAAATGGAATAACAGCACCCCAAAAACCTTCTGATACGAAATCAAAAAATAGCCAATAGAGTTCAGCAATTAGTATAAGTATCATGATAATTTTAGCGAATTTATGTTGAGTCAATACTTTTCTCCCTTATTTTCTTTTTTTAATTATATCAAAAAAGAGGTCACTATATTTGCTGACGAATATAACAGAAGGACACTAATAGCCATGGTGCAAGTATAACTTGCTTTACGAATGATAGTCTTTCTTGCTAGTCTTATAAGAGTAAATTCTCTAAATTAAAGGTGAAAGACATGAGTTTTGAGCAAGACATTAAAAGGCTTCGTCAAAGTAAGAAAATGACCCAGCAAGAATTAGCTGATATTCTACACGTCAGTCGTCAAACTGTGTCGACCTGGGAAAATGGGAAGAATTATCCTAGTTTGGAAATTTTGAGAAGCATTTGTGTTTTGTTTGATGTGTCTTTCGAACAAATTATGTTTGGAGAAGAAAACACAATGAAAAATAAGCAAGATATGGCGACGGCAATTGATCGGGACGTGAAATTAAAAACACGCTATAAAAAATTAACGATTATATTGGCAACGATTTTTGTCTTCTTTGGTGCTTGGATTAGCGTGCTGGTTTTTGGTTATTCAAAAGGTGTTGCGACAATTGATCGTTGGAACCCGTTTTTGACGTATCAAGTTTCTTATACAAAAATGCCAGCTTTAACAAAGAAAGATAGCCAACGTGAATGGACAGCTTGGTATTCTGATAATGAAATGGGCACCTCTTGGACAAAGTTAACGCTATCAACTGGTGAAAATCCTGGCGTTGTAGAACCCTATGTGATGGCTTATCATAAGGGCAGTTATGTCAAAACAAGCCGAATTGTTCCTGCAAGCGAAGTTAGCACGCTTGTTCGAGGAGACCTGGAGACTTTTGAAAAATATCAACAAGAAACATCCAAAATAGGTGCGAGCGATGATTCTAATTTTCAAAAGGATTTGAAAAAGAAAGTGCATCTCACCGATACAATTCGAACAATAAATAACAATTAGCATTACAAAAGGGGCCGTTATTCGAATACCAGTAGCGGCCCCTTTTAAATTTTTCTAAGCGATACAGTTGTTCTTCATCAAAGTGCATCTTGTCCATTTTTAAAAGAATAACTTATTTTTTGATAAAAGCCCTCACCAGTGAGCAATCACCGATGAGGGCTTTATTTGTTATAGGTCGATAGTCAATTCAATTGGAGCATGGTCCTGTCTGGCACCGGTATCAACAACCTTGATATCTTGAACCTGATCGGCAATCCGGTTTGAAACTAAGTAATAGTCAATCCGCCAACCAGAGTTATTAATCTTAGAAGTTTTAACTCGCTGTGCCCACCATGTATAGATATCTGCTTGTCCAGGGTTCTTGGCGCGCAGGGTATCGGTGTAACCGTCATCCAGCAACAAGGTAAACTTTTCGCGTTCCTCATCTGTAAAGCCAGCGGAATGGTGGTTGGTGCTTGGATGCTTCAGGTCAATTTCTTCGTGGGCAACGTTAAAGTCACCGGAAAAGATGACGGGCTTTTTTTCATTCAAACCATCAATATAGGCCCGGTAGGAATCATCCCATGCCTGACGGTCCTCAAGCCGGTCTAATTTTGAACCGGCATTGGGGGTGTAGACCGTGGAAACAAAGAAATCTTTGTATTCAAGGGTGACAATCCGTCCTTCTTGATCCATTTCACCAGGGGCGCCAATCGTTGGGTAGTCAACGGCAACTGGTTCTTCTTTAGCAATCATCATGGTACCAGCGTAAGACTTTCTGGCTGTTGATGAGTTGGTGTAAAAGTGATAATCCGGGAAGAGTTCAGTCAAGGCGGCGAGGTGCTTTTTAGTTAAGCCAGAGTCCTTGAGTTTCGTTTCCTGGATGGCGAGGACGTCTGGCTTTTGCGCAGCCAAATCAGATAAAACGCCCCAGGTCATCTTGCCACGATCTGAACTGTGTTCGACAGCGGCGTTAATGGAGTCAATATTCCACGAAATAAATTTCATTATGTCTCAGTATCCTTTGCTGATTTTAGTTGAGAGTGAACCCACTTTGGTAAATGTTGGTTAGAGCGTTGGGGTTTGGTCCGCCATTTCCTTCATGAAGGCCGGGAGGGCCTTAGCAATTTCGGTTGGTAAGGTGACGTAGGCCGTGTCCGCTAAACGCTCTGCAATTGCTGAATGACTGTAGACGGCTGCCAAAACGGCTCTATTTGTGTCTTGAAATTGAGCTACAAAGGCCGCAATGACGCCAGCTAGCGTATCGCCCATGCCGCCAGTTGCCTGGTAGGGGCCACCAACCGTCAGTTGGTAAAGCTCATTTTCCAAGTATACCTGAGTCTGGTCAGACTTCAAAACCAAAATTGGTTCAGGATTCATGGCAACAAGGGCCTCCCAATTATTGTCTTCTTTTGCTTGGTCAGCGATGGCGACTTGACCAAAACGTTGCCACTCCATTTGATGGGGCGTTAAGATAATTTGGCCCTTTGGTAGGGGCAGATTTTCCTGTGCCATCATGGTCAAGGCTGATCCATCCAAAATCACCTTATGCTTGTCGGTGAGTTCTTTTAGGGCTTGCTTTAAAATGGTTAATTCATTTCCTAAACCAGAACCAATGAGGACGACGTCCACGCCGGCAATTAAATCCGATAGGTCTTGATGATAGTCAACGACCATGGCCTCTGGTAAGCGGGCGTGGAGGGCGGTTTTATTAACGGGGTCGGTGGCCACCGTGACTAAACCAGCACCACCGTAAATGGCGGCTTGGGCATTCATGATGGCTGCCCCGCCTAGGTTTTGGTTACCCGCGACGATTAAAATTTTGCCGAAAGTGCCCTTATGCGATTGGCGTGGTCGAACTTGAATGACTTCTTGCACGATTTTCTCAGTTAATTTAATCATTTTTCACCTCTCTGCTAAGCATTTTACGCCTAAGATGTGTATAATGAAAATAACTTAATGAGAAAATAATGAAAAAGGTGAGAGCGACTTTGGTCACTTCCCACAAGGAGGTCTTTGATGATTGATTGGCAGGCAAAAGCTAAGGAAGAAGAACAGGCTTACTTGGCTGATTTGAAGGAGTTTTTGAAAATCCCTTCTGTTCGTGACGATAGCAAGAAGACGGCGGATGCACCGTTGGGACCTGGTCCTAAGGATGCGTTGGTTCATATTTTGGCCTTGGCCGACCGAGATGGCTTTACAACTAAGAACATTGATAACTTGGTTGGTTACATTGAAATTGGTCCCAAGGATGCTGATGAATATGTCGCCTTGCTTTCTCACGTGGACGTTATGCCCGCTGGTGAAGGTTGGGAAACAGATCCGTTTGATCCCGTCATTGAAGACGGTAAGGTGATTGCCCGTGGGGCATCTGATGATAAGGGACCTGGTTTGGCTGCCTATTACGGCTTTAAGATGATTCGTGATTTGGACTTGCCATTGAAGCGTCGTGTCCGCTTGATTTTCGGTACTGATGAAGAAAACGATTGGACTGGCATGACGCGCTACTTCGAAGTTGAACCAGCACCAGCCTTTGGTTTCTCCCCTGATGCCGAATATCCAATTATTAACGGTGAAAAGGGAAACTTGCAGGTGAACATCACTTCACCAGCAACGAACGGGGATGATGCCCAGTTGCTTTCATTTGAATCAGGAATTCGGACGAACATGGTGCCGGGTGTTGCCCGCGCTGCGGTATCGGGCCTTGCCGCTGACCAGGTGGAAGCTGATTTTGCAGCCTTCTTGACTGATAACCCTCAGGTGTCTGGAACGGTGACAACAGATGGGGACCAATTGTCCTTTGAAGTCTTTGGTAAGCAGGTCCACGGTTCTTTGCCTGAAACGGGTGAAAACGCCGGAACTTACTTGGCAAAGTTCTTGAAGCAATATGACTTTGGTGGCACAGCTACTCACTTCCTAGCTTACTTGGGTGATTTGTCACACGATGATCCAACTGGTCAAAAATTAGGTGTCAACCATGTTGACGACGTGATGGGTGCCTTGTCAATGAACGTTGGAATCCAAAAGTTCGATTTGGAAAAGGGCGTTTACATCAACTTTAACTTCCGTTATCCAAAGGGTATCGAACCAGCATTTATCGAGGAAAAGTTAGCAAAGGCAATGCCAGCCTGGGATTACTCAGCCAAGATTGGTGGCCATGCTCAGGTGCCACACTACGTTTCACCTGAGGATCCAGTTGTTAAGACTTTGTTGAACATTTACCACGACCAAACTGGCCTAGAAGCACATGACCAAGTGATTGGTGGTGGGACTTACGGCCGCTTGATGGACCGCGGGGTTGCCTTTGGGGCTTTATTCCCTGACTCACCAGATACGATGCACCAGGTTGGCGAATTTGCCTTGGTTGATGACCTTGTTCGTTCAATGGGAATCTACGGTCAAGCCATTGTGGACTTAGCTAATTTGCCCGAATAAAAATCAGTAAAGCGATGCACACTCTGAAAGCTAAAACATCTTTTAGGGAGTGCACTCATCAAAGTCAGACTTTTGTCTGGCTTTTTATTTTGGCCAATAATAATTGTCTTTAAAATGTAACCGCTTTGCATGTAAAAAATAAAAGAGTCGTTTTTTGATTCTCATATAATGAACCTAATTCGAGTTAGCGAGAGTTAGGGGAGTTAGAGAGATGAGAATAGAAGACTTTTTTCATGAATATAACCATCGCCATGAAAACGATGACCTGGTCGGTGAAATTGAAGAAATTCAAGATTACTGGCAAAAAATGCGCCAATCACGCCGGAGTCTTGTGGGCTTTGCACCAGAGGAGCTATTACGGACTGACGGGCAAATAATGGAATCAGACCAGGTTTATGAACAATTGATTGAGAAAAAGGCGGAACTGATTTCTCATGGCGGATCCTATCCTCTAATGGAAACTGACCTGCGTGAAGCCGGCTTTAATCATAAAATTGAGACGATCGACAAGATGGAGGTTATAACTGGTGACTACATGTGGGGACAGCAGAATAATACCTTTACTGTAGTTGGGGATGACCTCATCGCTTCTAGTTATTTTGTCAAAATGGGGACGGAAGAAACGGATGATTTAAACTTTAAAAGTGAGCGATTGATGGCTAAGACTGATTTCTTCCGGGCCTTGAAAGATCTTCGAGTTGGTAGCTGGGAGAGAAAGTACGTGGATGAAAGTGTCATGGATGCGACTCAGTGGAGTGTGCGCATTTATTTCAATCACGGATTGGAGGTCTTGACCATCGAGGGTAGCAACGATTATCCAGACAACATGGAAGAATTCAATCGTGTCTTTGATTTGAACGTATTTGACGATGCGGGTGTGGACGATGAAGGTGAATTTGTCGAATTATGATGGCCAGAAGATCAATGGCTAGTTAGAAAGGTGTAAAGAATGGGAAAGGACCGCTATGCTAGACTTTGTGAGAGGGACATAGCGGTTTTTATGTGAAACAATTTAGAAGAATCTGCCAGAGGGTAGGTGCTTGCTAGTTCAACGGGGATGAAAAAATATGGATGGATAGTCTTTTTGGTCTAGTTTTTGAGCAAAAGTTGGTTGAAGGGCAATCAATCATTGCTATTACTTGCTAATCGCCATGAGCATATTGGTCGCTGGCCTTGATAAAATCAGTCATTTGGTCTAAAATTATATAGAACTTATTTTTGGAGGATTTAACATGTCTAAATGGACAGCTGCTGCGGACGCAAACCGCGGTACACTAGAATTTTCAATTGCTCAAGCTGATGTACAAAAGGCCTTGAAGCCAGCATTTGACAAGAACAAGAACCAAATTGCCGTACCAGGTTTCCGTAAGGGTAAGGTACCAATGTCATTGTTCATGCAAAAGTTTGGTGAAGAAGCATTGTACCAAGACGTCATGGATATCGTTTTGCCAGCCGCTTATGACGCAGCTGTTGCTGAACAAGGCATCACAGTTGTTGGTCGCCCTGACATCGTTCCAGTTTCAATGGACAAGGGTGCTGACTGGCAAATGAAGGCCGAAGTAGCCGTTGCCCCTGAAATCAAGTTGGGTGATTACACTGGTTTGTCTGTTGAAAAGCAAGACGCCACTGTATCAGACGAAGAAGTTGATGCTGAAATCAAGCGCCAACAAGAAAACCAAGCTGAATTGGTTTTGCAAGAAGACGGCACAAAGGCTGAAAATGGCGACACGGTTGTCATTGACTTTGATGGTTCTGTTGACGGCGACCACTTCGATGGTGGACAAGCTAAGGATTATTCTTTGGAATTGGGCTCAGGCTCATTTATCCCAGGATTTGAAGACCAATTGGTTGGTCATGTAGCCGGTGACGATGTTGACGTTAAGGTTACTTTCCCTGAAGAATATCAAGCTAAGGACTTGGCTGGTAAGGAAGCTTTGTTTGAAGTAAAGCTTCACGAAATCAAGCGTAAGTCATTGCCTGATTTGGATGATGAATTTGCCAAGGACGTTGATGAAGACGTTGAAACTTTGGCTGAATTGAAGGAAAAGACAAAGAAGAACTTGCAAGAAGCACGTGACGAAGCAGCTAAGGATGCTTTCGAAGATGCTGCTGTGCAAGCCGCAGTTGACAATGCTGAAGTTGTTGGTGGCAACTTGCCAGAAGAGATGATCCACGAAGACGTTGATCGTCAAATGCAACAATACTTGGCTCAATTGCAACAACAAGGCATTTCACCAGAAATGTTCTTCCAGATTTCTGGTCAAACTCAGGAATCATTCCACAAGCAATTTGAAGAAGGTGCTGACAACCGCGTTAAGACAAACTTGGTTTTGGAAGCGATTGTTAAGGCCGAAAAGATTGATCCAAGCGCTGATGAAGTTGCTGCCGAAGTTAAGTCATTGGCTGATCAATACAATATTTCAGAAGAACAAGTTAAGCAATCATTGTCAGATGATTTGTTGAAGCACGACATTGCTATGAAGGCAGTCGTTGACAAGATTGTTTCATCTGCCAAGGCGAAGTAAGCCAGTGAAAAAGCCCGGTCGGGCTTTTTTTCTTACATAGCCTACTGATTTAGGCAGCTGTTCTTGTTGAACAAGCCGGCAGGCGAGTGCTAATGCCGGAGAAAGACGATATAGAGGGGGATATTATGGTCCAAACACCGAATGAAACCACTCCAGTCCACTGCTCTTTTTGTGGTAAGGATGCTGATGAAGTCAAGAAGCTAGTCGCTGGTCCTGATGGATTATATATTTGTAACGAGTGTATCGCATTGGCTGATCAAATCATCCAAGAAGAGATGCGAGTTGACCAGCAGTCTGAGCAGTTGACTTTGCCAACGCCAAAGGAAATCGTTGAGAATCTGAACGATTACGTGATTGGCCAAGAAGATGCCAAGAAGACCTTGGCGGTGGCGGTCTATAACCACTACAAGCGCGTGAATGAAAATGCTTTGAAGACGACGGATGTTGAATTGCAAAAGTCAAACATCGCTTTGCTAGGGCCAACTGGATCAGGAAAGACTTACTTGGCCCAATCATTAGCAAAGATTTTGCAAGTTCCATTCGCCATTGCGGATGCAACAACGTTGACAGAAGCTGGCTATGTCGGTGAAGACGTTGAAAACATCTTGCTCAAGCTTTTGCAGGCCGCTGATTTTGATGTGGAATCTGCTCAACGTGGTATTATCTATGTCGATGAAATTGACAAGATTGCTAAAAAATCAGAAAACGTTTCGATTACCCGTGATGTTTCGGGTGAAGGAGTCCAACAGGCTTTGCTGAAGATGTTGGAAGGAACGATTGCTTCCGTGCCACCACAAGGTGGTCGTAAGCACCCACAACAGGAGTTAATCCAAGTTGATACCACCAACATCCTCTTTATCGTTGGTGGTGCCTTTGCTGGCCTCGATACGTTGATTAAGGAACGTTTGGGAAGTCGAGTAATCGGTTTTGGTTCAAGCACATCAGACCAGGCCAAGGCCTTGGATAAGCCAAATGTTTTGAAGAATGTTGAACCGGAAGATTTGACGAAGTTTGGTTTGATTCCAGAATTTATTGGGCGTTTGCCAATTATCACGGTTTTGGATGAGTTAACCGTGGAGGATTTGACCCACATTTTGACGCAACCAAAGAACGCCTTGGTTAAGCAGTACCAGGCATTGCTTGGCTTGGATGGCGTTGAGTTGGAATTCCAGCCTGCTGCCTTGTCTGCTATGGCTGATTTGGCTATTGAACGAGGCACTGGTGCCCGTGGTTTGCGCTCAATCATTGAAAACGTCATGAAGGATACGATGTTTGATATCCCAAGTCGTGATGATGTTGAAAAGGTTGTAATCACTAAGGCGTCTGTAACGTCTGGTAAGGAACCCGAGCTGGTTTTGAAGAAAGATAAAAAGGACTAAGTATGGACGTTCATAACGTTGAAATGGTGATGTCAGCGGTCTCACCAAGCCAATATCCTACGGACGGTCGGGCGGAATTTGCCTTGGTCGGTCGGTCAAATGTTGGCAAGTCATCATTGACGAATACCCTGATTAATCGTAAAAATTTTGCCCGGACTTCCGGTCAGCCTGGAAAAACTCAAACATTGAACTTTTATGATGTGGAGGGAAAGCTCTACTTCGTTGATGTTCCTGGTTATGGTTATGCGAAGGTTTCCAAAAAGAAGCGTGAAGCCTTTGGTCAGATGATTGAGACCTACATTAGTTGTCGGAAGCAGCTTCGTGGTGTGATTTCTTTGGTTGATGCGCGCCATAAGCCAAGCGAAGAGGACATCATGATGTACAATTGGCTGGCATATTACAATATTCCGGTCCTCTTGGTCGCAACTAAGTCTGATAAGATTGCCCGCGGAAAATTAAACCAATCTGAATCAATTATCAAAAAGGCAGTTGATTTTGATGCTGAAAATTCTGATTTCCAATTTTTCTCTTCCGTTACTAAATCAGGAAAAGATGAAGTTTGGCAATGGATTGAAGACCGGCTTTAAACTTATAAAAATACAACTATACCATTGACTATTTTTCGTTACTGTTTACAATGTTATGTAGGAGGTAATTGCAATGTCACAAGATACAGCAATTTTTGCTGGAGGATGTTTTTGGTGCATGGTCGAGCCATTTGACTCGTTGCCAGGAATCGAAAAGGTTCGTTCCGGCTACACCGGTGGCCACGTGGCAAACCCAACCTACGAGGAAGTTTGCTCCCATACTACCGGACATACCGAAGCAGTAAAGATTTGGTTTGACCCTGACAAGTTCTCTTACAAGGATTTGGTTGAACTTTATTGGCAAGTAGCTGACCCAACCGATGCAACTGGACAATTTGCTGATCGTGGTGATTCATACCGCCCAGTAATTTTTGTTAACTCACCTGAGCAGCGCCAAATTGCCGAGGAGTCAAAGAAGGAATTGAACGAATCAGGTCGATTCGACAAGCCAATCTTGACGTCAATCGAGGATGCCAAGCCATTTTATGAGGCCGAGGAATACCACCAAGACTTCTATAAGAAGGACCCATTGCGTGAAGCAGCAATGATGGCCCCTCGACACGATTATCAAGCAAAGTATTGGGGGGACAAGTAGTCATGGCAAAGTATGATCAAGAAGAATTAAAGCAACGCTTAACACCTGAACAGTACGATGTGACGCAAAATGCGGCTACTGAACGTGCTTTTACTGGTAAGTATGACCAATGGTGGAACGACGGCATCTTTGTTGATGTCGTTTCCGGTGAACCGCTTTTTTCATCAACTGACAAGTATGATTCTGGTTGTGGTTGGCCATCCTTTACCAAGGGAATTGATGATGTTGATTTGAAAGAATCAACTGATAATTCCTTGGGCATGACGAGGACGGAAGTTCGCTCAGGGGAAGCCGACTCACACCTTGGCCACGTCTTTAATGACGGACCAGCTGAACAAGGCGGATTGCGTTACTGCATCAACTCCGCAGCCTTGCGCTTTGTTCCCAAGGAAGACTTGGAAAAAGAAGGCTATGGTAAGTATTCTTACCTGTTTAATTAAATCAGTTTGACAGAAAAACGCTGCCCTTAGGGGCGGCGTTTTTTTTTAGAATGAATATTAATAATTTCCCTTTCAAATATTATATGATAATATAATGATATTAATATTAGATGATTATCATTATAATTATTGGGAGAAAAGGGATGATAAAGAAAATAAAGGCTTTGATTTTCTTTCAAATTAAAGTTGCGCTTGATAACAAGATGGACTTAGTTTATTCATTTTTTATGCCACTGGCGTATTTATTAGTAAACACTATGTCGAACAGCCATCGACAAATTAGTTCGGCAAATCAGTTATCTGATTTATTACCGTTTGTCGGTTATATGGTTGTTACCGGAGTACTTAATGGTTGGGTAATGAATACGCTCATCAGTAGAGAGCGAAATTTCTTAAAAACTTTTACTTCAATTGTTGGTAATAAATTATATATTTTTGCTGCTAATTTTGTAGTCAATTTATTTTCTAACCTCTTGCAAGTTTTAGCTATTGTGGCTATTTATCAAGGAATCACTCATTCAATTAATAGTTTGGTTATTCTGATTTTACTGACCACTGCTGTCGTAATGGATATCATTGTTTCTTTAGCTTCAACAATTATTTTAATTAGTCGGATGAAGCTTTCTAGTATTCCAATGATTTTAACAACTTATATTATTGTTGGTTTGGCTTTATCAGGCCTGCAGACCAACAATTTTCTCCTTCATATCTTATTAAACATGGTTAGTATGTACACACTAACAATTGATGTTGGTAGTCTAATTTATCATCAAGGCAATGTATCCATGGCTACTGTGATGCCTGTTTTGTTACCAATAATTGTTATCGCTATTGTGGGTCTGATTTTGGTTAAAAAAGTTCCAGTATCCTCAATTCATGTGCGAGGTTAAGGGGGAGATAATGAAAGTAGAAAAATGTGATATTTATGCGGGTGAACGATTATTAATTAGGCAGGGATCCTTTGTAGTTGATTCGAATCGGTTAAATTTATTAATAGGTAATAATGGCGTTGGCAAAACAGTTATTCTGGACAAAATATCTAATTTGGATAGAAATCGACCGGCGGAATTTATTGGCTTTCCGGATGCAAAAGATATTATCTATCAAACTCAAGGTGCAAGCTTTATTGATGAAGTGACTGTTTTAACAACGTTAAAATTATTTGGAGAAATGGCTGGCGTTGACCTGGTAAATCATTTGAATTTACCTGAAATCATTTCTAAAAATATGGAAGCACGATTTGGCAATTTGTCGGGAGGCGAACGGCGATTTATTATCATTTGGGCTTCGTTACAGGTACCACGAAAACTCTATTTGTTTGATGAACCATTCGCTAATTTAGACCCCTATCACGTATCTCAATTAATGAAATTATTTTATTCAGAATTAGCAACTGGGAAAACGATTTTATTAACAACTCATCAATTTGAAGAGTTAATTCCGGATCGAACGCACATAACGCATATTGCCCATCAAAAAGTTGACTTTGATGGCACAATGACAGACTTTATGATGCATCATGGAGACGATCTACAGAATGTTTTGAAAGAAATTGCATCATAAAAATTAATCAAAGTTGATCACAACGTTCTTACTCGTTTGACAGAAAAACGCTGCCCTGAGGGGCGGCGTTTTTTTGATGAACATGGAGAACCTTTTGTGCTCAATTAACGGCAAAAGCCTTTCATATGAAGGGTTGCGCTTGGTAATTGACGAAATGCCCGTTAAAATTGCGCAAATCCTAATCGCTTTTGCTAGTGCTTTCTTGGTAAATTAGTATACTGAAGTTAATGGAAATGAAAGAGAGAGGCGCAATGGAATTTACCTTTAACGAGAACTTACTATCTTTAAGAAAAGAACATAATTTATCTCAAGAAAGCTTAGCAAACGAATTGTATGTCACCAGACAAACAATTTCAAAGTGGGAAACTGGCGAGGTCACACCTGATTTGGCTAAGATTCAATCAGTTGCTGATTACTTTCAGGTTCCGGTTGAAGAGGTTCTATTTGGCCAGCAACAATCATCAACGTTAACTGGTGTAGTGAAAGACCGTGCCAAAAAGTTTTTTGAGGAAGATGAGGCTGACAAAGACTGGCACGAAAATCACCGCTGGCGCGAGTGGCAATATCGACCGATTAATAATGGTTGGGAGTTTTTGGCACGCTATTATTGGATTTTATTTGCCCTAATTGGGATGATTGGCTGGTTTGTAAGCAAAAAATAAGAGATATGGATATCTGTTTTTAGGTAAAATGATTTTCAAAATAAAGGTGGACCGCATATCAAATATGCGGTCCACTTTTTAGGTTAAGTGACAGAAAGGCTTGGATGTCAGGAGTTCGAACACACAATTAATTGATGTCAGGAAAGCTGAGGTGATGTCTGTTAAATCAGTTTGGCCGTGGTAGAATGGTGCAAATTAAAGAAATTCGAATTGTGTTTGGAAAGGAAGCAACCATGGTAAAAAGTTATGTTGTCGACGCGTTTGCAAGTGAGATTTTTAAGGGTAATCCGGCGGCAGTCCTCTTCGTTGATCATTTCCCAAGTGATGAAATGATGCAAAATATTGCAATGGAAAATAAGCTTTCTGAAACAGCTTTTGCTGTCAAAAAAGATGACAACCACTATGACTTACGGTGGTTCTCACCAGCCGGTGAGATTGACCTTTGTGGTCACGCTACCTTGGCTACCGGTTTCTTAGTCTTTCAAAAGGCGGCTCCAAAAGATGGGCAGTCAGTGGTTTTCAACACCATGAGTGGTGATTTGACGGTCACAAAGAAGGGTGACTTGTATGAAATGGACTTCCCAACTTACGATTTGAAGGCAATCCCTGTAACGGAAGCCATGACGGAAGCCTACGGTGCCCGACCAGATGCTGCCTATCTTGGCCGTGATTTGGTCTGTGTCTTCCCACAAGGAACAGCGATTGCTGAGATGGATCCTGATATGGAAAAGCTGAAAAAATTAGATGGGATGGCCCAACATGCTACAGCCATCGTGGATGATGAATATGATTGTGTATCACGGTCATTTGCGCCTAAGTTAGGGATTAACGAAGATCCTGTCTGTGGTAGCGGTCACTGTCATATCGCCCCATACTGGTCAGAACGACTAGGTAAGCACCAATTGACTGCTTACCAGGCGTCACCACGGTCAGGTGTCCTTCACTGTGATTATGAGGGTAAGCGGACTAAGCTAAGCGGCGAGGCAGTTCTTTATTCTGAAAATGAAGTGAACTTAGCAATTTAAAAGCAGTGAAAAAGGCCACCCGGAAATCAGTTTCTGGATGGCCTTTTGTATGGCATAACGCTTCGAATGTTGGGAATCACTAATTTAATATATAGTAAAACAATTTAAATCATGGTAGAATGGTTCAAATCAAAAGGGATAATAGTTGTGTTTAGGAAGGAAATGACCATGGTCAAAAGTTATGTTGTTGATGCGTTTACAAACGAAATTTTTAGGGGGAATCCTGCGGCCGTTCTCTTTGTTGACGACTTTCCCAGTGATGAAATGATGCAAAATATTGCCATGGAAAATAAACTGTCTGAAACGGCCTTTGCCATTGAAAAAGATGACAATCATTATGATTTGCGGTGGTTTACACCAGCAGGCGAAATTGATCTTTGTGGCCACGCTACTTTGGCCACCGGTTTCTTGGTCTTTCAAAAGGCAACGCCGAAAAATGGACAAACCGTTGTATTTCATACGATGAGTGGTGATTTGACGGTGACAAAGAAAGGGAACCTTTATGAAATGGACTTCCCAGCCTACGATTTGAAGGAGGTTCCCGTAACAGATGCCATGGTAAAAGCGTATGGCGTTCAGCCAGAAGCTGCCTATCTAGGCCGTGATTTGCTTTGTGTCTTTCCAGAGGGCACGGCAATTGCTGAAATGGCCCCTGATATGGAAGAGCTGAAGAAATTAGACGGGACGCTGCAACATGCTACGGCCACTGGCGACGGTCAATATGATTGCATTTCACGGTCATTTGCCCCTAAGCTAGGAATTGCAGAAGATCCTGTCTGTGGCAGCGGTCACTGTCATATTGCACCATACTGGTCAAAACGTCTAGGCAAGCAGCAAATAACTGCTTACCAGGCCTCACCGCGAACTGGTGTTCTTTATTGTGATAGTGAAGGTGGCCGTACCAAATTGAGTGGTGAAGCTGTGCTTTATTCTGAAAATGAAGTTAATTTGGCGATTTGAAAAATAGCTCATTGAAGCCAATTTTATTAGGTGTACGGGAAAAATATTCTGTGCACCTTTTTTAGTGGATATGATTAAGTCGAAAGTATGATATCAGGAACTATTGGCTCACAAACAGCTTTATATGCAATTAAATATTTGTTACCGAAGAAAAAGCAATAGTTAATATTTTGTTATGACCGTTCTATTCAAAAATCGCCTAAGTCTTTGTTAATGTAGAAGGAGTAAGTTTTTTTCTAGTTTGATTATTTAATACGGGAAAGGGAGAATTGGTAGTAATTATGAAAAAATCAACAAAAGCGGGCATCATTGGTGCAATAAATGGTGGTGTAGTTGTCGGAATTTCTATCATAGCAGAAATGTTTCTTCCAAAATATTGGCATATTATCAACCTTATTTCTGCACTGATAGGCGGCTTTATTGTTTATTATTTTATTAAAGATATTAAAAAAAATTAATTACACTTTAGCAAAAATTTATTCGTTGTTTATCTGTTAATATTAATATTTCTCAAAAATATACTTATGGAAAAATGATAATTGTATTGCTATTCATTGTTTTAGAAATAGCCATGTTTGCTCTTTCTTGGATTTATAATGCCAAAATTTTTCTATTTGCTATTAACTTTTTAGCCGTCGGATGGTCTGCTGCCAAGAAAGGAGAAAATAATAAAAATGGATATCAATAGCAAACAGTATGCTCAACTAACTGATAACGAAATTATCCTTTTCAATGCCATTGAGGAAATTACTAACCACTTGAAGGATGATCAAGATAATCCGGTATCTTTATCTCTATATCTTTGGAAAATGGGGATTCAAGATCCTCTGGCTAAAGATAAAATTATTCAGTCAACGTTTAAACTGATTATAGAATCAGATAATCCTCTTGAGTTAACTGAACAAGATTTTAGTAAAGAATATTCACAAATATCTGATTTATTTTTATAATCAAAGACTAGTAAAAATATGATAATTTACATTTTAACTTGGATCGGTTTGAATGTTTCCCCAATTGCTTATGCCATTTCAAAAAATATAGTATAAATAACGGAGAGAAGATGAGTACTCGATTTAAACAAGTTATTTCATATGCGGTCTTGGTGGCATTCACTGTCATCATACTAAATCATTTAGATGTGCAAGAATTGGTTTATGACATCTTAGTTTTGATATTAATCCCGATTGAGGTATTAATTATTCAGTATGTGTTTAAAAATAAAAAATAGCTAACGTAAAATGTGAGTTAATAAAAATCCCTCACTGATGAAATCAGGAGGGATTTTTGTTGGTTTAGATTTTAGAAAAATATAAAGGTACTATTAATACTTGATGTAAAAACCAAATGATGAATATAGCTGTTTTTGAATAGGAAATTCTAATCTTTTTGCCTTTACTTTACTTTTTAAAATAATTTTTTTAACTGTATTCATTTCAGGATATTGAGTAAGTTCTTGTTTGTTAACTTTTAAAACAATTAATTGATTTCCTTTTGAAAAATTGACGAAAATAATGCAGTATTGATTTTTTGACTCGACAACACCCCATAGGAAGTAAGGAATTCTTTAAGGAACTTGTCTTTTATTTAGATGTAAAAGTAGCGTTTCAACAATTTTTAACCACGTTAAAGCTTCTGATCTATCATTGGCTTACCTGGTTAATGTCCACAGGTCATGAATGAGTTTTGAAGTATCGGCGAAAGCATAGCGGTAAATAATGACCAGGAGGCCGATGAGGTTGGTAAAGAGGCCGGTAATAAGGTAACTTTGCACCTTAATGGCGACGATGTCCGCTAAAAAGATGGTAATGCCTAAAATGGCGACCGTCACTAGTGCGAAGTAAAGACTAATGGAAATGATTAGCCAACGACGAATGGCGGCTTTTGATTTAAGTTCCTTCACTAACTGGCCCTGGATGGCCGAAGCGGTGTCATTGTTAATAATGTGGCTGCGCAAAGATTCCGCTTGATCTTGTGCAAGCAGAGTCTGGTTGTCAAAAGGGACGACTACTGGGGTAATAATTTGTTCCTTCAATTTATTTTTTTTACTTTGGGTCATTTGCTTTGGGAAACCTCCTGGATTAAAGTTGTTAGACGATTGCGAGCAATTTGGTCATCGATAAAGTAGATTAATGAGAATTTTTGGATTAATTGGGCCGTGGATAAAGTTTGCCAATCAAGGCCCTGCAAGATTGGTCGGGCCGTGGCATCGGGAACTAAAAATTGTTCTGCGAATAAATTAGCTTCCGCTTCGATTGGATTGTTTGTCGGGCATTGGCCGGAACCATCCGAAAAGGGATAATCTAAAATAGCAATGTCGTCGACCTGATTGACCTCTTGACAGAGACGTTCGACCACCTGGGGATTGTTTTGGCTAACCTGATAATCCCATCCTAAAATGAGTTGGCCGAGTTTCTTTGCAAGCATGTAAATCCAGTCGCGATGGTTCAAGGCATTTTCAACGACAATCTGTGGCTGATCTTTGTCCATGTTATACAGGGTGTAAGCAGTGGCCGCTAAATCCGATAAATCAGCATTGACCACAGCCAAGCCGACTGATTTAAAGTAAGTGGCAAGATTTTCGTTGTCGATGTTTTGGCCCATGATTGCTTGATGGGCTTTATCGGCACGTTTTTTGATTTCGATTTGGCGCTTGTTACTGATCATTGGTATCCTCCGCTAATTTTTCGTCATTATTGTAGCATTGAGGGAAGGGATACTTTTGCGCTAGTCACGGACTTCAGCATCAATCTTTTGGGGACAACTGGCAGGTATTTTACTGGTACAATGAGGACAAGAGTGTTTAAATTTTAAGATTAGAAGAGGGACAGCAAATGATGCCAGCAGCATTTTTTCAACAGGCTAAAGACGAGGGTGTGATTCCATTGGGGGCTCAATTGCAATCCAGTTTTCAATTTGGTGTGGCGGCTGACGAACTTGCCCAGTTAGTCCTTAAAGGCTTTAAGACTGCCACTGCGAGCGCTTATGATTTGTACGAAACAGAGGAGCCATTACCTGCTTTTGGTGCCTACGATGTTATTTTGGATGGGCAAAATCAACCTGTTGGCATTATTAAAAACGATGCTGTCACAATTGAACAGTACCTAAATATTAATGCCCAACATGCCTATGAAGAGGGCGAAGGGGACCGCTCATTAGCCTATTGGCGCCAGGTGCACCATGAGTTTTTTACTGCCGCCTACCACGAAGAGGGCAAGGTGTTTCGAGAAAATCAGGCGCAAATTGTCCTGGAAAAATTTCACTTAGTTTATCCACAATAAAAAGGCCGAAACAAGATTGTTTCGACCTTTTTGTCTGCTATTTGGCAGAATTAAGATTATTCTGATTTGGAATATTTAATAAATTGATGTTGTGTGGTTGGCAGTCGCCATAAGGGTAATGTTGCCTGCTAACAAAAGTGTGACAAATGCAATTAAGTTATCGCTTTTGAAGACAAAGAAAAAGCAGATTACAAAAATTATGGAGTAGGCAAAGGGGATGACAAATTGCACCCAGGTATTCAAACTAAATTTGACGATAATCGCCTGTGCTAAAATTACGAGCATTGAAACAAAGATAAATGCGGACTTTTCACTTGCCATTTTAATCCTCTCCTAATTGTCATAAGACACTATTCTATACTTCTCTAGAGGTAATTGTATCATTTAATTTCATATTTTTCTAATAAAAAGCAATTAAAAGGCATTTGTTTATTATTTTTTAATATTTATTGGGGGAAACTTGCTATTAAGCGAGAAAATTTTTGAATTTATCATTTCATTTCTAATTTTTTCTGGTATGCTGTCCTTAGAAAAAGTTTCACCCGAGACTTTGAGCAGGTGGGCAGGCCCCCGGGGAGAAAGCAGATGCAAACACTCGTCATGCACTATCGTCGAACTTTTGCGACCTTCTTTGTCGCAGTTTTGGAATTTTTTTTCGTGTTTATTGGGTCTTTGATTTCGCCTGGAGAGCCGATATCTTATTGGGTATCGCTCTACTTGGGATTAGCTGTTATTACCGTCCTGTCGATGCTAGTTGACTGGGTTGTCAAAAAGTATCGGAAAAAATAAAATTTTAGATTATTCTAAATAAAAATCAGTCTCGTAGTGATATGAACTCTGAAATTGGAGGTCATATCCAGTTATGCGAGGCTGATTTTTTAATGGTATTTTATCGATTAAGAGAATGTTGTCGGTCAATATCAACATTGGTTCGACCAGCAATAAAGAGAATTTGCCAAACCATGATGACCAGCTGAAACTGTGGGGCAAAAATAAGAATCAGCAGCCAGGCCAGACCTTGAGAAACAATGGCAAACGGGTTGGTTAAGTAACGGACAATCCGCATTTGGCGAAGATCCTCTGCCTCTTGCAGCCTTCCTAATTTTTGATTATCTAGGATAGCTGTGAAAACCAGTAGCAAAAAGGCTGCAGTCCACACCAAGAAGACGAGGCCGTAAAAGATTTCAGTCCCACGAGCCGAGAGGTCTTGACCAATCCAAGCCGTTGCTAGCGGTAAAAAGGAGGTGGTGAAGAGCCAGAGGGCATTGATAACGAAGAGCTTGTGAGTCACCCGATGAATTTTGCTGGCGATATAGAGATGGTTGTACCAGGCTTCCCCTAGAAAAAGCCAGCCAATGCTATAAGCAATAAAGTAGGGAAACTGTTTTAAAATGGCTGTGATATTGCTGGAATTTGGTACCTTAAATTCCAAAATCATGATGGTAAAAATAATGACCAAAATTCCATCAGTAAATCCTTCTAATCGTGATTTTGTCATCATAAACATAACCTCTCAAAAACTGATTTATTATAGTGACAGTATAGACTTTTTTACTCACAGTATAGACTTTTTTACTCCTGGACAATAGGGGGGAGTCCGCTCGATTACAGGGCATTTCGGTGTGTTTGAACGAACTTAACGAAGTTTTTCGCGCCGTTGGTGAGCAGCCCATCATTTTTTTGTAACAGGCTGATCGACCGACTGATGGTCGGTACCGTATCGAATGATTTGATTTGATAGAGCGACTCGGTTTCTTCATCCATGGGCATGATGCTGTAGCCTAGGCCTTGTTCGACCATTAGGATGGTTGAAAAGCTATCGTGTAGCCGCAGCTTCATCTTGGGTTCAATCCCAATCTTTTGGAACTCCGAGACCGATTCACTAAAGAGACCTTCTTCGAGGAGGATATAGTCGTAGTTGGTCAAATCAGCGAGGGGAATGGGCTGATTGTCTGGAAAATTTTCAGCAAGTGGTAACGGTAAAATCGCCTTGAGAACCTGGTGTTGGATAACTAACCCGTTCTCGGTGACATCGCCGTTAACGAAGCCAATATCGGCCTCCCCATTTTCAATCCAGTTGGGAATACTGGTCCCGTCACCCTGGATAATGGCAAATTCAATGTTCTCAAACTGTTTTTGGAAGTTCGCGATTAGCTTTGGCAACCACTGTTGGGAAATACTGGGAATCGTGGCAATTTTGATGACGGTACTTTCGCCCTGAATCTCTTGCTTTTGTTCCTCGAGTGCCTGGTAGTCATTGAGCAGCTGGTTGATAAACGGAAAGATGCGTTCGCCCTCGGGCGTTAAGCTGATTTGCCGATGCTTTTTGATCAATAAGGGAAAGCCTAGGTCGTTTTCAAGGCTAGCAATCATTTGGGTGACGGCAGGTTGGGTATAGCCTAAAATTTTGGCCGCCTTGGTGATATTTTGCTGTTCTAAAATGATTTTTAATGCCAAAAAATTATTCATAAGTTCTCCTTATATTGAAATAAAAATTATCAATTTCAATTATAACCGATTCTATTTTATATTAGTTAAAGAGGAAGAACACATGAATAATACGAAAAAACAAGTTGGCATTCTTTTTGCGATATTGGGGGCATCGTGCTGGGGAATCAGTGGGGTCGCGAGTCAATATTTATTTCATCATACCGCAGTTCACCCTGTGAGCCTGGTTGGCTTACGACTCTTTGTTGGTGGCGTCCTGTGCCTATTGACCGCTCTGACTCAGTCGAGTAGTCGTCAGCTCGTTTTGGGTATTTGGCAGCAGAAGCGGACCCGAAACCGGCTTTTATTATTTAGTCTCTTTGGCTTTTTGCCATCACAATTGTCCTATTTTTTGTCGATTAGCTATGGCAACGTCGCGACGGCCGCGGCACTGCAGTTCTTGAGCCCAACGCTTACGCTGATTTTTATGATGATTGCCTGGCATCATCGGCCAAATCGTTTGGAGACACTAGCGATTGTGATTAGCTTTTCTGGCACAATCCTATTAATTACGAACGGCAACTTATCGATGTTCGTTGTCTCAATCTGGGCCATCTTTTGGGGGCTGATGTCCGGCGTTGGTCAGGTAGCCTATAGCTTACTGCCAAAGCCTTTGTTAAAGGAATACCCAACGAGCGTGGTTGTTGGTTGGGGAATGCTTCTGGGTAGTTTGCCATTGCTACCGGCTAGCTTCCGTGATCATTCGTTTTATCAATTAACGAATTGGCAGTGGGCAAACGTACTCTTTATCGTTATTGTTGGTACATTTGTGGCCTGCCTGTGCTATATCAATAGCCTGAAGTTCCTATCAGCCACGATTGCACAGATTTTAGGATCGTTTGAACCGCTGACGGCGGCGCTGTTCTCAGTTCTTTTCCTTGGGCAGAACCTAGGCCTGGTTGAAGTACTGGGAATCTTGTTAATCGTGAGCGTGGTTTTGCTACAGAAGCCGCAACGAAGTGCGCATGCTTCTTAAATAATGAAAAATCAGCCGTGATCTAGTGGCTGATTTTTTATTTGGGGTTGCTAAAGCTGGTGGGTCGAGCGGGACTGATTTTTCATGAACTTAGCAGGAAAAAACCAATACTAGAATTTTTTAACATTTGTCTTTAAAATTTGTCATGATAGTATTATAATCGTAATATATTGAAAAGGGGGAATTAAGGATGGCAACATTACGTGATGGTTCAAAAGAGAACCGCGAATCTTTTGAAGAGGCAAAGAATAAGCAAGCTCAAGAACACGCCGCTGAAGCCCATGAAGAGAAGGCAAATACCCGTGTTGAGGATGCTAAGCATAAGGATGCTCGCTACGACAACGAGGAATTCGAGAACGAAAAGAAAGAATTCGAAGGTCAATAAGCATAATCGGGGGAAATCATTATGGAAAAAAAGCATGAATTTGAAGCGGCTGATGCCCGCGAAGTTGAAGATGCTAAGCGCCAAGATGAACGCCTAGAAAAGCAATCAGAGTTCGTTAAGTCATCGCACGAGAGTCGTGAGAAGGCTGACGAAAAGTAAGCTAAAACGCCCGTTCGGGGCGTTTTTTTATTGCCTTTTTGTAAAAATATAGGAGATTGGCTACAATGAATGGGAAAGAAAAGGAATAATTCGACATGAAAAATAAGATAACCGAACTGACCATTCTCTATCCACGAACAGCCGCAATCGTTTTGGTGACTGTTCTCAATATTATTTACATTTTATTAGTGAACTTATTTTCGTCTGGTCAATCTTTTCTTGGCTGGCTGAATAGTTTGGTGGTTAATGTGGCTGGCTTTGCAGTGCTAATGGTCCTCAGCTGGTTATGGACGAAGTTTGTTAACCGAAAAAAATAAAGGAGTTGCTCTAATGGGCAACTCCTTTTTGGTTAACGGGTTGATTTGAAGTTTTCGTTCAGCTCACGAACTAATTTTTTCGCTTGAGCCATGGAAATTAGCCAGATAATCAGATAAATCAGTGTGTAAAATGCCAACCACGGAAGGGAAAGGGGAAACCAACCCGCCAAAATAGCCAAAATCGTGAATCCAACGTAAGTCACTGAAAAGTGTTCGACTGTTCGACGGGTAATGCTCAGGTGATCATTTTGAAAAATTGTATCGGAAAGAGAAAAGAGGATGCCCATGAGTGCCCAAAGAACGATGGAACATACTAAAGCAGTGAGTGGTCGGTGAAAGTGATTTGTAAAGGTTGGACCGGAGGCGACTAAGTTGGGTAATTGGTAGGCATATGAGAAAGAAACAGCAAACAAAAGACCAATATTAATTCCTACACTAGCGCCCAATACAATTTTTTTTAAAATTTTCATAATAGCTTCTCCTTTTTGATGCGTCGCATGTACCGCCTTGAAGCAAAAGTAGTTTGACCATCTCGTAAGATAACTTCATAGGCGCCCGTTTTACTAAGTCGAAAGCATTGAATGAAGTGACGATTAATGATTTCGGACTGAGAAATTTGAATGAATAAATAAGCTCTCTGGTAAAAAGTCGGCTAGCTCATAAATTCGTTTTTGCGTTTTATAGTGCTGACCGTTGACTTGGCAATAAATCGCATGCTCTTCCGTGTAAAAACGGTCGATGTTGGGCAGTTCAATTTGTTGGTAATCCTCTTGATTTTTGACAAAGAGGCTACTGTGATTGATAACGCTTTGAATTTCGTGCTCTAGGTAGACAATTTTGGCCGTTTTCTGTTTAGCGAAAATAACGATATTGGGTGTCTGAGCATTTTGATCAATTTTAGTGGATACTTTCATTGGTTTTTCCTTTTGACACGGTTTTGTTAAATTCACTGTAAAACAAATCAAGGAAAAAAGGGGATGGATTTTACTATTTGGTCTTTATTGTTGAAAAAGTGGTTAAAAATAGAAAGATAACCAATAAATTTCTTGCATAAAAAGAACTATTCCAATTTAAATCAGAGGTTTTAATCGGATTTCGGCTACTCTTGGTTATTTTTTTAATCTTTTTATCATTTTTAAAGTTCTGAATGTTTCCATATTGCTTAAATGAAAGTGTAATGAGAATAACATTAAGATTAATTTCCGTTATGGTATAATCGTTCTATCCAATAGTTCGGTTTTACTGATTTTGGAAATTTATTTTTTAATCATTTTATTAGAATAGATTGTGGAGGATGTATTGTCATGAAGGAAACTGGATCAACAACGGTCAAGCGTGGTATGGCGCAGATGCAAAAGGGTGGGGTCATCATGGATGTCGCCAACGTTGAACAGGCAAAGATTGCTGAAGAAGCCGGCGCTGTTGCTGTGATGGCCTTGGAACGAGTACCATCGGATATTCGTGCTGCTGGGGGAGTTGCGCGGATGTCAGATCCAGCGATGATTGAAGAAATCATGGCTGCTGTTTCAATCCCTGTAATGGCCAAGGCTCGTATCGGTCATATTGCTGAAGCCCACGTTTTGGAAAGTATCGGTGTGGACTACATCGATGAAAGTGAAGTGTTGACGCCAGCCGATGACAACTTCCACATTGCTAAGAATGAATTTACAGTGCCATTTGTTTGTGGTTGCCGTGACCTTGGAGAAGCATTGCGTCGAATCGGTGAAGGTGCTTCAATGTTACGGACGAAGGGTGAACCCGGTACGGGGGATGTTGTCGAAGCTGTTCGTCACATGCAAAAGGTGAACGAACAAATTCGCCACATTCAAAACGAAAAGCCCGAACATTTGATGGCCATTGCGCGTGACTTGCGGGCACCATTGGACTTGGTTCAAGAAATCCATGAAACTGGCAAGCTGCCAGTGGTTAACTTTGCTGCCGGTGGGATTTCAACACCAGCCGACGCTGCTTTGATGATGAACCTTGGTGCCGATGGGGTCTTTGTAGGTTCTGGTATTTTCAAATCAGAAAACCCAGCTAAGTTTGCCAAGGCAATTGTGACTGCAACTGCGAACCCAACTGACTACCACTTGATTGCTGAAGTTTCCAAGAACTTGGGTGCCCCAATGAAGGGAATCGATACGGCAACTTTGCACGACGAAGACAAGATGGCTCCTCGCGGAATCTAATCGATTGAAAAAAGGAGCAAGCAAATGGTAATTGGTGTTTTAGATTTACAAGGCGCTGTTGACGAGCATATCCAAATGCTTGCTCAGTGTGGTGTAACAGGGAAAAAGGTGCTCTCAGAGGAAGACTTAAATCAGGTCGATGGCTTGATTATTCCTGGTGGCGAGAGTACGGCAATTATGAACCTGTTGCTCAAGTTTGATTTGTTAAAGCCCCTTCAGGAGAAGGTGGCAGCAGGATTGCCAATCTTTGGAACTTGTGCTGGTTTGGTACTCTTATCTCGTTCGGATGCTTTGGCTGGTATTGAAGGCGAAGTGGAACGGAACGGTTTTGGCCGACAAAAGGATAGCTTCCAAGCTGATATCGATGTGGCCGGTTTTGATCAACCATTTCCCGGCATCTTCATCCGTGCTCCTTATTTAAAGCAGGTAGCAGATGACGTCGAAGTATTGGCAAAGATTGACGATGACCGGATTATTGCCGTTAAACATGGTAAGATTTTGGCAACGTCATTCCATCCAGAATTGTCTGATGATACTCGGATGCACCAACTTTTCTTGGAGATGGTCAGCGCATAAACCTGATTGGAATCAAGGAACGATACAATCAATTTAAAAGACAGCAAGGGTGCGCATGCCATTGCTGTCTTTTTTAGTGTGGAAATTACACTTTAAAATCAGTGAATATTTTTGACCAATTAGTCAAAAAAGAGTTATAATACAGCCATGGGACGAAATAAAAAATTTGATACGGTTGAAACAATAGGACAAATACAGCGAGTATTTATTCAAAAAGGTTATAATGCGACTTCTCTGGATGACTTAGTGCAAGCGACGGGGTTACTGCGTGGTAGTTTATACAGTACCTTTGGCAGTAAGGAGGGGATGTTCATTGCGGCCCTATCAGATAGTCTTGAAAAGGAAAGTGAGGAAAGCTGGCACTTAATTTTGATTGCAATGATCGAACTTACTAATCAAAGTAAGCGAGTTTTTGAAATCATAAATCAGTGGTATCATCATCAGTCTTATCAAGCGGTCACGGAAAAACTAGGTCAAATTGTATTAAGAGAGAGTGGAATAACGGAGGTGAAATGATGGAAAATCGCGTTTATATTCAACAGAATCAGCTCGTGGTAGAGCCAGTGGGATTGAATAAGTTGACAACCCTTAAAACACATCTAATTTTTCCCATTACCCATGTCGCCGGTGCGTCATTAGACAGTGGTATTTTAGCTGATCCTAAGGGATTACGTGCGGGCGGAACGCACACTGCCAATTATTGGGGTGGAAGTTTTCATCAAAATAACGAAACTACTTTTTATAATGTTAAGGCTAACGAGATACCCGTAGTTATTCAATTGCAGAATGAAAAATATGATCGTTTAGTTTTAGGCGTAAAAAATCCTGAACAGCTAGTTCAATCGATTAATAATCAACTGTAATGTTTTTAGCTAGCAGTAGGCATTTATACTAAGAATCAGGCATATCAAGTTGCTTGATTCTTTTCTTTATTAAAAAGTGGTGGTTCTTTTCTATCAAAATTTCTGAAGAGTCTTGGTTTTATGGCTATAGTTTACGATTAAGATAATGTTCATGATGTGTTTATAGCGACTAAACGTAAATTGCCATTCAACAACCCCCTTGACTATCTTTGGTATAATAGAGGTAATATGCACTGGCTGATTTTTCCAGTGAAGTGTTTGATAAGATAGATGTTAGGAAGACTGATGGTCAAGAAAAACTTAGTCAAAGCAAACTTAACAGGTGACCGAATTGGGGTCTTTTTCGGAACCTTGGCACCGATGCACATTGGGCACCAGGCCGAAATTTATAAGGCCGCAGCCCTGAATGATGGGGTCGTTGTGATTACTTCCGGGTACACAGGCGACCGTGGAGATCAAATTGGCTTGCCGGTTGAAAAACGGTTCCGTTACTTACGGGAGGCCTTCAATGATGAAGACAACATCAAGGTTGATTACATCAATGAAGATGATATTCCTCAGATGCCGAACGGTTGGCAGGAATGGACAGACCGGTTGACGGCGACAATTCGACGGAATATTGTCAACCCTGAGGCACAGATTACGCTTTATACTGGTGAAGCGGACTATAAGGAAATGCTGGAAAAGATGTTGCCAAAAGATGGCCATTTCCGTGTTTCATTAATGGATCGTACTATTTTAAAGGTATCGGCAACGGCTGTTCGTAATGATCCTTTGGGAAACTGGGACTTTATTAACCGCGTTTTCCGCCGCCATTTTGCTAAAAAGATTTTGGTCGTTGGGGCACCGCAAACAGGTAAATCAACTTTAACCAGGCGTTTAGCGCGAACATCAAATTCGCCTTTTTCGGTAGAGTTTTCACGAACTTACCAGGAGAAGTCAAATGTCTTTGATAGTGAACTGCTCTTAAAGGACTATTCGCGGATTATTCAGGGCCAGTATGATGCCAATTCGGCCGAAATTAATTCACCGGCCAATAACGGCCTGACCTTCTTTGATACGGATGCGATGGTGACCATGGCGGAAGCGAGGGAGTGGTTACCAAAAGATGACTTGGCTCAATTGTTACCACTATTTGATAATACAATTCAAGAAGAAGAATTAGACCTAATTTTGGTCATTCCACCAGCAGTAGCTGTTTTAAACGGCGCAGATCCAATTGAAAGTGCCGAATTTGATCGCCACCTTTGGCAGGTAATTGCTGACTATGGCTATGATGATTTGGCAGTGGCTTTGGATCGGCCGGGTGGACCCGATGACCCAGCGGGTTACTATGCCCGGTATATGCAGGCTTTGGAAATTATTGAAGATAAAGTTGGCATTAATTTAACCAAGGTTTAAGATAAGGACCCTGAACGTTTCGGGTCTTTTTTATTCCAGCTTTATCTATTGCAAGTAAGCTATTGAAAACATAACAAAGAAGGAGGTGACCAGCGGTGACACTTACGTACGCACAGGTGGTGGTGGATGTTCCCACCCAACAAACGAATCGGCCGTATACTTATTTGATTCCAGATGAAATTCAAGATGAAGTGCAACCCGGTGTCCGCGTTTTGGTCGCCTTTGGTCACCGCTCGGTTTTGGGTTATGTGTTAAAAATCGGTGTCGAATTGCCAGCTGATTTAGCCGTTGACCAGGTCAAGGATATTTTGACGGTCTTAGATGACCATCCGGTTCTCAGCCAGGAAATGTTGGACTTGTCCGAGGAATTGGCGCAGACTAATTTTTCATTTCAGGTCTCTTTTTTGGCTTTGATGCTGCCAACCGCTTTAAAGGCATCCTACAAGAAGCGTTTGCGAGCACAAGCTGACTTGTTGCCCGCTGACCGCGTGGCCTACTTAGACGGTCAGGAGGAGCGCTTAGTTAAAACCAAGGACTTTTCGGCGAAGGAGTGGCGGCATGTCCGCCAGTTAGCTGCGGCAGGACAATTGTCGATTGAAACGGTGATTGAAAATAAGGGTCGAATTAAAACGGAACTGGCCTATCAGGTCACTAGTGACCAGGACCTATTGGGCCAAGCGGAAGAAACCTTGCGCAAATCAGCGAAAAGCCAGGCAGCTTTGTTGGCCTTTTGCCAGGAACACCCTGGTGAAACCTTTACGAAGCGCGATTGGTTGGCCCAACTTGATGTTGCCGCGGCAACGTTAACGACTGGTGTTAAAAACGGTTGGCTAGTTAAGCGCCAGGTTGAGCAAAAGCGGCGTCCCGGAGCAATGGCTTCTGGCAAAGTTGAAGCAGTTAAGGTTCTAAACGAAGACCAGCAGAAGGCTTATGATGCCGTGACTGCAGCCATAACGGCCAACGAAAAGACGACCTTTTTGCTTGAAGGGATTACTGGATCTGGGAAGACCGAGGTTTACCTCCAGGCAGCGCAAAAAGCGATTGACCAGGGAGAGCAAGTCCTCTTTTTAGTTCCTGAAATTGCGCTGACACCACAGATGCAAAAGCGGGTGGCAGACCGTTTTGGGGATGCAACTGCAGTCCTGCATTCTGGTTTATCAGCCGGAGAGCGCTATGATGAATGGCGTCGAATTCAATCCGGTCAGGTTAAGGTGGTGGTTGGTGCCCGGTCAGCGGTCTTTGCCCCGCTAGCTAAGCTGGGCTTGATTATCGTTGATGAGGAACACGAAACTTCCTATAGCCAAAGTGAAAATCCACATTATTCTGCCCGCGACGTGGCGTTATGGCGGGGCGCCTATCATCAGGCACCCGTTGTTTTGGGCTCGGCAACTCCTTCACTGGAAAGTCGGGCCCGGGCACAAAAGGGCGTTTATCAATTGCTGACGCTAACGAAACGGGCAGCGGCAGCGGCCACGTTGCCACCGGTGGAGATTGTTGATATGCGACAGACGGTCGTCTTAAAGGGGGACACTAATTTTTCAACCGAGCTCTTGGAAAAGTTGAAAGATCATTTGGCCCGTGGGGAACAAGCCGTTTTGCTACTGAACCGCCGTGGATTTTCTTCCTTTGTGATGTGTCGGGACTGTGGCTATGTACCAAAAGATCCCAATTGTAACTTGGCCATGACCCTGCACATGGATACGAAAACCCTGAAGTGCCATTACTGCGATTTTCAGGCACCAATCCCACGTGTTTGTCCAAGCTGTGGATCAAAGCGGATTCGCTACTACGGGACTGGGACTGAAAAGGTCCAAGAAGAATTGAGCCGTGTTCTACCAGAATATCCGGTGATCCGCTTGGACCAGGATACGACTAAGAAGAAGGGCGCCATGGCGCAAGCCCTGGCTGATTTTGGCGCTAAAAAAGCACAAATCTTGTTGGGAACGCAAATGGTTGCCAAGGGTTTGGACTTTGAGGATGTTACCCTAGTTGGCGTTCTAAATGCTGATACGGGCCTGGGCTTGCCTGATTTTCGTGCCAGTGAAAAAACCTTTGAACTGCTTACTCAGGTTGCCGGGCGTGCTGGCCGAGGTGACCGTGCGGGGGAAGTAGTGATTCAAACCTTTAATCCGAAGCACTACGCCCTGACATTTGCCCAGCACCATGATTACGAGGGTTTTTACCGGCAAGAAATGGCCATCCGCCATGCTGGTGAATTTCCGCCTTACTACTACACGATCCAGATTCAGAGTTCGCATCCTGATGAGAATCTGGTGGCCGTCCAGAGTGCCAAAATTGGCCTTTGGCTGCGAAAAAAATTGCCAAAGGATGTTTTGATGCTTGGACCAT
Source organism: Fructobacillus tropaeoli (assembly GCF_001047135.2). GTDB lineage: Bacteria > Bacillota > Bacilli > Lactobacillales > Lactobacillaceae > Fructobacillus > Fructobacillus tropaeoli. The sequence goes on along the minus strand of NZ_DF968078.1, from coordinate 286,468 downwards.
CGCCTCAAGCTATCGCTAAGCTAAAGGGTCGGTATTATTTCCAGATTTTGCTCAAACTAAAGAAACCCCATGAGGCCGATGCATTACTGCGTGACTTGGTTGACCGGTCACAAAAGGCTGAGGCTGGTTTCCAACTTTCGGTGAAACGTGACCCAGTTACCTTTATGTAAGGATGCATACGGCCTTGGCAGAAGCGTTTTGGTGTCACTTGGATGGTGATTAATTGGTGCTATCTTGGCGTCAATGAGTCTTTTGATTGAATTTGTTATAATGAGTGAAAGCGCCGACTTTCTAATCGGCAGAACTAGTGAGGAAGTTAATGACCAATCGCGTTGTCTTTATGGGAACACCCCAATTTGCTGTTCCAATTTTAGAGGCCTTAGTGGCCGATCCCCAATATGATGTTTTGGCTGTGGTAACACAGCCGGACCGACCACAGGGTCGCAAGCAAAAGTTGACACCAAGTCCGGTAAAAGAGGCCGCCTTAGCCCATGATTTACCGGTCTTACAGCCGGAAAAAATCAGTGGATCAGCCGAAATGGCTGAATTAATTGACCTGGCCCCTGATTTTATAGTGACGGCTGCTTTTGGGCAATTCTTGCCGGAAAAGTTGTTACAGTCAGCCAAGGTAGCGGCGGTGAATGCCCATGCTTCTTTGCTACCAAAGTATCGAGGTGGTGCGCCAGTTCATTACGCAATTATGAACGGTGACCAAGAAACGGGCGTGTCATTGATGTACATGGTCAAGAAGATGGACGCCGGTGATGTGATCGATGTGGTTAAGGTGCCGATTGAGGCAACTGACAACGTTGGGACCATGTTTGATAAGTTGAGCGCTGTCGCAGCACCATTGGTTCTTGCTAATTTGCCAAAATTAGCAGCCGGAATAGCACAAGTAGAGCCCCAAGACCCCGACCTAGTCAGCTTTTCACCAAATATCAGCCGGGACCAGCAGAACTTAGACTTTGCCAAAGAGACTGCTGAACAGTTAAATTGGCATATTCGTGGCTTGTACCCAACCCATCCGGCCCATGCCGTGGTTGGTGGCGAACGCTTCAAGCTCGTGGAAACGACACCGTTGGCTGAAAAAACAGAAGCAAAGCCGGGCGTGATTACAAAAAAGGATAAGAAGCACCTGGTGATTGCGGCCGCTGATGGGACGCAGTTAGCAATTCAAAGTTTGCAGCCGGCCGGCAAAAGCGTCATGGCCGTTGCCGCCTATTTGAATGGCGCCGGTCAAAAGTATACAGTGGGCGACCAGTGGGTCACCATCGAGGAAGTTAATGCCTAATCAAGTAAAAAACAGTCAAAATCCGCGTTTGCTAGCAGTTACTACGTTAGCTAAAATTAAAAACGGTGCATACTCTAACCTGCAATTGAACCAGGTGATTAAGAGCCACCAACTGAAAGCAGTTGATAAGGGGCTCCTAACAACCCTCGTGTATGGGACGATTCAGTATCGTCTATTGCTGGAATACTGGTTGGCCCCCTTTGTAAAAGGGAAAAAATTAGAACCCTGGGTTAAGGAATTGCTCTTGACGGCATTGTTCCAGTGGCATAAACTAGACAAAATTCCCAAGCATGCGATTTTTAACGAAACGATTGAAGTGGCTAAAACCCTCGGAAACGCGGGGACAGCTAAATTTGTGACGGCAATTCTTCATAATATGGACCGCACAGGTCTTCGTGATGAGAGTAAAATTGCAGACCCAATCGAACGTTTATCGATTTCGTATTCGTTACCCGTTTGGCTGGTAAAGGCCTTATTGGACCAAGTTGGCGAAGATAAGACCAAGAGGATTTTAGCCTCTTTGAATGAAGCACCGGCCCAGGCTGTTCGAGTTAATACGGCTAAGACAACGGTTGCTGATGCGAAGGCGAGTTTGATAGCCGAAGGACTGTCCGTTCGCGACTCCGCCGTGGCTGCCGATGCCTTGGTGGTTACCGGTGGTCACGTGGCTTCTTCCAAGGCCTTTGTTGATGGCTTGATTACGATTCAAGATGAATCCGCCATGTTGCCGGTTGAGGCGTTAGACATTGATGAGTCCGTTCACTCTGTTTTGGATGCCGCAGCCGCTCCCGGTGGCAAGACAACTCAGATTGCCCAGTATTTATCGGGGGATGCCACGGTTCTGGCTTTAGACATCCACGAGCATAAGGTTAAGTTGATTAAGGCCAATGCCAAGCGTCTTGGCTTAGCTGACCGAGTTGAAGCAAAAGCTCTGGATGCTCGGCAGGTACCGGAAAAGCTTGACCAAGACTTTGACCGAATTTTGGTCGATGCGCCTTGTTCTGGCTTAGGGCTTTTGCGTCGTAAACCAGAAATTCGCTATGAAAAGTCGCTTGAGGATGTTTTGCACCTCGCTGACTTACAGCTTTCGATTTTAAATGCGACCGCGAAGCGCTTAGCACCTGGTGGCCGTTTGGTTTATAGTACTTGTACGATTTTAAATCAGGAAAACGATGGCGTGATTGAACGCTTTTTAGCTGAAAATCCTGATTTTACCTTGTTGAAGACACCAACCGATAAGAAGTTGAAGGATGACCGAGTAGAGGATGTGTTGAAAATCTACCCGGATGACTACGAGACGGACGGCTTTTTCGTAGCCACCCTTCAAAGGAAGGATTAGATACGATGGCAATTGCTTATATCAGCGAAAAAGGCCCTACACGGGTCGATAATCAAGACGCAGTGGGCGCCTTTTATAATCAATCGGGCGAAGCTTTAGTGATTGTCGCTGATGGCGTTGCCTCTAATCCAGGCTCTAAGCAGGCCAGTCAAATTGTGGTGGAAACACTTGGTTCTGCTTGGCAAAAAAAGAATATGACCGATCCAGAAAGCGTGAAGGACTGGCTAGTGCATCAGGCTGCTTTGGCCAACCGCGCGATTTTGTTAGCTGGACAAAAAAATCCGCGGGTTAACAATATGGCGACAACAGTGGTTTTGGCTGCTTGCTTGCCAGGGAAAATCTTAGTCGCAAACGCTGGTGATTCCAGAGCCTATTTGTTGCGGGGAAAAAGTGCTGAATTGTTGACCTTTGACCATACCCTGCGTAATGAAATCAAGCGTGATAGTGGTCAAATTTATGATGAAAACCTACCTGAGGCCAATTCTTTGACCCGCTATTTGGGGGTTAATCAAAAAGTTGACCTTGAGTGGACGACTTTTGTCCCTAAAAAAGACGATTGGCTCTATTTGACCTCCGATGGGTTGGCCAAGGTTCTTTCAATTGAGGACCAGGTCAAGCTGCTCCAACCAGGACGCCACCGTCCGGGAAATGAGCCACCATTGGGTTCTGTCTTAGATTTGACCGAACGAATCCGGGCCCTGATGAAGGCAGCCAATGCGCGCCAGGCACCGGACAATATTACAGCATTGCTGGTGACTGATTTAATGAATCCAAACCAGCAAATGGCGGCTAAGGCCTTTGCCGACGTTCGTCAGATACCAGATAATAACCAAGAAATGCCGCAACGAACAGGGAGGCAAAATTAATGGAACAAGGAACGATGATTGATCACCGCTACCGAGTAGTGCGCCCTCTGGGTGGTGGCGGCATGGCCAATGTCTACCAAGCTTTTGATACTTATTTGAACCGTGATGTCACGTTGAAGATGATTCGATTGGATATCAAGGACCAACCGGATGCCGTTGAACGCTTTCAACGTGAGGCAAAATCAGCAACTGCTTTAATCAATGACCATATTGTGCAGGTTTATGATGCCGGTGAATTTGATGGCTCCTCATATTTAGTGATGGAATATGTCGATGGGATGGATTTGAAGGATTATACCCAGGCGCATTTTCCAATCCCTTATCACGAAGTAGTTGATATCATGGAACAGATCCTGGATGCGGTGGCTGCTGCCCATCGTGCCGGTATTATTCATCGTGATTTGAAACCACAAAATATCTTGATTGATAAACAAGGGCAAGTGAAGATTACCGATTTTGGGATTGCGACGGCCAAAAAATCGCAGTCGTTGACTCAGGTACACACGGTGATTGGCTCTATTCACTACCTGGCACCGGAGCTACCAATCGGTCAGCATGCCTCTGCCCAGTCCGATATTTATGCACTGGGTGTTATTTTGTACGAACTTTTGACGAACCGAGTGCCTTATCAAGGTGATACGCCCGAACAAGTGGCTTATAAGCATGGAAACATGCCAATGCCTTTTGTGCGCGATTTTGACAGTCAGGTTCCCCAGCCATTAGAAAATGTTATTTTGCGGGCAACGGCTAAAAATCCAGCAGATCGTTATTTTTCAGCTGAAGATATGGCCGATGATCTCAAGACCTCGTTGTCCAAAAGACGATCTCAAGAAAAACGTTATGTACCGGAGACCTCTGATGAGACACGTTTAGTCGATACAGATTTATCCGACCGACCTTACGTAGCTGACCCCGATACTTTAAAGGATCCTGAAGAAGGAAAATCAGTTACTGAGCAAATTATTGATTACGCTAAGCAGGGGATGTCAGTTAAAGAAATTGCCACGAAAGTTGATCGGACGCCGAAGTTTGTTCGTCAGATTTTGTCAAAAAATGGCGTTAAGTACAAGTCGGCCAAAAAGTGGGTCGTTTCCTTAGTAATGTTACTCTTGTTATTGGCTGGGATTGGCGGTGCGAGCTATTTTGAAAGTAACTACGTTACCATGCCAGATGTTACTAATATGTCCTTAAACCAAGCTGAAAGTAAGCTTTCTAATGCTGGATTGACGGTTTCCAGTCCAACTTATGCGTCGTCTAAGACGGTGGCTAATGGTCAAGTGATTAAGACGAAACCTGGGTCGGGTGCCTACCTAAAGAAGGGAACTTCCGTTTCTTTGGTGGTTTCCTCTGGTGGGAATAAGGTCAGCTTAGCGGATTATAGTGGTTGGAGCTATGGCGAGGCAGCTGCACAGTTAAGTGGTCAGGGCTTCACCGTTAAGCGAAAAAGCCAAGCTAGTTCTGATGTTCCTAGTGGGGAAGTCATCTCGCAATCGGTTGCGGCCTTTACCTCTGTTGATCCTAGTTCAACGACAATTACCTTAACGGTTTCAACTGGTCCAAGTAAGGTACAAGTGCCAAACTTGGTTGGTAAGAACCAAAGTGATGCGATTAGTTGGGCAAACGCCAATCGAATTCAACTCAGTTTTAACTTTACGAATTCTAACCAACCAAGTGGTCAAGTGATTGCTCAAGATACACCATCTGGGTCGCAAATTACTTCAGATAAGACGGTGACCTTGACGATTTCTTCTGGCCAGGAGAGCAGTTCGAATAGTAACAACAATAGTAATAATTCAAATAATAATGCATCGAGCTCGTCTTCATCTTCATCTTCGAGTTCCGCCTCATCCTCGTCGAATAACCATTAATTTGGATTTTTGATTGATAGTGATGACAAAAAAGCTACTTTTTAGTGGCTTTTTTTGTTTAAAAATCAGACTCATCAAGGATTAGATTTTTTTCTTTTTTGTTAAGATTCGGCTTACGGTGTGCACTGGAATTTTTAAAAATATGCTATACTAAGCGTATGAAAACAGGACGGATTATTCGGTCATTGGCCGGTTACTATGACATTATGATGGATGACGGAGTTGTCGAGCGAACGCGAGCGCGAGGGCAATTTCGGCAAAAAAACCACCGCCCCTTAGTCGGCGATTTTGCTGATTTTGAATCAGAAAATGGCGAGGGTTTTATTTGGGCGTTGCATGATCGGAAAAATGATTTGGTGCGCCCGCCCATTGCCAATGTTGATTTAGCAATTGTGGTGACATCGGTAGTCGAACCAGCTTTTTCTCAAAATTTGTTGGACCGGCAGTTGGTGGCACTTGAGGCCGCGGGTGTGAAACCTGTTCTCTATTTTTCAAAAATGGACTTGCTTGATTCGACTGATCGACAGAATTTTGACGCAACCTTAGCCGAATATCGTGCGATTGGCTACGATGTCATCGTTTCGGACGAAGATGTCGCCACCGCCTTTCAGCCAATTTTGAAAAATCAGGTTGTGGTCGCAATGGGTCAAACAGGAGCCGGCAAGTCAACGTTGCTGAATACTTTGGCACCAGAATTGCAGTTGGAGACGGGTGTCGTTTCAAAGGCGCTTTCGCGTGGGAAGCATACGACCCGACAAGTATCGTTAATCTTAGTACCAGCCTTTGAGGCTTTGATTGCTGATACACCGGGCTTTTCATCCTATGAAGTCTTTGATTTTCCGGTTGAAGAATTAGGAAATTACTTTCCTGAAATCAAAGCAGTCAGCGGTCAGTGCCGTTTTCGGACTTGTTCGCATATCAATGAACCTGGCTGTGCGGTGAAAGAAGGGGTTGCCCTTGGCAGTATTTCACAGGCACGGTATAATAGTTACGAACTGTTTTATCAAATTATTAAAGGGAAACGGCCAGTCTACCAAAAGACGAGCCAAAAATGGCGTCAGTAAGAAGGTACTTGTCTGTTCGACAATGAATTCGTTCAATGCTGAGCGCTGAGGAAAAGAGGAAAACATGGCAGGAATTATTGCTCCATCAATTTTGAGTGCAGATGTCACAAAGTTAGGCGAAGATGTCGCCTTGGTGGAAAAGGCTGGTGCTAAGTATTTGCACGTCGATTTGATGGACGGGTCATTTGTCCCATCGATGGCTTATGGTCCAGCTTGGGTAAAGCAATTACGGCCACAAACTGATTTGTTCTTGGATGTTCATTTGATGGCTGTCCACCCAGAAAACCATGTTGAAGCATTGGCTGAAGCTGGTGCTGATTTGATTGGTGTCCACGTGGAAGCAACGCCACATATTCACCGTGTTTTGCAAATGATTAAGGCTGCTGGTGTGAAGGCTGAAGTGGTTATTAATCCTGGAACACCGGTATCAGCAATTATTCCTGTGTTAGGCATGGTGGACCAGGTCTTGGTCATGACGGTTAACCCTGGTTTTGGTGGTCAATCCTTCTTGCCAGAAATGGTTGAAAAGATTAAGGAATTGTCTACCTATAAGCAAGACAATGGCTTGGACTACGATATCGAAGTTGACGGTGGTATCAATGACAAGACCATTGCGTTGACGGCTGCGGCCGGTGCCAACGTCTTCGTTGCTGGTTCATATGTTTACGATAAGAAAGATCCAGCTGCTAAGGTTGCCAAGTTGCTGGATTTAACTAAGTAAAACAATCTCGCTATTAAATAATAATCCAGAATGGGCTAAGCAAATTTTTTGCTTGGCTTTTTTCGAAAAGAAAGGATGAATGGATGCGAATTAATATCTTAGCTGGGGGTCCGACTGAATTTTGGCCTGACGATATTTTTGAGCAAGAAGGACAGTGGTTGGGTGCTGACCGCGGTGCCTGGTACCTGATGCAGGCCGGGATGGACTTTCAAACGGTGGTGGGTGATTTTGACTCTTTGACAAAAGAGGAGTTTGAGAAAGTTATCAGCCATTTGGAAGCCAACCATGTCTATCGTTTTCCACCCGAAAAAGACTTTACTGATACGCAACTAGCCATTAAGGCCGCTGCTAGTCTTGGAGCCGATGAAATCAGGGTTTATGGGGCCACCGGTGGCCGTCTGGATCATCTTTTGGCTAATTTAACTTTTCCAGCAATGGAGGGTTTTACCGAATTGGCACAAGAAATCGATTTGCCAGATTTAGTAGAACGAGTGGCACTGGTCGATAAGCAGAATGTTGTTTCCTATTTGTTGCCCGGGCAAAAGGTGGTGAAGCACATTGATGGCATGAAATATCTCGGTTTTATGCCATTGGGTCTAGTTGATAATTTGAAAATTATCGATGCGAAGTATACCTTGACACAGCCAGAAAGTAAGGCTATAATGTGGTCATCAAATGAATTTATTAATGAATTGGTCCACTTGTCTTTTGACAGTGGAATCATGATTGTTACTCAGAGTAAAGATGGAGGTAAGTAAATGGCTGTAACAGCAATTACTGACGCAAATTTCGAAAAAGAAACCGCTACTGGCGTTGCCATTACGGACTTTTGGGCAACTTGGTGTGGACCTTGCAAGATGCAATCACCTGTTTTAGATGCTTTGTCTGATGAAGATGCTACTAAGAATATCAACTTTTATAAGGTTGATGTTGATGAAAACAAGGAAACAGCTGCCAACTTTGGCATCCGTGCAATTCCAACTTTGGTCGTGACAAAGGATGGTCAGGCTGTAGAACGAATTACTGGTTTCCATAACAAAGAGCAATTAGCTCAAATTTTGCAAAAGTACGCATAATTTCAAATTTAATTGGGGTGTCGGCAGTGATTGTGCTGACACCCCTTTTTTAGTGCTTGCGCTACTAATGAATAAGATGATTGAAAATTAGTCTTGTTGATTGCCAGCGTAAATCAGGTAAAAAGGCAAAGCTGACGATTTGCTTTGCCTTTAGTGCTGGAATTGGTTATACTGGATTAGGAAAAACTTTAGTATAAGTAATTTTCTGGATAAACAGTGGTAAAAGACTCGTATAGAGCGAATTGCCTTTGAATTTGAGGTGGAACCGATGGTTAAATCGATTTCTGCTCTTGCTAAAGGTCTTTTATTCTGGTAAAATATTGTATTGTTGATAAGAAGAGCATGAACAATACCTCGGCTCGGATAGGAGGGTCAGACATGGCAAAAGATGCAATTACTGGTGCACGCACCCGTTTTGGTAATCAACGTTCACACGCCTTGAATTCAAGTCGTCGTAGCTGGAAGCCAAACTTGCAAAAGGTTACTGTTAAGATTAACGGTTCCGCACCTAAGAAAGTTTACTTAACGGCACGTACTTTGAAGGCCGGATTGAAGAACGGCTCAATCGAACGTGTTTAAAAACCACCACTTGACGGTGGTTTTTTTATTATCAGTTGGTGATGATGGCTTGTGGTCATCAAGGAGCTGATTTTGACCATCAATCGATGTCATGGCAAAAGACATGAAAGCCGCTAGTTGGCAAATTAGAACCTTTTCTTAGAACATGGTAAAATAGGATTATCGTAAACAGAAAGGAATGTGGGGCTTTTGTCCCACAACAACGTGATGGCAATTAAGATTCAAACTCAAAATGGCGAGATCAAAATTGAAAACGACGTAATCGCGTCGGTTGTTGGTGGGGCCACAATTGCCAACCCTGGTGTGGTTGGGATGGCTTCACGGGCTGCTTTGCGTGATGGTGTTAACCAAATTTTGAATCGGGAAAATTATGGCCGAGGCGTTGTTGTTTCACAAACGGACGCTGGTGTTATTGTGGATGTTTATATCGTTGTGCGTTACGGCATGAAGTTAGCAGAGATTTCCACATCGGTTCAACGCAAGGTCAAGTATTATTTGGATAGTTATTTGGGAATTCATGTACCCGAAGTTAACGTGATTGTCCAAGGAATTGAAACCAAGGATTAAAAAGAAGATGACTGCAGAAAAAATAATGACTATCACTGCTGCCGATTATGGCAAGATGGTCAATGCCGCCGCGGCCAAGTTGACTGCGAATGCGGAGAACATTAACAAGTTAAACGTTTTCCCTGTTCCTGATGGGGATACGGGGACCAATATGGCCATGTCAATGGCTTCAGGTGCGCAATATGAGCGTGATGCCCAGGAAGAAACGGTTGGGGCCTTAGCGAAGGCGACGGCAAAGGGCCTTTTGATGGGAGCTCGTGGGAACTCTGGTGTGATTTTGTCGCAAATCTTCCGTGGCATGGCTGATTCTTTGGCCGACAAGGATAACCTTTCAGCTCGAGATTTGGCCGATGCCTTGATGATGGCAGCTCAAGTTGCTTATAAATCAGTAATGAAGCCAACAGAAGGAACTATCTTAACGGTGATTCGCGAATCCGCTGCGGCTGCTGATGAAGCGGCTAACGCTGGTGCTGATTTGCTAACGATGATGGATCAAGTAGCTCATGCTGCTCAGGTGGCATTGGATAAGACACCAGACCTTTTGCCTGTTTTGAAAGAAGTTGGTGTGGTCGATTCTGGTGGCCAGGGTCTTGTTTTGGTTTTGTCAGCCTTTGCCGAAGTGATTTCGGGTACGGTTTCAGAAGAAAGCCTGCAAACGCCTGATAACGCGGAACTTGACCAGATGGTTTCAAAGTTGCATGCGGGTGCCCAAGCAAATGAATCATTACGGCCGGAAAACATTAAGTACGGTTACTGTACAGAAGTCATGGTCGAAATTGGTAAGGGGACAACTGTTGAAAAGCCATTTGACTACCAAACCTTTTACGATTACATTGCCGACAAGGGTGATTCGCTCTTGGTTATCAATGACGAAGATGTTGTCAAGGTTCACGTTCACACGGAAGATCCCGGGGCAATCATTCATTGGGGTGGTGAATTTGGTTCATTGGTTAAGGTCAAGGTTGACAACATGCGTGACCAACAGCAGGCCGTCATTGACGAACAAGAAAAAGAAGATCAAAAGAACCAGCAAACGGCACAAGAACAAAAGCCGGCACCTGATGTAGCGGTCTTTGCAGTAGCAGCTGGTGATGGTGTTGCACAACTATTTGATTCTTTGGGTGTTTACCAGGTGATTACTGGTGGCCAAACGATGAACCCCTCAACGGCTGATTTTGTCGAAGCCATTGAGAAGTCACAAGCAAAAGCGGCAATTATTTTGCCAAACAACTCAAATATCTTCTTGGCTGCTGACCAGGCAAAAGACTTGGTTGATGTCCCAGTTGAAGTGGTGAAGTCGCGAACGATTCAACAAGGTCTAACGGCAATGCTGGGTTACAATCCGGCTGCTTCGGTAACGGATAACCAAGAAGCCATGACTGAACAGTTGGCAACAGTTGTTTCTGGTCAGATTACTCATTCGGTTCGTGATACAACTCTGAATGGCCAAACCATTAAAAAGGGTGATTGGCTTGGAATGGTTGATGGCGAAATCGTTGTGGTTGGCCAAAAGTTATTGGAAACAGCCAAGGATACTTTAGCAAAGATGTTAGATGATGATAGTGAAATTGTCACGATCATTACTGGTAAGGATGCTAAGAAGAAAGATATCAAAGCTTTGACGGAAGCGGTTGCTGAGCTTGATGAGGACTTAGAATGTGAAGTTCATGACGGTGGTCAGGACCTTTACCCATTCTTGTTGTCTGTTGAATAAAATTAATCAACATAATAAAAACGCCGACCACAGAAATTGGTCGGCATTTTTTGATTAATTTTTAGTGGCCAATGGCGGCGATGGCGGCGTAGATGACGGAACCGGCCATGACAACAACCATGAAGATTGACATAATCCAAGTCCAAACCTGGAATTTACTCTTCTTTTTCTTTTCAACCTTTGGGATTGGTCGTTTATCTAATTGACGGATGACTTCTTCTTGAAGCTCGGTATCAACGTTTGTATTTTTTTGAACGGGTGTTTGACTTACTTTTTTCTTAGCTTTTTTTCTGGCCATGATTGGTAGCAACATTCTCCTGAGTAATTTAAATTTATCATAACATATGCAGGGGTGAAATTGAAATTCTCAACTGACCTTGGTAAAGTTGACGAAGAGGTGAATGCTTATGACGTGGTTTTATTGGCCTGCCATTTGGTTAGCCATTTTCTTTTTAATTATTTTGTGGCGACTTTTTTATCGCTCTTTTCCAAAAATTGGGGTCCTGGACCTTGCTGTTATTCCGACATTTGTTTTCGCACATTTAACCTGGGGTGCAGCCTTTTATCGGTCTGATTTGTTAGCTGTTTTAGTTGTTTGGCTATTGATTGGGGCAATTTGGAGTTCGATAGCTTTGTGGCATCGCCAACGACTTGCTTTCTTCTGCCATCGTTATTGGCAGGCGACTGGCATTATTGGCATTATTTTGCTACTTGTCTTGTGTGTTCTGGCTGTGATTTTGAAAAGATAGGGGAAATTCCCCACTTAGCTTAAATCCTGATTTTTTAGGGTTTAAGCTTTTTTTATTACTAGCGGTTTAAAAAAATTACAAGAAGAGTGGAGGAATGTGGGGGAATGTGGTAAATTATTGTTAAGTTATCTTTAAGAAAGGAGGGTGTGCCGATGTTCATGGGGGAATCTTCACATAATTTAGATCCCAAGGGCCGGCTCACCATTCCGGTTAAGTTTAGAAATCAATTGGGTGAATCCTTTGTGGTTGTCCGATGGATGGAACATGCTTTACGGGCCATGCCGATGTCGGTTTGGCAAAACTTAGAGGAACAGTTAAATACTTTGCCGCTCGGGAAAAAAGAAGCCCGGGCCTTTAAGCGTTTTGTTTTAGCCGGTGCTAAAGAAGCAGAGTTTGATAAGCAGGGGCGCATCATTGTTGATGGCAACCTGAAGGACTATGCCCAGATTGACAAAGAAGTGGTCGTGACGGGTGCCGGCGATTCCTTTGAAATTTGGTCTAAGGAAAATTGGCAGGCCTATACAGAGGATACTGCTGAAAACTTTGATGAAATTGCTGAGGGATTAGTCGACTTTGATTTTTAAAGTCGTCTATTCAACGCGAATAGACTGATGGATGAGAAAAGTGTTAAACAGGGGGACAATAAAATGGCATTTGAACACGTAACGGTCCTCCAAAAAGAGGCGGTTGCATTGCTGGCGGTCAAGCCAGACGGCATTTACGTCGATGCGACTTTGGGGGGCGGGGGCCACACTGGCGAAATTCTTAAGGAATTGACCACTGGGACCCTTTATTCCTTTGACCAAGATCAGACCGCTATCTTACATAATCAAAAGCAGTACGAGCAAGAAATTGCTGCTGGTAAATTAGTTTTGGTCTTCCAGAACTTCCGCACATTGAAGCAAAGCCTAAATGACCTTGGTGTTTACCAAGTTGATGGTGTTTTGTATGATTTGGGCGTGTCATCCGTTCAGTTTGATCAAGGCGATCGAGGATTTTCTTATAACCACGATGCGCCATTGGATATGCGCATGGATCGTCGCCAGGACTTAACGGCAAAGGTCATTGTCAATGACTGGCCATTTTCTGATTTGGTCCGAGTGTTGACTCGTTATGGAGAAGACCGCTTTGGTAAGGCTATCGCTCGTAAGATTGAACAGGCGCGGGCAGTCAAGCCAATTGAAACCACCTTTGACCTGGTTGAAATCATTAAAGAAGCAATTCCAGCACCAGCTAGGCGCCATGGGGGTCATCCGGCAAAGCGGACCTTCCAGGCTCTGAGAGTGGCCGTTAACGACGAATTAGGAGCTTTAGAGGATTCACTAACGCAAGCTTTAGACCTTTTGGCTGTTCAAGGACGGATTTCAGCAATTTCATTCCAGTCCCAAGAAGATCGCTTGATTAAGCAGATGTTTCGTGAAAAGGCAGCCACACCTGATTTACCACGTGGCTTGCCACTCTTGCCTGAACAAATGCAAGCAGATTATGAATTATTAACACGTAAGGCGATTAAGCCAAGTGAAGAAGAGCAAGCAGAAAATCATCGGTCTGCTTCGGCACAATTAAGAGGCATTGTCCGGTTGAAGCGGGAAGATTCTTAACGCTTTCAGCAGGTAATGTGATGATTTTTGTTTGAAAAAGATACTAGTAAAGGAGTTCAAAAATGGCACAAAACGCTTATCGTTACCAAGATTTGGCGACTGCTTTACCTGAGCAGCCTACCACACCGTCTGCCAAGAAAGTTCGGACCAAAAAGCGCTACCAGGCAGCTGTCTGGACGAAACGCGAGCGTGGCTTGGTTATTTTTATGGCCGCTATTGTATTACTGTTGATGATGGGAACCGTGGCAACAACTGTGACCATGCAACGAGTTGATGCTCAAAATGAACAGATCTCCCAGAAGGTGACCAATGTGAAAGAGGAAAATGACTCTTATCGTGGTGACATTCAATCAAAAACGAATCGTGACAACTTGGAAAAGGTTGCCCAATCAGCTAATATGGAACAGAGTACTAACAACGTTCGGAATGTAAACCAGTAAGCAGATGAAGCAGAAGAAAAGACGACAACTCGGGAAAAAAATAACACGGAACGGTAAGCGTTTCGGTGCCCTCCTCTTTGTGGGGGCTTTCTTTGTTATTTTAATCATGGGTGGTCGTCTTTTTCAGATTGCTGGTTTTAAGGTAGTCAACAACCATAACTTAACCGCTGCCACTCGACTAACCTTTATGCAAAAGGAAACAGTGCCGGCTACTCGTGGGCAAATTTTGGATTCGGATGGTCAAGTTCTTGCGGACAACTCAACGGTTTATGATATGTATGCCGTTTTGGATAAAAAGCAAGTAACGAAGACAGGCAAGCCTGACTACGTGGTTGATAAGAAGGATGCCGCGCAGAAACTGAGTGGCATTCTTGGTATCAGCTATGATGACTTATATGCTCAGTTGACCTCTAACAAGCTTCAGGTCGAATTTGGTCCGAAGGCAAAAAACTTAAGTGTCGATACTTACAATAAGATTAAGGCCTTAAATTTGACGGGCATTAAGTTTAATTCCCAGCCATCCCGTTATTATCCGAATAACCGGATGGCCTCACATATTATTGGTCTAACAAATTCAACGCAGAACTCTGCCGGTCAGCGAACACTTGGCGGTATTTTAGGCATTGAAGCCTTTAAAAACAGTACCTTACGTGGTAAGGATGGTATTCAGACTTCTCTTGGAAATCAGAATGAGACTTCTAAAAAGAATCAGGTTGAAAATGGCAATAACGTGACCTTAACGTTGAATGAAAAGTTGCAAGCAACGCTTGAAAACCGGATGGATGTCCTTTTCGCTGGTACAAAAGCAAAATCAGCAGTCGCCGTTTTGATGGAAGCGAAAACAGGTAAGATTGTGGCTGCTACGCAACGGCCAAATTTTGATCCAAATACACAAGACGGACTTTCATCCGCTTGGGAAAACCTGATTAATCAAGGTTCCTTTGAGCCAGGTTCAACCATGAAGACCATTACATTGGCAGCCGCTATTCAAGAAGGCAAGTGGCATCCAAATGCTACTTACCAATCTGGAACTTACGATATTAACGGCCAGAAGGTTGTCGATGCTTTTGGTAACGGTGAGGGTATTCTAACTTATCGCCAGGCCTATGAGCGATCATCAAACGTTGGTTTTGCTCACCTTGAACAAGCTCTTGGTGCAAGTACCTGGGAATCTTATATCAACAAGTTCCGTTTCCTAAAGAAGACCGGAATGGATTTACCCAACGAAGAATCCGGATCGATGTCCTTTGAACAGCCAATTGATCAGGCCAACACTGCATATGGCCAGGCTATTCGGGTAACCCCTGCTCAGCTACTTCAAGCATATACGGCCATTGCCAACGGGGGTAAGGAAATCAAACCTTACCTGGTTGACCGAGTGACAAATCCGGAGACGGGGAAAGTTGTTTACCAGGGCAAGACCACTCAGGTCGCCAATCCAATTTCGGCCAGTACAGCTAAGCAAGTTTTGTCTTTGATGGCTGGAGTTGTGAACGCCGATGATGGAACGGCTAAACAATATAGTTTAGCTGATGTTGGCTACCAGGTCGCTGCTAAGACTGGAACTGCGCAGATTTCCGAGAATGGAAAGTACCTGGATGGGTTAACAAATGATATTCATTCGGTGATGGCAATTGTGCCGGAGCAAAATCCAAAGTATATTATGTATATAGCAGTTCGCCAGCCGCAGGTTTTCCCAGACGCCAATATTCAAATTACATTGAATAATGTCTTTCGACCAGTGATACTTCAGGCCCTAAACGATGGGGATGATAGTGTTAAGTCGAAGACCAATCAGGTGACAGTGCCAGACGTGAAGGGCTTATCGATTAGTCAAGCGGAGCAGACACTGCAAAATGCAGGGCTGTCTGTAACAACTTTGGGCTCAAGTGGCACCATTTCGGCGCAATCAATCAAGGGCAATCAGGATGCTATTAAGGGGCAACGCGTCTTCTTGACAGCAAGTGGTTCAGTCACTGTTCCTGATTTTAGTTCTTGGACCAAAAACGATGTTTTGACTTGGGGCTACTTAGCAAAGGTCAAGATGTCCTTAACTGGGTCTGGTTATGGCGAAAAGCAAAGCGTGACGGCCGGCACAGCGGTAACCGGTCAAAGTAAAATTAGCGTCAACTTTAAGGAGAGAACGTAATGTCAGTTGTACTAGAATTCCTCTTAGGAATGGCTATCACAGCACTTTTGATGCCGATGGTGATCAAAAAATTGAAGCAAAGTAAGGAACAGGCCGTGATTCGGGTCTTGGGTCCAGATCACCAGCAAAAAGCCGGTACGCCCTCATTGGGAGGGGCCGTTTTCGTCTTGGTGGCAATCGTCGTTGCTTTTTGTTTGCCAAGAACTTATGAAAATTCAACCGCCTTCACAACGGTTTTGACCCTTTCAGTAGCGATTGGTTCATTTGCCTTGATTGGTGCAGTCGATGATGTTTTGAAGCTACTGAAACATGCCGATGATGGCTTTGCTTTTAAGCCAAAATTAGCAGCACAAACGCTATCGGCCGTTGTCTTAATGTTTTTGCTTTGGGCCTTAAAGGTGCCAGCCATCATTAATTTGCCGGTTGTTGGTGTCGTTTATCTGGGCTATTTCTATGTCATCTTTATCTGGTTCTGGTTAGTTGGTTGGTCAAACGCTACTAACCTGACTGATGGCCTCGACGGTCTTCTGGGTGGGTTAGCCGTGATTGCCTATGGTGCCTACGCCGTCATGGCCTATTGGGCCGCCAACTGGGCGATGGTTTCCTTTAACCTGGTGTTGATTGGTGCCTTAGCCGGCTTCTTGATTTTCAATTTACCAAAGGCCAAGATTTTTATGGGCGATACGGGTTCTCTTGCTTTGGGAGCTGGTCTGGCAGTTGAATCCATTTTGTTGCACGCCGTCATTTCACTGTTAATTATTGGACTAGTCTTTGTGATTGAAACTTTGTCCGTCATTATTCAGACATTTTCTTATCACTTCTTCCATAAACGAGTTTTCCCAATGGCACCGATTCACCATTCTTTTGAAAAGTTTGGTTGGTCAGAGTGGCAGATTGACATCGCCTTTTGGTCAGTTGGGTTGGTCCTAGCCATTTTGGCCGTTTTCATCTTTTATTAGAAACTTAAAAGTGGTTGGCTATGTCAACCACTGTACATAAAAAATCAGCACTGTGTGTGTCAGAAAAAGGAGTAGGGTATGGCAGAGTTAGATTTTAAAAATAAAAAGGTATTAGTGTTAGGTTGGGCTAAATCAGGGAAGGCTGCTGCCAAACGACTGGTTGAACTTGGCGCACAGGTCACGGTTGCTAATCGCGACCAAATTGAGGAAGATGCTGATGTCAAAGCCTTGAAGGCTGCTGGCGTTTCTTTTGCTGAAAACGACCAAGCAGAATCTTTGGCAGAGGATACTGATTTTGTCGTTAAAAATCCGGGTATTCATTACGAACAACCATTGTTGGAAAAGGCGGAGCGGTTGAAGATTCCAAT
Organism: Fructobacillus tropaeoli; assembly: GCF_001047135.2. Taxonomy (GTDB): domain Bacteria; phylum Bacillota; class Bacilli; order Lactobacillales; family Lactobacillaceae; genus Fructobacillus; species Fructobacillus tropaeoli. The sequence goes on along the minus strand of NZ_DF968078.1, from coordinate 269,117 downwards.
TCTGACGGAAGTAGCCGTTGCCTTGTCGACTTTCACTGGCCGTTTGATTGTTGTTACTGGTTCAAATGGGAAGACGACAACGACAACACTTTTGGGGAAGATGTTGCAAGCGGATCCAAAGCAGGGGAAGGTCGTTGTCGCTGGTAATATTGGAACGCCGGTTTGTCAAGTTGTGGGTGCGATGACGAAGGATGATACGCTGGTCTTAGAATTGTCTTCTTTCCAACTAGTTGGGATTCCAATGATTCAGCCTGATATTGCCGTGATTACCAATGTCTTTGCCAATCATATGGACTTTCATCACACGCGAACGGCCTACTTAGCGGCTAAGATTCATGTCACAGAAGACCAACGCCCTGATCAAGTGCTGATTTTAAATGGCCAGGGACTAGATACACCATTAATTGAAAGTAAGACTGCTGCCCAGGTATTGCTCTTTGATGATCAAGACCAAGCAGCCTATGCCCACCAAAGTGGCGATGACTTGGTTTTTGCAGGACAAACACTAATGCCTTTCAAAGACGTTAAGCTTGTTGGTCAACCTAACTTGGAAAATGTTTTGGCGGCAACGGCGGCGGCAACGGTTGCAGGTGCCGACCCAGCAGGCATCATTGATGTCTTGAAAACCTTTTCGGGTGTGAAGCACCGGTTGGAATTTTTGTTTAAAAACCAGGATGTCCTATATTATAACGATTCAAAGGCAACTGATATTGAAGCAACGCAAGCGGCCTTGTCGGCCTTTAACCAACCAGTTGTTTGGTTGGCTGGTGGCTTAGACCGTGGAGATGACTTATCTCGCTTGGCCTCAGATTTAAAGCATGTTCGTCAGGTGATTGCCTTTGGTGAAACGCACGATAAGGTCAAGGCTTTGGCTGAATCCTTGAATTTACCGGTTACGGTTGTGAAATCAGTTGAAGAAGCGGCACCATTGGCTGTCCAAATGGCAAAACCTGGAGAGGTCGTTCTTTTTTCACCAGCAGCCGCTTCTTGGGATCAATATCCTAATTTTGAGATTCGTGGGGATGCCTACGAACAAGCCTTAAAAAATAGTTTGCAGATTGGGTAAGGAGAGCAAAAATGAAAGTAGTGTTATCAGGTGGTGGAACGGGTGGCCATATTTATCCGGCCTTAGCTTTGGCCAAAATCATAGAGGAAAAGGAACCGGAAGCAGAATTTTTGTATATTGGTTCTTTCCGTGGAGTTGAGAAGCAAATCGTGCCGAAGACGAACTTGCCCTTTATGCAATTGGATGTCCAAGGTTTTTCACGTTCGCTCTCGTTAACCAACTTTAAGACGATTTATTTATTTTTGAAGGCAACTGCTGCTGCCAAGAAAATTTTAAAAAATTTTCAGCCCGACGTCGTTGTCGGAACTGGTGGTTATGTTTCTGGCGCTGTTTTGTATGCCGCACAACAAATGGGCATCCCAACGGTTATTCATGAGCAAAATTCAGTTGCTGGTGTGACCAATAAGTTTTTGGCTAAAAATGCAACAAAAATTGGCTTGGGCTTTGAAGCAGCCAAGGACCAGTTCCCAGCCGATAAGACGGAAGTGATTGGTAATCCAAGAGCCCAGGAAGTAGCGAACCTCCAGTCTGATTTTTCATGGACGAGCTATGGGTTAGAAGATGACAAAAAGACGTTGTTGATTTTTGGTGGGTCACAAGGTGCACCGGCCATTAACCTGGCAACTCTTGATGCTATTTCAACATTCAATGACCGTCCTTACCAGGTTGTTTTGGTGGCAGGACCAAAGCGAATCGATAACTTTAACCGCTTGTTACAAGAACGTGGTCTAACACTTGGCGACCATATTAAGGTCTTGCCTTATATTGATAACATGCCGGCTGTGATGAAAAAGGCAGATGTTTTGGTATCCCGAGCAGGGGCAACATCAATTGCTGAATTAACGGCCCTTGGTCTGCCAGCCATTTTGGTGCCATCACCATTTGTGACGGGTGACCACCAAACTAAAAACGCGAGTGCCTTGGTGGAAGCGGGTGCTGCTTTGTCGATTAAGGAACCTGATTTTAATGGCGAATCCTTGGTGAAGGCCGCGGATGCTTTGCTATTAAATGACCAACAGGCAGAAGCCATGAAGGCTCAATCGGCAGCAGTTGGAATCACCGATGCCGGCGATCGGTTCTACCGCTTGATCAAATCAGTCATCAAAGACTAGGAGTAATTGCCTTGCAAAGAATTAAAATGACAATGCGGATGCATCCCAAATGGACCAGTGCCGTCGTGGCCCTGGCTTTTTTGGCAACAATCGCAACCATTTTAGTGATTTGGCAACCGTGGGTGAAAATTACGACTGTTAATGTTGATGCGGGGAATATTCCATCTGAGACAATTGAAAAAGAAGTGGGGATTAAGCCGGGCGATTACCGTTACCAAGTTTTCTTTCAAGAAACTTTTTTAGAACAAAAGCTAAAAAGAAGTAACGATAAAATTTCGCAGGTGAAAATTTCATTAACGAAGAGTACTGTTTCAATTGAAGCAGGTGAGAAAATCAATGCTGGTTTTCTAAAGAAGGGTGACCAATGGTACCAACTTGATTCGGCCGGAAATCAGAGCAAAATCAACCAAGTCGATGGCCAGGGACCTGTTTATACTGGTTTTTCCTCTGTGACACGAATTAAAAAGGTTGCTAGGGCAGTTTCTTCTTTGGACAAACCAATACGTCAGGATATCGGTGAGATTAAATTTGCACCAGACACGAACAATAGCGATAAACTAGTATTGTCAATGAACGATGGTAATACAGTTTATGCCAGCCAGAATACATTGGCCGATAAAATGCGCTATTATGCTGGGATTGTGGCGCAAATGTCTTCGACTGGGGTTGTTGATTTACAGTATGGATCATACTCATATCCGTATAACGGTTCATAACGGAAAAACTTGCTCATAAATTGGCTCTAAGCCCTACCAGACTAAGGTAGAATATGATAAGATTATTTTTAGGTTTAGTTTCTAAATTTTTATTAAAAAAGGGGAAATTTGCATGACCCAAGATGGCGTGATAGTTGGATTAGATATCGGGACAACCATGGTCAAAGTGGTCGTTGCCCAAAGCGAAAATGGTCGCTTCAACGTCATTGCTACGGGCAGTGCCCCTGGTGCTGGTTTACGCCGTGGCGTGATTGTTGACATCAACCAAACGGCTGAGGCCATTTCACAAGCAGTCTCACAGGCTGCCGCAAAGGCAAATATTGAGATTAACGAGGTGGTTGTTGGTTTACCAGCTAACCATGTGGATATCCAAACGGTGACCGGCCTTGTTTCGATTGAAAATCAAAATAAACAAATTACAAACCAAGATGTTGTCAATGTGACACACCAGGCCCTCGATTCGCTTTCAGTTCAAGACCAAACGGTTGTTGAATTCTTACCGAACGAATTTATTGTTGATGGTTTTGATGGTATTAAGGACCCAACCGATATGATTGGTGTTCGCTTAGAGGTCCAAGGGTTAGCTTATTTGGCACCAAGTAAAGTCGTTGATACGATGAAAACCGCTGTCAAGAAGGCTGGCCTACAAATGCAGTCGCTGGTGTTAGCGCCAATTGCTTTGGCACCAGCTTTTCTAAATGATGCTGAACAGGACTTTGGTGCTATTCTAATTGACTTAGCCGGTGGTCAGTCAACTGCTTCTGTCGTCCATGATCACAAGGTAAAGTATATGACCGTGGACTACGAGGGTGGTATCCAGGTGACTAAGGACATCTCGACTGTTCTTGGTATTAGTGTGGATGAGGCTGAATCTGTTAAGAAAAAGTACGGGTCAGCCGACCCTTACCAGGCATCGGCTAAGCAGCAATTTTATGTGAATGCCGTAGGCTTAACAGAGAAAAAGGCGGTTGACGAGCAGTATTTGTCTGAAATTATGGCAGCGCGCTACGACCAAATTTTTGATCGTTTAGACCAGCAATTACAAGCCATTGGTGCTGAAGAACTACCTGGTGGTTTTCTCATTACTGGCGGAAACGCAGCAACACCTGGGGTCCTTGCTAAGGCTCAAGAACATTTTGGTTCGAATGTTCAGGTTGCACAGCCAACACAAATTGGCTTGCGCCATCCTAGCTTTGCCCGCGCGCTTGCCTATGCCTCTCATCAGGCTTTCCAAAGTAACTTAGCCTTGGAAATCAAGGCGGTGCTGATGGGACAGCAGGTTGAAGAAGCAGCAAAGGACCAAGCTAGTCATTATCACTTGGTTGACGATGGTGAGACCGATGTAATTGAAGCACAAGGCGAGGAAGGGGTTTACCTCGATCCAGCTGAAAAGAAACCAGGAGTATTTTCACGAGTAAAGTCGACGCTCGCCTCCTTGTTTGCAGAACCAGACGACAACGAATAAAACATTCCCAAAGGAGTAACTTTCATGGATTTTACAATCGACGAAACGCAGGATCAAGCCGGCGCTATCATCAAGGTCATTGGTGTTGGTGGTGGTGGATCTAATGCGGTCAACCATATGATTGACGAAGGCATCCAAGGGGTTGACTTTATTGTTGCCAATACTGATGTCCAGGCCTTAGATAAATCAAAGGCTCGTCAAAAGGTTCAAATTGGACCTAAATTAACAGGTGGACTTGGTGCCGGCTCAAACCCTGAGCGTGGTGCTAAGGCAGCTGAAGAATCTGAAGAAGAAATTAAATCAGCCTTAGAGGGCGCCGATATGGTTGTTGTGACAGCCGGAATGGGTGGTGGAACCGGAAATGGTGCTGCTCCAATCGTCGCTAAGGCAGCTAAAGAAATGGGGGCCTTGACGGTCGCTGTTGTTACTCGTCCTTTCTCATGGGAAGGGCCAAAGCGGTCAAAGTATGCGGTTGAAGGGTTACAAGCCTTGTCCGAATCCGTTGATTCTTTGATTGTGATCACGAACGAAAAGCTGAAGGACCGTATCGACTTGAAGACACCACTGTCTGAAGCCTTTAAGATTGTCGATGACGTCGTTGCTCAGGGCGTTCGTGGTATTTCAGAATTGATTACCAATCCTGGTTTCATTAACTTGGATTTTGCCGATGTGAAAACAGTTATGCAAAATGCCGGTCCAGCTTTGATGGGTGTTGGGGTTGCCAACGGTGAATCACGTGCAAGTGATGCAACCAAGGCAGCCATTTCCTCACCATTGCTTGAAGTGGATATGTCTGGTGCTGAAGATGTCTTGTTGAACATCACTGGTGGTCCTGATTTGTCACTGTATGAAGCGCAGACTGCTGCTGATGTGATTAACCAAGAGGCTGGCCGCGATGTGAACGTGATCTTCGGAACCTCTGTGGACGAAGATTTGGGCGATTCAATTCGAATCACGGTGATTGCTACCGGCTTACAGGCTGGCGGTGTTCAACCTCTAAAGCGTTCCGTTCAACAAGAAAAGCCAGCAAACGAGTCAGCTCAAAATGGTCTTTTTGCTCGAACTGGTCAAGACCAGTCTTTAAATCAGAACGTGCCTGGTAAGGATGATCCTTTTGAGAATTGGGATATCACGACTAGCAAAAGGCCAAGTAACCAAACTGGTCAATTCGATGGTGTTCAAAAGAAAGCTTTTGATCCCGTTGAGCCAGTTAACCAAAGTATTGATTTAGACTTGTCAAACGAAGATGATGATAAGCCACCTTTCTTCAAGAAACGATAAGGAGGATTGAGCGATGGCATTTGATGGGATTAAGCGTCTTTTTTCGGGCGATGATGATTACTATGAAGAAGAGGGCTACGAAGAGGCTCCTGAGCAACAACCTGTTCAAAAGCAAAAGCCTGCAGCAAACAAGCAGATGACTGCTTTTAAAAATCAGGGTCAAGCTGGAGCTGCTGGGGTAGCGCAAGGTCGTATTGCTCTTTTTGAACCAAAGGTTTACGCTGATTCACGAGCAATCGCCAGTCAAGTGATTGAAGGTGACGCTGTGATTGTTAACTTTTCCCAGTTGGAAGAGGAACAAGCGATGCGAATCTTAGACTATATCGGCGGAGCTGTCTATGCTGTTTCGGGTTCGATGGAACGAGTTGGTGAGAAAATTTTCTTGTTGACACCATCAACATATGAAGTAGCAGGCTCCATGAGTGAAAACCTTGATAATCAAGGTCGGTATTAATATTTATGTTTGGACTACTACTAGTCACGATTATTGCGTGGCTGCTTAAGATTTATTCTTATGCACTGATTGCCTATGTTTTGATGTCATGGTTTCCTGGTGCTTATAACACCTGGTTTGGCCGTGAATTAGGCAAGATTGTGACCCCTTATTTGTCCTGGTTCTCTTTTATCAAGCCAATTGGTATCTTAGATCTACGACCATTAATCGCCTTTATCGTCTTGGATTTGGCGCAATACGCCTTGGCATGGTTCTTTTAAATGAGTAATCAACAGGCCATTGCCCAGCACTTTCACGAAAGTGAGGGCGATTTTGTGAAGCAAGCCCTCGACTGGGTAAATCAGGCAGAAATCGACTATCGATTGGTTTTAACTAAGTTTTTAAACCCACGCCAGCGCTATATTGTGCAAACGCTAGTGAACCAGCGTTCAGGCCTAAAAATGGTGGAAGACGGCATTTTTGACCAAGCTGAATCGAAACGGGTTGTGATCGCACCTGATTTTTATGAGATTAAGGAAAGTGATTTTCAACTGGTCTTGTTAGAATTGTCCTTTCCGGTCAAGTTCGTCAGTTTGCGTCACAAGGACATCTTAGGTGCATTGGTGCATACGGGGCTTGACCGGTCAGGCTTTGGCGATATTGTTGTTAAGGAAGATGAGGGACTGGTTCAATTAGCGGTTGATCAGCCATTAGTCGAATTTATTCGTCAAGAGATTGGTCGCATTGGCAAGGTTAGGACTGACTGGCAAGAAATTAGCTTCGACCGTGCTTTTCAAAAGGAAGAAGATGGAAAAGACCAATTCTTGTTGGTCAACTCATTGCGCCTTGATGTGGTTGTAGCAGCGGCATTCAACCTTGCGCGTGCAAAGGCACAAGATTTAGTTACCAGTGGCTCTGTGCAAGTTAATTGGACTGTTAGTGACCAGGTAGACCGGCAAATTTCTCTAAAAGATGTGATTTCAGTGAGAAAATATGGAAGAATTTGCTTAGAAAGCTTGTCAGGGCAGAGCAAAAAGGATAAAATCAAAGCAGTTTTTAATATTATTCATCGATGAGATGAATTCGGGAGGCAGAGATATAAGATGGCATTAACACCAGATGAGATTTTAAACCATGAATTCACCCGAAAGGGCTCACGGGCATATGTGGCGCGCGAAGTTGATTCTTTCTTGGATGAAGTCAATAATGATTATCGTACTTTATTGGCTGATTTTGAGAAATTACAACAACAAAACCGTCAGCAACAAAACCGTATTGATGAGCTTGAGGGTGAACGTGATCAAGTGAATGAATCAATCATGTTTGCCCAAAGCGCTGCCTCACGTTTGCGCTCTGAGACGGAATCTGAAGTAAAGTCACAATTGACCCACGCCCAAGATGAAGCTAAGCAAATTGTTGATGATGCCCGTCAAAAAGCTGAAGCTGAATCCGCCCGTTTGGCTCAAGAAAATGTTGATTTGATTGACGAGCAAAATCGCTTGCGCCAGCGAGTTGATAGTTTCCGCCAATCATTCTTGTCATTGATTGACCAACAAAAGGCTTTGCTTGAGCAGGGGCAATTGTCACAGGCAGTTAATAAGTTGCCTGCTTCTGAATTGTCGGAAAAGGTTTTGGGTGAAACGAACCATTGGTTGAAGCCTGCTTCGGAAGCATCAGTACCGGCACCAACGGATGCTGCTAGTCAAGATGGTACTGAAGAAAAGCCGTTGCCAACCGATATTAAAGAAGTTCCAAGTTTTGCTAAGGGCCCAATCGAACCTAGTGAAGGGGAAGAAAAGCCTGCTGAAAGTGAAACGGTTGAGGTTGAAGCGGAAGTTGCAGATCCAACGGTGGTCGTTTTCCCTGAAAATGGACAACCAAAGTAAAAATGATTGATTAACGGTGTAAGCCAGTTTAAAAAAGTTGATAGTGTTAGCGAGCCATGTCCGGTGTAAGATGGTCATTCCCTCAGCTTTTTTACATCCCTTACCCTTCATCAAACTGAACTAAGAGTAAGTTTGACGGCTTGGCCCGTTATCGCCAGTTAGAGCGTTGACCATTGGTCAGCGGAAGATAGGTGGTACCACGTAAAAAACGTCCTGTTGTCCCAAATTTTGGGGCACAGGACGTTTTTTTGTTTATTGAAAGGAGTCTCTTATGAAGTATAAAGACACATTGAATTTAGGAAAAACAGCATTTCCGATGCGAGGCTCTTTGCCAACAACGGAGCCAGAACGGCAACAAGGTTGGTACGATGACAACCTCTATGAACAACGACTGGCGCAAAACGAGCAAAAGCCACACTTTAACTTGCACGATGGCCCTCCCTATGCCAATGGAAACATTCATTTGGGTCACGCTTTGAACAAGATTACCAAGGATATTATTGTCCGTTACAAGAACATGAATGGCTATTATGCACCTTATGTTCCTGGATGGGATACGCACGGTTTGCCAATTGAACAACAGCTAACAAAGGCTGGTCACGACCGGAAGTCAATGCCAAAGAGCGAATGGCGTAACTTGGCCAAGGATTTTGCCCTGGAACAAGTTGATAAGCAACGCAATGACTTTAAGCGTTTGGGGATTATGGCCGATTGGGATCACCCATACATTACTTTGCAACCTGAATTCGAAGCTGCACAATTGCGTGTCTTTGGTACGATGGCCAAGAAGGGTTACATCTTCCAGGGTGCTAAGCCAGTTTACTGGTCATGGTCATCTGAATCAGCTTTGGCGGAAGCCGAAATTGAATACCATGACATCAAGTCAACTTCATTGTTCTATGCCAACCGTGTCAAGGATGGCAAGGGTATTTTGGATGGTGATACTTACTTGGTCGTTTGGACCACGACGCCATTTACGGTTACCGCTTCACGTGGAATTACCTTAGGTCCTGATTTTGACTATGTTTTGGTGAAGCCAGCTGGTCAAGATAAGAAGTATGTTGTGGCTAAGGAATTGCTGGAAACGGTTGCGCCAAAGTTTGGTTGGGAAAATTACGAAGTCTTGGATTCATATAAGGGCCAAGACTTGGATAAGATTACGGCTTACCATCCATGGGATGCCGATGCCGAAGAAGTGGTTATGAATGCGGACCACGTTACTTTGGATTCCGGAACTGGTTTGGTCCACACGGCTCCTGGCTTTGGTGAAGACGATTACAACGTTTCAAAGCAATATGGCTTAGAGGTTGTTGTGACCGTTGATGAAAAAGGAAATATGACCAAGAATGCGGGTCCTGATTTTGAAGGTCGGTTCTATGATGATGTTACCGGAACGGTTATCACGAAGTTGACGGATGCCGGGTTGTTCTTGGCGAAGGAAAAGATTACCCACTCATACCCATTTGACTGGCGAACAAAGAAGCCAATTATTTGGCGAGCTGTGCCACAATGGTTTGCTTCAATTGACAACTTCCGTCAGGACATTTTGGATCAAATTGATGGGGTTAACTTCTTTCCAGCATGGGGTCAAAAGCGCTTGCACAACATGATTGCCGGTCGTGGCGATTGGGTTATTTCGCGTCAACGTGTTTGGGGCGTGCCATTGCCAATCTTCTATGCAGAAGATGGAACAGCCATTTTGGATGCTGACATTATTGAACATGTTGCCCAATTGGTTGAAAAGCACGGTTCAAACGTTTGGTTTGAACGTGAAGCCAAGGACCTCTTGCCAGAAGGTTATACAAACGAGCATTCACCAAACGGCCAATTCAAGAAGGAAGAGGACATCATGGATGTTTGGTTCGATTCCGGTTCTTCTTGGAATGGGGTGATGCGTCAACGCCCTCAATTGGATTACCCTGCTGATTTGTATTTGGAAGGTTCTGACCAGTACCGTGGTTGGTTTAACTCTTCATTGATTACTTCTGTGGCAGTAACGGGCCAGGCACCTTACAAGAACTTGCTATCACAAGGCTTTACTTTGGATGGTAAGGGTAACAAGATGTCCAAGTCATTGGGAAACACGATTTCACCATTGGATGTTGGTAACAAGTTTGGTGTTGAAATTTTGCGTTTGTGGACTATCTCAGTTGATACGTCCCAAGATATGCCAGTTTCAGATGAAATTTTGAAGCAAGTTGCTGATTCTTACCGCAAAATCCGTAATACCATGCGTTTCTTGTTGGCCAACACATCTGACTTTGATTACGATACTGATAAGGTTGCCTTCGCAGACCGTGCCGCTCATGACCAATATGCAACGGTCTTGTTGAACAACTTGGTCGCTGATTTGAAGGATAGTTATGACAACTATCGTCTCAATGAAATCTATTCACGTTTGATTAACTTTATTAACGTGGACTTGTCTGCTTTCTATTTGGATGTTGCCAAGGACGTTGTTTATGTCGAAGCACCTGATTCTGCTTTGCGTCGTTCAATGCAATCAGTCTTCTACGAAATTTTGACGGCCTTAACGAAGTTGATGCTGCCAGTTTTGCCACACACGGCTGAAGAAATCTGGTCATATATTCCACATACCAACACGAAGTACGCTTACTTGCAAGACATGCCAACTGTAGAGGACTTGCCAGAAACTGCTGACATGATGGTTAAGTGGGAAACGGTCTTTGCATTGCGTTCAGCAGCCAACAAGGCAATCGAAGCCGCTCGAACGGATGGCTTGGTCGGTAAGAACGCCGAAGCAGCCATGACGTTGTACTTGACGGCTGATCAGAAGAGCGTTTTGTCTGAGTTGAACTTAGACTTGCGTTTGATTTTGATGGTCTCACAATTGGACTTGAAGGATCGCGAAGACGCAACAGATGCTGTGCCAAGCTTTGATGACGTTCCTGTTTTAGTTGAAAAGGCCCGCGGTGGTTTGTCACCGCGTGACCGTCGCTATCACGAAGACTTGGGAGCCGATGAGGCCTTCCCAGAATTGTCAAAGGCTGAAGCTGCATTGGTTCGCAAGTATTATCCAGCTGCTTTAGCAGAAGGCTTTGAAGCTTAAAAATCAGTTATCTTGTTTTAAAAAACGATGTCAAGTAAAAACACTTGACATCGTTTTTGATATTTGGCATAATAGACAAGTAAAGAAATACGGAGGAATTACATTATGGCAGTTAAAATTCGCTTGAAGCGGATGGGTGCTAAGAAGCGTCCATTCTACCGCGTTGTTATCGCTGACTCACGTTCACCACGTGATGGTCGTTTTATCGAAACAGTGGGAACTTATAACCCAATCGCTGTTCCAGCAGAAGTAAAGTTGGACGAAGCTAAGATTTTGGCTTGGTTGGCAAATGGTGCACAACCATCTGACACAGCTCGTAACTTGTTGTCAAAGGCTGGCATCATGGCTAAGTATGCTGAACAAAAGGCTGCTGCAGCTTCTGAAAAGCCTGCCAAGGCAAAGAAGTCAGCTGCTGCTAAGCCAGCAGTTAAGGAAGAAGCAGCTGCTTCTTCTGAAAAGCCAACGGCTAAGAACAAGGTTGCCGAAATCAAGGCATACTTGGACGCCCAAGGTATTGACTACCCAGCATCAGCTAAGAAGGCTGACTTGTTGGAATTGGTTTAAGACAAACTGGTTTATAAAGTGGAAACTACCAAAGTTCATTTGGTAGTTTTTTTCTTTTTGAACAAGCTAAGATAAGCTATAATAGAGAGTATGGAAACAAAAAATTACTTTAAAATTGGAACGATTGTCAATACACATGGCATTCGTGGTGAGTTGAAAATCAAAGCCATTACGGACTTTGCTGATGACCGCTTTCAAAAGGGGCAAGCGATTTACCGTTTGGACAAGGGGCAATACGTCAAGGAAACGATTGCAAAGGCTCGTGTTCATAAGGGCATGTGGCTGGTCACTTTTGATGGTGTTGATAATATTAACCAGGTTGAAATCTTTAAGGGTCAGGATGTCTTCGTTGATGAAGAAGATCGCGATGACCTTGATGATGGGGAATATTACTACAACGAAATCATTGGCTGCACCGTTGTCGACTTAGACGGGCAGACTTTGGGCGAAATCAAAGAAATTATGACAACTGGTGCCAACGACGTTTGGATTATGAAGCGTCCCAAGGGCAAAGATGGCTTAATTCCAGTCATCGATGATGTCGTAAAAGAGGTCAATGTGGCTGATAAGGTGATTACCATTGATGTCTTGGAAGGGCTATTTGACGATGAAGATTGATGTTTTAAGCCTTTTTCCAGACATGTTTGCACCAATGCGTCAGTCAATTATCGGTAAAGCGATTGATCGTGGTGACCTTGACTTTGCCGTGACTGATTTTCGTGACTACACAACCAACAAGCATAACAATGTTGATGACTATCCCTTCGGTGGTGGGGCTGGCATGTTGCTCACGCCCCAACCGATTTTTGATGCCTTAGAGGCTGTCAAGGAAAATAGCCCTGAAAAAAGTGCGGGGCATGTCATCTTGTTAGATCCGGCTGGTAAGAAGTTTGACCACACGGACGCAAAACGATTGGCAAACTATGACCATCTGACTTTTATTGCCGGTCATTATGAGGGCTATGATGAGCGGATTAAGACCTTAGTAGACGAAGAACTTTCACTGGGTGATTATGTTTTAACTGGTGGAGAGCTGGCCTCGATGGTTATGATTGATGCAACGGTTCGCTTTTTGCCTCATGTTTTGGGCAATGCTGAATCGGCAGAAGGTGATTCCTTTGCTGATGGCTTGCTGGAATACCCACAATACACGCGACCAGCAGACTTTCGTGGCCTAACCGTGCCAGAAGTCTTAACTTCTGGAAACCACGGTAAAATCGCTGAATGGCGGTTAAAAGAAGCGTTAAAAAAGACGTACTTGCGTCGACCTGATTTATTAGAAAATCGGGTATTTACAAATGAAGAACGCGACCTATTGGATGATATTAAGAGTGAATTAGCAGACGATTAATTTGTACTAGTAAACATCGGTAGATCGAAGAGAGAATAAAGGATAAGACCGATGGAACTAGAATTTTTAGGAACCGGCTCGGGCCAACCATCTAAATTTCGCAACGTGGCCAGCATTGCTTTGAAGCTGCTTGATGAGCGCAATGCTGTCTGGCTTTTTGATGTTGGGGAAGCGACCCAGCACCAGATTTTGCAAACCACGATTCGCCCACGGAAGATTGAAAAAATTTTTATTTCCCATTTGCATGGCGACCATATTTTTGGTTTGCCTGGTTTATTGTCCTCGCGGTCTTTCCAGGGCGCTGATAAAAGTGAACCATTGACGATTTATGGCCCTAAGGGCTTGAAGTCATTTGTGCAAACGGCTTTGCGGGTTTCAGACACGCACTTGTCTTACCCGGTCCACTATGTGGAAATTGAGGTTGGGACAATCTTTGAAGATGAGACCTTCCGCGTGGTAGCGGCTCCTCTAAAGCATCGGATTGAAGCCTGGGGCTTTCGGGTCGAAGAAAAGGCTCATCCAGGTGAATTACTGATTGATAAGGTGAAGGCTGATCAAATTCCAGCAGGTCCCGTCTATGGCCGCTTGAAGGCCGGAGAAACCGTCACCCTTGATGACGGTCGCGTGGTTAATGGTCAAGATTACCTTGGCCCAGCTCAGCCAGGACGGGTTGTTACCTTTATTTTGGACACCCTTCCAAACGACCAAGCAAAGATTTTGGCGCAAGGCGCAGACGTTTTGGTCCACGAATCGACCTACGGTCAAAGTAAGGAAGAAAGTAAATTAGCACGGGCACATGGACATTCAACCTCCCGTGATGCGGCTCACTTAGCACTGGACAGTCATGTTGGCAAATTAGTCTTGGTCCACATTTCTGCTCGCTACATTGGCCCATTATTAAAGAAGTTCATTAGTGATGTGAAGCATTTGTTCCCAAATACCTATGTTGCCCGTGACTTCGACGTAGTTGATGTCCCATTCAAGAAGGAGCAGCATGGTACCAAGTAATTGGCGGTTGTTAGATCAACCAGATCAAATGAGTAGCCAACGGTTACAGGAACAATTACATTTAAATCCAGTTACAGCAGGTTTTTTGGTGCAAAACGGCATCAAGGATGTGAAAGAGGCGCAGGCCTTTTTGCATCCTGATTTTCAAAGTATTCATGATCCAAGCGAATTTTTCGATATGGAAAAGGCAGTAGATCGGATTCAAGAAGCGGTGTTTACTGCCGAACCAATTTTGGTTTACGGTGACTATGATGTCGACGGTATCACGAGTACCGCGATTATGGTGGAAACGCTGACCTCGCTTGGTGCCGAGGTGACGCCCTATATTCCAAACCGCTTTGAAGACGGTTATGGACCCAATTTAACGACTTACCAACGCTTAGTTGAAGAAACCGGTGCCAGTTTGATTATCACCGTTGATAACGGTGTCAGTGGCCATGAAGCGATTGCTTGGGCGCAAGGTGCTGGCGTTGACGTGGTTGTAACTGACCACCATGCTTTACCGGAGACTCTGCCCGATGCTTATGCCATCATCCACCCACGCCATCCAGAGGGAAGCTATCCTTTTTCTGATTTATCAGGAGCGGGGGTTGCTTTTAAGGTTGCTCAGGCAATCTTAGCCGATGGACAACCGGCCGAATCATTGGAAGATTTACCAGTGGAATTTTTGGACTTGGTTGCCATGGGGGCAGTGGCCGATGTGGTTTCTTTGACCGATGAAAACCGGGCCTTTGTGACCTGGGGTCTCAAACAGATTGAGGAAAATCCCAGACCTGGTTTGGCAGCCCTGTTAAAGAGCGCCAAGCATGCCAAGGGTCAAGCAGTTTTGGCCGAGACAATCGGTTTTAAAATTGCGCCGCGGTTAAATGCAATTGGTCGGCTGGCTGATGGTCAGCTAGGCTTAGAACTCTTGTTAACGAAGGACCTAGACCGGGCCAAGGCGATTGCTAAGGAAGTGGAACAGCTCAACGATGAGCGTCGGACCTTAGTGGACACCGTTTTTGACGAGGCAAAAGAGCAAGCATTAGACTCAAAAAATCAGGAGACTAACATCTTACTGATTGCGGGTCAAGATTGGCACCAAGGTATTCTTGGCATTGTTGCTGCCCGCTTGACCGAATTGGTGAAAAAGCCCGTGGTGGTTCTTTCGCTTGTTGATGGTGTCTATAAGGGATCTGGCCGGTCCTTTGGGGACTTTGATTTGCACGCCTTCTTGCAGGCCTATGCTGACCATTTCACTAGCTTTGGTGGTCATGCCGGCGCCTTAGGGGTCAGTATGACACCGGATGAATTGGTGGTGGTCCAAAAATTGGTTCAACAAGATGGGGCTAACCTGCAATTTGCCGATCAAAAGTTGGCCGTTAACTTGGTTGTGCAGCCACGGATTTTGACGCCTGATTTTTACCAGCAATTAGCCTTGTTGGAACCATTTGGCCAGGGCAACCCACAGCCGGTCATTGCTGTTGAGGATGTGCCACTAGAATCGGTTCAATCGATGGGGGCGCTGAATCAGCACCTAAAGCTTAATATTCGTGGCGGGCGGGGCTTTGTCGAGGCCTTGGCCTTTAACCAACCTGATTTGGTAAAAGAAGCCCAAGAAAAAACGCAGGCGACACTAGCAGGTAAGGTTGGGGTGAACACCTTTGCCGGCAAAACTAGGCTGCAATTAATGCTGGAAGATTTGTCCTTTGTCGAAGTAGAGCAAAATCAGCCTACGTCAATGGAGCCAGTCGTTCGTCAGGTTAAAAAGCAAGTGGTCCAAACGGCACAGACTGCACAAGCTGCGGTTAAAAATTCATCCACAACATTGGCGCAGGCAATCGGTCAAACGAGTAGCCAAGACTTTGCCAGATTATATAAATATTTGTATGGACACCAAAATTTGGACATTATCGGGCATTTGGAAGCTGTATTATCCGAACTTTCAATGCAAGAAAAGCAATTTAAATTAATGATTCAGGTCTTTTTGGACCTCGGTTTTGTTAAAATGAATGCAGGGACCATTTTGTGTTTACCAAGTACCAGTAAAAAGCCCTTGGCAAACTCTGTCACATACCAGCGGTATTTTGCCGGTTAATGAACCCGGCTTGAGGAAATAAAAATGAGTAAAATTGATTTACATGATTATGTTGCCACAGTGGAAGATTATCCAGAACCTGGTGTTTCTTTCCGTGATATCTCACCATTGATGGGGGATGGGCCAGCCTATAAGCAAGCGATTGACCAAATCGTTGACTTTGCCAAAGACTTAGATGTCGACTTGATTGCTGGGCCAGAATCACGTGGCTTCATTGTTGGTTCGCCATTAGCCTATGCCATGGGCATTGGTTTTGTGCCAGCGCGTAAGTCTGGTAAGTTACCCCGTAAGGCTGTTTCAGCTTCTTACACATTGGAGTATGGCGGTGTCAATGAGTTGGAAATTCATGAGGATGCCATTCAACCTGGTCAACGGGTCTTGATTGTCGATGACCTTTTGGCAACTGGTGGCACCATCAATGCTACCCGCAAGATTGTGGAAGAATTAGGTGGCGTGGTGGCCGGAGTAGCCTTTATTATTGAATTAGAGGACCTCCACGGTCGAGAGAAGATTATGGAAGCCGGCGAAGTACCGTTTGTTGCTTTGATGGAATACTAAGGACTAGCACCTGGTACAAAACCGGACTTTCACAGGGTGAAATAAAGGGAAGCAGATGCTAACAACACTAGTAGTACTTTTAATTATTAACACAACCGTGGCCGTTATCACGGTTTTTCGTGAGCCACGAGATATCGCCGCTACTTGGGCGTGGATCTTAGTGCTGATTTTAATTCCAGTCCTTGGTTTTATTATTTACTCTTTTGCGGGTCGGAAGCTGTCACAGCGCCGACTTTTTGCCTATCAAGGGCAAGATACTTCGGCGATGAATGAGAAAATCGCCGATTTGATTCAAGAAGCTGATGAACGCGGTAAAAGGGAAGGACTTGTGACACGTGTGAACGAAACGCAAGCTTCCTTAGTTCAGGCTCGTTCTTTGGTCACGCTGTTTCAAAATATTAACCAGACGTCCTTGGCAACAAAAAATCAGGTTAAAGTCTTTACTTCGGGTGTGGATTTTTTTGGCCGCTTAAAAGAGGATCTGAAGCAAGCACAGGAAAGTATTAATCTTGAGTTTTATACTTTTTATAGTGATCAGTTGGGACATGAAATCAGAGACATTTTAGTCGAGCGGGCTCAAGCAGGCGTTGAGGTGCACGTCATTTACGATGCCTTGGGTTCCTTTGGAACAACCAAGCGGTTCTTTGCACCGTTACGAGATGCTGGCGGTTACGCTACGCCATTCTTGAAGCGGCGACTGACGCTGGTTGATTTTCAGTTAAACTTCCGTGATCACCGTAAAATCGTGGTGATTGATGGTCAAATTGGCTATGTTGGTGGTTTTAATATTGGCGACCAGTACCTTGGCCGGGATAAGAAATTTGGTCATTGGCGCGATACGCACTTGCGAATGACGGGTTCTGGCGTCTACTCACTTCAAGCTCATTTTCTGTTGGATTGGAACGCTTCTGAACCCAAGAGACCGATGGCGGTGACGTCAGACCGTTACTTTCCACCATTGCAATTGGCGTTGCAGGGTAAATCGAATTTACAGATTGTTACTTCTGGTCCTGAAACGGATGACGAACAGATTAAGATGGGCTATATCCGCTTAATTCAATTGGCCAAAAAGCGCTGTTGGATTCAAACGCCCTATTTAATTCCGGATGATTCAACTTTTGATGCTTTGCGAATTGCCGCTAATTCGGGCGTTGATGTTCGGATTATGGTGCCTTGCATGCCTGACCATGCCTTTGTCTATCGAGCCACTCAGTATTACGCTGCGCAGTTAGCCAAGTATGGAATTAAGATTTATTATTATCAAAATGGTTTCTTGCACGCCAAGACGATGGTAGTCGATGATCATTTGGCTTCTGTTGGTTCGGCTAATTTGGATTTTCGCTCTTTTAAGCTAAATTTTGAAGTGAATGCCTTTCTATACGATTCTGACTTAGCTCATCATCTTGCCCATGTTTTTAAGCAGGATTTAACTGTTTCCAGTGAGCAGACGGTGACTAGCTTTGCCCAACAGGGCCGTTGGCTGGTCTTTAAACAGTATGTCGCTAGGTTACTAGCACCAATTTTATAAAAATCAGATTGGCCGTCTCTAAAATTAGGTCAATAAAAAAAGAAGGCGAGAGCCTTCTTTTTTTGTTAGAATCAATCAAACTTTATCTTGCTTGACTATCAATGCACCAGATAAACGGCATCTTGAATCATGTCAAAGGCTCGGTAATGCTGATTTAAAACATCATTCAATTCCAAATCAGCCTCCTGCCAGAATTGCTTTGAATTGGTGGCACCATTTTTTTCACCAATGACAATTAAGTGAAAAGGTTGGGATTGGCTCCGAAGGTATTGTAAAATTTGCCAGTCATCGTCGCTAGTATCTGGTGCCCAAGCCATCACAAAAATTGGTTGAGAATTTGGATCATCGGCTTTGCGTAAGCTCTCTTTTACAGCCGTAAGGGCAGCTTGTTTGCTAACGGTTGTCCAGGGGACAGGACGTTCATTATCTTGTCCACTCCAATCAAGGTTATCGACGGCTTTCACAACATGTCCTTGTGCTTCTAGTGCAGCGGATAGTGCGGCATTACCGGCCATTAGCTCAACAATCGGTCTGGGGCCGGCGAAGCGGGCTAAATCCTTGACCCAATCTGTGTTTGGTAAAAACCAGAGCCCGTAGTTGACAATCAGTGTTTCTCTTAGCTCTGCTAATGCAGCATCGAGGAGGAGTCGTTCTGGATGGCGACTTAAGGATTTGACATCTTCTAGTAGGTTGGGGAGACGGTGAAGTGGTAGCTGTTGGTGATCGAGGGCAGCAAGAGTTTGAATCACCATATCGATTTTGGCTAGTGACTGTGGATCGGTCATGTATTGTTCTTTTAAATTAAGTAGTTTTTCTCGACTAAGCATAAAGAGCCCTTAAGATTGGGTAAAAACGTGTCTGGCGGCGTTTTCTCTTGTGTTTTTCTTTGGTACAGTGTTAGTGAAATGTCTTATTAGGAGTAGTATACACCATGGCTGATTTTTCTTTGACCAAAGCTGACTGGGATCAGGCTTTAGCACCTCTTTTGCCCGCAGGCTATCAACAGCAGGCCGAATCATTTTTAAACGAAGTTTATCAAGATCCCCAAAAACCAGTTTACCCCAAGCGTGAAAACGTTTTTCTGGCTTTTGAGAAAACGCCGTTAGCGCAAACGAAAGTAGTTATTCTAGGTCAAGATCCTTATCATGGCGAAAATCAGGCCCAAGGCCTGGCCTTTTCGGTGCCTGATTTTCTACCAGCTCCGCCATCACTGCGCAATATTTTAAAGGAGCTAGTCAGCGATACTGGCAACGTCCGATCCAGTCATGACTTAACGACATGGGCAAGCCAGGGTGTCTTGCTGTTAAATACGGTTTTTACGGTTGCTGCTGGTCAAGCTAATAGCCACCAAAAACAAGGCTGGGAAGAACTCTCAGATGCAGCGATTAAGGCGGCTAGCGCTGATCAACGGCCAAAGGTTTTCATTTTGTGGGGGAAGCCGGCCCAGCAAAAGGCGCGGCTAATCGATACTGAAAGGCATCTGATTTTAATGGCGCCACACCCAAGCCCATTGGCCGCTTATCGAGGCTTCTTTGGTTCTAAACCATTTTCGAAGGCCAATGCCTTTTTAGAAAGGCACCAAGAAGTCCCTGTTAACTGGTTGAAATAAGTTTGAAATTTGACCGTAAAGGGCTAATAAAAGAAAGAAACTTTGGTATACTTTAGAAAAGACTAACGAGTAAAAAGGGAGCGCAAATATGTCACTTTTCGATCAGTTTAAAACAGAAATTAAGGGTCAAAAAATCCGCCTTGTCTTTCCTGAGGGAACGGATGAACGGGTTTTGACAGCCGCTGTTGAGTTGGCCCAAGAGGACTTGGTCAGCCCAATTGTTTTGGGCGAAAAAGAGACGATTGTTGCCCTTTCAAAGAAGCTTCAATTGAGTTTAAATCAGGTTGAAATTGTTGATATCAAAACCGTTCCAACAGATCAACGCGTCAAGATGATTCAGGCCCTAGTTGAGCGTCGTAAGGGTAAAACAGACGAAAAAACAGCTGAAAAATGGCTTCAAGATGAAAACTACTTTGGCACGATGCTTGTCCAAATGGGTGCCGCTGAGGGGATGGTTTCTGGAGCAGTGCATCCAACTGGTGATACGGTTCGTCCGGCTCTCCAATTAATTAAGACAGCGCCTGGTTCCCGCCGAATTTCTGGTGCCTTTATTATGCAGAAGGGCGACCAGCGTTTCGTCTTTGCTGACTGTGCGATTAACATCGAGATTGATGCCGAAACGATGGCTCAAATCGCTGTTCAATCAGCTCGTACTGCTAAAATTTTTGGTATCGATCCAAAGGTGGCCATGCTTTCGTTTTCAACAAAGGGTTCAGCAAAGGGCGACCAAGTTGAAAAGGTGCAGGAAGCTACAAAATTAGCCAAGGAATTGGCACCAGAATTAGCTGACCAAATTGATGGCGATTTGCAATTTGACGCAGCCGTTGTTGAAAAGGTGGCCAATGCCAAGGCACCCGGCTCGACGGTGGCTGGTCAGGCGAACGTCTTTGTCTTTCCAAGCTTGGAGGCAGGCAATATCGGTTATAAGATTGCCCAACGTTTGGGCGGATTTGAGGCGATTGGCCCAATCTTGCAAGGACTGGCCAAGCCAGTTTCGGACCTTTCCAGAGGTGCTTCCAAGGATGACGTGGTCAAGGTAGCCATTATCACAGCAGCTCAAGCTTTGGCACAGCGTTAATCATCGTTTTAAAGGGGTAACCGAGTCCTTGGTTAGCCCTTTCTTGCCATTATTTCAACAAAAATCTGAATGAAAGCGGTATAAGTGTTTATGAATTTTTTTCTTAACCAAGGTATGGGTCACGGAAATTCGGGTGTCGAACATGCTCAGTTTTATCGAGCTCAATGCTTCTTAGATCGACAATTACCATTCAAAATTGTCTTTACTGATTTACTCCAGGATTTGCATATTCATATGCGTGAGTGGCATTTGCCGGAAAATCAGGTTATTGGCCTTTATGATTTTTTGTTAGCCGCTGACCCTTTGGATTACTTGGATAATGGCTTGCCTGCAGACGAAGTGCAAAACAGCCATGAAAAGATTTTAATTGATCAAACCGATACGCAGCGAATTATTACGACGCAGAGTTCTGGTAATTACCAAATTCGCCGTTTACGCGATAAGATTTTTAATACAGAAAAAAATATCTATATCGTTGATGATGCCCACGTTTCCTTGACGAAGGGCGCACATCAGGTTGAGTGGTCATATCGACAGGGTCCAGGTGAAAAAATCATGCAGGACATTCATCTGACTAATTTCTTGGGGGAAAATTACTATTTCTTGACCTTTGATGAGTTAGTGGCCTTTTTCTTAGATCAACTGGCAGCACATTTTGGACAAAATACGTACTTTGTTGACAGGGGAACGTTCTACGATGAAACTTTGGTTCGACAAAAGGCAGCAGGTTCTAAGCAGAAAATTGTTGGTATGGTCCATGCGAACCATAAGGTGAGCGAAGAGAACGGGCACATTCTTTTTAATAATTTTTATCAGTACACACTGGATCATTTAGACCAGTATGATGCGGTTGTTGTGGCAACCAAGGCACAAAAAGCGGGTCTAAAGGCTGATTTGCAAGGTTATACGGCAGAGAAAAACCTTAATAAGATCTATGCCATTCCTGTTGGTGGGGTCACAAAGCTTGGCCAAGCAAAGACTAGAAAAAATCAAAAATTAAATTTGGTAACAGCCTCTCGTTTGCACGAAGAAAAGCACATTGATCAAATTATTGACGCTGTTCAAGTTCTGGTGGAGCGTGGTCATGACGTTAATTTGACCATCTATGGCGCCGGAGCAGAGGATCAAAAATTAGCCAAGCAAATTAAGGAGCTTGGTTTGACCAATCGAGTTGTCTTAGCTGGTTTGTCTCAGCATGTGACCAAGGATTTGCAACGTCATGATGTTTTTGTTTCCGCATCATACTCGGAAGGATTTGGCTTGACTTATCTGGAAGCCTTGAGCCAGGGGCTACCAGTCGCTAGTTATGCGAATAACTTTGGCGCCAAGGAATTGATTCATCCTGGGAAAAATGGTTATTTGGCTGATTTTTTGACAACCGATGCTGACCGGAAAAACAATGTGGCCCAGCTTGCGGATGCCATTTTGTCTTGTTTCCAGGACTATGATCGGCTTTCGGCTGGTGCAATCGCTTCTTGCCGGCCATTTTTGACAGAAAATGTTGCTGAAAAATGGGCACAACTGGAGGATGAACTATCATGAAAGTTGCATTAATTAATAGTTTTGATGAACGAAACCAGCAGGCGGTTGCTTGGCAAATTAATCAGGTGCTAACTGGTGAATTGGATGAACTTTGGCTAGCAACCCCTCATGAAGATGCTGTTCAAATCGCCCGTGATCTTGGCTTGGAGTCACACCAAGTTTTTGATCTTTGTAGCCAAAGTTATCTGGCCGATCAAGCAGATGGTGAGGGAGTCTGGTTTTATGATTTAAAAGTTCCTAACCAGGGTCAATTGGTCGTCAATAAGGACTGGACGAAGAGTATTTCCGTGGCGGGTCACTTGGTGGCTGACGTACGCTGGTTTGCTAATTCCAACCGCCTCGTGCAGGCAGTGACTTGGCAAAATGAAGGCGGTCAAGTGGACCGCAAAGATATTTACCAACGCAATGGTCGTTTGTTTGCCAAACAATATTTCAGTAACGGTCAACTGCTCCAATCTGATTTTTACGTTGGCTTTGATCAGATGGTGTGCCAAGACTTTTATTTTCAAGGGATGCGTAACTTTGTCATCGATAAAAATCAGCGTCATTATGACTCTGCAGAGAACTACTTGAAACATGTGATGGAAAAGCAGGGACGCTGCGATGTCCACATTAGTACAGTCGACCGTTGTTTGGTTTTGGCACCTACTGGGACCACTTTGGCCCTCCCAGAGGGTGTTTTGGATGACCAGGGGAATGTCTGGCCTGATTTAGTCATGGTCCTAACGAATCAAAATCATGCTGTTAGCCGTGTATTGGTGGCAGAAATTGACCGAGAAAAACTAAAGAAGGCAGGCCTACCCTTAGATAAGGTTGAACTGTTAGCTTAAGGTTGATAAAGGAGAGAAGCCTTGAACATATCCTTATTGCCAACCTGGCAAGAAAATTCGAACTCAAAAAACGAGGTTGATAGTAGTCTGGCTTTGACCAAGCTCTTTTTGCGTGCCGAAGACCAGGTGACGGTTATTTTTGCCAATTACTTGCCACGGTTGAGGACCTGGCTTGGTCAGGCTCAGATTGAAGCCATTCAGTATTGGTCTGCCTATGACGAGCTGCAACAAGTGACACAAAAGGATCGTCAGCCACTTGATTTAACTGATTTTACTTGGCCAAAGAATGCTGAATTTGTTCGTATGTACGATCGAATTGTGGTCTTGGTCGATTTAGCCCACTATGCGACAATTTATTTTACTTATCCCAAAGCAGATTTGATTGATCGAATTGATTTGCTTCAAAACGGTCAAGTGGCGCAACAACTCACGATTGATGATCGGGGTTTTGTTTCGCGAGTATTGACTTACCAAGAGGAATCATTGAAGACGATTGACTATCTTAGTCAAAGCGGCGCGGTGGTTGCAACTGAAAACTGTCAGACTGGTCAGGTTCAGGCGCTGTTACCGGATGGTTCTGAGCAAACTTTTGCTGAGATGGGCGCCCTGATTGAACACCTGGTGGTTTTACATATTCAATCGCTTTCAGATCAAACGCTTCTGGTAGAACCTTCGGTAAAAAACCTAGCAATTGCCCAGCAAATTCAAGGAGATAAGCGAGTCCTAGTCTTGGACTATCCCTTTTATGGGGCTGAAATTAGTCAGGAATTAGGCCCAAATGATCTTTTATCTTTCCAGACTGTAACGGGGCAAGTGCCACTTTCATCAGCTTTCAACCTAGCCCACCAACCAATTGTACTGGGTCCCTTTGCGGTTGATTTGGCGACTAAGAATGCTGTACCGAAGAAGCACTTTGTTTGCTACTGGCGCTTGGGTTCGCTTTCAGTTGATTATGCCAACCATATCTTTACCACACTTTTCGACTTGGCAATTGAGCATGAAGATTTGGTAATTATTGTTGAAAATGACATGTGGCAAGTTGGCTTTCAGCAATTGTTAACCGAAAAATTAGGTCAATTGGCGCAGAGCCAAACGTTGCCTTTCGAACGATTAGAGACTTTACCTGCCCAGTTTGTTCTACTTGATTGGCAGGCGCCTAAAAAGCGGCAGGAGTATCTGCAAACCGCATCGGTCGTTATTGATTTGGCCGATGAGGTCGATTTGTCACTTCAGGCGCAAGCTTTGGCGCACGGCCTGCCTTCTCTGACTAAAACCCAAACGGCTTACCAGGCACCAGAGATGAAGCACATTCAAAGTGTGAGCGATATTGTTACTAGTTTGAATTGGCTCTTTGATCAGCAAAATTGGCAGGAAGTTCAGGATTCCTTGATAAAGGTTCAATCAGATTATGCTAGTGATGCTTTGGCTGCTAAGTGGCGGCTTGAGTTACGCTGATTTTAAATAAAAAAGTTATCTGTCAGAAGGTAATTGAGTTGAACGGGACTAGCTTGGTTGAAGCGATGAAGGTCAACTAAGTATTGAATAACTTTTGAAGGAGGACCGCGATGGCCCAGATGTCAATTTTACAAATTGGAGAAATGGATTGGACCGAACAGGTTCAAAACGAAAATTTGGACTGGCATTATACTGCTAGCTTGGACTTGCCTTTCTTGTTGGCTCGGCAACAAGATCCCAGATTTTTAGCTTATACATATGTTTTGTTGACCGATTCCGTGATTGATTCGACCGTTTTGGCACGTCAAATCAGGGAGTGGCCAGCTTATCGAGTTATTTATTTGGGAAATGCCGTTGGTTTCAATTGGGAGTTGAAGCAGGCTTTAGATGATCGTGGTGCTTTTTACTTTCATGAAAAAAAGCCAGAAGAGGTGGCTAATCGAATTTTTCGTGATTTGTATTTGGGACAAGCAGGTTTTCCAACTCGTTTCTCTGAAACGCAATTTTTGCCGGTCAAAAATTATCACTGGCAGCTCACACGGTCGGGACGATTTTCGACCGCAATTAGCGGCGATTTTGGCGATGATTACCAGCAAATTGGAACGCTTAAAACTTTTCCAGGTGACTATCAGCCAGGGCAAGAGAATCTTGTTTACTGTGATTATGAACAAACTGGGGATGCTGAATTAGCGTTGTGCTTTGTTTTTTATCACAATGGTAATTTACAGCAATTACAGATGATTCAAGGGCCTGCAATGCAGCGGTTGACGGCGATTAAGGCGCCGGCCTCGTATCAGGACTATCAAATTCTTGTACTTGCGAAGGGTAAAGGGTCCTTGGACCTGCATAATGTGCACCAACGGCGGTCTCGCCACGGGCTAGGGTATTTTTTACCAGGTGGAAGGCGTGATATGACCGAGGATGGGCAGGAAGTCCTTTCCTACTTTAACCCAGGTACTAAAAAGGGTCCACTTGTTGTTCTCTTTGTCGGCACTCGTCTTTATGTTGAGGGATTTGAGATGATGGGACCTTTGTCTGATTTAGGCTACCCATACTTGCTCTTTACGGATTCCAGAACACAAGGCGGAGCCTTTATGGTCGGTAATGAAGAATACGAGGATTTAGTCACGGAAAAAATCAGGAGTGCTCAAGAAACGGCCCGAGTAACGGCCGATGAATTGATTTTAACCGGATATTCAATGGGTTCTTACGCTGCGATGTATTATGCTGGTAAGGTTGCTGCTGACCATCTAGTATTGGCTAAGCCAATTATCAATTTGGGAACCTTCACCGCCCAGGGGGACTTTGCGCATAGTGGCGTTAACCATGATTGGATTTTAGATGTTCGCTATTTGTTAACCGGCCGGCTTGATCAATCTGATACCGAACGTTTAGATCAAAAATTGTGGCATTCGTTGAATCAATTGACTTGGCGCAATGGCGAGGTTTCACTCTTTACGATGACTCAAGACGAATATGATGGTGAATCATTACCAAAGTTATTGGATTATTTCCGCCATAACAATGTCACCGTTAATCGTCAGCAAATGCCTGGCCATCACGAGGACCAGGTAGATGCCATGGTCGAATTTTTGAAAAAAGAAATTAGCCGACAGGCCAAAGTAATTAAACAGGAGGGCTGGCGTTAATGCAATATCAAATCTATTGGCAACCACAGACAGTCCTCCATGAGTTACAGGGTGCAATTGTTGACTTCATTAAGGAAAATGAGGTTCATTATACGAATCATTTTTTACCTTCTGGTCAGGTTATTGCTTCATGGACGGATGCAGCGAATTACTATCGAGATAAGTCTGTTTCTGATTTACCCCGATTGAAGCCAGGTCGTACTTATCGGACAACTCGTCGAGTCCAAAATTCCAAGCGAATGCACGCATATTTGAGCTGGACATTTTTTGATGAAAAAGATCAAATTATTAGCAGTCAGTATCAAAACAGTAATTCTTTGGATTTAAAGGTGCCAAGAGTTTATAGTCATTATCGGTTAGATTTGATGTCAGCTGGAACGGGTGACTTTACTTTCTATGAGGTCACGATGGCTGAAAAAGTTGATGGCTGGCTCATGGACCAGGACCAACAGATAACCGAATACCTCGGGGCGTATTTGGCTATGCCAAATCAGCTGGCTAGTAAAACCCTTCGAGTAATCTTGGCAGAGCCAGAATTTCACCAAACAAGTTATCCAATTCAAGCAGTGAAAAAATCACCCCAGGCGGTCTTATACCTTGCTACGGATTTGCTTCATTGCCAAGATTTTTATGATGAAGCAGTCTTGAAAGTAATCAGCCAAGCCAAAAAAGAAGCCCGTGCTAAGGACGTTGAATTTGTTGGCTATGGTTTGGTTTCTTCCATGGTGGCATTGCAATACCGCCAGGCCGTGAAGGGGGCGAAGGCAATTGTTGCCAATCCCGACCAGCTTATTTTGCCATCAGGAATCGACCATTATTCAACTGATTTAGCTGCTTTTTTGTCTTCGTTACCAGAAAAAATTGAGGGATTAATGAGTGCCGATGATAGCTTACTGGTTCATTACTCTTTGGCGGACAATTCTAGCCCCATTCAGGTTATCCGCCCTCGGATAGAACTGCTGCAACAATTATCTTATCCTGAATGGCCAGAAAGTCGGCAGGAAAAGCTTGAACGGATTCGAGCAAAGCGTGAGGCTGAAAAGCAGCTTAAAAAAGACGGGCAAAATCAAAAAAGTCAAATTCAGAGTAGTGAGGTCAATAGTGATTCGTTGATTGACGAAAAGCAAGATAGTGATTCGGATATTCAGCAAAACGAAGAGAGAATCGCTACTGAAAAGAGTCTGTTAGCAACTGGTACCAATCAAGGGGTTGCGCCTGACCAACCTTTGCCACCATTAGGCCCGGTTTTGGTGCCTAGAGACTTACCACCATTGACAGAAGGTAGTCAAGAATCTGCATTATCCCAGTTAGGAATTTCGGTGAATCAAAGCCAGGTAGTTGACCAGCCATCAGAGTCACCAGATGGTTTGCCATTAATCGATTCGACTCAGGAAAAAACGGTCCAGGAGGATCAAGGTGAAACTGAGCAAGCAGAACAAAATGATTCAAAAGAGTCTGTGGGGTCAGAACCAAAGGATGTAAAGGAGTCAGTGAAGTCAGATCAAACTGATGAAGCGGAGTCTTTGGAGTCAGATCAAACGGATGAAGGAGAGTCCTTGGGGTCAAATCAAGCTGATGAAGAAGAGTCTTTGGAGTCAGAAACGGATGCAGAAGAACGATTAAGGTTAGAACATGATGAGATGAGGCATGAACAAAAGAATGCTTTAGATGCCGAGGAAATACTGCAAGAAGAGCAATTAGCAGCTGAATCAAGTCAGGTAGCAGAAGATGAAACAGATTCGGTAACGAGAAAAGTACAGGAAACACGAGAACAACGAATCGCAAAGGCTGAAGCCAACCGCCAAAAACAGCTTTTAGGCTTTTTCACTAG
>NZ_DF968078.1:168665-240875 GCF_001047135.2 Fructobacillus tropaeoli | reverse complement strand
GGGGGGGGCCTTTTTGTTAGTAAATTATTGATTAGTGGTTCGCAACGGTAAAGCGTTGGTTAGGGTGCTTTGGTTCGTGGTATTCGGCCACTAAGACGTTGGCAAGTGTATCACTTGTCACGACTGATTTTCCTTCATTGTTGGTCAAAAGATCATCTTGTCCGATTAATGGCTCTGGATCGGCAGGGCCAGCAATGAACTCCATGGATGGTGAAATACCAAACCAAGAAACATTTTCAACATTTTTCAAAAAGTCGAGTTCAAGAACCTGGTTGGCTGGACCGCTCACCCATGCCTCTGATCCTGGAATCTTCTTTAAATCGTCAAGCAAGAGGTGGCGGTCATCTCCGGTATGAAGTGAAGCGGCGCCCAGAATAAAGGCCAGGCGTGGCTTTTCTTGTTCACGGACGAGGTGAACGAGGTGGGCAGCCAAATCAATCTGCAAGAAAGCCTTGGTTGGAGCCGAGAAAGAATCGACAACAACGTCAAAAGCTGCAAGATCTTCCTTTGTTAAGTCAAAGGCGTCCTTTTGCAATGTGCTAATGGCTGGAAACTCCTTTTTTAAATCGGCGAGCTTTTCGGCTGACCGACCATTGGCAGTGACTTCATCGCCGGCAGCCAATGCCGCCTTAACCGTTGCGGAACCCGCCATCCCTGTTGCGCCAATAATTAATACTTTCATGAAAACTCCTTCCGATGTTGAACGTTTGTTGGTCATTTTGACCTGAAAGATTGATTGATCTGTTTGTATTTTTAAAAGATACAACACTGATATTATACCATACAACCTAAATTCATTATAGGTCTGATAGCTGATTTCACCAATGGAGCGGGTGGATTTTGATGACAGAAAAAAGAGCTGACCAATAGTTGGTTAGCTCTTTTAGATGCTGTTGATTTAATTTTTAGAAGTAAGCCTTCACGAAGAGGTCGACGGCCAACAAGACTGCTAAAATACTGACAATGATTTTTAATGTCTTATCTGGGATAATGCGGACGATTTTTGGACCAATATAGCCACCGATGAAGAGGCCGATTCCCATTGGAATGGCCAGTTCCCAGTAAATGTGAGAAGAAAAGGCGTAAATCAGGGTTGCAATCAAGTTTGATGCACCAAGAGAAACGTTCTTGACCGCATTGTAGGAAGAGAAGTTCATCGTAGTTGTGGCAGAAAGGATGGCCAAAAGCATCACACCACCGGCCGCACCGAAGTAACCACAGTACATTCCAACCAACAAGATGGAGATGGAAATCACCGTCTTATAGACTGGTGAATGGGCATCGTTTTCCATTGATTCATCGCGAGTCAGATTGAGTGGGTTTGACTTGGACTTATTGATTTGCGAGAAAAGGAGTAAACCAGCGAGCAGGACGAAGAAGGGAACAATCTTAGAAAAATAGGAAGCTGGTTGTGATAAAAGCAACCAGGCGCCGATAATCGATCCAAGAATTGTTAATGGAAAAATTTTAATCAATTCTTTTTTATGGCTGGTTAATTCCTTTTTGGAAGAAAACATTGAACCGAAACCAGTCATCACGAGGGCGGCGGTGTTCGTGACGTCAGCAAAAACTGGTGGAATACCGACTGCTAAAAGTGCGGGATACGAAACAAGAGAGGCCAGTCCGGCAGTGGTACTGACGATTCCAGCTAAGATGCCCATCGGGAGAAGGAAAAGGAAGGCTTGTAAATAATGGTCTGTTATCATAAAAAAGAAGAACTCCTTTGAAATATTTTTATTTTTTTGTAAAATCACAAAAATTAATAATTAGGTGGAAAAATGTTAGAAAAACTAACAAGAATAACAGTTATGAGTATAGAAGTTTCCCGACAGAAAAGCAATTCTGGCGGGAAAGTGTTTTTCTTTTTAAATAAAATTCACGGTTTTGTGATTTTTTTGGCCTTATTTGTCGGCTGGGTTTCAGTGAATGGTGGGGGGATAGGAGGAAAATGAGGGTGAAATGTAAAATAGTAGTCAGTTGGTGATTACCTATTTTCCAAAAAAACAATATTTAACGATAGATGTAGGAGTTGATGTTTCTATTTGCAAAAAACGGTGATATTTAACGATAGAGATAGTGTTTGGTGTTTCTATTTGCAAAAATACTTCATAATTTCAAAATAGAAATGTAAGTTGGAGCTTTAATTAAGACAATTTTTTATTTGTGTGGAATAGTTATTTTTGGAGTCAAATAACCATACCAATTTTACGCAAAACTGGAATATAAATGAAAGTGCCACAAAATTGTACAAAAGTGTACAAATTATTTGTAAGGACGGCTAAAACACGTCTGAAAAAATTAGTTTTAAACGTAACGAAAAAGCTCGATACCATCGCATTTAAACGATGACATCGGGCTTTTCATGTGTTTGTTAAATTATGCTTAGAATGCCGATGACAGGAATCGAACCTGCACGGTGAAATCACCATACCGACCTGAACGGTACGCGTCTGCCAGTTCCGCCACATCGGCAACAAACGAGTAAAATTATACCTTGGATAAGCCCTAATTACAAGTCTTGACTTTAATTAAAATTTTCTTAAAATGGATACTAATCGAGTAGAAGTAGGCCCGCAGGTATTGGGACTTACCAACGATTGATGGACTACAATCAGCCGCTGGCGTCTGAACTTTTAAGTTTACTGTGTGTCTTTCAGTTTTTTTATTTTGACCGTATTGGGCACGGGGCGCTAGAGGGCACCTTGTGCTTTTTTTGTTGGTGAAGAAGGAGGAAAAAACGTTGAGTAGCTATAATTTTTCGGCTGGGCCTGGGGTCCTGCCGAGCCCGGTGATTAAGCAGATTCGAGAGGACTTGGAAAAGGAAGAAAACTCACACTACAGTATCTTAGAGATTTCTCATCGTAGCGCCAGGTTTGATGAAATTATTCACCATGCAGAAGACCGTCTGCGTCAGTTGATGGACATTCCAGATGATTACGCTGTTCTCTTTATTCAAGGTGGGGGTTCCTTGCAGTTTGAGATGCTGCCCCTCAACTTGGCAAATCAGAAGAATAAGATTGCGGTCTTAGATTCCGGTAACTTTGCCAATAAGGCAGCCAAAGCGGCTCAGGCAGTTGGCAAAGAGGCAACCATTGTTGCGAGCTCAAAGCAAGACCGTTACCGCTATTTACCAGAGTTACCAGCTGATTTTGATGCAGCAGACTATGACTACCTCCACATTACCACTAACAATACCATTGAAGGCAGCACCTACCACCAGGACAATTTGCCCAAGACAACGGGACACTTGGTAGCAGATATGTCTTCCAACATCTTAGCCGAACCCTATAACGTGTCTGATTTTTCAGCCATCTTTGCTGGGGCCCAAAAGAACCTAGGACCGGCCGGTGTTACGCTTGCCATCGTGAAAAAGGATTGGCTTGCCGAACAAAAAATTGAAGGCGTTGGCCCAATGATGCGTTACCAGTCATACATCGACAAGGACTCGATGTACAACACGCCACCTGTCTTCAGTATTTACGCCCTCAGTCTTGTTCTGGATTGGGTTTTCGAACAGGGCGGTGTCAAGCAACTTTACCTAAATAACCAAAAGAAGGCTAAGCGCCTTTATGATTATTTAGATCAGTCTGATTTTTACCAAGTGCCTGTTTCTGGTGAGGAACGGTCGTTAACGAACGTGGTCTTCACGACTGGAGACAGCGACTTGGACAAGAAAATCAGTTTGCAAGCTGATCAAGAAGGACTGCACAACCTGGCTGGTCACCGTTCGGTCGGTGGCTTCCGGGCATCCCTTTATAATGCACAGCCAATGGCAGCAGTCGAGGCGTTGATTACATTTCTGGAGAAGGCGGAGAAGGAACACAAATCATGAACATTAAAACGTATAACGCGATTAGTCACACCGGTTTGGACTATTTGAAGGACCGTGGTTACGAGATTAACGGCGACCAGGATCCCGATGGTATTTTGTTGCGCTCACAGGACTTACACAAGGAGCCAATTCCAAAGTCAGTGAAGGCCGTTGTCCGTGCTGGAGCTGGTTTTAACAATATTCCGGTGACCGATTTGTCAAAGCGGGGAATTCCGGCCTTTAATACTCCCGGTGGCAATGCCAATGCGGTTAAGGAATTGACGGTTGCCGCATTGATTATGGCGGCCCGACCAATCGTGGGTGCGATTAACTTTTCTAACCAAGTTCGCGGTGGCGATGTTTCGCTGCGTACGGAAGCAAATAAGGGTGGCTACCGTGGTACGGAGTTGTATGAAAAGACACTTGGCGTAATTGGTCTTGGAAACGTTGGTTCTAAGGTTGCTAACATCGCCTTGGCCTTCGGCATGAAGGTGATTGGTTACGATCCAGGTCTGAATGCTAATACTGCCTGGCGTGTTGATCGTCACATCACGCACGCGAAAAGCGTTGATGAAGTCTTGCAACAGTCTGATTTTGTCACGGTGCATATCCCTTATACGAAAGAAAACCACCACTTTATTGATGCCGACAAATTGGCAGAGATGAAGCCAAATGCGGCTTTGATTAACTTCTCCCGTGGTGGCATTGTCGATGATGAGGCCGCAGTGAAGGCTTTGAATGCGGATAAGCTGCGGATGTTTATTACTGATTTTAGTAGTGAAGTCTTGTTTGACAACGACAAGGTGATTATTACGCCACACATTGGCGGATCAACGGTTGAAGCCGAAGATACTTCAGCCTTGATGGCGGCTAAGCAATTAGACGACTATTTGACCAGTGGAAATATCGTGAACTCGATCAACTACCCAGATATCAACGAACCATTTACGACTAAGTACCGGTTGGGCGTTTTGCACAATAACGTGCCAAATATGATTGGACAAATCACGAAGGTCGTTGGGGAACTGGACTTGAACATTGAAGAATTATCAAACCGAGCAGTTGGCGACTATGCCTATACCCTTTTGGCGCTAAATCAGTTACCATTAGGACAAGAGGACAATATTGTCGATAACCTAGCAGCCATTGAAAACGTTTTGAACGTTGAATTGTATCAGAACCAGGATTGAAGGGGAGAATTAAAAAAATGACAGAAGCACTCCAACAAGCAGCCATCGATAAATTGATTGCCCGCGGCGTGACGTTGCAGGACGTCTTTGAAGGAACAGAAACTTTTTTGATTGAAAAGTTTCATGATGAAGTCGATGGGGAAGCCCTCGATAAGGCGATTAACCGCGTGTTGCACAAGGATGAAGTCGCCGACATTATTTTGACGGCCATTTTCTTGGATGAGCAAGCAGTTTTGATGCCCGATTCAGAACCATTGAAGGCTCGGTTGAAGCGTGATGCTAACGGCCACAATGTGGATGAAATTTTGGCAATCGGCATTACCCAACAATTCTCAGCCGCAGCAACGGTTCATTATGGACGTTTGGATGATGAAAAGCCTGGCTTGATTGGTGAAATCAATGATCGCACCGACACTGTCAACGTTTACTTGGACGATATCTTGGCCGCCTTGATTTCATCTGCTGCGATGACTTACCTGGAAGTCCTTGGCGGAAACGACTACTAATCGAATTTTCCCTGGTTAATTAATGCAATTTTTGTTACAATAAATTGTATTTTAATTTTTTAAGGAGAAGACACAATGTCAGGACATAGTAAATGGCATAACATTCAAGGTCGTAAAAACGCCCAAGATGCTAAGCGTGGAAAAATTTTCCAAAAGCTTGCGCACGACTTATATGTTGCAGCAAAGGCTGGCGGTGCTGATCCAGAAATGAACGCTTCATTGCGTTTGGTTGTTGACAAGGCCAAGGCAGCTAACATGCCGAAGGATAACATCCAACGAGCTTTGGACAAGGCTTCAGGTGCCGGTGGCGCCAAGTTCGAAGAAGTAACTTACGAAGGTTATGGAACAGCTGGAGTAGCCGTTTTGGTTGAAGCTTCAACTGATAACATTAACCGTACGGTTTCTTCTGTTCGTAACTCATTCAAGCACTTCGGTGGCTCATTGGGAACTTCTGGTTCAGTTGCTTTCCAATTCGACCGCAAGGGTTACTTGGTCATTGACCGGTCAGAAAACCCTGATTTGGATGAAGACACGATTTTGGAAGCAGCATTGGAAGCAGGCGCTGAAGATGTGCAAACTTCCGATGAAGCATTTGAAATTTACACAGAACCAAGCGATTTCCAGGCTGTTGAAGCTGCTTTGACAGAAGCCGGTTATGAATTCGCCGATGCTGAAGTTTCAATGATTGCTCAAAACCCAATGGCGATTTCTGATGAAGATCGCGAAAAGTTGGACAGTTTGGTCGACGAATTGGAAGAAAACGAAGACGTTTTGGCTGTTTATACAACTGCTGAAGACTAATTTGACTTTCAAAGCCAATTAAAAAGGCAAGCCCGTTAAGGCTTGTCTTTTTTGTTTGCTGATAGTAGTGGAGCGCTCGTTAATTTTAAATTTGATTGAGCTGGTTAAGCGCTGGCCATTACTTATTTTTGCACTTGGGCTAATGCAGCCTGGACCAAGGCTGCTAACTTCTCTCGATCCTGGTCACCTGGGTAAAGGTTAATCCGGGTGAGTTCACCGGCACGCTTGGCACCGGTCTTTTGAAATTGTTCATCAAAGGAGTCAAGCGCTAGGCAATAAAGGTCACCATAGAAGGTATCGCCAGAGCCGGCTAAAGCATAGGTGAAATCAGGTAGGGCCACGTCGGCGAGGTCGTCGAAATAGTCGAGTCCTTCATCGGGGAGTGACCCTTCGTCGTATGTGTAAGGGACAACAAAACCGAGATCAAAGTCTTGTAATTCCTCTGGCTCAGTTTGGGAGATTTCGCTTTTCTTAACAGAAACTCCTTGGTTCTCTAATTCTTCGACTAAAATATCGGCAACGGCTTCGTTGTTACCGGTAATTGTGGCAAAAACGACTTGGGCTGTGAGATTTGCTGCAGGCATTGTCTGCCTCCTTTGGTTATGAGATTTAGTATCATTATACAAAATTTACCGGGGCTTCGTTTGAACAAAAGAATAACAAAGATGATTTGAAAGACTGGTAATTTTAAAATTCTTGTCTTATAATAGTCACAAATACGAGGAGGATGTTTGATATGGCATTGAATAAAGACCAAGTTGCAGCCTTGCAAAACGTTTATGATAACGGCATTTTAGACCACGATGACAAAGCCCGCCAGGCACTAGCCCAGGTTTTGGCTGACGCGAAATAATTGATATTTTGTTTTGGTCGTGTTATATTTAATCATAGAAATTGCTGATGAGGATAACTTAGGTTAGCAAGTCCTGATAGAGAGCTTACGGTTGGTGGAAGTAAGCAGGGCCCTAATTTTTTGACTACCTCTGAATGGCTAACGAGTAGGAATTGAAAGTTAGCCCGGGTGACACCGTTAACTGTCTCAAAGACCCAGGTATTGATTTTATCTGGAAATTGGGTGGTACCACGGTGACACGTCCCTTTGTGCAAACGCACAAAGGGATTTTTTTGTCCCTAATTTTCCAAATCAGCAATTGAAAAAAGAAAGAAGGCAATCATAATGGCAGAAATTACATTAAATTTCCCTGATGGCGCTCAGAAGTCTTACGAGGCTGGCATCAAGCCCATTGAAGTTGCAAGTTCAATTGCAAAGTCATTGGCAAAAAAGTCTGTTTCAGCAAAGCTGAATGGACACTATGTTGGGATGAATGATCCTTTGACCGAGGGTGGCGATTTTCAATTAATCACTACTGCGGACGAGGAATCATTGGACATCCTGCGTCACTCGACCTCGCACTTGCTTGCTCAAGCAATGCGTCGCTTGCCAAAGTTTGCTCACGCACACTTCGGAGTTGGACCATTTATCGAAAACGGTTTCTATTACGACACTGATAACGGTGCTGGAAACCAAGTTTCTGTGGAAGATTTCCCAGAAATCGAAGCGATGATGAAGAAGATTGTTAAGGAAGACTTGCCAATCTTGTCACACGAAATCAGTCGTGCCGAAGCCTTGGAAACATTCAAGGATGACCCATACAAGGTGGAATTGATTAATGATTTGCCTGAAGACGAGCCAATTTCAGTGGCCGTTCAAGGTGAGCATATTGAATTAGACCGTGGTGGTTTGGTGCCATCAACTGGTTGGATTAAGCACTTTAAGTTGGTTTCTGTTGCTGGTTCATACTGGCGCGGTCAATCAGACAACGCTGTTTTGCAACGTGTTTATGGAACGGCCTTCTGGAATGCCGAAGACTTGGAAGCTGATTTGCAACGTCGTGCCGAAGCCAAGGAACGTGACCACCGTAACATCGGTCGTGACTTAGACTTGTTCTTCACGAGCCAAAAGGTTGGTTCAGGCTTGCCAGTTTGGTTGCCAAATGGGGCAACGATTCGTCGCCAGGTTGAACGTTACATCGTTGATAAGGAATTGGCCAACGATTACTTGCATGTTTACACACCAGTTTTGTCAAACTTGAACTTGTATAAGACTTCAGGTCACTGGGATCACTACCGTGAAGACATGTTCCCACCAATGGACATGGGAGATGGCGAATTCTTGGAATTGCGTCCAATGAACTGTCCTTCACATATTTCAGTTTACCAACACAAGCCACGTTCATACCGCGACTTGCCATTACGTATTGCTGAATTGGGCATGATGCACCGTTATGAAAAATCAGGAGCCTTGACCGGTTTGTCACGTGTTCGTGAAATGACTTTGAACGATGGACACACTTTCGTAGCACCAGACCAGTTGGAAGAAGAATTCAAGTCAATCTTGAAGATGACCATGGCTGTCTACGAAGACTTCAACATCACGGATTACCGTTTCCGTTTGTCATACCGTGACCCTGAAAACACTGCTAAGTACTTTGACGACGATGAAATGTGGGAAAAGTCACAGGCACAGTTGAAGCGGGCTATGGACGACATGGGCTTGGATTACTTCGAGGCACCTGGTGAAGCAGCCTTCTACGGTCCTAAGTTGGATATCCAAACAAAGACGGCCTTGGGTGGTGAAGAAACATTGTCAACCATCCAATTGGACTTCTTGTTGCCAGAACGCTTTGATTTGACTTATGTCGGTGAAGATGGTCAAGATAACCACCGTCCAGTGATGCTCCACCGTGGTATTGTGGGAACGATGGAACGCTTCACGGCCTACTTGATCGAAATGTATAAGGGCGCTTTCCCAACATGGTTGGCACCTTTGCAAGTTCAAATTATTCCTGTTAACAACGGTGCTCACGGTGCTTATGCTAACAAGATTAAGCAAGAATTGCAGGAAGCTGGTTTGCGTGCTAACGTCGAAACTAAGGAAGCCAAGATGGGTTACTTGATTCGTGAAGCACAAACCAAGAAGGTACCATATACGTTGGTCTTGGGTGATGATGAGCAGGATAACCAAACGGTTACGGTTCGTCGTTATGGCCAACAAGAAACCGAGAAGATGTCAGCTGATGCCTTTAAAGACTTAGTCTTAAAAGATGTTGCCAACTACTCTCGAGTAGCAGAATAATGTAGTAACCAACAATCGATCCACTTCTTGGTGAATCGATTTGTTGTTTGTAAGAGCGTTTTTAAACGCGAAATTAAAGGATTAAAAGAGATATATCATGTCTTCAGAAAATAACGGAGCTCTTGAGGGAGATAAAGGGCTCAGTAACCGTCACGTTCAGCTGATTGCTATTGGTGGAACAATTGGAACCGGACTTTTCATGGGTGCCGGGGATTCGATTCACTTTGCTGGACCAGCAATTTTGCTGACGTATGCCGTTATTGGCTTATTAATGTTTGTTGTGATGCGTGCGATTGGGGAAATGCTCTATGCTGACCCAACCCAGCATACGTTTATTGCCTTCATGTCAAAGTACTTGGGCCAGAAAACTGGAACTTTTGCTTCCTGGTCTTATTGGTTGACCGTTGCCTTCATGGGAATGGCCGAATTAACAGCGATTGGAAAGTATGTCCAGTTCTGGTTCCCATCATGGCCAGCCTGGTTGATTCAAATTGTGATTCTCGTGATTTTAACTTCAGTTAATTTGATTGCGGTAGCATTGTATGGTGAAGCTGAATTCTGGTTTGCGATGATTAAGATTGTGGCGATTTTGTCACTGATTGCTACTGGAATTATCATGCTGTTGACCGGCTTTAAGACAAGCCAAGGAACGGTTTCGGTTAACAACTTGGTTAGTCACTTCTCACTGATGCCAAATGGTGTCGGTAACTTTATTAACAGTTTCCAGATGGTCATGTTTGCCTTCGTTGGAATGGAATTTATTGGAATGACAGCAGCCGAAACAAAGGATGCTCGTAAGGTTTTGCCGAAGGCAATTAACCAAATTCCTTTCCGAATTTTGTTTTTCTACTTGGGTGCCTTGGCAACCATCATGGTCATCTACCCATGGCAACAGATTCCTGCTAACCAAAGTCCCTTTGTGGCGGTCTTTAAGTTAGCTGGGGTTAACTGGGCCGCAGCCTTGGTTAACTTCGTGGTTTTGACATCAGCTGCTTCTGCTTTGAACTCTGTCATTTTCTCAGCCTCACGAAACTTCTATTCATTGGCTGTGGAATCAAAGATCAAGGTTTTGGAGCCCTTTACTAAGATGTCAAAGCACAAGTTGCCTGCTAACGCTGTTTTGATTACCGCAGCTTTGGTGGCTTGTTCAGCCATCATTGCTGTGTTGCCACAAATTTCGGATGCCTTTACTTTCGTTACTTCCGCCTCAACCGATTTGTTTATCATGATCTATGTGTTGACGTTGGTAACATACTGGCATTATCGTAAGTCAAACGACTACTTGAAGGACGGTTTCTTGATGATTGCGCCAAAGTTCTTTGTGCCAATTGCCATTATCGGCTTTGTCCTGATTTACTTGACGTTGTTCTTTAACCAAAGCGCAATGGTACCGGCTATCGGTGCAACCATTTGGTTAATTGTCTTTACGACTGTCCAGGCCTTTAAAAAGGCCTAACGCTTTTTGATTCGAAACGAGACTAATTTTACCTTTGAATTCTGAAAATAAATCAGAAGCAACTTAGATTTGATTGGTATCGTGATTAGATTAAAAGCGTATCCTAGTAAGAAAGTAGAACCTGTCAACAACCACCACCCAACAGGCTTATGCTTGTTGAATGTCACTGGCTAGTACAGCGTGATGCTGGGCCTTACAAAACGGAGAAAAGAATGAGTACCATAATTGATTTTACTTTGCACATTGATGCCCACCTGGCAAACTTGGTTTCCCACTTTGGTATCTGGACCTATTTGATTTTATTTGTGATTGTTTTGATTGAAACTGGGGCAGTGGTTTTGCCGTTTCTACCAGGTGATTCATTGCTGTTTGCCGCCGGTGCCATTTCGATGACACCAGCTGGTCAGGAAGCCGGTTTGAATCATTGGGTCTTTATGGTTGTCTTCTTTATTGCCTCCGTTGTTGGGGATTCCATGAACTATTGGATTCTTCGGACTGGCGGGCGCGAGTTGTTAAATCATCGGCCGTTTTCAATTATGATTAAGCCCAAGTACATTGAAGAGGCGGAACAGTTCTTTGCCAAGCGCGGTGCAATGGCCATTATCTTAGGCCGTTATATCCCAATTGTGCGGACTTTCGTTCCTTCTGTGGCTGGTTTGTCCAAGTACAATTTCCGTAAGTTCCTTGAATATACCATGATTGCTGCGCTTTCATGGACCTTCATTGCCACCGGTGCCGGTGCTTTGTTTGGAAATATTCCATTTGTGCGCGAACACTTCACATTAATTATTATGGGGATTGTTTTGGTTACGTTGTTACCTTCAGTTATCGGTGTAGCTCGGTCATTAATGAAAAAGAAAAAGCAACAGTAAAAAAATTAGTTCTCAAGCAGGTGTGACACTCGTCGGCCTGCTTTTTCTTTGGTCAAAACTTGTTATAATAAGAGCATGAATAATTTTCGAATTTTACAACAATTAAGTCAGCAAAGTATCGAGCAAGTTGGAGCAGCAACTGGGCTGCAAATCAGTGATTTACAGGCCTTTGCTGATGGGCAAAAGGAGTTAGCGATAGCTGATTTGGAACGGCTCTGCCTTTACTTTTCACATTGCTTGGATCAATTGGGCAACGCCAATCAGGCCAATCTGTCAAAACATCCGATTCATATTCGGTTGACAACGGATTACCTGTTAAATCTGGGCATTAGCCTTTCAGACTGGATTTCACTGCAATGGGCCTTGGAGGGCAATTGGGCTGGTGACCAGCTAGCTGTGGGCTTCTTCACGGCAGACCAGACCCTGGTTAAAGTCGTTGAAAATTCAGCTGATTTTACCAAGGCCTTTGCCGGTTACCTCATTTTGGCCCTTGAGGGTGAATTTACCCCCTATATTGATGAAATCCATGATAATGTTCATTATGATTGGCGGATTTTACGATATCGGTCCCAGGCTGATTTTCAAGATATTACGAATGAACTCGCCAACACGCCACTAAAGGAGATTGAAGCATGACCATTAATTTGATTTTAGCAACTGACGCCTACAAGCTGACTCACCATTTGCAGTACCCACAAAACATCGATAAGTTGTATTCCTATGGGGAAGCTCGGATTGGTGGCAAGTACCCAACTGTATCCTGGTTTGGGCTTTCGATGATTCTTCATGACTATTTTCAAACGCCAGTGACAGATGAGATGATTGACGAAGCGGAGCGGGTTTCAGAAGAAACTTTTGGGACCAAGGAATACTTTAACCGTGAAGTTTGGGAAAAGGTTCGCGACTTGGGTTATTTCCCGGTTAAAATTAAGGCTCTGCCAGAGGGAATGGAAGTTCCTGCAGGCAATGCCTTGTTCACGTTGGAGTCAACTCGTGATTGGTTTGCCACTTCGCTAAATGCTTTGGAATCACTATTGATGCATGTTTGGTATCCAACGACGATTGCGACCAATTCGATGTATATCAAAAAGCGTTTGTTACCGCTGGTTGAAAAAACGGGAACAGCGAGTTCATTGCCTTTGATGGTCAATGACTTTGGTTTCCGCGGCGCAACGGGCGTAGAGGCCGGTGCTCAAGGCGGTGCTGCTCACTTACTGCACTTCCGTGGTTCAGATAACCTCTTGGCCTCAAATTACTTTGAGCATGTATACGGTGTGGCCGGTCGGGCGTTATCAATTTGGGCAACGGAGCACTCGGTGGCAACTGCTTACGGTCCTGGCGAAGGGGAGTTGAATTACGTCAATGCCCAATTGGATCGAACTCCGGATGATGCATTGGTTTCTATTGTGATTGATTCCTACGATACCTTTAATTTTGTCCGAAACGTCATTGGCTCTGAGCAAATGGTGGAGCGGATTAAGAACCGAGCTGGTCGGGTGGTTCTGCGTCCCGATTCGGGTGACCCCGAAACAATCGACTTGGCCGTTTTGGACCTTTTGGCCGAAATCTTTGGCACAGAAGCCAACGATAAGGGTTATAAGGTCTTGAAACACAATGTCGGTTTGATTCAGGGCGATGGCATGAAGGCCGAAACGATTATTGCATTGTATGAGGCCTTGATTAAGCATGGTTGGTCAACGGACAACTTGGTGGTTGGTTCCGGTGGTGGTTTGCTTCAAGAAGGTTTCACTCGTGATACCGAGCGTTTTGCCATCAAGGCAGCCTATGCCCATACCACTGACGGCCAAAACTTAGTGATTAAGAAGCAGCCAAAGACTGATCCATCAAAAGCTTCCAAGGCTGGCTTGCAAAAGGTGGTGGCCGATGAAAAAGGTCGAATCCACACGGTTAGTGTCGACGAACCAGGCCAAGATTTGCTGCAAACGGTTTATGAGGATGGCCAATTAACAATTGAGGATGGTCAAACGATTGTTGACCGTGCTGCTGGAGCCGATTTACTGTAAATTTGGTTGATTTCCAACCAGACCATTGAGGCCAAATTTGTGAAATTAATTGTTGCTACTGTAATAAATGTGGTACAGTTAAGTCACGAACAACAAAGGAGGAACCTGATGGTCGAATTTGTGTGGCAGACATTTTTACCAGTTACTTATCAGACTTTACAGGCCCCTTTTTTCTCAAAAAACAGTTTTCCGTTAATGGAAAACTGTTTTTTTATTTGATTTAGGAGGATACG
Organism: Fructobacillus tropaeoli; assembly: GCF_001047135.2. Classification (GTDB taxonomy): domain Bacteria; phylum Bacillota; class Bacilli; order Lactobacillales; family Lactobacillaceae; genus Fructobacillus; species Fructobacillus tropaeoli. The sequence goes on along the minus strand of NZ_DF968078.1, from coordinate 226,846 downwards.
ATGGCAGCAGCAGTTAGTAAAATCAGCATGGATTTCATCACCCGATTAAATTTGCAAAATCCCCATGACGTAAAACCAGTCAATGGCGGGGATACAAACGCGACCTACTCACTTTATTCGGGGGACAAGCGGTACTTTTTGAAGGTGCAACCTAATCAAGACCGCCATTATTTTGACCACGAAGTGGCTTCCTTGAAAGCTTTAAGTGAATGGGTCAAGGTTCCCAAAGTCATGAAACAAGGGGAAAACCAAGGAAGCGCCTACTTGTTAATGAATTGGATTGAAACCGGTTCGAACAATCAATCGGCCTTGGGAGAAGCGTTGGCTAAACTTCACCACGCGAAAGGAAAAGCCTTTGGTTTTGAGGTCAATGCGGATAATGATTATTTTCCAAAGAATAACACCTGGTCAAGCTCGTGGGGAGAGTTCTTTGTGCACCAACGATTAGAGCCTCTAATGGCTTTGGCAAAAAAGCAGGCCCTCTGGCTAAATCAGCGTGGTGATCACTTTGAAAATCTCAAGAAAACGATTTTGGCAGATGACCATGTTCGCCAGGTAGAGCCATCGCTGTTACATGGTGACTTGTGGGCCGGGAACTTTATGTTTGATACCAATGACCAACCAGTATTCATCGATCCAAATTCTTTCTACGGTAACCGTGAATACGATTTAGCCGTGTCGAAAGTCTTTCCTGGTTTCAATGAGGATTTTTATAGTTCTTATGAAGCTGCTTATCCGCTAGAGGATGGCTATCAAGACCGGTTCAAGTGGTACGAGTTTTATTATGTTTTGCTTCACTTTGTTCGCTTTGGTGACATCTATGCACCACGATTAAATCGCTTATTGATCAGTTTCTAAGTTGCACATCATGACTAGACCAATTTGTTGACATCTTTTCAGGCAGTCTGTATAATTTCTTGGACGTCCAAAACGAGGAGAAAATCAGCTATGTCAACAATGAAAACGAAGCGTTTTGTGGCGACAACAGTCTTTGTTGCCATCGTACTATTACAAAGTTTCGTGCCATTCTTAGGATCCTTACCACTAGGAGCATTCGTTATTGGTGCCTTCGTCACGATTGTACCGATGACCGCCGTTTTGGCAGGAATTTTACTTGGCCCACGCTCAGGGTTAGTGGTCGGCCTCTTTTGGGGGCTGACTTCTTGGGTTCGGAATTTGATGCACCCTGGAACCATTGGTTCACTGATTTTTTCGAACCCAGTGACTGCTTTGGTGCCACGACTAATGGTTGGTCTTTTGGCCGGTTACTTAGCGGGCCTAGTGCTGAAAAAAGCGCGGTTGCCTTGGTGGGGGTTCTTCCTCCTTGGCGCCTTTGGTGCTTTATTGAATACCGCCTTAGTCATTTTGAGTACGACAGTGGCCTTTAAACTCTTCCCGGTTAGCGGAATGGGAATTCCACATGCCCATCTGTTTACCTGGTTAGTTGGCATTCTTGGCTTTAATTCCGGCTTTGAAATGATTGCAAACGGTTTGTTAGTGCTTTTGATTGGTCGGGTGCTCTTGGCCAAGTTACCAAACTTGCGCCCCGAATAATTCTGATTTTTGTGCAGCCATTTATATGGCTGTTTTTTTTAATGCAAAAATGGCTGTTGCTAAGCAAAAAAGAACTTAAACCAGGGGAGGATTAAGTTCTTTTGTTTGTTTTTTGAATGGATGCGCCTACCCAGACTCGAACTGGGAGCAAAGACTTAGGAGGTCCCCGTTTTATCCCGTTAAACTATAAGCGCGAACTCTATCATTATACAAAAAAAGAAGAGGGCTTTCAATTTAAATCAGAACAGGACGTGGGCCAAGGACTCATTTTTAAAAAGATTTAAGTGAGCACCTGGTTTTTGCTATAATGGTTATGAGTTAAATTCACAGTTATTTGGAAAGCGAGTTACAATCATGGGACAAGTCGTTGAAGTAAACCATCCATTGATCCAACACAAGTTGACAATCATTCGTGATGAGAAGGTGGGAACAAAGGACTTCCGGGCATTAGTTGATGAATTGGCAATGCTGTTGACCTATGAGGCCAGTCGCGATTTGCCACTGGAAGAAGTTCAGGTGAAAACGCCAATTCAAGAAACAACTAAGAAACAATTAGCTGGTAAAAAATTAGCTGTTGTGCCAATTTTGCGTGCTGGTTTGGGAATGGTTGATGGTATCTTGCAATTAATTCCAGCTGCTAAGGTTGGTCATATTGGGATGTACCGCGATGAAAAGACACTGGAACCAGTGGAATACTTCATTAAGCTACCAGAGGATATTGATCAACGTGAAGTTTTGCTGGTTGATCCAATGTTAGCAACTGGTGGATCAGCTAAGGATGCAATTTCTGCCTTGAAGAAACGGGGCGCTGAACAGATTAAGTTGATTACCCTTGTTTCATCACCAGAAGGCATTCAAGCAGTTACTGCTGCTCATCCTGATGTCGATATCTACACGGCTTCGATTGATGAAGGCTTGAATGACGATGGCTATATTGTTCCCGGCCTTGGGGACGCAGGGGACCGTCTCTTCGGTACGCACTAAAAAGTTAATTAAATGATGTGGAAACGAAAGCATAAACATGATGAAGGCGACGCTCGTGTCCGACCGTCTTCCCGATTAGCTCTTTTTCAAAAGAAAGCTGGAGCTGATTTTACAGCGCAAAAAAAGTTGGCGATAATGGGTGCCATGTTGTTACTGATACTATCGCTTTTTCTGACGATTGCTGCGCTCAAAAATGATGTGCAAACGCAATCGGTTGGCCCAACACAGACAGCCTTACCGATGACGCTACAGGTTGCTGCCAGAAATGCGATTGTGATTGATGCAAAAACGGGACAAGTTCTTGGTGAAAAGGGAGCTGACAAGCAAATAGGTATTGCCTCCCAAAGTAAGATGTTAACCGCTTATGGCATTTTGCAAGGAATAAAAAAGAAACGTTTTACCTGGGACAGTCTGGTGACGATTACTCAGCAGTCTGACTGGTCTCAAAAGGACACCGCAACTTTCTCCCACCTAGAAATTTCTGCAGGCCAGAAGATAGCCGTAAAGGAACTTTTTGTGGCGATGTTTACCTCAAGTGCTAATGATGCGGCTCTGGCGTTGGCTGATTTTGCCAAAGAACAAAATCAGACGCAACAACAGGCTCTTGAAGGCTGGGCGAAGGATTTGAAGTTAACTGGATCAAAATGGTATAACGCCGCGGGTCAGGTTAACAAGGATGCCTTTGACTATCAGGTTAAAAATGCTGATCCAGATGCAGAAAACACTGCTTCTGTGAAACAGTTGGCCATTTTAGCCTATCAAATAATTCGAGAAGATCCGAATATCCGCTCTTACTATGAGAAGCGGGGGTTGGTTTATCATCCGTCGGCAAACGAAACTAAGATTAAGCTAACGGAAGGGGCCAAGTTTGACCAGGAAATCAAGGCAAAGCTTTCGAATTCCAAAAACTTGATCTTTGAAGGGTTGAAGACTGGATCAACGCCGGCATCAGGTGGTGCCCTAACTGGCTTAATTAGAGATCAAAGCGGTCATGAATTTATTACGGTGGTTTCTGGCGCTGGTCGCTACACAGACCAGGTGCAACGCTACCAAAATACGATTGATGTGGTCAACCAAGTGCTTGACCACTACACACCTGTTACTTATCAAAAGGGGCAGGCGGTGACAAAAAATCAGTTCAAGAATAAAAATTTGGCTGGTGGTCACCAGAACCTAGTCATTGGGCAAAGCAGGACTTTTTGGTTAACGAAGGGGCAAACTGCAGTTGGTTACCAAAGGCCAAGTCGTCTGCAGTCGACTGTTACCAAAAAGGGTGCGACAGTCCTGACGGTTCAGCCAACCTTGAAGGCCAAATTCTTGCCGGAGGTGAGTGCAAAGGAGCAAACGCTTCAGCTGGTTAATCAACAAACTTATCGTCTTGGGCACTGGTGGCAAAAGATTTATCACTGGTTGAAGTTCTGGTAAGCATAAAAAAAGGGAGCCGTTTCGGGCTCCTTTTTTACTGCTTAATTTGCTTGGTCAATACCGGCACGTTCCTTTAACTTGGCCAATTGTTCATCCAAAGAATCATCGGCGGCTGACTTTGCCTGTTCTGCCTTTTCTTTGCCGGCTTCTGAAAGCTCATTGGCCTTTTGCTTGCCAGTTTCCGAAAGTTCATTGGCCTTTTGCTTACCAAGGGCAACGAGTTCTTCACCCTTTTGTTTGCCGGCTTCGGTGAACTCGTTGGCCTTCTTTTTCAAATCAGCCATTCGATCGTCATCCTTCAACAAAAGGTAAGCGAGGGCGGCATTACCAAAGAGGGAAGCGCCCAATAAAAAGTTCTTCATAACGGTATCTCCTTTATTTGTCATTCTTAGCTCCATTATCGACAAGTGACTAAGGATTGTCAACCAATATTACAAAAAAATGTCAAAAGCGACAAGGACTCAAAAGGGCCCGGAAAATGATATAATGATAATAGTTTAACATTGGAAAAAGGGGTAACTGATGATTAGTTTGAAGTCACCGCGAGAAATTGCGGCCATGAAAAAATCCGGTGCAATTATTGCCGGAATGCACTTGATGTTGCGCGACTTTATTAAGCCGGGTGTAGATACTTGGGATATTGAGTTAAAGTGTAAGGCTTACATTGAAGACCATGGTGGGGTGCCATTGCAAATTGGTTTTGAAGGCTTTAAGTATGCAACGACGATTTCGGTCAATAGCGAAGTCGCCCATGGCCTCCCTCGCAAGGGCTTGAAATTAAAAGACGGTGATTTGGTGAAGGTTGATACGGTTGTTGGCTTAGATGGGGCCGTTTCGGACTCAGCATGGACATACGCCGTTGGCAACGTTTCACCCGAAGTGAAAAAATTGATGGAAGTTGCAAAGAAGTCACTGTATTTGGGCATTGATCAGGCAGTGATTGGTAACCGGATTGGTGATATCGGTTGGGCAATTCAGGACTACACTGAAAATCAGAATGGCTATGGCGATGTTCGCCAATACATTGGCCACGGTGTTGGTCCAACGATGCATGAAGATCCACAGGTTCCTCATTACGGTAAGCCAGGCCATGGTTTGCGTCTCAAGGAAGGAATGGTCATTACCATTGAGCCAATGATTAACTTGGGTGGCTGGGAAGTCGAAACCGATGATACGCCTGAAGATGGTTGGACAGTTCGCACTTTGGACGGCTCATGGTCAGCTCAATATGAGCATACTTTGGCAATTACCAAGGATGGCCCAAAGATTTTGACTAGCCAAGATGAAGTAGAGGATGCCAAGTATTTGTAATTACTTTGGTTAATCCGTGCAAATCACATGTAAAAAGAAAGAGAGCCCAATGGACTTACCGCAAGCCTTTATTGATAAATACCAAGACCTGCTCGGGAGTGCCAGTGGGCCTTTTTTGCAGGCACTCCAAGAACCCGGGCAAAAGGGTTTTCGGATTAACCCATTGAAGGCCCAGCAGACACCAAGAGACTTGTCGCTGACCAAAAAAGTTCCCTATGGTCAGTGGGGATACTTTGGCCAAGTGGCCGGCAAGGGAATTGATCATTTAACTGGTTTAGTTTATTCACAGGAGCCATCGGCTCAATTTGTTGGTGAGGTGGTAAACGCCAAGCCAGGTGAAAAGATTTTAGATTTGGCAGCCGCCCCAGGTGGTAAATCAACTCATATTGCTAGTCAGCTGAACGGTCAAGGACTGTTATGGACGAATGAAATTTTCTTCGCTCGAGCCAAAATTTTGTCTGAAAACATTGAACGTTTTGGCGTCAAAAATGCCATCGTTTCCTCGATGGATGCTAGCGACCTCGCTAAGGCATTACCGGCATACTTCGATAAGGTTTTGCTTGATGCTCCTTGCTCGGGTGAGGGGATGTTTCGGAAGGATCACGATGCTATCCAGTACTGGTCAGCCTATTATCCAACGGAATGTGCCATGCGTTCGCATGAGATTTTGGAATCAGCGGTGAAGTTGGTTCGACCTGGTGGTGAGCTGATTTATTCAACTTGTACCTTTGCACCAGAAGAGGACGAGCAGACCATCGCTTGGTTGGTCAAGCATTATCCAGAATTTACCATCGAAGCCATTGACCGGCCAGCAGGGTCTGGCATTCAGGCCGGACGACCCGAATGGGCTGATGGTAACCCTGATTTAGCAAGGACTGCTCGTTTATGGCCGCAGGATTTACCTGGAGAGGGGCACTTTGTCGCTCGGTTGAAGAAGGCGGAGTTGGCGGAGGATGAAAGGCCTGTTAAGGCACCAAAGGCACAAAAGCCAAGTAAGATGTCTCAAGCCGATGTGACGCTGATGGAACACTTCTTTCAGGAATCGTTGCCTGGCTTTGACCTTGATGAAAGTCGGTTAAGAACGTTCGGTGATCGGGTATTCTTGTTGCCGGTGGACTGCCCTGATTTGAGCAAGACAAAGGTTTTGCGAGCTGGTTTGTGCCTCGGTACCCTCAAGAAGAACCGGTTTGAGCCAGACCATGCTCTGGCTTTGGCTGTCAATCCAAGTCAGGCAGGCAAGCAGGTGTATGACCTGGATGCCCATGATGACTTGGCCACCTATATCCACGGTGATGTGATCAATACAAAAGATGACCTGCAAAAGGGCTTTGTGTTGATGACCGCTAATGGTAACGGACTTGGCTGGGCTAAGTTCGTCAATGGTCAGTTGAAGAACTTTTTCCCAAAGGGATTGCGCTACTGATTTTGAGGTGGCAGGGTAGAGGTTGCAAGAATGTCAATATTTGTTGGCAGTTTGATGCGCCTACCCAGACCCGAACTCGTCTTAGAAATTAGCTAAATTGAAGCTTGTAAAGGAGAAAACGATGGCTTTTGCAAAGTCTGTGACCATCCCAAACGATGGCACGTATGAAATCGATCCGCAAATTAAAAAATTTGCCCTACTTGACCTTGGTTTTTTGACGAACAATGCCGGTGCATTTGTTCTAAAACGGCCATTGCAACCGGCCCTACCAGTCGACCAATCAATTAAGTTGAAGGTCACGGTCAGCAAGGATTTGACCGGCTTTAAGATGGTTGTGGTTTCAGCAGGTGAGGTTGCCCCAGTCGACATCTTTGCCCGCGCTGATAAGGATGAATTGGTGAAGATTTATCGCTATTACTTACAAGAATTAGAAGACCGGCAGGTATTAAAAAAGCAATCATGACAACTTTTTATTTCGTCCGTCACGGACAAACTGAATGGAATTTGGAACGGCGCTTTCAAGGGGCACAGGGGGATTCTCCACTTTTGCCTGGTTCTTATGAGGATATGAAGAAGGTTGCCGGTTTCTTAAAAGACAAGCATATTGACCGGGTTTACGCCTCACCGCTGCCCAGAGCAAAGGTGACTGCCGAACGCATCCAGGCTGATTTGCCAAATGAGCCTCGGCTTTCGTTGCATTCCAACATCGTTGAGGTTGGTTTGGGTGAATGGGAAGGCCAGGCGATGGCCGACGTGCAGAAAAAATATCCGGAAGCTTATGACGTTTATAAGAATCATTTGGAGCGTTTTGAGGGCCAGGGCTTTAATGGTGAAGGCTATACGAAGGCGGTCGCCCGTTTTCAAAAAATGATTCAAGAAATTGTCGCTAATCATCCGGATGACGCCGTTTTGGTGGTTGCCCATGGGTTGATTTTAACCTTTGGGATGACAAGTTTGCTGGGTATTCCTCGTGACCAAATCAGGTCATTGGGCGGCTTGTCAAATACATCAACGACAATTATTGAAACAAAGAATGGCCAAGATTTTGACTTGGTAAAATGGAATGAAACCAGTTACTTGAACAAAGATCAGGATGCCGGCACAACGATTTAAGTTGGTGAACCGCTCTGAATTTTGACCAATTAAAACTGGCACCGCTCTGATAGGAGCGGATACATAAGATGGTGAAGGTACGATGGCAAGGACAATTCGAGAGGACAATCAAATAACGGGCACGCTGCAAAACGTGATTTTTTCGGCAAATGATTCGTACTTTAAGATTCTGTCTGTTACGGTGAATGAGACCGACCTGGAAGATTGGGATGAGGAGGAAATCATTGTTACCGGGACCTTTGCCTCGGTCAAGCCAGGTTCGACCTACGCCTTTTTTGGGCAACTGGTCACGCATCCCAAATATGGCCAACAGTTCCAAGCCGCTCGCTACGAAAATCAGATGCCAGCGGATGAAAAGGGGCTTGTGGCCTTTTTTGCGTCCGGTGATTTCCCGGGCGTGGGGAAGAAGACGGCGGAAAAGATTGTGGACCACTTGGGTCAGGATGCCATCGACTTAATCTTGGCCGATTCGAGCGTTTTGACTGGTCTAGTCAAGCCAAAGGTTGCTGCTGATTTGGCCGAAAAACTCCAGGAAAATTTGGGCTTGGAAAAGCTTTTTTTGCTTGGCCACCAAATTGGCCTTTCCGCAGATGTTGCGGGACGACTCTTTGACCACTATGGGGAGGAGGCACAGGAGGTTCTGCAGAAGACTCCCTATCGCTTGGTATATGAATTTGATGGTTTGCCCTTTAAAAAGGTGGACGCCATCGCCAAGCAGGCCGGTTTTCCTGACGACCATCCTGACCGAATTCAGGCTGGCGTCTACGCTGGAATTTTAAATGCCTGTTATTCGGCCGGCCATACCTATCTTACGGTTGACCAGGCACTAGCAGCCGCCCAGTCGACCTTGCAGAGCAATAGTTCAAGCATGCAAACGGCCATTGACCAGGCCCTGGGTGCTTTGGTGAGCCAAGAACGGTTGATCTATGAGGATGGCAACTATAGCCCAACTGATTTAAAAGGGGCGGAAGTCCTTGTCAGTTCAAAGGTCAAAAGCTTATTAAAGGCAAAATCAGCCGTCCAAACGACTCCAGATTTGGTGGATACAACCTTTGTGGTCCCAGAAAATTTGGACTTAGATGAGGTCCAGCGGGCGGCGGTTGAAGCAGCCTTGACGAACCAGGTCTTTGTTTTAACTGGAGGCCCAGGAACTGGGAAAACAACGGTCACGAAAACGCTGGTTGCCACCTGGGAAGCGTTGGTTCGCCACCAGGCCCAAAGTCAGGGGCGCGACAAAGAGTGGGTCAAGCAAAATCGTGTTCGGCTGGCCTCACCGACTGGTCGGGCAGCCAAGCGGATGACTGAAATTACTGGTTACGAAGCGACCACCATTCACCGTTTGCTCGGTATTACGGATGGTGATGACGCCGAATTTGATGCCGATAACCCAATTTCCGGTGGCTTGTTAATTATTGATGAGGCCTCAATGCTCGATATTTCCTTGGCGGAAAGCCTCTTTGCGGCCTTGCCGAAGGACATGCATATCGTCTTAGTCGGGGATGCCGACCAATTGCCATCCGTTGGCCCCGGCAACGTCTTGTATGATTTGATTCAAAGTCAGGTCGTGCCCCACGTCGCCTTGGAACGGATTTACCGCCAGGGGAAAGGGTCAAGCATTTCAGCTTTGGCTCAGTCGATTAATGCGGGCATCTTGCCAAAGGACTTCGAGGAAAATCAGTCGGATCGCTCAACCTTCTTAACCACAGCTGACCAAGTCCCAAGAGCCGTTAGCCAGGTGCTGCAGGCGGCGGTCAAGAAGGGCTTTACGGCCGATCAAGTCCAGGTTTTGGCACCGATGTATAAGACGCCGGCTGGTGTCTTGGCTTTGAATCAAATTGCCCAGGACCTTTTTAACCCGGTCAAACCTGGGCAAAAGACCTTACAACAGGGGGAGACCATTTTTCGCTTGGGTGATAAGGTTCTTCAACTGGAAAATGACTCCGAACGAGATATTTACAACGGGGACATGGGGCAGGTCATTGCCATCCACTATAAGAAGGAGCCAGGTGTGGCTGCGGATTCGTTGGTCGTTGACTTTGATGGCCAAGAGGTTTGGTATACCAGTAAGACTTTAAATCAGCTGACCCTCGCTTATGCCACAACGATTCATAAGGCGCAAGGAAATGAGTTCAAGTTGGTCATTTTGGTCCTAACAGGCCAATTTAAAATTATGCTGAACCAAAATTTGGTTTACACGGCCATCACTCGTGCCAAGGAATCCTTAGTCATGGTGGGTGATTATAGTGCGTATGAGTATGCAGCGACACATCCGGTACCGGTTCGACAGACCTTTTTACAAGAACTATTAGTCGACCAACAGAATGGACGACGAGCTACTCGCGCTAAGCAAGCAGACAGCCGTGTCGGACAGTTAGCCGAGCATCAAGGACAGAAGGTTGACCGTGATGGACAAACAACTAATCTTGATAGCCAATCGGCTAGCCGTGCTGACCAGCCAGCTAGCCAGCAATCTCAAAAAAATGCAGTCAAGCAGGAAACCATTCAGCAATCCCAACCAACTGCAGTCAAGCAGGAAGCCCCCCGGCAGCCCCAATCGGCTGATTCACGTTCTGCTGAATTCGACCAGCGGTCACTAACGTCTTCGTCGCAGCAAAAACCAGCAGTGCAGACGCCACTGGCTGCCGACCAAATAGCTGGTGAAAGTGGATTAACAACCGCAACTTTGGCACAGGCCATGGCCAATCCAATGATTGGCATGGCTGATTTAAAGCCGGCTGATTTTATGCCCGAATCGCGGTAAATTTTTGTATAATAGTAGCAGATTAAGTCTTAGACCAGATTGCTTTTTGCAGTGGTCCCAGTCAATAAAATAACAAATTTGAATTTTTTGGAGTATTTATGACCGCCAATCCGAAATACCGTCTTTTTGATTTGGGTACAAACCCAGATTTAACTGAGGCGATTGCGAAACAATTACACACACCCGTTGCCCCGGTAGAGATTCAAACTTTTGCCGACAACGAAATTTATGAACGAATCGTTGATTCTGTCCGGGGGATTGACGTTTACGTTGTCCAACCTATTAGCGAACCGGTTAATGACAACTTTATTAAGTTGATGATTTTTATCGATGCCGCAAAACGGACGTCAGCTAAATCCATCAATGTGATTATCCCCTACCTTGGCTATGCTCGGTCGGACCGCAAGACGCGGTCGCGGGAACCGATTGTTGCCCGCTTGATTGCCAATATGTTGGAAAGCCAGGGCGTTAAGCGCGTCATGACGATGGACTTGCATACGAGTCAGGTGCAGGGATTCTTTGATATTCCTGTTGACCACCTGATTGCCATGCCTGTTCAAGCGAAATTCTACGAGGATCAGGGCTTGGTCGGACCGGATGTTGTCGTGGTTGCCTCTGGTTCATCAACTTTGAAATTAGTACAACGATTGGCTGAAGTTTTGCACGCTCAATGGGCCATTGTTGACCAAGACCGGGATCCTCGAGTGAAGACGGCGGTGACTGGAAACGTTGCCGGTAAGCACGCCATTATTTTGTCGGATATGATTGATACCGGTGAAGCAACGGTCAAGGCAGCTGTTGCCGTTCAAAAAGCAGGTGCCAAGACAATTGATGCCTTGGCAACTCACGCGGTCTTGTCGGGGGATGCGTCAAAGAAGCTCCAAGACTCGGTCCTTGACCGTGTGATTGTTACCGATACGGTGCCAATTCCAGCTGAAAAGCACTTTGACAAATTGACAGTGATTACAGCAGCCAACCTCTTCGCCGAAGCGATTGGTCAAGTGATTGCCCACAAGTCGATGGCTAAGGTCATGTTGAGTCCAGACCAACGTGAGGAACTCGAATGATGGTGGCTGATTTATTACGATTTGCTTCACCAGAATGGTCGGCGCTTGAAGAGGGTGGGGTATTGACCTCACAGTATGGTGCCTATTTGTCCCTAAAAACGCAGGACGAAGGAACGCTGACACTGACTTTTGCCAAGCATTATCCAAATTTGGTTTGGACCGTGAAGATTGACGGTGAGAAATCAGAAGAATTGTTGGTTGTGGCTGACCATGTCAGCGTTCACTTGCAGGCTGGCCACTACTACCAGCTCACTTTGGATCAGTGGGAGACGGGACAGGTTGACTTCTGGCGGACAGGGATCCTGTTGACAGACCTCACCTGGTCGGGGGACGAAGAACTTTTGCCTGTCTTGCCAAAGGATGGTGAGGCAACAAAGCCTTATTTGACCTTTGTTGGCGATTCGATTGTTGCCGGTGAGGTAATGGCTGGTCCAAATCATGACCGCCACCAGCCAGCTTTATCCTTTCCAGCCTTAGTGGCCGAGCACTTTGACCGCCCGTTGAATCGGATTGCCTATGGCGGAACGGGCTTGACCGCTCGGGCGCCATTCCAGGAGCCAAAGGCTATTGATGCCCTCTGGCAAGTTGGCGAGGGCATTAGCCGCCGACGAGTGGTAACGGATCGAGTAATTGTGGCCTACGGACTAAACGATGCCAACTATGGGGCCAGTGACCAAGAATTCGCTTTTGGTTTGCGCGTCTATTTGTTAGAATTGGTAAAACGGTTCCATGGTGCTCATTTTTATTTGTTAACCCCTTGGAATGGTGCCTTTGTGGATATCGTTTTGGCTGAAGTTGCTCGCTTTAGCAACTTTACCGTTGTTCGGGCGGATCAATGGGGAATTCAGACACGTCCCAATCACCCGGACGTGTTGGCCCATCAGAAAATTGCAGAACAGTTAGTAGCAGTATTGGAGGAATAGACATGGTTTACCAAGCAGCAGAAGATCGTTATGAAAAGTTGCCTTATCGTCGAGTCGCTGATTCGGGCTTGATTGTACCCGCGGTTTCCTTTGGCCTTTGGCGCAACCTTGGCGATACCAAGCCACTGGAAAACTCTCGTAAAGTCATTTTGAAGGCCTTTGATGAAGGAATTTTCTCTTTTGATAATGCCTTTAATTACGGTCCAAACAATGGAACCGCTGAAGAGACTTTTGGTCAGGTATACAAGTCTGATTTGAAGCCTTACCGAAACGAATTGGTGATTACAACGAAGGCCGGTTACCACATGTGGCCTGGGCCAATGGGTGAATTTTCTGGTCGAAAGACATTGATTAACGCCTTGAATACTTCACTGCAAAAGATGAACTTGGACTACGTGGACATCTTCTATGCTCACCGTTTTGATCCAAATACGAACTTGGAAGAAACTGCTCTTGCCTTAGACACTTTGGTTCGCCAGGGAAAGGCACTTTATGTTGGGGTTTCAAACTATACGGCTGAACAGACGCAAGCCATTGCTGAAATCTTCAAGGAACTGAAAACGCCATTTATTGGTAACCAGGTTTCTTATAACATGTTAAATCAGGAGCAGAAGAATTCTGGTTTGTTGGATATCTTGGACCAACACCATGCCGGACTCTTTGCTTATGGACCATTGGCTGAAGGCTTGTTGACGGACCGCTACTTAAACGGGGTACCGGAAGACTTCCCAATCCACAAGACTAATGGTTTCTTGTTTGAAAACGGTCGCGATGCTTTGGCCGCTAAGTTGCGTGCCCTTAACGAGTTGGCCCAAGGTCGTCAACAGACACTGAGCCAAATGTCATTGGCTTGGTTGCTTCAAGACAAGCGGGTTGCTTCCGTTGTGATTGGGACATCATCGGTTGACCATTTGATGGATAACCTTGAATTTACGAAAAACTTGGACTTTTCTGCCGATGAATTGGCACAAATTGACCAAATTATTAATCAATAACTATGTATATAAAATTAAAAGACCAATTTCCGGTCTTTTTTTAATGCCGTTGTATGGTAGCGGACTCGATTGTTGATTTATCTGAAATCTTCCTTGATTTTTATGATTTAATTAATTTATGACTGTTAAAATATAAATAATACCAATTTTAAATTACGATGAACTGGAGGAGCCATGCTAAAAATTTATACTCGAAAAACCTGTGCTGAATGCGCCGCAACCAAGCTCTATTTAAAGACGAAGGGGGTTGCCTTTGAAGAGGTGTCGCTCGATCAAAATCCAGAACTCTATACTCATTTTAAAAATGAGGGAAAGAAGCGTACACCAATTGTGGAGTCTTCGGTGGGTGATTGGCTAGGATTCTCGCCCAAAAAACTGAATGATTATATACGAAGTGAAGCATAAAAATATTGAAAAAGCGCCAAAGGAATCAAAAGGGTATCAGCAAAAAATGGGCTGTTAGCTTTCTGAGTGAACCTAATAATCGTGATGAAATTCATTAGGTTTAACCGACTCCGGCGGGCTTTTTTAGTTCCATTAAGTTGCTTGAAACGGCATTTTAACTAGCCAGAGGGGACTTTTTCCTGTAAAATTGATAGGTATTTTGCTATCTAAAAAATGCTTGTTTATTGGATAACCATGAATGGAGTTTTACGTTAATGGAAAAGAAACTTAGTTGGAAGCAGGCCTTGCTCCTGTTTTCATTGATTTTTGGAATGTTTTTTGGATCCGGAAACCTGATTTTTCCGGTTCACTTGGGTCAAATTGCCGGTGCGCAATGGGGTCCCGCTACGGTTGGCTTTCTGCTGAGTGCGGTTATTTTGCCACTCTTGTCTTTGGTTGCTTTAGCAGTTACTCGGTCTGAATCTGTTTTTGATTTGATTCGGCCATTAGGACACAAACCAGCCACGATTTTCTTAGTGGCCTTACAGTTGTGCTTGGGACCGATTATCGTGGCTCCTCGAACGGCAACGGTTGCTTATTCGTTTTCCTTTGCCAATTGGCTACCAAAGGGACAGCAACAAATTGGTTTGATTGTATTTGCCTTGATTTACTTTATCCTCGTCTATTGGTCATCGACCCAATCAACGAAGTTATTGGATATTATTGGCCGCTACCTAAACCCAATTTTCTTGGCCATGTTGGCTTTCATCTTTATTTTAGCCATCATTTCACCAATGGGGTCCACCACTCACCAAGCGGTGACGACGGCCTACCAGGGAAATGCGATTGCCCCGGCCTTTATTGAAGGTTATAATACGGTTGATGCGATGGCAGGACTAATTTTTGGGGTGACGATTGTGCATTCTATTCAAAAATTAGGTTACAAAAAGCCTGGCGAAATCGCGACGGTCATCGTGAAGACTGGAACCTTGTCGATGGTCGTTTTGGCCGTGGTCTATGTTGGCTTGATTTTGCTTGGAACGACTTCTTTGGCTCATATGCCAATCTCAAGTAACGGTGCCGTTGCTTTGACCAATGTGATGTTGTATTATTTCGGCCGTTTTGGTCAAATCTTTATCGCCGTCATGGGCACTTTGGCCGTCTTTACCACGGCTATGGGGCTGACGGCATCCTTTGCCCGCGATTTAAACCGCGTTTGGCCCAGGGTTTCCTATAAAGGTTGGTTGGCCTTTGCCTCACTTTTGGCCTTTATTGTGGCAACATTAGGACTCGACAAGATTATTGTTTGGGCTGCACCCATCTTGATGTTCTTGTACCCCATTGCGATTGTTTTGATTCTACTGAGTTTGTTGTCACCATGGCTAAGTCAGGGTCGTTTTCTCTATGGCTGGGCGTTGGGCTTGACGTTGATTGCAGCTGTCTTTGATGGCTTGTCAAACGCACCTTTTGCCAAGGACCTTGGTGGATTGGTCTCTTATACTGTTGGAACAACCACTCATGTCGGTTGGTACCAGACCCATATTTTTGGTGCCAGTGCCGGCTTTGGCTGGATTGGCTTTGCCTTCTTTGGCATTGTGATTGGCCTGATTTGCCAAAAGCTGTTTGGAACAAAAACAAAGTCATAAAAATCAGGAGTGAAAACGATTTCGTTTTCACTCTTTTTTGTGCATCGGAATAATTGTGCAGCAAAAAAGCCTACCAGAAGTGATATGAATCCTGAAATTTGTTTGTCTAAATTTCGGGACCCAAATCAAGGGGTAGACTTTTTAAAAATTTATTCAGCTTCTTCGTTGATAATTCGGTATGCCAATGATTCTGACATTACCAAGTCGGTGACAAAGCCACCACGAAGAGCGCCGAGGGCCGCTTTTGACTTCGCCTTAGAGCGGACGACACCAATTCGTTTTGGTGTGGCGAGGATTGAATTCATATCCAAACCAACGACTTTGTCGGAGCCAACGTTTAAGATGTTTCCGTTAATGTCATATGGTCGACCGTAAATCATACCTGCAACTTCGCCCAATTTAACGTTGGGGAAGAGGCGGTTGATGTTTTGGTTCCAAATGGCGATTGATTCAAGCGAAGCAATCGTGCCCATACCAGTCAAAACAGTATCCATTTGCTTGGCTAAGTCGATGGTTTGCTTGATTGAAACCGCCTCATACAGACCGTTACGGACGGCATCATCGGCTAAGTAGAGGGGAGCGGGGAGCGTTAAGAACTCACCGGCAACCTTCTTGGCAGCACGTTCAACGATGCGAACGGAACCGGCCGTAGAGTTGTACTTCATGTTTTCCCCAACGAATTGGGTGAACTTAATCTGGTTTAAGGGATTGGACGTGATGGCATCAATCAGTGAGTACATCGTGTCACCCCAGGTCATCCCAACGATATGAGGACCATTTTCTAAGTGCTTAACCACCAGATTGGCCGCGTAGTTTGAAATCAAATCTTCAGTGGCACTTGTCGTGGTGTCATCTTGGATGATGTAGCAATTTGTGTTTGGAAATTTTTCCTTAAAAACTTGCTCTAACTGTGAATTACGGTTAGCAGAGGCGGCAATTTCAATTTTCACAACGCCGGTTTTCAAGGCTTCTGTCAGGTACTTATTAATGAGGTACCGGGAAACGTCGTACTTGGTCGAAATTTCACCAAAGGACAACTTGTTTAGGTAGTAGTCTTCAGAAATCTGCGCCAGTAAATTTGGATCCGTTGTGGACATATTGTCATCCTTTTCCTTCTATTATTGATTTTCTTTAATTTAAGCCACGATTTTTGGCCTAAACAAGAAATCATTAAATTGATTCTACTACAAAATTCAAGATATTTACAATCAAAGTGTAAAATATTTTAAAAGTAAGACAAATTTAAAGATGGTAAAAAACTTTAAATATTGAAAAATGGTTAATTATACATTTTATTTGTAAAAATATTAAATATTTTTCTTTACATTCGCTAATGTACAATTTAAAATTAATTTAGGATTTAATTCAAGTCTTCAAAAACATTAGGAGGCCAATATGGTAGATATGAATGAGGTCTTTGCACTTCATGAGCACCACCAAGGAGCCCTGACGATTCAGGGGATCTTTGCAATCAAGGACGCAGCTGATTTAGCCAAGGCGTACACGCCGGGCGTGGCAGCCTTAGCCAAACAAATCGAGCGCCACCCAGAAGATCAAAAGAAGTACACCATTTCGGGTAAATTAGTGCCGGTCATTACCGACAGTTCGGCCGTCTTAGGCCTGGGGAATATCGGCCCTGGGGCTGGCTTACCAATTGTGGAAGGTAAAGCGCTGATTTATAAGGAGTTTGCCGGTGTCGATGCGTTACCGATGGCTTTGAACCAGGTGCCAGTCGAAGAATTTGTGGCAACAATTAAGACAATGGCGCCATCCTTTGCAGGTATTCATTTGGAAGATATTGCTGCGCCACGCGTTTTTGAAATTGAGCAACAACTGCAGGAAGCCCTTGATATTCCGGTTTACCATGATGATCAAACTGGCACGGCCATCGTTGTGTTAGCGGCTTTGATTAATGCCGCGAAGGTTGTTGGTAAGCCTTTGACGGATTTGAACATCGTTATCAATGGTGTCGGTGCTGCCGGAGTAGCCACTGCAAAGCTTTTATTAGCGGCGGGCATTAAAAAGCAAACGCTCGTCGATATTCATGGCGTTATTCGAGCAGATGATCAGGACTATAATCGTTTTCAACGTGATTTAGCAAAGCAGGTTGAACAAAGTCAGGGGGAAAGTCTGGATGAAGTTATCGACCAGCAAGACGTCTTTATTGGCCTTTCGGATGGACATCTTTTGTCGGCGGACCAAGTGCGACGGATGGCTGACAAGGCGATTGTTTTGGCGCTAGCTAACCCGGTACCTGAAATTTTGCCAGACGAAGCTAAAGCTGGTGGTGCTGCTGTCGTTGCGACTGGCTCATCTCAGTGGGCTAACCAGGTGAACAATATTTTGGCCTTCCCGGGTCTGTTTAAGGGACTTTTGGCTACTGATTTAAAATCAGTTTCGATTGAACTGCAGCTCCATGTCGCAACAGCCCTGGCGAACTTAGTTGAACAGCCAAGTGCAGAAAAAGTTGTGCCAGCTGTCTTTGATACTGGCGTGGTGGCGGCAGTGGAAAATGCGGTGTTGGCTTTTGCCAAACAAGAACACTAAAGTAGCAAGTTAAGGTAAGAAGGTGGGGCGTCGATAGTGGAAACCATTCAAGAAATTTATTTGACTAACTCAGCTACGAAAAAGGATTGGCGACGGTTTTTAACCAGTCAGGGCTTAGATAACTTTTCAAGCCAAGAGCTGGCTGCCATTGATAAAACCTTTGCAATCTATGACGACCAAGGCCAAATGGTTGGAACCGGCTCGATTGCTGGTCAAACGTTGAAATATTTGGCCGTTTCGGCGGCTGGTGCTTCTAAGGGGGCCAGGTTTAATCGCCTGGTGTCAACGCTCGAAACGACGCTGGCGCAAGATGGCATCTTTCATTTATTTGTTTTTACCAAGTTGCAATATGAACAGAGCTTTAGCCATGTTGGTTTTGCAACTTTGGCGAAGACTAGTGAGGGTCTGATTTTAGAAAAAGGCTTGCCAAATGTGGCTAGCTTTCGGGCAGCATTGCCTAAAAAGCCAGCCTCAGCAAAACGGGTAGCAGCAGTTGTTTTAAATGCCAATCCGTTTACCAAAGGGCACCGGTACTTGGTGGAGACGGCAGCGCAAAAGAATGACTTTGTTTATGTATTTGTGGTTGAGGAGGACCAATCGTTGTTCACGACTGAAGAGCGCTTGCGCTTGGCTCAAGAAGGAACGAGCGACTTGGCAAATGTCGTGGTGGCAACTGGTGGACCTTACATGGTCTCCAGTCTGTCTTTCCCGGCCTATTTTCTGAAGGATGACAGTCAGCTGGTTTCTTACCAAACGCAGCTCGATGCCACTTTGTTTAAGGAACAAATTGCCAAACCATTGGGCATCACAAGCCGTTATGTTGGGACGGAACCGCTGTCACAGACAACTGATCAGTATAATCAGGCGCTGCAAGAAGTGCTCCCACCAGAAGTTCAAGTTGAGCTGGTACCAAGAATGAAGGAACCGACGGACAGTCAGCAGGTTATTAGTGCCCGTACGGTTCGCAAGGCCATTCAGACAGGGAAAATTCAGGATGTAACTGACATGCTACCAGTGTCGAGTCTTTCCTTTATCGAAAAACACCTCACCGACTTACAAGCAAGAATCAAGAAAGGACAAAAAATCGATGGAAATTAAGAAAACCGCTTTGGCGGGGACCCTCGAATCTTCGGATGTTCAAATTATGGTCAGTCAAGGCACGAATGGCCTCGAATTTGACTTGGTTTCGGATGTAGCCAAGCAGTTTGGAGACCAGATTCAAGCAACGATTGAGGGCGTCTTCGCTGACTACGATATTCAGAACGCCGTCATTAAGGTAGTTGACCAGGGAGCCTTGGACCCCGTGATTAAGGCGCGGGCCATCACGGTTTGCCAACGAGCTTTGGATCAAGTTGACCAGCCACAATGGGAGGTGCTCTAATGGTTGAAAGCGAACGGTTACGACGAACCATGATGTTTGTTCCTGGTAATAATCCGGGGTTAATCAAGGATGCCGGCATTTTCGGGGCCGACTCGATTATGTTTGATTTAGAGGATGCAGTTTCACTGGCCGAAAAAGATGCCGCCCGATACCTCGTTTATGAGGCATTGTCCCGCTTTGATTATGGGGATGCGGAATTAGTCGTTCGAATTAATGGCTTGGATACCCCCTTTTACCAAAATGATATTAAAGCGATGGTGAAGGCTGGCATTGATGTAATCCGATTGCCAAAAACGGAATCGGCTGAGATGGTTCAAGAACTCGAAAACTTTGTTGCCTCAGCAGAACAGGAATTTGGTCTGGAAGTGGGTTCCACCCATCTGATGGCCGCCATTGAATCGGCCAAGGGTGTTGCTAATGCCAATGAAATTGCGGCTGCTTCTGATCGAATGATTGGTATTGCCTTGTCTGCCGAAGATTACACAACCGATATGAAGACCCACCGTTATCCGGATGGTCAAGAATTGTTGTATGCGCGCAATGTCATTTTGCATGCCGCTCGAGCAGCAGGAATTGCAGCATTTGATACCGTCTTTACGAACTTGGATGACGAGGAAGGCTTTATCCGGGAAACGAAACTGATTCATCAGCTTGGTTTCGATGGAAAATCAGTGATTAATCCGCGGCAAATTCCTTTGGTTAACCAAGTTTATCAACCAAGCCAAAAGGAAATTATCAACGCGCAAAACATGATTATGGCCATTAAGGCTGCCCAACAAAAGGGATCAGGTGTGATTGCCATTAACGGTCAGATGGTTGACCGACCGGTTGTGCTACGATCAGAACGAGTGATGGCTTTGGCGAAGGCGAACCACCTTGTTGATCAGGAGGGAAAGAACATTGAAGAATAAAGTGCAGCGAGAAATTCCGGATGAAATTTTAAACCAATATCATGATGGCGGTTTTCAATCAGTCAACTTTGGTCATCCAACAATTCAAAGGGTGGCACCAAAGGTGCTGGCACAAACCGGTCCTAGTAAGGTTGTTGACTCCATTCAACAGGTTGTCCGTGATACTGTCTGTGATGGCATGACGATTTCTTTCCATCACCATTTTCGGGAAGGTGATTTTGTCTTCAACATGGTGATGCGAGAAATCATTGATGCCGGCTATCAAAACCTTTCGTTAGCTCCTTCATCATTGACAAACGTGATGAATGATATCGTGGTTGATGCGATTGAGAAGGGGGTCGTCACCAATATTACCTCTTCTGGGATGCGAGGGACGCTCGGTGATGCGATTTCTCACGGCGCTCTCAAGAATCCGGTAATCTTCCGATCACACGGAAATCGGGCGCGGGCAATTGAGTCCGGTGAAATTCAAATCGACGTTGCCTTTTTAGGTGTACCAAATGCCGATGAGATGGGTAACGCCAATGGGATGGATGGTGAAACGGCCTTTGGGTCTTTGGGCTATGCCCTGATGGATGCCCGCTATGCTGACAAATTAGTCCTGATTACGGACGATTTAAAGCCTTATCCAAATACCCCCGCTTCCATTCAGCAAACTGAGGTTGACTATGTGGTTAAGGTGGACAAGGTCGGTGACCCGGATAAGATTGGTTCTGGGGCGACCCGCTTTACCAAGGATCCAAAGGAACTGCAAATTGCTAAGATGGTCAACGAAGTGATTACACACTCACCATACTTTCAAGATGGCTTTTCTTTCCAGACTGGTTCTGGTGGGGCGGCACTGGCCGTGACCCGTTTCTTGCGCCAGTCAATGATTGAAAAGCAGATTAAGGCATCCTTTGCCCTGGGTGGTATTACAAAGCCAACGGTTGACCTCTTGAAAGAGGGCCTGGTTGCCAAAATTATGGACGTCCAGGACTTCGACAAGGGAGCTGCCTTCTCGATGCGAGAGAGCCCAAATCAGCAAGAAATCGACGCCTCATGGTATGCTGATCCGGCTAACAAGGGCGCCATGGTTGATAAGTTGGATGTTGCTATCCTTTCGGCCTTGGAAATCGATACTGATTTTAACGTGAATGTGATGTCTGGTTCCGATGGCGTGATTCGTGGTGCAATCGGTGGTCACCAGGATGCGGCAACGGCTAAGTTGACGATTATTTCCGCTCCTTTGGTTCGCGGTCGAATTGCCACGGTTGTTCCAGCAGTCACCACGGTGATTACACCGGGTGATTCGATTGATGTTTTGGTAACCGAAATCGGTATTGCCATTAATCCAAAGCGGCAGGATCTAAAGGACGCCCTGGCAAAGGTGCCGGGTCTGCCAATCTATTCGATTGAAGACTTGCAAAAACGCGCGGAGAACTTGGTCGGTCGACCTAAGCTGTTAGCCTTTAAAGACCGGGTAGTAGCCTTGGCTGAATATCGTGACGGCACTTTAATTGACGTCATCAAGGAAGTACAAGATTAACAGTAAGATTGGAGGGCAGGGAAACCGGCCCTCTTTTCTATCGCGGTAGTTAATTGTGGATTTTGTTAGAATAGACAATAGAAATCAGTTTGGAAGGAAAGAAGATGCTTGAATTGTTTGCCGGTGGTCAGGCGGTGACCTTAGACCAAGTTTTAACTAATCGCGAGTGGCGGTCAGCTGTCCAGCAACAATTGGAAGCTGATTTTCCAGACCAGGTCGTGGTGGCGGTGAAGTTGAATATTGCGGGCCCAATTAAAAATAGCCCAAGAATCCGGCAGATTTTTATGGCTGGCTGGCAAGTGATTAAGCAGGCTGTTGTTAGTGACAATGCTGTTATCAAAAAGGTTCATGTGGATGAACAACGGATCACCGGCCCCGAGGCCTTCCTGGTTTTGGATGGCCAGCTAAAAAAATGGAAGCAGGAACTGTTGCGCTTCGAGGAAGACTTTGCTCTCGGCCGTTTGTTTGACTGTGATGTGATGGCCGATTCGGCGGAGGGCTACCAGCTGTCACGTCGAGACCTGGGTTTGCCTCCTCGTCGTTGTCTGGTCTGTGATGGGGATGCGAAGGTCTGTGCTAAAAAAGGTCGTCATCCACTTACTGCGGTCCAGGCATCAAGTAATCAGTTGTACCGGGATTATTTCGTGACTGATTTAACCCTGCCAGCTTGGTCGCGAGATTTTGTGGTGGATGCGGCCGTTGCCGCTTGCTTGCAGGAAGTGGCTTTAGCGCCAAAGCCGGGCTTGGTTGACCCAATTTCGGCAGGTGCCCACCACGATATGACGGTGATGACCTTTGTTGATTCAGCCGTAGCACTAAGACCATACTTTGAGAAAGCCTTTGAACTGGGACAAGGCTTTAGTCAGGCGGAGGAAACGGACTTGCTAGCGGCCTTGCGACCAGAAGGGGTCAAGGCAGAGCAAGCCATGTATCTGGCGACAGATGGGGTGAATACGCACAAGGGTGCGATTTTTACGTTGGGCATTTTAATTGCCGCCTATGGCTTGGCAACCCAAGATAAACGGTCGACAACTCTCCAAGAGGTCTTAAATTTCGTTCGAAAAATCAGTAAAAATGTCTTAGATGATGACTTAGTGAACTCGAATCATGACCAGCAAGAAGAAACTGCTGGCCATTACCAGTACCGGACCTATCAGTTGACAGGTGTTCGAGGTGTGGTTGCCGCCGGTTTGCCAGCGTTAGCGCAGGTTGGCCTGCCAACATTCCGTGACCGGCCGGGAACCGTGACAAACCGCCTTTTGGATACCCTGATGGCACTAGCGGGGGCGATTCAGGATTCGACGCTGATTAAGCGCGCGAATACGCCGGCAATTGTTCAGCAGATGCAAGGCTGGGTGGATGAATTTTTCGATTTTGGCGGCGCTGAGACGACAGCTGGTCAAAAATATTTAACGGCGTTGAACCAAACCATGATTGAGCAAAACTTGAGTATTGGCGGGGCGGCGGATTACCTGATTTTGACTATTTTTATTAGTCGTTTGTCAGGTTTGTTATCATAATCATAATCAAAAAAGAAGAGGGACATGGGGATGGCTTTTTTTACAACGAGTGATGGTGTACGAATTAACTATACAGATCGAGCGGGGGATGGTCCCGTGGCGGTTTTACTGTCGGGATTTTCTGGCATCCAAGCCGAATGGTCTTATCAAATTCCAGGATTAGAAGCGCGTGGTTATCGGGTCGTGACGATGGACTGGCGGTCACACGGGCAGTCGGAACGGACAACTAAAAACTTGCGGGTTTCCCGCCTGGCGGCTGATTTACATGAACTCTTTGAATTATTGAAAATTGACGAAATTACGTTAGTTGGGCACTCCATGGGCGGATCGGTTATTTGGGCCTATCTGTCGTTATTTGGCCAAGAAAAGTTGAAACAGTTGGTCATTGTTGACGAAAGCCCCAAGCTCTTAAACGAAGGAAACTGGACGGCCGGCATCCGCAATCTCACTTGGTCGACTTTTGGAACTGTGTCTAAAACCTTTATTAAGCAACACTTGACCGCTGTACCAGTCGCGCCAGAGTTTAAGGCCTTGTTGAAAGAAGATAAGGTCAAAAATCCATTCGATTTTGATTTGGCCTATCCGTTGATGAAAAATCACTTACTAGAAGATTGGCGTCAGGACTTGGCAGATTGTACGTTGAAAACGCTGTTTGTTGCCGGCGGGGCTTCGCCTTTATGCAAAATCGGCTATTACCATGAGTTTGAGAACTTATTGAACCAAAATTCTTCTTTAAAAGTTATACAAAAAGCTGGTCATTTGCCTCACTTAGAAATTCCAGAAGAATTTAATCAAGTATTTTTTGAATTTATTTATTAATTTTATAAAATTTTTGATAAGATAACCCTAGATACGATAACAGATGTAATTGATGCAGGAGAATGTAGATGAAGAAAGATAGACAACCGTCAGGTGCTATCAGCTTCTTTTCGAATTTCGAAGTCAAGCTGAAAATTGTTGGTTTAGGGGGAACGGCCTTCCTTTTGATGACCCTTTTATTATTTGTGGTCCTCTGGATGGATGTCTTACCCGATAACATGGGTGGGGCGTTGTTCACACTCGTTATTTTCGGTGGAGCACTGTATTATCTTGGTAGTCATTTGCCAATTTTTAAGTCCTACTTGGGCGGTAGATCGGTTTTTGTCACTGTGGGCGCAGCCATTATTGCTGGACTAGGACTGGTACCAAGTGGTGCGATTGGCACGGTGCGCAACTTTATTTCAACCTCTAATTTTTTGGAATTTTATATTGTGTCGCTGATTATTTCGGCCATCTTAAAGATGGACCGACAATTATTATTAAAATCAGCGGTACGGTTTTTACCAGTTGCTTTCTTGGCCATGGTTGCTAATTTCTTCATCGTTGGCTTGGTGGGGCAGTTGTAAGGATTGGGCTTCGTGCATACGTCGCTCTACATCTCCTTTCCAGTGATGGCCGGTGGCGTGGGAGCCGGCATTGTGCCACTATCAACCATCTATGGTTCGGCTCTTGGGGTGCCGGCAGGGCCAATCTTATCGCAGCTGTTTCCAGCCCTTGTGTTATCCAATCTACTCGCGATTATCGGTGCGGGACTCTTGGTTAAAAATACTGAGCAATCCGCCTGGAACGGCCATGGGGATTTATTGAAGACAACTGGTGAGATGAAGGCAACTAAGGCACAGCCCGTTAAAATTGAATTTGAGCGGTTATTGGTAGGGATGATGGTCGCCATGGCCTTCTACTTGATTGGCCTGATGCTTCATCACTTGTTGCCAAGCAGTAATGCTTTTGCCTTTCTGATTTTGGTGGCAATTGTTGCTAAGGCCAGTAACTTGGTACCAACTTACTATGAACAGTCCGCAGTCCTTTTTGGTCAATTGATTGTGCAAACGATGACCAAGGCTTTACTAGCCGGGGGTGGATTGGCCTTACTTGATTTGTCTGCATTATTGGAGACGTTGACTTGGCAATTGGCTATTTGCGTGATTGTCTCGGTCGTCACGATTGCCTTGGTGGCAGGCTATCTGGGCAAAGTTTTTGGTCTCTACCCAGTCGAGTCAGCTGTCACTGCTGGCTTGGTTAATAATTCGATGGGTGGAACCGGAAACGTCGCAGTCCTCTCGGCCGCTAACCGGATGAACTTAATTGCCTTTGCGCAGATGGGAAACCGAATTGGTGGTGCCATCGTTTTGGTGATTGCTGGCTTCTTTGTTACAGTTTTCGCCTAACAATTTAAAATAAATCTAAGCAAATCCTGTGTTTGCTTTTTTTGTGAAAAAAACTTGCATTTTTTATTTAAATCTGAATTAAAGAGTGGTATTATTAAAAAGTTGCTTTGCTAAAGGAGATTATAATGTCTGAAGAATCACAGGCGTCGCAAGGCACCGGAATCTTTTCGAAAATCGAAAGCGAGTTTCAAGTAGCGGGTATTGGCGGTGTTGCCTTTATCCTGATGGCCATTTTGTTGGTGGCTGTCTTGAGCCTACGTTTGTTGCCAAATAACATCGCTGGTGCGATGTTTGCCCTAGTTATGCTTGGTGGCGTTTTCTTCTATGTTGGAAATAACCTGCCAATCATGCGCTCATACCTTGGTGGAGGGTCAGCCTTCGCCGTTGTTGCCGGTTCGATCTTAGCCGGTACAGGGATTGTGCCTAAGGAAGCCGTAACAAGTATTCATACCTTTGTTTCTGATGTCAACTTCTTGGAGTTCTATATCGTGGCTTTGATTACCTCAGCCATTTTGAAGATGGACCGCAAGTTATTGTTGAAATCAGCTGTGCGTTTCTTACCAGTAGCCTTTGGGGCAATGATTATTTCATTCTTTGTGGTTAGCTTTGTTGGGCAGTTGCTCGGCCTTGGCTTCAATCACACTGCATTGTACGTTGCCTTCCCAATGATGGCCGGTGGAATCGGAGCCGGTATTGTGCCATTGTCAAACATTTACGGGTCAGCCCTTCATGTTTCAGCCGGTACGATCTTGAACCAATTGTTCCCAGCTGTTGTTTTGGCAAACTTGATGGCCATTATTGGTTCATCATTGTTGGTTAAGTTTACTGCCAAGTCAAAGATGAATGGTCAAGGTCAATTGTTGAAATCAGCAGATGACATGGCCGCCGACAAGAAAGATGATGCCCCAGCCCTCAACTACTCACAAATGTTAGTTGGAATGATGGTGGCTTTGTCATTCTACATGGTTGGTACTTTGTTGCAAACTTTGGTACCAAGTATCAACGCTTTCGCATTTTTGATCTTAGCAGTTATTGTAGCCAAGGCTTTGAACTTAGTTCCTAAGTTCTACGAAGATTCAGCCGTGATGTTTGGAAATCTGATCGTTTCTACAACAACACAAGCTTTGTTGGCTGGTATCGGATTAGCTTTGGTCGATATGAACAAGTTGCTTGCCACTTTGTCATGGCAGCTGGTTGTTTGTGCTTTAGTTTCAGTCGTAACGATTGGAATTGCAGGTGGTCTTTTGGGTAAGCTCTTTGGTTTGTACCCAGTTGAATCAGCAATTTCAGCCGGTATGATTAATAACTCAATGGGTGGAACTGGAAACGTTGCTGTATTGTCAGCTTCTGACCGGATGGGTTTGATTGCCTTCGCTCAAATGGGTAACCGAATCGGTGGTGCTATCATCTTGATCTTAGGTGGCCTCTTGATTACGGTTTTGCATTAATTTGCAAAAACGCTTTGTTAACCGTCTTCACGTTGTGTGAGGACGGTTTTTTGTTATGATCAAATTGGGACTGTATAGCAAAAAGAGAAATACTTAGCTAAGATAAATCAGTCTCGATTGCCATAAAATAGCGAAAAGGTAATGAGTTCAGAAATTAGCCTGATTGAAACGACCATATTTCTTTCTATTATGTTGTTGTTTGATCAATTTATATCGTTGAAAATGTCTTCGGGTTTAGATACTAGAAGGCTTTTTTAGTAAAAAGATGTTTTAGTAAAACAACGATAGGGATCCCTTTTTGTCATTTATGTTACAAAATGATTGAAGTTGTCACATGAAAGTCATGGAATAAGAAGTGAAAGATTGAACCAGCTTTTAGCTGATTTTGAGAGGGAAATGAATGAAGGGAATTAGTAAAAATAGTTGGCGGTCGTTACTAATCGAAACAGCAGTCTTTGGCACGATAACGTTTATGGCACCAGTTATGTTAGTCAACCGTGCAAGCGCTGATGATGCTCAGCAAGGGAAAACTACTGGATCGGTCAGCCAAACGAAAGCTGGCAATGCAACGTCGTTAAATAATGCAGTAACGGGCACAGTGGCGTCAACGACTGCAACTCAATTGGATAATAATCAATCCTATTCTGGAACAACAACTGCGATGGTTTCGTCTGAATCAGTTGCTACTGGCGGTAGTGTAGTGGTTTCTGCTTTGACAGCTCAAAAAAATCAGGTTAATGGCTCGTCCACTGCGACGTCACAAGCTGCACAGCAAAGTCAACAATCAAGTACGTCAACGACATCGGCACAGAATAGTCAGCAAGGCAGCGCTCTTGGAGATACGGCACCTACTACCAGTGGTACCTGGGGAACAGTTCCTTGGACCTTTAATCAAACGAGCGGTGTTGTCACCTTGGGTTCTGGAACTGTGAGTGCCCAAAACCAAATTTTGGAAAAGGTAGTACCGAATGCCCTGCAATCTGTTAAGCAAATTCAAGTGACAGGGGATGTCCGAATTGTCGGTGATGCAACAGGACTGTTTAATATGTTGACAGCTCTGACCAGTTTTACTATTATGCCTGGTGGACACTTGGATACCAGCCAGACAACCAACATGTCGAATATGTTTGCCTTGGATTTTGCATTACCTTCAATTGATTTGAGTACCTGGGACATGAGCCATACTCAGAATATAGAGGGAATGTTCTCGAATGATAAAGTTTTGACGAACGTCATTGGACTAGAAACGCGTGATTTGAGTGCCGTAACGAATGCGGGCGATGTCTTTTTGTCGACTCCACTGGCTAACCAGGGGACGCTGAGCTGGAATAGTTGGCAATGGTTAACAGGAAATCATCCAGTGCTAGGTTTGGCGCGGAATGCTGATGTACATTGGGGGACGGCAAAGGCCCATTATGATTGCCAAACTTTAACTTTGACGGTCGAATCTGCCGATGACGGCTCTGAAGGTGTGATTTCTTCTTCAAGTTTGACCAGTATTGGTCAGTTAAATCAGGAACAAATTGCTAAGATTGTTTTTACAAAACCGGTAAAAGTTGCCACCCTAGGGACGGCGGCTTTTGCGGGATTCCCAGGCTTGACGGCAATTCAAGGGTTGAACTTGGTTGATACCTCGCAGGTAACTTATTTTAGCGATTTCTTTGCAGGAAATCCTGCATTGACAAGTCTTGATTTGAGCAATTTGGATACTCATAGTGCTACGAATATGTACGATATGTTCAACGCTGATAAGTCGTTGACTACACTCGACGTTTCCCATTTTGATACCAGCAATGTCACGAATATGTGGGCGACGTTTGCCAATTTGTATCGGTTACAGTCGATTACAGGGATTAACAATCTCAACGTGAGCAAAGTGACGAACATGCACAACATGTTTTATAATGATATGTCGCTGAAAAGCCTCGATTTCAGCTTGTGGAACGCTAAGATGCAGTTGGTTCCTGGCTCTACAAAAGGTGTGAATGATGGCACCGGTGGCATGTTTGCCAATACAGTTAGCTTGAAGAGCCTTAATATTCTTAATTTAGATAATACTGCCGATAGTGCCCAAGAAAATATGTTCACGATGAATGCCAGTTTGGCTGATAGTGTTACTTCGCCATTAAGTGCTAAACAGTTTACTGCACATTTAACAGATTTAACCACTGCCCCTCAGTTAATCATGAACCGCGAAAATGATTTGAATACAACTGTTCCTGATACGGTTTGGAATCGTTATGATAGCAACGGCAATTTAACAATTTTTGTTCGTAACGCTATTAATACGGGAATGGCTAACCCTGGTAACTGGCAGGCCGGTCAGGCATATCGTTTGGTCGACCAAATAACTGATCAACAAATTGGTCCTAACCATATTGTTCAGGGGCTACCAGGTTCTCAAGTTACTGTCACTATTCCAGATAATTATCGGTTAGTGAATACAAATTTGTACTATACAGATCAGCCGGTCCAACACACAAAGATTGCTCAATTTACTTTGGCGAAGAACTTAGATATCAACAAGCCAGTTATTCTATATTTGATTAAGGAAGTGCCGGTTACTGTCAACTTCGTTGATCATAACCAAACAATTGCTACTTATCAGAAGACTGTGGATGAGGAAACGGATATGGATGTTTCCTCACAGTTGCCCAAGGGTTATCAAGCTGCCGATAAAACTGATTTGGCTTTCCAAGTTGGAGACCAAGACTTGGTTGTGAATATTCCTGTCCTCACGGGTGCAGAAATTGCACCGACAAGTACAACACCAACTTCTAGTTCAGCAACAAAGTCAAACACAGCGTCGACTTCCAGTTCATCAACACAGTCAAACACTGCATCGACCTCTAGCTCGTCAACGAAGTCAAATTCAGCCTCGACTTCTAGTTCAGCAACGAAGTCGAATTCAACCTCGACCTCCAGTTCGGCACAAAAATCAAGTGCAGCATCAACTTCTAGCTCAGCGCCAAAGTCGAATACGACATCAGCCTCTAGTTCGGCAACAAGGTCGAATTCAGCCTCGACTTCTAGTTCGGCAACGAAGTCAAGAACAACATCAACTTCTAGTTCAGCGACAGAGTCAGGTACAACATCAACTTCTAGTTCGGCAACGAAGTCAAGAACAACATCAACTTCTAGTTCAGCGACAGAGTCAGGTACAACATCAACTTCTAGTTCGGCAACGAAGTCAAATACAGCCTCAACTTCTAGTTCCGCACCAAAGTCAAATGCTGCGTCGACCTCTAGTTCAGCAACTAAGTCAAGTGCAGCCTCGACATCTGGTTCAGCAATAAAGTCGAATTCAGCCTTAACCTCTAATTCGGCAACGAAATCGAATGCGACGTCCAGTTCTAACTCAACGACGAAGCCAAGTCATTCATCAAAGAAGTCAACTACGTCACCAATATCGAGTTCAACAACGACGTCAAACGCGTCATCAACTTCTAGTTCAGCAACGAAGTCGAATGCAGCCTCAACTTCTAGTTCAGCGACGAAATCAAGTACGGCCTCGACTTCTGGATTGTTAAGGGCATCAACTTCTAGTTCAGCAACACAGTCAAATACTGCGCCAACTTCTAGTTCAGTAACGTCGCCAATGCTTGTTCCAGGGGTAGTAAATGTGAATGCAACACCAACGCCCAGTGCACTGTCAACTTCTGAATTGACAGCAAAATCAAACGAATCAGCACCAGCAAAAAGGGTTACAACTACCGCTGAAAGTACAACAGCAAGGTCTCAGTCAGTTTTGCCAGCAACCGGCAAGCATCGAACTTTCCGATTAGCTTTCTTAGACTTATTAGCCTTGATTGGCAGCAGTTTTGCAGCTATGAAAATTTTTGGACGTAAACACTAATTGTATGAAGAAAAAGATGCTGATTTAATAAAGTTAATGATGTGTCATAGTTAGGAAGACCGGTGGCTAAACCGGTCTTTTTGTGAACAAAAAACTTTGACAAATACTCAAAATCTTCCTATAATAGTAGACAACATTGTATTGGGTAGAAGTGCGGACTGGCGTAGTTACCAGTTTGAAGGAGGCTTATGGCAGAACGGATTCCACAAAGTGTAATCGATGAAGTTCGGTCGCAAACCAACATCGTCGATGTGATTCAAAATTATACCCAGTTAGTGAAGCGCGGTCGCGAATGGAACGGGTCTTGCCCATTTCATGAGGATCGGCGTCCTTCACTCTTTGTTGATGATAAAAAGCAGGTTTTTCATTGTTTCTCCTGTGGGCGCTCAGGAACCGTTTTTTCGTTTTTAATGGAAAAAGAAGGTTATACCTATCCGGAAGCCGTCCTATCCCTAGCTAAGAATCTCAAATTATCTGGTTTAGATAGGTACCAGGGGCAGCCTTCGGCGCGACAGGAACAATTCGCCGCGATTTTTGATTTATATCAAAACGCCGAGCGGTTGTATACGCATATTTTGTTGAATACAACAGCGGGTGAACAGGCTTTGGCCTACCTGCATGATGACCGTAAGCTCGATGACGAAACCATTAAACGTTATGGTTTGGGTTTTGTGCCATCGAACAATGTGTTATTGGCTTATGCCAAGGAGCACAATTTGGCTGACAAGCTCCTTCTAGAAAGTCAATTATTTATTGACCAGGATGGTGAAATCAGCCGTGACCGCTTTAACAACCGAATTGTCTGGCCAATTAAAGATGTCAGGGGTCAGGTTCGGGGCTTTTCTGGTCGCTCGCTTGATCCAAACAATCCAGCTAAGTATATGAACTCACCAGAGTCGCCCTTCTTTAATAAGGGAAACTTGCTGTATAACTTTGATCAGGCAAAACCGGCTATTCGGGCTGGTCAACCGGCCATGATTTTTGAAGGTTTTATGGATGTGATTTCGGCCGCTCTGGCAGGAGCGACCGGTGCCGTTGCCACAATGGGGACGGCCTTGACTGAACATCATGTGACTGATTTAAGTAAAATCACAGATAAAATCCTCTTGGTCTATGATGGCGATGCGGCAGGGCAAAAAGCAGCTAAGCGCTCGATACCATTAATTCGTCAGGTTGCCCCCCAAGTTGAAATTGGGGTTGTTTCCTTACCAGATGGTCGTGATCCTGATGAGGTCCGGCGTGAACAGGGGTTAGAGGTCTTAAAGCAAGACCTTGACCACGGCGTTTTGACACCGACTGAATTTTTGATTCAAGCGGCTAAAAACGGTAAAAATCTGGAAAATCAGGCCCAGTACCTTGACTTTTTAAAGGAAGCATGGCCGATTTTGGCCGTGGCAAGTCCGGTTGAGCAGGATTATTTTTTGCGGCAGTTTAGTGAAGAATATGGGTCTGATTTTACGGCTCTCCAGCGAGAGTTTCAGGAGTTTCTTGCTCATCGACCGGCACAGACGGTTCAAAAGGCGCCAGCAAAGAAGCAGTGGCGAAAGGTCCAGACCGACCAGAATGGCTGGTCGGATGACTCATGGCAACCGGATTATTCGGATGGTTTTGAATCATTAGCTGCTCTTGGTGAGCCTACTAGTCCAACGGCTTCTGCCGATGATTTAGCCGGACATTTAAATGCCGGTTTAACACGGACTGAGCGAGCTGAGCAGGGGCTCTTAATGGCAATGATTAAGTCACCTGCAGCCATGAATACGGTTAAGGGATTGCCCGACTTTGCCTTTGTTCATCCAGAATACCAACTGTTAATGATGCTTTATGAAGCATATACCAAACAGGGACAGCAAAGTTTTGATTTAGCCGGTTTTTTGGACTTTGTTCAAAAGCCTGATTTAAACCAAAAAATGATGGCAATCGACCGAGAATTTGGTACACTAGAAGTTCAACGGGATGCGGTTAATGACTACATTCGTGTGATTATGAAAGAGGCTCCTTATGAAAGCCAAGTTGAGGCTCTAAATAAGAAGATTGCCTTGGCTAAAAATCAGCATGATAAAATGGCCCTGATTCAACTCGGGACCGAGTTAATTAACCTAAGAAGAAGGTATTCCCAGCAATAGGAGATATAATGGCAAAAATTTCAAGTTCAAGTAAAATTTCCGAAATTAAAGCTTACCTTGATGAGCAACACATTGCTTATCACGGTCGGGCTCGTAAAGCGGAACTGTTGGCCTTAGCTGAAGGTAAGACGCCTGAAGAGGCGGCTGAAATTGCCAAGCAACCTGTTAAAAAGCCGGCTAAGAAGTCTGGCCCAATTAAGTCGGCTGCCTATGATAAGGCTGTTCGTGAATTGTTGAAGGAATACAAGCCTGCTAAGCAAATTCAATATCGTGAATTGTCTGAAAAGATTGCGGAACCTTTCCACTTGGATACTGAAAACATCGAACGTTTGATGGAAAAGGTTGAAGATGCCGGTATCGCCATTGTTGACGAAAAGGGTGAGCCCGCACCAGAAGTTCTCCAGGCAAAGCAAAACAAGCCATCGAAGGATGAATTGGATAACGCTGAGGATACTTCCGGCATTAAGATTAACGACCCTGTCCGGATGTATTTGAAGGAAATCGGTCGTGTTAACCTTTTGCAAGGTGATGAAGAAATTGAATTGTCTAAGCGAATCGAAGCTGGGGATGAAGAAGCAAAGCAAGAATTAGCAGAAGCGAACTTGCGTTTGGTTGTCTCAATCGCTAAGCGTTATGTCGGTCGTGGTATGCAATTCTTGGACTTGATCCAAGAAGGTAACATGGGCTTGATGAAGGCCGTTGACAAGTTTGATTACACTAAGGGATTTAAGTTTTCAACTTATGCAACCTGGTGGATTCGTCAGGCCATTACACGTGCCATTGCCGATCAGGCCCGGACAATCCGTGTGCCTGTTCACATGGTTGAAACCATTAACAAGTTAATCCGAATTCAGCGCCAATTGCTGCAAGATTTGGGTCGTGAACCACTTCCTGAAGAAATTGGGGCCGAAATGGACTTGACTGCTGACAAGATTCGCGAAATCTTGAAGATTGCTCAAGAACCGGTTTCATTGGAAACACCAATTGGTGAAGAGGACGACTCGCACTTGGGTGACTTCATCGAAGATAACGAAGCCGTTTCACCAGCGGATTCTGCTGCTTATGAAATGCTTCGTGATCAATTGGAATCAGTCTTGGATACGTTAACTGACCGTGAGGAAAACGTTTTGCGTTTGCGTTTCGGTTTGGAGGACGGTCGGACACGGACTTTGGAAGAAGTTGGCCGTGTCTTCGGGGTTACCCGTGAACGGATTCGTCAAATTGAGGCCAAGGCGTTGCGTAAGTTGCGCCACCCATCACGGTCAAAGCACTTAAAGGATTTCATGGACGAAAACTAAGCTTTTAGTTACCATAAATCAGTTAGAATACTTTTTATTAGATTCGGTATTTTACCGAATCTTTTTCACGTCAAGCACCAGCTAACCGTCTGGCAAGTTGGCACTAATTAAACAATTAGCGGTTCATCAACCATCCCGCTTAAACAAAACTAGGAGTACAAGTATGAACGATTTTAACCAAAAAACAACTTCCAAGGCATTGGGTCTTACGTTAACGGCTGTCGTGGCTGCCCTTTATGCGGCAATTACGATGTTAGTGGCCCCCATTGGCTTTGGTCCTGTCCAATTGCGTCTATCCGAAGGGCTGAACCATCTAGCTGCTTGGAATAAGCGCTATGTTGTCGCCCTTGGCTTAGGGGTCTTGATTGCCAATGTGGTTTCACCCCTGGGTTGGATTGACTGGGTTTTTGGAACACTGGGCACAGTGATTATGACTGGTTTGACTTACCTGCTAACTCGTAAGGTGGAAAAGCCACTGATCAAGATTATCATCTCAACGGTGATTGTTTTGACAATTGGAATGGCAATTTTGGCAGCAGAATTTACTTTTGCCTTTGCTATTCACGCGCACGGGGCCTTTGCTCCCGACCACTCATCTTCCTCATTGCTGGCTAACTGGCTTTCTTACTATGTTTCATTAGTGCCAGGTGAGTTGGTTTCCTTGGTCGTTGGTGGAATCGTTATCTATGCCTTGTCAAAGGTCGTTAATTTAAAGAAATAATGATTGAACAAAATTATCACAATCAAAAAGTATTCTTAACCGGTGCCGCTTCTGGCATCGGTTTTTGCCAAATGAAGACTTATTTAGCTGCCGGTGCCGAGGTTGTGGCGGTCGATGTGCAAGAAATTGACTATGAGGACGCTCGGTTAACCAAAATTCAGGCTGATTTGGGCCGAAAAGAGGAACTCGACGCATTGGTGGAGCAACTCAAATTAGAGCCGGAACCCTTTGATATCTTCTTGAACACTGCTGGGGTCTTGGATGGTTTTCAACCGCTACTAAATCAGGACCAAGCAACCATTGATCGCGTCCTGTCAATCAACCTACAGCCGGCTATTGCCCTGACACGGGCCGTCTTACCAAAGATGATTAGTCAAGGACAGGGTACTCTGGTTTACATGGCATCCATTGCCGGTCTGCAGGCTGGTGGTGGCGGTGCGGCTTATACTATGGCCAAGCACGCTCTGATTGGTCTAACGAAGCAGGTGGCCTTTGATTATGCCAAAGATGGCATCAGGGCGAACGCGATTGCCCCGGGTGCAATTAAAACGTCGATGAATGCAGCTGATTTTGCAGGTGAGGGAAAGATGGCACAAGAAGTGGCCAAGCAGACGCCAGCACAGCGCTGGGCGGATCCGCAAGAAGTCGCTGATTTGACCTTATACTTAACTAGCCCACAAGCGAGTTACGTGAATGGAACGGTTGTGACTCTTGATGGTGGTTGGACACTCGGCCATTAAAATAATGAACTTTTTTAATAAAAAATCTATAAATGCCTTTAAATTAGCGTTTATGATATAATTTTTGTATAGCAAACTAGTGAAGATGGTGGCTACTCTGATAAAGGGGGTGGTGCTTATGGTGGAATAACTGTAGACGCACATTCTTGGAAAGGAGTGGCCAGATGCCCGTTACGGACATCATCATGATACTATTGGCCTCTGGAATGTTCATTCTAAAGTTGATTAGTATTGTGATTGAGCTAATCGAAAAAATTAGCAATAAAAAATAACTGTCTTCGCTTAGCCTAGCCTGACAGTTATTTTTCAAATAATAAATTAGGTAGCTACCGTTTTACGGGTTTGATAGGGAGGCGGTTGTTCGAGCAACCGCTTCTTTTTATATGCTTATTATAGCATGGGAGAATTAAAAATAAAATGAATCAAATATTGATAGCGACCGTTTTACAGGTTTGTCAGGGAGGTGGTTGTTGAAGCAACCGCTTCTTTTTCATTGATTATAACAGCCAAACTGGGTTGAAAATATTCTATATGAGCATAGTGAAGTAATGATTACTAACTTTGGTTTGAAACTGGAGGGGCTTTTGATTTACACTAGAGGTAGTCACAAAAGTAAAAAAGAGGGGATTTGTTCAATGGAAAAGTCAATTTTGCAAGAAACAACGAAGCTCGCTAACGGCGTTGAAATGCCGGTTTTCGGTCTCGGCGTTTGGAAGTGTTCCAATAAGGAGGCCGCCGATTCCGTCCAGGTAGCCATTAAAAATGGTTATCGATTGATTGATACAGCTAAGCAGTATGGTAACCAGCCCGGTGTTGGCTATGGAATACAACAGGCCTTAAAGGATAACCGCTTGAACCGGAAGGACTTGTTTATTACGACTAAGGTTTTTAACGGTGACCAAGGTTATGAAACAACTTTGAAAGCCTTTGAGGAGCAATTGAAGCAATTGCGTTTGACTTACTTGGACTTATTGTTGATTCACTGGCCAGTTGATGGCAAGTATGTCGACACTTGGCACGCTGTTGAAAAACTTTATCGTGAAGGCAAAGTCCGTGCCATTGGAATTTCAAACTTTAACGAAGAAAAAATCCAAGAATTGCTGGAAGCCGGTACCGTGATGCCACAAGTGAACCAAATGGAATTTAACCCATTGGTTCAAGAAGAATCACTCTTCACCTATATGAACGGGATTGGGATGGCAATGGAGGCCTGGGGACCATTGGGCGGTGGCGAAGCGCTCTCGAACCCAGCCGTTGAAAAAATTGCGCAAGCCCATGATAAATCAGTTGCTCAAGTGATTTTGCGTTTTGATTACCAAATGGGAGCCATCACGATTCCAAAGTCAGCCCACGAAGAGCGCATTATTGCTAATAGTCAAATTGATGACTTTGTTTTGTCACCTGATGAAGTGGCTGAAATTAAGGCACTTAACCAAGAAAAGCACAGTATCTGGTACCCAAGCTTTGCCTGGCACAAGGGTAGCGAGACCACTGGAGTCAAGGATGAAGTTTCTCATTGGGACGATGTCGAAGAATATTTGAATAAGCCCGTTCAATAAGCATAACGGCTGAAGGAGGTTCAATGGAAGTTTTAAAGTATCTGGAGGCCTTGCAATACGAATCAGCCGATACCGTGATGGGATCGATTATGAGTGCGACTGATTTTCCAGCGTTAGCCGGAATTGAGGATGCCTGTGACGTTCAGCACAGCACGACGAACCAACACGATTTAGAGCAAATCGAGCGTTATCAACCAATGTTTTATAACGTGGCCGAACACCGCCTGGTGAACCAAGCGGATGTCTTGCGCTTGCTGGATTTAGTGACACAAAAACAATAATCGAGGAGCTCCGCTGTGAATGGTGGAGCTTTTTTGCTCGAATTGAATAAGTGATTCGATATATGAGTTCAACTCATGAATCAAGTGGCCGTCAATCATATCGTCTTCACGGTGAGCAACCAGGCGCTAATGCTTAGAACAAGAACATTTACTGGTTTATGTGTATAAAATGATAAAAAGATGAGGGATTAATTTGATTTTTATTTGATACCGTGCTTTAATAAAGGCATAAATTAATTTACAGAGGACAAAAACATGTTGAAAGCAGGGACGACGGTTCGATTTTATAGCTATTGGTAAAGCTTCTGCTTGATTCGCACAGAATGGAGCAGTTACTCCATTTTGTGTGGCCAATAGCTTCAACATGTTCCTCGGTCACGCACACGGTTACTTACCATGGCGGACCGAGACCAGGATTCGGTACAAACTCTCGTGGTGGTAAGGGACCAGCACGAGAGTTTTTTGTTGGCTTTTTGTATGGTTAAAGGAGAATAGGATGATTATCGAATTTGCATCAAGTACCGACCCAAAGCTTCAAGCTTTAAAGGAGCGTTTTGCTGAAAAAACGGATGTCTTTATCCATGGGAGACGAATTGCTTTGACGGGCTTAACGACCGCTGATTTAACAGAGGCTGAACGGGCAGCAGCCACAGACATTATTCTCGACCATCCAAAGGCCGTCCAAAGTAGTCGAGCGCTCCATACCGAAGACATTGTCGTCAAGACTGCTCATAGTCAAATTGACCATCAAAGCCTAACGTTAATGGCTGGACCTTGTTCAGTTGAATCAAAAGAGCACGTCTTTTTAATGGCAGAGGCGGCTAAGAAGGCTGGGGCAACCGTTTTGCGTGGTGGCGCTTTTAAGCCACGAACGTCACCATACTCGTTCCAAGGGCTTGGCGAAGAGGAGCTGAAATACCTTCGCGAAGCAGCAGATGCTTTCGATTTGGACGTGGTCACCGAAGTAATGGATGAAAGCCATGTTGACTTAGTGGTCCAGTATACCGATATTTTCCAAATTGGCGCACGTAATATGCAGAACTTTTCACTGCTAAAGGCGGTGGGGCAGACACGGATTCCCGTGATGTTGAAACGCGGCATGTCCGCCACGATTGATGATATTTTAAACGCTGCAGAATATATTGCAGCAGGTGGCAACCAGCAAATTATTTTGGTTGAGTGTGGCATCCGGACTTTTGATAATAAATACACCCGCAACACGCTCGATGTTGGCGCAGTTCCCGTCTTGCGGGCGTTGTCGCCATACCGAGTCATGGTTGACCCAAGTCATGCGGCTGGCTACGAGAGCTTAGTCGGTCCTGAAGCCTTGGCCGGGGTGGCAGCGGGTGCAGCTGGCTTGATTATTGAAATTCACGATCATCCAGACCAGGCCTTTTCCGATGGCCCTCAGGCATTGTTGCCAAAGCAATTAGAAGAGCTGGCAAATCAGGCCCGTGCCATTCACAGTATTATTCGGGGGTAAAGTCATGAGTACGATTCCGGTTAAAATGCCAAATCAGCGTTACGATGTCGTGATTGAAGATGGCTTGTTAAAGACACTTGGCGACCGTGTCCGATAAGTCTGGTCACCGCGCAAAGTCGCCATTATCACGGACGACAATGTTGGTCCCCTGTACCTCGACCAAATTGCCAATGAGTTGACCGAAGCCGGCTTTACGGTGGTTACTGCCGTGGTTCCTCATGGGGAAGACTCGAAGTCATTGGCCCAGTTAGAAGAATTGGCCCAACAGTTGGCAGCAGCGTCCTTTAATCGGACCAATAGTCTGTTAGCCCTCGGAGGTGGCGTAGTTGGCGATTTGACCGGTCTGTTGGCCTCGGTTTATATGCGGGGCATTGATTTTGTCCAGGTGCCAACTTCCTTGCTTGCCCAGGTAGATAGTTCGGTGGGGGGGCAAGACGGCAGTCGACGTGGCTCAGGTGAAAAATATACTGGGAACTTTTTACCAGCCAGACTTGGTCCTGATTGATCCTCAAACGCTAAAAACGTTATCACAGCGAGACTTGGTCGAGGGTTATGGTGAGGTAGTCAAGGCTGGAGCCTTAGTTGGGGGCGACTTTTGGTCCCTGATTTTACAAATTAATTCGCCGGCAACCATTTTGCAAGAAGCGGCCAAGTTGATTCATTTTGCGCTCGACTTTAAGGTTCAAGTGACTAGCCAGGATGAACGTGAGGGCGGCCAACGGCAACTATTGAATTTTGGTCACACAATCGGTCATGGGGTTGAGTCACTGGCAAACGGTGACCTTCGCCATAGGGAGGCGGTTAGCTTAGGGCTGATTGCGATTAGCACAATTTTTGCTGATCAGGATGAAAGCAACGAGGTCTTAGAGAAACTGCGAGACCGTTTAGAAGTTGTCGGCTTACCAGTAACATCACCATTATTAGCTGATGACGGTTTAATGGATAAAATTAAAAACGACAAGAAAAACCGTCATGGCTATCTGAACGTCGTTTGCCTAACCGCTATTGGTCAACCCCAAATCGAAAAAATCAGCTTAGCTGATTTGGCGGATAAGATTAACCGCGCAGCAATTTAATAACAGTTGACGAAATTAAAAAGAAGTTAGTCGAAAAAATGTTTTCGGCTAACTTCTTTTGTTTGTTGATTGGAAATAAGAAAGACTGGCTTTGTTAAAGCTGGTCAGAAAAATTTTGGAGGTCTGCCCGGTACAGTCTTGGAACTTGGCTAAGGTCGAAAACGGTCTTGGCGCCCAAAAGGGTCATTAATTCAGGCAGGGCCTGTTGCCAGTTCTCGATTTCTTGTTGTAGGGCTGAGGGGCTCTTTGTCATTAAGACTTGCAGGAAGTGACCAGCGGACGAGGTCGTTTTCGCTCTCAAAATCAGGGCAGTCACAACATCGTTGATGGATTGAATCCCGCCTGTGGCAATTAACGGTGAATCAATAGCTGCCTTTTGTCCTGCTAAAAGCGATTCAACCGTGCTGAGCCCGAAGGGGCTCAAGTCCAGGGGGTTCTCATTTTGACGGTCACGGCGTTGCTCAATTTGAGCAAAACTGGTTCCATTACCACCACCAACGTTGATGGCCGCTGGTTTGAGGGCAGAGAGCTGCTTCAGCAAATCGGGGCCCATGCCAAAACCAACTTCCTTGATTATGACCGGTACGGGTGATTTAGCAATGACGGTAGCTAGGTTATCAAGCCAGTAAAAGCGTCGATCGCCTTCCGCCATGGCTAGTTCCTGGCCTAAATTGACATGGAGTTCGATGGCATTGGCGTCAATCATATCGATCGCTGCTTGAACATTTTTGATGGGATGGTCAGCGCCGAGGTTGGCAATTAAAAAGCCATCAGGGTGATTTTGCCGAACAACACGGTAGGATTCGACCTGACTGCTATCCTTTAAGGCAACGGACTGTGAACCAACCGCCATCGCTAAGCCCGTCTTTTGAGCAACGGTGGCCAAATCAGCATTAACCTTGGTACTAGCAACGGATCCGCCAGTCATGGCCTCAATGTAAAAGGGCCAGGCAAAGTCTTCACCAAGGATGTGGGTGGTCGTTTGAACGTCAGCAACAGCCATGTCTTTCAGTGGTCCTGGGACCCAACGGACAGCATCAAAGCCCGGTCCAATTACTGGATTTTCCTGGTCACGCCAAAACTTGGTCGCCAGCGAAAGGTGTTCGTTTTTACGGTTTGAATGAGTAGTGGCCATCTTAAAATTCTTTCACAGTAACACGGTATCTTGCCAGAGCGCTGGTAAGAGGAGGTGGAGGGCGGTTCCTTGACTAGCTTGATGAAAACCGTGCCCTTGGGTTTGGTTTTCAAAGACGACAAAGCCGTTGTCACCATAGCCGGCGCCAGAAACCTTACCAGCTAGGCCTTTTTGTCCTAAGAGTGTCAAAAATTGACTGAGGGCAGGGGTCAGGTAGCCAGTTGGTAAGACCCTTTTCAAGAGGTCCTGATTGTTCTTAAGTCCTTGCATCAAGCCATGGTAGTCATGATTTTCAATCGCTAAGGCCGCCTTGGTGACGGCTTCTTTTGATTGGCGGGCAAAGTCAGTCTGCCAGAAACCCTTGGCGAGCGCCTTTTTTGTTGAGGCAGGTTGGAAGGTGGCGACGATACCAATTTGCCAATTTTTTGGCCAAGGAAGCGGTTTAATAGCGAGGTTCGACCAGTCGAGCTTTGAAAAATCAGATAGGGTGAGCTTCTTGGAATCCACTTGGTTCAGCCAGTCAGGTGCTTGATAGAAAATTACACCGGTAAAAGTGGCTGAAGCTAAATCACCAAGGGAACCAGAACCCTGAATAAAGTAGTGGGCGAAGGATGCTTGGCGGAAAATAGCTTGCAGGCGGTCTTTTTGATCAAAGTAAGTGACCAAACCCTTGATGATGGCAACCGAAACTGCAGCCGATGATCCTAAGCCGAGCTTGTTGTGGTCAACGGCCATTTGCGAAGAAATCGTTAACGATAGGGCGAGTTGCTGTGTAAGCTGAAGGTCTAAGTGTTCTTGGTAGAAGAGTACTAAAGCCGCCTTGACAAAGGACCAGGGCCCTAAGAAGGAGTCGCTTGTTTCTTGGTTTAACTCGGCCAAGGTCGACCAGGTTAAAACAAGTGGTTCTGGCATGGCGTCTGATTTAATAACTAGAGAGCCCGGCATGAGGCGGTCGGTTGCTGCAACACGAATGGTTAAACCACGGTCAACGGCAGCCAAAAGAGCCGGTTGCCCGGGTTTTGTGACAGCATATTCGCCGGCTAAAAAGAGTTTGCCGGGGACTTTGACGGTGGTTGTTTTCATTGCAGATGTCCTTTAGTCTTTAAAGCTAATACCGGGGCCGGGTGTTGCGATTTGGAGGCGCAACTTGCGGAACTTTTCTTGAAGTTTATCTTTGATAGTTTCAGCCTGATCTTGGCTGGTAATAATCTTAACGTTTGGACCGGCGTCAATCGTGGCGTAGGCTAGGAAGCCTTCAGCACGAAGTTCCTTAACAAAGGCTAAAACATCGAGAGTCATTTGGTTAAAGTAGGTGAAGCGCCGGTCAGTGGCCGTGATGTTTAATTCATGCATGGCCAAGGCGTTTTCTTCGGCTAGTTCGCCAATCTTTTGCAAGTCTTGGTTGGCGATGGCTTCCTTCATAGCCGTAAATTGGTCATGTGATTTTTCAACCCATTCTGAGTACTTGGGTGAGGTCATCGCCCGCATCATACCATCAGAAGACGAAACTTTTTTAACGGTTCCAGCGATTTCGCAAACCACGAGGGCGATTGGCAAATCAGTTGCCGGCAGTGCCTCGGCAAAAGAAGATTGATTATCGGTTCCTTCGTGCCAGACGGCAAAACCAGGGAAAAATGACCGGGTTGCTGATCCAGAACCACGGCGCGCCAGGCGAGAAAGGTCGGTTAAGGACAAATCCCAGTTTTGGTGGCGAGCAACGGCAGCTGTCAGAGCAGCAAAGGATGAAGCCGAAGAAGCGAGACCCGCAGCGGTCGGAACCGTATTTTTGGAAACAACTGTTAGGGGACCAAAGTCTTCAATTTCTTCACGTAAAAAATCGAGGAAATTATGGATTCGCGTTGGATCCTGCATCATGTTGTTAATCAACAGGGTATCTTCCTTACCGGCCGTTACCATTGTCTCGGTATAAAATTCATTCAGCGTCAGAGATAATGACGAAGTGGTTGGGAGGTTGAGTGTTTTATCTTTTTTGCCCCAGTATTTGATAAGGGCAATATTTGTGTGCGCTTTGGCAGTTGTTGTTTTATCAGTCACAGTGCTTTCCTTGGTGAGAGTATTTTAAATTTTTGGATGGTTAATCAGTTTGAGGACCACCAACGGTATTTTGTTGTCTCGAAGCAGGCAGAAACCCCAAGCTGATTTTTAATGTGCTGCTGAAAGCGGCTGAATCCAAGCTTCCTTGGCACCGGCCTGTTTGAGGGCGACAGCAATCTTTTGCGCCTGGTCGTTATTTTCTGCCAGGGAAAACATCGCACCGCCAATGCCAGACCCGGTTAACTTGGCGCCCAGTGCGTCTGCTGCTAAAGCGGCATTAACAAGGGTGTCTAGCTTTGGGTGCGAAACTTGAAGGATTTGCAGATCCTTGTGGGCATCAGTAAAGAGCTGGCCCAGCGTTTTGGGATCGTTATTGGCTAGGGCTTCCTTCACTAAGAAGGCTAGCTGGCCGAGGTGGTTAATGGCCCCCCAAGTTGGTTCATAATTTTTCTTGAGCTGGTCTTTGACAATGTTAACGGCTCGAACGGTTTGACCACGAACGCCGGTATCCGCCAGGACGAGGGTCGCTTCCAAATTAGTTTGGAAAGTATCGATTTGTTGCTGGTGGAACCACACGGGCTCAACAGCCGAGACCGTGGCAGCATCGATGCCAGAAGGTGAACCGTGGGAAATACTTTCAGCTAAATTCGTATAAAAATTCAGTTGGTCCTGACTTAAGTCTTGTCTGGTCCAGTCAAAGAAGGCCCGTGTGATAGCTGTTGCGAGGGCCGCTGAAGCGCCAAAGCCTCGTTCTTGGGGGATGAGCGATTGTACCTCTAATAAGAATGGTTGGTCAGGTTCAACTAAGTTTTCTAGCAGGGCGATGATTAACTGGCGTAAGCCTTCTAAATCAGCGCCGAGGTTGGCCAGGTCAAAGGCCTGTTCACCTAAAATAATCGTTTGGCCACTAGCAATCGCTTGAACGCTTGCCGTGACTTTGAGGTTCAAAAGGGGGATGGCGACGGCCGGTTGTTGGTAAACAACGGCATGGTCGCCGATAAGAATGGCTTTGGCGTGCGAATGGCCAAAGCCGGCATGATTTTTTTCCATATAAAAGACTCCAATTACTGCTAATATTGTACCGCACTAGGCTAAGTAGTGTAAAATAACTACGAGAGCAAAATGAAATTTAGGTCTAAAAATGACAGTTTTTGGCCCAAATATGTCTTGGTCTCGATGATGAGAA
The DNA here is from genome assembly GCF_001047135.2 of Fructobacillus tropaeoli. Classification (GTDB taxonomy): domain Bacteria; phylum Bacillota; class Bacilli; order Lactobacillales; family Lactobacillaceae; genus Fructobacillus; species Fructobacillus tropaeoli. The sequence continues at coordinate 182,205 of NZ_DF968078.1, read as the reverse complement.
AGGAGTCCTGATGAAAAAATCAGCCGCCTTTGTGATTGTCGATTTGGAAACCACCAACCCCTCCGTTGAAAAGGGAGGGCGAATTATTCAAATCGGGATGACCTTTGTAAAAAATAAAAAGATTGTGGAACACTTCGATTCATTCGTGAATCCGGGGCAAACAATAGATAAAAAAATTCAACAATTAACCCATATTAGCCAAAAAGATGTGCGGGATGCGCCGTTCTTTGAAGAACTGGCCCCCTCGTTGCGCGGATTGTTAAAGGACCAGGTTTTTGTTGCCCATAACGTGAACTTTGATTACCCGTATTTAAATGCCGAATTTGCCCGGGTTGGTTTACCTGAGCTGGACCTATTGGCAATCGATACCGTTCAACTGGCCCAGATTCTTTACCCAACGGCACCAGGCTACCGCTTGTCTGATTTGACAAAGTATCTCGACTTGCCCCTGGTTCAAGCTCACCGGGCCAACGCTGATGCGGAGGCAACAGCCTATTTGATGTTGTCGCTTTGGCACGAGGCCCAGAGCTTACCTGAAAAGACGAAGAAGGAACTCTTGAGTGTGGATTGGGGTCTGTTGCGTCAAAGCCAAGATTTCTTGGCGATGGCGATGAAAGACCGGTCCCCGGCTCCGGCATTTTTGGCCGAACGTGAAGAGACGTTAAGACGTCAGTCCAACCGAAGCAAAGATTCAAACCGGAAAAAAAAAGGCGGCGACGTGCCTTATCCGAAGACGCTTGCTGATAAGGATGCCGTTTTAGGTCCTGGTTTCTTGGTCGAAGAGGACCAGGGTCAGGTGATGGACCAGGTGCAGCGCTTTTTGCAACAACGGAAAAGAGCGGTCTGGCAGTTAACGACACCGCCGGAAGTTAAGAAGACGTTGTCGTATTTATTGCCACTCTTTTATCAAAACCGCCAACAGGCGACATACCTGCTGGCCCATGATATTACGCTCTTGAACCATCAGGGGGCGATTCTAGCAGAGTTGCAGGAGCGACTGCCCGGGGCTAACTTATCGGTGGCAAAACTCTATGTGCCACGCGATTACCTGGATGAGAAGAAGTTTCAAAAGGTTCTGGCGGTAGCTAGAAGCCAAGGTGGCGCCTTTTGGCAAGCGCGTGTCCTGGTTTGGTTAGCCGAAAGTCCTGATTTAGCCCTCATTGATTTGCCAAAAGGTGTGCAAAATCAGCCTGGCTTGGCAGCCGTCCGTTCTGATGAAACGGGTTCGGCCTTTATCAAAGCCTTTGACAAGGCGGCTCAGGCGGATGTGGTTCTTTTGACCTTCGCGGCCTTCTTTGCCATTTCGGAGGATTTGGAAAAGGCAAGCAAGTATCATGATCGGCCCGTGGCCATTTTGGAAAAGCCAATTGCGCTTTTGACTGCCATTCAAGAGGGCTTCGGCCTGACGTTACCTTTGAGCTTTTACCAAGACCAGGTAGCCCGCTTAGCTGATTTGGCAGCTAGCTTGCCGAAGAAGACACAGGGTCAGTGGAAGGTGGCACTCCACAACTGGGAAGAGGCCAGCAATAAGATTGATGGTCAAGCTGAAGATATCGGCCTGGTGAAGACCGGCAAGGCGGTTTTGAATCGTTTGTTGGACTTAGTTGATTTGGCTGCTAAGGCCGATTTTAACCACAAATTGACGCAAGCGGATTTGACGGCTAAATTAGCTAAGCTTTCGTGGCTATCAGCGCACCAGGAATACTTAGCCAACATCTCCTGGCACATCCAAAAGGAGCCGGCCGTCCAAAACCTAATTTTTGAGGTCAAGGCTGATTTGCTGTACCAAAAGTACTTCTTGAAGCAGGTGGATAAAGTCCTAGTCGTTTCGTCTTATTTACCGGATGATTTAGCAACATTTCTAGCCCAGACGCCGGGCGCCCTGTTGCCGGAGAAAAGTGAATTCGAGGGGACAACGGATAATCAGTTGACAACGGTACTGACCACGAGCCGTAATGAGAACCAGCAGATCGAACAGCTGGTTTTGGCCAAGGTTCAGCACTTTGTTCTGATTGTGGAGGACCACGCTGCCTTGAAGCATTGGTACTACAAGTTATCGGACCGCTATGGTGATGACTACGTTGTCTATGCGCAGGACATTTCAGCGCCCCTCATTAAGGCCGCCCGCCAAAGCAGCCAGGAAGAACAGTCAATTTTGATTGCCTTACCAGAATATTTGTCGGCGATTTGGCAGCAAAGTCTACAAGTGCCGGAGGTGGCCGTCATCTCACAGGCCCATCGCTGGGTTGATGTGACGACGCTCACACCGCTATTGATTGCCCTTCAAAAACAAGAAAAGTCCGTTTTACTTGCTTCCTTTAACCAGGGACAGGTTAAAGCGCTTTCGGATCGATTGGCAACCGTTAATAGTCGGTACAAACGGGTAAAAGCGAACTTTTATCAAAAAAAGTTTTCATAAAATTAAGAAAAGACAGCCAATATCGGCTGCCTTTTTTGTTAAAAAGATAATTTATTTTGTCAGGAGTGTTGACATGAGAAAAAATCTCATGTATATTAATGGCAACTTAATAAGTAATAGAGGTCGCAACCAACAAGAGTACCGAACATTGTTCGCGAAAGGGGCGGTTGCCGAAGCTGATGGGGTCAGAGCCATTTTGCTGGGCCAATAGTTAAGAGCTATTGGACTGTCGCTGCAAATGCAGCGGGGAGCTATTCAACTGTTTTTTTGTGACTATTTTTAGACAATAATCCAAACGACAGGGATAAACCCCCGTTGTTCGGATTTTTTTTATTGCCTAAGGAGGCTCACATGGTTGTCGCTAATCACCGTCCAAGTCGTTTATTGATTTCAAAGGCAGCGGTGGCCAAAAATTTAAAAGTCATGCGTGAGAGTAGCCACGCCAACTTTATTTTCATGACGGTGAAGGCCAATGCCTACGGCTTTGGTTTGTTGGAAATGAGTCAGGCTGCTGTTGAAGGTGGTGCTGATGGCTTGGCCGTTGCTGTGATGGATGAGGCAATTGCCTTACGGAAAGCCGGCTTTTGCCAGCCAATCTTGGTTTTGGGCCTCACGTCTCCTGAGTTTGCCCAGCTAATGGCCGATTACCAAATCATTGCCACGGTTGCTGATCGTGAAACTTTGAAGCAGGCTGAAGCCAATTTGCGTCTCGGCGGTCCAAAGCTCCAGGTTAACTTGGCGGTCGACACGGGTATGGGCCGAATCGGTTTTCGTAACCGAGAAGAGTTAAGCGCTGCTATCAACGACGTTCAAGATGCTGATTTCTTACTTTATCAAGGCATTATGACCCACTTCGCCACGGCCGATGATGTCGACACGACATACTTTGAAGGCCAGCTGGCAGCTTGGCATGAACTCACCGATGGCTTGCCAATGCCACCGATGGTTCACTTGGCGAACTCAGCCGCAGCTTTATACCGGGTTGATCAGATGCCAATGGATGTCATTCGAGCAGGAACTTCGGTCTATGGTATTGAGCCATCCGAAGGGGTATTAAAGCCTGACAACTACCTGGAACCGGTTTTGACACTCGAATCCGAGGTGGTCATGATCAAGCAATTGCCAACAGGTGCCTCCGTTTCCTATGGTGCCACTTACCAAACCACCAAGCCTCAATGGATTGCGACTTTACCAATCGGCTACGGGGATGGCCTACCACGAGAAGCAGTTGGCTATGCGGTTTTGGTCAACGGCCAGAAAGCACCAATTGTTGGTAAGTTGGCCATGGATCAATTGATGATTGCTTTGGAAGAGCCCGTTCCGGTTGGAACCAAGGTGACTTTCATCGGTAAAAATCAGGACCAGGAAAACACACTGATTGATTTTTCCCACTATTGCGAAATCGATCCATGGGAAATCACCATTCGCTTCCAAGACCGCTTAGCACGATACCTGGTTGATTAAGCTCCACCTAATAATATTTTGATTGAAAAAGAGAGAAGAAGGAAAGATTCTTATGTCAAACCACTTGCAAGTAAACGACCGAGACCAGCTCATGATTGGTGGCGTGTTAGCCACTGATTTGGCCAAGGAATACCAAACGCCATTATACGTTTATGACGTTTTGACCATGCGTAAGCAGATGCGTGCCTTCGAGAAGGCCTTTGAACAAGCCGGTCAAAAAGGGGCCGTTGCTTATGCTTCAAAGGCATTTGCCTGCCAGGCAATGTACCAGGTGGTTGCTGAAGAAGGTTTGCACTTGGACCTTGTTTCCGCTGGTGAAATCTATACAGCGGTGGCCGCCGACTTCCCGATGGCCAATGTTTCTTATAACGGAAACAACAAGTCACTGGCAGATTTGACCTTTGCTGTTGAATCCGGGGTTGGCACGATTATCGTTGATAATTTCTTGGAACTTGACCTTTTGCACCGGGTTATGGCCGGTCGAGAGGGACAGCAAAATGTGATTTTGCGAGTGGTTCCCGGCGTGTCAGCCCACACTCATGATTACATTCAGACTGGTCAAGTCGACTCCAAGTTCGGTTTTGATTTGGAATCCGGTCAAGCTAAGCGAGCTTATGAAATCGCTGAAGGCGATGAAAGCTTGCACCTGCTTGGTTTGTCAGCCCACATCGGTTCTCAAATTTTTGAGGAAGATGGCTTTGAATTAGCCGGCCAGAAATTAGTTGACCTGTGTGCTTCATGGGATTACCAACCAGAAGTATTGGACCTTGGCGGTGGCTTTGGAATTGCCTACACGGACGCCGATAAGCCACGCTTACCAGAAGACCTCGTTTTGGCCCTGCTGAAGAGCGTCCAGGAACAAACGGCTAAGAAGGGGATGACCCAACCGGATATCTGGATTGAGCCAGGGCGCTCAATCGCTGGCCCAGCCGGTTACAGCTTGTACACCGTTGGTTCTCGTAAGGATATCCCGGGTGTGCGGACTTACTTGGCCGTTGACGGTGGAATGGGTGATAACATTCGTCCAGCCCTTTACCAGGCCGATTACCAGGCAGTCTTGGCCAACAATGTTCATGGAGCGCCGGCAGAACATGTCCGCTTAGTGGGTAAGTATTGTGAATCAGGAGATGTCTTGATTCAAGACCAGGAATTGCCAGCAACAGAGCCGGGCGACTTGGTCGCCGTTTTGAATACTGGCGCTTACGGGTACTCAATGGCCTCCCGCTACAACCGTAACCCCGTGCCAGCCGTGGTCTTCGTTGAAAACGGCCTCTCACAACTGGTGGTTGAGGGCGAAAGCCTAGCTGATTTGACCAGCCATGACCGGGCTTACCAATTACCTGGTAAGTGGTAAAATCAGCTTTGGCGAAACTTGCTTGATTTCATTAACGTGCCTTGCCCAGCTGAAAGAAACAATTGGATTTAAAATTTAAATAAGAAGAAAACAACTCGAAAAGGAAAACAAAAACATGACTGAAATGGATACAGCAGCGATCATTAATTACTTGGCAACTTCGAAGAAGAAGACACCAGCAAAGGTGACCTTAGCTGGTGATTTGGCTCAAATTACTTGGCCAAATGATGTGCAAGCCTTTATTGAAGAAAAAACTGGGACCGTATTTGGTGATATGCAGGTTATCCAACCAATTTTGGATGATAACCAGGCAGCCATTACCGACTACCACGTTGAATTAATTGCTCGTAACTCCGGGGTGCCATTGTTGAACACCCAGCACTTGAATGCCCGCATTGAACCAGGGGCTTTGATTCGTGACCGAGTTCAAATCGACGACCAGGTTGTGGTTATGATGGGGGCTGTGATTAACATTGGTGCCAAAATTGGTGCTGGATCGATGATTGACATGGGCGCTGTTCTGGGTGGCCGAGCTGAAGTTGGAAAGCACTGCCACATTGGTGCCGGTGCTGTTTTGGCAGGTGTGATTGAACCTGCCTCAGCAGAACCTGTCCGTGTTGGGGATGGTGCTTTGGTTGGTGCCAACGCTGTTGTCATCGAAGGTGTTCAAGTTGGTGCTGGAGCGGTTGTTGCCGCAGGTGCCATTGTGATAGAAGACGTTCCTGAAAGAACGGTTGTGGCTGGGGTACCGGCTAAGATCATTAAGCAAATCGATGTTCAAACAGAGCAAAAGACGGCCTTGGTTGCCGCCTTACGCGATTTGTAAACACAAGTTTGCTAGCAAACGTCTGGAAGATGGCCGCGCGACCTAGCTGATTAGAGAGAAGTTTTCATGGTCCATGAAAGGGAGGCTTTGATGTCCGATTCAACCATTAATTTAGCGCAGGTTCGGCGCGACTTACACGCCATTCCAGAGTTGGCTTTGCATGAAGTGCAAACGCAACAATATTTGAAAAAAACAATTGCCGCCTTTGCGAGCGATTTCTTAACAATCAAAGAGGTGCCAGAAGTTGGAACGGCCTTGCTGGTCCGCTTGGCAGGGTCAAACCCAAAGAAAACAATTGGCTACCGAGTTGATATTGACGCCTTACCAATTGAGGAAGAAACAGGCCTGCCCTTTGCTTCGAAACACCCTGGTGTGATGCATGCCTGTGGTCATGATATTCATATGACGGTTGCATTGGGAATCTTGGCTTACTTTGCGAAAAATCAGCCTAAAGATAATCTGATTTTTATCTTTCAACCGGCAGAAGAATCCGAGGCCGGGGGTAAACGTTTGTATGAAGCCGGTGCGCTTACGGGTGATTTTAAACCGGATGAACTCTACGCCTTGCATGACCAGCCAGCCTTGCCGGCCGGTCAGATTGCAACCAAAATGGGGACACTCTTTGCCGGGACAACGGAGATTCATCTTCAGGTTGTTGGCCAGGGTGGTCACGCGGCTTATCCCCACCAGGCTAAGGACGCTTTGGTTGCCGCTGCTGCCTTTGTCAGTCAGGTACAAACCGTGGTTTCCCGCAATGTTGACCCCATTCATGGTGGGGTCGTGACGATTGGCTCCTTTCACGCCGGCACAATCGGTAACGTGATTGCCGGTGAGGCCAAGTTAGCCGGGACGATTCGGGCCTTTACCCAAACGGACTTGGAGATGATGCAAAAACGGGTCCGCGCAATTGCGGATGGGATTGCTGTTGCCTTTGATGTTCAAATGAACTTGGAGCTCATTCAGGGTGGTTACTACCCGGTTGAAAATGATCCAAAAACAACGGCAGCCTTTATGGCTTTTATGGAAGAAAATCCGGAAGTTGACTTTGCAGAGGCGCAGCCGGCAATGACTGGCGAAGACTTCGGCTTTCTACTAAATAAGTTCCCAGGCACGATGTTTTGGCTTGGGGTTGGTGACCCCAAACACAGCCTCCACGATGCCCGATTGAACCCCGATGAGCGAGCCCTAAACGCCGGTGTTCAGGCAATGGTTGCCTATTTTAAACAACGAATGGCCCAATAAGCTGGTATCCAGGGGAACTGATTTTGCCGCTTGCCAGTTAAGATGTATTGAAAAAACTAAGAAATCGCTATAGCTAAAGATGAGAGAGGATGGCTTTTGATGATGACAGCAAATTTGATTACCGCATTAATTACCCCATTTACCAGTCAGGACGAAATTGACTATGATGCCTTGGACCGTTTAACGGATAAGTTATTGGGTGAAGGAACGCAGGGCTTTGTCATCGGTGGTACAACCGGTGAATCACCTACGTTGACGGAGGAGGAACGCCTGTCCTTGTACCGCCACTTTGCCCAGTATGTGAACGGCCGGGGACCTGTTATTGCTAACGTTGGGACAAATAGCACGGCAGAATCCGTGGCCTTGGCTGAGGCTGCCAGCCAAATCGAGGGTGTGACTGGCATTTTGGCTGTCACGCCTTACTACAATAAGCCCGATCAGGACGGCATGATTGCCCACTTCACGGCCATCGCCAATGCCAGCCAAGTACCATTGATGTTGTATAACATTCCTGGTCGATCAAGCGTTTCGTTGACGAATGATTCTGTCTTGTTCTTGGCGCACCATCCAAATATTAATGCAATTAAGCAGGTGACTTCAATCGATGACTTGGCCGTTTTGGTTGATCAAGCGCCAGAAGGGTTTGCCGTTTATACCGGTGAAGATAGTCAAACATTGGCAGCAAAGGCCATTGGTTGTGCGGGCGCGATTTCAGTTGCGTCACACCTCTATGGTCGTGAGATGCAAGCGCTCTTTGCCGCTCTTGAAGCTGGTGATGTGGCCTTGGCGGGTCAGTACCAACGCTTCTTGACACCACGGATGAACGTTTTGTTCTCTCATCCATCACCAAGTCCCGTAAAGGCCATCTTAGCTAAGCAGGGCTTGATTGAAAATCAGTTACGTTTACCATTGCTGCCTTTGACTGAGCAGCAAACAGCAGAAGTAGAGGCCGTATTAGGCCGGCAAGGAGTTGTTGCATGAAAACCGTCTTTCTCGCAGGCGCCCAAGGAAAAATGGGCCGGTCGATTGAAAAGTTGATTGAGGACCAAGCTGATTTTTCATTAGCTGGCCGCTTAACGACTAAAAGAGCACTGGACCAACAGCCAGATGGGCAAGAAGACGCTGCCCCAATCTTTACTAATTTAGCAGACATTAACGTCAGTGCTGATGTTTGGGTTGATGTCACCGATCCGGCTGTTGCCTTTGAAAATGGCCAATACGCCTTGACTCATGGTTTCGACTTGGTAATGGGGACCTCTGGCTTACAAGCAGATGATTTTGAAAAATTGCGGGCCTTGGCCTTGGAAAACGACCAATCGGCCTTGGTTGTTCCTAACTTTTCAATTACGGCGGTTTTGTTAATGCAGTTTGCCGGTCAAGCAGCTAAGTACTTGCCTGCAGCCGAAATCATCGAGGCCCACCATGAGGACAAGGTCGATGCACCATCTGGGACGGCAAAGGCCACCGCTGATTTGATTGTTGCTGCTCGTCAAGAAGAACCTGCTATTCCACATTCGAACGCTTTGGCCCGTGGTGACCAAAGTCAGGGAGTACCGGTGCATGCCATGCGTTTGCCAGGTATCTTGGCCGAGGAAACGGTTGTCTTTGGTTCGGATGGAGAAACATTAACAATCAAGCAATCAACAAATAATCGTTCGTCTTTCATGACTGGTGTCGCTCGTTCAATTCGAAAAGTCGATGAAATTGATGGATTAGAGATTGGATTAGATAAAATTCTCTAATTTATTTTTAATAATATGCTAGAATGGTGCAAAGCAATGTAAAAGGATTTGTTTAGAATAGAATAGGAGTGGTTTTCATGGTTCAAGTCAAAGAAAGTTTGTCGAAGCAGTATAACCAATTGTTCGAGATCGTGCCGCCAGCGGCCATCCGAGCAGTTGACATCAAGTTGTCCGCAGTTCCGGATATCATCAAGCTCACCCTTGGTGAACCTGATTTTGCGGTTCCAGATGTAGTCAAAGAGGCCGTTAAAAAAGCGGTTGATGATAATGACTCGCATTATGCGCCTTCACAGGGAACTTTGGCTTTGCGTCATGCTATTTCCGACTATGTTCATGAACGTTTGTCTGGTCCAGTCTATGATCCGGAAAGTGAAATTTCGGTGACAATCGGGGCTTCAGAAGCCATTTACGATTCATTGTCTGCACTGTTTAACCGTGGTGAAACAATTTTGGTACCAACACCAACATTTTGTTTTTACCAGGCGGAAGCTTTGCGTCTCGGTTTGAAGGTGGTCGAAATTAACACGGCGCCATCTTACCTGTTTACAGCGGAAATGTTTGAAAAGGTAATTCAAGAGCACCCAGAAGCAAAGGGCTTGGTTTTGAACTTCCCTGGTAATCCAACTGGTGTTACTTATGATGAACAAGAGCTCAAAGATTTGGCTGCAGCCATTAAGAAGACGGATGTCTTGGTTATATCAGATGAAATTTATGCGGAATTGACTTACGGTCAAACGCATAAGTCGATTACGAACTACATTCCAGAACAAACCATTTTGATTGGTGGACTGTCAAAGTCGCATGCAATGACTGGTTACCGGGTTGGCTATATTGCCTGTCCCAAGGCCTTGATGAAGATGGTTGGTTTGGCCCACTCAGGTGTCGTGACAACGGCGCCCGGTCCAATGATGGCCGGAGCTTTGGCAGCCTTAACGGTTGCTAGAGATGCGCCCAAGGAAATGCGTGACATCTATCAAAAGCGCCGGGATATTGTTTTGGCTGGCTTGCAGGAAGCGGGCTTTACGGCTCCAACACCGAAGGGTGCCTTTTACATCTTCGCTAAGATTCCTGATTTCTTGCCACAAGATGATGAAGCCTTTGTCTATGAATTAGGTGAAAAGGCCAAGGTGGGAACAATTCCTGGTTCTGTCTTTGGGATTGGAGGAGAAGGCCACATTCGCATTTCTTACGCCACTTCGACTGAAAAATTAGAAGAGGCCATGAAGCGAGTGATCGCCTACGCCAAGGCTGCTAAGGAAGCGACTGAACTTTCACCAGCAGAATAACGATTAAATAGCCATGAGCTTGGAGATTATCCAATTTCTTGGTTATTTTTTTGCTATAATGAACAATAGTTATGACAAATCGGAGAAAGAATTTTTATGGAAGTTCACGACAACTTACGAGTCAGAATGGCCCGGCCCAAGCGCTTTTCTTGGGTTAAATTTTTTATCATCTTGGTGGCGATTTTCCTGATTGTAGCCGGCGCTATTTATGCCTATGCCTATATGGCATTACAGCCGATGGCCAGAGCTGAATCAAACGTGCAAAAAACGGTCAGTCAAAAAACGTCATTGACAAATCTGCATAATGTCACGGCAGATGACCGCAATGGCACGATTTACGCCGTGCTTGGTAAGGATAGCGATGGCCAGCAAAAGGTAGCCTTGGTCAAGGGACAGCACGGGGCTGTGACGACCTTTGATTTTGGCAATGGCTTGTCACGGGCTGATTTATTAAAGCAAATCAAAGCCAAGTACAATCCAAAGAAGGTTTACTCAGCCAATTTGTCGCTCTACCAAAAAACTTTGGTCTGGGAAATCAGCTATGAGAGCCAAAATGGCGACATGAACTATTTGACAATGGATTATAAGACCGGTGCCGTTTACCGGGCAATTAATGGAATTTAGGGAGAAGATGATGTTGCAAGCAAGTGATTTTTCAAAGCGGGCCCAAGCCGTTCAACCTTCAGCCACACTCGCAGTTTCTAAAAAAGCCAAGCAGATGGCGGCCGAAGGGATTGACGTGATTAACCTTGGCGTTGGGGAACCTGATTTCACGACGCCAACGGCCATTAGTGAAGCGGCTATTGAAGCCATCGAAGGCGGTCAAACTTCTTTCTACACGCCCGTCGGTGGGATTTTACCATTAAGAGAGGCCATTGCTGAACAAACGACCAAGAAAACTGGTCAGGTCTTGTCCCCTAACCAGGTAACAGTCACTTCTGGTGCCAAGTTATCTTTGTATACGATTATGCAAGTACTCTTAAACCCTGGTGACCAAGCTGTAATGCCCGAACCCTATTGGGTTTCATACGTTGAACAGGTTCGTTTAGCGGGTGGGGTTGCCACAACCGTTAAGCCTAAGACAGCAGCGATGAAGTTGACGCCCGCAGACCTTGATGAAGTTGCCGGACCCGTGAAGTTGATTATTCTTAATAATCCTTCCAACCCAACTGGCCAGGTTTACAGCCGGGCTGAAGTGCAGGCGCTTTTGGACTGGGCCGACGCCCACGATAGTTTCCTTTTGTCTGATGAAATTTATGGTCAATTGGTTTATAACGGGCAAACGTTTACGTCAGCTTTGTCTTTGAAGGAAATCAAGGACTCACGCTTGATTATTGTCGATGGGGTTTCAAAGTCCTATTCGATGACCGGTTGGCGTCTTGGTTGGACAATTGCCGATGAAAAAATCATTGCCGAAATGAATAAGCTTTTGGGCCACATGACTTCGAATCCGGCTGCCGTTAGCCAGTATGCGGCTTTGGCCGCCTTAACGGTTGATCAACAAATGGTTGAAGATATGCGGACTACCTTTGAAAGTCGGTTGAATGCAACCTACGATAAGTTGACGGCCATTCCGGGACTGTCTGTTACGCCAAAGCCAGAAGGGGCCTTTTACCTCTTCTTTAAAGTTGACCAAGATCTTTTGGACAAGCCGGGCCTAAAGTCAACGATTGACTTTGCCACTGCGCTCTTGGAGCAGGCCCACGTTGCCATTCCAGCCGGTGAAGGTTTTGGAATGCCGGGTTATTTGCGTCTATCCTACGCCAAGGACCAAGCAACCATTAATGAGGCCCTTGACCGTATTTTGGCTTTTGTTCAGTAAGTTTTTGTCCTAGTTGACGGCTGCCAAAATTTTTATCATAATAAAGTTAATAAGTAAAATGTGAGGAGTAGGGCGTTAGCCCGAATAATTTATGAGTGAAACAACGATTCCAACAATCCAAATTGTCGATGCACCAAAGTACGTCGGCCAAACGGTAAAAATTGGTGCCTGGTTACGGCAAAAGCGTGGGTCCGGAAAGATGGCCTTCTTGCAATTGCGTGACGGAACTGCTTTTTTCCAGGGCGTGGTCGCCAAGGCTGACGTTTCAGAGGAATTGTTTAATTTAGCCAAGGATTTGAAGCAGGAAACATCATTGTATGTGACCGGCGAAATTCATGCAGATGATCGGTCATCATTTGGCTACGAAATCAGCATTACCGGATTAGAAGTCATTGGTGAAAGCCACGATTACCCAATCACGCCCAAGGAACACGGTACGGAATTTTTGTTTGATGAGCGCCACCTCTACTTGCGTCACATCAAGCCATTTGCCACATTGAAGATTCGCAACACCTTGATTGCAGCAACTTACGAATTCTTCAACCAGGAAGGTTTCATCAAGTTGGATGCCCCCTTGTTGACTGGTTCTGCCCCCGAAGGAACAACCGACTTGTTTGAGACCGATTACTTTGGTCAATCAGCTTATTTGTCACAAACGGGACAGTTGTACGCCGAAGCAGGTGCCATGGCCTTCTCAAGGGTCTTTACTTTTGGACCGGCCTTTCGTGCTGAAAAGTCAAAGACACGTCGTCACTTAACAGAATTCTGGATGATTGAACCTGAAATGGCCTTTATGCACCAGGAAGAATCCTTGGAATTGCAGGAACGCTATGTTGCTTTCTTGATTGAAAAGGTTTTGGAAAGAAATGACCAGGAATTGGACTTGTTAAACCGTGACAAGGATTTGTTGCGCTCTTATACGCAGTTACCATTCCCACGCATTTCTTATGATGATGCCATCAAGTTGTTGCAAGAAAACGATTTTGACGTGGAATGGGGTGTTGACTTTGGTTCACCTGAAGAAACTTTCTTGGCCAACCATTTCCATAAGCCTGTCTTTATTGTTAACTTCCCGAAGGCAATCAAGGCCTTCTACATGAAGCGCCATCCAGACCGTGATGACGTCGTTATTTCCGCTGATTTGTTGGCACCAGAAGGCTACGGTGAAATTATTGGTGGATCCGAACGTGATACGGATTACGACTATTTGAAGGCTCAGATTGAAAAAGAAGGTTTGGACATGGACGAGTACGGTTGGTACTTGGACTTGCGTAAGTATGGTTCCGTGCCACACTCAGGCTTTGGCCTTGGTTTGGAACGAATGGTGACTTTCGTTACTGGCGAAGAACATATTCGCGAAGCTATTCCATTCCCACGGATGACGC
>NZ_DF968078.1:157723-168561 GCF_001047135.2 Fructobacillus tropaeoli | reverse complement strand
TGGGCGCTTTTGTAACGATTGATAAGGAGGGTTTGATGGACGATAAATTACAGGCCTTCTTGCAGGCCGGCAGTACTAGCCTAGAAAACGCTTTACTGGTACATTACCAGGATTTGGGTTTTGACAATGATGATTTGGTCCTTTTCTTGCAGGTTAAACGCCTCCAAGACCAGGGCGACCAAGCCGACCCGAAAGCCGTTGCTCGGATAATGAAGGTCACGGAAAAAACGGTTGTGAGCCGACTGATGTCGATGGTTGATCGAGGGTTAATGAAGGTTGCCGGTCAAGGCCGTCAGGGTGAAATTTATGATTTCTTGCCACTTTACGACCGCTTGCTACACGGCCAGGGTCTGAGGCCAGCCAATAACGTTGTTTCGGCTGGTGAAAAAAGCCGTCAAGAAGTTGTCCGGATTTTACAAGGCGAGTTCGGTCGCAACCTATCACCGCTGGAAATGCAAACGGTGGCTCAGTGGTTTGACCAAGACCACTTTGATCCAAACATGATGGTCTTGGCGATTCAAGAAGCAGTCGCCAATAATGCTCGGAGTCTGCGTTACATTGAGGCTATCCTGGTGAACTGGCAACGTGATAATTTGACCTCACCCCAGGCGGTTCAAATCGCCAAAGAAAAGCGCCGTGGTGTCGTTTATCAAGCAAGGCCGGCCAATGGTCAGGATCAACAACAACCCGAAAAAAATCAGCCAATTGTGCCAACCTTTAAGTTAGATGACCTCTAAAAATATTGAAAATGTAGTCAAAGGCTGAGAATCGGTTGATTTTATTGTAAAATTAAGCGACCGAGGTTATCCTGGTGAAAACCTAATAGTGGCTTGGGGCCAGTCTGGTCGACCAGGCAAGCCAGTTTCGTTTTTGGGCTGACCTGGCTGAGTCGCGTTTGCAGTTGGCCAAGTGTCAATGGCTTTTTCCCAGCGACAAAGGCGATTTCGCTTTGTTGGTTGAAAAAGCGTAATTGGGCCAAGGGCCTGATTTGGTCGCGGTCGTCTTTGACTTGGCCAAACACTTCGGTTTGATTTGGTAGGTAAGTTGTCAGGGCAAAGAATTCACTGAGTATCATAGTATTTATATTATAAAAGGAAAATGATGGAAAAGAAATATCGTTTAATGGCAACAGTTGCGGCGGGCTTGGAGTCCGTCTTAGGCCAAGAATTAAAGGACCTGGGCTTTGATGTTCAGGTTGAAAACTACCGAGTCTTCTTTGAAGGGACTCAGGCCGATATTTTACGGGCTAATTTGTGGCTCCGGACAGCCGACCGAGTAAAAATCGTGATTGGTTCCTTTCATGCCACCACTTTTGATGAGCTTTTCGAGGGCATCAAGTCTTTGCCGATGGAAGATTACCTTAATTATGATTCGGAATTTCCTGTTGCCGGTCGGTCACAAAAATCAGCCTTGCACTCGGTGCCAGACGTTCAGTCAATTACAAAAAAGGCGATTGTTTCTCGCTTGCAGGAAGCCTTTCATGTTCGAACTCGCTTACCAGAAACCGGCTTTTTTGCACAATTAGAGGTCATGGTGACCAAGGATGAAGTCATGTTGACTTTGGATACAACCGGGCCATCACTCTTTAAGCGCGGTTACCGAGCTGAAAAGGGACCAGCGCCATTGAAGGAAAACTTTGCGGCGGCCTTGGTGCTGTTAACTAATTGGAAAAAAGACTTACCTTTTGTCGATCCAACTTGTGGTTCTGGAACGATTCCGATTGAAGCTGCTTTGATTGGTCGCAACTTAGCACCAGGTTTGACCCGTGACTTTGATATTGAAAAGATGGACTGGTTTGATCACACCCTTTCAGATACGATTCGTGATGAAGCTGAAGATCAGGCTGATTACGACACGCCGTTGAACATCCGTGGTTATGATATTGATCCGAAAATGGTGAAAATTGCCCAAGAAAACGCTAAGCATGCGGGTTTGTCTCAAGACATTACCTTTGAGGCTTTGGCCGCAGGTGATTGGCAACCAGAAGAAGAACGTGGCGTCTTAGTGGCGAACCCACCCTATGGTCAACGACTCGGTGAACTTGAAGAAGCCGAAGGGCTTTATAAACAGATGGGAGCGGTTTATAGTCGACTGCCTTACTGGTCGAAATATATCCTAACTTCTGACCTATCATTTGAAAAAGTTTTTGGTCAAAAAGCGACGAAAAAGCGCAAACTGTTTAACGGGCAGTTGCGGGTCGATTATTTCCAGTTTTGGGCTAAAAAAACCGAAAAAAAATAAAATATTCCAAATCAGAATAAAAAATCAGCAAAAAAGATTGTCATTTGACAATCTTTTTTTTGTGTTTATTTTTCAATTTATTTTCTTAAAATTAATAAAAATTAAAAAATGATAGTGCTCTTTTCTTGAAGAAGATTGAAAGCGCTATTGTTTCAAAAATGTTGGTTTTAAAATAGTAAAAGAAACCGTTTTCTTTTCAAATTTGTATTTTTATAAAGCAGCCTTTATAATCAAATTGCAACAAACGAAAACAAAGTAAAGGAATGTAAAAATAATGGATACAAATATCAGGAAAAAGTATACGATTTACCAATCACGCCGCGCTTGGCTGGTGGCATCGAGCGTCTTAGTTTCAAGTGGTTTGACTTTAGTGGATGGCGACCAACAGATTAGTGGTCATGCTGCGCAAGTTCATAAGACAGAAAATGTTCAAGCTAATAACGGCCAAGAGCAAAATGACGGCCAATTGGCTGCCAGGGTGAACTTGGACCAGGCTGATTTTGGTGTTGATGTCGACACCGAGGATAACGACAAGAGGGAAAATGAGGCAGATGACGATTTCACTGTTGATAATCCACGCCCTGAGCGCCGCCACCAGGGACCAGGAACGGTTGTGGTCGTACCAGAAAATCCAAAGGACAGTGCAGATAAGCAAAAAGAACCGGATAAATAAGATTCACAGTCAAAGCAGAATCAAAAGCCAGTTGACAAGGGTGACCAGCAAAAAGCTCCGGGAGAGACTGATTTAGCACAACGGCCATTACCTTCGTTGTATGAGCAAACAACTAATGCTTATGAAAAATTAGTCACTGCCTTAAAAACAAGCGAACCGAATTTAAACGGTGGTGGGGATGCTGTATTAGATAGTGATCAGCGTCATATCGCCCAAGCTGGACAGATGATTTTTGGTGAACCAGATAAGTCGTTACTCGGCTTGACCGGCATTAAAAATGATTATTCCAGTGTTTCCGAAATACGCTTAATGGCTGATGAATCATTTACTGAAAAATAACGGAGCATGTCAAAGAAATTCTTGGTGAAAATCAGAAAACGACAAAAACGAGTTATTTCCCAATTCAAAACACCCTTGTATTGGGTGGTGGAGTACCGTTAACGGCAAATGTTTATCCATCAAACGATTCGGTTTTAAATCCTGAACGTTATTATAAGATGTTACAGGCAACCATTAGTTCTGTTGCGAATGTACTGAGCATGGGCATGATTGATGATAAGTTAGCAAGCAACTATGACAGTGGTCAATATGGTGTTTACCTGCGTGTCGCAGTTCCACGAGGTGTCGATCCAAACGAATTTGTCAAAACACTCAATTTAGACGGTGATCGTTTTGCGGCTGAAATGAACTTTAATGCCACACTCGGCTTGGATCGGTTAGGTAATATGGTGCCAGATGTTGAATCAGCTCGTCGTGTCTTGGATCGGATTATCGATGCGCTGCGAGCAATCTTTTTGGGCAAGGCCGGTAAGGAGGAGGCCAAGGTGGCTTTAGCACAAGCTGGGCAAGAAAAGAAACAAGACTTTGCTAAAATTGTCCATGTCGACCAACAAAGTTTCACAAACAAGAAAAAGTGGTGGACCATGAAGTCGCCTTTTACCAGAAACGAGTTGGTCAAGCTAAGACGACGGTTGAACTGGCTCGGACATTGGCGGATGGCTTACATGCCATCAATGACGTAGCCAATCCTGATTTACAAATTGATTATCAACCAGTCAGTCTCGCTGAAGTGAAGGTTGCGGTGGTTGCCCTTGAAGAAAGGGGACGGTCGACTAAAAAGCGTTTTGAAGAAATTGACCATACAGAACCAGCAAGCCTGTTGAGTCAAGAAAAATTGGTAACCGAAGCGGTTAATCAAGGATTAACGGCTATTCACGATGCCAAAACGAAGCAAGAACTGAAAGTGGCATTAGAACAGGCACTAGTAGCAATCGATGGCGTTGCCGAACCACAGTTAATCAAAGAATTTCAACCGGTTTCGGCAGCTGATCGTAAACAAGCGATGGATCAAGTAGTGGCTGCCGGACTACAAAAAAAGTAGCAATTTAAGAAAGTGGCACATGTTGAATCCGATAGTCTCAACCAGCAAGAAGACCTTGTAAATCAGTTAGTTCAAAAAGCAACTACGGCTCTTCAACAGGCCAAAACCAACGGCGACTTAAACGGTATCACGGCAAAGGCGGTTAAAGATATCAATGCGGTTGCTAATCCAACTAAGATGGTTGCTTATCAGCCGGTTAGTCAACATGATATTGACCGTGCAGTGGCGATTTTGCAACAAATAGGGCAAGAAAAAAGTGATTCCTTCAATCAAATTATTGGTGTCGATCCAATGAGTTTGGCTAATCAGCAAGCTAAATTGAATCTGATAATTTCTAATGGTATTGAGAAATTAAATCGAGCGGAAACGAACCGTGAATTTGAGCAAAGCTTCCAAAAGACGTCCCAAGCTATTCGTGCTGTTGAAAATCCAACGATTCAAGAAATATTGAAGGAACCAACGGCAGATGATAAGGCCTTGTCGATTAGGTTCTTAGAACAAGCTGCCCAAGACCAACGTGACCTTTTCCAAAATGTTGCACACGCTGACCAACAGAGCTTGGCGCAGCAACTGTCAATTTTAGAAAAAGCCCTCAAAGCTGGAACACAAGCAATTAACCAAGCAAAGACGAGGGGAGAACTCGCCAAGGTCAGCGACCAGGCACTAATTCAGATTAGGGCGGTAGCGAAGCCTGAGGTGGAATTTGCTTACCAAGAGGCGACCGCTTACGATGTTGGTGTGGCCTATGGCAAACTTGTAAATATTCTTTCGGCCAAGCGCAAGCAGTTTGCAGCAATCTTGCACGTTGATCCAATTAGTTTGTCGAAGCAACTCCAACTTTTAGACTTGATTAAAAAATCCACGACGATCGAACTGAATCAATCGATGATTCAAAAAGACATTCAGGTAGCCTACGACAAGGGAGTACAGGCTATTAATTTGGTTGCAGCGCCAAAAATTTTAAGCGAATACCAACCGGTCACGGCAGAGGAACGCCACCTGGGTGAACAGACCTTGCGAAATGCCGGTGAGGCAAAAAAGGCTGATTTTGCAGCTATTAGTCATGTTGATCAAGATAGTTTACGGGCTCAGCAATTAGTTGTTGATTCAGTTTTAGCAACTGGATTACAGGCATTGCAAAAAGCAAAAGTTGCTGGTGCCTTTCGAAAAGCTGTAGCCGACAACCTTGATTGCATTCAACGAATCGAAGAACCTTCAATTCAAAAGGATTATCAGCCGGTAACCGATATGGACCGTTACTTAGCACGGCAGGCAATTAACCATGCTGGTGAGGCCAAAAAGCAAGCCATTCTTGCTGTCGAACAGGGCGAGAAAAAGAGCGTCCAGCAGCAAGTTAAAGCGGTGCAGCAAGCGATTACACAGGCACAGCAGGATGTTGCTCAAGCAGCAGTTCAAGGTGAATTAAAGCGGGCTGTTCAAGCTGGTTTTGATTCGATTGCTAAAATTGCCGGACCAGCACTGGAAGTGGAGTACCAACCAACCACCAAGGCTGATCAAAATCAGGCGCTTGCGGCCTTGAATCAAGCAGCAGATGATAAAAGAGCCACTTTTGCCGCCATTGATCATGTTGATTCGGTTAGTCTGTCCTTACAGTCAGGTTTGATTGAAAAAACCAAGTGAATGGCTAGCAGCTGCTATTGGCTGCCAAAACCAAGAAAGACCTTCGCCAAAGTTTAGCGGATGCTTGAACGCAAGTTGACCAGGTCGCTGATCCAATCAAGGAAATTGGTTATCGTCAAGTCGAAGCGAGCAATCAAGTAGATGCCAAGGAGCAGTTGAAGACAGCCGGTGAGGCTCAAAAACAAAAGTTTGCGTCTTTGGTAGGAGTTGATCCTGAAAGCTTGGCCAAACAACAGCTTTTAGTTGACCAAGCAGCAGATACTGCAAGTCAGGCTGTTGACCAGGCACAAACGAATGGGGAGCTAGTAACTGCTTGCCAACAGGGACTGACAGCGGTTCGTCAAATTGCAGCACCTGTTGTTTTGGAAGAACTGAGGCCAGCAACGATAGCTGATAAAAAATGGCTAAGGATTATCTTAGTCAGGTTGTGGCACAGCGCCAGGAATCTTTCCGGCAAATCAGTCATGTGGATCAGGATAGTTTGGCTCAGCAATTACAGTTATTGAACCAAGTTCTGGCGCAGGGACAAGAAGCCATTGACCGAACGGCAACTAAGGGAGATTTGAACAAATCTGTCGCACAGGCTGAGCAGGCGGTAACTAGTATTAGTCAGCCAAGCATACTCCCTCTTTTCCGGCTGGTCAGTCAGGATGAAAAAGCAGCTGTCGATGATCTATTGGCCCGGCAGGCCAATCTGAAAAAAGGCCAATTTGATGCAGTTACTCATGCTGACCCAGAGAGCCTCAACCAACAAAAACAGGTCGTTGATCAAGCGTTGGCACAGGCACACGATTTAGTTGCCAAGGCCAAAACAAAGCAGGACTTGAACAAGGCATTAGCAGCAGGCTTGCAGGGCATTCAGGATGTTGTCGAACCGGTCGTTCAAACACAATTCCGTTCAGTTACCGAGGATGACCGCAACCATGCGCTGGAAATTCTTAACCAGACCTTTTTGAAAAAGCAAGAGCATTTTTCAGACATTAAACATGTGGATGATCAAAGTTTAAAGGCGCAAGTAGCTGCCCTGAAGACCGCTCGAAAGACAGCAATCGGGATTCTTTAAGCTGCTGAAAACCAAGGACAGTTGCAAACTGCTTTGCAAGCAGGGCTAAGTGGCTTGAACCAAGTGACTGACCCAGAAGTACAGTTGGCTTATCGACCAGTGACTCCAGCTGATAAAACTGGCATCGAAAAGATGTTGACCCAGTATGCTCATGCTAAGCAAGAGCGATTTTCTAAGATTACTCATGTTGACTTGGAGAGCCTCAAACAGCAACAACAACAAATTGATCAAATTCTGAAACAAGCTAAGGAGGCACTGGCTCAAGCAAAGTTGAATCAAGATTTAACTGCTGCCCAAAAGCAGGCAGTGACAAAGATTGACTTAGTGGCTGATCCGGTTCTGATTTTTGCTTATCAAGCAGTTACTGACCAAGAAAAAGCGAAAGCAGCACAACGGCTTAGCGCTGCTGGCCAGGCAAAGAAGACTACTTTCTTGGTCATTGACCATGTTGATCAGCAAAACTTGGAAAATCAGTTGGTCCAGCTGGCATATATCTTGCAAACCGGCCATCATTCGATTGAAAAGGCAACGGTTCACCATGAACTTGATTCAGTAGTTAAGCAAAGCTTAGCTGATATACAGACAGTGGCGAAGCCAAGCTTAGCACCCGAATATCGCCAAGCAACAGTTGACCAGAAGGCAGATGGTCAGCAGACGTTAATGATGGCTGCTAAAGAAAAGTCAACACGTTTTGAAGCCCTCGATGATGTCAATCAAGCAAGTCTGTTGGAACAGCAGACACTGTTAACAGGTGTGGTGAAGCACTATTCTGCTTTGATTGGTCAGGCAGAAACTGTTCACGATATGCATGAGCTTGTCAATAAGGGCTTGCAAGATATTAACCAAGTTACACAGCCAAAGCAAAATTGGCAGGATCAGGCGGTTAACAAAGAAGAAATGCAAACCGCTATCCAAGATGCGATATCAGCAGGTCAAAATCGAAGTCAAGACTTTGGAAAAATTACCGGAGTTGATCCTGATGAACTAGCACAGCAGCAAGCTGTGAATAAAGTCGTCAACGATTAGTTTGACCAAGAACCATGGCCAATTAAAGACTGCGGTTATTAAAATTAAGGAAGCCATTCAGGCGGTTCAATCACCGCAAATTCAATGGATTTTCCGACAACCGACTGATGCAGATCGGCAAAAAGCCAAGGGGGAAGTTCAACAAAAGGCGATTGAGCAAAAGAAAATTTTCGAAAAAGAACCAGGGGTTGATACTGAATCACTAGCAAAGCAAGAAACCGCTATTGATCAGATCGTTCAGCGGGCCAATCAAAAACTTGACGAAGCCAGAGTGAATGCCAGCTTATTAGCCATTGAACAAGAAGCAATAGATGCCATCGAAGCGGTTTGTCATCCAGATATGATGCGTTCTTTCCAGCCAGTTGATATTGATGAAGCTAACCGTGCCAAGGGTGTGATTCAAACCGCAGGGGATGAACTGAAGCAACGGTTTAATGCGATTGAAAATGTTGACCCAGTTAGCCTCCACCAACAAGTGGAACGGATTGATCAGTTAATGGCAGCTGCAAATAAACGGATTAATGATGCCAATACGAATGCCGATGTTGACCAGGTTCAAGAAGAGACTTTGGATGATTTTGCCATGGTTCCAGCACCAAGTACTTTGACGCCTAAGCGCGAAGAACGGACCCAAGCGCATCGGGCAATCGACTGGGCTGGTGCTAAGAAACAAGCGGAAATTGATCAGGTACCAAATTCTGATTTGTCAATCTATCAAGCGACTATTAATCAATTACGAGAAGCAATGGACCAGGCGCACCAAGCAGTTGACCAAGCAAAAACTGGTCAAGATTTAACAGAGCAATTAACAAAATTTGTGAAGACGATTAATGCTCTCACGGTGCCAAAAGCAAACCAAGAACAGCCTAACCAAGCGATTATTCAGGCGGCCAAGCAACAGATTGACTGGGCAGGTGCTAAAAAGCAGGCAGAAATCGATCGAGTACTAAATCCTGATGTATTAGCATATCAGGCTACCATTAATCAATTACGAGGTGCAATGTCCCAAGCGCACCAAGCAGTTTCTGAAGCAAAGACTGGTCAAGACTTAACGGATCAATTAACAAAATTCTTGAAGACCATTAATACTCTAACGGTACCGGTCGCTAACCAAGCTCAGCCTAGCCATGCTGAAATTCAGACAGCTAATCAACAGATAGACCAAGCCGGTGAAAAGAAGCGGACAGCGATAGAGGCCGTAAGCAACGCCGACAAACAGGCTTATGAAAAGGCTATTGCTCGTTTGTAAGAGGCGCTTGAACAAGCTCACCAGGCAATTAGTCATGCAAAAACTCTGCGAAGCCTTGATGGGGATGTCAAGGCGGCGTTGAAGACAACCGAAACAATTGCTGAACCAATTGTTAGTCCAACCAATTCAGCTGCTTTGCCAGTTGATTCAGATACTAGGTCTGGTGTTCAACCATCTACTAATTCAGAGGTGGAAGAGAAAACAGCCGTGCCAGCCAATTCATCTACGCAATTAAATACAGATAAGGAGAAAGCAGTAACACCAGTTGCTCCATCTGTTGAACCGAAGGCGGATAAGAAAGAAACAGCGGTACCTGTTACTCCATCTATTGAATCCAACATAGATAAGAAGGAAGCAGCGGTACTAGTTGCCCCATCTGCTGAATCAAAGATAGATAAAAAGAAAACGGCAGTACCAGCCAATCAGACCTCAGCATCGAACGTCGATGACAAGCAAGTGGCCACACCAGTGAAAATTAGTGATAACAAGCTGGCGCAACCTGTTGTCTGGCAAGCTGAAATAACGAAGTCAAATGTAGGAGCACAAGAGTTGTTAACCCATTTGTCGGAAAATAGTTCTGCAACAGCAAAGGATAGTCAAATTCAGCAAAAGCAGGAGACAACGATTAATCAAAATGGCACTGGTCAGCACCATCAAAATGGTGACAATTTAATTAGCGCTCTGCCAAAGACGGATTATGGTCATACAAAGAATCAAACATCAGTGAAAGCAACCATCTTGACCACTTGGTTAATTGTTCTAACAGGACTGGGTTTGATTAAGAAAAAGTATGACGATATTGATTGATTTTAACTGTTCTTAATAAAATTAAAAAAATCACGAAGTTAAGTTGAGGTTGTTGTTTTTGAATAAAAAAACCTCTTTAACAGCCTGGCAGAAAAGCTCGATTAGTCACAGATTAATCGAGCTTTTTTGTTTGGAAATGTTCATGCAAAAATTCCTAAAAAATGTGTTTTTAGAGACTTTATTTCCAAATTCGTTGTGCTATAATTGGTGCCTGATGACATTTGGAAAGGAGTAGCGTACTGATATTAGTGCGCGATATTACGCATATGCCAGCAGTATTTATGCGACGAGCACAGGCTCGTGATGTCTCTGAAATCGTTGCGATTTTGCAGACCGCCAAAGGTTATTTAAAGGAGCAGGGGATTGACCAGTGGCAATCCGATTACCCAAACGAAGCGACCGTCCAAGCTGATTTGGATGCGCAACAGGGTTTTGTCTTAGTTGTTGGTGACGAGGTGGCGGGATACGCTGCTGCCTTTGAAGGGGAGGACCCACTCTACACGGACATCAAAGATGGTAGTTGGGCTGATAGTGGTCACCCACATGACTATGCCTCACTCCATCGGGTAGCGATGTCGGACAAGTTCCGCGGCCAGCGGCTAACGCCACGTTTCTTTACGGCGTTAATTTCATTTTTCTATTCACGGGGTGCACGCGATTTTCGAATCGATACCCATCCAGGGAACATGCCCATGCAAAAGGTGATTGCCAATAATGGTTTTGAAAAGCGTGGTTCAGTTGATATGCTCGAAGCAGA
>NZ_DF968078.1:29907-157593 GCF_001047135.2 Fructobacillus tropaeoli | reverse complement strand
GGGGGGGGGGGTTTTTTCTAAGCTATAATCTTGGCTTAAATTCACTTTTTTAAACTAATAGTGTCCCTAATCTTGTAGGGCCTGCATGGCTAGATGGTGGGGACCCTGATTTTTTCGATCGGATACCCAAGTGTAAAAGGTTAAATCAGGATTAGGTAAGAGGGCTAAAATTAAATCAACTTCCTTTTGGTAGTGCTTGGCATAGCCTTTTTGCATGGAGCTGACTAAAATTTTCGAATCCGAGATAATCTCGACGAGTTGGCTGGTTTTTAGAATTGCTAATTCTGATTTAATCGCCCAAAGTAAAGCTAAAAATTCAGCTTTGTGGTTATCCTCACAGCCTGCTAAGCGAACCTTTTTTTGGTACTGCTGACCGTCTTGAACGAGAACAAGACCGGCGCTGGCATGGTGGCTATCTTTTTGATAGGCCGCATCGATTGCTAAACGAATCACATTTTTCCCTTTCTTGGACTTTTCTTCAGTTCTAACAATACCAGAATGCATCAGTAAATGGTAAAATAATAGATGTTTAGATACGGAACAAGGAGAACGTTTCATGCGTGTAATTCGCGGTTTTTACCAACCAAAAGCGGACTGGTCCAATATTGCTTGGATTATGTGGCTATCCGTCTTAATCATTAGTCCTATTTGGGCTAGTGAGCTTTTCTATAATATTAATTGGTGGTGGGCGACCTATACCATTATCATGGTCTTGATTGGTCTGTGGACTTTTTTGGGACGAAAAATGATGCTTGAAAATCAAACTTTGACGATTAAAAGTGCCTGGCTGATGAAACAGCGAGTCATTGACTTGAATGACTCAGCGGTTAATTGGTTTTTTGACCAAAAGGCACTTATTGTTGTGATTGGCGGTCGGCCACGGGCCTACCACCTTTCAAAGAAAATGGCGCAAGCGCTGAAAGGAATGGCCTAGATGGCTGAAACAACACCGGTCACAATGACAATTGACCAAGAACAGGGACGGTTAGATGCCGTTCTAGGACAGGCAAAATTACCCTATTCGCGGTCAACACTGGCTAACTGGATTAAAGAAGGACTCGTGTTAGTCAATGATCAAGCAGTGAAACGGTCTTATGTGGTCAAACAGGGTGATGTTGTTAGTATTAACCCACCCGAAGTCAAGGAAACGGCACTCGAAGCGGAAAATATTCCTCTAGATATTGTGTACGAAGATGATGACCTACTGGTTGTGAATAAGCCTCAGGGGATGGTTGTTCATCCCGCACCCGGTCATTCAGGTGGCACATTAGTTAACGCTTTGCTTTATCATGCTCCTCTGTCAACGATTAACGGCGAATTCCGTCCTGGAATTGTCCACCGCATTGACCGGGATACTTCTGGTTTGTTGATGGTGGCGAAAAATGATCACGCTCATCATGCCTTAGCCGCTGAGTTAAAGGCGCATAAAACCCAGAGAATCTACTATGCTTTGGTGAAGGGCAATTTTGAAGAAAATGAGGGAACTATTGACGCACCAATTGGTCGTCACCCTAAGGACCGCAAGAAGCAAGCGGTGGTTGGGGATGGTCGTGAGGCCGTGACTCATTTTAAGGTGGTTGAGCGTTTTGCCGGTTACACGCTACTGGAATTAGCACTAGAAACCGGTCGGACCCATCAAATTCGGGTGCATTTGGCTTATATCGGTCACCCGGTCGTTGGTGATAGCGTTTATGGTCACCAAGACAAAATTTTTAATATTAAATTACCAGGTCAGCTTCTTCATGCAAAAACGCTTGTGCTGACCCAACCACAGACACAAGAAGAACTCCGGTTTGATTCAGCATTACCGCCTCTGTTTGAACAGGTATTGCGGGAACTACGTGAAAACCAAGGTTCATAATCGGTGAAAAATCAGTTAATCGTGTCAACTGGCCCGACAGAAAGGACGAAACATGGCAAATAAAGTAGTGTTAGACCAAGATTCGATGCAACGAGCATTGACTCGAATTACTTACGAAATTTTGGAACGGAATAAGGGTGGTCAAAACCTGATTTTGGTGGGGATTAAGACTCGTGGCGAGTACTTGGCCCACCGGATCGCTGACCGTTTGGAACAACTCGAACAGGTTCAAATTCCTGTGATGGCTATTGATGTAACCAATTACCGTGACGACCATCTGGACAGCGGTGATGATTTGGGCTTGGAACCAGCTGAAAAGCTCAACATTGCCAACCAAAACATTGTCCTGGTTGATGACGTGTTGTTTACCGGTCGGACGACCCGGGCCGCCTTGGATGCTTTGATTCAAATTGGTCGGCCTCAGGCAATTGCTTTGGCCGTTTTGGTTGATCGTGGTCACCGTGAATTACCAATTCGAGCAGATTTTGTTGGAAAGAACATTCCAACGGCTCAAAATGAAAAAATTAAGGTCAAGGTCAAGGAATTTGACGGGGAAGACTCGGTTGAAATTGTCCATTAGGACAAGTTAATCCGTCTTACCCTGGAAAAATTAGGACTGGAGAGAACCTGATTTTTCCGAAAATAGTAGATAATGAGAGAAAAAAGTATGGAACGGCACCTAATTTTAGAGGATGGCACGGTTTTTTCTGGCCAAGGCTTCGGCGCACCAGCGACGACTTTTGGCGAGATTATTTTTGATACCGCTACATCCGGCTATCAAGAAACAATTACAAATCCAATTTATGATGGGCAGATGATTGTCTTTGCGATGCCTGTTGTTGGCGCCGATGGCATCCATGCGGAGGCCTATGAGTCGACTACACCAAAAATTCGTGGTGTGGTTGTTCACGATTTAGCGGAAGTTTCCACTAACCGACAGCGGCGGATGAACCTGGACCGCTTTTTGCAGCATCATAATATTCCGGGTCTATACGAGGTGGATACGCGCAAGTTAATTCGCCACCTTCGCGAAACGGGTCCTCAAAAGGCGACAATCGTTGATGTTGTCGATGATCACGCAGTTGATCAGCTGGTGGCCACCGTGTTGACGAATAAACAGGTTCAAAACACGGCTACTCCAAAGGCCTATGCCAACCCCGATCACGGTTTTCATATTATCGTGATTGATTTTGGTTTGAAGCACGGAATCCTTCGAGTCCTTGGTGACTATGATGCCAATGTGACGGTTCTGCCGTACACAACAACGGTGGATGAGGTGTTGACCCTGGACCCCGATGGCATTATTTTATCGACTGGTCCCGGCAACCCTGAGGACTTGCCCGATTCGGTTTTGACCTTGATTCGGGTGTTGCAGACGAAGATGCCATTGTTAGGCTTGGGACTTGGGCACGAGCTATTGGCATTGGCCAATGGGGCTGAAATTCAAGCCCTGCCGGCTGAGTACCATGGTATGAACCATCCAATCCAAGAAATCATTTCACAACAGCTTTTTTATGCCCGTCAGGGGCGTGGCTATGTGATTGATGAGGATTCACTAGATGGCAAAAAACTCTTTGTAACCCACCGCGACTTGGTTGATGGATCAATACAGGGAATTCGTTTGCGGGACAACCCAGCCTTTTCGGTGCAATTCTTTCCGGATGGGGCTCCTGGTCCTCTTGAAGCAAACGGAATCTTTGCGGACTTTTTTGAAACGGTAGCAGATTATGTACAAAAAAATAGTTGAAACGCCGGTTAAAAAAGTACTCTTTATCGGTGGTGGCGAAACAGACTTTGGCCTCCAAGGCGAAAGTGATGCCGCAATTTACCAAGTTTTGCCAATTTTAAATGGCCTTGGTTATACAGTGACAGTTTTGGATGATAATCCCTATTCACTGGCCCTAGAATCACCAGCGGCCACTGGATTTTTGCGGACTTTAACTGTCCAAAACGTTAAAAAAATTATTAAGTCTCAAAAAATTGACGGCGTGATGCCGCTTTTTGGTGACGTGCGGGCGTTGCGTTTATGGGATCAGGTTATTTCGGAGTGGCGTGATGCGGATGGTGTTTTGCCACAAACACTTGGTTTATCGGCTAGTGAGCTGCACGAGGTTAATGATGGGACTTTACTCTTTGACCGAATTGAGGAGATTGGCCTGAGTGTCACCGCCTCGGCCGTGGTGCAAAATCAAGAAGAAGCGAACGAAATGTTGCGCGATTTGGAATTGCCTTTGGTCATTCGGGCTCACAACCCAGTTCAGGGAACGACGAGACAAATTGTTGATCGCTTGGATGACTTTGACCACGTTGTTAATCGGGTCATGGGCCAATCATTAACCAACGAGGCGTTGATTGCCAAGGCGATTAATGGCTTGAAGGAAGTCTCTGTTTTGGTTGTTCGTGACCGTGATGGCAACTGCCTGCAGGTCGGGGCCTCAGAAGATATGGATCCAATTGGCATTCATACGGCCGACTCACTGTCTGTAGCGCCGGTTTTGACTGTTTCCGATCAGATTTTGCAGCAGATGCGAATTCAGGCCTTTGCGATTGCTGATTTGATTGGCCTCCGTGGTGTTTTACACGTTCAATTTGCCTTTGATGAAAAGACGGGTGAAATTTACGTGATTAAGGTTTCACCATACCTTGACCACTTGGCTAACCGAATGGCCGTGATGACTGGGTATCCAGTAATGTTGGTGGCTGCGCAGTTAGCCATGGGTAAGAAAATTACCGAGGTTTACTTGCCAAATGCCTTTCATGCAAAAACGGCGATTATGGAACCGGTGATGGACCACATTGTCGTCAAGTTGCCCGTTTTCTCTTTCGGCGACTTGGAAGCCATGGGTATTAAAGTTAATCGCCAGTTGAATTCCGTGCAAAAATCAGTTGGGTCGGCTTTGGGATTTGGTCGAACGTTTGTGGAAGCCATGGAAAAGGCCATTCGTTCGGCTCACTTCAATAACCGGTCGTTTTCACCCAAGTATATGGCTGATGTTTCAGATGACGAGCTGATTCAACAGTTGATTCATCCGCAAGATAACCGAGTGTTGATCTTAATTGAAGCTTTGCGCCGTGGTTATGAAGTCGATGAATTAGCTGAATTAACGAATATTGATGAATTTTACTTTTATCAATTGAATCGGCTAATTGAAATTGAACGGTCGGTTGACCGGGATAACATTGATGCAGATGCACTGCGACGGGCGAAGAAGTTTGGTCTTTCGGATGGTCTGATTGCCCGTTTTTGGCAAACTGATTTCCAAGCAATTCGTACCTTAGCTCGGCAGAATAATATCCAACCGACCTATAAGGCCTTAGAGCCGTCGGCTGGTGAATTTCCTGAGCATGCTCGACAATTCTTTGCAACCTTTGAAGAAGAAAATGAGTCTGAACCAATTTGCGCCCAGTCCGTTTTGATTATTGGCCCAGGAGCCTTTCGCATGGGGGATGGGGCTTCATCTGGTTATATGACGAGCGTGACGCTATCTGAGTTACATCGACTTGATTATCAAACGATTATTATGAACAACAATGCGGCGGATCCGACTCTATTGCCACATCTGTCAGATAAACAGTATTTGGAACCCCTTGAAGTTTCGGATGTGATGTCGGTGGTCGATAAGGAACAACCGCATGCTATTTTGGTTCCGGGCAATCGTAAGAAATTGATTGAAGCGTTGCAGGAAATGGGTCAACACGTGATTGTCTTCCCAAAAGAGAAGCACCATCCGAGCGGACCCGAAAAACATCAATCGGAGTTTAGCTTGAACTTCTTCTATGATGGCGAAGAGAAGCACCCGCTGGTCGTCACCCAGCACCGCCCTGGTGAAGTTCGGATTCTCGACCAAGCAATTGACCCAGCTCTTTTGGATGATTTGACGTTGGCCAGTCCAGGTCTGTATCAAATTATCTGGCGTGTCGATTTGGACGCCTGGATCAGCAAGATTCCTTTGCCTGATTTACGCGTGGATACTTGGCTGCGACCAATGCCATACGGACATATTGCTTACCTAACCAAGGTTTTGGACATTCCGTTGGGCCGGATGATTGTGCGAGCTTGGGTTGGTCAGCTAAATGAGGCTGACCGCCAATACCTAGCCGCTATTAAAGGTCAGCACGAAACGGCTAAATTAGCGATGGTAGCGAAAAATACAGACTTCGACTTACACTTGCACCCCGATAAAGCCATTGATTTGACCCGCTTTGAAATGGGGGCCAAGATAGTACCGTATGAAAGCGAGAAGAACGATGGGCAAGAGTAACCAGTATCCAACTGAGATTTTATACGGGGTAATGGTCAGTGAAGGGAAGTCCGGCGACTATCAGGTCAAGGACGGCCAAAAGCTGCATCCCTGGCGAATTGGTAAACACACAAAGGGCAAGGTTGTCGGCCTTGGTCAAATCTTTTTGACCGAACAAAATCAGAAGGTCGTGTTAATCAAAACGGCACCGTTAGCCTTTAAGAACCGTCACGACTATCAGCCGATGGGCCGGTTTACTAGTGAGACGATGGTTATCCCAGCTGATTTTCAAGAATAAAATGAAGCCTCATAAAAAGGCTGCTGAATCAAAATCGATTCGGCAGCCTTTTTTGCTGGTTGAAAAATTTAATTTAAGTCGTATTTACTATTGACGTTAAAGAAGAAGAGCAAGCCGTTAATTGCGATGATGCCGGCTGAAACAATAAAGATGGCGCGATAATCAAAGACATTGGCGATAGCAGCTCCTAACATGGGGCCCATGACGGATCCAACCGCTTGGAAGGATTGATTATAGGAGAAAACCCGGGAAACCATGCCAGCCGGTGAGTTCTTGGTTAGCAAGGTTTGAATGGCCGGTAACATCGTCGAATCCGAAATTCCAACCGCAAAACGTAAGAGAATTAATGCGATGACGGAAGTAACGAAAGCCGTTGGAACAAAGGCAAAGACGGCCATCACGAATCCAGCTTGAATCAGGTACTTGGTACCGATTTTATCACCCAGGCGACCAAAGACTGGGGCAAAAATCACTGTGGCCAAACCAGGCATGGCGGCCACAATCCCAGCGATAAAGGTTACACTGCCGTGGTTGTGCAAGACTTCGCGGACGAAAAGGGAGACGATTGGGTTAATCGACATATTGACGGTTTGAATCAACATGGTGGTCAAGAAGAGTGAGACTAGCAGTGATTTCTTTGGCAGTGTCTTCCAAGTCACCTTGGCGACAGGATTTTCTTCCTTACCTGCAGCAACTGGTCGTTCCTCGACCAAGAACCAAATAAAGAAGAAGACGATTAGAAGGATTAAACCAGTAATATGGAAGAGTGTTTGGTAAGAAACGACTGAAGCCATGGCGCCACCGAAGAGTGGGCCGATTAACTGGCCACCGGTAAAGCCGGTTACGATAATGCCCAATGAGCGACCCACTTTTTCCTTGGGCGTCTGGGTGGCAATGAGGGCATTGGCATTGGAAACGAAACCACCTAAGGCGCCTTGCAAAGCCCGTAAGGCCAGTAGTTCAAAGACGTTTTGGGCAAAGCCCATCAAAAAGAGGGAAATTGCCAACCCAAGGGCGGCGCGCATCATCATTAATTTGCGACCCTTTTTATCAGCCACCTTTCCCCAAATGGGTGAGACGACAGCGGTCACTAAAAAGTTGATGGCGAAAGCCGCACCGGAATAAAAGGTTAATTCCGATTTGGAAAAGTGGCCCAACGTATCGATGTACAGGGGCATAAATGGCAAGATTTCAGAAAAGGCGACACCAGTCATAAAGACGGCGAGCCAAACAATCCAAACGTTTCGTTGCCAGTTAATCGCTCGATCAGGTTCAGTCATAAATTACCTCCTTGACTGCGAAAATTGATAATCTGCTAATCTAGTAGTTTACTCCTTTTTAAAAAGACTTGCACGAAAGGAAGATGACGATTGCGTGAAAAATGCAATCAAACTGATATATAATTTTTAAAAAATCAGTGAAGTGATGGTCGCTGAATAGGGACAATACCTGTCTTCATGGGCCTTATGTGCAACCATGATGATGCTGATTTTAATTGGTGATAGTAATTGGGCTTACTGTTTGGATTCCTGACTTTGAAAAGGCTTGTTTGCCAGGTTAAAGTATTTTATAATAGGAAATACCTAAACACGTTTCCAAAAAAGAAGGACAGCTATTGTTCTTTTTTTCATTTAGCTAACTTAGGCCGCTGCTGGGTAATCTTCATTTAAAGGAAGGTCTTTTTCGATGACCAAGTACAAGGAATACACTGCCAATGATGTAATGGAAATGGTCAAGGCCTACATGCCTGATGACCAGGTTGTCCAAGTGCAAGCGGCCTATGATTGGGCTAAGAATTTGCATGCTCAACAAAGGCGTCACTCGGGTGAGCCTTACATTATTCATCCAATTCAAGTTGCTGGCATTTTGGCTGAATTAAAGATGGATGAAGCAACAATTGTTGCCGGCTTTTTGCATGATATTGTGGAAGACACCCCAGTCAGTCTGGAAGACGTGACGGAACATTTTGACCCCGTTGTTGGCCGGATTGTTGACGGTGTGACCAAAATTTCAAAAATTAAGTACCAGGATTCCAAGGTGCAACTTGCCGAAAACCACCGCAAGTTGCTTTTGGCAATGGCCAAGGATATTCGGGTTATTATCGTCAAATTAGCCGACCGATTGCACAATATACGCACGCTTGATGCTTTGCGCCCTGATAAGCAGCGCCGGATTGCCCATGAAACCCTTTCAATTTATGCGCCCTTGGCGGATCGACTTGGAATTTCGGCCATTAAGTGGGAACTAGAAGACCTCTCCTTGGCCGTTTTGGAACCGGATGCCTACCACCAAATTGCTGGTCAAATGGACATGAAGCGTGAGGAACGGCTAAAGGCTATCCAAATCGCTGTTGATAAGATTGAAGACAGTATTCATGACCTTGGTTTGAAAAATGTTGTTGTTTATGGGCGACCAAAGCACATTTATTCCATTTACCGCAAGTTAGTTGATAAGCATAAGTCTTTTGGCGAAATTTATGACCTTTCGGCTATTCGAGTTTTAACGAATTCGATTCCCGATACCTACGCTGTTTTGGGTGCCATTCATGCACACTGGACACCAATTCCAGGACGATTTAAGGATTATATTGCCTTACCAAAGCCAAACGGCTATCAATCGATGCATACAACGGTAATCGGTCCTTCTGGCAGACCTTTGGAAGTGCAAATCAGAACCCATGCGATGCACCAAGTCGCTGAATTCGGGGTTGCGGCCCACTGGGCCTATAAGCAACATGGTGGCACGTCTAACCAATCAGCCGACGTCAAGGATCAAAGTGAACGCGCTTTGAACGTGATTCAGGGAATTTTGGAATTGCAGGAATCGGCAACGGACGCCCAGGACTTCATGGATTCGGTCCAAGCTGACCTGTTCGTTGACCGGGTTTACGCCTTTTCACCAGCAGGCGATGTTTATGAATTGCCAAAGGGAGCTGGTCCTTTGGATATGGCCTTTGCCATCCATTCTAATTTGGGAACCAAAACGACCGGGGCCAAGGCCAACGGTCGGATTGTGCCACTGGATTATAAGATTCAAAATGGCGACATTATGGAAATCTTGACCGGCCCCAATGCGATTCCCTCAAGAGACTGGTTAGATTTGGTTTCAACGCGTAAGGCTCGACACAAGATTAAGCATTTCTTGAAGTCTCAAGAACGGGCCGATAACATCGAAAACGGTCTGGAAGCCATCTCGCGCGCGCTCTTTGAAATGCATTTTAACCCGGTTGAATTTCTCACGGATGAACAAATTACTGCCGTGGCGGAAGCCATGCAGGCCGGCACTCGCGAGGATTTGTTAGCCGCTGTTGGCTATGGTGATATTTCAAGATTAGCGGTTGCCAAGGAATTAACCCGCCACGTTCGGGAAGAGCGTGAGGCAGCGGATGCCGAAGAGCTGCAAAAAAGCTTGCTGGAAGATGGCCAGGCCATTAAGAAGGAACCTCAGGTACCGAAGCAAAAAAGCCGCGACCGCGATAAGCAGTCTGATGTTGTGATTGCTGGGGTTGATAACTTGTTGGTTCGTTTGTCTGGTTGTTGTACCCCTGTGCCGGGTGATCCCGTGATGGGCTATATTTCTCAAGGACGAGGCATTGCTGTTCACCGTTTTGATTGCCCAAACATCCACGCAGCCCAACAAAAGGGCCAGCGATTGGTGGATGTGATTTGGGCGGATGTCAACGGCCAACGACCAGATTACACCGCTGATTTAACCATCCATGCCGAAAATGAGCCAGGTATTTTGAACGCTATTTTGCGGTCATTGAACGCCAAGACTCGCTTCATCAAGGAAATTAACGGCCATGTCACCAAGGGTGGTATGGTCCAGGTTCAAGCTTCAATTGGGGTAGCCAACTTAGCCCAATTGAATGGCATTATTGATGCCTTGTTGGCGGATCACTCGGTTTATGATGTGAAGCGGACAATTCATTGAAGCGCTGCTGATTGTCATGGCTGGTTGGCCAGACCACTTGTTCTCGGTTAGCCGTTGCAGTGATTCAGCTATTTATCAATTAGATTACTAGACATTAAAAGGACGTCCTGCCAGTTTTGCTGAACTGGGCAGGGCGTCCTTTTTAGTTGCTTTGGTAAAGCTGATTTTTAATGGGCCTTTAACCAGTAGACAAGGCCGAATGGAATCGTTGATTCGGTTCCCGTAAAGATGCGACCGATATTTTTACGGTGCCGGTAAAAGACAAAAATCGTCAGGGTAATGGCAACAATCGATAAAATCCAGTCGTGATAGTAAAAGACGGACATGCAAGTGGCGAAAGTAAAGCCAACCATTGAGGCCACTGACACCATGGAGAAGAGAATCAGGCAGGTAATAAAGATGGCGCAGACCATCAAAAAGAGTGGGGTATTATAGACGGATAAGACACCGGCGGATACTGCCACGGCCTTGCCACCCTTGAAGCCAATCCAAATTGAGAAGGTGTGTCCCAGGATAGCAAAGAGGCCAACAAGCATGACGTTAACGTGGTGCCAACCGAAGAGCGCTGGCAAAGAAGCGGCCAAAGCACCCTTAAGAATATCCAAACAAAGAACAATTGTTCCCGGAACAGGACCTAAAATGCGAAAGGCATTGGTGGTCCCAATGTTACCAGAGCCCTCGGTCCGGATGTCCTTATGATAAAAGACCTTACCTAACCAGTATCCTGGGACCATTGACCCTAAGAGATAGGCCAAGACCAGGATGAAAGCGATTTTTAACATAGTTTTTAAAACTCCTTTTTTCTAAAAAGAAACAGCACGGTACATTTTACCATAGGATTTTATTTTCCCTGGTTAAATTTTTCTGAGGAGCCTTGGTGAAAGAGGGCAGATGGGCTGCTACCTGATTTGATGACTTAGAACTTTTCTTTTTTCCCTATTGTCAGTTTGTAAATTTTAATCTATGATAATTATTGATTGTCTAAGATAGTAGCACCACTTGTTTTAACTGACAAGAGCGCATTATCCTAGACGAAATGACGAGAAGGAAGAAGACCGTGGCAAAGCAAACACACTACGACTCAGATTCAATTAAAATTTTAGAAGGATTGGAGGCGGTTCGAAAACGACCCGGGATGTATATCGGATCGACTGATGGACGTGGACTCCACCATTTGGTTTATGAAATTGTCGACAACGCCGTTGATGAAGCCCTAGGAGACTTCGGAAATGATATTGCGGTGACAATCGAGGAAAATAATGCCATTACTGTTCGTGATTTCGGTCGTGGTATGCCGGTTGGAATGCATTCTTCCGGAAAGCCAACGCCCGAAGTCATTTTGACGGTCCTACATGCCGGTGGTAAGTTCGGCCAGGGTGGTTATGCCACTTCTGGTGGTCTGCACGGTGTTGGTTCATCTGTTGTCAACGCCTTGTCGGAACACCTGAAGGTGACAATCGTTCGCGATGGCCACCGCTTTGAAGAAACTTTTGAAAATGGGGGCCACCCAGTTGGTACCCTGATCGATTTAGGTCCAACAAAGGACCATACCGGGACAACGCTCACGTTTAAGCCGGATGCAAGCATTTTTTCAACCACTGTCTTTAAGTTTGATACTTTGGCTGAACGCTTACGCGAGTCGGCCTTTTTGATGTCAGGGGTTAAGTTTACCCTGACGGATAAGCGGGTCACGCCCGTTCGTGAAGAGGTTTACCACTATGACCATGGTCTACAATCCTTTGTTCAGTTCTTGAATGAAGAAAAAGAAGGCTTGGGTCCGGTAATGACCTTTGAGGGAACCGCCGATGGTATTTTGGTCGATGTCGCTGCTCAATATAACGACGGCTACTCCGAGACGTTGCTATCCTTTGTTAACAACGTCCGGACACAAGACGGTGGAACTCACGAAGTTGGCTTCCGGTCGGCCTGGACCAAAGCCTTTAATGAGTACGCTCGCCGGGTTAACCTCTTAAAGGAAAAGGATAAGAACCTTGAAGGGTCAGACGTTCGCGAGGGCTTGTCGGCCGTGATTTCTTTGCGTGTCCCAGAAGAAATTCTGCAATTCGAAGGACAAACAAAGGATAAATTGGGAACCACCGAGGCCCGTGCAGCTGTGGATGGGGTGGTCAATGAAACCCTGTCTCGCTTCTTGCTGGAAAACGGTGACTTTGGGCAAAAGATTGTTCGTAAGGCACTCCGCGCTCGCGAAGCCCGTGAAGCTGCTCGCAAGGCCCGTGAGGAATCCCGGACTGGTAAGTCAAAGGGCAAGCGCGACCGTTTGTTGTCTGGTAAGTTAGCACCAGCCCAGTCGAAGAACGCCGATAAGAACGAGTTGTTCCTCGTCGAGGGTGATTCGGCCGGTGGCTCTGCTAAGCAAGGCCGGGACCGGAAGTTCCAAGCAATTTTGCCATTGCGTGGGAAGGTCTTAAATACCCAAAAGGCGAAATTAGCGGACATCTTAAAAAATGAGGAACTTTCGACTCTGATTTACGCTATTGGTGGCGGGGTTGGTCCTGATTTTAATATTAAAAATGCGGCCTTTGATAAGATCATTATCATGACCGATGCCGATGATGATGGGGCCCACATTCAAACCCTGTTGTTGACTTTCTTTTATAAGTACATGCGGCCATTGATTGAAGCCGGTCGTGTCTACATTGCTTTACCACCACTTTACCGGGTGAAGTACCGTGGCAAGAAGGAAGATTCTTTTGCGTGGACAAATGATGAACTAGCAACGATTACGTCAGCGGCTAAGGTGAAGTACGAATTAACGCGTTTTAAGGGCTTGGGCGAGATGAATGCGCCACTTCTTTGGGGAACCACGATGGACCCTGAATCGCGGACGCTGATTCGGGTTAAGATTGATGATGCCGTTTTGGCCGAAAAGCGGGTAACAACGTTGATGGGTGATAAGGTTGATCCTCGCCGTCAGTGGATTGAAAACAACGTTCAGTTTACCCTGGAGGAAGACGGTTCGATTTTGGATAACGTTGCCGGGGGTGACGAAGCCAATGCCCAGGTCTTTGAACAGGCGATGGCTGGTCACAATGTCGATGATGACGACGACCAAGAGGCCCAGGTGATCGTTGCTAAGGGAAAATCAGCTAAGCAAAAGGCGGATGACCCAGCAGGCAAAGCTTCAGACCACGTTGAGAACTTAGACTTGTTTTAATAATTAATTTAGAAAGGTGGGGATTGTCAGTATGGCAGACCGCATTACTGAGCTTTCATTGGAAGCCGTGATGGGTGAGCGCTTTGGTCGATATTCAAAATATATCATCCAAGAACGTGCCCTTCCGGATATCCGTGATGGTCTCAAGCCGGTTCAGCGGCGGATTTTGTACGCCATGGACCAGGATTCAAATACCTATGACCACCCATATCGTAAGTCGGCTAAATCAGTCGGAAACGTGATGGGAAACTTCCACCCCCACGGGGATTCCTCAATTTATGAGGCCATGGTTCGCTTGTCCCAGGATTGGAAGGTCCGCGAACCATTAATTGATATGAACGGGAACAACGGGTCAATTGATAACGACCCGGCCGCTGCGATGCGGTATACAGAGTCGCGGTTGACGAAGTTATCCGGGGAAATCTTAAAGGACTTAGCCCAGGATACGGTTGAAATGGTCTTGAATTTCGATGATACGACCTACGAACCAACGGTGCTCCCATCTCGCGTACCAAACCTCTTTGTTAACGGGGCAACCGGGATTTCAGCTGGTTATGCCACTGATATTCCGCCCCATAACTTAAAGGAAATTAACCAAGCGTTGGTTTATCTGCTTGACCATCCCGATGCACCGTTGTCAGCCTTGATGAAGTACGTCAAGGGACCTGATTTTCCAACGGGTGGCATCATTCAGGGAATCGATGGTATTAAGCAGGCCTACAAGACCGGTCGCGGACGGGTTGTTGTCCGTGCGAAGACGACGGTTTCTGATCTGAAGGGCGGCAAGAAAAAGATTGAAGTGACGGAGTTGCCATACGAGGTCGTGAAATCAAACTTGGTTGCTAAGATTGATGCGATTCGGGCCAACAAAGAAGTTGCCGGCATTATTGAAGTTCGTGACGAATCCGACCGTGAGGGAATGTCGATTGTGATTGAATTGGCCAAGGATGCCTCGGCCGATGGGATTTTGACTTACCTCTTTAAGAAGACAGATTTGCAGATTTCATACAATTTCAACATGGTGGCCATCCATGACCAACGTCCTGTTTTGGTTACCTTGAAGGACGGTTTGACCGCCTTCTTGGACTTCCGTAAGGAAGTTGTTCGCAAGCGGTCAGCTTATGACTTAAAGAAGGCGAAAGTTCGCCAACACATCGTTGAGGGGCTGATTCGGATGTTGTCCATCCTTGATGAAGTGGTGGCAACGATTCGTTCCTCAAAGAACCGCAAGGATGCAACGGAGAACTTGGTGAAGGAATATCAATTCACTAAGGAACAGGCCGAAGCCATCGTGGCTTTGCAGCTGTACCGGTTGACCAATACCGATGTGACGCAGCTGGAAGAGGAACACAAGGCATTAGCTGAAAAGATTGCCATGCTCGAGAAAATTCTGAATGAAGAGGAAGCCCTTCATGATGTGATTCGGACCGAATTGAAGGCCATCACGAAGGAATATGCGAGCCCACGCTTGACGGAAATCGAAGAAGAAATCCAATCGTTGGTAATCGACACGGCAGTGACGGTACCAGACGAAGATGTTCGTATCTTGGTTTCAAAGAATGGTTATGCCAAGCGGTCATCATTGCGCTCTTACAAGGCCTCTGCTGCCGAAAACGGCTTAGCTGAGGATGATGCCGTTGTCTTGAATCAAACGGCGAACACGACCCAGCATTTGCTGATGTTTACAAATTTTGGGAACCTGATTTACCGGCCAATTTATGAGTTGGCGGAGTACAAGTGGAAAGAACCAGGGGAACACTTCTCGCAGGCGCTCTCGAACTGGGATAGCCAGGAAAGTATTATTCAGGCTTACGTGGTTGCCGAAACCGACAGCAACCAGGTCTTCCTGCTCGCTTCCAATGATGGCTTTATCAAGCAAAGTTTGCTCAAGGACATTGTGCCAAAGTCCTACAAAAAGAAATCAGCAATCGTGATGAAGCTCAAGACAGAGGATTCACGGGTGGTCACGGCAACGCTGGTAACTAAGCAGGAAGAAGTTTTGGTTTTGGCGAAGACTGGTTTGGCCTTGCGCTTCGAATTGGCTGATGTGCCAGTTGTTGGTGCGCGGACTGCTGGCGTGAAGGCGATTAAGCTGACCGAGGGCGATACCGTGGTTGCGGTATTATCTTTGGCACCAAGTGCTAAGTTCCTGGCCTTGGTGACTAACCAAGGAACCTTTAAGTACAGCTTGTTAGAGGACATTACACTTGGTCACCGAGCCAACAAGGGCTTGCAAGTCCTTAGTCCACGAAAGACCGTTTCCTATGAGATTGCTGACGCGACAGCCGTTGACCCTGATCAGGGTGCTTTGCGGATTGAAACGGACCACTTAAAGGACTTTGATATCCAGTTGGCCGACCATTCATTAGCAAGCCGGACAAGCAACGGACAGGCACTATTGGATGTGAAGAGCGATGGGCAAGCAACGGCCATTTTCCCGTTGAATTTAACGGAAAATGACTAGGCAAAGTAGACCCATTCGGGTTACAATCTAAGTATTGACAGTTGCCAAAAAAATTGGCACTAGAGGAGTGAAAAGACATGGCAAAGATTCAAGTTTTTGGACACAAGAACCCAGATACTGACACCGTTGCTTCTGCAATGGGTGCCGCTGATTTGTTGGCACAACAAGGTTTGGAAACCCAAGCCGTTGCGCAAGGAAAGCCAAACGCCGAAACGCAATTTGCGTTGGATCACTTTGGCTTAGAAGCCTTGCCAATTATTGACAAGGCCGAAACAGCAGAAGTTGTTTTGGTTGACCACAACGAAGCCGCACAGTCAGTTGATAATTTGGCTGATGTCCAAGTTTATGGCATCTACGATCACCACAAGTTTGCTTTTGAAAATGCAACCCCTTTGTATATCACGGCGAAGCCATGGGGTTCTGTCTCAACAATTTTGTACTATGAATACTTGCAAGCTGATTTGACAATTCCTGCTAAGGTCGCAGGAATGTTGGCTTCTGGTTTGATTTCAGATACTTTGTTGTTGAAGAGCCCAACGACAACGGATGTTGACCGTAAGGCCTTGCCTGAACTAGCTAAAATTGCTGGTATCGAAGACTTGGATGGCTATGGTTTGGCCATGTTGAAGGCCGGAACTGATTTGTCAACGCGGACAGATGAAGAATTGTTGGCAGGGGATGCTAAGTCCTTTACCATGGGTTCACACGAATTCCGGATTGGCCAAGTGAACACGGTTGATATTGATGATGTTTTGGCTCGTAAGGAAGGCTTGGAAAAGGCAATCAAGGCCGCTGGTTATGAGGACTTCTTGTTTGTGATTACAGACATTTTGAACTCAAACTCAAAGGGTCTTTATATTGGCGATGCCCCAGAAGCAATCGAAGCTGCCTTTGGTGCCAAGCTTGAAAATGATGTGATTGACTTGCCAGGGGTTGTTTCCCGTAAGAAGCAAGTGGTCCCACCATTGCAGGGTCAATTCTAAGCTCAGAATTATTTCGATAAATCTGAGAAATGGGCTTTACAGCCGTCTAAAATCTATGTATAATATTATTTTGTATTGACAAGCAAATAATTTTTATAAAAAAATCTAACATTCGAGGAGCAGGGAATATGCGTATTCATGTCGTATTAGGCAATGATGAAACTGGAGAGCGTATTTACTTGACGTCAAAGAACCGTCGTAATACGCCTGACCGTTTGGAGTTGAAGAAGTACTCACCAAAACTTCGTAAAGTGGTAACATTCAAGGAGATCAAGTAATGGCTAAGAAATCAAAGATTGCAAAGGCAAAGCAACGTGAAGCTTTGGTAGCAAAGTACGCTGACAAGCGTGCCGCTTTGAAGGCTGCTGGTGATTACATCGGATTGGCAGCTTTGCCAAAGGATTCATCACCTGTTCGTCTTCACAACCGTGACCAAATCGATGGTCGCCCACACGGTTACATGCGTGAATTTGGTATGTCACGTTTGAACTTCCGTCAATTAGCACACAAGGGCCAGATTCCTGGTGTTCGTAAGGCTTCTTGGTAAGAATTTAATACCTTTTAAACCACAGCTTTGCTGTGGTTTTTTTGTGCCTGCCTTGCTTTTTCTAGTAAAATCAGCTATGATAAAAGTAAGTTAATTTACATAGAGGTTGTAAATGAGCGGGTCAGGGGGATTTGACCGGCTCATTTTTTATGGCAGAAAACCAAAAAGGAGTTTGGATGGCACAGGCAAAGAATCAAGCCTTGCTTGAGATTTTAAATCCAATCATTGAAAAACAAGGGCTTTTGCTCTGGGATTTAAACATCAAGAAGGTTGGTGGACAGAAAACAGTCGAAGTGTTAGTTGATTTACCAGACCACCAAAAC
The DNA here is from genome assembly GCF_001047135.2 of Fructobacillus tropaeoli. GTDB lineage: Bacteria > Bacillota > Bacilli > Lactobacillales > Lactobacillaceae > Fructobacillus > Fructobacillus tropaeoli. The sequence continues at coordinate 139,768 of NZ_DF968078.1, read as the reverse complement.
ATTTCCATGGCGCAGATTACGGAGTTTACTCAGTTGGTCAATGAAGCCTTGGATGATGCAGCAGTTGATCCGGTTCCAGGTGAGTATATGTTAGACATTGCTTCTCCTGGGATGGACCGTAGCCTGGCCGAACCTTGGCACTTTGCCTGGGCGAAGGCTGGCGATTTGGCAGTGACCGTTGCTTTATTTGCGGCCAAGGATGGTCAAAAGCAATGGACCGGTCAAATCACTGGTTTAAATGAAAACGGTTTGTCACTACAAAGTGATCAAGAGCAGTTGGATGTTACCTTTGATGAAATTGCCAAAGCCATTGTGGCCGTTCAATTTTAAACTAATTGAAAGTGGAGAAAGCAAATGAGTAAAGAATTAGTACAAGCCTTAGATGCCTTAGAGCAAGAACGTGGAATTGACCGCGAAGTTGTTGTAGAAGCTTTGGAAAATGCTTTGAAGGCCGCTTATAAGAAGCAGTACAACGCGGCTCAAAATGTTGAAGCAACTTTTGATGATAAGAAGGGTCAAATGACCATTAAGCAGGTCAAGCTGGTTGTCTTGGATGATGACTTGGTTGACCCTGATACTGAAATTCCTTTGACGGAAGCCTTGGAAATTAACAAGGCCTACGAACCGGGTGACGAAATTCGTTTCGATGTCACACCAAAGGATTTCGGTCGGATGGCTGCGCAGGCAGCTAAGCAGGTGATCGTGCAGAAGATGCGCGAAGCAACTCGTCAAGCAATCTATGACAAGTATAAAGATTACCAAGATGAAATCATCACTGGTGAAGTTGAACGTCAGGACAACCGCTTCTTGTACGTGATGTTGCCAGGCAAGCAGGAAGCTGTGATGACACAGGGCGACCAAATGCCAAATGAAACCTACCGCATGCGCGATCGCATCAAGGTTTTGGTGAACAAGGTTGACAATTCCTTGAAGGGACCACAAATCTTTGTTTCACGGACGGCACCTGATTTGGTCAAGCGTTTGTTTGAACAAGAAGTGCCAGAAGTTTATGATGGTACAGTGGAAATTGTTTCCATCGCCCGTGAAGCTGGTGATCGGTCAAAGATTGCGGTTTACACGCACGATGCTGATTTGGACCCCGTTGGTGCCTTAGTTGGACAACGTGGTGCCCGTGTTCAAGCTGTTGTGACGGAATTGGGCGGCGAGCATATGGATATCGTGGAATGGGTGGAAGATGAAGCCCAGTACATCGCCAATGCATTGAACCCAGCCGAAGTAACGGACGTGATTTTTGATGCCAATAACGAGCAATCTGTCACTGTGATTGTACCGGACGACCAATTGTCATTGGCAATTGGTAAGAAGGGCCAAAACGCCCGTTTGGCAGCCCGTTTGACCGGCTTTAAGATTGATATCAAGGCCGAAAGCGAAGTCCGCGACTTAGCGGTTGAAAAGGCTGAAGCAAACGAAACGTCTGATACTGCTGACCAAGTAGTGATTAAGGAAGCTCAGGCACCTGTTGAACCAGCAGATGACAACCAAGCAGCAACAGACCAAGAAGACTAAGTATTAGAGGAGGTTCTTTCATGAAAACACGGAAGGTTCCCTTAAGAAAAGATATCGTGACTGGCGAAATGTTTGCCAAAAAGGACCTGGTCCGGGTCGTTAAAAATAAGGAAGGGGAGGTCTTCTTAGATCCCTCTGGTAAACAAAACGGTCGCGGTGCCTATATTTCCTTAAACCGTGAGGTTGCCAAGGAAGCAAAGGAAAAGCGCGTCTTTGAAAAGGCCTTTTCAATGCCAATTGATCCGGCTTTTTATGAAGAACTCTTTGCTTATGTTGACCATCAGCAAGCCCGAAAAGAGTTATTTGAAAATGAAAAGTGAAGAAGAACAAATCTTACACTTACTTGGTTTGGCGCGCATGTCTAAAAGCCTCGTTTACGGGACCAACGACACGCTAACTGCTATTCAAGGTCAAAAGGCGAAAGTTGCCTTTTTCCCAAAAGATGGTGGTGCCAGCCAGCAAAAGAAATTTCGGGACAAAACCAGCTTTTATCAGGTGACCTTGGTTGAAGATTTTACCAAGGATGAATTGAGTCAAGCAATTGGCTTAAATCGGTCGATTATGGCCATCACCAATAATGGCTTTGCGAAAAAAATCAAACAATTACTCGAAGAAAAGGAGCGGAATTAATGGCAGAAGAAAAAAAGTTTTCAGGTTCCAACCGGCCGACCCGCAAACAGGCAGTACCAGAAAGAAAAGAATTGCCTGCTTCTCAGCGTCGACACGCCGCTAAATTATCAGATGAAGCCAAGCCACAAAATTCAAACCGGCCTCGTCCAAAGACACAAGAAGGTGGTCAACAAAACCGCCGCAACAACAATAACAACCGCCCAGGTAACGGCCAACAGGGTCAAGGCGGTAACCGTCGACACAATAACAACAACCGGAGTAACAATGCCGGTCGACCAATGATTCGTGAAAAGAAGTCATGGTCAACAAAGCCACGGGAAGGGCAGATTAACTATTCTGCTCAAAAAGATGACAGTTTGAAGGAATACGTTTCTGAAAACAAGAAGGCCCAAGAAGCAAAGCAACAGGCCAAGAAGAAGCCAGCTGCTAAGAAGCCGGCCGAAGCAAAGAAGCCTGCAGCAGCCGCTGCTAAGCCAGCTGCTTCAGGGGTTAAGACAGAAGCTAATTCTGGTCAAGGTCGCTTTGGTGGCTCACTTGCTTCAGGCAACAATTCTGCTCGGAATAACACTCGCAAGCGCAATACCAACGGTACTGGTCAGCAAACACCACGCCGTAACGACAAGCCACACGGCTCAAAGAAGGCTCGTCGCATTGCAGCTAAGCAAGCGCCAAAGAAGCCAGTGACGGTTCGTAAGGAACAGCCATTGCCAGAAGTTTTGGAATACAAGGTCGGCATGAACGTGCAGGACTTGGCTAAGCTTTTGCACCGTGATGCCACTGAAATCATTAAGAAGTTGTTCTTACTTGGTGTTGTGACCAACCAAAACCAGTCATTGGATGAAGATACCATTGAGGTTTTGGCAGCTGATTATGGTATTGAAGCAAAGCAAAAAGAAGAAGAAGATGTGGCCGATATCGACCGCTTCTTCGATGATGAAACGATTAACGAAGAGGCCTTGGAACCACGTGCCCCTGTTGTGACCATCATGGGACACGTCGACCACGGTAAGACAACGCTGTTGGATTACTTGCGTAAGACGAACGTGACCGCTGGCGAAGCTGGTGGAATCACACAGCATATCGGTGCCTACCAAGCACGCTTGAACGATAAGTTGATTACTTTCTTGGATACACCTGGTCACGCGGCCTTTACGGAAATGCGTGCCCGTGGTGCCAACGTGACGGATATCACGGTTTTGGTTGTTGCTGCCGATGATGGTGTGCAACCACAGACAATCGAAGCGATTAACCATGCTAAGGCCGCTGGTACGCCAGTAATCGTTGCTGTTAACAAGATTGATAAGGAAGGGGCTAACCCTGAACAAGTCATGAACGAGTTGATGGCCCATGATTTGGTTCCTGAAGAATATGGTGGTGACACGATCTTCGTTCAAATTTCAGCTAAGTTTGGAAAGAACGTTGACCAGTTGCTGGAAATGATTTTGTTGGAAGCTGACGTTCTGGAATTGAAGGCTGACCCAACACAACCTGCTCGTGGTTCTGTTATCGAAGCTCGTTTGGATAAGGGTCGCGGTCCTGTTTCAACTGTTTTGATTCAACAGGGAACGCTCCATGTTGGTGATCCAATCGTTGTTGGAAACACTTATGGTCGTGTCCGGACGATGACCAACGAAAAGGGACAAGACATCGATGCAGCTAAGCCAGCTACACCTGTTCAAATCACTGGTTTGAACGAAGTGCCTTTGGCTGGTGACCGCTTTATCGTCATGGCAGACGAAAAGACTGCTCGTGCAGCTGGTGAAGAACGTGCAAAGCGTGCTCGTGAAGAAGTTCGTAACGCCGGTTCTGTTGTCACATTGGATACTTTGTTCAACACGATGGCTGAAAAGGCCATGAAGACAGTGCCGGTTATTGTCAAGGCCGATGTTCAGGGTTCTGTTGAAGCTTTGACTGGTTCATTGAAGAAGATTGAAGTTGATGGCGTTCGAGTTGATGTTGTTCACTCTGCTGTTGGTGCCATTAACGAATCCGATGTTTCTTTGGCGGAAGCTTCTGGTGCGATTATCTTAGGATTCAACGTTCGCCCAACACCATTTGCAAAGTCACAAGCGAATAACGACAAGATTGACATGCGTTTCTACTCAGTCATCTATGACGCGATTGACGATGTGACGGCCGCAATGAAGGGTCAACTTGAACCCGTTTATGAAGAAAAGGTTATTGGCCAAATCGTTGTTAAGGAACTCTTCAAGTTCTCTAAGGTCGGAACCATTGCTGGTGCCAGCGTTGAAGAAGGTAAGATTACTAAGGATTCAAAGGTTCGTATTATCCGCAATGGTACGGTCATTTATGATGGTCAATTAGCTTCCTTGCAACGTGGTAAGGATGCGGTTAACGAAGTGAAGTTCGGCTACGAATTTGGTTTCACCGTTAACAAGTTCAACGATATTCAACCAGGTGATGCAGTCGAAGCTTACATCATGGAAGAAGTAAAGCCTAAGTAAGCTTTACTGATGGGAGGTCTTGATGGCAAATGCACAACGCGCTGGGCGTTTGGCCCAGGAAATTCAAAAAGACGTGACTGACCTGATTTTAAAGCGAGTGAATGATCCGCGAGTTCAGGACGTAACGGTGACTTCTGTGGAAGTTTCCGGTGACCTGCAAATCGCTACGATTTACTACTCAATTTTGTCAGACTATGCTTCTGACCGAAAGAAGGCTCAAACCGGCTTAGAAGCCGCTTCAGGCTTGATTCGTCGCGAATTAGGGGCACGGTTAACAGTTTATAAGATTCCGGAATTGCATTTCGTCTTGGATAATTCAATTCAGTATGGTGACCATATTGAAGAATTGATCCGCGGTTTGCACAAGAAGGATTAAGGTCAAGGCAACTTGACTGAAAAAGGGACTTGCGATGAGCAGGTCCCTTTTTGTTTCCTTTGAGAAATCAGCTGCTACCGGGCACCCAGGCACCGCCATAATGTTGATTGCAATCGAATAGCGACGCTTTTATTTTCCTTTTATCCCTTTTTGTTATGATAAATAGTAGTAAAGTGATTAAAAATCACGATAACTTACAATAGTTTCATGTTTATCACCTATGAAAAGCCAAGCACTTTGTGTAGACTAAGAAACTAAGAAGAAGGGCCGTTGTTGGTCCACTTACAGAACGAATCAGTCGAAAGGATTTCATCATGCCAAAACCATTAAACAATGCAGTTGTCAGCTTGACACCCGACAAGCTGTTAGACTTCCAACACTCCGTTGCCAATATTGAAGGGCTGGTCTCATTGACCTTTGGAGAACCTGGTTTTGCGACGCCCGTGCCGGTGAAAAAAGCGACGATTCAAGCAATCGAGGAAGATCGGTCCCACTATGGTGACTCTCAAGGAGAACCAAAGCTCCGCTCAGCCATTTTAGACTATATGGCCGACCGTTATGACCTTCACTATCCAAGTATTGATAATGTGATTGTGACTGTCGGGGTCACAGAAGCAATGCAATCAATTTTTAAGACCTTGCTCGCACCTGGTCAGGGACTCTTAATCCCAGACCCAGCCTATGGTTCTTATTTCTCAGCTTTGAGTTTGGCTGGAGGCACGGCTGTTCCAATTGATACGGGCAAGAACGCTTATAAGCTGACGCCCGCCTTGATTGATGAGACGATGGCCGAAACGACAGAAGACGTGCATGCCATTCTCTTTAATTATCCCAATAACCCAACTGGTGTTACTTACACGAAGGAAGAGCTTGAAGAACTGGCAGAAGCCTTTAAGCGCCATGATCTCTGGGTGATTTCAGACGAAATTTATTCTGAATTGACTTATGAGGGTGACCACTATTCAATGGGTAAGCTCTTGCCTGACCAAACGGTTGTCGTTAACGGTTTGTCAAAATCACACGCCATGACGGGCTACCGCCTCGGCTTTATCCTGGGACCAATCGCATTAATCCAGCAAATTCAAAAGGTGCATGGTCCCTTGGTCTTTGCCATACCAACCTTTATCCAAGATGGGGCAGTCGCTGCTTTGCAGATTCCAAAGGAAGACTTAGCCTTCATGAAGGTTGAATACCAAAAGCGCCGTGACTATGCTAAGAAGTTTTTGGAAGACTTGGGCTTTGAACTGGTTTCGCCAAAGGGGGCCTTTTACCTCTTTGCCAAGTTACCAGCTGATTTGGGCGAAGATGGCTGGGCATTTGCTACAGACTTGGCTCACCAGGCCAAGGTTTCTGTGATTCCTGGCGCTGGCTTCTCTTTCTTCGATGAAGTAAAGAAGTTTATTCGGATTTCTTACGCGGCCGATATGGCGCAATTGCAGGAAGGCCTGAAGCGCTTGAAAACATATGTAGACGAACAACGTGCAGCCCAAGAGACTGATGAGGCACTGTCAGAGGATATGACGGCCTTGGCTGACTAGTCCTTGGCTTTCATTAAAAAAATCAGTTTTGCCATGGGTGGCCACAACGACCATGATGAAGCACGACAAAAGGAACCCGCTGTGAGATGAGCCCCCAAATTGGGACATGTCATTGAGCAGGTTCCTTTTTTGCGCTGATTTATAAAAGATAAATGAGGATGAATCTCATAAAAATGCCATAAATCCTTTCAAAAAAGTTCATTTTCGTGTAGACTGGATTGTGCGATGGATGCCATGAGAATGGCTGCTTTCACCAGCAAGACGAAAGGAACCAGGAAAATGACAGAACCACTTTTACCAGTTAACCAGGCGGTTGTTTCAATCGCCCCCGATAAGTTGTTGGGCTTCCAACGACAGGTCTCAAGAATTGAGGACTTAACCTTTTTGACCTTTGGAGAGCCGGGCTTTGATACGCCAGCCGTTGTCAAGGAGGCGACGATTGCCGCCATTAATAATAACCGTTCCCATTATGGAAACTCTCAGGGGGAACCAGGTGTTCGTCAGGCAATTCTAGGTTATATGAAGGATCGTTATGACCTTGACTATCCAAGTATTGATAACGTTGTTGTGACCGTTGGTGTAACGGAAGCTATGCAGTCAATCTTTAAGACCTTGATTGCTAAGGGTGAGGGACTTTTGATCCCAGAGCCTGCTTACGGTTCGTACTTTGCTTCACTGAGCTTGGCCGATGGCGTTGCCGTGCCAATCGATACGGCAAAGAATAAATTTAAGTTGACCCCGGCACTCGTTGACGAAGCTTTGGCCCAAGCAACGGTACCGGTTCGCGCCATTCTCTTGAACTATCCTAATAACCCAACTGGGGTAACTTACTCAAAGGAGGAGTTGGAAGAACTGGCTGCTTGCTTTAATAAACACCAAATTTGGGTCATCTCAGATGAAATTTATTCCGAATTGACTTATGCCCATGACCACTATTCAATTGGCAAGCTGTTGCCAGAACAGACATTGGTTGTTAATGGTCTTTCAAAGTCTCATGCTATGACGGGTTACCGCTTTGGCTTTATCTTGGGCCCAGCAAGTGTGATGCAGTACATTCAAAAGGTTCATGGCTCTTTGACTTACTCCGTTCCAACCTTTATCGAAGACGGGGCAGAGACGGCCTTGCAGATGACGCGAGCAGAGCTGGACTACATGAAGGAAAGTTACCAAGATCGACGAGACTTTGCTAAGCAGACCTTAGAAGACCTTGGCTTTGACGTTGTTGATCCCGAAGGGGCCTTTTACCTCTTTGCCAAGATTCCGGCTGATTTTGGCACAGATGGCTGGGCTTTTGCTGAAAAATTAGCAGAGGAGGGCAAGGTTGCAGTCATTCCTGGAGCAGCTTTCTCCCACTTTAAAGAGGCGAACGCTTATATCCGAATTTCTTATGCAACTGCTCAAGACCAATTAGAAATTGGCTTTGCAAAATTGCGGGACTACATTGAAAAGGCCCGTGCAAATCGGTAAAATAAGAACCGACTAAAAGACGCTTTTGATTATCAACCCTGCAATTTGGACAAATTTTAGGGCTGGAATCATTTCGCACTTTGGTCGGTTTTTTAATTGCACAGATGGAGGTCGATGATGGCAACAGAAAAGCACCCTGAACTATCCGGCCTGCTGGTCGTGAATAAGCCAAAGGAAATGAGTTCCTTTGGTGTGGTTGCACGACTACGGCGGGTAACCGGACAGAAGAAGATTGGCCATGCAGGGACTTTAGACCCAAATGTCGAGGGCGTCTTGGTTGTCGCCTTGGGGAAGGCCACCAAGTTGATTGATCTTTTGCAGAGTCGGCCAAAAACCTACACGGGGACGGTGACTTTTGGCTATGCAACGGAAAGTCAGGATGCTGATGGAGTAGTTGTTGAAGAAAAACCTTTAACAGCAGCCATTGACCAGGGTCAGCTCGACGCAGCTCGAGCTGATTTGACCGGTGATATTATCCAAATTCCGCCAATTTATTCGGCCGTTAAGGTCAACGGCAAGCGCCTCTATGAATATGCGCGAGCGGGGGAAGAGGTTGAACTGCCCAAGCGAGAGGCGACTATTTATCGCTTCGACCAGACCAGTCCGTTAACCTGGGTTGAGGGGCAACCTTACCAGCAAATGGACTTCTTAGCCCAAGTTTCCAAGGGAACCTATATTCGGACTCTGGCCTATGACCTTGGGCAAAAATTAGGACTGCCCGCGACGATGACTGCTTTGAAGCGGACAGCTGGCTCTGGCTTTACCATCGATCAAGCCGTCCCACTCGATGACTTGTTGGCGATGGATTATTCTGAAATTTTAACGCACGTGCATTCCATTGAGTCCGTGTTGACTTGGCCAAAGAAGGTCTTGACCCAAGACGAGGTCTTTGCGGTCAAGAACGGGCAAAAGATTCCAGTTAGCACCTGGTCACAAAATGATGCGGGTTACTATCAGGTGTATGACCAAGACCAGTTGTTGGCGGTCTACGCCTTTGATGTCGACCAGAATCTCTGGCGGTCGCGGTATTTTTTTGCCCAAAGTTGAAAGAAGCTAAGTGATTGAATTAGCAGAAACTCTGATATAATATGCCCATGACTGAATTAATATCTTTGCATTATCCATTAAAAGAATTGCCCCAGTTGACTAGCAAGCAAGTGCTAGCAATGGGCTTTTTTGACGGGGTCCACCTGGGCCACCAGAAGGTAATCCAGGAAGCAGCACGGGTGGCGCATGAAAATGGCTTGCCACTGGCCGTTTTGACTTATAGCCCTTATCCGGGATTGGTGTTTAAAAAGCTGCCCCAACCCTGGCATGATTTAACACCCTTGGACCAAAAGGTTCAGCTCTTAGGGAAACTCGGCGTTGAGCGGGTGTACTGCCTCCAATTGACATCACACCTTTCGGCTCTGCATCCAGAAGAATTTATTAAAGAAATTCTCTTGCCTCTCCAAGTTCATACCGTTGTCGCGGGCTTTGACCACCGCTACGGCAAGAAGGAGTACCAAGCTGACATGGCTCACCTGCCTGAATATGCTGCTGGTCGCTTTGATGTCCTGACGGTTGCTAAGAAGACCCTCGGTAAATCAGCTGCCAAGGTGGCCTCAAGGCAGATCCGCCAGGACCTAGCCACCGGTGACTTGGCTGCCGTAACGGAAAGTCTTGGTCGCGTCCACGAGACCACTGGGCTGATTGTCCATGGAGATGCTCGGGGTCGGACGCTGGGCTTCCCAACGATTAATATTTGGACGCCGGAAGTTGAGTTTCTGCCTGGTATCGGTGTTTACGCTGTGAGCGCCTATGTCGATGGCCGCTGGGTTGATGGCATGGCCTCGATTGGTCGCAATGTGACTTTTGAAGCGAACCGACCGGTGACAGTTGAAATCAACCTCTTTGACTTCGCTGATGAGGTTTATGGCGAGCCAGTGAAGGTTCAGTGGTACGCGAAGTTACGCAATGAAGTGAAGTTCGATTCCGCAAAAGCCCTGGTTGACCAGTTGCTGATTGACCAACAAAAGACACGTGAATACTTTCAAGAAAAAGCAGATTAATTTTAATCTGCTTTTTTCATTGCCATGACATAATCGCTGATAAGGTTGATAGATGGGTATTTTTTCATAAAATTAGCACTCGTTTACAAAGAGTGCTAAAAATAGTTTGCATTTTTCTCAATCTTTTGTATAATATAGTTGTTAGCAGTTAAGAGTTTTGAGTGCTAAACAAAATTAAAGGGGGTTTGGGTTGATGCTAACTGATCGACAGCAATTAATTTTGGCGGCGATTATTTATGAATATACCCAGACCGCCCGAGCGGTCGGGTCAAAGACCTTACATGACCAGTTAAATTTGGAGTTTTCACCGGCAACGATTCGCAATGAGATGAGTTTCTTGGAGGAAGCCGAGCTGATTAAAAAGCTCCACACCTCTGCCGGTCGAATTCCTTCAAAAGCTGGTTACCGCTACTACCTTGACCACTTAATGGTGGCCGACCAGGTTTCTGACCAAGATGTTGCGCTGATTTCCCAACGGATTCGTGGTAACTTCCATGAATTGGATGATTTGCTTGGCCAAACGGCCCGGCAATTGGCAGACATGACGGGGTTAACGGCATTGGTGTTAAAGCCAAAGGCCGTTAACCTAAAAATCTCGTCTTTCCAATTGATTCAGCTGGAACGGCAACAGGTTTTGGCCGTCCTAGCAACTTCTGATGGGAAGGTAACCTCACAAACTTTCCGCCTACCAAAAGAAATGACCGTCTCGTCCTTAACGGACATGGTGGCTTATATCAATGCACAGATGGTTGGCAGACCGGTTCAAGAGGTTCTTTCACTGATGAATTCAGAAGAGTTGCCCGTCACGCTTTCACGCAATGTTGAAAGCCCGGCAGCTTTCCTACAGCTCTTCGGTGAAGTGTTGGCTCGATCGGTTGAAGAGCAGGTCCACATTGGTGGTCGGCTCAACCTCTTAGAGGTGGCCGACGACGCCTACTTAAACCTGAAGGAAGCCCGGTCGGTCTTGGAGTTGTTTGACTCGCCTGGGGCGGTGCGCCAATTGGCTGTGACACAAAAACAGTCGGTGACGATTCGCTTGGGTCAGGAGTTACCAACGTCGCTTTTGCAGGATTACGCCATTCTGGCCGCACCGTTTTCGGTCGGCGGCGATGATGGCGGTGTGATCGCATTAGTGGGTCCCATTCGGATGCCATATGCTAAGGTTGCCCGATTATTATCAACCTTTGCCAAAGCACTAGATACAAAATTACTCGAATATGTTTAACCAAAAGGAGGAACGCCCGTGGCGAAGTCTGAAGATGAAAAAGATTTGAAGCAAGCTGATATTGAGGAAGAAACAGAGGCAAAGGAATTTGCTGATGCAGACCAAACTCAAGAAGAAGCTAAGGACAAATCAGAAGAGACGCAAGCAGAATCAGTGGAGGAACCAGCAGTGGATCCACTAGCTGATTTGCAAGCAGCCCTTGAGAAGAAGGAGGATGAATTACTTCGTGCTCAGGCTGAAATTCAAAACATCCAAAGTCGTAATGCTCGTGAAATTCAAAATATTCGCAAGTATGACGGCCAGAAATTAGCCGAAGCCATCTTACCGGTGGTTGATAACTTGGAACGCGCCCTTGCCGTTGAAGTGGGGGATGACGACCAGGTGGCACAAATCCACAAGGGTGTTGAAATCACGTTGAAGACTTTGAAGCAGGCGTTGACAACCAACGGTATTCAAGAAGTCGGTCAAGTTGGTGATGACTTTGATCCAAATACCATGCAAGGTGTTCAATCCGTGCCGGCAGAAGGCAAAATTAAGGCCGACCAAGTGGCAACGGTCTTGCAAAAGGGCTATGTCCTTCAAGATCGCGTCATTCGCCCAGTGATGGTCGCGGTTGCACAATAACATTTACAAAATAGCAAATATCTGGTGACTCAGCCCTCTGGCACCACACCTTAAAAAGCTTAAGAATATGATTTAAAAAATAGGAAGGGTCGATATACTATGTCAAAGATTATCGGAATTGATTTAGGAACTACTAACTCAGCTGTTGCCGTTTTGGAAGGTGGCAAGCCAAAGATTATTACAAACCCTGATGGTGGTCGGACGACACCTTCAGTTGTGTCATTTAAGAATGGGGAGACCCAGGTTGGTGACGTTGCAAAGCGCCAAGCAATCACAAACCCAGACACGATTTCATCAATCAAGTCTCACATGGGCGAAGAAGGTTACAAGGTAACCGTTGATGGTAAGGACTACACACCACAAGAAATTTCAGCCATGATTTTGCAGTACATCAAGGGCTATGCAGAAGACTACTTGGGAGAAAAGGTTGACAAGGCCGTAATTACGGTTCCTGCATACTTTAACGATGCCCAACGTCAAGCTACCAAGGATGCCGGTAAGATTGCTGGTTTGGAAGTAGAACGTATCATCAACGAACCAACGGCTGCTTCATTGGCTTATGGAATGGACAAGTTGGATAAGGATGAAAAGATCTTGGTCTATGACCTTGGTGGAGGAACATTTGATGTTTCTGTCCTTGAATTAGGTGACGGTGTCTTCGAAGTTTTGTCAACAAACGGTGATACTCACCTTGGTGGTGATGACTTCGATGCTAAGATTATCGACTACTTGGCTGATGAATTTAAGAAGGAAAACGGCATCGACTTGAAGCAAGACAAGTTGGCCTTGCAGCGTTTGAAGGATGCCGCTGAAACTGCTAAGAAGACTTTGTCTTCGGCTACTGAAACACAAATCGACTTGCCATTTATCGCTTCTGGCGACCAAGGACCTTTGCACTTGCAAACTTCTTTGACTCGCGCAAAGTTCAACGAATTGACAGCTGATTTGGTCAAGAAGGCCGAAGCACCTGTAATGAACGCCTTGAAGGATGCTGGCTTGTCATTTAACGACATCGATGAAGTGATTTTGAACGGTGGTTCAACTCGTATCCCTGCTGTCCAAGAATCAGTGAAGAAGATGACTGGTAAGGAACCAAACCACTCAATCAACCCTGATGAAGCCGTTGCCTTGGGTGCCGCTGTTCAAGGTGGTGTGATTACTGGGGATGTGAAGGACGTTGTCTTGTTGGATGTTACGCCTTTGTCACTTGGTATCGAAACCATGGGTGGTGTCTTCACGAAGTTGATTGATCGCAACACGACAATCCCAACTTCAAAGTCACAAGTCTTCTCAACTGCAGAAGACAACCAGCCAGCCGTTGATATTCACGTTTTGCAAGGTGAACGTTCAATGGCGGCTGATAACAAGACTTTGGGTCGTTTCCAATTGTCTGACATCCCTGCTGCAAAGCGTGGTGTCCCACAAATCGAAGTGACGTTTGATATCGACCGTAACGGTATCGTGAACGTTTCTGCTAAGGATTTGGGAACGCAAAAGGAACAAAAGATTACCATCCAAGCTGCCGGTGGTTTGTCTGACGAAGAAATCGAAAAGATGATGAACGACGCCAAGGCAAACGAAGAAGCCGACAACAAGAAGAAGGAAGCAGTTGAAACGCGCAACAACGCCGACCAATTGATTTTCCAGACTGAAAAGACGTTAGAAGAAGTTGGCGACAAGTTGTCAGATGACGACAAGAAGCCAACACAAGATGCCTTGGATGCTTTGAAGAAGGCTAAGGAAGATGCTGCTGCCGAAGACGCTGACTTGACTGATTTGAAGGCCAAGACAGACGACTTGCAAAAGGTAGCTACTGAATTGGCAACGAAGTTGTACCAGCAAGCACAACAAGCCCAAGAAGCACAGGGCGGTGCCGAAGGTGCTAAGAAGGATGACAACACCGTTGATGGTGACTTCGAAGAAGTTAACCCAGATGACAAGAAGTAATCTTTTCTTTGCCAGTGAAAATTGATACAATGGACCAGCTGCGGCTCGGTCCGTACATATTTGAATCAAAGGAGTCCGCTTGTGAATAATACTGAATTTTACGACCGTCTTGGAGTTTCTAAGACAGCTAGTCAAGATGAAATTAAAAAAGCATATCGCAAACTTTCAAAGAAGTACCACCCTGATTTGAACCATGAACCAGGGGCAGAGGTCAAGTATAAGGAAGTTCAGGAAGCCTTTGAAACGCTTGGTGACCCACAAAAGCGCCAGCAGTATGACCAATTTGGTGCTGCAGGTGCCCAGGGTGGCTTTGGAGGTCAAGGCGGCTTCGGCGGTGCTCAGGGTGGTTTCGGCGACTTTTCTGATTTGGGCGATATCTTCTCTCAAATGTTTGGTGGCGGGTTCCAGGATCCAAATGCACCACGTAAGGGTCGTGACCTCCAGTACCGGATGCATTTGACTTTTGAGGAAGCCATTTTCGGAACTGAAAAGAACGTTAAGTATACGCGTTCACAGGCCGACCGTTCACAGCGCGAGGTTAAGGTGAAGGTACCTGCTGGTGTTGAAACTGGCCAGCAGATGCGCTTGTCTGGCCAAGGTGAAGACGGTGTTAATGGTGGTCCACAGGGTGACTTGTACGTGGTCTTCTCCGTTGCGGCTTCAAAGGATGGCTTTGAGCGTGACGGTGCTGATATCTACCTTCAGCAAGACATCGACTTTATCACGGCAGCTTTGGGGGCTGAAATCCCCGTTAAAACGGTTCACGGTGAAGTGAAGTTGAAGATTCCGGCAGGAACGCAAAATGGTCGTCGCTTCCGCTTAGGTGGCAAGGGTGCTGCTCGTTTGCATGGTAACGGCTATGGCGACCAATTCGTTGTGGTGAACGTTGTTGTGCCAACAAAGCTTAACAAGGACCAGAAGGCTGCCTTAGAGGCCTTTGCGACCGCTTCAGGTGCTAAGGTTGCTAAGAAGAAGTCAATCTTCGATAAGTAAGACAATTTAAAATCAGTTAAGACGTCTTTAGTCTTCATCTGTTCAAACACAAAAAGCCGGCTCAGACGAGTCGGCTTTTTGTGTTTGATTATGATTTTTAAAGGTACTTGGTTGAATCATCCACGTGCCATGGATCTTGGCGGTTGATGTGGTCATAGTACAACTTGCCATGCAAGTGGTCAATTTCGTGTTGGAAGACGATGGCAGGGTAGTTGCGCAAAGTCTTTGTCAGAGTCTGACCGGATTCGTCTTGGTAGCGAACCGTAATCTTCTTTGACCGAGGGACAAAGCCAGGAACGTCTTCGTCAACCGAGAGGCAACCCTCACCGGTTTCCAATGCGGCCCGTCCAACCGTTTCAGACACGATGACGGGGTTAAAGACAACACCCTTGAAGAATGGCTTGTCTTCGGCATCTTCGGCTGGGTCAGCAGAGGGAATCAAGATGGCTGTCATCTGCAAAGATTCTCCAACCTGTGGGGCAGCGAGGCCAACGCCGGGGCGTAGACCGTACTTTTCATTTTCTTCCTCGTCTTGTGAGACTTCTAAGTAAGTCATCATATCCTTGGCGAGTTGTTGGTGCTCAGCACTAAGAGGGAAGGGAACTTCCTTAGCCTGGTCACGCAGAACAGGGTCACCGTCGCGCGTGATTTTATCCATAGTGAAACGAATTGTCATGTTGGTTAACTCCTACTTACAATTTATCAAATCTAAGTATAGCAGAAATCAGTTAGCAACGGGCTTTTGCTCTTTGACTTTCCTGATTTTTTCGTGGATTGGTACGGGGATTTAACTGTTAAATCAGCTGGCTTTTCTGGAAAGGGGAGTGAAAGCTTGTTAAAATAGAGGTGATATGTTTATTGTGCATTTGAAAGGATTTTCTATGGCAGAGCAATACCAGCTTCCAATTGACGGTAATTGGAATCAGGACGATATTATTGCGGTTTCAAATTTGATTGATGCCGTTTTGCAGGTTTATGAGGGCGGCTGTGACCGTGAATATCTCTTAACGACTTACCGGCGGTTCTTGACCGTAATCCCATCCAAGTCGGAGCAAAAGGCCTTTGACCGTGATTTTGAGCAACAAACTGGTCGGTCAATCTATCAGACGATGAAGTTGACAGACAAGCCAGTTAAGCGGGTTTTAGTCAATGACTGAGTGGACGAGCAATCAATTAATCCAGGTTGATCAAACGGTGCGACGCTGGTTGGTCGAGCTCGGTCGTGAGGCTAGGGGAACCAAGAACCAAGATTTACAGGTTGGTCAAAAAGAGGGGGATTTCCGCAACATCGTGACCAACCTCGATACCACCAACCAGGCATGGCTTGTTGACCATATTCGGTCAATCGACCCGGATGCCCATATCGTTGCCGAAGAAGGTGACTTGCAGCGCCCCGAAACCATGGCAGGTCATGTCTGGTTTATCGACCCGATTGACGGCACGCTAAATTTTGTCCATGAAAAAACTGATTTTGCCATTATGGTGGCCCTCTATGTTGATGGAAAGCCAACATTAGGTTGGATTGCCAAAGTGATGACAAATCAGGTCTTCCATGGTGGCCCTGAAATTGGGGCCTTTATGAACGACCAAAAATTGGCACCAGTGGCCAACCTTGGCCTGACAGAATCGATTTTAATCGTGTCCGGCCGCCGTCTGATTAGTGGCGAAAAGCCCTACGCGACGCTTGCCGCTGCTGCTTTGGCCTATCGGGTTTTGGGGTCGGCTGGCATTTCCTTTAGTCGTTTGTTCTTACAACAGGCAACGGGGTATTTCTCAAAGCTGTCCCCATGGGATTTAGCAGCCGGTCGTGTCCTTGCTGAAACGCTCGGCTACGTGGTCAAATCACTTGACGGAAGTCCGAAAAATATGCTATCATCAAACACAGTATTAATCGCTACAACCAAGACGTATCGCGAGTCAGTCAAGATAGTGAAAGACTAGGGAGAGAAGCCCTAGTCTTTCTTGTGAGTAGCAAAGACAAAGGAGCACATAAAATTGGCAAATCTTCGCGAAGATATTCGTAATATCGCTATTATTGCCCACGTCGATCACGGAAAGACGACGTTGGTTAACGAACTGTTAAAGCAGTCTGACACATTGGACGCCCGTAAGGAAGAATCTTTGGGTGACCGTGTGATGGATACCAACGATATTGAAAAAGAACGTGGAATCACGATCTTGTCAAAGAACACTGCTGTTCGTGTTGGCGACAAGCAGATCAACATCTTGGATACCCCAGGTCACGCCGATTTCGGTGGAGAAGTTGAACGAATCATGGGAATGGTTGACGGGGTTTTGCTCGTCGTTGATGCCTTTGAAGGTACTATGCCTCAGACTCGTTTCGTTTTGAAGAAGGCCTTTGAACAACACTTGACACCAATTGTGATTGTCAACAAGGTTGACCGTCCAGGTGCTCGCCCAGAAGAAGTCGTTGATGAAGTTTTGGACTTGTTCATCGAATTGGGCGCTGATGAAGATGATTTGGACTTCCCAGTTATCTATGCTTCAGCTATGAACGGAACATCATCATTTGATCCTGATATCGACAAGCAAGAACACACGATGGACCCAATCTTTAAGACGGTCTTCGAAACGATTCCTGCACCAGTTGACAACTCTGACGAACCATTGCAGTTCCAAGTTGCCATGTTGGACTATAACGACTTCGTTGGTCGTATTGGTATTGGTCGTGTTAAGCGTGGAACAATCAAGGTTGGTGACAACGTTGATGTTTTGAAGCTTGATGGCTCATCACAAAACTTCCGCGTTACAAAGCTTTCTGGTTTTATTGCTTTGGACCAAGTTGAAATCCAAGAAGCCAAGGCCGGTGATTTGATTGCCGTTTCTGGTATGGAAGACATCTCAGTTGGTGAAACAGTTGTTGACCCAGCTCATCACGATGAATTGCCATTGCTTCGTATCGATGAACCAACGTTGCAAATGACTTTCCGTCAAAACGACAGCCCCTTTGCTGGTCGTGAAGGAAAGTTCGTGACTGCTCGCCAAATCGAAGATCGTTTGTTGCGCGAATTGCACACTGATGTTTCTTTGCGTGTTGAAGACACTGACCAAGCTGGTGCTTGGTTGGTCTCAGGACGTGGTGAATTGCACCTTTCAATCTTGATTGAAAACATGCGTCGTGAAGGCTTCGAATTGCAAGCTTCACGTCCACAAGTTATCTTCCGCGAGGAAGACGGTCAAACCACTGAACCTTACGAATCAATCCAAATCGATACACCAGATGAATATTCATCAACTGTTATCGATTCATTGAACCAACGTAAGGGTGAAATGCAAAACATGGAAGCTGTCGGAAACGGTCAAACTCGTTTGACTTATATGGCACCTTCACGTGGTTTGATTGGTTACGCCACTGAATTTATGACAGCAACCCACGGTTATGGTATTTATAACCACACATTTGCTGAATACCGTCCAATGGTTAAGAATTGGGAACCAGGCCGTCGTAACGGTGCCTTGGTTTCAATCAACCAAGGACAAACAACTAACTACGCCATCATGGGTGTTGAAGATCGTGGCCAAATGTTTGTTGGCGCCGGTGTTGACGTCTATGAAGGAATGGTTGTTGGTATGAACGCTCGTGACAACGACATCTCTGTTAACGTTACAAAGATGAAGCCACAGTCAAACGTTCGTTCATCAAACAAGGACCAAACTGCTTCAATCAAGACTCCACGTGAGATGAACTTGGAAGCATCAATGGAATTCTTGAACGATGATGAATACGTTGAAGTAACGCCCGAAAACGTTCGTATCCGTAAGGCTATCTTGAACACTGCTGAGCGTGAAAAGGCTGCTAAGCGTCGCAAGTAAGCGTTTTAGCACCATCTGAAACAAACAAATAAGTATAGTGGCATGGACCAATCTTCATGTCACTATTATTTTGGAGCTATGGCACAATCCGGTACTGCAGCGGACTCGAAATCCGTCGAGCCGTCTTATTGGCGGTGTGCGGGTTCAAATCCCGCTAGCTCCTTTGAGATAAATCAGAATTGAATTATTAAGTCGTAATGAGAAGCCGTCGAGAGACGGTTTTTTTTGTTGCAAATTCTAGCGTTTATACATTAAAAATATAAAAATAGATATTTATTTTAATATTTATGATTTTTATGGTTAAATAACTTTACATTATTTATAAGTATCTAGTAGTATTAGTGATAGAAGAAGTCGATTCACTTTTATATATTATATCTGTCTTTGAGAGTACAGATTATAAGGAGGAAAAACCATGTCAACAAAAAGTTTTAGTACAAATTTTAGTTTCAACAGTCAAACAGCGGATGTTTTCGTAAAGATGATTGATGCCTCCACTTCACTGAAACTTCAAACATCTGGCAATTTAAAGGTGTTGAACAAGAATTGAATTGTTGGATAAATTGAACAAGCGATTGAATACACGCTAAAAATTTTTAGGTAACGTTTTTGTGGATAATCAATATGACGTAGTACAATTCTCTGATTTTAGTGATATAGCTAAAAATGATCAGAAATTTTCATGCATTTTTGACGAAATGCTTTTTTCCAATCATGGGTTAAATAAAGATGTTGAAATGTTTATTAAGAAGAAAGCAGGCCAGTTTGACGCCATGAATATGGCGAAGACATACTTAGTCATGGATAGGGGGCTGAGAGCAATTTGTGGGTATTATTTAATTGCCTCCAAGTCTCTGACAATTAAACAACGTGACTGGGAACAATTGTCATAAATAACTCGACGTAAATTAAATCCCTTTGGTTATAACGATACACAAAGAGACCAAAATATACCGGCTATTTTGCTTGGGCAATTAGGTCGAAATTTTAATGTTGCCATTCCAATCAGCGGTGATGATTTACTTCAGTTTGCCTTCGAAACTATTCGAGGAATTTCGAAACGGGTGGGTGGTCGATATTTGTACCTCGAAGCAAATGATACGCCAGGGTTGGCAAACTTTTATACAAGGCATGGCTTCAGCTGTTTGTCGGACAGTGGTGGTAACTGTTATAAAACTAAAAATTACCAAATCATGTTTGTTAAAAAGATATGACATGGACAATCAGGAATAGGCACACAGGGCTCTTCACCTAAGCGTGAGGAGTTTTTTTGTTCATTAAAGGCCGCCAATGGATTTTTTATGTAATTCTTCATTAACATGCTAAAAGAGTGTAATTTAGTATAAATTCTACTGCAAGGTGTGCTCAATAAAAATTTGAAATGTATGTACTGAAATTAATACTTTAAAATATAGAATGCAATGTTCGATTATCATTCGTTTTATAGAATTTTGAGCTTATTATTGAATCAATTAATTAAGTTTTCTGTTAAATTAGAGAATCATAAGGTTATTAATGTAAAGCAATTGTTATTGTTAAGGTAGTAAATTGAATCTAGTTTGTAGTACTGAGAATGTTAAAGTTAAATACATTAGGGGGAGAAGATATGAAAATAAAAATATCAAAAATTTCTTTTATAGTAGTATTGTTCATGGCTTTTTTAACTTTGGTAATTGGTTTGTTTTTTCATATAAAAGGGTACTGGAATAATTATTGGACTTTCTGGTCCAGCTTTTCAGGTGCTATAACAGCCGTAATTGTTTTTATTTGGTAATCACAGGATGACCGCCGTAATGATGCTGTTAGTCGTTATTTGGAGTTTCAGGATGATATGTTCAAGGATATATCAAATTCTTTACTTCAATTCGATTCGTCTTTAAGAGTTGAAAACCAATCAATTGAAGAGAAGAAAGAGTTAGCACAGGAATTAGTTACTTTGCTTTATATGATGGAAGAAGGTAAAAATCGACTGAGTTACGTTAAGCATTTTCAAAAAGCCAGTGATGAACCTGATCCACGGTTTGGTAGTTTTACTGATTTAGACTGTCGGTTAAGAGTAGTTTTAGCCGATCCTAAAAATGAGGACTTAAGAGATTTGATTGAAAATAATTATCCAGATTTGAAAAGAATTATTTCGCAAAAATTCGCAGGTCAAAATGCAGAAGATAGTATTCTAAAGCATTGGTATTTGTCCGAGAAAAGTGCTCGTTCTGCCAAATACTTAATAGGTGTTGCAGCGGTTGATAAAAGAATTTTGGGAATTTATAAAATTGGTGGTTCTAAGGCAATTGAACTCGAAGGAGTGTGGGTTTCATTTAAATATGATGAAATTGAGGAAATCCTGAAACCTGTGAGTGAGAAAGAAAAAAATAAAGATAACTACGTAGCAGAAGAATTAAAGCAATGGACAGGACGTAATCCAATTTTGTATTTGAAGGAGTATTTTACTAATGCTAAGGGTGAAAGTATACTTTCTAGTCAGACAAAAGAAGGTTTAGCACGCCAATTGAAAATTGAGCCAAAGGAATTCGATCAACTTGGTGATCGCGAAATTATTGTTGTGAGGACGGTTGATTTGAACTAAAAAGATAGGCATGAATAGTAAGAATCCGAGACTTTAGTAATAAAATAAATTGAAAATTAGGAATGTTATCGGTCTTTTGGACATTCAATCGAAGTCACTTTTTGTAAATCTATCTTAATTTGTAAATCAATTTATAATATAAGGGCCCCAGAATTTTTTTAAATCCTGGGGCTCTTATTGTTGTTAACTTTTGTATACGTCACTGTTAGTTAATCTTTTTGGTTAATTAATTACAGTGTGATGGTATTGCTTTTGATTTTTAGTTACTCGACGCTGTGCTTGTTTTAAAATCTTAACTTCATAGTTTTGAGTAGAATCTTCCAAGATTCTTTGTGCTAAATGAGCGTAGCCGAGAAATGTTCTTTGGAGGGGTTTTCCCGACAGATATCTTAGTTTAACAGTTTTTGCTACTCTAAATTTATTATTATTATCGAGCTTCTTTTTAACTAACTTTATTTGTTCCTGTTGTCGAGGCGTAAAATCAGAAAGGTCGTAGGATGATTGGACAATAGCTTTATTTTTAGAATCACGGACTAAAAAGTGAATGCCTGTCTTACCAATGACTAGTCGTTTGCAGAAGCATCACACTGATACGTCGTTATTGTCATTAGTTGCACTTGGTTTGCTAACGCTCTTCAGCGGCAAGCGCCGTCGTCAACATGATGATAAAAAATAAGGCAAATCAACTTGTTTCAAGTATTGACAGTTATTAAAAAACTGCTAAACTTAGAAATAGATTAGCCGATGAGCAGGAGAAGATGAAACTTGGACAAAAAGCGATCTGACGGTTGGTGCAAGTCAGACAATAGTTTCATTAGAAGACACCTGGAAGGTTGCTGTTAACCCAGCCGTTTATCCGCGTTATGGATGAAAGCGTGTTGATACACGAAACTAAGGTGGTACCGTGCTCGAAAGCGCCCTTAACAACTTTGCCGATTTGGCAATGCTGTTAGGGGCGTTTTTTATTACTAATCGTTTTTAACTATTTTAATGATGATAATGGAGGCGACGCATTGGCGTCGAATAGATGAGATGGGAAAAGCTAATTTTCAACGGCCCAAGGGGACCGCGGACTTATTTGAAGAAAACGTGCGCGAATGGCAGCGCATCGAACAACAGGCGCGGAAGATTTTTGCCCGTTATGGTTACGGGGAAATCAGAACACCGATGTTTGAAGCCTTCGACGTCTACGCTCGTTCGGCCGGTGATACTTCCGATGTCGTGACCAAGGAAATGTATGACTTTAACGACAAGGGTGACCGTCACATGGCGTTGCGTCCTGAAGGAACGGCCGGTGTCGTTCGTGCTTATGTTGAAAATAAGCTCTTCGGGCCAGAACATGAAAGCCCATACAAAATCTTTTATATGGGCCCAATGTTCCGCTATGAACGGCCTCAAGCTGGTCGCTTCCGTCAATTCCACCAAATCGGGGTTGAGGCGTTTGGCTCAAAGGAACCAAGCCTGGATGCTGAAGTAATTACGATGGTCGTTAAGTTTTTGGCTTCATTAGAATTAAAGGATTTGAGGGTTGCCTTGAACACTTTGGGCGACCAAGGTTCACGTCAAGCTTACCGGGATGCACTGGTTGCTTACTTGCAACCACATGCAGATGAATTATCAAAGGATTCACAGACTCGATTGGAAAAGAATCCTTTGCGAATTTTAGATTCTAAGGATGAAAACGATCAAAAGATTGTTGCGGATGCGCCAACGATTTTTGATTACTTGTCAGAAGAATCAAAAGCTCATTTTGCCGCGGTTAAGGGTTACTTGGACGACTTGGGGATTGATTATGAAATCGATCAGACCATGGTTCGTGGCTTGGATTATTATAACGATACGATTTTTGAGGTGATGACGACGGATCCAAACTTGAAGGGGACTGCAACCATTGCTGGTGGTGGTCGCTACTCTGGTTTAGTTGAGGAATTTGGTGGACCAGAAACACCAGGAATTGGTTTTGGTTTGGGTGTGGAACGATTGATTTCACTCTTGCAGGCTCAGGGACAAGCGGAGATGAAGCCGGCTGGGCTTGATTTCTACCTTGTGCACATTGGTGAGGATACGCAAGCCAAGACGCTTGAATTGGCAACGTCCTTGCGTGATTTGGGTTATTCTGCTGATTTAGACTTTACAGGTCGGTCAGTGAAAGCACAGTTCAAGACGGCTAACCGTCGTGATGCTCGCTTCGTGATTACCTTGGGTGAAGAGGAAGTCAAGACAAATCAGGTTCAGATCAAGGATATGGCGACCGGCCACCAAGCTGATTTGGACTTGGCCAAGATTCAAGACGACTTGGCAGGGATTGTGAAGGCACTGGAAGCATAGGAGGAATAAGAAATGAAACGAACGACTTATGCTGGTTTAGTTGATGAGCAATATATTGGTCAAACGGTGACGTTGGCTGGTTGGGTACAAAAGCGTCGTAACTTTGGGGACCTTGTCTTTATTGACTTGCGTGACCGCGAGGGAATTGTTCAGTTAACTTTTTCTGCTGCTAACCAGGCAGCCCTTGATGTGGCCCAGGGTGCTCGTAATGAATATGTTTTGGCTATCGAGGGTGAAGTGGTTGCCCGTGCAGATGGCCAGGAAAACAAGAAGATTAAGTCTGGTGGTATTGAAGTTAAGGTAACCAAGGCTGAGATTCTTGCAGAAGCCAAGACGCCGGTCTTTGATATCGAAGATGGCGTGAATGCTGGGGAAGAATTGAAGCTCCGGTACCGCTACTTGGACTTGCGCCGTCCAGAAATGCAAAAGAACTTGCGTGTTCGGTCAAAAATCATGGCTTCTGCCACGCATTTTATGGACCAAAACGACTTTATCAATATTGAAACGCCATACTTGGCCAAGTCAACGCCAGAAGGAGCTCGCGATTACTTGGTTCCTTCCCGAGTTTATCCTGGTTCATTCTATGCCTTGCCACAGTCACCCCAGCTCTTCAAGCAACTCTTGATGGGGGCTGGCTTCGACCGCTACTTCCAAATTGCCCGTTGTTTCCGAGACGAGGATTTGCGTGGGGACCGTCAACCTGAATTTACGCAGTTGGATATGGAAACCTCTTTCATGTCAGCTGCCGAAATTCAAGAATTGGTGGGCCGTTGGGTTCAACAAATCATGAAGGACGTTGTGGACTTCAACTTAAAGCTTGAGGACATCACGCGTTTGACTTGGCAAGAATCAATGGACCGCTTCGGTACTGATAAGCCGGACTTGCGAATCGCCTATGAAATCCAAGACTTGTCAGAAACGGTCAAGGATTCTGATTTTGGCGTCTTTGCTAACGCCGTGAAGGACGGTGGGGTCGTCAAGGCCATTGCCGTTCCTGGTGGGGCAGACCACTACTCTCGTAAGGACATCGACAAGTTGGGTCAGTACATCGAACGCTTCGGTGCCAAGGGCTTGGCCTGGATGAAGGTGACGGACGATGGCTTGAACGGCCCAATTGCTAAGTTCTTTGCGGACGAAGCTGGTGAAGCTATTTTGGCAGCCAGTGGTGCCAAATCAGGAGACCTTTTGCTCTTCGGTGCTGGTCGAGCTGATGTTGTTGCTGCTTCATTGGACTACTTGCGTCGCCAGACGGCTACTGATTTGGACTTGGTTGACCAAGAAAATCCTTGGCGCTTTGCTTGGATTGTGGACTGGCCATTGTTTGAATACTCAGAAGATTTTGATCGTTGGATTGCGGCCCACCACCCATTCACGATGCCAAACGAAGAAGACCTGCACTACTTGAATGAAGGCGAAGACCCACACAAGGCCCATGCCCAGTCTTATGACTTGGTCTTGAATGGTTACGAATTGGGATCTGGCTCAATCCGTATTCACCGAACGGATATCCAAGAAAAGATGCTTAAGGCGCTTGGCTTTACCAAGGAATCAGCCAACGAGGCCTTTGGTTTCTTGCTTGAAGGAATGGAATATGGTTTCCCACCAATGGGTGGAATTGCTCTTGGATTGGACCGCTTGGCAATGCTCTTGGCTGGCCAAGACAATATTCGTGAAGTGATTGCCTTCCCGAAGAACTCAAAGGCTACAGAGCCAATGACAGAAGCACCAACACCGGTTGCTGGTGCACAATTGCTTGAACTCGGTTTGGAAGTCCCAACTTCTGCCGAAAATAAGTAAAAACTTAACAAAGCGGTATCAGACTTGATTTGATACCGTTTTTTACTGATTTTTTGATTAAAATTGTCTGTTTTTTATAAAATTACCCTTCAAATATTTTCTAATCTTGTTAAAATATATGTATCGAACGGCGGATTAGCGTCGTTAGGCTAAGGACCAGGCTTTTAAGTTGGTCAAAAGGGTTAGGGATTAAGGATTGGTCGGACCGTTCTTAGTTGACCTAGCAAAACACAATGATACGGAAAATAGGAAAAAATCTCGATCACTACTATCTCCATCAAGTTGTTGGAGCGCTCTTTTACGCCATTATGTTATCGCTGGCGTTGAATTACTTCTGGCTACCTGGACACGTCTATTCGTCTGGTTTTACCGGATTGGCTCAATTGGTTGACACGTTAACCGGTGGAAAGATTAATGTTGCTTGGGCGATTGCTTTGGTAAACATGCCACTTTTGCTTTTGGCTTGGTTTACCTTGTCGAAGCGCTTTGCCATCTTTACGGCAATGGCGGTTTTGCTCTCGGCAGCCTTTGTGCCGCTGTTTGCAACAAAGACTGTTTTGACGCCGGATCCTTTGATTAACGCTATCTTTGGTGGTGGTATTAACGGAATGGCTGTTGGAACCGCCTTGCGCTGTGGTGTTGGTACCGGAGGATTGGACATTATCGGAATGGAATTGAAGCATCAATTCCGGATGAAGGTTGGCTCGGTCAACCTGGCCTTTAATGCCTTGATCATGGTTGGTGCTGGTTTGACCTACGGTTGGCAATATGCCCTTTATTCCATTATCGGTGTGGTTGTTTCGGCTCACTTTATCGATTTGTTCTATACTCACCAACAACAAATTCAAGAAATGATTGTGACCAACAAGCCAGAAGAGATGACGGACACGATTCAAAACAAGATGCGTCGTGGTGTCACGATTATCGATTCTGCTCACGGTGGTTATACCGGTCGTGACCGGTCAATCTTGCTAACAGTGGTCACTCAACACGAGTTGCCGGAACTGCGGCACGCGATTAAGGAAGTTGATCCAAATGCCTTTTACTCTGAGTCAAAGGTTGAGTATACGGGTGGTCGCTTCTACGAACCGGAGCCATAAAATATTTAAACAAAGTAAAAGCGTCTCGATTTGGTAAAAATCGGGACGCTTTTTTTGAGCCTTTGAAACGGTTGAAGGGATTTGATCACTTAAAAATCAGCTCAAGAAAGGACCTTTTTATTTTGCTTCACGGCGCATGGTGACGTGGGGTGTTCCTTCAAAGATAAAGGGCTGGCCGATAGCCGTAAAACCAAATTTTTCATAAAAACCAACGACCTGTTCTTGCGATTCGATTTCGATGGCTTGGCCGGGCCAATTTTCCTGACACACAGCTAAAATTTGTGTCATTAACTGGTTGCCCAGGCCGGTACCACGGGCCGCTGGAGCGGTTACGACGCGGCCAAAGGTGATGTGGTCACCATTTTCAAAAACGCGGGCATAGGCGAGAGCGGGATGCTTTTCGCTTTCCTGGTAAAAAACATGGATGGCTTTTGGATCGTTTTCGTCTAGTTCATGGTAAATGCGATTTTGCTCGACGACAAACGTGTCGATGCGAAGTTTGAGCGTTTGGTAGAATTCATCGGCAGTCAGGTTGTCCATAGTCTTTTTTTGCCACATTGTTCTCGTCTTCTTTCTTTTTTCCTGTATAATAATGTTGCATATGCAACTGTTGCACGTGAAAGGGAGCTTGTCTGTGATTGAATTAGAAGTGTTTCGTCAAATGGGGTCGGTTTCACGGCGGGCGACAAAAGAGATGAACCAGGCCGCCAGTCAGTACCAATTAGAAAATAATCTGTTTTTGTATTTGATTCGGATTGTGGAACATGAGGGCCTGACCCAGTCTGATTTGGCAGAATTAATCCAAGTCGATAAGACAACGCTGAGCCGATCCTTAAAAAAATTGGATGACCGAGGCTATATCGATAAGGTAACGGATGCTCAAAATAAAAATTATAAGCAACTCTATCCGACACAAAAGGCGCGTGACCGCTACGAGGTCTTGGCAAAACTGGAGCGTCAGTACATTAAAGGGCGTCTTTCAACCTTGTCAGCAACGGAGTTAAAAGATTTGAACAAAATACTTAACAAAATTTTGCACAGTTAAGCTGTGCTTTATTTTAACAGATACAGTTGCAAATGCAACTGCAAGGATAAAAGAGGAGATCCTTTTGGAAAATAATCATATTCGAACGCGACTATTGTTCTTTTTACTGGGCTTGGTGCTGGTGGCCTTTGGTAATGCACTGTCCATTATTTCAACTGCCGGGAACGGCTTGTGGACCGCAGCGGCTTTAGGGTTGGCGCAATGGAGTGGGGTGGGGATTTCGTTCATCTTAATGACGATTGGTTTGATTGTGATTGGTATTAATTTGCTTTTGCCGGAACGTTTTTCCTGGCTGACGGTCAGCGGTGAATTGTTGTTTGTTTTGCTTTTTAGCCAGTTAATTCATTTTTTTGTCACAGCACTATCAAAAAAATTCACAGTGCCAGTGGCATTATGGCTGCGAATTTTCTTGGCAATTATCGGCATCACCATTGTTTGCTTGGGCACGTCCTTTTATCAACGGGCTAATTTGTGGTTGTACCCAACGGATTCATTAACAACGTTGCTAACAAGTCGCTTTTTTAACAATCATTTTGCCTGGGCCCAGTTGGTGGCCTTTGTGCCACCCGTGATCTTGGTCACAGCGACAACCTTTCATTTGCATGCAGTTGTTGGTGTTCAGGCTGGAACACTTTTTTCCTTGGCCTGCAATGGACCGCTAATTGCCTATTTTAACAAACGGGCTTGTCCGTTTTTACGGTTGAATTCGCCTTTATAAATAGAACTTTTTTGAGTCATTTTTTCTAAAAATCAGGTTTTTCAGTGACAACATTTGTTTCTTTGTTTATGATGAGGGGACCTGTGTCACTTTTCACGAAAGGCGGTACAATGAAATTAAGAAAATAAAGTAAAAGGAGGAAATTCAATGCCAAACACGCAAAGTCGCTGGGATCCAAAAACACTGAATCATCGATTTTGGATTTTAGCGGTATCACTAAGTATTGCGACTGGTAAAGGGATCGCGCCGGCTTTACCAGCCTTACAAAAAGCCTTTTCTGATTACCCGGCAACGATGGTCAACTTATTGGCAACCATTCCGCAAATACCGGCACTAATCGTGCTGTTGTTTTCCGGTCAATTAGCCAATCGATTTGGAATCAAACGGGTGATTGCGACAGGAATTCTATTGATGGCCGTTACGGGTGTTTTGCCAAGTGTGTTAACCAACTTTTGGTTGATTTTTATCACTCGATTGCTTTTCGGAGTTGGTATCGGTTTGGTTAATTCATTGGCCATCACCCTGATTGATTTCGTTTACGAAGGTGATGACCAGGCCCAAATGTTGGGAAATCGATCCGCCTTTGAGCCGATTGGTCTGATGGTCATCAACCTGGGTGTGGGTGCTTTGTTAGCTGTTTCTTGGTAAGTTTCCTTCTTAGCCTATGCGCTGTTATTCATCGTTGGCTGGGGCTTTATTCAAGTTGTGCCTGAATATCAGCCACGGCAAAAATCAGCTCACGCTGATTCAGACCGGGTCACCCAGCATGAACATCCCAAATACCTATTACCGATAATTGGTTCCGCTGTCTATTGCGGTTTGTTAACGGTTGGCATGTCAATCGTTAATGTCTACACACCGTATCTGGTTTTGGCGCACCATCTTGGTGGGAGCATGACGGCCTCTGTGATTATTACAGTTTATACGTTGACATCGATGGTCATGGGTTTTCTTTTTGGAACTTTTTTTCACTTTTTACACCGGTATATTTTTTTGTTTGGTCTTTTTTTCATGGGTGTGGGCGCTGTTTTCTTCTATTTTGCGCATGGTTTAGTCACATTGACGTTGTCCGTAATTGTGATTGGTCTATCCTACCCAATGGCGGGAACCTATTTATTTAATACGATTGCTAACCGTGTACCGCAAAGGATGGCGGGTTTGTCGAATTGATGGTCCTTTTACTGCTTTTAACGGCCCTGCTAATGTGGTGGTCACGAAAGAAGGGCGTTAGCAAAATCAGCTAAGCGGTGCGGTGGCCGAGAGTATGTTTTTTTTGCCATAGCGGGCAATTCTGATTTTTCATAAAAAGTTGTTGACTTTCTTTCTTAGAATTGAGATAATATATAGGTCTTTAGTGCATATCGTTGAAAATACGAAGTAAAATGCGAGGAAGGAGGGGAATCGACATGGCAAAGGTTATTGTACGCAAGAACGAATCTTTGGATGACGCATTGCGCCGCTTCAAGCGTGGTGTTTCAAAGGACGGTACTCTCCAAGAATACCGCAAGCGCGAATTCTATGTTAAGCCTTCAGTTGAACGTAAGTTGAAGTCTGAAGCAGCACGTAAGCGCAACAAGAAGAAGAAGAACCGTTAATTCGGCCAAAAAACGTCGCTTCGGTGGCGTTTTTTATTTGGTCCCGTGGTAGACTATTAGATAAGTAGTAATCTCACACTAAGGAGAAAATCGATGAGCTTATTAGAACAGGTTCAAGCGGATATGAAAGAGGCAATGAAGGCCAAGGACAAGCAAACCCTTGCCGTTGTTCGCCAAATCAAGTCAGCGGTCATGAACGAACAGATTAACTTGGGTCATGACTTGACGGAAGAAGAAGAATTGGCCGTCTTGGCACGCGAAGTCAAGCAACGCAAAGACTCAATTGCTGAATTTAAGGCTGGTAACCGTGATGACTTAGCTGAAGCTACCCAAGGCGAATTGGATGTTTTGGCCAAGTATTTGCCAGCGCAATTGTCAGAAGACGAAATTAAGCAAATCGTTCAAGAAGCCATCCAAAAGACTGGTGCGACAGGTCCAGCCGATATGGGGAAGGTTATGGGCATGGTTTCAGGTCAAACTAAGGGTCGCGCAGACGGCAAGTTTGTCGCTGACCAGGTGAAGGTTGCTTTGGCAAAGTAAGGTTGGTTCGTGTAACCACCCGATAATGCCAAGAGCAAAGCAACTCCGTGGATTATCATCAGTAATCAAGCGGGTTGCATACATAAAATTACTACTGGTAGCCGATTTGTTTGGTTACTTGCATGAAAAGGATAAAGAATGGATACAACGCTAGGACAAGTCATTAAGGCATCAGTGACCGATGAAAACAGTCAATACTTTTTTGCTCAAATCGATGGGGTAACCTATGAAATTGATAAGAGCGAATTGGAAAAACCTTTAAAGGTTGGCGGTTTTGTAACCGGTTTTGCTTACCAAAATGAGGGTCACCGGCTCCAGATTACTAAGACAATTCCCGCTGTTCAAAAAGACCAGTATTCATGGGGCACGGTTGTGAATGCCCGTCATGATTTAGGGGTGTTCGTGAACATCGGCTTGCCCAATAAGGATTTGGTCGTTTCATTAGATGATTTGCCAACCATCAAGGATCTTTGGCCCAAGACTGGTGACCGTCTTTTATTGGCCATCAAGGAAGATAATAAGGGTCGTTTGTGGGGTAAATTAGCCCAACAAGATATTATTCAAGCGGTTTCTCGTCAAGCAAAGCTGGGCGCAGGCATTAAAAAGGGTGACCAGGTAGAAGCCACGGTTTACCGCAATAAGCTGGTTGGAACCCTGGTTTTGACCGCCGACTATCAACTTGGCTTCATTCACCCTTCACAGCGGGAACAAGAACCACGCTTGGGCGAAGTTGTCAAGGCCCGCGTTTTGGGCGTTAACGACCGAGGAATCGTCAACCTATTGTTGAAGCCACTGGCCTATAAGCTGATGGATGAAGATGCTTCGTTCTTGTTAATTCAGCTGCAACGTAAGGCAGATCACTTCCTACCATTTAACGATAAGTCTGATCCTGAGGCCATTAAGGCCCAGTTCGGCTTTTCAAAGTCACAATTTAAGCGGGCTTTGGGTCGCTTGTACAAGGAACGGTTGATTACTCAAGTCGACGGCGGTATTCAGTTGACTGAGGCCGGCCAAAAGGATTAGTCGATGTTACCGGACGTGATGGAAGATTATTTGAATTACGTTCAGGTCGACCGTGGGCTTTCAAAAAACACGATTACCGCTTATCGTCAGGATTTAACCAACTTCTGTGCTTTTTTAAAGAAAAATCAGAAGACTTGGCGCCAGGTTGATCACCAAGTCGTCCTGGCGTTTTTAAATCAGTTGCGCTTAGAAAAGCGAGCCAATACTTCGGTGGCGCGAATGGTTACCTCGTTGCGCAAGTGTTTTGCCTACTTAAAAAATGAAGGTTTAATCGAACATGATCCAATGTTAAATATTAAGCCTCCCAAGAAAGCAGAACATTTGCCGGCGGTTTTGTCGGTCGAAGAGGTCGATTTGCTGCTTGAAACGCCAGATGTTTCAACCCCTTTGGGCCTGAGAACAAGAGCATTACTTGAAGTTTTGTATGCCACGGGTTTGCGTGTTTCGGAATTGATTAATCTGAAGCTGGATGATCTGCACCTGGACTTAGGGTTGATTCAAACCCTCGGAAAAGGTGATAAAGAGCGGATTGTGCCGATTGGTGAGGTCGCGGTTGACTGGATTAACCGGTATTTACAAAGTGCTCGTCCGGCTTTGGTGAAAGGGCAGAGGACGGTCACGCTCTTTGTTAATGACCATGGCCGGTCGTTATCCCGGCAAGGTGTTTGGCAGTTGATTAAAAAATTAGTGGCTCAGGCTGGCATAAAAAAAGATGTCTCGCCGCATACACTCCGCCACTCTTTTGCCACCCACATTCTGGAAAATGGGGCAGACCTGCGGATTGTCCAGGAGTTATTGGGTCACGCCGATATTTCAACCACGCAAATCTATACGCATATTTCAAAAAAGCGGTTGAGCCAGGTTTATGACCAATTTCATCCGCGTGCCTGAGTATTTTGTAAAGGAGTCAGCCATGTTAATTTCGACAAGACCAGACGATGAAAAGACGGTCATGGGCCTCTTTTCTCTTTTGCCAGAATATAAGAACTTAGACCATATGAAGTTGGTCTTAAATTTATACCAGCAACCCAAGATGGAACTCTTCTTTTGGCAACCTGATCAACAAGATTTAATCAACGGTTTGCTTGGTTTTGAGCGTTATAAGGACAATGTCCTAGTTGTTCGTCACCTGATTTTGACACCGGGTGCCCCGAAGAAGGCCACTCATGCGCAAATGCTGACGGACTTGCAGGAACTGAATCCTGATTATACGGTGATGGGCACCTTAAGCACCCAAACTTATATTGATAAGTGGAGAAAGCATTATTCAAAACCCAAGTCTCACAATTAAAATTACTGACTTCGAGGGCCCGCTCGATTTGCTTTTGCATTTGATTCGAAAGCACGAGATGGATATTTTTCAATTGCCGATTGCTGAAGTGACGAAACAATATTTGAGTTTCATCCATGACCAACAGGCGATGCAATTGGACGTGGCGGCGGAGTACTTAGTGATGGCTGCCAAGTTAATTCATCTCAAATCGACGGATTTGTTACCCAAACCACCGATTGAGGATGATTTTGAAGATAACTTTGAAGAACTGGATCCAAAAGAGGAGCTGATTGCCCGGTTGTTAGTTTACCAACGTTTTCAACAGGCAACCGGCTTCTTTGATGAACGGCAAGAGGCCGGCATGCATTCCTTTGTTCGTCCGGCAATTGAAGATGAAAAGGCAAAAATTGATCAGCCGGTAACACTTGCGCCCGGTCTGACAATGGTTGATTTGCAGTTGGCTTTTGATAGCGTGATTGCTCGGCAACGAGACTTGGCCCCTAAGGTGCGCCAAGTGGAATCGGATTCGTATACGATTGGGGATGGCATTGTTTCCATTCGCCAGAAATTACAAGCCCTGCCAAAAGAAAAATCTTTGCCTTTTACGGCCCTTTTTGATGATGTTTTTGCACCTGACCGGTTAGTAATGACCTTTTTGGGGTTGCTTGAAATCACTAAGGCTGGCGAAGTGACGTTGTGGCAGGCAGCCTTAACAGATGAAATTTTAATTAAAGCGGTGGATCATGGATCAGAAGATTAGTCAAATTGAAGCGTTATTGTTTGTTGCCGGTGAGGATGGTTTATCAGTCCCGGAACTAGCGAAGGTAACAGGCTTTGATAGGGGGGGGTTACCCGCTTTGCTTGATGAACTGGCAACCCATCTGATCCAAATCGATTCACCATTGATGCTGCGGACCTCAGATGGGCGCTATGTCATGGTTACTCGTCCTGAATTTGGTAAATTAGTTTCTGCCTATTTCGACTTACCAGTTAACACTAAGTTGACCCAGGCACAACTTGAAACCTTGGTGATTGTTGCCTACCAGCAGCCAATTACCCGTGTTGAAATTGATCAGATTCGTGGTGTTCGTTCGGCTGGAACAATTCAAAAGCTACTGTTGCACCAGTTAATCGAATCGGTTGGCCGGAAAGAAGAAATTGGTCGGCCGATTTTGTACGGCACGACCGCTGATTTTCTGGACTACTTCGGTTTGGAATCGCTAGCTGATTTGCCGGAATTACCAGATATTAATGATGTCACCCTTGATGAAGAAGGGCAGGCCGAGGTGGCGCTCTTTGACCAAATTGATGATCAGGGGGATACTATTCTTGAAAGCCCAACTGATGAGGGCCAATTGTCGCTGATGGCAGAAGGCACAACAGCCACGCAAGAAGAACACGATACACCGACTGATGAACAGCCGGTTGCCACAAAAAAGGAGGGCGAAAATGCCTGAAGAAAGTCAACGACTACAAAAGGTGATTGCTCAAGCGGGAATTGCTTCCCGACGGGCCGCCGAAACCATGATTTTAGAAGGCCGAGTTGAGGTTAACGGCCAAATCGTGAGCCAATTGGGCACAAAAGTGACCCGCCAAGATGAAGTGAAGGTTGATGGTGTGCCAATTGATGGGCAGGAGAAGCATGTTTATTACTTGCTAAATAAGCCCCGTGGCGTTGTGACTACTAGCCATGACGATAAGGGCCGGCAAACGGTTTTAGATATTTTAGATGATGTAACTGCCCGGGTTTATCCGGTTGGTCGGTTGGATTACGATACGACCGGTGCGCTCTTGCTTACCAATGATGGTGATTTGGCCAACCAGTTGATGCACCCCAAGGGTCGGGTTGATAAGGTCTACACGGCCAAGGTCAAGGGATTGGCAACCATGGAACAATTGGCACCGTTAAAGCGAGGAATTGTTCTGAAAGGTAAGAAGACTGCTCCTGCCAAGGTAGCCATCGAAAAGGCCGATAAGGATAAGAAGGTTTCCTTTGTCACGATTACGATTCATGAAGGTCGTAACCACCAAGTCAAGGATATGCTGGCTGCCGTTGGTCTGCCGGTTGAAAAGTTGCGCCGTGACCGCTACGCTTTCTTGGACTTGATTGGTTTACAGCCGGGTGAATTCCGTGAATTAAAGCATGATGAAGTCAAGCGCCTGAAGGCCGGTGATTACCGGTTCTTGCGCCGCAAGTAAGAAAAATTTGCTGAAAAATTAGTTATGGCGTAACCGCTGAAAATAAAATTCGTTTTTTGAAGTTTTCGGCAAACACCGATTTTTATTGATAATATCAAGCCCTTAATCCATGTTAAGGGCTTTTTATGACGGTAAAAATGTCTTTTTTCTTGGCAAGTTTTTTGAGCTGTGCTATACTATTTCTTGTTTCAAATATAATATAAAACTTCGGGGTCGGGTGAAAGTCCCAACCGGCGGTGAAGCAGCGACAGCTGATGAGCCCGCGACCTGCCAAATAGCAGCTGATCTGGTTTGAATCCAGAGCCGACCGTACAGTCGGGTATAAAGAAGTTTAAAGTACAGTCTTTTTTGCTGGCCTTTATTTTACCCCGGGTGAAGTAGGGCCTTTTTTGGGCCCAGAGGAGTAGAAAATGACAAGAAACACTACTAAAAAAATCACCCTGGTCGCCGTTTTCAGTGCAATTTCCTTTGCACTCACGATTTTTCCGCAAATTGCGATCATTCCCAGTGCATCCTTTTTGAAAATTGACTTTTCAATCGTGCCAGCCTTCTTAGCTTTTTCATGGTTAGGGCTCGGTTCGGCCGTTTGGGTGCTAGTGATTCGGACCTTGTTGAAGCTGATTTTGTTTAACGAAGGGGCCAATACCTATATTGGAATGCCAGTTAACATTGTGATTGCTTTGACATTCTTGTTGGTTTTGGCAGTCATGGTCAAGGTTGAAGTTCGCTGGCCAAAGTGGTTATGGCAATCCGTTAGTGCCGTTCTTGCCTCTGTGGCGATGACCGTGGTGGCTTATTTAGCCAACATTGTTTGGGCGATTCCGCTCTACGCCCGCTTTGCAAACTTCGATATTGCTAAGTTCATTGGCATCAAAGTTTACTTGTGGGGGATGGTTGTCCCATTCAATCTTTTGGAAGGTTTGATTTGGTTTATCGTTTCTGTGATGATTGTTGCAATCTTGGCACCCTTTAAGAAAAGCTTTCGTTCTTAAGAAAAGGTTATCATTTTCAAGCAACCTTCCGTGTTAGACTTGATTTAAGAACGAACTCATAGGAGGTCTTGAAAATGAACGACCAAACAGCACCAACATTATCACGCCGGCAACGTTTTGATCGCCAGCATGAAAATCAGGAGCAGCCTAAAAAAGAACCACGGCCAAAGAGTCACGGCGGTCTAGTTGTGATTTTGGTCTTGCTGTCGTTAGTCTTATTAGCGTCGGCACCTGTTTATGGATTGATGAAAAATTCACCAAAAACGGTGAAGACAACATCTAATTCTAATAGTTCCAAAAAAACTAGCCAGTCGGCAACGTCGTCTGCTAGTTCACAATCGTCTGATGCAACTAGCGCTGCTCAGTCTTCAACTAGTCAGGCAACTAGTCAATCAGCTACATCGGCTAGCCAAGCTGAGTCTGCTGCGCAGTTAAGTCGAAGCCAGGCAGCCCAGTCAAGTGATGACCAAGCAGCGACTTTGGGTGCTAACCAAACGCTCTATAACTTTGCGGTAACTCATGGTACAACCACTGACCAGATTTATGCTTTGAATCCTGGTGTTACTGCTCAAAACTATTCAAAGTTTGCTGGACAAGCTTTGAGAATTAAGTAAGAGGAAATTTTAATCCCTATGACTCAACCTGCTCATTTTCAAGTTGCAATTGATGGACCAGCATCAGCTGGAAAATCAACGATTGCTAAAATTTTAGCGACCGATTTAAAGTATGTTTACGTTGACACTGGTGCGATGTATCGCGCCATTACCTTGGCGGCCAAACAGGCGGGACTTGCATACGAAGATGAGGCGGGGATTGTTGCCTTACTACCAAAGATTGAAATCGCCTTTTTACCGGGCGAACCAGTGCAACACGTTTTGTTGAATGGGCAAGAAGTAACAGAAGAAATTCGTTCAACTGAAATTACGAACAACGTTTCTTTGGTTTCTTCCTATCAGGCAGTTCGAGCTGATTTGGTTGATCGCCAGCGCGCTTTGACTGATCAGCAACCAGTGATCATGGATGGCCGTGATATTGGCACAACCGTTTTGCCAGATGCTCAAGTGAAAATTTTCTTGATTGCTTCAGTGGATGAACGCGCTGAGCGTCGTTTCAAGGAAAATCAGGCCAAAGGCATGAACCCTGATTTGGAAACCCTGAAAAAGGAAATTGAGGAGCGGGATTATAAGGATTCCCATCGTGCCATTTCACCGCTGACAAAGGCCG
This sequence comes from Fructobacillus tropaeoli, assembly GCF_001047135.2. Classification (GTDB taxonomy): domain Bacteria; phylum Bacillota; class Bacilli; order Lactobacillales; family Lactobacillaceae; genus Fructobacillus; species Fructobacillus tropaeoli. The sequence goes on along the minus strand of NZ_DF968078.1, from coordinate 102,673 downwards.
AAGATGCGCTAACGGTTGACACTACTGGCCAGAGTATTGGCCAGGTCGTGGCCACAATCAAGCAAATTATCAAAGATCACCAGTAAGGTGGTCTTTTTATTTTAGAAAAATCTGTTAAAATAGAAAGCAATAGGGAAAACGGTTCGTGTTTTTACGAAACATTTTGACGAAGTAGTTGGTCTAGCCTAATTTTTTTTAAAATTAGACTAGGAAAATCAGCTACTCTCTGATAAAATACCCTTATAAGTGTAAATTGTAGGAGGACGTTTGACGTCATGAGTGATACTAACAGCGAATTATTAGCAGCTCTGGAAAGTGCTGACCAAATTAAGGTAGGGGACGTCGTAACTGGCGAAGTGCTAGCAATCGACAACGATAACCAAGCAGTTATCGGTCTTCACACCGGAGAAGAAGGAGTTGTGCCAGCGCGTGAGTACTCTGACGATCGTAGCGTCAACTTGGCCGACGATTTGAAAGTCGGTGACACCATCGAAACTGTTGTTGTTTCGAACGTAACGAGTGACAAGGAAGGCGTTGCCTACTTGTTGTCAAAGAAGCGCTTGGAAGCCCGCAAGGCTTGGGAATCATTGTCATTTAACGAAGGTGATGTTGTTGATGCGAAGGTTATCAACGCCGTTCGTGGTGGTTTGATTGTTGACGTTGCTGGTATCCGTGGTTTCGTACCTGCATCAATGGTTGCAGAACGCTTTGTTTCAGACTTGAATCAATTCAAGGGACAAGACATCAAGGCAGAAGTAATCGAAATCGACCCAGCCAAGGCTCGTTTGATTTTGTCACGTAAGGCTGTTGCAGCCCAAGAACGTGCCGAAAAGTTGGCTGAAGCATTCAGCCGTTTGACTGTTGGCGAAGTTGTTGAAGGAACTGTTGCTCGTTTGACTGACTTCGGTGCTTTCGTTGACTTGGGCGGCGTGGACGGATTGGTTCACGTTTCTGAAATCTCACATGACCGTGTTAAGAACCCATCAGACGTTTTGTCAAAGGGTGAAAAGGTTAACGTTAAGATTTTGGCCTTGGACACTGATCGTGGACGTATCTCACTTTCAATCAAGGCAACCCAGCCAGGTCCTTGGGATGAAGTTGCAGAAAAGGCCCCAGCCGGTACTGTTCTTGAAGGAACAGTTAAGCGCGTGAAGGACTTTGGTGCATTCGTTGAAATCTTCCCTGGTATCGAAGGATTGGTTCACGTTTCACAAATTTCACACAAGCGTGTTGAAAACCCAGCCGACGTTTTGAAGTCTGGTGACAAGGTGAAGGTTCAAGTGTTGGATGTTAAGCCAGCCGAAGAACGTATCTCATTGTCAATGAAGGCTTTGGAAGAAAAACCAGCCAACCAACGTGAAGACCGCGATGACAACCATGGCGCTTCACGTGCTGACATGGCAGCCTTCCAACAAGACGATGAAGGTGCCGCTACTTTGGGTGACATCTTCGGCGACAAGTTGTAAGATTTAAAAATGGAAAGGCTGGTTATCCAGTCTTTTTTTATTGGAAGGGAGCGGGAATATGGCAGCACCGATTGTAGCCGTAGTGGGTCGTCCAAATGTTGGAAAGTCCACGCTATTTAACCGCATTGTTGGCGATCGAATCGCCATTGTCGAGGATATGCCAGGGGTTACTCGTGACCGTTTGTACGCACGGGCAGAATGGCTAAATTATGACTTCCGGATGATTGATACCGGAGGGTTGGAAATGGGAAATGCCCCATTTTTGACGGAAATTCGTGCTCAGGTTGAATTAGCCATTGATGAAGCCGACGTCATTTTGATGGTTGTTTCTGGTCGAGAAGGCCTAACAGCCGATGACCAAGCCGTGGCTAATTTGCTTTATGGGACTGATAAGCCGGTTGTTTTGGCGGTCAATAAGGTCGATAATCCTGAAATGCGGGCAGATATTTATGACTTCTATTCATTAGGAATGGGCGACCCTTATCCCGTATCTGGATCACACGGAATTGGTTTGGGTGATGTTTTGGATGAAATCGTCAAGCATTTCCCAGATGAAGCCGCAGAACAAGACGATGACGCCGTTCGGTTCTCGATTATTGGGCGCCCAAACGTCGGAAAATCATCAATCGTTAACGCCATCTTGGGCGAAGACCGGATGATTGTCTCAAATATCGAAGGCACGACTCGTGATGCGATTGACACGCGTTTTATTACCCCTGAGGGTGATGAGTTTGTGATGGTCGATACGGCCGGAATCCGTAAGCGTGGTAAGGTTTACGAAAATACGGAACGTTATTCGGTCATGCGGGCCATGAAGGCCATTGACGAGTCACAAGTGGTCTTGATGGTCTTGGACGCTGAAACCGGTATTCGCGAGCAAGATAAGCACGTTGCGGGTTATGCGCATGAGGCCGGGAAGGCCTTGGTGATTGTGGTCAATAAGTGGGATGCCATCGAAAAAGACACGCATACCATGACTGATTTTGAAAACTTAATTCGCGACGAATTTAAGTTTTTGGACTATGCACCAATCGTCTTTGTTTCAGCGAAGACAGGCCAGCGCTTAGAACGCTTGCCTGATTTGATTTTGGCCGTAAATGACAACCATCAGAAGCGGGTTTCATCATCAACATTGAATGATGTCTTGATGGATGCTTTGGCTACTAATCCGGCACCATCTGATAACGGTCGCCGTTTGCGTGTTTATTACGCCACTCAAGTGGCAATCGAACCACCAACGATTGTTGTCTTTGTCAATGATGTTGAACTGATGCATTTTTCATACCAGCGTTTCCTAGAGAACCAAATTCGAGCCGCGTTTGACTTCTCTGGAACGCCTATCAAGCTGATTATTCGTCAGCGAAAGTAACGTTTTATCGTTGAAAGTTTCAGTACTGTGAGGATTCACTTGCAAATGTGCGGAAAACCGCAATTACCGCATGAAATTGGGCTTTATGCCTACACATTTTAATTTACATGTGCTATCCTATCTTTATGGAAGTTGCCACGGTAGCGTTCCCAAGCTGCTAACGATTGTCACGTTAGCGGATATTCTAAATTAATTATTCGTGAGGAGAAAAGGAATGGCAAACAAGCAAGAATTGATCGATTCAGTCGCAATGAAGACTGGTTTAACAAAGAAGGACGCAGACAAGGCAGTTGCCGCTGTCTTGTCATCAATTGAAGACGCTTTGAAGAAGGGCGAAAAGGTTCAATTGATTGGTTTTGGTAACTTTGAAGTCCGTGAACGTGCAGCTCGTAAGGGTCGTAACCCACAAACTAAGGAAGAAATCCAAATTCCTGCATCAAAGGTTCCTGCATTCAAGCCTGGTAAGGCATTGAAGGACGCCGTTAAGTAAGCGGACCTTTTCATATTTAAGCACACTCAGCTGAGTGTGCTTTTTTGTTTGCGCTTGATGGTTGGGTGTGGCAGGAATGAGAACTGGTTAGTTGAAAAAATCAAAATTTGACACGTTTGCCATCGCAGGGTGGACAAGTTTACTTTTTATTGCTATAAAATAGAAAAGCGTTCTTGACTTAGAGTTGACTCCAGGACATAAGATAGTGTTGTTAGTGACAGATAAATGCATCAAGGGATGATGAACAATGATTACAGCATCCATTGTTTTGTCAAAACGAATTTATCCATACTACGTCTGATTTTACTTTTAAAACAGACAAGTTCATAATCAGCGAAAAGGAGTATTAAAACATGAAAGCAGCGATTTTTGTAAAACCAGGGCAAGTTGAGATGCAAGAGGTTGATAAGCCAACAATTCAGGGACCAAAGGATGCCGTCATCAAGACGGTGCGGGCATCAGTTTGTGGTTCTGATCTTTGGTTCTACCGGGGTATTTCCAAGCGTGATTGTGGCAGCCAGGTTGGCCATGAAGCCATCGGAATCGTTGAAGAGGTCGGTAGTGAAGTTTCCAACGTTCAGCCGGGTGATTTTGTTATTGCACCGTTTACTCATGGTTGTGGTCACTGTCAGGCCTGCTTAGCAGGGTTTGATGGTGATTGCCTCGATCCTGATAAAGGTGGCTCAACCGGTTACCAGGCGGAATACATCGGCTTTAATAATGCCGATTGGGCGCTGGTTAAGATTCCGGGTCATCCAGCAGACTACAGCGATGACCAGTTGAAATCCTTGATGACCTTGTCGGATGTGATGGCAACCGGTTACCACGCTGCAGCTACTGCTGAAGTCAAAGAGGGTGACACGGTGGTTGTCATGGGCGATGGCGCTGTGGGCCTCTCAGGGGTGATTGCGGCCAAGCTGCGTGGTGCCAAGCGGATTATTTTGATGTCGCGCCACGAAGACCGACAAGAGCTGGGTAAGGCGTTTGGTGCTACCGATATTGTGGCCGATCGTGACCAAGCTGGGATTGACCAGGTGATGGCGCTAACTGGTGCTGGTGCGGATGCTATTCTTGAATGTGTTGGTTCAGAGCAGGCTGTGGCAACTGCTGTTCAACTTGGCTGTCCAGGTGCCGTCGTTGACCGTGTGGGGATTCCTCAAGACCCAATGATGAATACGAGTAACCTGTTCTGGAAGAATATCGGCTTGCGCGGAGGGATTGCTGCGGTTACTACCTATGACCGTGAATTGTTATTGCAGGCGGTCCTCGATGGCAAAATCAATCCTGGTCAGGTCTTTACCAAGCAATTTGCGCTGAAAGATATTCAACAGGCTTATGAAGCCATGGATCAGCGCGAAGCGATTAAGTCTCTGATTGTTTTTTAGATTTTAAATCGCCGACATAAAGCCCCTGGCCAATCGGTTGGCCGTAAAGGAGTCGATGAAAAAGAATAAAAAAATGATAGCGATTGCAGGTGCATCGACAGCAATACTGGCGATGTTGGCAATCGGGCTGACCGTTTGGCTAACCCAGCCATCGAAACCCGTTTCCAATACAAAGCCGATCGAAGCAATGGTGTTCTTTCACGGCTATGGTTCTTCCCGAAATGCCGAACAGACGATGAGTCGGTATTTAATCCAGCAAGGGTATTCAAACCGCAGGATTAATGCGACGGTTAGCAAAAGCGGCCAGGTTAGTTTTAGTGGTACCGTGAAGAAAGGGGACCAGAATCCACTGATTCTGGTGCAATTTAACGATAATCGAAATACTAACTTTACTAAGACAAATCAGTGGGTCACCAAGATTATGGAAGATTTGCATGATCAGGGGATTCAGTCAGTGAACCTGATTGGCCATTCGATGGGAAACTTGGCCATCGCTTTTTACTTGAAAAATCATGTGCAGCAAAGTGATCAATTGCCAGTTGTGAAACGGCAAATTGCGATTGCTGGTCCCTTTAACTTTTTGAAGGATAGCCCAAGGCCAAAATCAAACTTGAACTTGGCAGATCCTGCCAGCCAGTCCGAAACTGATTTTAAAAAGGTCGCATTAGCTGGTTTGGAGCAATACTACGAGAATAATCAGACCAAAGTGTTGAATATCTACGGCAATAGCATGGGTAAGGAGGAGTCAGACTCGACCGTCACGAATAACGCGTCGAAGTCATTGAAGTACTTTGTCCGTCAGCCAAGTACTTACCAGGAAAAGTTATTTACTGGTAAAAATGCGCAACATTCAAAGCTGCATGAAAATCAGGATGTCAACAAGGTCCTCAAGCAGTTCTTAACGGAATAGCAGCACAGTCAATGCTGAAAACAGTCTTTTAAAAAGGCTGTTTTTTTTCTTGTTCTTTTTCTTGACTTGGAGTTCACTCCAGGGTGTTTAATGATCACTGACCTGAAAACACAATGCTTGGTTTTGAAAAGAAACCAAGATAAAGGAGATAAGAATGACAAAACAACGATTTGGGATGGTCTTGCCGATCAGCTTACTCGCCTACTTTTTGATTTTGATGGATAATTCCATTATTTTTACCAGTGCAACTGAGATTGGCCAAAGCCTAAACCTTTCTTCTCCCACCTTGTCGTGGGTTTCCAATGCCTATACATTAACCTTTGGTGGCTTTTTACTATTATCGAGCCGGCTTTCGGATTTACTGGGGCGTAAACGGATTTTCTTAATTGGGCTCACAATTTTTGGACTCAGTTCATTATTGATTGGCTTGTCGGGCAGCGCTACCCTTGTGATTGCACTGAGGGCAATCCAGGGGCTTGGTTCTTCGATTATTGCGCCGACCACCTTGGCCTTGATGATGGATAACTACCAAGGGCAAATGCGCGAACGAGTAATCGCTTACTATGGTGTTACAGCCGGGATTGGTGCTAGCCTAGGGCTGTTAATTGGTGGTGGCCTCACAACTTTATTTTCTTGGGAAGGCGGTTTTTTGATTAACGTGCCGCTGACGGCATTACTGTTCTGTTTGACGATTCGTTTTGTTCCGAATAAAGCGGGATTAAAGACAAAAATTGACTATATTGGTGCTATTCTATCGGTCATCGGATTAGCGGCCTTGATTGGTGGCTTAACGAGTAACCAGTGGCTACTGATTTTATTGGCCGTTATTGTTTTAGCCTGCTTTATCGGCTTTGAAAGCCGGCAAAAACAGCCAATGTTGCCCTTGGTTTTGTTTCATAACTGAGTTCGTGCAGGTGCCTACGTGGCCCGCATGCTCTTTATGATGGCGATGCTCCCGTATTGGTTCTTTTTGCCTCAGGTATGGCAAGCTAGCTATCATCTAACGGCGTTACAATCCGGGTTAGCCTTTCTCCCCTTAACATTAGTCCAATTTGTAGTATCGTTATCTCTAGGAAGGCTGACTGCTCGTTTTGGCAATCAGTTAATTCTCCTAGTCGGGGAGGGACTGTTGTTTCTTGGCTTACTGTGGACGGCTCTGTCAGCGGTTTCTTCAGGCTATTGGTTGGCTTTTGCCTTGCCAATGGTGGTGATTGGCATTGGGCAGGGCCTGGTCCTGGCGCCAGTGACGTCAGCCGGTCTGTATCAAGCGCCTGACGAACTAGCTGGTATTGCCTCAGGGTTGACGAATACGGCCCATCAAATTGGTGGCCCAATCGGTCTTTCTTTGATTGTGGCAACGGCGGGGGACTACCATGGCCAAGTAGCAACAATGGCTTTCTTTACGGGAATGGCTTTTGTGGTTGTGGCCGTTTTTGTTGTACGAAAGGTGCAAAAATGAATATTAAAGAACCTGCAAAGGCGACTGGATTGTCAAATGATACGATTCGCTATTATGAACGAATTGGGGTCATCATGCCGGTCCCCCGTAAGGAAAATCAGTTGCGCGATTTTACCGAGCGCAACATTAATCAATTGAAATTTGCCAAAACGATGCGCCACGCGGGTGTTTCCATCGAACGATTGCGTGAATATATTGGCATGGTGCTGGAGGATGATGACCGGACAATTCCTGCGCGGAAAGCTTTATTGCTAGAACAAGCAGAAGAGATGCAGGAACGAATTAATCAAATTCAATCCGCCCACGATCATTTACTGTACAAAATTGACCATTACGAAAGCCACATGCGTCAGGCGGAGAATCGTTTAGAATAGGGCGCTGAAATCGTTTGATAACTGGTAAAGATGTCTGATTTAGAGAGGAAAAACGAATTTTCATCAAATTAGGACGACTCTATCTGCCCCTTTGTTTTATTTGATACTTTCTTGAAAACTGTTGGATAAGTGATTGACAGAACGCTGTTTTATTGGTAAACTTTAATTACAATTTTCACATAGCTATATATTAGGAGGCACTTTTAATGAAAGTTGCAGTAATTGGTTCAACGCACGCCGGCGTGTTTGCCGCTAAGCAGATTAAGGCAGACCACCCAGACGCTGAGGTACACGTGTTTGAAAAGAATCAAACAGTTTCTTTCTTGTCATGTGGAATCGCCCTTTGGATTGGTGACAATGTTTCATCAACTGACAAGATGTTTTATGAAACGCCAGATTCAATGGCTAAGCAGGGCATTTCAATGCACATGCAAACGCTTGTTGAAGCTGCAGACTTGGAAGCAAAGACTTTGAACATCAAGGACTTGGTTTCTGGTGCCCAGTCAGAAGAAACTTTCGATAAGATTGTCATTACTACTGGTTCACGCGCTATCAAGCCCCGCATCCCTGGCATCGATTCTGACAAGGTCTTTGACTCAAAGACTTGGGATAACGCCAACGCCTTGAAGGAAGTAACTGAAAAGGTCAAGCGGATTATCGTTATTGGTGCCGGTTATATCGGTGCTGAATTGGCAGAACAATTGTCAGTTAACGATAAGGAAGTCACTTTGATTGATGGGTTGGATCGTGTATTGTCAAACAACACGGCTCCTGAATTTTCATCTGTTTTCCAAAAGGCCTATGAAGACCATGGTGTTAAGTTAGCGCTTGGTCAGATGGTTTCAGGATTTGAAGACACTGCTGATGGTATCAAGGTTACTACTGATAAGGGTACTTACGAAGCTGACATTGCCATCTTGGGTATTGGTTTCTTGCCAAACACTGCGATGTTTCGTGACCAAGTTGATATGTTGCCAAACGGCGCCATCAAGGTTAACAAGTTCATGGAAACTTCTGTGAAAGATGTCTTTGCTGCCGGTGATTCAGCAACCGTCTTCTACAACCCAACACAAAAGGATGACTACATTCCATTGGCAACCAATGCTGTTCGTCAAGGAATCTTGGTTGGTAAGAATATTGCAGAACCAACGATGGCTTACCAAGGTACACAAGCAACATCAGCTGTTGAATTGTACGAAATGGCTTACGCTTCAACTGGTTTGACTGTTCAATCAGCAGCTCGTAAGGGCGTTGAAGCAGATTCTGTGACAATTTCAGAAGATTACCGTCCTGATTTCATGTTGTCAACAACGCCTGTTAAGGCTTCATTGACTTGGGAAAAGGGTACTCGCCGCATTGTTGGTGCTGCCTTCTTGTCAAAGCATGACATTTCACAAGCTGCCAACGTGGTTTCATTGGCAATCGAAAATGGCATGACAATTGATCAATTGTCAATGACGGACTTCTTCTTCCAGCCAAACTTCGGTCAACCAGTCAACTATGTTTCATCAGTTGCGATGGCTGCCGTTGCCAAGGCAAACAAGTAAAAATTAACTTCATTCAAGCACTCGGGTATTGCACCCAAGTGCTTTTTTATTTGAAAGCCCTTGCATAAAGGCCAGAGACAGTGTAAGCTAATAAAGTAGTAAATTTGAATATAGCGATCTGGGGTACCATTTTGGTTGAGAATTAAACCCATTGAACCTGTTAGGCTAAGACCGACGAAGGAAGATCCACACAAGTTTTTTATGACCACCCGTGTTGGACTCTGCCCAGGCGAGTGGTTTTTTAATGCCTTTTTGTTTCCCTGGACGCAAAGGAGAGAATAATGAAACAAAAGTGGACGCTACAAAACGTGATTTTGCTGGCTTTGATTGGGATTATCTTCTCGGTCATTTACTGGATCATGGATCCGGTTTACCAAATCGTTAACAGTGGCTTGGCCGTGATTGGGTTGCAAGCCTTTACGAATGAAATCACGCTTGGTGTATGGATGATGGCCGGACCATTGGCTTCTTACATCTTAAAGAAGGTTGGTGCAGGCTTTATCGGGGAAATGCTCGGGGCTGCCGGTGAAATGTTCTTGGGTGGTTCTTATGGAGTTGGAACGCTCTTGTCAGGCTTTATCCAAGGAATCGGTTCTGAACTTGGTTTCGCCTTGGCGGGTTATAAGAACTGGTTTGCTGGTCTTTGGTTGTCAACTTTGACTGGAACAGTCGTTACCTTTGGTTGGGACCTCTTTAAGTCAGGTTACATCCACTACAAACTGGGCTTGTTAGTCGCTTTGTTCATCGTTCGTTACCTATCAATCTTCTTCTTCTCAGGTGTCTTGGTACACTTGATTGCCAAGTTGTTGGATCGGTCAAAGTTGTTGTCCCACGAATAAGGAGGACAAAAAATGGCAATAACTGCCAAAAACCTCACGGTGGCTTATCGTGACCAAGCCATCATTGATGATTTAAATTTAACGCTTGAAAAAAAGACCCTGACCCTGTTAATGGGGCCTTCCGGGTCAGGAAAATCAACTCTGTTAAAGGCTTTAGCGGGTCTTTACCCCCAATATGGTGGTCAGGTTAGTGGTGAAATTGAAATTGATCAAACGGCGATTGCCACACTGAAGGCGAATGAAAGAGCCAAGCGCGTGGCTTTGCTCTTTCAAAATCCCGATGACCAGTTTGCCATGCCAACGGTGCGGGAAGAATTTATTTTTGCACTGGAAAACCTCGAATTAGGCAAGGACGAAATTGATCAAAAGACGGCCTGGGCATTGGAAAAGGTTGGCCTGATTGATTTTATCGACCGATCCTTTGTGACTTTGTCCGGTGGGGAAATGCAAAAGGTTGCCTTGGCGGAAGTGTTGGCCCTGGGGGCCGACTACCTGTTGTTGGATGAACCGTTTGCTGCTGTCGATAGCCAATCGCGAGAAGACCTTCAGGTTTTGCTCCAACAGTTGAGCCAGGAGGGCTACGGCATTCTTGTTTCCGACCACGACCCGGCCGGATATTTCGATAAAATCAGCCAGTTTTATCAGCTCAAAGAAAAGGCTTTGGTGTTAGTTCCTAAAAATGATTGGAGCCAATATGATTATCAAAAGCAGACGGTGGTGTTAAAACCGGTTGCCGAAAGCGACCAAGCACAAGATACTGCCTATCGCTTTGATAACCTGCGGATCCAAAATGGGGAGCGCCTGGTCTTAGACCAGGATATCTTGCAAATTTTTGCTAAGGGAATCACCTTGCTGACCGGGCCAAATGGGGTTGGCAAGTCTTCTGTTCTGAAGACGTTGGCGCGACTGCGCCGCTATGAGGGTTCTTTGACCTACCAGGAGCAAGAAGTCCATGCCTGGAAACCGCGTCTCTACTTTGGCCAGGTCGGTCTGCTGTTCCAGTCAGCCTCTGACCAGTTCTTAAACATCACGGTTGATGAGGAGCTGGACCAGGTGATGGCCAAGAGCCACCATGCTGATTTCTGGACAAAAAAGGTTTTGGACCAGTGGTTATCAGACCTGCACTTAACAGGCTTGGGTGACCGGTCGGTCTACACGCTTTCGGGTGGCCAGCAGAAGAAACTCCAGCTGCTGTTGATGCTGATTATGGCGCCACAAGTGCTGTTCTTAGATGAACCGCTGGCGGGCTTGGATGAGCAGTCGGTGGCAGTCGTTTTGAACCTGATTCAGACCTGCCAACAGGCGCTCGGATTGACCATTTTGGTTGTTTCGCACCAAACAAGGGACCTGGTCAACATTGTTGACCGTCACTTGCGCTATGAGCAAACGGCGATGGCCTACCAAGAGGAGGTTCTCGTATGATGAACGCCACACAACGCATGATTTTGGCTTTGGCGATTTCTTTGGAAATTTCCTTGACCAAATCAGTAACACTAAACGTTGTCCTCTTTTCGGTTGCCTTTTTGCTATTACTAATTCGACGTCAGCCCTTAAAGAAGATTGGCCTTTACGTGGCCATCGCCATCATTCCGGTTTTGGGTTCGTTCTGGTCCTTTTACCTGTATGGTCAGGGAACGGCAGCGGAAAATCTGCATTTCGGTTTGGTTATGGGGAGCCGAGTCCTCGTCTTTATCTTTATTGGCGCCTGGCTGACGATGGGCATGACACCCTACGTCCTCTTGGCCTCACTACGCCAAAACCTGAAGATGTCAGCAACCTTTACCGATGGGATTTTGGGCGCACTAAACTTTATGCCACGGTTTAAACAGGCTTTCTCGTCGATTCAAGCGGCGGGGATGATGCGCGGTGAAGTATTGCGGTGGTGGCAGCCAACGCTGTATTTCAAGGCTTTGGTTCATGCCATTAAGTGGTCGAAGAACCTAGCCATGGCTATGACTTCACACGGTTTCCAGGAAGGGGCCACACGGTCGGCATACCGGGATTATCCAATGGCAAAATCAGGCTGGCTGTTGATTGTTTTGATTTTGATTGTCTTGCAAGTAATCTTGTTCTTTTCTCGTTACTAACGAGGAAGGCAACATGCTGATTATTAAAAAACCGACAAATTCGTTTTACTGACGAATTTGCCGGTTTTTTTAGCCTTTTTTCAAGTAGGAAAGGATTTCTTTTTGCATGGCTTTCACAAAGGGGTCCTTAGCCGAGGAGGGGTTAATTACTAGGCCAAGGTGGCGGTAATAGGGGTGTTCGAAGGGATAAGCCTCGATTTCACCCGAGAGTCTTGATAGTGCCAAATCTGGGAGGATTCCCCAACCCAATCCGGCTTCGACCATGGCCAGAATGGACTGGTCATCAATTGAGTAGTTGATGGCCTGGGGCTTGACTTGGAGTTCGTCCAGAGCAGCCTTGGTATCGGAATCGTAATCGGACCGTTGCAAGATAAAGTGGCGGTCCTCTAGGTCGTCTTGGCTAATTGAAACGCCATTTTTGGGGGTGAAATCAGCCGGGGTAATGCACTTGATTTCATCATCGATGAGGGGCAGCGCATCCAAACGACTAATGGTTGGCAGAGCCGAGAAGCCGAGATCAATCTTTCCCAATGATAGGGCCTGTTCGATTTCGGCGAAGGAGCCCTGAATCAAGGTGATTTCAACCTGAGGGTACTTTTTAGAAAAGCGCCGGATGATGGTTGGGAGCCAGGCAATGCAGACCGATGAAATCGCACCGATTCTGATTTGCCCGCCTTGCAATCCTTGAATTTTCGCAGCGGCTGAAAGCAGTTGCCGCTCCTCGTTGAGCAGACGTTCCACCATTGGTAAAAGGATTTGGCCATTACGGGTGACCTGCATCTCAGACCGGTTGCGAATTAAAAGGGGAATGCCCAACTGCGCTTCAAGGTGTGAAATGGCGTGGGAAACAGCCGAAGGCGTAATGTTTAAGTCATCGGCAGCCTTCCGAAAGGAACCGCGGTCGGCAACTGTAGCAAAAATTTGGTAAGTAAAAGTTTTCATGATAATTCCCTTGATGAATTTTTATAATCTTAAATTGAAAAAGTTTAGTTTTACTTGTTATAGCACCAAGTATAGACTATTAGGGTAAGATTGCAAAGGAGATTGTTCATGAATAATGACCAAACGGGCTTCGCCCGCACGCTGTCTCACCGTCACGTGGCCATGATTGCCCTGGGTGGGACGATTGGAACCGGGCTTTTCTTGGGAGCCGGTTCTTCGATTCATAAGGCCGGACCAGCTATTTTGCTGGTTTATATTATCACGGGGCTGTTTGTCTTCGCGATGATGCGCGCCTTGGGTGAATTGTTAGTATCAGATGATTCAAAACCAGTGTTTATCGATTTTATGACCCAGTACTTGGGTGAACGAGCCGGCTTCGTCTTAGGCTGGACTTATTGGATTGGTTGGGTCGTGATTGCCATGACCGAACTAACGGCGATTGGAACATACATGCACTATTGGTTCCCTGATTGGCCGGTATGGCCATGGGAATTAGCCTTTCTCATCGTGTTGTACTTTGTTAATACGATTGCAGTTAAGATTTTTGGGGAAACCGAATTCTGGTTTGCCATGATTAAGATTGTCGCCATTGTGGCGATGATTATTACCGGCCTGATTTTGGATTTGGGACACGTAAAGACCTCAATGGGTGTGACCCAATTTTCAACGCTATGGTCGCATGGCTTAGTGGCTGATCACGGTAAGGGCTTGTTGTCGACCTTCCAGATGGCCTTCTTCGCCTTTTTGGGTGTTGAATTCGTTGGGATTACCGCAGCCGAAACGAAGGATCCATTGGAAACGATTCCGCGAGCCGTTAATTCGATTGTGATTCGAATTCTGATTTTTTATATCGGTGCTTTGTCGGCGATTATGATTATCCAGCCGTGGACCAACTACCAGGCTGGTGAATCACCATTCGTCCAGGTGTTCTCTGGTATCGGCGTTCAATCGGCAGCGGCCGTGATTAACTTCGTTGTGTTGACGGCAGCCGCATCCGCTATTAACTCCGCCTTCTTTACAACGGGCCGGATGTTGTATTCATTGGTTGGCGAAAAGTCACGCTTTAAGAAGTTAAACAAGAATGCCATCCCCAAGTCCGCTATTAACCTGTCAACGTTGATTGTCGGCCTCGCCGTGGTAGTTAACTACTTGTTCCCAACGGATGCTTTTACCCTGATTTCATCAATGGCTTCAGCAGCATTTTTACTGATTTACATGGCCTTGATGGTGACGCACTTGCGTTTCCGCAAGGCGACGAAGGGGCAGCAGAGCCATGTCTTCCAATTACCATTGGCACCCTTTAGTAACTACTTGACGATTGCCTTTTTGACCTTGATTTTCGTCATTCTGTTGGTCACACCGGCCACGACGGTAACAACTTTGTTAGCCGCCCTGTGGATGGTGCTCTTGACCGTTATCGCTTTTTTCAAGTTTAAGAAAAATTAAGCCAAACTATCAAAATCAGTTTGTGCTTCGTCCTTGTGTCAACAGGGACGGGGCATTTTTTGATTGCTAAAAGCCGACTGATTTGTCAGAAGGCGAGGTTAGAACTGTGATAAAATGATAAAATGAGGGCAAGCGTGATTAAAGGAGTAGGATTTATGAAAATTGCAGTTGTTGGTCTTGGACACATGGGAACAGCCCTTGTTCAAGGACTAAAATTAGGTGGACACACAGTCTTGGGGTATTCATCAAATGTCAAAAAGGCGGCAGCTTTGCAGATCTCAGCGGTGAACACATATGAGGACCTGGTGAAGGCAGACTTTGATGTGATGATGTTGACGGTTCCAGCTAAGCTGGTAACGGCAGTCTTGGCAAAAATCGTTGCTGCTGGTCTTTCTGAAAAGGTCATTGTTCTTTCTGCAGCTGCCAGCGTGCAAAACGCTGATTTACGGGCGGCAGCCCCAAAGAACCCGGTCACAACTTTTATTCCAAATATTCCGGTTGCGGTTCAGGCCGGGACGATTGCTTTGGCAGCCGATGAATCCGTGACTGGCCAAAACGATCAGGTGGTCCATGATGTCTTGGAATCATTGGGGGATGTCTTGGTTGTGAAGGAAGACCAATTGGCCATCGCCGGGACCATCGGTGGCTGCTCACCAGCCTTTATCGATGTCTTGATGGATGCCATGGAAGACGCAGCTGTTGCCAAGGGCATGGACCGAAAGCAAGCGGCCCAGATGGTGGCCTCAGTGGTTGCCGGGACGGCGCAATTGGCACGACAGTCTGATTTGTCCGCTGGTGACTTGAAGGGGCAGATTACATCGCCTGGGGGCACAACGATCAAGGGAGTCTTAGCCTTGGACCAGTACGGCTTCCGTGGGGCAGTGCATGCCGCCATTTTGGCAGCTGCCGGTGATTAAAAGCTCAGACTTTTTAAATGAGTGAACGATAACTTGGGACCAAGAAGCCAAACTACTTCTTAGCCCCATTTTTTTTATGAGAGAGGGAGAGAACGATGCAAGCATTACCAGCAACGATTAAAAAGGTCTGGTATATCTTGGTGGGAATGGGTCTTGCTTTTCCTAGCACTGTTGATCTGGTCCATTTTAAGCTTCTGGATGAAGACCTATGAACTCACGGATAGCGAACTGATTTACCGGTCGGGTGTGCTGGAACGGCAGGTGCGCCACTTGCCTTATCATAAAATTCAAAATATCGACCGGAAGCAATGGTTTTTCCTACAACCATTTCATTTGGAGGAGATCGCCGTTGATTCTGGGGGGGAGGGGAGCCAAGCAAAATCAGATTTCACTCTCCGTTGTACCAACCTGGGTGGCGCTTGTTCTTGAGCAAAAGCGACAGGATGAAACGACTAGTCTGGTTACCTTGATTGAACGCGCAAAAGTTCAGGCGCAGAATGAAGGACCAGCGACAAAGGAACAAGACGAGTTAGTGGACAAGGAAGACCCGCAGGGGCAGTCGTTTGATGTTGAGAATGACCCGAAAACCGCCACTCAAACAAGCTCGTTGCGGTCAAATGGTTCTAGCAGGCTTTCTGCTGATTCTTATCGGGCTTCTGTTCTATCCTTGATTACCTATGCCGTGACGACGCCTGAAGTCATCTTTCAATTCTTTATATTTTTGGGTGGGTTCGTTCACTTAGACCAGCAAGGGGTAGTCAGCCATTGGCTTGAGCAGGAATTTACCAATCATGTTCTGGGTCTGGGCGCACTGGTGATCGTCTTGCTGATGGTTCTGTTTGTCTTAATCGTGATTGCTTTTAATGTTTTGCGAACGGTGATTTTGTACTTTGGCTTTGAAGTTCACCATGATGCTGGTCATTTAACGATTGCTCGGGGACTTTTCGAACGACAAACGATGCATCTGTCGATTAACCGGATGCAAACGGTTGAGGTCCGCCAAAATATTTTTCGGCAGGCACTGAGCTTGGCGACGGTCAAGACACGGTTAATTACCGACGAAAATGGCGAAGATAAGGTTTCTAAAAACGTACCGACTTTGATTCCAATGGTAAAATCAGGAGCTGTTGACCACTACTTGTCACAGTGGTTGCCTAATTTTCCAAGCAAGACAATCAAAAAGACCAGTAGCTTAACCTATCAGATTTTGACAATGATCCGTAACGGCCTTTTTTGGACCTTACCTGTCGCCGCCGTCCTGATCTATGTTTTCCAACGGTTGCCGTTCGTTGTTTTGCTGGTTTTGCTTGTGCTGGCCTTCGTTGCCGGTGCTGGCTGGTATAAGGGGAAGGCGACAACCGCCCAAGTGGTTAACGGCCAGGTTCTCGTTTTGAAAACGGCGAAGAACTACGAAACGATTACGACCTACATTGCCTGGGATAAGATTCAGTCGTTGTCCATTAAGCAGAGTTGGTGGCTAGCTCGTCGTAATCAGCGAGCCCACCTTGCCGTGGTGGTCCGAACTGATACCAGTACGAAGGTTTTGACTGCTCGCTACTTGCCAATGGAGGAGGTCAAATCCATCTTTGATTGGTACCAATCACTTGGTTAGAACGGTGCATTCGTTGCAAAATTTAGGGAACAAAAAGAGGCGCGAGCCGTCTTGCTTGCGGGCGTCTGAGCCACTATTACTTGCAGATGGCTAACTGCAATTAAGTGGTGAAACTGCGTTGATTTTTGGGCCAAAGAAAAAAAGAGTCGAGGATACAATGGCTGTATGCTCGGCTCTTTTTTCTTTGTGATGCGATGCTTCGACAATCTTAGAAGTGGTGGGTTTTGACGACTGCTTGAGCCTGGTCAATACTTTCTGGCAAAGCGGCATCAAATTGACTCCAGAGGTCTTGGTCAAATTGATTGACGATGTCTAATGCTTGTTGCAGTTTTTCCTCGCCAGCCTGAGTTAAGGAGAGGGCTTTTGAGCGTGGGTTCTTCTTACCTGGGTAGCGGTCCAAAAGATCTTCACGACTCAGTTTGGTGATAATGGCCGAAGCGGTCATGGCATCAACGTCCGCTGCCTTGGCCACCATAATTTGCGTAATCTCGGTATTTTGTAAACTCAGGACATGAACGGTGGCCAAAATTTGGAATTGGGGGTGGGTCAAGTCAAGCTCACGAAGACGGTATTTCATTTGGCGGAACCAGTCAGTATATAAGTTGAAAAACTTCTGATTGGTTGAATCCATGTAGCGAGTGAGTGAAACGGTTTTGACAGGGCTCATGGGGAACCTCCTTGGTATTAGAATTAATCTGTAAGTATACTTATAATATAACTGATTTCGCAGCGGGTGGCAAGCTCCCTCGAAGAAGTTTTTTCACACGGATTCTAATTTCCGTGCTATACTGCTTGTGTGATAAATAAAGTTGGGGTGCCCTGAGCTGAGATTATACCCATTGAACCTGATGCCGCTAGCACGGTCGCAGGAAACTTCGAAAAACGGATTGAAATCCTAAAGACATTGCCCATGTTCGGTAATCGTCAACAGGCCAGAAGTCCTCAGCTCAGGCTGAGGGCTTTTTTATTTTGTCTAATTGGCGGCTGCCAACACCACAGTTTGCCAAAATAAAGTTGATGATTGAGGAGAAAAAATGACGAAGACGCTGCCGTTTTCCGACCGCTTTATGCAAGTGATGGAAGAACACAAGGCTGATTTTTATGCCAATCCCTTTATCCAAACAATGATTGCTGGGGAAGTTAATCCTGAGGCGCTACTCTATTACGTGCAACAAGATTATCGTTACCTGGGGCATTATTTGCCACTGTATGAGCAGGTTTGCCAGACATTAACCGGACAAACAATTGATGCCGAAGTGGCCGACGATGACCGCGAATATGCCGCGCACAAGATTTTACTGGATTTGGCTCAAACCGATGATAAGAGCATCCAAGAAGGCAAGTACCCAAATTCAACGGTCACGGATCAGTACGTTAACCACATGGCCAAATCAGTTGAAAAGGATCCGTTTATCGGTTTGGTTGCCTTGGCTGCCTGCCCTTATGACTATGCCTACTTGGCTGATTTGTTAATTCGGGATGGTCTCATTAAGCCAGATAACCCATTTATGCCATGGGTGGGCTATTACCGTGGGATTGATAAGGGCTTGACGCGACCAATGTTAGCTTTGGTTAATCAGACGGCTGAACAAGTGAGTCCTGAGGTGCAAGAAGAGGCCTTAGTTGCCTTTATCCAATCAACAAAGTATGAAAATCAATTCTTCCTGCAGGGAATGGAGGCAACAAAATGATTGATCCAAACCAATATCCGACAGCATTGACCATTGCCGGTTCTGATTCCGGTGGTGGTGCCGGTATGCAGGCTGATATCAAGACCATGCAGGCTTGCAAGACTTATTCAACGGTCGTGGTGGCTGGGTTAACTGCACAAAACACACTAGGTGTGCAGGGCGCTTATCCAACTGATTTGGCCGTGATTGACCAACAGTTTGCCTCAGTGATGGCCGACTTTGATGTCCGTGCAGCCAAAACGGGGGCGCTCTTCGACGAAGCTCGCGTCCTCCAGGTGGCAAAAAACATCCGTCACTACCAACAAAAGAACTTTGTGGTCGACCCCGTGATGGTCGCCAAGGGTGGGGCAACCTTGCTCGACCCAGCCGGAATTGCGGCCTTGAAGAATCACTTGCTGCCATTAGCCACACTGGTGACACCAAACCTCCCCGAGGCCGAACTTTTAGCCGATATGAAAATCAGTAACCGCGATGACATGGTCACCACTGCTGGTCAAAAGATTCAGGCCTTGGGCGTTCCAAACGTCATCGTCAAGGGTGGTCATGGGGAAGGTCCTGTGATTTATGATTATGTCTTATTGGAAAACGAAGAAGGCTTCTGGCTAGAAGGACAAAAGGTTGAAACGTCAAGCAAGCACGGGACGGGGGACACCCTCTCGGCTGCGATTACGTCCTTTTTGGCCCAAGGTAATTCTCTGCGAGAAGCAATTGAAAAGGGCCACCGTTATATGAATACCATTATCGGGCAGCCGCTAGTTATCGGTCACGGTCATGGTCCTTTGAACCATGGACAGTGGTCGAATCCAGAAGATTAAGAGGGAGAAGATAATGAATTTTGATCCTGCATCATTAACGGTTTATCTCGTTGTGGGGAGCCAAAACGTCAATGACGATCCAAACGAAGTGATCCGTGTGGTTCAAGAGGCCTGTGACGCCGGCGTAACGGCTGTCCAGTACCGTGAAAAGGACCACTCGAAGTTGAACCAAGCGGAAAAGGTGGCGTTGGGCCAGAAAATCAGGAACATTACGAAAGCGGCTAACGTGCCTTTGTATGTCGATGACGACCTGCCTTTGGCACTGGCCATTCAAGCGGATGGCCTGCATGTTGGTCAAGGCGATACACCGGTGCGAGCAATCCATGAAGTCGCCCCTGATTTACTGCTTGGTCTATCCGTCCACGACTTGAAGGAGCTGGCTGCCAGTGAAGCTGATTTGGCAGTCGTTGACTACTTGGGTGTTGGACCGGCCTTTGCAACGACCAGTAAGGAAAAGGTCAAGGAGGCCATTCGGCCAGACGGTGTCTTGGCGGTTGCGTCAAAGAGTCCGCTGCCAGTTGTGGCCATTGGTGGTATCCATGAAGAGAACTGCCAGGAATTAGCAGAGTTACCGATTGCCGGTGTTGCCGTGATTTCGGCTATTACCGCTAGCGATGATATTCAACGAAGTGTTCAGAAATTACGAGGAGTGACAAAATGAGTCAAACAATCTTAACTGCCGTTCGTCAGAACCAGCCCATCGTCTTGAACGTAGCCAATAGCGTTACCCCCCAATTGGTGGCCAATGCCATTGCCTATATCGGCGCTTCACCAATTATGCTCGAAGATCCGCTGGATGCTGCTGATTTGACGAAAATTGCCAACGCTGTAACCTTGAATTTGGGCTCAACTTCCGAAAATTCACAAAAGGTGATGATTAATAGTGGGAAGACGGCCAACGAATTGGGCCTTCCCGTTGTCTTTGATCCCGTTGCCGTTGGTGCAACGCCATTGCGGTCAAAGCGGGCCAAGGAACTCTTGGAATCAGTCAAGGTGAGCATCGTGCGCGGTAACCTCGGTGAGGTCGCGACTTTGGCTGAAGTGGCATGGGAAAGCCACGGTATCGATGCTGGTAGCGGTACGGCTGACCCAGTTGAAATCGTTCAGAAGGCGGCTCAAAAGCTTGGTGCCGTGGTGGTCGCAACCGGTGTTCAGGACTTGGTTTCAGACGGTCAGACGGTCTACCAGATTGATAACTCGGCTAGCCAATTGGCAACCAATGTTGGGATGGGGGACGCGCTAGACGGCTTGTTGGGCGCTTTCGCTAGTCAAAGCATGGACTTGGCTGATTTGGCCTATGCGACCGCTGCTCTACCCGTTGCCGGTGAACTGGCGGTGGCCGAAGGTGTCGCTGGTCCTGCTGATTTCTTGAACAAGATGCTCGACCAGTTGGGCAACTTGACGGATGAAAAGCTCCAAGGGCAAATTCACCTGCACCAAGTCCAGTGATGATTTTGGCTGTGATTGCCAGTTATGCGAGTAAAGCGGACTACATGAAGGGCTCCGCATCTTGCTGTGTCAGTTGATTGCTGGATAGGCAAGCCAACCGGCCTGCACGAGGGGTCCCTCAGCATGCTGTGTGAGAATGCCTGCTGTCTACTAGGCGCGAGTAGGGCAAAACCGCCCGTCGTCAGCGTCGCAGTAAGCTTTGTCAGTGTTCATCACACTCGCGATTGTGCCTACCGGGCTTTTATGCTAGGATTAGTCTATTAGCAGAGCCACATGAGGAGAAATGCGCATGCCATTAATGAAAATTGACTTGATTAAGGGTCAGTACGAACCCGCAGAAATTAAGAATATCATGCAACTGTCTTTTGACGTTGCCAAGGAAACGTTGTCATTACCAGACCGTGACCGTTTCCAAATCGTGACGCAACACGAAGACTATGAAATTAATTTTCAAGATGTTGGTCTTGGCTATGACCGTTCAGACAAGGTTTTGTTCTTTACGGTATTGTCAACGCCACGTCCAGTGAAGGCCAAGAAGGAATTCACGAAGTCATTGGTGGCCGTCTTGGCTGATAAAGCCGGCGTTCGCCGGGAAGATGTCATTATCTCCTTTATCAGCAACCACGCTGAAGACTGGTCATTTGGTGAGGGAAAGAATCATTTCTTGAACGGTGACCTTTAATAAAATTAGCTCGCTATCACTGAGTGTTAGCGAGCTTTTTTGTTAAAATCAGCTATTGTTAACTACTGGCCAATTGCCCGTCGCTGCCGTAATGATCAAGAGTGGTATATGGAAAATTGACAGATGGGTTTTGTTCCTCTAAAATGGATGCACAAACCTTTCAGAGGGTTTAAGTCGAGCAAACAGGCTATTTAAATTACAAATGGTCTGCTTGTATGTTTAAAAAGGAGTTCTGTCAAAAATGGAAAATTTTACATTTAAGAACACAACTGATATTCGTTTCGGGAAAGATCGCTTGGACACTGAATTACAGGCTGCTATTGCCCAATTTGGTCAAAAGGTGCTCGTAACCTACGGGGGTGGTTCAATTAAAAAATCAGGTCTGTACGAACGCGCGATCAAGGCGCTGGCAGGTTTGGATGTGACAGAATTGTCTGGGATTGAGCCCAATCCAAAGATTGCCTCAGTCCGTGAGGGACAAAAATTAGTGAAAGACAACGATATCGATGTCATCTTAGCCGTTGGTGGTGGGTCTGTTATCGATGCTTCAAAGGTCATCGCTTCTGCCAAGTTCTATGACGGCGACCCTTGGGACTTGGTTTTGGATTCCAAGAAGCGCTTTGCCATTGACCAGTTGCCCGTTGTCGACATTTTAACGTTGGCGGCTACCGGAACTGAGATGAACACTGGTTCTGTGATTTCCAACCCAGAAACGAAACAAAAGTTGGGAACCGTTGGTCCGAATACACCGGCCGTTTCCTTCCTGGATCCAAGTTTGACGTTCTCAGTTTCAAAGTGGCAAACGGCAGCCGGATCAATTGATATCTTTAGTCATTTGACGGAACAATACTTTGACCAAAAGGGTTACGAAAACGATGTTCGCAATGGCTTGATTGAAGGGATTATGCGGACTGTGATTAAGTGGGCGCCAGTTGCCTTGCGTGAACCCGATAACTACGATGCTCGAGCTAATTTGATGTGGGCCTCAACCATGGCTTTGAACGGCTTGCCACGGACAGGCAATGTCAATTCATGGTCAGTGCACCCAATCGAACACGAATTGTCAGCCTATTATGACATCACTCACGGTGTTGGCCTGGGAATTTTGACGCCACACTGGTTAGGCTTTATCTATTCAGAAGAGACAAAGCCTTATTTTGTTTCCTTGGGACGGAATGTCTGGGACTTGACGGGGGATGATGATACTGTTTCCACCCAGACAATCGCAAAGACCCGGGAATGGTTGGCTAGTCTTGATGTACCAACGACATTGCCTGGTGTTGGCATTGAGACGGACCAGGACTTTGATGCCATGGCTAAGAGTGCGGTTCAAGTTAATCACTTGGATCAAAATGCCTTTGTGAAGATGACGACGACAGACGTCCGCAACCTCTTGGAAGCCTCAATGAAATAAGAGAACTGATTTGCTGGGAGGCGAGCTTTCCTCGACCAACTATCAAATCGCGACCACAGCAAAAGAACCAAAGATCGACAATTTGTCGTATCTTTGGTTCTTTTTGTTCGTTTCATGTAGGTGGAGGGTCTTTGTTAAATCTTTAGCGGTTATACAAATAGGTCTTAGCTTCGTATGGTCGCAATTTGAGACCCAAGTCATCTTGGTAATTGCTGATGAGCAACTGGGCATCGGCAGGAACGGGGTAATCGCGTTCTAGGTACTGGTCGGTGAAGTTGTTAATAATCAAGAGTTCTTGGTCGTCACCAATTCGCTTGTACGCGTAGACCTGGTCATCGGCCGGGTCAATCAATTCGTAGTGACCGGTAGTAATGAGGTCAAGGTCATGGCGGAGCTGAATCAGCTTTTGATAGTGGTAAAAGACCGAATTATCGTCGGCCAAAGCAGCGGTCGCATTGATGGTCTCGAAGTTGTCATTCAACTTCAGCCAAGGTGTACCGTCGGTGAAGCCGGCGTTTTTTTCCGGCCGTCCACTGCATTGGTGTCCGCGCGTTATCACGTCCCTTATAGTGGACGTAATCGAGCATGGTGTCGTTGTCAACTAATTTTTCCTTGTCGACAATGAACTTCCCACCGTTGATAATTTCGATATCATCGAAATCGTCCCAGCCCAGGTTATAGGCATTAGTCATCCCCAATTCCTCACCCTGGTAGATGTAAGGCGTTCCCTGCATGAAGTGCAAAAGGGTGGCGAGCATCTTGGCTGAAACTACTCGGTATTCGGCAGAATCGTTCCCAAAGCGGCTGACGATGCGAGGCTGAACGTGGTTATCCCAGTAAAGGGTATTCCAGCTATTGCCCTCCAGTTCCGTTTGCCACTTGCTCAAGTTGTCCTTGAGCTTGACCAATGAAACCGGCTGGTTATCCCACTTGCCCAGTGCTGGGTTGGGGTTGTCATCAAGACCCGTGTGCTCGAACTGGAAGACCATGTTTAGTTCGCTGCCGTCGATGCCAGCATACTTGCGGGCATGTTTAATGTCGACACCAGAAGTTTCACCAACGGTCATCAAATCAGCATTGTTCAACACCTTTTGTCGCATTTCCCGCAAGTATTCGTGCACGTGAGGGTCGTTAGCGGTCAATGAAACCGGATTAGCGTAGGTATTGCCGTCGGGCAATGGTGCATCCGGCAATCCACCTGGCTTTGAAATCATCGAAATCACGTCCATCCGGAAGCCATCGATTCCCTTGTCGACCCACCAGTTCATCATTTGATAAACTTGGTCGCGGAGTTCGTCATTTTTTCCAGTTCAAATCAGGTTGACCCTCAGCGAAGAGGTGGAGGTAGTATTGACCACTTTTTTCGTCAAACTTCCAGGCTGAACCCGAGAAGAAAGAGGACCAGTTGTTTGGTTCATGACCATCAACGGGGTCGCGCCAAATGTAAAAGTCGCGCCTGTCATTATCCTTGCTTGACCGGCTTTCGATAAACCATTTGTGCAGGTCAGATGAATGGTTGACCACCAAGTCCATCACGATTTTGATATCGCGAGCGTGTGCAGCGGCCAATAAATTATCGAAGTCCTGCATCGTCCCAAATTCTAGGTTGATGGCTTGATAATCCGAAATATCATAGCCGTTATCCTTGTTGGGTGATTGGTAGATTGGATTGAGCCAGATCACGTCCGCTCCTAATTTGGAAACCTAACTCAGACGCTCCTGAATACCCTTCAAATCACCAATCCCATTGCCGTTCGAATCCTGAAAAGAACGAGGGTAAATCTGATAAACGACGGCCTTTTGCCACCATTTAATCGCGCTTGTTGTCATTTAAAAACCTCCAATTTGTTTTTCGGTTGAAAATTGAATCTACCACGCCATTATAAAGAAAATCAGCTGTGAAATAAAAGGGGTTCGAACTTTAAAAGCTTACTTTTCGTTGATAAGAGCGGTATAATTTTAGACATCAAATGAGGAATCTTGGAAGGAGTTTCAGTGTTTAAAAAGAAGGTGTTTTGGGGCATTCTGGTTGCGCTAGTGGCAATCGGGGTGGTCTTTTATCTGGTTGGTGCCAAAATGAGTCCAACCTTGTCCGAGCAGAATGGCCAGCGACCAAAGGAGGCCACGGTCTTCTTTCACGGCTATGGTTCCAGCCGCAATGCCGAAAAGTCGATGAGCCAGTACTTGGTGGACCATGATTATTCCAACCGACGAATTAATGTAACGGTTGCCAAAGACGGCACAGTCACCATGGATAAGACGATTGCCCCCGGTGACAAAAATCCGATTATCTTGGTCCAGTTTGATAACAATAAGAGCCAAGACTTTAACCAAACGGCCAAGTGGGTCACGACCATTATGACCAAGCTGAGTCAGCAAGGAATTCGGTCCGTCAACCTGATTGGTCATTCGATGGGAAATATGGCGATTGCTTTTTACCTGATGAATGCAGCTGATAATGGTCACGACCTGCCGAAGGTGGTCCGCCAAATCTCGATTGCCGGGACGTACAACGGGCTGATTTTAGCTAACCCGCAGTCAAATTCACCGTTAAGTGCCGAAGGTGAGCCGCAAACGAAGACCGAAATCTTTAACCGCTTAGCGGGTCTGACGGCTTACTATCAAAACCACTCGACGAAGGTCTTGAATATCTACGGTAATTCGACTGGTGGTTCCGCCTCTGATACGACCGTTTATAACAATTCGTCCAAGGCCTTGAAGTACTTTGTACGTCAGCCAAGTACTTATCAGGAAACGCTGATTGAAGGGGCAGGTGGTCAACACTCAAAGCTTCATGAAAATCAGACCGTTGATCAAGACATCTTAAAGTTCTTGCAAAATTAATATAGATAAAATAAAAATGATTGTAGCCATAGGGGCTGCAATCATTTTTTGCTTTCATCATTTCGTCGCCAGTGTACTTAGCATCAGCGAGGCGAGGTCGAGGAAGAGATAGATTAATAGTCAGTTAGGACAACGTAGTCGACTGTCTTAAGGCTGTTCAAATCACGACCACCGGCATAAGAAATCGCTGACTGGATGTCTTCTTCCATTTCGGTTAAAGTGTTTTGGATAGGGCCCTTGTAAGGCACCAACAACTTGCGACCTTCCACATTGTGGGAGTGACCCTTTTGGTAAGCTGAAGCAGAACCAAAGTAAGCCTTGTAAGTCTTGCCATCCTGTTCAATCAAGTCACCAGGCGTTTCATCGTGACCGGCAAACATTGAACCGACCATGACCATTGTTGCGCCAAAGCGAATTGACTTAGCGATGTCGCCGTTGTGGCGGATACCACCATCGGCGATGATTGGCTTAGTGGCTACCTGGGCGCATTGGGCGATGGCGGCTAATTGCCACCCATTGGTTCCAAAGCCAGTCTTGTCCTTGGTGATGCAGGCCTTACCAGGTCCGATTCCGACCTTGGTTGCATCGGCACCGGCAGCTTCGATTTCAACGATGGCTTCTGGTGTTCCCAAGTTACCAACAATCAAGAAGGCATCTGGCAAGTTTTCCTTAATATAAGTCACCATCTTGATGACATAGTCGGAATGACCGTGGGCAACATCGATGGTGATGTAGTCCGGTGTGATTTGTGCTTCCTTGAATTGATCAATTAAGGCGTATTCGCCATCCGTAATCCCAAGACTAATGGACGCAATCAAGCCCTTAGATTGGATGTTTTGAACGAAGTCAAAGCGCGTTTCGGGTTGGAAGCGGTGCATCACGTAGAAGTAGCCATTGGAAGCTAACCATTCGGCCAAGTTTTCATCGATAACCGTGGCCATGTTGGCTGGCATAACGGGCAACTTGAAGGTGTGGTTTCCAAGAGTTACAGAAGTATCGGCTTCACGGCGAGACTTCAAGACTGATTTTTTAGGTAAAAGACGAATAGCATCGTAATCAAAGGTTTTCATAACATAATCTCCGTTTCTGCTGGTGCTTTAGTCTAGCAAGACTAGATTAAAGCAATATCAGCAAAGAAAAAGGCGACAGAGCTTGCAGTCCGACCATACCGGTCAGGCCGGCAGGACACTGTCGCCAAGTAGTTCTTTAGTTGCTTTCCCACAAATCAGTTAAGACGTTTGTGGCATCGCGGTCTGGACCAACGGCAAAGGTTGCCAAAGGCAAGTCAACGATTTCGCACACGCGCTTCAAGTAGTTGCGAGCGTTTTCAGGCAAGTCCTCAAGTGACTTGGCCTTGGTGATGTCTTCTGACCAACCAGGCAATTCTTCATAAACTGGTTCGCAGCGTTCCAAATCAGCTTCGGAAGCAGGGTAGTGGTCGATGACCTGGCCATCCAACTTGTAGTGTGTGGCCACCTTAACGGTTTCAAAGCCAGACAAGACATCCAAGCAGTTCAAGGAAAGCTGTGTCAAGCCAGAAACACGCTTGGCATGACGCAAAGCGACCGTGTCCAACCAACCGATTCGGCGGGGACGACCCGTGACAACGCCATATTCGTGGGCGACGTCGCGGATGGTATTGCCAACTTCATCGAACAATTCAGTTGGGAAGGGACCTTCACCAACACGAGAGCAATAGACCTTGGCAACACCAACAACTTGGTCAATCCGGTTTGGACCAATTCCGGCACCGACGGCAGCACCACCAGCAATTGGGTTAGACGATGTAACGAATGGATAAGTACCATGGTCGATGTCCAACATGATGCCCTGGGCGCCTTCGAACAAAACGCGCTTGTCGTTGTCCAAAGCTTCGTTAATTAAATAGGAAGTGTCGGCCACAAAGGGACGCAACTTTTCGCCGTATTCCTTGTATTGGTTGAAGATTTCATCAAAATCAAGGGGTTCGCGGTCATAAACCTTGGTCAAGAACAAGTTCTTCACCTTCAGTGCTTGATTTAAGCGCTTTTCCAAAACCTTTGGTTCAAGCAAATCAGCAATGCGGATCCCAATTCGATCCAACTTATCCTGGTAGGCAGGTCCGATTCCCTTGTGGGTCGTTCCAATCTTTTCTTCCTTTAAACCTTCTTGCAAAGCATCAAAAAGGGGATGATAAGGCATAATCACTTGGGCTCTTGAAGAAACCTTCAAGTTATGAACGGTGACACCGTTTTCCTTTAAATAGTTAATTTCATTAAATAGTGTTTCTGGGTTGACCACAACACCGGTACCAATCACGTTGGTGACCTGTGGCAAGAAGATTCCAGAAGGAATCAACTGCACGTGGAGTTTCTTACCATCGATGACCAATGTATGGCCAGCGTTGTCGCCCCCCGCATAGCGGACAACGAAGTCGGCCTTCTGACTCAGAAAGTCTGTAATTTTACCTTTTCCTTCGTCACCCCATTGGGCGCCGGCAATCACGATTGAAGACATGGTTTACCTCTTTTATCATTTATTGGCCATTTTTGACCAAAGGTTAGTATACGGGGAAACGTTCAGAAAATCAAGGGAAAATCAGGGATTGGTTCGGTTTTAACGTTCGGATTCTGCATAAAAATGATTTATTTAATAAATAGTTCGTATTTATACCCGAATTCTTGCTATAATACTCTTGCACGTTTGATAAAAAAGGAGAGTCATAATGTTAGACCGTTATAGTCGACCAGCCATGCGTGATATTTGGTCACTGCAAAACCAGTACCAAACTTGGTTGGATGTTGAAATTGCCATTGATGAAGCTTGGTCAAAGTTGGGTGAAATCCCAGCTGAGGATGTTGAAAAGATTCGTCAGAATGCCACCTTTGATGTTGCGCGCATCGAAGAAATTGAAGCGGTCACACACCATGATATCGTTGCTTTTACTCGGACAGTTTCGGAATCATTGGGTGAAGAAAAGAAGTGGGTTCACTTCGGAATCACGAGTACGGATGTTGTCGATACTTCATATGGTGTCCGTTTGAAGCAAGCCAATGCCATATTGGAAGAAGACTTGGAAAACTTTATTGCCGTTTTGAAGAAAAAGGCAATTGAGTACAAGGACACGGTCATGATCGGCCGGACACACGGTGTCCAAGCCGAACCAACAACCTTTGGTTTGAAGATTGCTCGTTTCTATTCTGAAATGGAACGCAACTTGGAACGCTTCAAGAAGGCCGCCCGTGGTGTTGAAGCTGGTAAGATTTCTGGTGCCGTGGGTACTTTTGCCAACATTCCACCTGAAATTGAACAGTATGTTTGCGAACGCTTAGGTTTGCACGCGCAGGAAATTTCATCACAAGTTTTGCCACGTGACTTGCATGCCGACTATATGGCTACTTTAGCTTTGATTGCTTCAAGCATGGAAGGTTTCGCCGTGGAAATTCGGTCATTGCAACGTTCTGAAATCCACGAAGTTGAAGAAAAGTTTGCTAAGGGCCAAAAAGGTTCTTCAGCAATGCCACACAAGCGTAACCCAATCGGTTCAGAAAATATCTGTGGCTTGGCCCGCGTGGTTCGTGGTCAAATGGTGACTGCTTACGAAAACATTCCTTTGTGGCACGAACGTGATATCTCACATTCATCAGCCGAACGAATGATTTTGCCAGACAGTACGTCATTGTTGGACTACATGTTGAACCGTTTCATGAAGATCATCGACACGTTGACGGTCTTCCCAGAACGCATGAAGTCAAACATGAACTTGACGCACGGTCTGATTTACAGCCAGCGTGTGTTGTTGAAGTTGATTGAAACCGGAATGGCTCGTGAAACAGCCTATGACTTGGTTCAACCTTTGACAGCTAAGTCATGGGATGAAGGCCGTTCATTCAAGGACTTGGTTGAAGGGGACAAGACGATTACTGCCCACTTGTCACAGGCAGAAATCGACGACGCCTTCGATTACCACTATCACTTGAGCCAGGTTGATAATATCTTTAAGCGCCTTGGTTTGACTGACTAAAAATTAATCTTGATCAATAAATAGGAAGTAAAATTCCGCAGGATTCTTAGCTGCGGGGCTTTACTTCCTTTTTTGTTTAATAATGATAGCCCAATGCGAAATCAGTTTCAAAGATGAAGTGGAACGAGATTATTTATTCTAAAAAGTATTACATTGTTACGAAAATAAGTGTGACTTTGGTGTTACAAAGAACTGGTGGTTTAGAAGAGCTCAAAATAATTATGAGATATATTATTGAATGATGTCTAGAATAATAATCATCCTATTATTTGGATTTGAGGAAATATTTTAGCAAAAGGGACTGCTATTAAGGGATTTTCGTTTTGGATGCTTTCATTTTTAAATGAAAAATGAATGATAAAAGATTTGAAAATCATTCTAAAAAACAGCGTAATCTTATTGTAATCATTTGAAATTTAAGCTATAATTGTATTTGTAAATCATTTTAATATTTCCTGGGGGTATCAAACGTGGAAACTAGAGTAAATAAATTTCAAGAAAGAACGCATTTCAAGATGTACAAGTCTGGAAAGCAATGATTAGTCGCCTGAATGGCAACCTTTGCTTTGGTTGGTGCGACCCAGGTCATCACTGGCCATGTACCAATTGACTTTGGACAAAATATTACGGCGCATGCGGCGGATACATCTACCAACTATTGGTTCGGTAAAAATACAGAATACTATAAGCGTTATAAGGAATTACCACAAAACTCATCGGTGCCATTGGCAACGCAATAAACTTGGGGTTATGCTAAAGGCGAAATTGTAACTTTGCAACAACAAACAAATTTGCAGTTTACTAGTTTGAATTATAATTCACAAACTGGTTTGTATACGTTGACAATTAGTATGAATGTGCCAACATTGACGACTTCTGGTGCTGGACGAACGTCTTATCTTGACTTAGGATTCTCAAATTCTTTGGCGGCAAAGACAACGGGTACACCAAGTTTGATGGCGGCGAATAATCTGCCTGGAACGTTGACACCTGGCGATAATGGTGTCTATAGTAATCAGTTTAACGCTGGTACCTATGTCGGAGGTACATCAACAATTTCAATTCAGATTAACCCTGTCAAGATTCAACAAGATGATGAAATCTCAGTAATGTATTCGTCTGATACTAGAACGACTGGTTATCACGCCATCTTCTCAACGGTTCGGACGATGGGTTATAACGATTTCGGTTTGAAGTTTAACCAAGCGCTGATTAAACAAATGCAGCAAAACTCAACGAATGCTATCACTAATTCAAAATTGTCGGATAAGCAAAAAGCGGCTGAACAGGCTAAGGTTACTGCAGTCACAACTGACGATGATTTTGTTAACAAGTTACAAGATATTGATAAGGAGGTAGCGGCTAAAAGCGCGGCAAACGCTGTCCCAATTGACCAGCAATGGGCAACTGCCTTGCAACAATATAAGGACGCTCACAATGTCGACAAGATTTTAAACGAAATTGCCAATGATTCGACGTTGACTCAAGCTCAAAAGGATGCTCAATCAAAACAGGTTAACGATGCTGTTGCGGTTATTAAAGGTAACTTAGATAAAGCAACAGATTCTGATGATGTGGCCACTGCAATCGCGGATACATCGCAAGATAACGCCATTGCAACGGCTTACCAACCAGGAACTTCTTTGGCAACGCAAATTAAGAATGCCCAAGATGCCATTGACGCCCAAGCAGCAAAGTCAAAAGCATTGGTTGATAATAATACCACCTTAACGGATGCCCAAAAGTCAGCTCAGAAGAGTGCAATCGATACAGTTGCAACCACTGCTAAGAATAATATTGGGGCTAAAACAAGTGCCTATGATATTAATACAGCACAAGCTGCTGGTATTAAGAACTTAACTGATTTGGACACGGCAAGGCCGGCATTCTATACCACGTTGACAAATAAGGCTAACAGTGCCATTTCGACTATTAACAATGACCAAAATTTGACAGATGCTGACAAAGCGACACGGATTGCTCAAGTTAATGATGTGTTAAAGAAAATTACCGACCAAATTGATCAGGCGACCGATGCGACGACTGTTAATAACTTAGCTGGTAGCACTGATTTGGACAACGCCATTGCAACGGCTACTTCAGATAATGGGGTAACCCTTGTTGCCACCCAGCGTGATAACGCTAACAAGCAAATTGATCAAGTTGCGGCGGAAACTAAGGCGAAAATCAGTGAGGATAAAAACCTGACAACACAGGAAAAGGCGAACCAAACGGCTAATGTGATAAGGCCGTTTCAGATGCTAAGGCAGCCATTGAAAATGGTTCAGCTTAGGTAATCGCCGATACGGTTTCCAAGACACAGGGAACAATTGCTGGTAGCTATGTGGCTGGAAAGCCATTGCCTGACCGGCAAGAGGATGCTGAAAAAGCCTTGCAAACCACAGCTGACGCAGCCAAGAGCAATTTGGATGCTCAGGTTGCTCAGGCAAATAATGATATTAATAATAACAACTACTTGACGGATGCTCAAAAGGCTGCCCAAAAGCAAGCTCAAAATGATGCTGTTGACGTTGCTTTGAAGCAAGCTGTTATCGATGTTGATAATGGTCAGGATGTTCCAACGGTTAATGGCATTCCAGATGGTTCAACCGCTGTTAAGGAAATTAACCAAGGACACGTTACTGCAACGAAAACGCCTACTCAACAAGAAGAAGATTTGAACGCTCAGATTGATGACCAGGCTTCTAAGGTTAAGGCTGACGTTGATGCTGATGTGACCCTTAAGGCCGCCGAAAAGGCCGCTCAAAAGCATACCATTGACAGTTTTGTTGCTGAAACGAAGGCCAAAATTGCTGGATTAACGAAGTACCAAGACCGTTTGGATGTGGTCAATCAAGCTTTGGATGCCCCTAAGAATCTTCACCAGCAAGGTAAGCCATTGGCTGAACACAAGTCTGATGCTATTGCAGCCATCGATCAGAAGGCCGCTCAGATTCGGACGCAAATCGCTAATGATAGTCGTTTGACTCAAGCACAAAAGGAAGTGGACTACCAGTTGGTAGCTGATGCAGTTGCTAAGGCTAAGGCCCAAGTTAACGCTGCTTTGAACGCTGACGAAATTGCTGCTGGTTTGGATTACGGTACGGTTCAGCTTGAAGCTGCATACCAACAAAAAGTCCAGGAGCAATATGCTGAAAAGCAACCAACGACTCCTGAAACGGTCGTACCAACTGTTAAGACGGCTCCTGTTTTGCCACAAACTGGTGAAACAGAAAAGAACCATGAAGGAGCACTTGTTGCTGAAGCTTTGGTAGCTTCCGTAGCCGGATTCTTCCTTTCGAAGGTGAACAAGCGTCGTCAAGACGAAAAGTAAACACATCGAAGAGATTGAAAACAATTTCTAAGGTGATAAAGCGAAGTAGCACACGAAATGTGTGTTGCTTCGTTTTTTTATGCAAAATTTTACGGAAGATTGATTGTAACATGATTATTGAAGGCGACTTGTAGCAGCGTCAGATTGACAAAATTTTATATGTTTAGACCCAAGTAATTTAAAATAAGTCAGTGAAAATAGCTGTTAAAAGGATTGGAAATTTTTTAATTCATTTGTTGTTCAAAAAGTTACTCAAAAGGGACTAAAGTCTTGTTTAGAGCGATTATGAAACATTTTGATATGATTATTTATTTAATTTTTTAAACAAAACGTCGGTTAAGCGCCTTTAAATCAGGGTGTGCGCTTTTCTTTTCTAGATAAACAGGGTACAATAAGCCTGTATATACTTTGTTTCAAATGTTGAAAAGAGGTGTGGCACATGTTGAATTACCATGAAAATATTATTACAAAACAACATTATAAAATGTATAAAGCAGGGAAAACTGGTTGTTTGCAGCGATTACTGCCTTTACTTTGGGTGCCGGGGCCTTCGCGGCGGCACCGATTTTAAATGTGAATACAGCAAGGGTAGAAGCGGATTTGCAATCTTACCCGCAAGCGGGTTGGAAGGAAAATGCTGATTCACGTAATAACGGTTATGTCTATTATCAAATCCCGTTCGATTCTTCCTATGTTTCGCCAACACAATCCCAGGTAGAACACTTTGACAGTGACTTGGATGGCGCAATTGGAAAGTGGACTGATTTACCTTGGATTTCGCGGGCGGCAGCTGCAGCGAGAGTGAATGAGTCAGTTGATGTCCAACTCCGGAATGTCTATGTCCGGCGGATTAACGGTCAAATAACCTATACCATTGTTCCGAATGTGACGCTTTTGTATGTTTGACCACTGGCTCCGTCTAGTGGGCGCAATAACTCAATTCAACCACTTTTTAATGGGGTTAACCCGATTAACGTGAAATACACCCCTGATGCAGGGGTGTATGGGCAGGTAATTGTTCTGCCGGTCCCTAGTAATACCCAGGATATGGGCAGTAAAAATTCACTGAGTGTTGCTTTTGAGCCAAGTTCTGGAAGAGATTTTCCCAAATATACCTTTAATAACTTTTTTGTCTTGAGAACATTACAACAGGTTAATGACCAACGGGCTGCTGATATCAAGAACGCCATCACGAGCTTAGGCGGCTTTGGCCCTATTACAGCTGAACAAAAGCGGGTTAATGCTCTGATTGATCAGGATCCAACCTTAACAATTGGCGAAAAAGCACTGCAGCAAGCCCGGATAACCTCGGCCGTATCGAATGCTGAACAAAACATTAGTACTGCGCAATCGACCGCAGACTATAACAAGGCGAGGGATGCTGGAATTAAGGCAATCAATGCCTTTTATCAACCAGGCGTGAGCTTGCCCGATCAACGTCAAGCTGCTAAGGGGGTTATTCAGGCTAAGGCAAGTGTGACTATTAATCAGATTGGGATTGGGACTGACCCGACTTTACTACAAAGTGAAAAGTACCAAGAAACCGCGGCAGTTTCGGCTGCGATGAATGCGTTGTTTGCCAAGATTGACGCTGCTTCTGATGCTGATAGCATTAATAAATTAGCTGTTGATCCAAGCATTGAATCACAAATTGTCAAGGGCTGGACCCCTGGTGATCCAATTCCCAAGCAACAAACAGCTGCAGTTGGTCAGATTAACACGAATGCCCAAACAGCCATTGACCAAATTAATCAAGACCCCACTCTTGAAAGTGGACAAAAACAAAATCAAATTGCTCAGGTGAATGCTGCCAAGCAAGCAGCGTTAGATGCTGTCACTGCGGCAGTAACAGGTAATACCTTTCAAACGGCTGATTTGATTGCGGCCCAGGTAAAAGCTTCAACCACCTGGAATTCCTTGCACACGGTGGGGAAATCCATCCCAGACCGACAAGGTGCTGCCAACATTGAAATTAGCAATTTGGCTAGTGATGTCAAGCAAAAGATTGATCAGGACGCCAGCTTGAACAATGCCGAGAAGGCTCAGGAGAAGCGGAATGTGGATGTCGGCGCCGGGATTATTCTGGGTAATATTACCAAGGCTCAGACGGCCGATGCCATTATTTTAGCCAAAAATGATGAGACCGACCGAGCAGCGATTGCCAATGCCTATCAACCGGCCAAGATTACTTTACCAGACCAAAAGAACAATGCTAAAAAGCAGATCAGCCAGTGGGTTGGCCAGGTAACTGCGACGATTAATGCTGATGCGACGTTGATTCAAGATGATCAGGATAATCAAATCAGTAGCCTCAATGCCTTGGCTAAGCAAATGAACCAAGATATCGATAACCAGGTGGATGCTCAACATTTGCTTGATTTGATGGCAACAGAACAGGGAAAGTTCCAGGCGGTGCATGTACCCGGTACAGCTCTTGCTGACCGCATAGCATCTGCTCAAGAGCAAATTAAGAGCGAAGGACAAAAGATATCTGGACAGATTCAAAATGATGTGACCATTTTGGAGGCTTCACGGACTCAACAGTTGAAAAACGTTGCCCAATACGTGGCCAATGTCATCACTAGTATTAGTCAACAGCCAAATGCCGAAGGGGTGAAACAGGCAGTCGCTCAAGCAATTCGCAATATTGATTTGGTCTATACTCCAGGTTTATCACTACCAACTCAACAGCGGAATGCTTTGAACCAATTAACTCAGAAAGCCGAAAGTACCAAGACAACGATTGAAACGGATGCTGCCTTGACTCAGGCACAGCAAGCATACCAAAAGGGTTTGATTGACCAAATTGTGACGGCAGCTCAGGCGAAGATTGCCCAACAACAAACGGCCCAAACGATTTGGGATGCGGAAGCTCAGGCCGAACAGAATGTTGTGTCCCAGTATGAACCAAGCGCCAATATTCAAGCTGCCCAACAGAGCGCATTGTCTGCCTTAGACCAGGCTAACCAGCAAACAACGAGTAAAATTCAAACAGAGCCAACGCTTTCCCAGGCCGAAAAGGACCAAAAATTAGGGGATTTGGCGACGGCTTATTCGAGTGCGCAAAAATCCATCCAAGGCGCATTGACGGCAGCCAGTGCCACGGCTGCCGGTCAAACGGGGTCTAGCAACCTCCAGGCAGTCTTCCACACTGGAATGGCCGTTTCTGACCGACAAAATGTGGCCAAAGCTGATTTGAACCAAAACTTATCTGACACGAATACGGCCATTAGCCAGGATGTGACCTTGACGAATGCTGTTAAGCAACAGCAACAAAAGGCTGCCCAGGACGCTTATAACCAGGCATTGATTGCCTTGACGGCTGCGAAAGCTGCCCAGGATATCCTTGACCAAACAGCCACAGGCAATAGCAATATTGCTGGTGCTCACGTTAGTGGCTCAAGCTTGACCAGTCAACGGCAGGCGGTTCAGGCTTTGCTTGATGGCGAAAATAACCAAGTAGCCGGGGCGATTAATGTGGATGGCACTTTAACTACTGCTGACAAATCAGCACAGGCTGACAAATCAGCACAGGCTAACAACTTGGCAGCTGCTTATCAGCAAGCCAGTCAAGCGCTGTCTGCTGCCCAGGATGCCCAGGCAATCCTTGATGCGAAGCCGACTGGGTTAGCGAACATTGATCGTACCCACACGGCTGGTGTTGGTGTTGACCAGCAGAGAAAAACAGCCCAGTCCGCCCTTGATTTGGAAAATACTCGGATCCAGGGCTTGATTAACAATGATAAGACCCTGCTCAACAGTGAAAAACAAGCCGAATTGGCCCAGTTGCAGGCTATCTATCTCCAGGTACAAGCCGGCCTGAACCAGGCCAGGCTGCGCTGGCTGCTGATCAAGCCTCAGACGCACAAAGTATTTTGGATGCACGGAATGCGGCCATTGAGAAGATTGATGGCAGCCATGTTCCGGGAACTGATTTTTCTAGCCAATTACAGGCGGCCATTTCAAGCTTACAAGATAAGCATACTTATATCATTCGGGCGATTCGTGCCGACAAGACTTTAACAACGGCTGATCAGACTCTGCAGGTTGGCAACGCTGACACCGCTTTTCAGACTGCCCAGAGTGCGGTTAATGCTGATGCGGATGCCCAAACATTAGCCGACGATTTGGCGACCGGTCTGACTAATATTGCAGCCACTCATCAGGCTGGAACGGCCGTGGCCGACCAACAACAGGCCGCTGTTAGTGTTCTGCAAGGGCTTGCTAAGCAGGCAGTGACGGCAATTAATACGGATATCACCCTGTTGACCAGTCAGCAGCAAAGCCAGGTTAGCCAGGTTAACCAAGCTCTGGCAAATGCTGAGGCAACCATTCAGGCCGACGATAACGCTCAGGTCATTCAAAACGATCAAGCGACGGCTACTAGCCAAATCAACGCTATTCATACGCCCGGTCAAGCTCTTGACCAGCAGCAAGCCAGTGCTTTGGCCCAGTTGGAAACAACCAATGACCAAGTTTTGGCGGCAATTACGGGGGATGTCACGCTGACGGACACGGTTTCGTCCCAGCAAAAATCAGCCTTGGCCACTGTCTATACAAGCGCCCAAGACCAGCTTCACCAAGCAACCAATGCACAAGCGGTTGCTGACCAGTTGGCCCAGCAAACGACTAATTTGCAAGCCAGCTACCAGCCTGGTGACACGATTGCTAATCAAATTGCCACTGCACAAAGTAATTTGAAGGCCGTTCAGGACGGTTTGGAAAATGATATTCAAGGCGACGTAACGTTGTTGGATGTTGAAAAAGCCAGTCAGTGGGCTCAGGCCCAAAGCGATTACAAGAAGGCCCAGGCTTCTTTGGCCAAGTTGACGACTGCTCAGACGATTTTAGACCAGTTCAACCAGGCGAAAGGTCAATTAAATTCCGACCATGTGGCCGGTGTGGCCCTTGACCAGCAACAAAGCAATGCTGTTGCCGCTTTGACCAGTCAGTCCAAGCAAACGAAGGCTGATATTGCCGCTGATGCAACCTTAACAACGGCGCTTCAAATTGCTCAAGGTCAGGCTGTTGACCAGTCAAATGATACCTACGCCACACTGATTGGCCAGGCGACAACTGCTCAGGCCGTGGCAGATCAAAAGGCTACCGATTTAGCGGCCATTAAAGCGGACCACCAAGTAGGTGAGGCCGTTTCGATACAGGCCCAGGCTGCCATAGCCGCCCTGACCAAGTTGGCCAGTCAAATTGCCAATGCTATTAGTCTCGATGCGACATTGACAGATCGTCAAGAGGCTAGTCAGCGTGCTCAGGTGCATGC
This sequence comes from Fructobacillus tropaeoli, assembly GCF_001047135.2. Lineage (GTDB taxonomy): Bacteria > Bacillota > Bacilli > Lactobacillales > Lactobacillaceae > Fructobacillus > Fructobacillus tropaeoli. The sequence goes on along the minus strand of NZ_DF968078.1, from coordinate 64,320 downwards.
TGACCTGCAAGAAGCGCAAAAAAAGCTGCAAGGTGCACAGACAGCTCAGGCAGTAGCTGATTTGCAAAACCAGTACCAAGAGCGGCTAAATGCCGACCATCAAAGCGCAAGTAGTCTCTCTGATCAGTTGCTACAAGCTCAGAATTCATTGAGTGACTATGCTAACCGCCTGCAGGGACAAATTACCAGTGACCCAACGCTACTGACCTCTGAGCAAACAGCTCAGACGGGCGCAGTGAGCACCGCTCTTGCACAGAAGAAGACGGATTTAGCCAACGCAACCACTTCCGCTCAGGCCCTTCAAGATGCCTTAACCCAGGCAGAAAAGAACCTCGATCGCTTACACCAGCCGGGTCTTGATTTACCAACACAAATCGCCAACGCCAGTCAAACTTTGACTGGGGTAGCAAAGTCAACCAACCAAGCAATTACCAACGATGTGACGTTGACTGAATCCGCTCGCCAGGCGCAGCGAGATGCGGTGACACAGTTGGTTGCTCAGGCGCAAGCTGATTTTAATAACGAAACAACGGCTCAACAACTGGCCGACCGCTTAGCACAGGCCAACAACGACGTGGCGAATGCTCATCAGGCTGCCCAACCACTGCCGGACCAAAAGAAGACGGCTTTGGGACAGTTACAGGCAACTTATCAGGCAACCCAAAAGGCCATTAACAGCGACGTGACATTGACAAACGCCGTTAAGGCTAGCCAATTGACAACTTTAGATTCGAATTACAGCTTGGGTCAGACGGCGATTAACAACTTCACTTCTGCTCAATTGGTTTCGGATACGCAATTCTCGTGGTCACAAAAGCTGAATAACTCGCACGTTGTCGGCAAGGATCTGGATAGCCAGCGTGTCGATGCTAAGACGGCCATCAAGACGCAGTACACGGCTACGCTGACTGCCTTATCAAACGATAAGACGTTATTGACGGCTGATAATCAGACTCAGACGACCAATGTTAACAATGCCTATGATCAGGCGGTTGCTTCTTTGGCAGTCAACCAAACAGCTGATGCGCAAAGTATTCAAGATGCTGTGGCTGCCGGTAAGGCAGCCATCCAGGCGGCTTATATGCCGGGAACATCACTGGCAGACCAGCAAAAGGCCGCAACGGGCGTTGTTAATCAAGCTGCCGAAGCCGTTATTAGTGAAATCAGTGACGACGTGACGCTGACCGTTTCAGCAGTTGAAACGCAGAGTCAAGCCGTGACCGATGCGGCCAGTGTGTTATTGAAAAAGATTACAACGGCAACTGATGCGCAGACGATTGCCAATACGATTACGAATGTGCAAAATGTTTTGTCCGCCTTGCATACCGCTGGTCAGCCGGTTAATAGCCAGCAAAAAGCAGCCAATACCGCTGTGAACGGAGCCGGTGATAGTACTAACCAGGCCATTAACGGCGATGCAACGCTGAGTAAGGCTGAAAAGGCGGCTCAGAAGGCTGCCGTGGCTCAAATTATTCAGGCAGCTATCAGTAAGATTAACGCTGGTACCAAAGCAGCTCAGATCGAGGCTGATAAAAACCAGGCTATTCAAGACATCAATGCTGCTCACCAGCGTGGTCAGGCAATCAGTAACCAACAAGCAGCGGTTATTACTGTTTTGCAGGCTGAAGTGATGAAGGTCAAGGGTCTGATTGAGAATGATGGCACTTTGCCTGAGGCGGAACGGACGTCACAAAAGGCAGCGGTTGATGATGATTACAACTTAGCGGAAGCAGCCGTCAATAAGGCTCAGACAGCCGATGACATCAACACGGCGCAAGTGAACGGTATTAACAGTATTGATGCCGATTACAAGACAGGGGATGATATTGCCTTACAGAAGCAGGCGGCTGTTGAAAGCCTGCGTGATGAGGCACAGAAGGTTCAAGCGGCTGTCCAAAGTGATCCAACTTTGGATACGGCAACGATTAACAACCAAATTACTGCCTTGCAGGCTGCTCGAGATGCTGCGATTGCCAAGATCAATGTTAGTGATACGCAAACGGCCGATCAAATCGATACAGCCAAAAACGATGGTGTAACAGCTATTGATAATAGTCACGTGGTTGGGACTGATTTGCCAACCCAGGTGCAAAATGCCCTGAGCCAATTACAGGCATTGGATACGGCGGTGACTAGTTCGATTAATACTGATAATACTTTGACCAATGCCACGAAGCAGAAGCAAAATCAGAATTTGGCAACTGCTTATCAAGATGCCCAGACAAATGTGAAAAAGGCTGTGAATTCCCAGCAAGTGGCGGACGCCATCACGAATGCCCAGTTGGCAATGGAACAGGCTTATGTAGTTGGAACGTCCGTCGATAACCAGCGGGCCAATGCCTTAAACCAGTTGCAAAACTTAGCACAAGGCTTTAAGGCCTTGATTAATATCGACCCAACGTTGACCAATGCCGATAAGCAAAGCCAGGCACAGGACTTAGCGCAGGCGGTTACAGCAGCGCAGACAGCCTTGTCTGCCCCAAATACACCAGATGCCCAGTCCATTGCGGATGCCTTATCACAGGCCAACCAGAATTTGGCTGTGACTCATGTTAGTTCGACATCTGTTTCCGACCGGATTACTGACGCGAAGGCGCAGTTGGACCAGGAGTTGCAGGCAATTGATGGCGTGATTGATGGGGATGTGACCCTCTTAGCCACACAAAAGTCGGCCCAAAAATCAGCTGTGCAGGATGCTCATGACCGCGCAGTGGCTAGTTTTGTGTCATCCTTCTTAATGGATGCGCAAACTGTCCAAGATCGACTAAATGTTGGTCTGAAGGCGGTTGATGCAGCCCATACCAGTGGGACTGACTTGACCAAACAGCAAAATCGGGCCATCGATGAATTGACTCAAACGGCTAAGAATACGAAACGAGACATCACGAGTGATAATACTTTGATCGAAGTAGAACGAACCCACCAACGTGTCTTAATTGACCAGAGCCTGGCCGATGCAACGAAGGCTTTGCAGGGTGCCAAGGATGCCGATAGTGTTCAAAGCGTGCAGAACCAGTATGATCCACAGATCGCTGCAGATCATCAGGTTGGAACACCATTGACCGTGATCAGACCCTAACGAATGCTCAAAAGGCCGATCAAAAGGCTGATTTAGCAACAACTTTGGCTAGCTATCAGGACAAGGCCATTGTGACGCCGGATGCCCAGTCACTTGCTGACTTGGTTGCCAAAGCTCATAATGCCCTCGATGCCACCCATGTCGTGATGAGTGCACTAGCTGACCAGCGAGTTACTGCTAACAAGCAGTTGGCCGTTCAGCTTGCTCAAACTAATGGTCAAATCGCTGCTGAAACAACCTTGACTACGGCCGAAATTACAGCTCAAAGCAATGCGGCTGATAGTGCCTTGGCCGATGCCCAAGCAAAGTTGGCCAATGCAACCGATGCACAAGCTATTTTGGATGTGACAACGGCTGGTTTGCAAAGTATCAGTCAGCAATTCCAGCCGGGTCAGGCGCTTTCAGGTCAGGTAAATGATGCCGAGGAAGCCATTCAGGATGCAGTTGTTGCCGCTAAGGCAGCGATTGATACTGACAAGATGTTAAATACAGCCGATAAAACCAAGCAGGACCAGGCAGTTGATGCCACTTTGACGGGTGTTGACGATGACCTTGCCAAGGCTTCGAATGCCCAAGCTATCCTGGACTTGAAGAATAAGACCATTGCAGCGGTCAACGGCGTTCATCAAGCAGGGGCAGCCATCAGTACTCAGCAACAAAAGGCTAATAATAGCTTGGCGATTACGGCCAATCAGGTACTTCAAGCTATCTCAAACGATCCTAATTTGACGAATGCCCAGCGGGTGAGCCAGCAGCAGGCCGTCACGACTGCTTTGTCAAGCGCCCAGGCAACCATTAATGCTTTGTCTGATGCCCAGTCCATCTTGGATGCTCAGGCCCAGCAGACCGTTGTCATTCAAGATCAACACGTTCTACAACCAAGCCTTGACGGCTGCCAACAACTTGTTAACCAATACTGTTGATGCGCAAGATGTCTTGGATGCCCAGACACAAGGTCTCAAGGGTATTGATGCTAGTCATGTTTCTGGTTTGTCTTTGGACGTCCAAGTCCAAAATGCTGAAAAGACCCTGACTGATTTACAGGATTCATTAACGGCAGCAGTGACGAACGATCCAAACCTCCTTGATCGTAGTAAATCAGCTCGAAAGTTGCTCTTATCATCATCGTTATCTAAGTATACTGATAAAATGAACGTTGCTCTGGCGGATTCAACAACCACCGGACAAACAATTTTAGACTTGCTAACGGCGGGCGAGCAAGAATTGCAAAAAGACCGTCAATCGGATGACGGTCAGGGTGCCAGCGCTGATCAGCCATTGGCAACACAGATTACAGCTGCTTTGCAACTGGTTAACCAAAAGTCACAGGGCGTTCAAAATGAAATTAACCAAGACGATTCATTGAGCCAGGCACAGATTGACCAGCAAACGGCTACTAACCAGCAAGTACTGCAACAGGCGCAGACTGATTTGAGCGGTAAAACGAATGCGCAAGCACTGGCCGACCGCCTACAAGACGCTTTGAGCGATTTGAACCAGATTCACGTGCCAAATTCAGTTTCACTGGCGGACCAAAAGAGTACAGCGGTGGCCAACTTAGACAAGTTGTATGGCCAAATTAAAGATGCCATTATCGCCGATAACACCTTAACCAGTAGCCAAAAGGACCAGCAGCTGGCTGATTTGGACCATGCCAAGGCACAGGGTGACGATAAGTTGAATCAAAGCGTGCGGGCAACCGAGTTAAATGCGCAGATTGAACCAATCAACCAGGCGCTTAGTGCAGCCCATGTGGTGGGTACTGCGGTCGATAGTCAGCGCCAAAGTCAAGAAACCTGGTTGGATAACCAAATTCAGGCCTTAACGGACCGACTATCAGCACAAGCCGTTTCGTCAGCTGACGAAACGACATTGCAGGAAACGATTCGCCAGACAAAGGCCAGTTTGCAAGGCCAAATCCAGCAGGCTGCTAATGCAGACGATCTGCAAGCCGTTCAGATGTTTCCTTGACGACGGCCGCTAAAGCTAACCAGTTGAACCAGTTGGCCCAGGCTAAGGATGCAGCCTTAGCACAATTAGCCAAGGCGACAGCCGCAGCCGATGGTGTCAACGGTGTAAACCAAAGCGTGGCAACCATTGCAGCTATTCACCAACCAGCAGAAAAGTCGCTAGGTCAACAACGTCAGGATTTCCTAGACTCGATTACACAGCTAGTCAACCAGGCAACAGCTAATATTGACCAAGAGAATTCCTTGACCGACAGCGAAACAACAAGTTTGAAGGACCAAGTGACTGCCCTGCAAAAGGCAGCTGTTCAGACTGCTAACGAGTCTTTGAATGCTGATGATTTGCAGGTGGGCCAACAGGTACTTCAGGATGGTCTTGATCAAGTCAAGTTTATGACCCAACAAGACGTCGACTTGCATGCCTTGAATCAGGCTCAGTTAGCTGCCAACGAGGTGATTGCCAATAATCAAACCTTGTCGGACGTTGAGAAGGCGAGTCAAAATATTCAGGTCATGCTGCTCTTCACTCAGTACCAACAAGCCTTACTGGCAGCTCAAAACCTGGCTAGTTTAGCTAGTGCCGTTACTAATGGTACAAAAGCGGTTGCAGGAGTCCCACAAGATGGCGCAACGGTGCAACAGCGGACTGCAAGCTATATTGACTGGTTAACGTTTGAGAAAAATAAGATTCAGGGACGCATTGATGCCGATAACACCCTGACGACGGCTGATAAGAACCAGCAAAAAGCGCAGGTTGACCAGGTGCTTGCTGATGGGACAGTCGCTATTCAGGGGGGCTGTCAGTGTTCAGGAAGGTGTGGACAAGACAAATCAAGCTTTGCAAAAGATTGATGCTGTCTACCGGACGGGCCCATCGCTATTGACCCAGCAGGTGGCTGTCCGAAATACGGCGGCTAATGACTTAAACACGGTTAATAGTGTGATTAGTGGCGATGATACGCTAAGTACGGGCGAAATCAGTAACCTCGATGGTTTGATGGATCAGTACAAGGCGAACTTCGTGACCGCTGTCCAAGCTGCGCAGTCAGCCGATGAAATGAACCAAGCATTGGCTGATTTCCATACTAATTTGATCAAAATTAGTAACCAGCACACGAAGTACAACTTAGTTCATCAGCTGCAACAAAGCGCAACAGATACAATGACAGCCATTGAAAATGACCCGACGTTGTCTGCTAGCTCCGAGCAAGAGTAGCTAGCAGCTGTACAAACCAATTTGAACCAAGCAACGGCTGCCATTTCGGCTGTTGAGGTGAATGATGATCAGGCACAAACCAAGTTGGCAAGCGCTTTGGCAACTGGAACACAGCAGATTCAAGACAGTCACCAACAAGGGCCAGCGGTTTCAAGTCATGCCGATGACTGGCAGAAGGCTGTAACAGCAACGGCTGATCAGGTCAAAGACGAGATTAATGCTGATCCAACATTGACAAGTGCAGACCGTAGTTGTCAGGTAGCAAGCGTTCAACAGACTTTGGCGAACACGCTAGCAACTTTGCAGGCCGTGACCATTGTCCAATCCGGTGAGACGGCTGTTTCAAATGGACAAACAGCACTTAGTGCTCTCCACGTTGCTGGCTGGCAGTAGCAGACCGACAGGAAACAGCTAACACGACAATTCAGGATGCAACCAATGTCGAGCAGCAAAAGATTAACCAGAATATCAGTCAATTACAGCCAAGTGACCAGTCGGCTTTGACAGACCAGGTAACCGCTGCAAAGAATGCAGCAATGACGGCGATTAATTCAGCGCAGTCGGCGGATGAAATCAAACAGGCAGTGGCTGATTTGAACCAAAAGTTAGCGGCCATTGACTTGGACTTGGCTCACCGAGTGGGACAATTCCAGTTAGCAGCTGCTAATGAACAGATTCAAGCGGCGATTGATGGGGATGTAACCTTGTTGCCTGATGCTAAGACAACTCAGCAGGCTAATCGATTGGTAGCATTGCGCAAGACAACTACTGATTTAGCAGCCACAACAACGGTTGCTAGTGCCCAGCAAAGCGCTAGCGATGGCGTGGCAGTCATTCAGGCGGCTCATCAGGTTGGTCAAAGCTTGGCTGATCAAAAGCAGGCATTGATTACGAATGTGCAGAAGGCGGATCAGGCGGTTAAGAGCCAAATTGATGCTGACCCAACCTTGCCACAGGCAGAAAAGGATCGACAAAAGGCTGCCATTGACCGTGGTGAAACACAAACCATTGACCAAATTAATGTTGCCAGTGATGCTACCGATGCCAAGCAGGTAGCCGATACTGGTACAACGACTAATCAAAAAATTTATGTTCCCGGTCAAACGATTACGGGTGATGGGGGTCAAGCTGCCCGATTTAAGGGACAAGTGACGGACCAGAGTGCAATCGTGCAACAGGCGATTAATGCTGCGACTACCAAGGGTCAAATTACAGCTGATCAACAGACCAGTTTGACACAACAGTTACAACGGGTTGTGAGTGCTGCTCAAGCGGCTGGAACAGCGGCAACGACCGCCGATCAGATTTTGACGGCTAATCAACAGTTGACGACTGATTTGGCCAGTGTCCAATATAACTTGGCAATTAATATCGCTAACTATCAACTATTAGTTGCTTATAACGGTGCTGACCAAGCAATTAATGACGACCCAACGTTAAGTAACCAGGAAAAAGCCGAGCAGGCCGAAATTGTCAATGTTCGTTGGAATATGGGTCAGCAAAGCTTGGCGGCTACGAAGGTAGTTGACGAAGTGGCCCAAGTTGCCAGCGATACCGTCGTGGCCATCAACCAAGTCCACCATGGTGGTCACTCGGTTGAAGAACGGCTACCAAATTACACTGCTAAAATTCAAGCTGCAGCAGCACAGGTTGTTGCCCAAATTAACCAGGATAAAAGTCTTTCTCCAACCGGTCAGGCAGTGATTGTGGAAGCGGTTCAAAATAATCGGGACTGGTACTTGCATGAATTGCAGGCTGCTAAAAGCGTCGTTGAGGCCGAAACGATGGTCCAAGACGATTTGAATGCGATGGCCTTTGGCCAGAATGCAACTAGTCCACTTGGTCAGGGTACGGCCGAATGTTTTGCTCGCTTTTATAACGAGTTGGAAACAACGGACCAGTCGATTAATGGCTATTTAGCTTTGTCTGTTGTTGAAAAATCAGCCTTACTGCAAACGATGCAGTCACTGGTGACGACGACCAACAGTCAAATTAGCCAAGCCCAGACGCTAGATCAAACAGTACAATTGTTGCAAGAATTGATGCTGAATTTGACTAAGTTGAACTTGCAAGCAAGCAAAACGGATGCTGCTAATCGGTTGCAGTCGGTCTTCGAAACCACCAAGGCGGATATTACGGCTGACCGGTCATTATCTCATCAAGAGGTGCAAAATCAGATTCAGACGGCTCAAACCGCTTATGACCAAGCAAGTGCACAAGTGCAACAAGCAGGTGATTTGCAGGCAGTAGCGAGTGCCTTGACGGCGGGCCAGGAGGCCGTTGAAGCTAGTCATCAAGATCAAGCTGCTTTGAGTGAACAATTACCAAAGCTGAACCAGCAGGTCGATGATGCCGTCAAGACAGCAACGACTACGATTAATCAAGATCAAACGTTGACTGCCACTGAAAAGCAACAGCAGATTGAGACGCTTAACCAGAAGGCGTCAGATCTGAAAAAGACAATGGCCAATGCAGCTGATTTGCGTGAGGCTGATGAAGACCCGCAACCAGGTTTGGTCAGCCTAAATGGGGTCCACCAACCCGGTTTGGTCATTAGTGGTGCAACAGGACAAGCGGCTCAGTTGAAAAATCAGGTTTCGACTGCCAGTCAGCAAGAACAAAATCAAATTAATCAGGCGGCGACAAATGGTTTTATCACAACCGAGCAAAGGGATGTCTTGACAGCTGCTCTTCAAGCGGCCACAACTCAGGCACAGGCCGCAACCAACCAGGCTGAAAATGCCGATCAAATTCAGACGGCAAGTGCGGCTTGGCAAGCTGCCTTGGTTCAAAATTAAACAGCTTTGGCTAAGGACATTGCCTTCCACCAGTTGAAAGTTGCTCAGTCTCAGGCGGATGCAGCTATTGTTGCTGATGGCACTTTGAATCAGCAAGAAAAGGCCGCCCAACAAACGAGCTTACAAGAGGTTGTGGATACCTGGACCAAGTCGATTAATGACAGCCAAAACGCTGCCTAGGTGACTGGTACTAGCGAAACGGCTGTGCAAATTATTAATGGCGTTCATCATGGTGGTCAATCCGTGTCTGACCGGTTGTCCGACTTTAACCAGCAGATTGTTGCCGCTGCAACGGCTTTGGCTGCTAAAACAAAGCAGCAACCAAACCTTTCGGTTGCTGGTCAACAGATTATTGTCCGGGCAATCACCGGCATGCAGGACTGGTTTGTCAATGAACTGAAGTCTGCTCAAACAGTTGTAGCGGCCGAAACGATGGTTCAAGGCGATGTGACGGCTTTGACTTTGGGTCAACTAGCGCAGACACCAGTTGCTGAGGCCAAGGCTGACTGGGTATCCCGGTTGTACCAAGGATTGCAGGCGACGGACCAGACCATTCATGGTTATGAGAATTTGACTGACGATGATGTGGCTGATTTGATGAACCGGTTGGGTGAGCTGACCGATGAAACCAATAACCAGTTCCAAGAAGGCGCATCGGCCACGGTTGTGACTGCAGCCTTGCAAAAATTCTTGGATGCTTTGCCAACCTTGACCTTCAAGGCTAGCCAGCAGGATGCTGTTCGTCAACTTGAACAGACGGGAACGGCTACTCAACAAGCAATTAGCGCTGACCGCACATTGTTAGATCAACAAGTACAAAATCAGCAACAAGCAGCCAATACTGCTCTTGACCAAGCCATCCAGGCGGTTAAGGCGACACAGAACTCCGCTGCAATGGCGCAGGCTTTGGCGGATGGTCGCACCGCTGTTGAAAACGCTCACCAAGAGCAGGGCGATTTGGCTCAGCAGTTACCAAAGCTGAACCAGCAAGTTGATGAGGTTGCTCAGCAGGTTGTATCAGCAATCAATCAAGATCCGACATTATCAGTTGACGAGAAACAACAGCAGATTAAGGCCGTTCAGCAACAGGCGGCAGACTTGAAGAATGAATTGAAAAATGCTGTTGACCCACGTGCAGCCTACCAAGACCTTGAACAGGGTCTACCAAAGTTGCCGACGATTCACCAGGCCGGCCAGGCAATTGTGGGGCCAGATGGTCAAGCAGCTAAGTTTGAAAAACAAATTCAAGCTGCTAGCCAGCAGATGCAAGAACAAATCAATCAGGCGCTTCAAAGTGGTTTGATTACACAAGATCAGCACCAAGTGTTGACCGCAGCGGTCCAGCCAAGCAGACGTTAATTGCACAAATGAAGGCCGATTGGGTCAAAAAGGTATATCAAACTTTGCAGTCGACTGTTCAGACCGTTGACGGTTATCAGCATTTGACTGATGACGAAAAGGCAGGCTTGATGATGCAGTTGACTTAATTGACACAACAGACCAATGCCGATATTTCTTCGGCTGTTGATGGAAATCAGGTTGTGACTAGCTTGCAGCAGTTTGTGGCTAGCTTACCAACAATTGCTCTTCAAGCGAGTCAAGCGGATGCTCGCCAGCAATTACAGCAATTCTTGAACGCAACGCTGGCGTCAATTCAGTCTGACCGAACTTTGTCGGACTCGGATGTGCACAATCAGTTAGAGGCTGCACAGACTGTTTATAGTCAAACGCTGGCTGCGATTGCCGCGGCTCAGAGTGAGGCAGTAGTGGCTGATGCTTTGGCAACTGGTCAGGCAAATATTCAGGCTGCCCATCAGGCAAAGCCTGATTTGAATGGACAACTGCCCGCGCTTAACCAGCGAATTGATATTGCTACAAAACAGGTTGTTGAGGAAATCAATCAGGATCCACCCCTTTCGAGCCAAGATAAGCAACAGCAAATTGCTACGGCCAATCAAAAGGCGGACGCTTTGAAGGCGATTGTTGAAAAAGCAGCTGATCCAAGAGCAGCTGATCAAGCGCTTCAGAATGGTTTGCCAGGAATTGACGAGGTTCACCAACCGGGTCAAGCACTGAAAAACCAAGAACAAGTGGCTCTGCAAACAGTGGATGACGATGCGACAACTGCCAAGCAAAAGTTGCCTGAAGGTCAGCAAGTTGCCTTTGATTCGGCTATTGATGCTGCACGCCAAACTGCTGAAAAGGAGCTTTCTCAGGCTCAGAATGCGGATGAGATTCAGCAAGCCTTAGCGAAGTTTAAGCGGATGGTTGATGGTCTACAAAAGCAGGCAGAAGCGAAGGCTCAAGCTGAGGCTGAACTGGCGGCGGCTAAGGACCAAGCGGCAAAGCAAGTGGAACATGATACCGATAGTGCTAAGAAGGCATTGCCAGCTGGTCAAGTCTCACAGTTTGCACAGAACATTGATGAAGCGCGTCAAGTGGCTGAGAAGGACCTTGCTCAAGCGCAGAATGCAGATGAGATTCAGCAAACCTTAACAAAGTTCAAGCAGACGGTTGATAGTGTACAAGAACAGGCAGAAGCGAAGGCTCAAGCCGAGGCTGAACTGGCAGCAGCCAAGAGCCAAGCGGTAAAGCAAGTGGAACATGATGCCGATAGCACTAAGCAAGCATGACCAAATGGTCAGCAGGCCGCCTTTGATCCAGTCGTTGATGCTGCACGTCAAGCAGCCGAAAAGGACCTTGCTCAAACGCAGAATGCAGATGATATTCAGCGGGTCTTAGCGAGGTTCAAGCAGACGGTTGACGACTTGCAAAAACAGGCTGTGGCGAAGGATAAGGCCGAGGCTGAGCAGACTGCTGCGAAAGCCAAAGCTGAACAGGAAGCAGCTAAGAACCAAGCGGTAACGCAAAGTGAACAAGCGGCCGATGCCGCCAAACAGGCGCTGCGAACTGGTCAAGGTCCACAATTTGAGTCAGCTATTGACCCGGCCAAGCAAAAGGCAATGGATGAAGTTGAACAAGCGAATGACCAAAAGGCCGTTGATGTTGCCGTAACTGATTTTAATAAGAAATTGACAAATGTTCAGCAACGGGCAAAGGCCCAAGATCAGGTCGAACAGCAAGCTAAGAAAGAGGCAGATCAGGCAATCAACGATGCAAAAAAGCAATTGCCAGCAGATGAACAGCCTCAATTGATTAACAAAATTCAACCAGCCGAGTGGCAGCTCATGACTGACTTGCAACAAGCACGGACGGTGGGGGATGTTCAGACCGCCTATCAGCAGTTCTTGGATTCGCTTCAGCAAATTAGTCAGCAAATCCAACAAGAGAGCGTTCAACCAAGGGAGACACAGAGCAATCCTGTTGAGAATTCTGCAAGCCCAGCAACATTAATGGATAATTTGTTCCCTGCAAAAATTGCTCTACCCGATACTTGGGAAGTCGAACACTTCGACCAGCCGCTAACATTTTTGGCTGTAACGATGTCCAGTCTCTCGATTGGATTGACTGGTGTTGGATTAAAATTAGGTCAACTAAAGGTAAGTGGAGGTAAAAATAAAACGGATAATCATCATTAGTTCAGTAGTCACGTGCAATCGTGATTGCTGATATAGACGGCCATTCTCGGAGCATTCGGGGATGGCCGTTTTTGATTGCTTTTTGTCCTAAGAGTAACGGGCTATTGAGGGTAGTTCATTACCCTTTTTGATTTTCGCAAGGGTCGTCGCGATTCTTTTGGCTATTGAACAGCCTCTTGAATACTCAAGATAGCGATTTGGCATAATCGGTCTGATTTTGTCCTCGTTAACTCAAAAATTTGTGCCAAAAAATGATTCTTTTTATAATGACGGCAGAAATAGGAAAAAAGACAAGTGAAATCAATACCCCCATTGTGGGTAGAGAGGAAGGTTGTCCTATGTACCATCAGAAGAAAAGATTGGGGTTGGCATTACTAGCACTCTTGTTAGCACCTGCTATGCTTGACAGTGGTCTTCCCGTCTTGGCAGGGGAAAATCAGCCTGCAAAGCAAGCCGCGAAAAAAGCAAACAAAGATCCAGTCGGTGTGAAGGGGACTTCTGAATCCAATAGTCCCGAAGAACAAATGAAAGCGGACCATGAGCGGATTCGCCAGCATGCTGATCAGAATTTTAAGAAGCGAGTGAAGGAACAGCTCAAAGCCAAGGGTCTACCAGTGCCTAAATCAGAAAAAGCATTGGCCGAAAGTCCGGTAACTTTGATGGTTGAGTTCGATCAACCACTAGCAGCCTTGAGGGTGGAGGGCGCAGCTAAGCAAGCCGCCACCAATGCCACGAGTTCGACGGGTAGCCAACACTCACGCTCTCGACGAGCAACGGAAGAGAAAAAAGTCGAGGAAGTGCGGGCTGCAAGTCGGCAGGTAGTGGCTGAACAGCGTCCTGCCCGGCAAGCGGTTGAAAAAATTGCCAAGAAAAAGGCTCAACACGAATTTGGCTATTTAACGAATACGATGTCGATTGTGGCGAAGGTCAAGGATTTGCAGGCTGTTCAGGCCGTTGCCGACGTGAAACGCGTGACGGCCGCCAATATTTATCAACCCCAAGATTTGGCTGCTGATCAAATTGTGCAGGCTTCAACCGTATGGCATCAGCACCGTCTGAAGGGAGATCAAACGGTCATCGCGATTGTTGATACGGGTATTGATACTAATCATGAAATCATGCGGCTCGGCAAAAATGCCAAGAAGAAAATTAGCCAAAAAGAGGCAAAAGAAGCTATCAGCCACCTTGGTCATGGCTGTTACTCATCGGCTAAGATTCCATATTCTTATAATTATGCCGATGGGACGTCCAATACGGTTTTTGATTTAAATAAAAATTCGATGCATGGCATGCACGTTGCCGGGTTAGCGGCTGGCTATTCGGCTTTGCCAAATTTTGCTGGCTTTAATCAAAAGGCTTATGCCATCGGAACGGCGCCTAATGCGCAGCTGTTAAATATGAAAGTTTTCTCGAATAACGGCGGTGGCGCCAGTAGCGACGATGTCATTGCAGCGGTTGAGGATGCCGTTTTACTCAAGGCTGATGTAATTAACCTTTCTCTGGGTTCTACCAGTGGGGACGTTGACCCAGATAGTCCGGAGCAGCGGGCCGTGAATTTGGCGGCGCAAAAGGGGACCATCCCGGTTGTTGCAGCAGGAAATTCCGGCCTGTCTACCTCCAATACTGGTCTCAACGTTGTCAATACACGCAAAACAAACGATACCGGAACGATTGACTCGCCAGGTGTGTTGCCTTCTGTTTTGACCGTCGCTTCATCAGACAACCTGGCCTATGATATCCCAGCCGATGGTCCGGTAAAACTGAGTCATCTGTCGTCCTTTTCGTCCTATGGTCCAACACCTGATTTACAGCTAAAGCCTGATATCACAGCGCCTGGTGGTCGATTATTATCAAGCTTGAACGGTAACCGTTACGACTATAAGTCGGGCACTTCGATGGCGACGCCAGTGATGGCCGTTTCTGCTGCTCTGTTTGCCCAGTCATTGGGTGGTCGGGTACCGGCTGAAAAAATCAGTCAGCACATGAAGACGGCTTTGATGAATACCGCACGGCCGTTAGTGGATGAAAAGACATTAGCGATTGTTTCACCTCGTGTTCAGGGGGCGGGGTTGGCACAGGTTGAAGATGCGCTTGACAGCCGGACGTCTCTAACGACTTCTCGAGGCGTTGCATCTTTGTCGCTAGGTGCCTTTGGCGAATCGAAACAATCCTTGCAGGTCTTCTTAGAAAATCAGACTGATCAAGAGCAGAATTTCCGTTATCAGGCTGATCATCGTGTTTGGACAGATGGTTCGGTACCGGGAAAGCCAGCGACGGATAAGCGGATTTCGGGTGCTGATTTGTCAATATTAGGGTCAGATACAGTCGATCAAGCGCCAAACGGTGAAAAGACGGTAATTAAGGTACCGGCCCAACAACGAGTGGCGGTGAACTTTGGCTTGACTTTGCCCGAGCGCGCTAAGAATGGCTTTGTTGAAGGCTATCTGCAATTTAAGGCGGTTGATTCTGCTGGTCGTCTGCTAAAAAAGGGTGGTCAGCAACTATCCATGCCATACCTTGGCTACTATGGTGATTGGCAAAATCAGCAAATTTTTGACCGGCCAGCCTGGGATCCCGCTTCCTACTTTGGCCAGTCAACCCTTGTTGACTCCAACAAAGTGCCGTTGGGCCTGAACAAAGCAGGGACGATTATTCCAGAAAATATTGCGATTTCACCGAACCAGGGGGCTGTTAACAAGCAGGCGCAGCCATTGGTTAATCTTTGGCGCAATGCCCACCACGTTGTCGGTGAAATTTATCAGCACGATCCGACCGATTCTCGGTGGGCCAACCAACAGCCACTACGAACGGTTAGCATTGATGAAGACATATTGAAGTCCTATTATCAACGGGGCAAGGACCAATTTACGTCCTATGACGCTGGTGGTAAAGGCTGGCGTGGTGATATTTGGAATGTCAAAGCAGGGCACAACGAGTCGGCTTTTGATGGTCGATATTATTACCAGCTATCCGCAGAGGCGGCTAGTGGTCGATTGAATGATGGAATTGGTGGTCAAGCTGTTCGCCAACGCTTAATCTTGCCGATTAAAGTCGATGGCCATGGTCCGCAGATTGCTAATCCCCAGTTTCAAATGAAAAATCAGTCAGCCAAAGCGGAAAAAGGAATTATTTTGGCAGCTGATTTGACGGATGAATTAAGCGGTATTGACGCTTTCGGCCGAGTTGGATTCGTCGTTAATGGCATTTTGACGATTGTTGACCAGCCATTGCAAGAGGATCACCAAGTTTATCAACGCCTATCACTGCCATTAAGCACTGACCAAATCCAGTCGTTCCATGCGGACCAAAGTAACCAGGTTCGAATTTTAGCTTTTGATAATGCCGGAAACCTGACGGGTCAATCCTTTACGCTGCCTGGTTCGGGGACTACTGCTTCAGCAAACAACTCCTCGTCGGAATCGAATTCTCTGGCAAAGGGAACAACGGCAGGTCAGCCGGAAGTGGGCGAGGTTGGTCCTAGTCCAGTTGGTAAAGCACTGACTTGGACGGGCAAGAAGGAACCTGCCGCAGAGGGATTACTGGACGGTGTTAAGAAGCCAATCATCACATTCGATCATGACGTGAATTTTGAGTTCAATATGGTGACGGCGCAAACAAGGTATTATGACCAGCAGACACAAAAGCTCACGATTAGGGGGCACTTGCGAAAAACGGTGGACCAGCTTTTGATTGGTGAAAAGCATGGAAATCGCCTAGCGGTGGCGGTCGATCCAAAGACGTTGGCTTTTTCAACTGTTGTTGAAGCCAAAGCCAATGCGAAGACGGCAGTTCCAATTCAAATTAATGCTGGTGGGCGGACCTTAGTTGATGGTGGCTTGCAGTTCTACGTTGATACCAGTTTACCGGAGTTAAATCTTTTTAACGAAAGCACGCTGGCGCGACTAGATGATGGGACTTACCAGGTTAAAACCAATCAGGAGACCTACCAACTTAGCGGGCAAGCAGGCGATAACTATGATGGTTATCAACTAACGATTAATGGCGATATGGTTGCCACTAAGCCGTTTAGTCTGATTATTAACCAAAATACTACGGGTGGGTTGACGAAGTTTTCAGTGCCTCTTCACCTAACTAAAGGCGATAATCGGTCGATTTAGCTATTCGTGATGCTGTTGGTAATCAGACTAAAAAGAAATTAAATGTCCGCTATTATCAAACAAATTTGCCAGCACCAACCGTTACAAAAGATGGTAGCGGCGTTATTCAGCGCTTTCCACTGTTACTAACAGCAAAAGCGAATCTGCCGGTGGACAACCCGAGCGATAACGAATTGACGGTTATGTATTCTTTGAATCAAGGTCAGCAATGGAAAAAATATCAGGGTGATTTGTCAATTCGAGAAAATAAAACGGTTCAGTTCAAAACGGTCGATGCGTATGGGAATCAGTCGCAGGTGGTGACGGTGGTTGTTAATGAGTTTTCACCAGTTCAGAAGGACCAAGCAGTGGTTACCAGTCCGCGACCGTTAAGGTCTGTTAATAAAGTTTCGTGGCCGACACCTAACCGCCACAGGTCCCAAGACCAACGAAATCATTATCGGAGTCACCATTCACCTTATTTTTCGGCTGCTGGTATGAGTCACCATGGTCGAGATAGCTTTGGACCAAAGATGGGCTGGGGCAATTTTAACCAAAATGGGGGTTGGGAAAACTGGAAAAGCATCTGTTCTCGCAAACAATCCATGCTTGGCACCAAAATTTTCATCAATTTAACTGGGGCAAGCGTACCGTGCACATCCATTGCTAATGATGGCAAAAATAAAAGGAGGTGATGAATAAAAACTTATTTAAAAGCTATTTAAAAATAATGTTCACTTATAAGTGCACTTAACAAAAACGCTTAATTAATCTAGAAAGAAGGCAAATCTGTTTGATTTGCCTTTTTTCGTGTATAATCAAACTAATTTTAATAATTTAGAAAGAGAAGGGTTTTGCCATGGCGGAGAAGAAAACGGGACGGGGAATTTTGTATGCGGTGACCGGTAGTGTTTTCTGGGGAGCGTCCGGCACGGTGGCACAAGCCCTCTTTGCTAACAGTCAAATTTCGCCATTATGGTTAGTCGGTGTTCGTTTGTTGTTGGCTGGCCTTTTACTGCTAGCATGGTATGGCTTGGCAAGTAAGCAATCTTTGTTTTCCATTTGGAAAAATGAGCGGTCGGCTACCTTTCTTTTACTCTTTGCCTTCTTAGGAATGTTGCCATCGCAGTTGTCCTATTTTATGGCCATTCATTATGGCAATGCACCAACGGTGACAGTCTTACAATTTTTGGGGCCAATTTTTATTATTTTGTATCTCACGGTTCGTAGCCATGCCTTGCCACGACGGTTGGATTTGATTTCGGTCATCGTTGCCTTGGTTGGAACCTTCTTACTAGTAACGAGTGGTAACCTGACGAAGCTCTCACTGGCACCGCTAGCCCTATTTTGGGGATTAGCAGCCGGGTTGAGTCAGGCATCCTACACGCTGTTGCCAAAAGAACTCTTGGCCAACTTTGATGGTCGCCTGGTCGTTGGCTGGGCGATGACGCTCGGTTCGATTCCGTTTTTTCCAATTTTGTTCAGCCATTCGTTGAAGTCGATTTCGCTAGTCTGTGGTGGGCAGATTACTTTTATCGTTATTTTTGGAACTATGTTGGCTTATTTGTTCTATATTAATAGCCTTCAGGACCTTCAGCCAGCCACAACTGGGATGTTAAGTTCTTTTGAGCCCTTAACGGCGACATTCTTAGCAGTTGCTTTCTTGGGGACGAGCTTTACGGCTATTCAAGTTCTTGGTGGTTTGTTCGTTCTCTCAACGATTTTCCTTCAGTCAATCCCGACAAAGGCGTGATAACCTGTGTTAAAATACCAATAAGAAAAATGCCTTCTATCTGAACTTTAACTGAAAGGGGTGGCCACCATGACAGAGATTCAGTTGCAAAATCACCCTGTGGTGACATTGGTTTCCGCTCGAGTTGAGATGGCGGAAGAAATTTATACGGTTGTGGATCAAGACCGCGAGCATATTGGCCAGTTTTTACCTTTTGTTGATCAAACGGAGGTTGTCCAAGATACGCTGACCTATCTTGAGTCACAATTAAAAATCAGCGAACCGGGTAAGGAGCTGATTTTTACTATTCAAAGAGCTGGTCAAATCATTGGGATGATTGAGTTGCATCACTATTCAGCAGTGGACCGGCGAGCAGAGCTGGGCTATTGGTTGACCAAGGCTTATACGAAGCAGGGAATTATGACGGCGGCAGCCAAAGCGCTTTGCGACTATGCATTTCAGGTGGTGGGCCTGCACCAAATTATTGTTTTGGCCGATGTTGAGAATCCTGGATCAAACGGTGTGATTCGTTCTGCCGGTTTTGCTTACCTGACAACGCATCCGGATTACTCATATCGGGCGGGCACATATCACGATATGAATGTTTATTACCGTTTGGCTAATGAATAGCCATTATTCAAAGTAAAAGGAGAAAAGCACTATGACAATTCAACTTGTTGGCTTCTCATTCTGATAACAGAATGGGATTGAAGCCTTTTCAGCCCCATTCAACGTGCACAGCATTCGAATGGAGAAACTGAACAATGAACCTTAAATTAATTCGTAATTTTGCAATTATTTCCCACATTGATCATGGCAAGTCAACGCTATCGGACCGACTCATGGAGGAAACCAAGACGGTTTCTGACCGGGAAATGACGCCCCAGTTATTGGACAGCATGGGGGTGGAGCAAGCGCACGGCGTGACGGTCAAGTCACGGACGGTGCAAAATACTTATCGGGCCAAGGATGGTCAAGATTACAAGTTGAATCTGATTGACACACCGGGTCACGTTGACTTTAACTATGAAGTCACGAAAAGCCTATCAGCAACCGATGGTGTCATCCTTTTGGTTGATGCAACCCAGGGCGTGCAAGCACAAACGGTTGCGAACTGGCGGTTAGCCCATGAATTGGGACTGCCGATTTTACCGGTCTTAAATAAAATTGATGCTGCGAGTGCTCAAATTGATGAAAGCGAAGAGCAAATCAGACAGTTGGACCCAGCTTTGGCCGAGCGAAAGATTTACCATATTTCAGCCAAGACGGGCTTGGGAATAGCGGACCTTTTGGAGGCGATTGTTCATGAATTGCCGGCGCCGGTCGGTGATGAAAACAGTCCCCTCAAGGCCCTCGTCTTTGATTCCGAATATGATGCCTTTCAAGGGGTGATTGCCCAGGTCCGAGTAATCGATGGCACCCTGAAAAAGGGTGCCGCACTTCAATTGATGGCCAATGGTCAAAAGCTGTTGGCCAAAGAAGTTGGTATTTATCGGCCAAGCCGGGTGCCGGTTGACGAATTGACCGCCGGTGAGGTCGGCTATGTCGTGACCGGGATTAAAGATCCCAAGCAGGTGACTGTTGGGGATACGTTGACGAGCCAAAACCAACCAACTAAAACGGCCTTGCCTGGTTACCAGCAGAGTCAGCCGGTTGTTTATGCCGGCATTTATCCAGTTGACGACTACAATGCCTTGCAGGAGGCGCTGCAAAAATTAGCTTTGAATGATACCTCCCTTGTATTAAGGGATGAGCAATCCGAAGCGATGGGCCCGGGCTTTCGTGCTGGGTTCTTAGGGATTTTTCACCTACAAATCATTAAAGAGCGCCTCGAAACGGAGTTTGGGATTGAGGTTGTCGTCACGGCCCCAAACGTTTCTTACCGAGTTCAAGTGGCACAAAAGGGCCAAGACATTCAGACGGTGACAGTGACCAATCCAACCAAGTTTCCTGATTTTGACCAAATTTTAACCGTTGAGGAGCCGGTGGTCAAGGCAACCATCATGACGCCAAGCGATTCGGTTAACCAATTAATGAAATTAGCGGATGATTATCGGGGTGTGTTTATGGATATGGGCAACCAGGGCGATTACGTCCGCTTGGTCTATCAAATGCCTTTGTCCGAAATTGCCTACGATTTCTTCAACCAATTAAAATCGTTGTCACATGGTTATGCTTCGTTTAGTACGGAAGCCATTGGCTATCAGGAAGCTGATTTGGTCAAGGTGGACGTGCAGGTTAACTATGCCCAGGTCGATGCGCTAGCCTTTGTGACCCATCGCTCACGGGTGGCCGAGCAGACGCAACAATTGGTCCACGAATTGAAAATGACGATTCCAAGGTGCCTTTATCCGATGCCGGTTCAGGCGTTGGTGGAGGGCCGGGTGGTTGCCCGTGTTGATGTACCACCTCTGCGTAAAAATGCTGCGGTCAATGGTCAGGCACGGAGCATCTCGAAGAAGCAGGCGCTGCTTCGTCGTCAAAGTGCGAACAAGCGTCAGGCGGCTCAGTCCGATATTGAATTACCACAAGCCGTTTTTAATGCTTTACTTTCACTAAAATAATTAAAAATCAGCCCCAGCGCAGTCCGCGTTGGGGCTTTTTATACTAAATTATGTTTTTTCTTTAGAATGAAGATGCAAAAATAATCAAGATATTCGAAAAAAAAGTTCAAATAACTGTTTATTTTTAATATTTAAATAAAAAATTGATAATTTTTGAACTAAATTGACTTTTATAGTTACAAAGCATAGACTGAAAATTGTAAAATTAATAAAAAAGAAGGAAAATTTGAAATGAAAAAACATGGTGCTGACATTGTCACAGATTCCCTGGTGAATCACGGAGTTGATCTCGTTTTTGGAATTCCAGGAGCGAAGATTGACCGTTTATTTGAGACACTGGAGCACCCACAACCAGGACAGCGGGTACCAAAGTTGATCGTGACTCGTCATGAACAAAATGCTGCCTTTATGGCCCAGGCATTTTCGCGGATTACCGGTAAGACTGGGGTTGTGATTGCCACTTCTGGTCCTGGAGTTGGAAACTTGGTAACGGGCTTGATGACTGCTAATGCAGAAAGTGATTCAGTTTTGGCCATCGGTGGTCAGGTTCCTCGTCGTGACTTGTATCGGTTGACGCACCAATCGACGAATTCGGCCGCTTTGTTTCAAAGCGTGACCTGGTTTAGTTCTGAGATTCAAGATCCAAACAATATTTCTGAGATTATCGCTAATGCCTTTGCGGCAGCCAACGGAACGAACCGGGGAGCAGCCTTTGTTTCTTTGCCACAGGATGTCGATGATGTTGAAGTGACCAGACCTGCATTGCCAGTTGTCAACCAACCACGCCAGGGGGCAGCGGCCTTAACTGATTTAGACTGGTTGGCTGAACAAATTAAGGCGGCCAAGTTGCCCGTCTTGCTTGTTGGTGCCCGTGGCTCAGACGACGATACAGTGGCGGCTTTGCACACATTATTGAAGCAAACGCCTTTGCCTGTCGTTGAAACCTTCCAGGGCGCTGGTGTGATTTCCCGTGAACTGGAGGCCCAATCATACTTCGGTCGGGTTGGTCTCTTCCGTAACCAGACAGGGGACAAGTTGCTCAAGCAATCTGATCTGGTTGTGACGGTTGGCTACGATGCCATCGAGTACGAACCACGCAATTGGAACAAGGAAAACGATTTGAAGATTGTCGCAATGGATGTTGCGCCAGTTCAAATTGACAACAACTTTGTACCAACGCGCCAATTAGTTGGTAATTTGGCTCAATCATTGACGCTCTTGACGGAGAAGGTGGCGGGTTATCGGGTGCCGGCTGAAAGTCAGGGCACTTTGCAAGAGTTAAAGGCTGATTTGAAGGCGTCAGATGAACCATCATACACGCCGGCACAAGCTAACTTGAACCATCCACTGAATGTCATCAAGGCTTTGCAAAAGCACGTGACCGATGACATGACGGTTTCGACTGATATTGGCTCACATTATATTTGGATGGCCCGTCACTTTAAGTCATACGTCGCTCGTCACTTCTTGACGTCTAATGGTATGCAGACACTTGGGGTCGGCCTTCCTTGGGCAATGGCGGCTGCGATGGTTCGTCCGAATGCCAAATCAGTTTCCGTGTCTGGCGATGGTGGCTTCTTCTTCTCCGCAATGGAATTGGAGACGGCTGTCCGCTTGCAGTTGAACACGGTGCATATTGTTTGGAACGATAATGCTCATTACGACATGGTGAAGTTCCAAGAAGAAATGAAGTATGATGGCCAAGCCGCCGGTGTTGACTTTGGTAACATTGATATCGTGAAGTATGCCGAAGCCTTTGGCGCTAAGGGATTGCGGGTTGAAACGCCAGCTGACCTTGATGCCGTTTTGACAGAAGCTTTTGCAACAGAAGGACCGGTTGTTGTTGATGTCCCAGTTGATTATTCACACAATTTTGAATTAGGATCTCAGTTGATTGAATCTGAGGGCTAATGTTGGTTCGGTTATCGTTCAAAATACCCTTTCGGTTGAACGCACGCCGGCCTCAAACCTTTCTTAATAACAAAAACCTTTCAGAAATGTTTTTCTGAAAGGTTTTTGTTTGATGGTGGAATAACGGCCCGCAGGCCAATGCTGATTTTACTGCTGGTTGGCTAACCAAGCTGGTAAGACAATTTGGTCAATTAATTCTTCGGGGTCAGGCGCTTGCTGGGTAGCGATAAAAGAGTAGTAGCGCCGAATATTACCCAAGAGCATTAAGACTTCTTTGCTGGGAATCACCTTTAATTCACCACGATTGATGGCCCTAGTAGCCAACAAAGTTCCGAGTTCGACGGCACCTTCCTCCGCTTTTTTCAAAAGGTCATCATTGATAGTTTCACCGTTGACGGCTTGGTAAAGTGTAAATTTAATTAAATATTGGTTGATTCGTTCATGCAGGCCTTCGATTTGCCTGGCGTTTTCAATCAGGTCGCCACGAAGGCTACCAGTATCGGGAAAGGATTGCGTATCCAAATCCTCTGAAAATCCAGAATTTTCGTGTGCCCAATGGTGGACGGCATCCACTAAGAGGGCAGATGGTGAGTCCCAACGGCGATACAAGACACTGCGGGATGTTTTGGCGTAATGCGCAACATTTTTAAAAGTGACTGCATCAATGCCCTTTTGATCAAAGAGACGTAGTGCCACTGCGTAAATTGTCTGCTCGAGGGCTAACCCACGTTTTCTTGTTCGCGTTTCTTTTTCCATAAAAATAGTTTAACACAAAAAAATAAGGAACATTATGTTTCTTATTAACTTTTAGTTAGCAGCCGAGTATATTAATCAGCGGATTGAAATAGAGAACAAATTGTTCCTTATTTCCTCAAATAAACTAAACAGAGTGGAAATGGAAAAATGGAAATTAAAAAAATACGCAATGTTGCGCTAATTTTGGCTTTTGGCCTTTTGGCGCCCATGCTTGATACGACCATGACCAATATCGCCATTAATGATATCGGTCGTGATTTGCATACCACGCTATCGAACGTGCAGTGGATGATTACGGCCTATGTATTGTCCACGAGTATTGCTGTGCCGTTTTTGGGCTGGTTAACGCAGCGCTTTAATGGAAAATACGTTTTTTTAGCAGCACAGATTTTCTTTGGTTTATCATCGGTGGGTGCGGCGTTGAGTCATGATATCAATGCTTTGATTCTGTACCGAGTCGTCCAAGGTTTTGCGGCCGGCTTGATCATTCCGTTGGTCACAACGATGCTGGTCAATATTGCGCCACGTGAACATTTGCAAAAGCTGATGATGGTGGTCATGCTGCCCATTATGGTTGGTCCCATTTTCGGTCCAATTATTGGGGGCCTTGTTGTTGAATATGGTAATTGGCAATGGATTTTTTGGATTAATGTGCCGATTATGATTATTGTAGCCGGTTTGAATTTTTGGAAGGTGCCGGATATTCCGGATCTGAATAAATCAGCCCGCATCGATGCCTTCGGTATTGCCTTGCTGGGCTTGGGTTCGGCTGCCGTTATTTATGGCCTTTCCCGTGCAGGCGATTTAGCCAGCTTTAACAATGCTGATACCCGTCTCTATGTGACTGCTGGTTTGTTGGCCTTTGTTGTCTACTGGATTTGGGGCCGGTACAAAAAGGATCAGGCGGTCTTACCACTTGCTTTGTTTAAGTCACCGGTTTATTCAGCGACGACGATTAACTTGGTCTTGGCTGGGATGGTCACCAATGGACCGATGCTGATTTTGCCACTGTACTTCCAGCAGGGGCAGTCGATGTCTGTTTTGGAAACGGGCCTTTGGCTGCTTCCCCAAGGGATTGGGATGTTGTTGATTCGTCCAATTTTATTGAAATTACTCGATCGCGTTGTTGTCCGTTATGTAGTTTGGTTTGCGCTTTCATTGGCACTAATTGGGACAATTTCGTTTGGCTGGATTAACGCTAGCACGAATATGGGGATTGTTAGTGCCGTGCTTTTTGTTCGTGGTCTTGGGGTCGGTGGCGTGATTATGCCGCTGATGACGACGATTCTCTTGGGTATGGAAAAGGAATTGATTCCGCAAGCTAACATTGGCGCACGGATTTTCCAAAACGTTGGTGGCGCCTTCGGTTCAGCATTGGTAGCGACTGTCGTTGCTGCCTATGTTTCAACACACCGGGTCCTTGGTGCTAACATTGTTGCTTATCAACACGCCTTTTGGTGGTCGATGGCCATTACCGTTGTGATGTTTATTCCAGCAATCTTTTTGCCAAAGCAAGTTGAGCCAAAGGGTTAAAGCGCTCACAACAATTGAAGTGTAAAGAAAAAGTATCTGCCAGTTTGTCTGACTGATTTTAAATCAGTGAGGTACTGGCGGATACTTTTTGTGTTGGTTGAAATTTGTCTGGCTTAGTTTTTAGCTGGTGCAACAGCTCCTTGGACCTTTGATAAAACAGCGCGGGCGATTGGGCCAACCACTAAAATTTGCATTGGTAAGGCCAAAAGCAGGTTGAAAAGCCAAGCCTTTGGATAGGCGGACAGTGAGTGACCGTTGATTAAAACACCGAAGAGGGACATGCAAGTAACCATGCCCAAAACCATCAGCGTGGAAATGGTCAGAGGAATTTGAAGGCCATCAGTTGCTTTGAAGCGGGGGACGATGTGCTTGAAAGCTAGCATCTTAGCCAAGGGACCGACGAGGAAACCGTCGCAAACCATGGCGACGATTAAAGCGATAGGGTAGCCGACGATGACTTCGTGCCAGAAACCATCCGTTAGTCCCTGAGCGAGGTAAATATTGTAAATGGACATACCCAAGACCATCAGGCCGGCCATCATCAACATGAAAATTAGTTCTTCTTTAAAATTACGTGGCATTTATCAATGCTCCTTTTCTTATTAATTCCAACTTAGCATATAAAATTTTTTCTCGTAAGTAAGGATTTGATGAGAATTAATAGAAAAGCGTGGTCGAAGTGAGGGGTGTCAAATGTTCAATCTAAATTAATGGCGTATTTTTTTCAAATGGGTGGTCAATACTAGAAAAATGAAATGGGGAATGATGCCCTGGTTTCACTGCCAGTGGGGTGATGGTCGGAGTTGCAATCGTTTGTTAGTTTTTTTGATGAATAGTATTCTAAATTGGTATTTAGAAAACAGTCGGCGTCAAAGTGATGACAAATATCCGATTTCCTGTTATGCTGTAATTACTTTGGAATGTTATTGCAATCATATTGCGGTAAATTCGTTGATTTTTACAGGAGTTTTACATGAAGGCAGCTGTTTGGCATGGAGCCAAAGATATCAGAATTGAAGAAGTGGATCTTAAACCACTGGCCAGCGATGAAGTAACGATTAAGGTGGCTTATGCTGGGATTTGTGGCAGTGATCTTCATGAATACCAAGAAGGACCAGTCTTAATTCCAACGACTTTCCCTGATCCATTGACAAATGAAGCGGCACCGATTGTTCTGGGTCATGAATTTTCAGGAGTGGTTGAAGCTGTTGGACCCGATGTTTACGATTTTCAGGTGGGCGATCACGTGGCGGTCAATCCTGCCATTACCAAGCGAGAATCCTCTGACGACGTCGATGTTTATGATGGTTATAGCTTTATTGGATTGAGTAAGGATGGTGGTCTAGCGCCCTATGCGAACGTTTCGGTTCAAAACCTTTATCATTTGCCACAGACCTTTTCGTTAAAATCAGCCGCAGTAATGGAACCAGCAGCTGTTGCCGTTCAAGCAGTCAAGGAAGCGGACCTGGCTTTTGGTCAGACTGTGGTCATTTTTGGTGCTGGTCCAATTGGTGTTTTGTTAGCAGAGGTCGCTCGTGCCGCAGGTGCTTCACGGATTGTTGTTGTTGACCTGGCAGAAGTTCGTCTGCAAAAGGCTCTTGAAATGGGGGCGACTGACACGGTCAATGCGAGTCAAGTTGTGGATGTTGAACAAAAAATTGCTCAAATTTTGCCAGACGGAGCGGATGCATCTTTTGAGGTGGCGGGCGTTCAGGAAACCTTTGACCAAGCAGTTGCTGTAACGAAACCGCGTGGCTTTGTTGTGGTGGTTTCGATTTTTTCGCAGCCAATTCGTTTAGATATCCGTAAGCTCATGAATGCGGGTGTGCGGATTGCGACTTCCATTGCTTATTCACGCCAAACTTTTCAACAAACGGTTGATTTAGTAACCAATGGCCAACTCAAGGTGGAACCGCTAATTACTTCTGAGATTCGCTTAGCTGATTTTTTGAAGAAGGGGTTATTACCGTTAATCGATAATCCATCTGAAGAAAAAATCTTGGTGAACTTAACCAAAAGCAAATAAATCGTGCGAAAAAGCTTTCAATGATGAAAGTTTTTTTGTTTGTTCTAAGGTGAGGGGGAATGTTTAGATATTAGTTACCGTTTTCACATTTATTTGTTCGATAAAAAAACAAAATCAGCATAAAAACAGTATTTTTACTGATAAACAGTGTTATACTGTACTTGTATCATGATATAAAGTTCACAATAATCAACTAACACTGGTTAGTTAGTGGAAAGAGGTTGGTCATGAAAGCAGCTATTTGGCACGGTAAAAAGGATGTACGGGTTGAGGAAACTGATTTATCAGAGCCTAAAAAAAATGAAGTCCGGGTCAAGGTGGCCTATGCTGGTATTTGCGGTAGCGACCTGCATGAATATCTAGAGGGGCCGGTTTTTATTCCGACGGAGTTTCCTGACCCCTTAACTGGAGGGCAGGCACCTATCACAATGGGGCACGAGTTTTCTGGTCAAATCGATCAGCTTGGTGCAAACGTCCATGATTTCCAAATTGGCGACCATGTGTCCGTTAACCCAACGATTACCAAGGGTGTGCTACCCGATAATGTGGATGTCTACGATGGTTATAGCTTTATCGGACTGAGCACGGATGGTGGTTTTGCTGGTTACGTCAATGTCCCGGTTGAAAACTTGTATCCATTACCGAATGATTTTTCCTTGAAATTAGCAGCGGTCATTGAGCCAACTGCGGTTGCTGTGCAAGCGATTAAGGAAGCCCATCTCACCTTTGGACAAACCGTTGTGATTTTTGGTGCTGGTCCAATTGGCGCGATGGTCACAGCTGCTGCGAAAGCGGCCGGTGCAACCAAAATTGTCGTTGTTGATTTATCGACCATTCGGTTGCAAAAAGCACTTAAAATGGGTGCTACGGATATTATTAATCCAAGTGAGGTCAGCGATGTCGTGGCGGCGGTCCGTCAGATACTACCGGAGGGGGCAGACACTAGTTTTGAAATTGCTGGTGTGCAAGTAACTTTTGATCAAGCCATCAAAATGACAAAAGCGCGTGGTTATATGGTCGTGGTTTCCATTTATGCTCATGCTATCCAATTTAATCCAATGGCGTTAACGAATAGTGGGGTCAATTTAACTTCGACGATTGCCTATTCACGGCAAACTTTTCAGCAGACGGTGGACCTGGTAACAAGTGCCCAAATCAATGTGGCGCCGATTATTACTAGTGAGATTAAATTAGACGATATTATCACGGATGGTTTTGATGTTTTGACAACCGACCAATCGCAGGCGAAGATTTTAATTAACCTAACGCAGGAAAAATAAGGCTTATATCAGCCATTAACCAATGATTAATCAGAAACATTTCCAAATTTGGGAATGTTTTTTTATTTTCCTGTTTACAAATGTAAACCAGAAAGTTATACTAATTGTGTTGTTTACAAATGTAAACACGATTTGTTTTGATGAACGGAGGACAGGATTATCATTAACATCACTGATACCGAACAAGCGGTTATGCGGATTATTTGGACGAAGAAACGGGCAACGGGTCGTGAAATTGTTGAGGAAGCCCAGTTATCGCATGACTGGTCAGCTTCAACCATTAAAACGTTAATTCGGCGTTTGACGGATAAAGACATGATTGCAGTCGACCAATCAGAAAAGGTCTTTACCTACGTACCAGTTGTGGCTGAAAACGAGGCAACCGACTATAACGCGAACCGGTTCTTCGATTCCGTTTGTGATGCCTATAAGGGGACGCTCTTAACGGCACTCATCAAAGAAGAACCATTGAGCAAAACGGATATTCA
Source organism: Fructobacillus tropaeoli (assembly GCF_001047135.2). Taxonomy (GTDB): domain Bacteria; phylum Bacillota; class Bacilli; order Lactobacillales; family Lactobacillaceae; genus Fructobacillus; species Fructobacillus tropaeoli. Next base: position 35,334 of record NZ_DF968078.1, on the reverse strand, counting down.
AAATATCCGGGCGATTTTAGATGAACGTGAAGCGAGTGCTCCAGACCAGGTCGCTTGTCATTGTCTTCATGAAGATGATGATTCTTGCGCAATGGTACACCATTAAAACAAAAACTGACGAACTAACAGGCGGTGTTCGCAAAAACAAAAATTGGGAGTATTTTATGGACAAAATTTTGGTTATGGTGGCTGGCCTAGCGGCAATCGCCTTTATTATTTGGTGGTTCTTTGGTCAACATAAAGTTGAGAGTGCAGAAGTGACTCTTGATGACAACCAGCAAATGATTGACATTCAAGTCGACGGTGGCTATTCACCTGAGCATATTGTCTTGAAGCAGGGCGTACCAGCAACCTTGAATTTCACTCGCACCGATCCTTCTGGATGTTTGGATCACGTGGTATTTGCTGATTTTGGCATTAATCAGGAGTTGCCGCAGGGACAAAAAGTGTCATTGAAAATCAATACCGATCAACCAGGTCAATACCAATGGGCTTGTGGCATGGATATGTTCCATGGCCAGGTAACTGTTGAATAGAAACTTTCATATTAAGACAAAATTAATAAGTTTACGTATAAAAAAGGAGATAATCATGGCAGAAAAAGTAGAGCAAACAGTCACAGTTGACGGACAATACCAACCAAACGTGGTAACTTTCCAAAAAGGAGATCAAGCAACCTTAACTTTTAAGCGCGTTAGCGAAAGTGGTTGTTTAGACACTGTTCAGTCACATGATTTTGGCTTCCAATCAAAGTTGCCATTAAACGAAGAAATCAGTTTTACCATTCCAACTGACCAAACCGGCAAATTTGAATTTGCTTGTGGCATGAACATGGTCAAGGGGAAGGTTATTGTGCAATAAGGCAATTCAATTGAGTTAAGAGGTATAAAAACACATGCAAAAATTGACAACCAGCCGGCGCTTTATCATTGCTTTGATTTTTTCAGTGCCGATGCTCGTTAAGATGGTTTTGATGCCCTTTGGTTTTCACTTGCCGGGTGGCGTCATTACAGAATTTGGGCTGACGACGATTGTCATGGCGGTTTCTGCCGCACCATTTTTGAAGTCATCCTGGTCATCCTTTAAGAAGCACCACTCCAACATGGATACCCTTGTTGCGATTGGGACAATGACGGCTTACTTATATAGTATTTATGCAATGATTGTTGGGCAGCCAGTCTTCTTCGAAGGAGCTGCCTTGGTCGTAACCTTTATCCTGCTGGGACAAGTTTTTGAGGAACGGATGCGTAAAAATGCTTCTAGTGCCGTTGAAAAGTTGTTAGACCTTCAGGCGAAGGACGCTATCGTCATCCGTGATGGGCAAGAAGTCACAATTCCATTAGACCAAGTAGTCACTGGCGACTTAATCAAAGTCTTACCTGGACAAAAAATTGCCGTGGATGGGACCATTGTTGATGGTCAGTCAACGGTCGATGAATCAATGGTAACTGGGGAAAGTATGCCAGTCGAGAAAAAGGCGGGCGATGCCGTCATTGGCGCAACCATCAACACCAACGGTTCCTTTGTCTTTAAGGCCGGCAAGATTGGTGAAGAAACGATGCTTTCTCAAATCGTCGAGATGGTGAAGAAGGCTCAAACTAGTCGGGCGCCAATTCAGAATTTGACGGACCGGGTTTCGGGTATCTTTGTACCGATTGTCTTGATTCTGGCAATTGCGACCTTCTTGATTTGGTACGTCTTCCTTGGCTCCGCATTGTCAACGGTGTTGGTCTTCGCCATTTCAATTTTAGTAATCGCTTGCCCTTGTGCATTGGGTCTTGCGACACCGACCGCGCTGATGGTTGGTACTGGCTTAAGTGCGAAGCATGGTATCTTAATTAAGAACGGTGAAGTGCTGGAAGCTGTTAACCAGGTGAAGATGGTTATCCTTGATAAGACCGGGACGATTACGGTTGGTCAACCAGTCGTGACTGATGTCATCGGTCCGGAAAAAAAGATTATGACCTTGGCTGGGCAATTGGAAAAGAATTCAGAACATCCTTTGGCAATCGCCGTTTTGGATTATGCTGAAAAATTAGGTTTGAATAACCAAGAGAGTGCGAAGAATTTTGCTGCAATTGAAGGTCAGGGGGTCACGGGTGAATTGAACGGTCAAACGGCCTTTGTTGGGAATACCCGTTTGTTGGCCGAGCGTCAAATTGATCCTGATTTGCAAAAGAAAATGCAAGAGTTACAGGCTGAAGCCAAAACTGTGGTCTTGGTTGGTGAAGCGGATCAGGTTATCGGTTTGGTTGCCATTCAAGATGCACCAAAGGCCAGCTCAAAGAAGGCGATTGCTGACTTGAAGGCACGCGGATTGAAGACCGTTATGCTGACTGGCGATAACCAATTGGTGGCAGAGGCAATTGCTGACCAAGTTGGTATCGACCAGGTGATCACGGAAGTGATGCCAAACGATAAGGCGGATCACGTTCAGGCCTTCCAGCAGGAGGGGGCTGTTGCCTTTGTTGGCGATGGGATTAATGATGCACCAGCACTTTCAACTGCCAACGTCGGGATTGCAATGGGGTCTGGAACGGATGTTGTCATTGAATCTGGGGACATTATCTTAGTTAAGAACGATTTGCAGGATGTGGCGACAGCCATTGAGTTGAGTGCCAAAATCTTTAACCGGATTAAGCTGAACTTATTCTGGGCCTTTATCTATAACGTCTTGGGTATTCCCGTTGCGGCGGGGCTCTTCTATGGCATCGGCTTTATTTTGAGTCCGGAATTAGCCGGGCTCGCCATGGCCTTTAGTTCACTATCGGTTGTGACAAGTTCATTGCTATTGAACAAAACAAGGTTAAAAACATTAGCTGCCAAGAAATCTATGGCATAAAAATTAGGATGGTTATCGCTGAGATAACCATCCTTTTTTGTTATTTTTTATTTTTATGGTCATTTTTTCTTGTTTAAACCGATATTTCTAAGCTGGCCTGAAAAGGCTTGTCTTTTTTTGAAATGGGTGTATAGTGATTTTGGTTGATAAGTCGAAACGACCTGTCATTTCGACCTGTCAAAGGAAATTCATCATGAGGAGGTAGTTGATGTACGATTTGTTGATTCTGTCACTGCTAAGTACACGAGACATGTCGGGTTATAAGCTTGCCATGGTTTTGGGCTCAACAGTGGTACCTAGACGCAAGATATCAAACGGTGTTTTATACCCAGTTTTAAACCGGATGGAAAAAGCCGGCTTTATCCAAAGCGTCGACGGGAATGTCCGAAATTCAAAAATTTTTCATATTACTGGGTTAGGCCACGAGCGACTAATTGAATTAATCAACGAACCGGTTGCCCAGGATGCCAATCGCGATAATTCTTATCATTTTAAGTTTCGGTCCTTTTCGTACTTGGCAAGAGATAAGCAAATAGAAATTTTAACCGATTATCGCAATGCCATTTTAACGGACCGTAATGTTTACCAGGAATTGTCCACGCACTATCGAGAGGAGACGAAAGATCACCCCGAGCGGGCTGATTTTTATCGCTGGGGGCTGAAAACGCTCACCTTAAAAGATAACCTGGCGCTAGCTAAGCTGGCCTGGATTGATGAATCTCTGCAAGAATTAAAGGAGAACGAAATATGAATAATACAAACGAGCGCTCAGCAAAGCGCTGGTGGGCACTCTTAGCCTTATCTTTGGGTGTCTTCATGGGCTTGTTGGACGTGAATATCGTCAACGTTGCCCTGCCAACGATGGTGAAGAGCTTTCATACGACTTTTAGTAATGTCCAGTGGGTGATTAGTGCCTATACCATTTCATACGCTGTCGTGATTTTAGTTTTGTCAAAGTTAGCCGATATGTATGGTCGCAAGAAGATGTTTTTGACATGTATGATCATCTTCGTGGTTGCTTCCGGAGTGAACGGATTAGCACCAAGCTTGTTAGTCTTGGACATAGGTCGTGCCGTGCAAGCCTTTGGTGGTGGTGGATTGATGACCATCTCAATGGCTTTGGTTGCTTCCATTTTTGAAGGGAAGGAACGTGGCTTTGCCATGGGAATTTTGGGTTCTGTGATGGGGCTTTCAACTGTTTCCGGTCCTTTGATTGGTGGTATTTTGTCTGAGGCCTTTGGTTGGCCAGCCGTTTTCTACGTCAATGTGCCAATTGGTATTTTTGCAGCTATCTTAGTTTGGCTGACGGTAGCCGAAACACCAAGTTATGGTCAGGGACAAAAGATTGACTTTGTGGGTATGCTTCTTTCAGCTGTTGCCATCTTTTCAGCTGTCTTTGGTTTGATTCAAAAGGAAGATAACCCACATTTAGCTTGGACAAGTCCTAAAATTGCGCTGTGGTTGCTAGCTGCAGCCGTCTTGTTGGCGATCTTTATCTTTGTTGAGTTGAAGATTGACAAGCCAATGATGAATCTGGCACTCTTTAAGAATAAGAACTTTGTCGGAGCGGTTTTTGTTGCTTTTGCGTTGGGTTCCGCCATTTATTCAAACAATGTTTTCTTGACGTCTTTGATGCAAAACTATATGGGTTATTCAGCCTTTAGTACGGGTGTCCGTCAAATTCCATTAACAATGTGGGCGCTCTTCCTTGGGCCAGTGACGGGTTACTTGAGTAGTAAGTTTTCAACGCGGATGTTGATTTCTGGTTCATTGTTATTGTCTGCCTTGTCTTTCTTGGTCTTCTTAAACGCGATGACGACTAAGTTAGCTTATACTGATTTGCTTGCGCCAATGGCTTTGTTGGGGATTTCAAACGCTTTGATTAACCCATTGTTGAATACTGCCGGTTTGGCCGGTGCAAAGCCAGAAGAAATCGGGATGACGTCTGGTTTGATTAACGTCTTCCGTCAATTGGGTGTTTCTTTTGGTGTCGTCATCCTTGGTTTGTCACAAACGAACCAGTATGACGACTATTTGAACAACCACATAACCTTTACGGGTGTTCCGACAGAAGTTCTCGCTGCCATTAAGCACGCCTTAATCGATGCCGGTCCATTTGCCAGCCAAGCTTTTGTGACCAGTGCTAAGATGACGCACTTACCATTCCATTCGACATTGAAGACTGTAACCGACAACGCCTTCTTTGCCGGCATGCGTGGCGTGACGGTGGCTTCACTTTTGATTACTGCTGTTGGTGGCGTTTTGGCTTTCTTCTTGTTGCAAGATCCTGCTAAAAAGGAAAACTAAAAAAATCAGGAGGGGATTCGATGTCATTAACGGTAGCTGAACAAGTCGCAACACGGGCAGAATTGCAGAAAAATTTTGCGATTCTGAATTGGTCGGTTGACCGGGTGGCGGCTGCATTGCAAACAACGCCGGAACACTTACAAGCTGTTTTGGCGCTGGAACCAGCTTATATTGAAGAACCCTGGATTTTAAAGCGTTTCTTAGAAGAAAAGATTCGTTTAGCGGGTCGGGAACCAGTGCCGTTTACGGCACTGGGTGGTAATCCTGAAGATTATTGG
>NZ_DF968078.1:0-29775 GCF_001047135.2 Fructobacillus tropaeoli | reverse complement strand
GGGGTGGGGGCCTTTTGTGTTAATTTTTATGGGTATGCCAGTCGAGTAGGTATACTAGTGCCGCCGGCAACAGGATTAGTACCAGGAAGACCGGGTAAACACTAACACTGTTTTGTGTCGCCATTTGCCGATTGATTTCTTGCTGGTAAAGGAAGTTTCCCGAAAAGGCAAAGAGTCCGGTTCCAATAATGGTCATCAATTTGAAGTAGCGGGGACGAACCAAGTTATCGTTTTCGCTATTTTTCTGTAGTGGCAAAAGGACAATTGCCACGGTAGCAACAAAAAGGCTAAAGGCCAAATTATACTCGATTGAACTGAGGTGCCTGGATAAGTCCGTCAACGCTAAGGGTATTAATGTCAGTAGGAACAGTGGATTTCTTTTTTGATTTTTAAACAAGTAATCTTCTCCTGAATTTTTTACTTCTCTTGAATCCAGGTACGATTTTAACATGGTTGCTCAACGAAATGCAAAATCAACAAAATAACAATTGTAATGGCGCTTGATAAGAGGAAAATGGCTAGCAGATGACATCCTTGATACCTTGAATAGGTGGAAGGAAGATGGGGAACCAATCACTGATTTTATGAAGGAACGATGAAAGGAAGATTACAGTTGTCAAAAAAATAATTAAAAATTAATGTTGCTATTTTGACAAAGCGTTGTATAATTCAATTAAGGAAATGGCCGGCCGTTTCCTAAAAGGATTAAGTTCTTGGAGGTACTGTATATGAAGAATAAGTTTTCTCTGAACACAAAGATGATGTTGGGCAAAAACTCAGCAATCGTAAACAATTCTTTGGCAAACGCCAAATCCTTGCAGGCATCGTTCTTTATGAAACGTGAGGCCAACTCGGTCAGTCCAGGTTAGGATGGAAGCGAAGTCACAAAAAATTCATCCTACAACAACAAGTTACAATCTTGCAGTCGTATGGACTGTGCCCCGAAAGCCCTACACTTTCGGGGTTTTTTAGTGCTTAAAAATCAGCTGGACCATGGCGATTTTTTGGTTAAGAGAGCAGAAATCGATTTAGATGGATGGTTAGATTTCATAATCAGCGGGTACAATTGAAACTGATTTTTTGAAGGGCCTTTTTTGAGTAAAAGTATCTATTTCCCTAGGAATATGATAGCATAGTGGTGTTTTATTAGTCTTGATGAAGAAAAAATGAGAAGGAGTCTTTGAGACGATGAAGAAAGACGGCCACACGCACACGCGCTTTTCCCACCACGGAAGTCAGGAACCCCTTGATTTATATCTTGAACGAGCAATCGAACTTGGTTTTACCGATTATGTGGTGACGGAGCATGCGCCCTTACCAGAGGGCTTTTTAGCTACTTATGCCGGACCGAGAAGTCAGGATGATGACTCGGCCATGCTTGCCAGTGAACTGGTCGCTTACAAAGAAGAAGTTGCTCGAGTGAAAGAAAAATACGGGGACAAAATCCGTATCAATCAGGGGTTTGAGGTTGATTATTTACCGGGATACGAGGCTGAAACGAAGTCCTTTTTGCAAGAAAATGCTGACTGGATTGATGAAATTGTTCTATCGGTGCATTTTTGGAAAATGATCATGGTTTGATTGGACCGATTGATTACGATCCCGACCAGCTAAAACAGTTTTTTTCAACGGAATTACAGAACCCGCAGGCCTTATTCAACAAGTACTTAACCATGGTTCAGCAAAGTATTGATTTTGACACAGGTTTGTCAACACCGGTGCGGGTTGGCCACATCACGTTGATTCGTAAATTCCAAAAATACTTTGATTTTCCTTATTTCGACCAGGAAAACCAACAGAAGATCGCAGCTATTTTGACGAGCATTCTAGAAAAGGGCTGTGAATTAGACGTCGATGCCGCAGGTTTGCGTAAAGAATTTTGCGGTGAAAGTTATCCGGATGCAAAAATTTTACGTCAGGCAGTTGCTTTACAAGTACCCATGACCTATGGATCGGATGCCCACGAGGTTGCAGATTTGGGTCTGGCCTATGACGAACTGGCGGCAAGCGTTCACCAAAAACATGAGAATTTTAATGAATAGATTCAAAAATAATGATAAAAGGTGTTGGCAAAGGGAAATAAAGTTATAGAATGAAAATAACTTAATAGTAATACGCAGAAGTTAGACAAGTAATTATTGGTCAACTGTACAGGGAGTGCTCAAGCTAACGCATTGAGATGAGCGCCAGTACCAAGATGAAAACACACTAACGAGCAGATTAGTCCAAAAACTAACCCGGTTGTTTCCGATATCAAACAGACCTTTGTTAGAAGGTTACTGAGCATTTTTTGCGTAAGCAAAAAGTGGAATGTAGGTGGGAAGACGTGAAAACGTCCTTACAAACTCGATTCGAGTTTGTTTGGGCGTTTTTTAGTTGGTTGAACCAATCAGAAAGGGTATAAATAATGAACCAAAAGATGTTAGCTGCGGCATCGCGTGATCAATATGGTGAAACGCTGAAAGAGAAGCAGGCGATTGAGCAAACCATTATTAATGTTTTGAATGATCAAGGCTACATCCCCGTCAGCACACCGCTTATCGAGCAGGAGAGTGTCTTTGACCAATACCAGGAAAAGAAAGTTTTCCATCTGTTTGACCACATGGGTGAAAAATTAGTTTTACGGCCTGATTTGACCTTACCAATTGCCCGCTTTCTCGCGGCAAATCAAACAACGTCAACTGTGACCCGCTTGTACTACCTCGGCGATGTCTTCCACCAAATCGTGAATTTATCGGGCGACTACAACCAGGAAACGCAGGCCGGGATTGAAATTATTGGCGAGCAGAGCTTCTAGGCAGAAATTGAAACATTAGAAACGATGTTAGCCTTTGCCCAGCGCTTTGGCATTGTCGATGTTCAGGTTGTCCTTAGTGACGCTCGTTTGATTGACTTGATTTTGGAGCAATTTGATTTGGACGACCGCATCCGCAGCGAAATGAAGCAGGCAATTGGGGAAAAAAACATTTCCCGCTTCGAGCAGCTGAAGGCACAAATTCCTGATTTCCCAGCTGAATTAGCCGACTGGCCGCTGGCATTTGGCGAAAACGGGGAGTCGGCCATGGAAAAGCTCCGACGAATTCCAGCTGTGAAGGAAATCATGGACGATTGGGTGCGCTTGGCGAACTACACACACCGCCACTATCCAGATGTGGCAGTGACGGTTGATCTGGCCGCCGTTTCACCGCAACCGTACTACACCGGTACCATTATCCGTGGCTTTGTTCCGAGCCTAGGTGACTATCTCTTTTCTGGGGGACGCTACGACCGGTTGCTTTCAAAAGCCGACCAAGAAACGGTTCCGGCCATGGGCATGGCTTTAAAAGTCGAAAAGGTCTTAGCTGATCGGCAACGTGATTTGTCTTCCTTATCGGCCCAAGACCCGATTGTTGTGGTTTTGGCCAAGGGACGGGTTGAACAGGATGCGCGTTCATTACTGAAAAAAGCCGGTGTCGATACAAGTCAATTGGACAATCCGGCGCGTAAATTAGTCTTCGAAACGGCCGACAACCGTTACCGTTTTATCTTAGTAAAGGCCAACGATGTGGCGAAGTATTTGGACCAGGGGATTGGTGATGTCGGCATTGTCGGTTCGGACACGATTGCCGAACAGGAACAAAATCACTATGACGTGTTGGATTTGCAAACCGGGAAGGCAGAGTTCGTTTTAGCAGCCTGTGAGGACTTTGAACCGGAAAAAATCAGTCGACTCCGCATCGCCACGAAATATCCCAAGTTAGCCAGTCAATACTTTCACGACCAGGGCGAGGATGTCGAATTAATCAAGCTCGAAGGGTCCGTTGAATTGGGACCAATTACCGGCCTGGCTGATGCCATTATTGATATTACTCAAACTGGTCGAACGCTGGTTGAAAACCATTTACAAATTTTCGACCGAGTTGGCCCGGTAGCGACTCACTTCCTGGTTCGTAAGGGCTCCTTACTCCAGTACCAAGATGAGTTGACGACCGTTATTAAGCGCTTAGCAAACCTAGTTGCACTGAAAGAAGAGGTAAAAGAATGAAAATTATTGAAAAAATGACACCAACAGACTTAGCCGAATTGAGACAGCGGTCAGATACGAATCGACAGGATGAAGTTTTGACGCAGCAAGTTCAAGATATCATTGCCACGGTCCAAAAAAGGGTGACCAAGCGTTAAAGCAATATAGTCAAGCTTTTGACCGAGTTCAATTAAACGACCTCCGGGTGCCAGCGGCTGCGATTCAAGCCGCCTTTGATCAAGTTGACGAAAAGGTCATCACGGCGTTGAAAGAAGCCGCCGAAAATATTCGTTCTTTTCACCAGTTGGAACGGGGTCAGTCCTTTGAAGACAAGAACCGTCCAGGTGTGATTCGGGGCACCAAGGTGACGCCACTAGCTGCTGTTGGGATTTATGTTCCGGGAGGGACGGCTGCCTATCCATCTTCTGTTTTGATGAATGCCATTCCAGCTAAAATTGGCGGTGTCAACCAAATTGTAATGGTGACGCCACCACAAGCAAAGGGAATTAGTCCGGCGGTCCTTGTTGCCGCCTCGATTGCTGGTGTTGATGAAATTTACCAAATCGGTGGTGCCCAGGTCTATGGGACCGTGGCCATCGACATGATTGCCGGCCCTTCAGAAATCGGCATCCTGGCCGATGAGACGGCCAATGCCAAGAATGTGGCCGCTGATTTATTATCCCAGGCTGAGCACGATGTGCGGGCACAAGCCATGCTCGTGACCAATTCGGCCGACCTAGCACAAGGGGTGATGAAAGAGGTCGATGAACAATTGGCCAAACTACCTCGGCGCGAAATTGCCAGCCAATCAATTGCCAACAATGGCGTGATTTACCTGGTAGAAACAGTCCAAGAAATGCTGGATACGATGAATAAGCTGGCTCCTGAGCACTTGGAAATTCAATTGAAAAACCCAAGTTCGTATCTCGATCAAATTCAAAATGCTGGTTCCGTCTTTTTAGGGCCTTTCGCCTCTGAACCGCTCGGAGACTATCTGGCTGGACCAAATCACATCTTGCCAACCGGAGGGACAGCTCGTTTTTCTTCGGCCCTGGGGGTTTGGGATTTTCAAAAGAAAATTCAATACTTAGAGTATGACCAAGAAGCGCTCGTCAAAGATGCGCCATTCGTAACGGCCTTAGCACGAGAAGAGGTACTAGAAGGGCACGCACGAGCAATTGAAAGTCGGGTGAATGCAGATGACTAAACGACAAGCAACGATTATTCGTAATACAAAGGAAACGCAAATTAGCTTGAAATTGGACCTGGATGATCAAAGTCCTGCGACAATTTCCAGTGGCATTGGCTACTTAGACCACATGCTCAATTTGTTTGCTAAGCATGGTCGCTGTGGCCTGGAAATCAAGGCCACGGGCGACTTGGAAGTCGATAGTCACCACACGACAGAAGATATCGGCATCGCTTTGGGCCAGGCCTTTGCGAAAGCGTTGGGAGACAAAGTTGGCATTGAACGTTATGGTGCCCAATTTGTGCCGATGGATGAAACATTGACCCGGGCGGTAGTTGACTTATCTGGCCGTTCATATCTCGTCTTCCAAGCTGATTTAACGGCCCAACGACTTGGAACCTTTGAAACGGAAGTCGTGGAGGACTTTTGGCAGGGCTTTAGCGACCAGCTACGAGCCAATATCCACATCGAAGTGCTCTATGGTCGCAATACTCACCACAAAATTGAAAGCATGTTCAAGGCAATGGGGCGGGCGATGCGCCAAGCCGTGACGATTAATCCGGAAATCAAGGGTGTCAATTCGACCAAAGGGACGATTTGAGAAAGAAGAGGATCAGATGACGATTGTGATTGTTGATTATGGGCTGGAAATGTATTGAATGTGGCCAAGGCCATTGAATATACGGGCATGTCGGTCAAGATTTCAAAGGATCCGGCAGACATTGCCAGCGCGGACGGCCTGGTGGTGACGGGCGTGGAGGCTTTTGCGAAGGCGATGGACCAACTCAGAGCAGCTGAATTAGTGGAGCCAATTAAGGACTATGCAAAATCAGGCCGGCCACTGTTGGGCATTTGCTTGGGCATGCAGCTTTTGTTTGATTCATCGACAGAGTTTGGTGAAACGGAGGGCTTGGGTTTGATTCCAGGTCAGGTGGTTGCCTTACCCCAGCAAAAAAATTATAAAGTACCACAAATGGGTTGGAATAAAAACGAGGTTCAGTTGGAAAATCCGTTAGCTAAGACAATTGATGATAAGTATACGTACTTCGTCCACAGCTACTACGTAGTAACGGACAAAAAATATATTGCGGCCACGGTGCCTTACGGTCAGGTTGCAGTGCCAAGCATTGTGGTGAATAAAAATGTAATCGGCGTCCAGTTCCACCCTGAAAAATCAGGACTGGATGGGCTGTCACTTTGGCAAAGTTTCCAAGAAATGGTGGTGGTCGTATGATTTTTCCAGCGATTGACTTGCTTGGCGGCGAATCAGTTCGTCTCTATCAAGGTGACTACCAAAAGAAGATGGTGGTGGAAACAGATCCATTTACCCAACTGCAGGCCATTGAAGCGGCAGGCTTACGGCAGGTTCACTTGGTCGACTTGGATGGTGCCAAGAAAGGGGCGTCCGTTAACGCCGATTTGATTCGACGCTTACGAGAAAATAGCGATATTTTCCTTGAATTGGGCGGTGGGATTCGCACCCTGCAACAGATTGATGATTACCTGCAACTCGGGATTAATCGGGTGATTCTCGGATCGATTGCCGTGACGAATCCTGAATTGGTGCAGGAAGCGGTTACCCGCTTTGGCCCAGAAAAAATTGTGGTCGGTGTTGATGGTCAAGATGGTCAGGTGAAGACGGCCGGCTGGACTGAAGCCAGTCAGCACACTGGCCGATATTGCAACGCTACAGGAAAGCGGGTTGGTCGATATGATTGTCGGTCGCGCACTATACGACGGTGATTTAACGTTGGCTGATTTAAAGGAGGCAGAAGATGGGGTTAGCGAAACGAATTATTCCAGCCTTGGATATTAAAAACGGCCAAGTTGTCAAGGGGATTTCCTTTGACCAAATTCGCGCCGTTGACGATCCAGTGGCGTTGGCCAAGCGCTACCAAGAAATGGGTGCCGATGAACTGGTCTTCTTAGATATCACGGCCACGATTGAAGGCCGGGCCACGATGAAATCAGTTGTCGACCAGGTCTCAAAAGAAATTTTCATTCCGTTAACGGTTGGCGGCGGAATCCGCTCACTGGATGAGATGACGAGCTTGATTCAGGCGGGTGCCGACAAAATTTTTCTGAATTCGGCTGCCGTCAAAGATCCCTCGTTAGTGACGGCCGGGGCACAAATCTTTGGTGCCCAAGCAATGGTCGGGGCGATTGATGCGAAGTGGGACCCCGTCAATGGCTTTTACCGGGTTTATGTTTCAGGAGGAACGAAGCCAACGGAGCTCGATGCCTCAAATGGGCGCAAGAGCTGGTTCAGGCTGGCGCTGGGGAGTTGTTGGTGACAAGTATTGATGCTGATGGCCAGAAAAAGGGATATGATTTGCGACTCTATCAGCAATTAACCGCGGCTGTCGATGTTCCAATTATTGCCTCTGGCGGGGCTGGCACAACCAAGGATTTTGTTGATGTCTTTGCGGACAGTTCCGTTGATGCTGCTCTGGCTGCTTCGGTTTTTCACTATAACCAAATCGCCATTCCTGATTTGAAGCGAAGTTTGAAAGAAGAACAAGTGGAGGTCCGTCTATGACCCAGGTAACAGCTGATTTTAATAAGGCAAATCAGAACGGCTTAATTCCAGCAATTGTAGTCGATGCTAAGACCAAGGCCGTGCTGATGCTCGCTTATATGAACCAAGAAAGCTATGAGAAGACGATTGCGACGCGCCAAACCTGGTTTTGGTCGCGCGAACGGCAAGAACTTTGGCACAAGGGTGCAACCTCGGGCAATACCCAAAAAGTGATTTCGATGACGTTGGATTGCGACCAAGATACGGTTTTAATTGAAGTTGAACCAGCAGGACCGGCCTGCCACACGAATGCTTATTCCTGTTTTTTCAATCCGGTTGATTCACTGGAAAATCAGTTCAGTCAAGACACAGTGGGCAGTCAGCCGTGAGATAAGCTCGTCAAAATTGTTTATCGCTACTTCTTTGAAAGGAAAACAAAATGGAACAAACAATACAAGAACTCAATGACCAAGTTTTGGAACGAAAAGAAAATCCGGTAGAGGGGTCTTATACCGCTTACCTTTACGATAAAGGACTAGATAAAATTTTGAAGAAAGTTGGTGAAGAAAGCACCGAGGTGATTGTTGGTGCCAAAAACAGCCAAGAAGAACTAACGTATGAAACAGCCGACCTGTTTTTTCACTTGATGGTCCTATTGGTTGATCAGGGGATTAGCTTAGCGGATATTCAAGCAGAACTTGGCTCGCGGGTCGGCCAAAAGTCCAAATTACACGAACGATCAGATTGGCGGTGAGCTTATGAAAAAATCAGTTGCAGCATTAAAAGCCTATCAGGCAGAACAGCCCCTTGCAGCCATTAAAGACCAGTATCAATTGGAAACGTTGGCCCGCTTGTCGGCTAACGAGTCGGTGTATGGCCCAACACCAAAAGTTAAAGAAGCGTTAGCGGCGGTGACCTTTGACCGGTTGAACTATTATCCAGATGGTTCTGCGCAAAAATTGCGCCGGGCGGTGGCTCAATTAAACCAAGTCGATCCCGCAATGTTGGTTTTTGGTGTGGGTGCCGATGAATTGATTCAATTGTTAACCCGGCTCGCTCTAGAACCGGGACAAAACATCATTGTCTCTGCACCAACTTTTGGTGAATATGCCATTCATGCCCAAATTGAGCAGGCAGAAACGAAGTCGGTTGCCATTGATGCAAGCACTGGTCATGTCGACTTTGAGGGCATTTTGGCTGCGGTGAATGACCAGACATCGATGGTTTGGTTGGCGAACCCCAACAATCCGACAGGCGTTTTGGAATCTGATCCAGACATTCAAGGACTCTTGCAGCAATTACCAAAGTCCGTTTATTTAGTCGTTGATGAGGCCTACATCGATTTTGCTGATGCAAGCGACAATACCGTCGTGCCACTTTTGGCTGATTATCCAAATCTGATTATCTTACGCATCTTATCGAAAGCCTACGGCTTGGCCAATCTGCGGATTGGTTACGGCATGATGGATGTAGCATTAGCTCAAAAATTGAATGCTGTTCGGTTGCCCTATAATTTGTCTGATTTTTAAATTGAGGCAGGCACGGCTGCTGTCTTGGATCAAGATTACCTGCAAAAGACGGTTGCAAAGGTTCAGGCTGAACGCAACAAGTTTGAAGATTTTCTGCGAGAAAATCAGTTTGAATTTTACCCTTCACAAACAAACTTTTTATGGGTGCAAGTGGGGGACGCCAAGCGCTATGGACAATCTTTCTTGAAAGAGGGTCTGCAAATCAGCCAGCGTTTAAGCCCAAGTTGTGTCCGAATTACCCTGGGGCAGCCAGCTGATAATGAACGAATGCGACAATTGTTGGTTAAAATCCGAGAAGAAAATAAAGAAGAAAAGCCGGTTTAATATCGGCTTTTTTAGAAGATATATGAGAAAAATAGCGCTAAAGTGATTCTAATCTGTGTCATGAAAGCTGACCAAATAATGTAAAATTGATTTTTTAAAACCTAATATGTTAAAGAATGATGAGGCTATTATGAGATTAATGAGGGAAATGATGAACAATACAGACATTAATTCATTTGTTAGTTTGTTAATTGAGAACAATCTAACCCATCTTCACTTTAAAAATAAGGATTGTGAAATCGAATTGAGCAAAGAACCAGGCCAGCAGGCCACGGTTAGTCAGCCAACGAAGGGTATCGAAACGAACGCATCAGCTGAGCAGTTCATTTCTTCTTCTCTTGTCGGGACCTTTTATTCCGCGCCATCACCAGAGTCGGACAAATTTGTCCAGGTTGGTGACCTGGTGACGCCAGAGACGGTCGTTGCCATTATCGAAAGCATGAAAATGATGACTGAAATCATAGCCGGGGTTAATGGCCGAATCGATGCAGTCCTTGTGGCTGACGGGGACGCCATTGAATATGGTCAAAATTTATTTAGGATTGTGCCGTGATGGAAATTAAAAAAAGAAAGAATAAAATTTTAATCGCCAACCGTGGTGAAATCGCTGTCCGCATTATTCGAGCGGCTCAATTATTGGGCCTGCAAACGGTTGCTGTTTATGCGGAGCCTGATCAAAATGCCCTACATGTGGCAATGTCTGACGAGGCAGTTAAAGTTGGGCCAGCGAGTCTTGCTGAAAGTTATCTTAACCAGGATGCCATCTTAGCCGCAGCCGAAATTACAGGCTGTACTGCCATTCACCCGGGCTATGGCTTGTTATCAGAAAATGCTGATTTTGCACAGCTTGTTGAAGAAAAAGGTTTTATTTTTATTGGACCAACTGCAAAAACCATTCGCATGATGGGGAATAAATCAGCTGCGAGACAGGAAATGGCCAAGATCGGCGTCCCTATTGTGACCGGGAGCCATCAATCATTTACCGAAGCACCCCGGGGTCTGAAGCAAGCTGAAGAAATCGGTTATCCGGTGATGCTCAAAGCAGTCGGCGGCGGTGGCGGAAAAGGCATGCGGGTGGTTGAGCGAGCAGAAAATTTTACTGGCGAATTTCAACTAGCCCAGCAGGAAGTGATGGCCGTCGCCAATGACAAACGTATGTACTTGGAATAATTTGTTGACCGGCCCCGTCATATCGAGATTCAAGTTCTAGGCGATGACAACGGTCACGGGTTGGTGCTTGGCGATCGCGATTGCACCATTCAGCACCGCCATCAAAAGATGATTGAGGAAGCACCAAGCGTTTATCTGGATGAGAGCACACGCCAGGAAATGTTTTCACTGGCATTGAAGGCCACAGAAAGATTGAACTACCGCGGTGCCGGTACCTTTGAGTTTCTTTATCAGGGTCCTGGTCGCTATTACTTTATGGAAATGAACACCCGGATCCAGGTGGAACATGCCGTGACAGAGGAAAGGGCAGGGATTGACCTGATCAGTGCTCAGTTAGCATTGGCCTTTGGAACGAGTATTCAAGCCATTGCACACCATGAGCAGCCTGTAGTAGCAATCGAGGCCAGAGTTCTCGCTAAAACGCTGGGAAAATTACCGGCTTGCACCTACCAGCCGGTCTTGGTATTCGGATCGAAACGGCCATCTATCAGGGTTATCGGGTGCCATCGAATTATGATGCCATGATTTTAAAAATTATTGCGACTGATTTTTCAAGAGAAAATGCGTTGAAACGCTTACGAGTAGCCATTGATGAGACAGTTATCCTGGGCATTGAAACGAATTTGGATTTGTTAAGCAAAATCTTATATCATCCTGATTTTATTGCTGAAGATAGCCGAACGGATATCAATTGGCTTGACCGTCAGCTGGAAGGAGGAAATTAAATGACACCAGCAGAATTTCGTCGTTTGGTCCGCAATAATCAATTTGTCAGTCCAACCGCTGGCATCTGTCCGGGTTTTTCACAAGCAAATTTGATTATTTTACCAAAAAAAGATGCATATGATTTCTTATTGTTAGCGCAGCGCAATCCAAAACCGATTCCAATATTGGAAGTGAGTGAATTGGGGCAACGCGGGTTAAAAAGATTAGGTCAGGACCTGGATATTGCGACAGATATCCCAAAGTATCGGGTTTACCAGGATGGCGTTTTAGTCGAGGAGCCCCTATTAATTGAAAAGTATTGGTCAGATGACTTTGTCAGTTTTTCATTCGAAGACCTGCTACTGGAAGCTGGAATTGAAATTCGGCATATTGAAGAAAAAGTGAATGTGCCAATGTATCAAACTAATATTCCATTAGAGAGTGCCGGTCAGTTTTCCGGCAATATGGTGGTTAGTATGCGGCCAATTCCGGCCAGCCAGGTGACCAAAGCAGTTCAGGTAACTAGCCGGGTTCCAAGCGTCCATGGGGCCCCAATTCAAATCGGTCATCCAGAAGAAATTGGGATTACGCACTTAGACAATCCAGATTTTGGCGATGCCGTCACGATTAAAGAAGGCGAAATCCCTGTTTTCTGGGCCTTCGGCGTGACTCCTCAGGCAGTGGTGATGAGCACAAAGCCACATCTGGCGATTACTCATGCTCCAGGCCACATGCTGGTTACTGATTTAGCAAACCGTGAATTAATCATCTAAGGAGAAAGCGATGCAAATTTATTTAAATTCGGACTTGGGCGAGAGTTTTGGAAAATATAAAATCGGCCTCGATGAAGAAGTCCTAAAGCAGGTTACATCAGCCAATATTGCCTGTGGCTTTCATGCCGGGGATCCAACCGTTATGAAAAATACAGTGGCCTTGGCGTTACAAAATCAAACAGCGATTGGGGCTCATCCGGGCTTCCATGACCTTCAGGGTTTTGGTCGCCGAAAAATTGAGATGGCGCCAGCAGAAATTGAGGCGCTGGTGCAATATCAAGTTGGCGCATTAGCTGCTTTTGTGCCGGGGCACCGACTCCATCACGTCAAAGCGCATGGCGCACTCTATAATTTAGCAGCAAAAGATCGCCAAGTCGCGGATGCCGTTGTTGCTGGCATCAAAGCCGCTGATGAGCAAACGGTCGTTTACGGCTTAGCTAACAGCGAATTAATCAAATCAGCAAAAGCCGCTGGAATGAAATTTGCGCAAGAGGCCTTTGCCGACCGGAATTATGAAGCAGATGGATCGCTCGTTTCACGCAGTAAAGCAAACGCCATTATTACCGATCCAGCTATCGCTGCCAAACGGGCAGTCAAAATGATTCAAGACCAAGCAATTACCGCCGTTAATGGTGATGTCATGCCAACAGCTATCGATTCGATTTGCGTGCATGTCGATAACCAGGCGGCCATTTTCTTGGTCAAACAGATTCGAGAAGCATTAACCAAAGAGGGAATTTCAATTACTAGTCAACTATAAAAATAAAACGGAGCATTGATATGGAAAGTAAAGCGATTGTAAATGAAACAGCGCCACAAAAGCGCAGCGCCCGTTCAGTAGCAATGGGGGCGGCCTTCGTGATGGCCATGGCCGCTGTCGGCCCAGGATTTTTAACTCAAACGGCGACCTTTACTAGTAAGCTGGGACCAAATTTTGGTTTTGCGATTTTGGCAACGATTGTCATTGATATTATCGTTCAACTGAACATTTGGCGAATTATCACCGTTTCTGGTAAGCATGCCCAGCAAATTGCCAACGAGATTTTCCCAGGGCTTGGTTACTTTTTAACCTTTTTAATTGTTGTCGGCGGCTTTTTCTTTAATATCGGTAATGTTGCAGGAGCTGGATTAGGACTAAATGTATTGTTTGGCATTTCGCCAGAAAACGGGGCTGTTTTGGCCGCCATTTTGCCATCGTTATTTTTTGGTTCGCAACGCACTCGTGGTGATGGATCACACGGTTCAAGTTCTAGCAGTCGTTAAAATTGCCCTTTTGATTTACATTCTTTCGGTCACAACCGTTCCTGTTAGCAGCGCCTTAACACACACTTTTGCGCCAACGAGTATTGATTTTTATTCAATCGTGACGATTGTTGGTGGAACAGTTGGGGGTTATATTTCATTTTCTGGCGGCCACCGTTTATTGGAGGGTGGTGTTCGTGGAAAAGCAGGGTTGAAGTATGTCAATGAAGGGGCCTTAACGGGTATTGGTATTGCATCCGTCATCCGGATTATGCTCTTTCTAGCCGGTTTGGCAGTTGTCATGGCTGGTCATAAGTTGAATGCGCTGAACCCCGCAGCTGATATCTTTAAAATCGCTGCCGGTAATTTTGGCTTTAAGTTTTTTGGCCTATTGCTGTTTGCAGCCGGCATGACGTCGATTCTGGGATCAACCTTCACTTCCGTTTCATTCCTGAACTATTCAAATGATGCCGCTGGTAATCAAAAATTTGAAAAGGCACGACCAAACTTGGTGCTTGCCTTTATCGTCCTGTCAACATTGTTCTTCTATTTGATTGGTAAGCCAGCCCAAATTCTCGTGATTGTGGGGGCCGTTAATGGCCTGATTTTACCAGTCGCCTTGGGTATTCTTTTGATTGGTGCCAGCAAAACGAAAATTATGGGTATGGCATATAAGCATCCAATCTTGCTAAGTGTTCTTGGTTGGATTGTAGTCGCTTTCATGACCTTTTCCGGTGTTGAAACGCTAATCATAACATTTTAAAAGGAGGCCGCATGGAACCCAAAATGAAAATGGCAGGTGATACCTGTATTAATTTGGAATTTCCTAACGTCATGTCTGAAGAGGTAAGTGAACGTATCTTAAGCATCGCTAGAAGGATTGAAGCACTGCATATTCCGGGTATTTTGGATATCGTGCCGGCTTATCGTGAAGTTAGTTTTATGTTTGATCCCTTGGTCATCGACTTAGACAATTTTAAGGAAATTTTAGCGCATGAGCTGATGTTAAAGACGCAAAATCAGTCGGTTCGCACCACATCAGTCTTTGAAATTCCAGTACTTTACAACGAAAAAGTTGGCCTTGATTTAAAGGAAGTGGCTGGCATTCACGACCTATCAATCGATGAGGTGATTGACCTGCACGCCAATCGTGAGTACCGAATCTATATGCTTGGTTTTCTACCTGGCTTTTCATTCTTGGGTGGTCTTGATCCACCGTTACACACGGCCCGCAAAGCAACACCTAGGTTAGAAATTCCTGCCGGATCGATTGCCATTGGTGGCGAACAGACTGGCTATTATCCAGTAACTTCACCGGGTGGCTGGCAAATCATTGGGCAAACCCCCTTGAAGATGTTTGATTCACAGCAGCCCACGGTTATCTTTCATGCAGGCGACGCCATCAAGTTTTTACCAATCGATGAGTAAAAATTTCGCCAACTAAAAAATGTGAGCGTGAACGATTATTTTTCAAAGGAGAAGACCAATGAATAAAATGATTATGGTTGATCCCGGTATTTTAGCAACCGTCCCAGATAAAGGACGGATTGGTCACCAGGGCGAAGGTTTTTTAAACTCCGGTGCGATGGACGCCTATGCTTACGAATATGGGAATGCCCTTGTTGGTAACTATCCGAGTGAAAATAAGGCTAGTGTCGAGTTTGCGATAACTGGTGGTGTAGTAGAATTCACCGCCCCAACGGTGGTGGCAATTACCGGTGCCCGAGTAGAGCCAACGTTGAATGGTGAAGCAATTATGCAAGACCGTCCCTTCTACGTTCAAAAAGGAGATATTTTGAATTTTCGCCACTTATTGGAGGGGCGATTTGCCTATCTAGCGGTCGCTGGTGGTGTCCAGGTCCCAAGCATTTTAGGTTCACAATCAACAAGTATTTCCGTTAATTTAGGTGGTTTTCATGGTCGCCAGTTAGCCAAGGGGGATCGCATTTGTATTGCCGATTATCAACAAATCGAGCAGATTGATAGCCGGTTAACTAAAACGAAAATCGATATTCCCTCGAGTTTTCTTCAGCAAGACAGTCTTGATGTTGTCCCTGGACCAGAGCAGGAGTGGTTTGATCAAAAAGAATGGCGTAAATTTGTAACGACGCCATACCAGCTTGGGCAGCATATTAATCGAATGGGTTACCGAATCGCGGGCCCGGAGCTCTCGTTTAAATCAGAAAATTTGCTGTCAGGAGCTAATTTGAATGGCGGTATCCAAGTTTCCCGTGATGGAAAATTAATTATTTTACTTGCCGATCGTGCGTCTCACGGTGGCTACCCAGTGATTGCCAAGGTGATTGCTGCTGATTTAGGCGTGTTACCCCAGTGGCCCGTTAAAAAGGCCTTGCAGTTCCGACAGGTTTCACTGGAAGCTGCCTGGGAACAATTACGAATCCAAGCCAATGCCACCGACGAAATCTATCACGCGCACTTGTGGCATTTAGTGACTCCCAGTCGAATGATGGCCGAAAGAATTAGGATGCTGTACCAACAGCAGTAAAAAGGAGAAAAAATGTTAGCCAACCGTGTCAGTAAAATCGCCGCATCACCAACATTAGCGATGGGAAAAACCGCTAAAGAAATGATCGCAGCTGGAGAGGATGTTGTTAACCTTAGCCAGGGGGAGCTGGACTTCCAGACACCCGATAATATTAGTGAAGCGGCCATTCAGGCGATTAATAGTCATCAGACTGATTTTTATACAGCTACTAGTGGCTTAAGCGAGTTAAAAACAGCAATTGCCAATCGGGTAAAAGAAGATTACGATGTGACCGTTGCTGCTGACCAAATCGCCGTGACAACGGGTGCAAAATTAGCACTGTTCACTTTGATGCAGGTTTTAATTAATCCTGGTGATTCAGTTGTGACCCCAGCACCGTTCTGGGTTAGTTATTCGGAACAGATAAAACTGGCCGGTGGTAGCATGCAGGTGGTGCAAACAGAGGATTCTGATTTTAAGATTACGATTGAACAGTTGGAACAATTAGAACAAAGGCCAAAGCTGTTAATTTTGAATACACCAAATAATCCAAGTGGGGCGGTTTACACCGCTGATGAACTCCAGGCAATCGTTGACTGGACGAAAGAGCATGACATCTACCTGTTGGTAGATGAAATTTATGGAAAACTTGTTTATGGTCAGACACAATTCCATTCGGTTCTCGAACTGGCGGATCTCAAAAATAGCCAAGTGATTGTAATTAATGGTGTTTCCAAGGCCTATGCCATGACTGGTTGGCGGATTGGTTGGGCCCTGGCGGATAGTGAAATTATTCAAGCAATGAATAAAATTTTGGGACATTTGACGTCAAATCCGACCGTCGCTGCTCAGTATGCTGCTATCGAGGCCTTGAATGGTCCCCAAGACAGTGTGGCAAAGATGAAGACGACATTTGAAAACCGCCTGAACTATATGTACACGGCAATGCTGAATATTTCAAATATTAGTATTCCCTTTAAACCCGAGGGGTCGTTTTATATTTTCTTTAAAGTTAACCCTGATTTTATGAAAGAACACAGTTACCAAAATACCAATGAGGTTTCAATGGCACTATTGAAGGAGCAACTCGTCGCCGTACCATCTGGCGAGGGCTTTGGGATGCCCGGTTACTTGCGTTTGTCTTATGCCAAATCAGAACAAGATTTGACAAAAGCAATTCGACGCTTCAAAAGTTTTTTTTACTAATTAAAAAAAGAGACTCACTTAAGAATTGTTAAGTGAGTCTCTTTTTGATAAGTGAACTTATAATTTTTCGTCTTTTTGTTGTTTGCGGACCTCTGTTAGCTGGTTATTAATCGACGCAAGCATCTCCATTTGCATTTTTTGAATTTGCATATTATTCGGTTGATCTTGCTGGATAAGGTGATCAATTTTTGAGTGGAGAATTCTGATTTCCTCTTCGGATTTCAAGTTAACGTGGTAATCGTTTTTTGATTCCATTCGGTCATAGGTACTTGACCGGTTCTGGCTCATCATGATTAAAGGCGCCTGGATGGCCGCGATGATACTCAAGAAGAGGTTTAAAAGGATGAATGGGAATGGATCGAAGTGGAGGCCAAAGAGGTGAACGGAGTTAATGAAAATCCAGACAATAATGATGCCAATAAAGGTAATCACAAAAGGCCATGAACCACCAAAGCGGGCAACGGCATCGGCTACTTTTTGACCAAACGTCAAAGTTGTTTCCAATTGTTTTTCAACATCAATCACGCGATAACTGTCCTTGGACATTAGTCGCGTCATCCGTTCGTTGATTTGCCGGTTTTTGTGTGAATCCTCGCGAATCATCTTATCCATTTTTTGGAGCCGGTAACGCACAAGGTGTTCACTACAAATAAAGCTATTGTTGGCAACCTTCGGATAATCTTTTTGAATCAGTGTTGCGATATAGGGATCCAGTTCATGGATAAAATTACCATCGATCAAATCGTATTCACGGTGATCAACCAGGCACCAGAGCGCATCGTTTGCCTGTACTTTTTCGTTCTTTTTCATGATTCAGCCTCTCTAATATGTACTAAGTCATTAGGCGATGTCAGAACATCGCTATTTAATACGTGCTCATTAGTATTATCTTAACATAGTAACAATTTGGCGGTTAGCACTAAGAACTAATTTAACAAAATTTAAAAAACAGAATTTAGCCTTACAAGCAGTTGGTTAACGGAAAAATGCTATAATCTAGTTAAGAACTCCGCCTTTTAAAGAGGCGAGAATTTGGGGGAAATTGATGTTTATTAAGCGTGGCTTTCAAATTGCTTTTTCTGCTTTTATCGTATTGTTACTGTTAAATCAGGCATTGAACCAGCACCTTGAAAATCTGATTGCTATTTTGCTGTTGATTCCGGCCTTGATGACCGGCTATTCAGCGATTACGCGTCTTGATTTTGTTAAAAAACCAGTATTTCTGTTGACTGTTACGGTCCTATGTATCGCCCTCAACCTCTTATTATTGCTTTATGTTGCCCTTCATTTTCAGATTAATGATGTTTCAGATCCATTGAACGTTCAAATTAAGGCAACCGAACTCTTACATGGCAATCAGAATTGGCATAGCAATTTTGACGGGAGTCAGGAATACTTTTACGTTTATCCCAACCTCGTTTTCTTTACTGTTTTAATTAGTAAGGTCATGGTCTTCGCCCAGTCAGTTGGTCTTTCCATTCAATTGGCATTGCGGCTGATGAACTTTTTCTTGTTAGCCATGGTGACAATTTTCACCTTGCTAACGAGCTGGCGCTTAAGTAAAAATATCCGAGCGATTGCCTTGACGGCTGTCATCTTACTTTTTTACCCAGTGATGTACCTTTACCCCAATATGGTGACCTATACGGATACCTGGGCCATCTCTTGTACCACGGTTGTCTTTTATTTGGTAGCTGTTGGACTCACCAGTCAAAGAAGGCTGGTAGTAGTGGGGGCCAATCTGGCCACGATCATGGTTTATGCTTTGCTATACGCCATTAAGCCCAATATGGTCATCTTACTGCCAGCGGTGGTGGTTCTGATTTTCATGACTTTTTTCTTGAAGATGCCCGAAAGATGGCGGGTGGTGGTGATTGCCTTTTCTCTAACTTTGGGGGTTATCACGGCAACAGTGGCGACAAAGTCGATTGCTAGCTCAAACGGCTACAGCCAAAGTGCACAGAAGAAAATTGCCTTACCGGCAACTCATTGGATCAATATGGGATTAAACCCACTTGGTTCGAGTGGTAAGGGTGCTTACGATTTCAATGACGAGAGTCTTGACATTGAGCGCAAGCTCGAAAAGAAAACCTATTTAACGATGGATTCTATCAAAGATCGACTACAAATGCTTGGTCTTGCCGGTTGGTTCAAATTAGCTTTGGATAAGTCTCAGACTTTGCTTGGAACCCCACTCTTTGGCTTTGGTCGGTATGCCAGTGGTTATGATCAGGCGCCGGGATATTATCTTCACCATCAGGTGATGCTAACGACATTTTTTACCATCATTGCTACGACCACCGTCTTATTGGTAGGAGGCCAGCTCTTAATTAAAGTTTGGCAACCCTATGAGAATCAACCAATTACAACAAATCAAAGAGCCTTTACTTACCTAATCGGACTGGCAGCCATTGGTTTGACCATCTTTCATACTTTTATTTGGGAAGTTGAACCACGCTATTTTTTGCCAATGCTTTACCCCGTAATAACCCTGATTGGCATGGTGGGGGGCGTTCAGCGCCTGCCCGCATTGAAAATCGTTCAGTTACAAGTAAACGTTAATTGGACAAAACTCCTAGTTTGGCCTATTGCGAGCATCCTGTTCTTAGAATTGACACTTTCTTCAGCAAAAAGTATTCCTGGAATTGCTTACGGGAACATGGAATATCCAATTCGCTTAGAAATCCTGCAACCGGTCAAGGCACCAGTAGAACTACGTTTTTCATTGCCAGTGCCAGAGACAGTTAATGTTTTAAAAGTCAATATCCGTCCCGAACCTGGTCAAAGGGTTTCGCTTAGTACCGGACAACAATTGATACCCAGAAATGGCCACTATACCTTGGAAAAACGTTTTGCGGCCAACCAGAATGTTGAGATTTTTATTCACCGGGATGACACCAAAACCAAGCGGCCACTGATTTTGTATCGGCAACCACCATTGTACAAGCAGCTCTTTCACGGTTCGAGCGTGACCATTGATGGTCAACGATATTATCTGCCATACGAAATGGATATCTATGATCGAAAGCCATTTGAATTGCTTGATGTGAATAATTCACCAGTGTTACGTTAATCGTACTTTGTAATTCGTCTGTGATATGCAGATTTTCATTCAGCTACTCCCTTAGTTTAGTTTTAAGGAGAGTGGCTTTTTGATGGGTTTGACGATGGCAGGGAATCATGCTATTCTAATTTTATGTAATCCTTAAGATCAGTTTTTGTTTTTTTTATAAGTTGACTTATAAAATGGAAGTAAAGGCAACAATGTGCGATTTATTCCGTTAAATCAGACCAATCGTGATTACTGGCAAGCAATCTATCGTGAGGCATTTCCTGTAAGCGAACAAATTCCTTTTAAAGAACTCAAGTAAAAATCAGTTGATCATGATCAAATCAAAATGATGGTCCTTGTTGATGGCAAACAAAACGTAGGAATCGCTTATTTGATTGATTTAAAGGATAAAGCTTTTGTGCTTTATTTAGCTGTTGATCAATCAATTCGTGGTCAGAGAATTGGTGGTAAAACACTATCAGCTTTAAAAGAATGCTATCCACAGGGGGGTTATTCTTGAATCTGAAAGTACGCTTGAGGATGCTGATAATAGGCAGCAACGTGAAGCTCGCTATCATTTTTATTTGAAAAATGGCTTTATTGACACTAAAAAAGTTGCTCACAATATGGGAAGAGACTTCCACTTGTTGACGAGCAATTTGGATTGTTTTGTCGCTGATTATTTAAGTTCGATGAAAATATTAGGACAGACAACCGCAGTCATTTAATTTTAATTATTCTTTGACAATCAACGCTTTAATTTCTAAAAAGATGGATAAAATCATTTTAAATTGATAAATGAGCTTCATATGTAAAGTTTTCTGTTTAATTGTCTAAATCACTTCAATATTCTCAAAAGCTAGTTGGCGCTGATCAACTAGCTGTGTCAGCTAAGAAGCAGCCAGTTGGTAGTCCATCATTTTCAAAAAAATAAAATGTTGGATGCGTTCCTTAGCTTGATTGGTTAGACGGTTAATCGTACGAGCAGGTCGTTCGAACTGGTAAAACTAAAAATGATTTAAAAAAATGACAAATTAAAATTCAGTGTTATTATTAAATTAATATTAGAAAAAGATGGAAGATAATGATGATGAAAATGTGCTGTTCTCGAATGTCAAAACAATAAATGGGTACTTAATCTTGTGTTTGGTTCTCATTGATTGTCGAACGTTATGTTCTATATTTGAGAACCATCATTTGATTTGGACAGCATTGTTATCGTAACAACTTTAGTTCTTTATGTGAGGACTAGTGTCTATCAGAAATGGTGGAGACTAGTCCTTTTTTCTTTGTTTTAAAAAGGGGCATTGATGAATGAAATTAACCACTGCAACTGAAACGATGACTGATTTGAGTGACATTCGCCACTACTTTCATCAGCATCCAGAACTTTCCAGTCAAGAATATCAGACAACAGCATTAATTAAGGCTTACCTAGCCGATTTAGGTTACACTATTATTACGCCAAAGGCCTTACAGACCGGTGTGATTGCAGAAATTGGTCCAGAAGGAGCTTCACACACAGTCGCTTTACGGGCCGATATTGATGCCCACCGATTCAAGAACAAACAAATTTAGACTTTTCTTCTGAGCAAGCCAATGTCATGCATGCCTGTGGTCATGATTTTCACCTTACTTCTTTGCTGGGGGCCGCTGAAAGGATTAAAGAAAAAGCCGGTCAATTAACGGTCAAAGTACGACTAATTTTTCAACCGGCAGAGGAAACCCATGTTGGCGCAGAGCAGGTGATTGCTAGTGGTGGTTTGGCAGACGTGGACGTGATTGTTGGTTATCACAATCATCCGAATTTACCCGTTGGTCAAATCAGTGTGGCTAATGGCGGTCGTAATGCGGCTGTTGACCAATTCGCAGTCAAATTAACGGGTGTTGGTGGTCATGCTGCCAAGCCCCATGAAAATATTGACCCCATTTTAGCCTTAGCTAGTATCGTCACGGCCTTACAAAGTATTGTTAGTCGTTCTCTTGACCCTTACCGACAAAGCGTTTTATCGGTTACCCATGTTAAAGGAGGGCAAACATGGAATGTTATTCCGGATAGTACCTGGTTTGAAGGAACAATTCGTACTTTTGGGGACCATGATCGTGAACGGGCCAAAGAGAAGTTTTACCAGATTATCAATGGTCAAGCAGCAACATACGGTGTTTCAGCGGACATTGAGTGGGTTCCTGGTCCGCCAGTGCTTGCAAATGATCCAATCTTGACAGACATTTTGGCCGAAAATATCCAGCATCATGCTAATTTAGTGAACTTTCCGCCATCAGCTGGCGGTGAAGACTTTGCTTTTTATGCGAGTAAAGTCCCCAGCGTGTTTGCAGAGATTGGTAGTGGTGGTAACTCAGGCTTGCACTAATCTGATTTAGTCTTAGACGATGCCGGGTTAGAGACTGCCATCACCTGGTATTATCAGTCTGTTTTACGGTTACACGACTACTTTATTGAAAAGGGAGAAGAAATATGCAGAAAAAATATTGGTTAACCGGTTTAATTTTTATTTTGATTGCGCTTGCTGGAATTTGGTCCTTTTATCCGCAGCAGTCTAATAGTAAAAAGGGAAACATCATTACCTTAGCCAGTTCACCTGGTCCTTACAGGAGCTCTTTTTAAAGGGAGTAAGGCCCATTTTGGAAAAAGAGGGTTATCAGGTCGAAAATAAGTCATTTACTAACTTATTAAATGCTGACATTGCCCTTAGCGAGGGGCAAGTTGATTTAAATGTTGATCAACACACTGCTTATTTGAATAATTTTAATAAAGAAAAGAATGGCCAGTTGACGGCATTAACCAAGATTCCAACAGTTCCAATGGGACTCTACCCCGCACAAAAACACTCCTTAAAGGCCGTTAGTGATGGCGATACGATCGCGGTTCCAAATGATCCGTCCAATACGGCACGAGCTTACCAATTACTGGAAAAAGCAGGCTGGATTAAGCTTCGTTCCGGTGTCAATCCAATTACGGCAACTAAAAATGATATTGTTGAAAATAAGTATAATTTGAATTTTAAGGAAATTGATTCATCAACAATTCCGCGAGTAACTGGAGACTTTAGTTACGTAATTCTTCCTGGTTCTGTGGCCTACAATGCTAAGATTTCATCAAAGAAGATGATGGTCGCTGAAAAGATTCAAAGTGACTATTATTTGGTAGCAACCACGACAAAAAAGAATGCCAAAACTAAGTGGGCAAAGGCTGTCCAAAGGGCCTACGAATCAAAAGAATTTATTAATTATCTGAAGAAACATAATGATGATAGCTATTGGGTCATGCCACAATAACTGGGTGTGATTGCCGTAAATCAGCGATTCTGTCTGATAGAAGTCAAACTCGTCCCGAGTTTTGACTTCTTTTTTATTTGGATCATCATTCGTCTAACATTATCATAATGTTAAGTTTGAGGTTGGAGTTATTGATTAAAAAACAATGTTGTTCATGATTGGGGAAATGAAATGGAAAAAAGAAAAGTAAGCATCGCCAGATATCTGGTAATGCAGATTTTGTAAAGTTTCCATGCTCTACCTGATTAACAAATGAAAGGTCTTAGCATCAGGCAATTACTGATGGCCAAACATCATAATGATTAGATTTTTTGAACCAGCTATTGTTTTGTGCGACAGAACTTTTATTTTACATCGTTAGTATTTTATTACTCAATTTGAAGTTAATCCGATTCTAGTAACGTTTTCGTGAAACAATGAGAATGGTGTTTAGTCTGTGTTGATTCATTGTATAAGGCTACAAGGCAGTATTGGATTCTATTGATCATCTTCTTTGGACTTTCTAATAAGAAGTTTTCCGATTCTAATTATTGTTTTATACAAAGAGTAAGAAACTTTTATGTGTTACTTCTAACCATCGAAATTGTTTGGATTAATGTCCTCAAAAATCAACTATAAAATTAGATTTAACCTTTTT
Source organism: Fructobacillus tropaeoli (assembly GCF_001047135.2). Classification (GTDB taxonomy): domain Bacteria; phylum Bacillota; class Bacilli; order Lactobacillales; family Lactobacillaceae; genus Fructobacillus; species Fructobacillus tropaeoli. Next base: position 5,645 of record NZ_DF968078.1, on the reverse strand, counting down.
TTATGATATTGACAGGATATTTACTTCATGACATGATAGAGTAGTAAAATATTAGATTAAAAAGGATGATGAAAATGACACGGAAAAATACTTTAACTGGTTTGATTATTCCAGTTGCATTATTTTTAGTACTGGAATTATTAATTACTCAATTAGGTGTTTATCAAGCTCTGAATGCTTTATATTATCACTTTAATTTAACTCAATTTGAAGCGAATTTTTTGTTTAAAATAAGTGAATTATTTGTGGTGATTCTTTTAAATCATTGGATTACTAAACAATCTTTTTATATGCATAGATCATTTACTATATGGGACTATGCATTTTGGCTTTTGATAATTGCAATGGCTTTGCCATTCTTTAAAACACCTGATCTAATTATCAGTTTGGCCACTGGTGTGATGGGGGGATTTTCTGAAGAGTTCTTAACACGGGGTGTTTTGTTAGGAAGATTTCTCGACTATACATCGCGTAATGGATACTCTTATCGCAAGTTGATGGAAGCTGTGGCTATTTCTAACTTAATTTTTGCATTGTTACATCTTACTAATTTGTCTCATGCATCTTTGCAGTATGTTCTAGTTCAGATTGTTTTATCTTTTTTTGGTGGTCTTGCATACAGTGCTTTATATGTTCAGACTGGAAGCCTTTGGTATCCGATTGCTTTGCATTTTGCAACCGATTACATGCGAACAGCTAATGACATGTCTCAAATTCAAGATGGCCGCTTTGAATCTATGGCTTTGATGGTACTAAATTATCTCAAAATAGGATTAATTATTTATGTTTTTTGGCCACGAAAACATGCTCCAGCCTTGGTGCAACGGATTCAAACTGATAGAAAGAACTGATGCCATTTTTTCGGTTTTAGAATGAAGTTGACAATTTTATGAGTATTCAGTTACTAAGTTATAATGATTAGCTTGTAAAGAAACTTTCCTTAATTTGGAAAGTTTTTTAATTTATGGGTTATTTTTAATACAACAAGTTATTTAGATTATGAATAATGTATGTAAACACTTACAATAATGTTACCATATCAGCAATCAATTCAATTAAGATGGTCAAAATATTTTTGACGATGTAATGTATTAAATGGGTGATGAGTTAAACTGGATTTATAATATTAAATAGAGAATCTAGATAAAATATTAAAAAATATTTTTTGCAATTCTGTGTTCTAATACATGGTGTCACTAAATATAGGCTAGTATAAAATATTGTGTACGATCCACCCGTAATGTATTTAATTTGAGAGTATTGACTCAATTTAAAAAAGTGATATGTATGTTTAAAATATAATAGGTGCATTATGAAGAAAACGTTATTTAATACAAAGATGTGCACCATGTGGGGCGTTCTGTAACATACGGTATTTCAGCAGAAATTGAGTGGATTACGGGATCACCAGTGCTAGAAAATAGTTCAATTTAGACGGACATTCTGGCCGAGAATATTCAGTACTATGCTAATTTGGTGAACTTTTCGTCATCATCCGATGATGAAGATTTTGCTTTTTATACGAGTAAATTTACCATTATGTTTGCAGAAATTGGTATCGGAGGCAATTCAGGATTGCACCACTCGGAATTAATATTAGATGATGCAGATTTAGAGACTGTACAGCTTGGTACTATCAGTCAATTTTGCGGTTACAAGATTATTTTGCTGAAAAGGAAGAAGAGGGATAGAAAAGAGATATTATTAACCGGTTTTATTCTATTACTGGAATTTGGTCCTTTTAACCGTACCAGTCAAATAGTAAAAAAGGAACGATTCCATTCGAAAATTCACCCGGCCCTGACAGTGAACTCTTTTTAAAGGGAGTGAAACCTATTTTGGAAAAAAGACGGTTTCACCGGTAACCAATGTCTTTAGTTGAGTCATTCTTCGTTTAACCGCTATAATAGATTTATGTGAGATTTCTGTTTGTTAATTAATTAGCAACATAATTCATGATCGGAGCAATGCAGATGGCCAAAAAAGAAAGAAAAAGAAACATCGGGCAAGGGAGTGAGTTTTTGGAATAATGAATTTTCGGAGTAGCGTTTTACTGAAAAGGAAAATATTTTTTACATAAATATAAAGCAGTCGCATTATTATTTTATTTCAAGTATCTTATAATTAATCTATAAAAAGTAAGGAGTTATTTATGTCTCGTCTATTTAGTTTACTGGCCATTCCATTAGTTTTATCGTTGATTTTAACAGGATTCCTAACTTATGCTCTCTATCTTTTGGTAAAAAAAAATCGTTACCGATTGCTTTGTGGAATTGTGGCTAATTTTACCATTCTTTCCTATTTTATAACTTTGACATTGATTTTGATGTTTCTCAATCAGCCGATGCTTCTAAGGGGATACTTCGTTCTCGTAGTCATTATTGCGATACCAATCATCTTACTTACAGCAATATCGGCTTATCTATTTATCTTTAACGGCTTGGTTGTTTGGCGACGTGAAAGTCATTCATTAGGCAATGTCTTAACATTAATTATCGGATTTCTATTGATAATTGTTCCGGTTGGCTTTCACTTGTTAAACCATTGGTGGCCTCATTCGAAAACGATTACGTTTCTACAAAATGTTTCGACTTTTTTTGTGCGTTATTTACTTTTCTGGGTGTTGACATTTTTAATGTCTTTTGTTATTACTAAACTTTTTCGTCCCAAGTATGATCAGGAATACGTTATAGTATTAGGATCGGGTTTGATTGACGGGACCAAGGTATCCCCTTTGCTCGGCTCACGAATACAACTTGCAATTGATTTTCAAAAGGCAGAACTGAAAAAAACAGGTAAAGAGGTTACCCTTGTCATGTCTGGTGGCCAGGGAGGTGATGAGAAACTCCCAGAGGGAATTGCTATGAAGAAATATGCTGTTGAACATGGTGCGCCTGCTGACCAAATCTTAGTTGATGATAAGTCAAAAAATACCTTTGAAAATATGCTTTTTTCAAAAGAATTATTGGAAGAGCGAGGATTTAACCTTAAAAAGGGGATTTTTACAACAAGTGATTATCATGTTTTTCGTGCTGCCGGATATGCCCGCTTAGTTGGTCTAAATATTAACGGTATTGGATCGAAAACATCTTCCTATTTCCTTCCAAATGCGTTGATTCGTGAATATATCGCCATTTTATTGAATCATAAGCGTTTTCATTTTCTGATGGCACTTTTGATTGTGTTGCTGAGTGCGCTAATTTTCGTTTAAAGGTAAAAGTACTTTTAAATACTTCAACTTTCATCTTTATATATTGAACTATCTTGTAAAAGTAGAGAAAAGTAGAGAAAATGTTATTACTAACTATCCCAATAGTTATTTTATTGCTACCTATGACAATCTGGTTTTATATTTATATTTTTACTGGCGATTTTTTGATTAGTCGTCAAATATTTAAGATTGTCTTTTTTTATAATCGCGCAGATCGGAGAAAAAGAGAAGAAAATTTCATTCAGAAAGATTTACGAGAAGAACTTATTCATCTCTCAAGCATGGCAGATAAGAAGGTCGTCGATGAATATGAATTAACTGCCGATCAAGCGAAAGATTTAAAATCATTCGCTCGTTATATTTCGAAGCATCCCAAGTCACCTTTTGTATCTGATGCGGTGTTAAATATTATTTTACGAAATGACTGGTTAAGGAACTTACAACAAACACTGACTATTTTTTCTAAAGAAGAAACTGTGATTGCTTACAAAAAGTTATTACAGATGAATCCAGAGAAGACAACGGGACAAGAAGTTCGAAAAAATTTCCAAGAATTTATTAAAGTAGCAACCAATGACATTTTAGTGCGAAAAGCGTTGAATCGAGAGTTAGATCGTATGTTGATGAATGAATTAAGTCCTCAAGAAGAAAAACAATTCTTTAATTTCCTCGAATCGCCGTTTAAAGTCGATACAAAGTTTCTGTTGCGCACTCTAGTCCAATCAAATTATGCGCACGCTTAAATTAAATAATAAAAAGTAGAGAAAAGTAGAGAAAAGTAGAGATTTCTCTACTTTTTTTAAACGAACTATTGATAAGGAGGCCTTTAATGGGCAATACAGCAGCGGTTGGTTATTATTCCAATCAACTTTTCATCGTCGGAAAAAGCAAAGCTGAAGTTTTGCGTAAACTACAAGAAGCTTATCCGCAATCACGGCGAAGACATGACATCAAACCCAATTACTTGTATCCTGAACCCTTACGATTAATTGAAGACGTGCAGGAATGAAAAACAAGCAGAGTGGCATGTTATCATAATACTCATAGTGAACAAGTGAAGATGGTGGCTATCCTCGATTGGAGGTGGTGCGTATGGTGTAATGACCCAATCCCCACATTCTAGGAAAGGAGATGCCAGATGTCTACCAAGGACGTCTTGACCTTACTATTAACGTTTGGAATGTTTATTCTAGCGTTGATTGGTATTGTCATTGACCTAATTAAATTAAGTCAAAAAAAATAACCATCTCTACTTTCGCCGGTCTGAGATAGTTATTTATCAGTAATTATAAAGGCTAGCCACCGTTTAACGGGTTCGCTAGGAGGAGTAGTTGTGTCCAGCAACTGCTCCTTTTTTTAATACCCTTATTATAGCACGAATACAGCAAAGTGAAAAAGTAGAGAAAAGTAGAGCTTTCTCTACTTTTTTATTTGGGAAGGCAAAATAAGGACCCAGTACTTAGTGAAGCAATGAATCCCAAATAGATCATTTCATCAAAAGAACAAGTATCATCAAGGGAGACTACAAATGATTGGCACCTATAGTATTATGACTTGGACAGAACTCGGTGGTATTTTAGCATCTTTGGCGGCGATTGCTGGTACATTTTACAAAATGTATCGTGACAATAAAAGCTTGGCTAAGCAGTTAGAAACCATTTCCACACAGAATGGAACCGTCGAAAATGCGCACGAAAAAATCTTAAATCAGCAGAATCAATTTCGTGAGCAACAAAATGTCGGATTTCTTGACTTAGCCAATAGTGTTGGTGCCATGCGGAAATCTGTTGACGAGGAAGCGTTTTTACGGAAACAAATTCAAGCTAACGATCAGACAGCTTATGATGCTGTCGCTAATTTACAAAAATACTTAATCAACACGAAAGACCAAAAAGATGCTCAAATGGCTAAAGTAGCGTCTTTGAAGCAAGAGATTGTTGCGCTGAAGCAAGATAAAAAAGAGTTGATAGCGCAGCTACATTTAGCAAACAAAAAGAACCAACAACTGCAAATAGAAAATCAAAAACTAAGGGGGCAAGACAGAGGGCACAGTCAGGGTCCTCAATTAAGTAGGTAAGAGGAGCCGGCATGCGGAACAAATTGTGAAGTCGCCGACAAGGATGTCTTAACATTGTTGTTCGCGTTTGGAATGTTTATTCTAACGTTTATCGGCATTGTGATTGAACTTATTAAATTAAGTCAAAAAAAATAACCATCTCAACTTTGACGAGCTGATGATGGTTATTAAACATTAACTTAGGCTAGCCACCGCTTAACGGGTTCGCTAGGAGGAGTAGTTGTGTCCAGCAACTGCTCCTTTTTCAATGCCTTTATTATAGCACGAATGAAGCAAAGTGAAAAAGTAGAGAAAGGTAGAGAAAAGTAGAGCTTTCTCTACTTTTTTATTTGGGAAGGAACTTTTATGGAACAAAAA